>JAJFLC010000015.1 GCA_021772895.1 Mariprofundaceae bacterium | reverse complement strand
GCATGCATGAAAGAACGGGAAGGCCATTAGGGGGAGAGAGTTTTATGTCGAAGATGTCATCCATAGCTGGGCGTGAGCTCGGCAAGAAAAAGCCTGGCCCAAAGCGAAATGTGGATAATTAAGTATTATGTCCCCGGAACTAGACGGAACTAGGATTTCGTGCATTCTTAGCTGTATAGACCATTGCAGCATATTCTTTGCTCTGTTTAAACTCTCTAACTATAAAAAATACATTTTGCTCAGGTGCTAAATATAGACCTTGAAAGCATTTTGGTGTTGGCTGACTTGATACTTTTATAATTGCCATATAACCACCAAGATAAAGCCTGTAATGTATAACCCCATCGTAGCGAGTCCGATCAGGATTTAAGATTCCTGTTTCATTTGCTGGCGCATCGAACTTTGACAATGCTACTGAAAAATCTTCTATATCGCCTGGATTATTTGACAATACCAACTTCTTTAATTTTTTTTCATAGGACCCTAGCTGAACTCTACCAAACATGTTTTGATTCGAAACACTTGCTCGCCAAAGAATCGAAATAAAAAATAGCTTTAATTTCTTATAGTCACACAGGCCAAAATTGTATGCTATCCTTTCGCCATTACTTACTACGTAATTTTCATCATGCAGTTCTTGAAATAAGAATTTATTGCCATAATCATCCCAAGGAGAAAACATTTTTTCACAGTCCTCGCAAACTATTTCTACGTCGTAGACACCTGTTTGAGAGCGCTTAGGATAGACACCATCTTTGCTTGTAATAATAATTGGAGTTTGACCTTCTTCCTTCAAAGGCGCATGAAAACTTTTTGGAATAATATGTGCTTGAATCAATTTCTTCTCTTGGTTGCACAACTTGCACTTCATATTGACCTTATATATTTAAGCTAACGGTCGACATCAGGGGCGGAGCGAAGTGATGTCCTTTGGATGCTTTTGTTAGGCATGAAACCTGCGTTTAAAAAGAAACAAAACACCCCAGCCACCAAATGAAATACCCAATACCATACATAGTATTGTTAAAGGCGTTGCTATGTGGCCGCCAGATACAACCGAAAATATTAATCCCCAAATACTGCTAAAGAAGAAAGTAATTAAAATGAATGTAACCAACCCGACTGGAAAAGCCTCCCACGGCTTTAAAGTAAGTGATGGACGAGCGATTTTAGTTCCCCCAGCCTTTAATACCTCAAAACAAAATAGTACAAAGGATGATATAGCCCCTGTCAAAAACATTGCAGGTGCTTGTGAGATTGAAAAGGGAGTGCTTTCCATAGGTTGTGAAAACAGGTATCCCCAACCAGCGCAAAAGAAAAACCAAAATATATAAAACCGTTTCATTTTAATTTAGACTAATGCCCGCTTAAGCGGAAGAATAGACACTAATATGAGCCATTGATTCTCCGCATATTATGCTCCTATAGGTGGACATAATTTCCACCATATTGCGTATTAAAGTGTAAAATAGGGAATAAAAGAGCATCCCTACCCCGAATGGATATTGTGAATGGAAAGTGGATGTGCGTCAAACTACTTCGGTTTGGCTGAAATATTCCTTGGTGAACCGCACCTTTTTATTGATGTTCACAAAAGAACTTCGCATTTTCAGGGATTAATCCGTAACTCGTGGTTGAATCTTCAGGGTTAAATACAAGGTTTGATAGATTAAAAAGCAGGTTGTTTTGGATTATTAAATAATCGGGTCAGGTTTTTGATTTAAGGCGTTTATAGAAGTGAATGGCCGCTAACTTGCTTGTTTTAAATAGAATGATCAAATGAATGACGAAGTGAATAAAGGGGGGAATGAGTGACTGAAGGAGCTGATATGGATGGCCGACCCGAAGTGAAACATGATAAACTCAACACAATGTTGCGCGAAGAGAAAATTGATGAGGCCAATGCGCTTCTTGCCACAGGGGTTAAGGCGGAATTCTCAGGGACGGATTTTCGTGCTGTGCATTTGTTTGGTTTGCATACGGAGGGGTTAGACTTTTCAAACAGTTATTTTCGTCTGGCTGATCTGCGTGGGCTTGATTTCCGAACCTGTAATCTGGAAGGGGCCAGCCTGCATGCGGCACGTATTACGGGTTGTTATTTCCCTAAAGAACTAAGCCCTGATGAGATCATGATGTCTGTAAGGCATGGAACAAGGATGCGCTACCGATAGCGTGTGATCTGCTAAACTTCAACAGAGAATAGTTTTCATATGATTGGAGTTGATTGACTGGAGTTTGGCAGATGCAGATTGGAATCCCCAAAGAGATAAAAAATGGTGAACACCGGGTGGCTTTAACACCTCAGAGTGTTGTGGAACTGGTGTCAGCAGGGCATCAGTTGCTTGTGCAATGCGGTGCCGGTGTGGATAGCGGCTATCCAGATTCGGATTATCAGCAGGCGGGGGCTTTGATCGTTGATCAGGCGCTCGATGCCTGGTCAAGTGAACTGGTGGTGAAGGTGAAAGAGCCCCTTCCTGAAGAATATCCATATCTCAATGCTGATTCCGCTTTGTTTACATTTTTACATTTGGCTGCATTTCCTGAACTTACGCAGAAGTTACTTGATGCCCGGGTCCGTTCAATTGCTTATGAAACGGTTCAACTGGATCATGGAGGACTTCCAATTCTTGCGCCAATGAGCAAGGTGGCAGGCCGTGTCGCGATGTTGATGGCAGCAAGGTTTCTTCAGTTTGGTTCGTTTCATGGGCTCTCAGGTGCGCAATTCGATGTGCAGCAAAAGGGGGTGCTGATGGGGGGCATCAAGGGTGTGGATGCATGTAAAGTTTTGATACTGGGTGGTGGCAATGCGGGTCGTCATGCGGCGTATGTGGCAACAGGGCTGGGTGCCGAGGTGCTGATTCTGGATTGTAACAAGACATGTGTTGATGATTTGAATCGCCGATTTGATGGGAGAGTTCGTGCCAGTCTTTATTCAGAATCAGCTTCGGGCGCAGATTCGGGCGCAGACCTGACACTGCTTTTACCTGCATATGATGTGGTGATTGGGGCTGCACTGATTCCCGGTGAGTATGCGCCACAACTCATTAGCAAAGCGATGATCCAAACCATGCAGAATGGGGCGATTTTAATGGATATCGCAATTGATCAGGGCGGCATCAGTGAAACCAGCCGGGTTACTTCTTATGATGAGCCTGTTTATGTGATAGATGGGGTGATCCACAGTTGCTTGCCCAATCTTCCGGCTTCTGTGCCAAGAAGCAGTACGCAGGCGCTGGCTGCGGCATCACTTGCGTTTGTGAAAGCGCTGGCCTCTGAGGGGCTGGAGGCAGCCGTTAAGAACAATTCAGCCTTGAAAAAAGGGGTGAACACATGGGATGGAGAAATCCGGCATGCCGGTGTATTAAAAGCATTTTCAGCCAACAGGCATATGGACAAAGTATAAATTCTCTCCTGTAAAGCTTAAAATATATCAATCTTCGATTGAAGAAGCTTTAATGGAGGGGCTGAGTCGGCTATGCTTCGGCTCCGGTGGGGAAGCGGTCAGCTTGCCCGCTTTTTGTATCAACTCAACGGAAACCAAGTGATGATTCTTTGATCATGTGTTTGATGCCTTGCCGATATTTTGCTGCTGTTTTGCTGATGTTTTGTTTAAGAAGGAGCCGGAATTTTTATGCCACGCCGTACCGATATTAAATCCATCATGATTCTTGGAGCAGGGCCGATTGTTATCGGTCAGGCATGTGAGTTTGACTATTCGGGTGTGCAGGCATGCAAGGCCTTGAAAGAAGAGGGGTTCCGGGTGATTCTGGTCAACTCAAATCCGGCCACAATCATGACAGACCCTGAGTTTGCAGATGCCACGTATATCGAACCTGTCGATTGGGAAGTGGTGGCAAAAATCATCGAAAAAGAACGCCCGGATGCGATCTTGCCAACCATGGGTGGCCAGACGGCTCTGAATACAGCGCTTTCATTGAATAAACATGGGGTTCTGGAAAAATACAATGTGCAGTTGATTGGTGCTCAGCCGGATGCCATTGATAAGGCAGAGGATCGTGAGCGTTTCAAAGCAGCAATGGACAACCTCAATCTTGAGATGGCGCGCGGTGGTTTTGCACACTCCATGGAAGAGGCACGCAGCTTTGCTGATGAGCTTGGTTATCCGATTATTATTCGCCCTTCATTTACACTGGGCGGCTCTGGCGGCGGTATTGCCTATAATCCGGAAGAGCTTGAACAGATTGCAGCCTCCGGTCTCGATGCCAGTCCGACAGACGAAATTCTGGTTGAAGAGTCTATTATTGGTTGGAAAGAATATGAGATGGAAGTCATGCGCGATCACAATGATAATTGCGTCATCATCTGTTCGATTGAAAACCTTGATCCGATGGGTGTACACACCGGTGATTCGATTACAGTTGCACCAGCCCAGACACTGACCGATAAAGAATATCAGCGTATGCGTGATGCCTCGATTGCTATTTTGCGTGAAATTGGCGTTGAGACCGGCGGTTCCAATGTTCAGTTTGCTGTGAACCCAAAAGATGGTCGTTTGATTGTGATTGAGATGAACCCGCGTGTGTCGCGCTCTTCTGCGCTGGCCTCTAAAGCCACAGGTTTCCCGATTGCCAAGATTGCAGCCAAGCTGGCGGTTGGTTATACACTGGATGAAGTTCGTAATGATATTACCGGAGAAACTTCAGCAGCATTTGAGCCAACCATTGATTATGTGGTGACCAAACTTCCGCGTTTTGCCTTTGAAAAATTTGAAGGTGCCGATACGCGTCTGACAACTCAGATGAAATCTGTGGGCGAAGTGATGGCGATTGGCAGAACCTTTACTGAATCACTGGGTAAGGCCATGCGTGGTCTGGAAACAGGTTCCTGCGGTTTTGATAAAAAGATTCCTGATGATGTGGATAAAGATGTTTTTCTTCAGGAAAAGCTTGCTGTTCCCCGTGCTGAACGTTTGTGGTGGGTGGGCGAAGCGCTTCGTTTGGGTGAAGCAGGAGGCTGGTCTGAACAGCGTGTGTTTGATGTGACACACATTGATCCATGGTTCATTCGTGAAATGACAGCCGTAATCATGCTTGAAACCGCTTTGGCAGGGCAGGCTGTGAACGGCTTATCTGCGGCGCAGTGGCGTGAAGCGAAACGCGAAGGATTGTCTGACCTTCGCCTGGCTGAATTGTTGTGTTGTCGTGAAGCTGACGTACGTAAGGCGCGCATAGCTTTGGGTGTGGTGCCTGTGTTTAAACGGGTGGATACCTGTGGTGCTGAATTTGAGGCTCATACACCTTATCTTTATTCGACTTATGAAGATGAGTGTGAAGCGCGACCAACCGATAAAAAGAAAATCATGGTACTCGGTGGTGGCCCCAACCGGATTGGGCAGGGCATCGAGTTTGATTATTGCTGTGTTCATGCTGCATTTGCGCTCTCTGACGATGGTTTTGAAACGATCATGGTGAATTGTAACCCGGAAACGGTCTCCACTGATTATGATACATCGGATCGGCTCTATTTTGAGCCGCTGACGTTTGAAGATGTTATGGCCATTGTGGATGTTGAGAAGCCGTTTGGTGTGATTGTCCAGTTTGGCGGGCAGACACCACTGAAACTGGCTGAATCTTTAGAAGCTGCGGGTGTGCCGATCATTGGAACCAGTCCTGATATGATTGATCTGGCTGAAGATCGTGAACGTTTCCAAAAGCTGCTGCATGACTTGAAACTTCGCCAGCCTGAAAATGGTACCGCAAGGTCCACTGAAGAAGCTGTGGCTGTGGCTGCGGAAATTGGTTACCCCGTGGTGGTGCGTCCTTCCTATGTGTTGGGTGGTCGCGCCATGCAGATCGTGCATGATAAAGCAGGACTGCTGCGTTATATGAATGAAGCAGTACAGGCTTCGCCTGATCATCCTGTATTGCTGGATCGTTTTCTGAATCAGGCGATTGAGTTGGATGTGGATGCACTTTGTGATGGCGAACGTGTTGTAATTGGCGGGATCATGGAACATATCGAAGAGGCGGGTGTTCATTCCGGTGATTCGTCCTGCTGTTTGCCGCCACACTCAATTTCAGATGCGATTATTGCAGAAGTTCGCTGCCAGACAGAAGCGCTGGGACTGGCTTTGAATGTTCGTGGTTTGATGAATATCCAGTTTGCACTTCAGGGTGATGATATTTATGTGCTTGAAGTGAATCCGCGTGCAAGTCGTACGGTTCCCTTTGTATCCAAGGCAACGGGTTATCCTTTGGCTAAAATTGCAGCAAGGATCATGGCGGGTCAGTCACTGGCATCTCAGGGTGTGTTGGATATTCCTCAGCCAACGAAGTATCGCGCCGTGAAAGAGGCCGTGTTCCCATTTGTGAAGTTTCGTGGTGTCGATACGTTGCTTTCACCGGAAATGAAATCAACCGGTGAAGTGATGGGCATTGCCCGCACATTTCCTGCTGCCTTTAATAAGGCTCAGCTTGGTGGTGGGCAGAAACTTCCATTATCCGGCCGTGCCTTTGTATCGGTACGTGATGCAGATAAAAACAGAGTGGTGGCACTGTCGAAGATGTTAGTAGAGAGTGGTTTCGAAGTTTTGAGTACATCGGGAACACATCAGCTGTTAACGGATCAGGGTGTTGAAAGTACCAGGGTTGCAAAGGTGATCGATGGGGTGCGGCCCCATATTGTTGACCGTTTGCTGAGTGATGATGTGGATTTTATTGTGAATACGACCGAGGGTGCTCAGGCGATTAAGGATTCCAAATCCATTCGTCAGGCAGCACTGGATCGTGGCATTGTTTATTTTACCACGATGGCAGGCGGTCTGGCTGCGGCAGAGACTATGGCAGGCCGCACAGACGTGACAGATGTGACAAGTATTCAGACATATCTTAAGGAAGGAAATTAGAATGCAACGAGTTCCAATGACAAAATCCGGCGCAGAAAAACTGCGAGAGCAACTGGCATTCATTAAGGGTGAAAAACGTCTGAAAATTATTCATGCGATTGAAGTGGCTCGTGCACACGGTGATCTTTCTGAAAATGCCGAATACCATGCTGCAAAAGATGAGCAGGGTTTGAACGAAGCAAAAATCAAAGATTTGGAAGACAAACTGGCACGTGCTCAGGTGATTGACCCATCCAGCATCAGTTCGGATAAAATTGTGTTTGGTGCCATTGTTGAACTGGTTGATTGTGAAACTGAAAAAGAAGTAAAATATCAGATTGTCGGTGAGGATGAGGCTGATATTGAAGCAGGAAAAATTTCTGTGACGTCACCAATTGCACGTGCGTTGATTGGTAAAGAAGAAGGGGATGCTGCGATTGTACATGCGCCGGGTGGGGAGAGAGAATACGAAATTCAAGCGATTATTTACGAATGAATGTGTCTTGGAAGTATTGATGAACCTGGAGTTGTTGAATTGTTTTTTGAAAAAACAGGATTTTTGCAGTGTCTACTTAAAAGCATTCGCACATGGATGCCGTTGTGCTCTTTTAAAAGAATCAGGGTTTGATGATGCGTATTGAGTGTGTTCGTGGTGGTGCTGTTCGTTTGTGCCTTGCGTTGATGTTGGGTTTGCTGGTTGTGTCCGGTTACGTTGTGGCTCCCGTGCTGTTTGCAAAAGCAGGTTCATCGACCGAAGCAGGGCGATTGGCAGGCGAAATTTTTCATGTGGTCAATCTGGGTGTGCTGTTGATGGCGATTGCCGTGGGCAGTTTCTGGTTGCGTATAAAAAAAATTGCACGTTCAAACTGGATTTTTCTGGTTTTGGTGCTGATGTTTATCGCTATGAACGAATATGCTGTTTCGCCGTTTTTAGCCGACCTTAAAGAAACGGCAGGATCAATCGATAGCCTGACTGTGGATGATCCAAGACGGGCGGAATTTTCTCTGTGGCACGGCGTAAGTGCCATTTTTCATCTTTTGGCAACCCTTTGTGCAGCATTTTTGGTGATGTTGGGTGGTCATAAGAGGGGTTTGTGCAAAGAATCATAACGTGGTTCCAGGGTCGAATGTCCGACCAGCAACTGGTGATGCTTCTGGCATCGCTGTTTATCATATTTACACTGTTAATTCTGGTTGGCGATGTGCTCGCGCCACTGCTGGCTGCGATTGCGCTGGCATATGTTTTTGAAGGTATTATCCAACTGCTTTATCGGTGTAAATTCCCAAGAGTGGTTGCGATTACACTGGTGCTTTTTGGTGCACTTTTGTTTGTGTTTTTCTCATTGCTCACCATTCTTCCACTGCTGACAGAACAGATTGGGAAACTGGTGACGCAGGCACCAAAGCTGGTGGCTGCTTTGCGTGAATCCATCCAGCAATTTCAAACAAGCCATGTAAGCTGGCTTAACCCGGATCATCTGCATCAATTCATATCGAATGGTGTGGGTAAAGCTCAGGAATGGGGTGGTGCTTTGCTTTCTGTTTCGATTGCATCGATTCCGGGCATGATTACGTTGCTGGTTTATGTGGTACTTGTTCCGGTGCTGGTTTTTTTCCTGCTTAAGGATAAGACATTGATTGTTGCATGGGCCCAGCGGTTTTTACCGAAAGAGCGATCACTTCTGCAACGTGTGTGGGGAGAGGTGGACGTTCAGATTGGCAACTATATTCGCGGTAAATTCTGGGAGTCTGTGATTGTTGGTTTTGCGATGTGGCTGGCATATGCATTTATGAATCATGAGTATGCTTTGCTTTTGGGGACACTGACAGGCATCTCTGTATGGATTCCGTTTGTAGGTGCGGCAGTGGTGACGATTCCGGTGATATTATTATCATTTTTTCAATGGGGCTGGTCGGATATGATGTTGTATGGTCTTTTGGCTTATACCGTCATCCAGCTCATTGATGCCAATGTCCTTGTGCCCTGGATGTTTTCGGAGATGGTTAATCTTCATCCTGTTGCGATTATTGTTGCAGTGCTTGTTTTTGGAAGTTTGTGGGGTGTGCTGGGTGTTTTTATTGCGATTCCGATGGCGGCGCTGGTGCAGAGTGTTTTAACCATTATATTTGAAAGAAAGGAAGTCCCGGAAGTATTGCCGGATTGACACAGCGGGTCGCAACCCTAGCTTGCAACCGCAATCCTGATGTCACGTATTAAAAACTGAATTGAATTTACCGAGGAAAATGCTGTGAATGATACAACCAAAAGACCGAATAATGAGCCTGCCCCTGAGGGGGAGACCGATTCGGCATTTGCTGCTGAGATGGAAGAACTGAAGCGTGACATACGCTCGGCTAAAATCATTGATTGGGTACAAAAAAACCAGCAGCAGCTGATTGCAGGTGCGGTGGTACTTTTGCTGATATTTGCCGGTGGCAGTTTATGGCTTGAACATAATAAATCTCAGAAGGATTCAGCCGCGGTACTTTATCATCAGGCGTTGTCCACATCAGATGCAGAGCAGAAAAAAACCATGCTTGAAATGGTCATTAAAGATTATGCAGATTCCGGTTATGCTTTGTTGGCCAATCTATATATGGCAAAGCTATCCGATGAACCGGAAGTCTATCTTAACGCACTTATTCACAGCACTGCGTCCACACCGGAACTGGTATGGCAAGCTCGCCTTGATTTGGCTGAGTGGCATATTACCAATGGTAAGACTGATGAAGCAAAAGCTCTGTTAACGGAAGCTGTTGGTAAACAGTATGAGCAGCTTCGCCATTATTTACTGGCTGAAATATCTGGCAATGATGTTGAAAAACAGAAACACCTTCAGATGTCTCTGGATTCGGTTTCAAATGATTCGGTGCTTAAAGACAGAGTTGAGAGCATGCTTTCAGAACTTGGCGCAGCTTCAACATCAGGAGATGCGTCAGACTCATGAGTCGTCGTTTGACATCACACCTTATTTTTATTGCTTCTGTGTTTGCACTCTCCTCCTGTAGCAGTTGGCATGCAGGCGGAGAAGATGATGCTTTTTCAGTTTCGACTGGAACCATTCAGAACGTCTGGTCTGTAGATGTAGATCAGAGAGAGCCAGGTCAGCCCGCAGGCTTTAGTCAGCCTGCAGTGGTTCCTGTCCAGGCTTCTTCACCGGAATTGATTGTTATCGGCGGTAGAGATGGCCGTGTTCGGGTTTACAATTTGAATGGCAAGGAACTGCACCGTATCACCATGCACGAACCTTCCGATTCTTCTGCACTGGCGTTGGAAAATGGCTTGGTTGTCGTTGGAGATGTCGGGGGCGTACTTTATGGTATTGATCCGCTTCAGGGACAAATTGTGTGGCAAAATCAACTGTCTGCACCCTTTTTGGCACAACCGGTATTGTTAGGTGATGGTTTTTTGATTCAGACCCTGGACAATCGCATTTATCACTTCTCTTCGGATGGAAAGAAACGCTGGAGTTATGCTGGCCACGGCGGTGGTTTAAGCATGTATATGACGGCTTCACCGCTGCTTTTCGATCAGACTGTTTATGCTGTGTTTACAAATGGTGATGCGGTTGCATTAAAGGCTGAAAGTGGTGACCTTCTTTGGCGTAGACAGCTTCTTTTAAATGCAGATGCTGCAGTTTTAAGTGAGTTGCGTGCTCCCATTTCCACGCCGATGCATCTTAATCAGGCCGCGATAGGTATTGAAAAAACGGGTGATGCATTACTCATTTCTTTCTATCAGGGAAAAATTTTACTGTTATCACGCAATGATGGAGCCCAGCTCTTTGAAAAAGACAGTTCGATCAAATCGACACCTTTGCTGCATGAGGGGATACTTTATATCGCAAATGCATCGGGTGAAGTTGAAGCCATTGACCTTGCAAGCGGTGCGACAGTTTGGAAACAGAAGCTGTCAAATGGTGAGCTTTTAGGCCCTGTGCTCTGGAAAGACACACTCTGGCTTGCAGATGATCGCGGTATTGTGATGCGATTGGGTAAAGATGGCCGTAAACAGGCATCAATTGCCCTCAATGGCCGTATTGAACGTGCACCTATCGTAACATCAGCAGGCGTGCTGGCTCGAAGCGGTTTGGGTGTATTAACACTATTACGTTGAGACAGAGTTTATGAGTTCTCATCTTCCGGTTATTGCCATTGTAGGGCGTCCAAATGTGGGGAAGTCCACATTATTTAACCGTTTGGTAGGCAAACGTAAGGCCATTGTTGGGGATCGACCCGGCGTAACAGTTGATCGCCTTGAAACAGAATGTCTGCTTGAAACACAGCAGGTGATACTGGTGGATACTGGCGGTATTGGTGAAAACCAGCATGGCGAAATGCAGGATGCGATTGATGCACAGGTTGAGGCAGCCCTGCATGTGGCAGATATGGTCATGTTTGCCGTTGATGGAAGGGCCGGCGTCACCCCTGTTGATTTAAATATTGTCGATAAACTCAGGCGTGAGAAGCTGCCTGTGACTCTGGTTGTGAATAAAGCTGAAAACCCGGACGTGGCCATGGATTTTTATGCCCTTGGACTGGGTGACCCACTTCCTGTTTCTGCTGCACACGGGCAAGGTGTGAAAGAGCTGATCACCTGCTTAAGCGATGCGATATCACCGATTGCCGAAGCGAAATCATCCAGGCTTGAAGAAGATCCGGCAGACCTTTTGGCCAGCATTACAGTGATTGGTCGGCCCAATGTGGGCAAATCAACGTTGATTAATGCATGGCTTAGACAGGAACGCATGGTGGTCAGTCCGATTGCCGGTACAACCCGTGATGCCATCGATACTGACCTTCCGTATAAAGATGGCGTGATTCGTCTTGTAGATACAGCAGGCCAACGAAAACATGGCCGTATTTCTGATGTGATCGAGTTTGTTGCCAGAGTAAAAGCGGTGCAGGCATTTCGTCGAGCCGGTGTTGCAGTGATGGTGTTGGATGGGGCGGAAGGCATTGTGGAACAGGACATGCGCCTGATGAAACTGGCCCATGATGAAGGGTGTGCCCTGATTGTGGCTGTGAATAAAATGGATCTGCTGAGCAGTGACGAATGGAAGTATTATGTTGAACGGCTGCATTATCGGATGCGCGGTTTGACGGATGTTCCTGTTTTCAGAATTTCAGCGAAAAGTGGCAAAGGTGTTTCGCCGCTTCTGAATGAAGCGATTAAGGCTTCGGGTTATAATGCTTTTGAGACAGGCACAGGTGAACTGAATCGCTGGTTGGAAAAAGCTCAGAAAAAACAATACGCCCCAAGTGCGGAAGGTGCAGTGGTGAAACTTAAGTATGTTTCCCAGATTTCGACATCACCACCGACGCTTAAAATTTTCTGTAACCGTCCCAAAGGGCTTAAAAATTCTTATATTCGTTACCTTACAGAAGATTTCAAAAAATTCTTTTCGCTTCCCGGCGTGCCAATCAGAATCGTTTTTTCCAGCAGTAAGAACCCTTATGAGCCGGAGAGTGGCCGCAATCGAAATGACAAAGCGGAATACTCGCGCAAGCGGAAAAGCTGATGCATAGCTTTGAAGAGACACGCGTGCTGCCATGCAGTGCGCAGGATATGTACGATGCTGTGATGGATATTGAAGCGTACCCGGCGTTTCTGCCGTGGGTGAGTGAAGCGCGGGTATTGACCCGTGATGATGACACATTAACGGCTGAGTTGGTCGCGGAATTTGCAGGGATGCGGCATGGTTTTCAGACCTTGGATCGCTTTATGTCTGGAAAGTTGATTGAAATTCGTCTGCTGGATGGGCCTTTTAAGTGCCTTGAGAGTTTGTGGAGTTTTGAGGCATTGGGTGAATCTTCCTGTAAAGTTCATTTCTCGATTGAGTTTGAATTTAAAAATATGATGCTGGATATGGTTGCCAGCCCTATTTTTTCTTCAGCGTGCAAATCAATGGTGCATGCTTTTGAAAAACGTGCATTAACGGTCAGTAATCCCATAAGCACGGGAGCGACCTGATGCAGATCAGCATTGTTTATGCCCTTCCTCATGAACAGATTCTGGAAGCGTTGAATGTTCCGGATGAAACCACGGTTGAACAAGCCATTCATATGGGGCATTTACTGGATAAATATCCGGATATTGATTTGTCGGTAAATAAAGTCGGGATTTTTGCCAAGCTGGTGAAGCTTGATCAGATTTTGCGTGAAGACGATCGTATCGAGATTTATCGCAGCTTGCCTAAAAAGCCAAGAGACGCACATGCGGTTGATGATAAAAAAGCCCGTATCAGGGCAAAAAAAGAGCGAACATTAGAAACAAAGACTGAATAATTTAAACGAAAGGATTCGATAAAACGATCAGCTAAAATGAATTTAATTTTGAAAAGCTGACTTTTTTCATGATTTATTCATCTAAAACCTGAATGATCCGTTCTGCTAATTTATTGAAGGAGAATGAATTGAAAACATACAGATTGTTTATTGGCATTTTTATGCTCTTATGTGTGCCCGGCTTGACACAGGCAATGCCCGAAAGTTTTGCAGATCTGGCAACGGAACAGAAATACTCAGTGGTGAATATCAGCACGACACAAAAAGTGCGAACACAGCAGATGGTTCCTCAGATGCCTTTTGGTTCTCCTTTTGATGATCTGTTTAGAGATATGTTTCGTAATCAACAACCTCAGGAGCGCCACTCACTTGGTTCCGGTTTCATTCTTTCAAAAGATGGTTATGTGATCACCAATAATCATGTGGTTGAAGGTGCTGATGAAGTGGTTGTGCGAAACAGTGATGGCGAAGAATTTACAGCCGAGATCATCGGTTCAGATGCCAAACTTGATCTTGCATTGTTGAAAATTGATGCAAAAGGACTGCATGCGGTCACGTTGGGAGATTCAAAGAAGTTGCGCGTAGGCGACTGGGTGGTTGCGATTGGTAATCCATTTGGTCTGGAGCAAACGGTTACTGCGGGCATTGTTTCCGCTAAGGGACGTGTGATTGGTGCTGGCCCTTATGATAATTTTATTCAGACGGATGCTGCGATTAATCCGGGAAACTCGGGCGGTCCGCTTTTTAACGCTAAAGGTGAAGTGATTGGTATCAATACCGCAATCTATTCTCGTAGCGGGGGCAATAATGGCATTGGGTTTGCCATTCCGATTAATCTTGCGAAGTCTGTATTCTCTGAATTGCGTGAAAGTGGGAAGGTTCGTCGTGCACGACTTGGTGTACACATCCGTGATATTGATAAAGAAACGATGAAGGCACTTGGCTTGAAAAATCGTCATGGCGCATTGATTCCACAAGTTGAAGCTGGCTCGGCGGCAGATAAAGCGGGTATTCAGGCGGGTGATGTGATTGTCCGAATTGACAAGGATGAGATTAAACAGGCGCATGATCTTCCTATTCGTGTTGCAGGCCATAAGCCTGGTGATAAAGTGAATGTTGGAATTATTCGTGATGGTAAACGAATCACCATCCCTGTTGTGGTTGAGGCCATGCCGGATGATGAAATGTTAAGTGCTTCAAAAAAACGAAATAAAAAAGATGCATCACATGGGCTGGTACTCGAATCGCTGACACCGGAGACGGCTGAAGCACTGCGTGTTCGAACTAAACGAGGCGTTGTTGTCAGGCAGATACGTCGAGGCTCTCCTGCGGCTCGAGCGGCTATTGAGAATGGCGATGTGATTGTGAAGGTTAATGGCCGGGTTGTTGCAAATCCAAAAGCTTTTGAAAAATATGCAAAAGTGCTGGAAGATGGTGTTGCGCTTCGTGTATTGATTGATCGCCATGGTGATCAGGTTTTCACTGTGATTTATCCGCCCAGGAAATAACAGAGATTTGAGTCTTTTACAGATTCAATTGATGAGTCGGAAAGCATGCTGCCTTTGTGAGGATGCAGAGGCAGCAGTGCTTCGCGCTGTAAAAAAAGGTCTTTGCTCATTGGATATGATTGAAGTGATTGATGTGGACCAGACACTCGAATTGGCTGTTAAGTATGGAGCCGATGTGCCGGTTTTACTGATCGATGGTGTGGTGAAAATGAAACATGTTATCAATCAGGCCGAGCTTGAAGAGGCCTTGACGATGTTACCAAAGGAGAGCGTAAAATGCTGATGCGTTGGCTTGCCGTTGCCGGGCTTGTTTTTTTGGTTGGAATCGGTGCCTGGCTTGGCCTTCCTGAGGCTAAAAAAAGTATCTCAGAGGACAATCAGGCCATTCCTTTCACGCTTCCGAATTTAAAAGGTACGTTGCATGGATTACCTGAGGGGGAAGTGGTACTTCTGAATTTTTGGGCGACCTGGTGCCCACCTTGTCGAAAAGAGATGCCTTCGATGTCGGCACTTCATCGCAAATATGCTAAAAAAGGCTTGAAAATTATTGCTGTCTCAGTGGATCGTGATATCAATGATCTTTCTGCATTTGTGCGTGAATATAAACTTCCGTTTCAGGTGTTGCATGATATCGATTCCAGTATTTCTCATGACTATGGCGTGTTTCGTTATCCAGAGACTTTCTTGATTGATCGTCATGGGAAGGTAAGTTACCACCTTGTAGGCGCAGTCGAGTGGATGTCGGAGCCCATTATCAAGGGCATTGAAAAAATGCTGAATGAGCCAAAAGCAGCAAAAAATGAAGCGAAAAAATCTGGGGTGGAAAAACCTGATGCAAACAAATCAGCGGGACAACAGGCTGGCTGAGCAGCTTCGCAATCAAATTCAGCAGCTTCGAGATGAACTGCAAGCGCATAATTATCGTTATTATATCCTCGATGCACCGATCATTACGGATGCAGAGTATGATCAACATCTGAGACAATTAGAAAAACTGGAAACGGAGTTGGGCGAACCCGTACCATCCAGTTCACCGACACAGACTGTGGGTGCTCCGATCAGTCACGTCTTTGAGCCCCGCGAACATCTGCGGCCGCTTTTGTCATTGGCGAATGCCTTTGGTGATGATGAAGTTCGTGATTTTGATCGACGCCTTCGGGATCTCATTGATCAAAACATGACAGGCCGTGATAACTTTCAATATGTTGTTGAACCTAAAATTGATGGACTTGCTGTGAATCTCCGTTATGAAAACAGGGTTCTTACTATCGCAGCTACGCGCGGTGATGGAAGGGTGGGAGAAGATGTGACGGACAATATCCGGACGATTGCCGATATTCCATGGCGTTTTGAAGGTGATGAAGCAGGCGATGTTCCTGAACTGCTTGAGGTTCGTGGTGAAGTCTATATGTCCAAAGCTTCATTTGAGGCACTTAACAAACGACAGGAGCGTCAGGGTGAGAAGCTGTTTGCCAACCCGAGAAACGCAGCGGCAGGTTCGCTCAGGCAACTGGATGCAAGGGTAACGGCTAAAAGACAACTTAGTTTTTTTGCTTATGGTGTCGGAGAGGGGACCGCTTCTTTGGGCAACTCTCACAGCGCTTTGATGCAGAAATTGAAATCATTTGGTTTTGCGATACAGGCGTATGAAGTTTTTTCTGATGTGGATGCATTGCTCGCAAATTATCAGTCATGGCAACAGAGGCGGCAGGTGCTGCCTTATGAGATTGATGGACTTGTTTACAAGCTGGATGATTTTGATTTACAGCAACACATGGGCGAAGTTGCCCGCTCACCGCGCTGGGCGGTCGCACATAAATTTCCTGCTGAGGAAGTGGTCACCACGGTCGAAAAAATTATATGGCAGGTCGGCCGAACCGGTGTTGTGACGCCTGTTGCTGAAATGAAGCCTGTTAAGGTGGCGGGCGTGATTGTTTCCCGAGCGACATTACACAATATACAGGAACTACAGCGAAAAGATGTGAGAATAGGGGATGCCGTTGTTGTCCGTCGCGCTGGCGATGTGATTCCGGAAGTGGCCCGGGTTGTTGAGCCGGCGGGTGAGCGTGGTGAACCTGCAATGATTCCAGAGCTTTGTCCTGTTTGTGGTTCTCATATTGAACAGGCCGAAGGCGAGGCGGCCATTCGTTGTTCGGGAGGGCTGGTTTGCTCTGCACAACTCAAGGAACGTTTGAAACATTTTGTCTCCCGCGGAGCTATGGATATTGAAGGTATGGGCGATAAGCTGATTGAAATGCTGGTTGATGAACCGTTGGACTCGCCATTAAAATTAAAATCGGTTGCAGATATTTTCAGGATTGATTTTGACGCATTGGCAGGTCGTGAGGGGTTTGCAGAGAAAAAAATAAAAAACCTTCAAAGGGCAGTTGAAAAAAGTAAAAAACAACCTTTGGCAAAGTTTTTATTTGCGCTTGGTATTCGCCATGTCGGCGCAGTTACAGCGATTTCGTTGAGTGAATATTTTCATTCAATGGAGGCGATTCGGGATACGGATATAGAGGCGTTACAGGAAGTGGAGGATGTAGGCCCTGAAGTGGCAGCCAGTGTAAGTGCTTTTTTTGAGGAAGCGCATAATATGGAAGTGTTGGCTGCGTTGAAGCAGGCCGGGGTCTGGCCAGACCTCGCCAAGGTTAAAGACATACCTGAAGGCCATCCGCTTGCAGGAAAGAGTGTGGTATTGACAGGTTCACTGGAGAAGGTAAGCAGGAGTGATGCTCAGGCAGCATTGCGGAAGCTTGGGGTGAAACCCACGGGTTCAGTCTCAAAAAAGACGGATGTGCTTGTTGCAGGCGAAAATGCAGGATCGAAGCTGAAAAAAGCTCAGGAATTGGGCGTTGAAGTTGTGGATGAGGCGCAGTTGATGACATGGTTGAATTGGCATGCGGAAGATGATGTGTAAATAAGAACACTGTATTTTTACTTTTTTGTTTGGATGCTGGCATGACAACATCAATCAGTGTGCCATGAACGCGATAAATGAAGGGATGTAAAGCCTTTTTCATCACCCTTTTTCTCTCATACGTGATATTGTCATTTGACATTCCTCTCCTGTTGTTTTTTACTCAGGTACCTAAAAGTAAGCGTCTTGGGAGAGGGGAATGGTATTTTTGTATCAAGCTAATTCATATTTAAATAATCTAAATAGTTTTTTTGCAGATCAATGGGTCTATAGAGTTTTAAGCATTTGCTTCTTGGGCCTATTTCCATTGGCTTCCAATGCGGCTGTATTATCTCCAGTAGATTGTCCCGTCCAAGTGTCCGGCGGTAAAATACTGGCTGATTCAGGCATGTTTTTGCACTAAATTGGCATTGAGGTGATGGTTTTTCAGCCCTTTTATATCATTTTTTCTCCATCTTTGACTGTTTTGGTGTCATACCACTCAATTTTCCCTCCATGTTCCCAGCCAAAACACGGTAAACCTGCGGACAGTGGTTTTTTGTCCGCATAGTCCTGAAAAATCACTGCCTGATTTCCAGTCATGGAGGCAACCAGTAACCGACAAGTAATCCATCCCACGCTTCAAACCACTTTGCCCGGTTTGGGCTTCCCTTTGAACCACGCCACACTTCGGCAGGCGTGCAGCCGTTCAAATAGTCATGCGGCCTGACCTCGTTATACCAGAACCGGAACAGATGCAGCGAGTGGTTCAGCTCTCCGAATGAACTGACTTCCCATTGATTGAGTTTCTCTTTCAGCGTACCGAAAAATCGCTCAACCTTTCCATTCTGCCAAGGGCATGCGACCTCTGTGTGTTGATGGCGGATACCGAGAAACCATAACCCGAAGCGAAAGAGTCTGGAGGTAAATATGGCTTCATTATCGGTGCGGACAGATTGTGGTTTTCCGTATCGTTTGATGGCGGCAATGAGGTATTCCAGCAGAGTTATAGATGTCTTGTCCGTAAGCGCAGCAAGTGTCAGGCATGCGCGGCTCTGATGTTCAACGATACCAAGGATATTGTGCAATTTGCCTGTTGAATCTGTTTTACCCGTCAGATCAACACCCCAAATCAGATTGTGGGGCAGGGGGTTAGGGCGTTTGTGTTTGATGCGTCTTCTTAATACCTGAATCTCATAGTGATGCTGCTTGATAATGTTATGCACATAACTTTTACCAACCGTCATGCCTTTGTGCTGATGCATCTGGTTAAAAGTGTGCGCAATGGTTCGACATCCAGCCAGAGGCATCAGTGCCTTGAGACGAATCACCCGCTTTTTTACCCACGCAGGTTTTGGCTGGTAATAGCGGTGTCCACCCTGTCGGGCCTGTTTAAGATGACCGTGATTAAATGTTTTGTGAAAGCGAAGCGCGCAAAGCCATTGATAAAACCACCAGACACTTAGGGTAGATAAAAACAACACCATTCCCTCTCCTTTACATGTTGTTTGGCAAGGCTAAACGGCGTATGATTTTGTGTATGCAGTGTGAAGGGTTGGGAATGATTTATGCAGATAACAATGCCGATGGCAAACCGGACGTGATCACCCGCACGATCACAGACAATGCGCTTGTCACCAGCATCGTGGATGATGTGGTCGCAGGCACACGCACCATCACCACACCGGGCGGACGCACGGCCACGGTCAGCTACAGTGTGACCGATCTGCTGACGACATCTGAGACCACACCGGGTCTGGCCTCGACTGCTTACACGTACGATCTGCGCGGCAGGCTGACAGCTTCTACGGTCGGCACGGGTGCAGCGGCACGCAGCAGCTCGATTGCCTATGATGCAGCGGGTAATGTGGCGAGTGTGACCGATGCGCTGAATCGAAACACTTCATTTGCTTATGATCTGATGGGCCGAGTCACAAGTCAGACCTTGCCGGATAGCCGGGTGATTGCTTACAGCTATGACAATCTTGGTAATCTGTTATCCATCACACCACCGGGTCGTTCGGCTCACGTGTTTAACTACACGGCAGTCAGTCTTGAGGCGGGATACACGCCGCCTGCTGTGGTTGGTACGGGTGCAACCAGTTATCAATACAACCTTGCCAAGCAGCTCACGCAGGTGACAAGACCGGATTTGCAGACCTTGGCGCTGGCGTATGACACTGCTGGTAGATTAAGCACACAGACACTGCCGCGAGGTAGTGTGGGCTACACGTATAGTGCGACGACAGGGCATCTATCAACTATCACCGCGCCTGATCTGGGCACGTTGAGTTATACCTATGATGGCGCACTTCCATTGAGTGAAACATGGGCGGGTGCTGTGAGTGGTTCGGTATCTGTGGCTTACGATAACAACTTCCGTGTTACCTCCAGAACAGTGGGTGCAACCCCGATTGCCTATACCTATGATGTTGATGGTCTGCTGACGGGTTCGGGTGCGCTGACCTTGAGCCGTGATGTTCAGAACGGACTGTTAACTGGTACGACTATTGCAGGTGTAAATACCACAAATACTTACAATGTATTTGGTGAAACAAGTGCCTACAATGCCTCTTTTGGTGTAGATAATTATAATATTTCGTATCAAAGAGATAAACTAGGTCGAATTACGCATAAAAGTGAAATAATCCAAGGTGTGACAACCACTACGGATTATGTGTATGACACTGCTGGGCGTTTAACGGGTGTCGCTGAGAATGGGGTTGCCACGGCTGTTTATCAGTATGACAGCAATGGCAATCGCATTGGTGGCTACAATAAGGCTGGCGGCATTCTTTCCTTCTATGATGGTCAGGATCGTCTCACAAGCTGGAACGGTATTAACTACACCTATACCGCGAACGGTGAGTTAGCTTCTAAAGTAGCAGCGACTGGAACAACATCGTATACGTATGACGTGCTGGGTAATCTAATGTCTGCAACTTTGCCGAATGCGACCACGGTTGATTATGTGGTGGATGGGCGCAATCGTAGGATTGGTAAAAAGGTCAACGGCACGCTGGTTCAAGGCTTCTTGTACAAGGATCAGCTCAACCCTGTGGCTGAGCTTGATGGCGCAGGTAATGTGACTTCAAGATTTGTTTACGGAAGCAAGCCTAATGTACCTGACTATATGATTAAGGGTGGCATCACTTACAGAATCATTAGCGATCATCTTGGCTCACCTCGCCTTGTGGTTAATACAACCGATAACACCATCGTCCAGCGAATGGACTATGATGATTGGGGTAACGTCACGAATGACACCAATCCGGGCATGCAGCCATTTGGTTTTGCTGGTGGCATCTATGATATAGACACGAAGCTCATCCGTTTCGGAGCAAGGGATTATGACCCTGAGACTGGGCGGTGGACTGCGAAAGATCCAATCCGCTTTGCAGGGATGGATATGAATCTATACGGCTATATATTAAGTGATCCAATTAATGGGTTCGATTCGACAGGCCTTGTTGATTTTGTTGGTCTAGGCACTAGTTCTGTAGCATTTGTCGCAGGTACTGCCGAAGCAGTAGGTGGAATTGGTGCCATGCTTGTGGCTTCTGTTGCAACAGGTGGAGCTGCAGCCCCAATTGCATTTCCAATTGGTACGGCTGTGGCCGCTCACGGACTTTATAACATGGCAAATGCCGGAATTGGAATCATGAATGCGTTGAACGGAAAGAATCACGCCGGAGTTGCTGGTCAATTAGGGGAAGCACTAGGAGGTGAACAAGGCGAAGGCATTGGGAATTCTGTTGATCAATTTGCTAGTTTTCATGGGTTGCTAAAATCATTTCGAAGTTTTGGTATAGACGGGATTACTGGGTACATTGAAGCTATGCGATCATTAGGCGATCAGCCAAAAACATGCCCTGAGAGGAAATAACATGACTTTATTAATTCAAATAATTGCACTTGTTTTTCATGGGGCACTTTTTTTATGGGTTATTAAATTATACAGACAAATATTAAATAGATCTGGCCCATATTATTTAGGTGTTTTGAAAATCGGCACATGGGCACCTACTTTTCTAAAGTATGCTGGACCACTATTGATTCTGCTAATCGCTCTTCAATTTTTGTATATATCTATGTCTTTGATAAAAGACGTATTCTAGGAAAAGGGGACGCTACCCTTTATGAGTGACAATCTTGGTAATCTGGTATCCATCACCCCACCGGGTCGTTCGGCGCACGTGTTTAACCAATCAATGGGGTCAGACTCACTGCTGTCCCATAGAGTTGATTGATAGATGCTTGAGAGCGTTACGAAACAACAAGCTACTTCATATCCCGTTTCATTGGACATGAATTCTGTCTATTCCTCCTCGGCGTTCCCGGGAAGGCAAGAACCTAAGTCTTCACAACGTTCTACTGCATACCTGACCAAGCCAAATAGGATCGATGGGGTCAGACTCGATTGATTTATGGGGATGTCATTTTTTACTAATTAACCTGTTAAAATATTGGCTTTTATAGCTATTTTGGTATGTATAATTGTGAAATTTAAGTAAACACCTTGTTTTTCTTATACTGGACATTTTTTTGCGATTACATTTCAACTATTTGGGGGAGGGGTGAGGATCAAGGTAAAAGGGTAGCGTCCCCTTTTTGATTGTCATTGATTGGCAATTGACGAACTTAACGGCTGCAATTAATGTGCGGCCTCCTTTAGGGGGATCGACTAATGGTAGGACAGCGGTCTCTGACACCGTCAATCGTGGTTCGAATCCACGTCCCCCAGCCAATAAGCAAAAGGGCCTTATGAGGCCCTTTATTTTTCTGTAAAAGTCATGGTTCGTAATATTTCTGATGCAAATATCTCATATTAATGGAATTTCATGACGCATTAACTTTGCAGTCATTATCAGCGCTTATCGTTCATCGTGTTCGGCGCAGATTCTTCCTCCCCTCCCTAGTGTTTTGCGCCGGATATTAAAGCCCTGATCTGCCGGTCAGGGCTTTTTTTCTGTCTTCATTGTGACTTGATCATAGAGCTGCTGCATTGAAAACTGTGCCTTCTTTTCCTGTTGGTTTTGAATCTGGATTGCAGGCACAGGGATTGATTTGAAGTTTTTATCGATGGCGATATAGACAAACACGCCACTCATGACGGTTTGTTGTTCATGTTGAATGATACAGTCAACCCACATCGTTGTCTTTCCGGTTAATACGACTTGAGCTTGTACTGAAAACAGTTCCTTTTCTTTCATCGTAGAAAAGAATTCGATGTTATGCGCTGCGCGTGTCAGGCAATCACATTCGGCATGCTTTTTTGCGGCGAGATAACCAATTTCATCACAAAGTGTTAACAGTCTTCCGCCATGCATGAGACCGTAACCATTCAGGTCACTTTTTTGAACACGACCATCATAGGCTGTAAACGAATTGCTAATATTTTTTTGGACCATGAAGCCATACTAACTTTGGCAGCTCTTTTGCGTAAGTGATTTGGTAAATTTAATGTTTAACAAGTTGTGCCGATAATGATGTGAAGTGATGGAGACTGGGAAAATTATGGATGAATTAAATAAATCGACCGAATTGCACAAAGTGACTTCGCTGAATGCATTTCTCCCTGCTGAAACATTGAGAATGCTGGAAAAATATGAACCTGATATACCCAATGATCTGGCTTTTGAAGAGCATATGACCATTTTATTCAGTGATATGCGCGGGTTTACCGAGTTGGCTGAAAAGTTTGACCCACGTGATGTCTATGCATCAATCAATGCAAGCTTATCAATCCAGACAGGTATTATTCTTAAACATCATGGCAGTATTAATAAGTTTCTTGGTGATGGTCTGCTGGCATGTTTCTCTGGTGCGAAGCGAGGAGAAAATGCCATGAAATGCCTTTTAGAGGTGTTAAAGACCCTTTCTGAAAAGGAAAAAGAGAGTGGTTTGTTGCCATGCAAGGTGGGGTTTAGTTTGCATGATGGAAAGGTGCTTTTGGGACTGGTGGGAGATAAGTCCCGCAGGGAACTTACAGTGATTGGTGATGTGGTAAATACGGCGGCTCGACTATGCGGAATTGCGCAACCCTTTCAGGGTTTGGTTACGGAAGAAAGCAGAAAAACCATGCCGGAAAAATTAGCTAAAAAGCATTGTCGGTTTTTAAACGCAGTGCATTTTAAAGGCAAGGGCGAGCCGATGAATATTTTCTATCTGGAATTAGAATAAACACATTGAGTCATTATGCACTTTAGAAACCTGCTGCCCGGGGTTAGTGTTCGGCGCTTCGAATTTATTGATCGTCAGGAGATTTTTTGTGAACAATAGTTTTAATGCTCGTGCAGAGCTTGATGTTCAGGGAAAAAAATATACGTATTATAAACTGGATGCTGCCGGTGATGTTTCTCACCTTCCGTATTCATTAAAAATACTTCTGGAAAATTTATTGCGCCGTGAAGATGGCGTGAATATTACAGATCATGATATCAAAAGGTTAGTGAACTGGGATGAGAAGGCTGAGCCGAATCATGAAATAGCTTATATGCCTGCTCGTGTATTGATGCAGGATTTCACAGGTGTTCCTGCGGTCGTGGATCTGGCTGCTATGCGTGATGCGATGGCAGCGTTGGGTGGTGATACCCGGAAAATCGAACCTTTGGCACCTGCTGAGCTGGTGATCGATCATTCGGTACAGGTGGATATATTTGGATCTGCTGATGCGGCCACAAAAAACACTGAAATTGAGTTTCAACGAAATCGTGAACGCTATAACTTTTTGAAATGGGGCCAAAATGCATTTGAAACCTTCAAGGCTGTACCGCCAGGGGCTGGCATTGTACATCAGGTGAACCTTGAGTTTCTTGCACGCACAGTGTTTGTGAATGATGAAAATGTTGCTTATCCGGACACACTTGTTGGCACGGATTCTCACACCACTATGATCAATGGTCTGGGTGTTCTTGGTTGGGGCGTTGGCGGTATTGAAGCAGAAGCTGCAATGCTGGGGCAAGCGATATCGATGCTGGTGCCCAAGGTGGTTGGTTTTAAATTGACGGGTGAATTACCTGAAGGGGCCACTGCCACTGACCTTGTTTTGACCATCGTAGAGATGCTGCGCCAACATGGTGTGGTGGGTAAGTTTGTAGAGTTTTATGGTGAAGGTCTGGATCATTTGCCACTGGCTGATCGTGCAACCATTGCCAATATGGCACCTGAATATGGCGCAACATGCGGTATTTTCCCGATTGATGATGAGACTTTAAACTATCTACGTCTCTCTAATCGCAGCGCTGAAAATATCGCGCTGGTTGAAGCCTATGCCAGAGCACAGGGTTTCTTTCGTGAGAGCGGCGATAATGCAAACCCGTCTCAAGCGATCTACAGCGAATATCTTGAGTTGGATATGTCGATTGTTGTGCCAAGTTTGGCCGGTCACAAACGTCCGCAGGATCGTGTGATCCTGACTGAATCCAAGGCGAAGTTTCTTGAAGCGGTTGAGCAAGTGAAGCAGGAAGCCGGTATTACGACCAAACCGGTTCAAACAACTATAAAAGGTCAGGAGGTAACCATAGAAGATGGCGCTGTTGTGATTGCTGCCATCACCTCCTGCACCAATACCTCCAATCCATCCGTCATGTTGGGTGCAGGCCTTGTGGCGAAAAAAGCAGTGGCCCTTGGTTTGAAATCAGCACCCTGGGTGAAAACATCACTGGGCCCTGGTTCACTGGTGGTGACGGAGTATCTTGATAAGGCAGGCCTTACTGAACCGTTGAATCAGCTTGGATTTAATACGGTTGGTTATGGTTGTACCACTTGTATTGGCAATTCAGGCCCGCTTCCTGCGGAAGTCTCTGCTGCGATTGCTGAAGGTGATCTTGCGGTAACCTCTGTTCTTTCTGGTAACCGTAATTTCGAAGGTCGTGTTCATGCCGAGGTGCGTATGAATTATCTGGCAAGTCCGCCACTGGTTGTGGCCTATGCAATCGCGGGCACGATGAATATTGATCTCTACAATGAACCGTTGGGTCAGGATGGAAAGGGCAACGATGTGTTTTTGAAAGATATCTGGCCAAGTCAGAAAGAGATTGTTAACACAGTTGCGCAATGCGTGACCGCTGAGCAGTTCGAAGCTTCTTATGGCAATGTTTATGCAGGTGATATCAACTGGCAGGCCTTGAAGGCGCCAATCGGGGATCGTTTCGAGTGGGATGCTGAATCGACTTATATCCAGCATCCACCATATTTTGACGGTATGAGCCAAAAAACGGCTAAGGTTTCAGATATTAAAGGCGCACGTGTGCTGGCACTTTTGGGAGATTCTGTCACCACCGATCATATCTCGCCTGCTGGTGCCATCAAGACTGATTCTCCTGCGGGTATCTACTTGCGTGAGCGTGGTGTAGAGCCGAAAGATTTTAACTCTTACGGCTCACGTCGTGGCAATCATGAAATCATGATGCGAGGCACATTTGCCAATATTCGCTTACGTAACCGTCTGGCTCCAGGCACGGAGGGTGGCGTGACGAACCATCAGCCATCCGGTGAACAGATGAGCATTTATGATGCTGCTATGAAATATAAAGAAACGTCTGTGGCAAGTATTGTGATCGCCGGTAAAGAATATGGCTCAGGTTCCTCTCGTGATTGGGCGGCCAAAGGTCCTCGTTTGCAGGGTGTACAGGCAGTGATTGCAGAAACCTATGAACGTATTCATCGCTCCAACCTTGTGGGCATGGGAATTCTTCCGTTGCAGTTTAAAGCGAGTGAGTCTGCTGAAACACTCGGTTTGACAGGTCAGGAGACGTATGATTTTGATGGCATTGGTGATGGTTCAGGTACGCAGCTTACAGTGACCGCAACGGATGAAAATGGTTTGATAAAATCATTCACTGTGGATGTACGTATCGATACACCGAAAGAGGTTGAATATTATCAACACGGGGGAATCCTGCATTATGTGTTGAGGCAACTCGCCTCGTAGTTTCATGGTCTTGTAGATGAAAGGCCTCTATGTGAGGCCTTTTGTTTTTGTTGAATCCCGAAAATCATTACCACTTTGGATCGGGGTTTTGGTTGAAAGATCAAGTGACTAAATTGAGTGCATATTATTTTCGGTGCAGTCCTGCGTGTTGAGAAAATTCATTTTCTATGTCGCCTGTATTTGACGCATTGAGTAGCAGTAGATTTTTCATGTGAGGGAATCCTTCCAGATCCATTTCTGTAAAGGTGATGGCAATGCCTTTTTTGTCCGTGCGGACGACTTTTCCATGTGAGACAATAATCAAAGGGTCCTGCTCCCCCAGAATAATACGAATTTCGCATAAAGTATCCGCGGCCAGCTTCTGATCCGAATGTAATAAAATCCCATTCATCGAGACGTTATCGGCCGTAGCAGAGAATGATTTATTATCCTGAGTTTTTACTTCGACTTTTACAGGGATTGAAAGTCGGGTGAATTCACGTGTCTCATCTGGTTTTTGCATCAAGAACTCCAAGCGTTGATTAAGATATTCATGCTGATTATAGCACAGTTCCTAGTTTGCAAAAGCAGCGTTGTGTAAACGCATAATGAATTCGCTTTGAGACGAAAATGAATTTAACGTAGAAAGACGTTACCCAGCCGGAGTTAGTTTCCCACGTTTGATTGTGAAAACTTCGAACTCTTTTTGGCCGACACCATTCTTATCAAATCTGACATGACCAGTTAACCCTGGAAATCCTTCGCTATCATAGAGCCCATTGATGGTGTCGCGACCCTGTAATCCCAGCCGGCTGCCAAGAACAGCGGCAATCAGGACAGAATCATAGGCGATACCAAAGAGTTTGCCGGGTTTTCCAACGCCCCATGTTTCGCGATATGCGTTCATCATGCGACGGAGTGTATTGCTATCATTTGCCGGGAAATTGATATTCACAAAACGTGATGTTGAAAGATAACGGCCACGGTCATCTAACAGATGTTTATCCTGCCAGCGGCTACTGCCGTAGAGTGGTATATCATGGACACCCACATAGGCGAGCTGGCCAGCCAGAGCTGCAACCCGCTTCCCTGAAAGTGCAATGTATATTGCGTCAAAATTTACTGGTATACGGATTTCAAGCTCAGTTTCTGCGGATAGCAGTGCAATGTCGTCATCTAGTTCTGCAAGCAGCTCTTCATCATCGCTTCGTTCACGAAGCGCCTGAAGCTCTGATCGATTATCAATGGTATCCTCTAATGTAAGGTGTTCAACGATTTCGCCACCCAGTTTTTCAAACGTGCTGATAAAGGCTTCGGCTTCATCAGCAGCAGCTGACGATTTTTCACTTAAGATAACGGCTTTTCTGGCTCCCTGTTGCCAGGAGAAATTTGCCATGTAGGCAGCTTGCACGCTTTTAGCCAGCGTATGAATGAAAAGTTTTGAGGATGCTTCAGCAACGCTTGTCTGGTTTGCCAGGCTGATGACTGGAATATTCGGCACAAGATGTGGAAGCAGCGCTTCTGTGTGTTCTGACAGTAAGGGGCCGATAACCCAGTCCGAACCGTTTGAAACAAGATATTGGTAGCCGCGAACTGCACCAGCGGTTTTACTTTCACTGTCTGCGATGCGGAGATCAACTTTATCGGCATAAGTTTCGCTGGCAATGGCCAGCCGAATGCCACGCAGGGCTTCTTCTCCAAACCGGGCATACTTTCCTGATAAAGGAAGCAGTGCGCCGATGGTTACGTGCTGAGTGATGCCTGAAGCCCATGCCTCGACTTTTTGCGTGATGGCATCATAGGGCATGTTTGCAGTTAGGATATCTGCGATTGCACGGACCTCATCCATTTGCCCGGACATGAGTCGTACTCTGGCAGCATGAAGGTAAAATGTTTTGAGTGCCTCTCCCTCCAAACGTTTTTCCTGTTGTAGCTGGAAAATAGTGTCAAGTGATGCTCTGTTTGCAGCCGCGCGTAACCAGTGCTCCTGACGATTAAGGTCAACTTCTGCTGCGCTGAGCAGCCAGTAAACGGCTTCTTTTTCGGGAGCGCGTTGCGCAATGGGTGTGGCACTGTTCAGTGCTTCTTCAGCCAGTTCACGTGTGAGTCGGGGATGTTTGAGTACGTGGATAAAGGCATCGAGTGCTTGTGCATCGTTGTTTTGAGCCATCCACCACCTGGCAAGCCAGGCATGTGCATAAGGGGTCAGCGCATGCAGAGGGTATGTTTCAAGAAGTTGCTGCGTTTCAATAACAGCCTGAGGATATTGAAATTCAAGCATCAACTCGACCCGTCTAAATGCTGCTTCTTCATTGAGTGGAGCCGGGGCCAGACGACTAAGCTCTTCAAGACCTGTCAGGGCCATATCTATTTCGTTATAAACTCTTGCAAGCTCCAAAAGTTCCTGAATCTCTTTGGCGCTTTGTGGCGCTGGCATCAGTCGGGTAAAAGGGTGTGTCTGAGGAACTTTTTCTGAAACAGCCGAAACATCTTTTTTGGGCGTGCATGCACCCGTCAACACGCTGATCAGCAATAAAGGAAGAAGGATTGTTCTAAAACAACGCAGTTTCTTAGTCCTGCTATTGCAAGACGTTGCAGCAAAATGATTCCGTGGATAAAGTGGAGAGCACATGAAATCGGAAGATAAACATCTCAACACAGAAGGCCAACTATTCATTGTTGCAACCCCGATCGGAAATCTTGGCGATATTACCTATCGTGCTGCCGAGATTCTCCGAAAAGCTGCGGTGATTGCAGTTGAAGATACACGTGTAAGTGGCCGTTTGCTTTCTCATTTGGGTATTTCAACATCCATGATGGTTTGTCATGAACACAATGAAGAAAAAGCGGCTGCAAAAATCATTCATCGCCTGAGGTCCGGGGAGGATGTCGCCCTGATCAGTGATGCAGGGACGCCGTTGATTAATGATCCGGGATACCGATTGGTTAAAACCGTCAGGCATGCAGGGTTGAAAGTTTTGCCGATACCTGGTGCATCGAGCCCCATTGCCGCACTTTGCGCGTCGGGTTTACCAACGGATCAGTTTACTTATGCCGGTTTTTTTCCACGCAGCGGGAAAAGTAGAACGGAACTTATTTCAACGCTTGAGAAAGCAAGGCATACGTATGTCTTGCTTGAGTCTCCACGCCGTCTTGTGAAAACACTTGAAACATTGGATGAAGCAAATATGGCCGGGCGTGAGATCTGTGTTGCCAGAGAACTGACCAAATTGCATGAGGCATTTGTTTGTGGCTCAGCGGATGAGGTGCTTGCTCATTTTAAACAGCATGACCCGAGAGGCGAAATTGTGTTGTTGATCGGTCCAAGGTCTGAAAACGTTGAAATAACGGATGATGATTTGATGAGCGCGTTGGATACAAAAGAGATGCGTTCTTTATCGCCTTCCAAACGTGCCGGAGCTGTTGCAAAGCAGTTTGGCGTGACAAAAGCACGTGTTTATGCACTTTTATTGAGTGAAAGTGAGCGTGCCAAAAAGCAATGAGCACGGAAAAAGGCAGGGCCGGGGAGAGTCGGGCAGCCCGTTATTTGAAGCGAAAAGGTTATCAAATTATTGATCGCAATGTGCGTGCGGGCAGGGGTGAGCTGGATATTGTGGCACAGAAGGATGACGTCCTGGCATTCGTTGAGGTCAAGGCATATCAGAAACGTGAACAGGGACTTTTGGCTGTGCATGAAAACAAATGTGAACGTTTAAGATCAGCGGCAAATGCGTACCTTGGCATGCATCATGAATTTTCAGGATTGCAATGCCGCTTCGATTTAATCATCCTAACGCCGAGAGATGGCATCAATCCATTTTTAAAAACTGAACATTTGCTGGATGTTTTCAGATAAGGGCATGTACATGAAAGAAATGATTAGACAGGCAATGGAAGCAGGCATTGCGCTTCGCCAGTCATGTGTGAACGCTTTGGATGAGCCTTTGTTAAACGGCGCTGAAAAAATGGTGCGCAGTTTGAAAAATGGCGGGAAAATTCTGGTTTGTGGAAATGGTGGGTCGGCCGCTGATGCACAGCATTTTGCAGGAGAACTGGTCAATCGTTTTGAGATGAACAGGCCGGGTCTGGCAGCGATTGCAATGACGCATGATGCTTCGGTTATTACCAGTATTGCCAATGATTTTTCCTTTCATGATATCTTTTCCCGTCAGGTTGAAGCTCTGGGTCGACCGGGAGATATTCTGTTAGCTATTTCGACCAGCGGTAATTCTACGAATGTGCTTGCGGCAGCTGATGCGGCACAGAAAGCAGGCATGGAGACGGTTGCATTGACGGGTGGTGATGGCGGTATGCTGGGAGGGAGTCGCAGTGTCTCTGTGCATTTGAATATTGCACATCCATCGACGCCAAGGGTACAGGAGATGCACATCACCTGTTTGCATATTCTTTGCTCTTTGATTGATGAAAGTATGTTTGGAGAAGAGGTATGAGCGTGCGCCCTTTATCTTTCGCTTCTTTAAGAACAGTGCCTGTTTCTGAACGTAAAGTAGATTCAGATGAACATGATTTTGGGGCCTCATATAAAGCCGGTGGTGCATTATCAGATTTTCTTTGCAGCTTACCTAATCTTGGCGCAGGTGCAGATCTTTTTTTATTAAGAGATGCCATCGTTGCAGCGCATCGGCATGGCCGAAAAGTGATTGTTGGCTGTGGCGGACATGTGATGGATTCAGGCCTAAGTCCTTTGTTGGCAAAGCTCATTGAACAACGTGTTATTTCCGGTGTAGTGCTAACCGGGGAAGCCATGTTGCAGGACGTTGAAATTGCCATGGTCGGCCAGACATTGCGGTATCGTGATCAGGATTTAAGAGACGGGCGTTTTTCTATGACTGAAGAGACGGGTCGTTTGATTAACGATGCTGTGAATCTTGGCTCTGTCGAAAACTGGGGTTTTGGAAAAAGCATTGGAAAAAAACTGTTGGATGCTGAGTTGGAGCATGTTGAACACTCTGTGGTTGCAACGGCATGTCGGTATGGTATCCCGGTCACTGTTCACCCGGTCATTGGTGCGGATACGTTTACGCTGCATCCACAAGCGCATGGAGAATCATTGGGTGCAGCGGCGATGTATGATTTCAGGTTGCTTGCGGGCATGATGGCGGAAGCCAGTGGCGGTGTGATCATAAATATTGCTTCAAGTGTATTGATACCGCGCCTGTTTCTTCAGGCTGTGGATGCAGCCAGAAACCTTGGGAAAACGGTGGAAAACCTGACAACGGCTGTGATTGACCCTGCGGCATCCTCTTCTTCAGTTGCGGATGTGGTTGGGCGTCTCTCTCAGCCTGGCGGAGCAGGCTACTGGCTATCCGGGCCAGATGAGGTCTTGTTGCCATTGCTTTTTGCTGCGGTGCTGGATGTTTTAGGCGACGATATTGATTAACAATGCCTGCAACGGTTTTTTTTGTATGGGGTGAATGATGGAAGAGGATCCGAAAAATATATCATCAGAAAATAAAAATACCTGGAATAAAAGGGAGGAGAAGCGCCCGCTTATACTTTATATTCTGCTTGCACTGTTTTGTCTGACACTTGCTTATGTGCTGAGTGGTACCGCGCATTAATTTTTTAGGAGTTATGAGTATGTTTTTTCGGCTTTTGATGTTGATAGGCCTGTGTTTTTCCCTCTCTGCATGTGTGGCAACGGCTATTGTGGGTGGCGGGGCTGCTGTTGGCAGTGCGATCCATGATGATCGTTCAGTAGGACAACACATTGATGATGTAACGATTGCATCAAAAATTGATGCATTGCTGATTGCTGAAAAAAATATGCCCTCACGTTGGGTTAGCGTGGAAGTGATTGAAAATGTTGTGTGGCTGACAGGCTATTTGCCAAGCCAAAATCATATTAATCGGGCCATTTACATTTGTCGGAGTGTAAAAGGTGTTCGTGAAGTTAAAAGTGAACTGAATATTGGCAGCCCGTCAACGGGAAGCCTTTTTAGTGACAGCTGGATCACAACAAAAATTAAAACGGCTTTTCTTGATGATAAAATAGTTTCCGGTTTTTCTATTCATGTGGAGACAGTGAATGGGAAAGTTTATCTGCAAGGTATTGTGAATCAAAGTGTAGAACGTCATCGAGCTAAAGATATTGCGCGAAAGGTCAAAGGTGTCACGGCAGTTGTTGATCTGTTGCAAGTGCGTTCTTTAAGGTGACGATGAAGGTCGTTCTAAAGTGAAAAGTTATTTTAGTGCGTTGCCTGAAGCAGTCAGTTTACGGAAACAGTGGCGTGCAGAAAATAAACGTGTGGTATTTACCAATGGTTGTTTTGATCTTTTGCATCCGGGGCATGTAACTTATTTGGAAAATGCCAGAGCATTGGGCGATGTTTTGATTATTGGCTTGAACAGTGATGATTCCATTCAACAGTTGAAAGGTCCATCAAGGCCGATCAATGCGCTGGCTGATCGTGCGCATATGCTTGCAGGGCTCCGATCAGTGGATCTGGTTGTGCCATTTGCTGAAGAGACTCCGATTGATCTTATTAAAACACTTCTACCCGATGTGTTGGTAAAAGGTGGTGATTATCAACCGGATCATATCGTAGGGGCCAAAGAGGTGCGTGAGGCAGGCGGTAAAGTAATTGTTGTGCCCTTTTTGGATGGTCATTCATCGACGAATCTTATTAAGAAAATCCAAAACTCCGAAGATTGAAAAAAGAAAAGTTGAAAATCGTTGCTGATGCCCATATTTGGGGCGTTGAGTCAGCTTTTTTTTCGATTCCGAATTTTGATGTTGAGCTGTCTGTACTTGAAAGCAGGGAAATAACCCGAGAACAATTAAAAGATACGGATATTCTTTTGACCCGGTCATCCACAAAAGTGAATGCAGCTTTGTTGGAAGGCACGCCTGTGCGTTTTGCAGGGACTGCAACGATTGGCGATGATCATTATGATAAAGCATGGCTTGAGGCAAATAACATTGCATGGGCCAATGCTGCGGGAAGCTCAACAGGTTCAGTGATCGAGTATATGATTTCAGCACTGCTTGAGCTTCATATGCGTAAGCTGGTTTCAATTCCTCATATGACACTTGGAATTATCGGCGCTGGGCGTATTGGTAGCGCGCTTGCCAAGGTTTGTACCGGGATGGGTATGAACGTTTTATTAAACGATCCACCCAGAGAACGGGTAGAGGGCGATGATATCTTTTCTTCTATCGATAGCGTCTTGGAAGCAGCAGATGTGATCACATTGCATACGCCGTTAACCCACGATGGTGAGGACAAGACATTTCATTTGATTAATGCAGCTTTGCTTTCCCGATTTCAGGGAAAAGGCGTGATCAATGTTGCGCGCGGAGCCTGTGTTGATAATCATGCTCTGGCGGATTGGCTGGGTGATGATAATGAACCGGATGCGGATCAACAGCATTTTGCTGTGCTTGATTGTTGGGAAGGGGAACCTGCTGTTTCTACACGGCTTTTGACTCATGCAAACGTTGTGATTGCAACGCCTCATATTGCAGGGCATTCACTGGATGGAAAGGCGGCAAACACGCAATATATTTATCATGCGCTTTGTGAGTATCTAGGTGTTAAACCTGTATGGAATAAGCAGCAAGCCTTGCCTAAGGTTGATGATGTGCATCAAGTCACCTGTAGTAGTGAAATATGGCATGATCTATATGCGATGGTGATGAAATTGTATCCGATCATGAGAGATGATGCTGCGATGCGTAGCTGGGGTGCGTTTTCAGAGCCCGAAATGGCAAAGGCGTTTGCTGATTTTCGTCGTCATTATCCTGTGCGCAGGAGTTGGCAGCTGGCTGGTATGAAAGTATCAAAGCATGAGACGCTTTCACCCACTGTTTATCGAATGATTCAGGCAATGGCTCACAGGATGGGGATTCATGTGTTAGGTTCGGGTTTATGACAGTATCAATAACAAAACCAACAAACAAAAAACAGATGGTCTGGATGGATTTGGAGATGACAGGGCTTGACCCTGAAGTGGATACGATTCTTGAAATTGCAACTCTGATTACTGATGAGCAGTTAAATATCGTTGCTGAAGGTCCGAATCTGGCTGTGCACCAGCCGGACAGTGTTTTGGAGGCTATGAATGACTGGTGTAAACAACATCATGGTGATTCGGGTTTGACCGAGCGGGTTCAAAAATCTGCAATTTCACTTCAAGAGGCTGAAAGACTGACACTTGATTTTATAAAACAACATGTGCCGGAACGAACATCCCCCTTATGTGGCAATTCGATTCATCAGGATCGACGTTTCCTTGTTTGTTATATGCCTGAAATTGAAGGATATTTACATTATCGAAATGTTGATGTTAGCAGCATCAAAGAGCTGGTAAACCGGTGGTACCCGGGATTAGCAATACCTGCCAAACAAGGTGAGCATTTAGCCCTTGCAGATATTTATGAATCGATTAAAGAATTGAAATTTTATCGTGAAAAAGTATTTGTGGCCCGCTAGGGCGTGGCAATGTGGCTGTTATCTGCTGAGTATGGCTAATTCTGATTAGCTAAAGTCAAAGCTGTGCGTTGTTGTCAGTTCATCGGCTAAACCGGCTTTGCAGATGCTGTAATTTGGCCCTGTTTTTATCACCTGAAGAATTTTAAAGTGTGCGCCTTTACCTGCATGTGTCAGCATGAAAGTCATGTTTTTGAAAATTTTAGAATCAGGAAATATTACGGTATGGTGTGGTTTGTTAGGTTTTACCATAACAGGCCAGGTTCGGGACAGGTTTTCAGCATCATTACCTCCGAGCATCACGCCTTTATATAGCTTGAATGACTGTTGGAAGAACCGAATCCCCAATCGCTGCTCATTTATTTTGGGTTCTTTGATCCAGCATACTGTGCCTAGCATAGGCTCTCCCCGATGAGGGATCCAGCTTAACCCAACCATAGCACCCACGCCCAATTTGAAATCTTTGTCATCACTGATTCTTTCGAGTCCAGCACCCTTTTTGCTGAGATTGGTCACCGACCATGCAGCCTGATTGCTGCGTTCAGAGGGTGCATACTCATATTCATCCATGATGATTGCAGTATGTGCTTCCGTGAATGCCTTGCCGGCATCCCACTCCATAATGAGACGGGTGCCCGCATAATCTTCACGGACAGCAGAGCGTTCTTTTGTTCGCAATGTATCGAGAATGGCGTTGCCACCAATGACGGTTCTGTTTAATGCCTCTTCGGTATGCAGATCGTTTTGTTGTAATTCAGTACTTTTTAAAACGGTTTCAACCCGATTGATTGCAGTGATCATGCGGTCAACAAACTTGTCTAATGGAATGAGAACCATATCCATCATGAATTTTTCAGGCAATTCAGAAATGATTTTTGCGGCTTCATTTGGACGTGAAAAATTGGTTGTCATAAATGTTTCATTTTCGAGATCGTGAGCGTGGTCACCTTTGCGCATAAGCCTGGGTTCAAGTATGCCAACGTGATGCGTTAATTCATCCCAGGCCATATGCTGTTCATCTTTTGATTTTCCATAAAAATCAAGCATGCGCAAAAATTCGTGGCTACTTACAATTTTTTGCAGGCGCTCTTTTTCCTGATTTGCATCTTCGGTCAGGGCAGGGACAACGCTCAAGCCCAATCGCATCAGGTCAAAAGATTGGCGATTCGTAAGGACTGCAGGTGCTTGATATTGTTCAAACCCCATGCGCAGCATTTTTACGGACAGTTCCAATGCATTCGATACCATTTCTACCAATACACGATAGTAGCCAGGCTCACTGCGTGCGGCTTTTTGTACAAGGTTAACGCCGATTTTGTGTGCGTTGAGTACGGCGGCAGTCATCTCTGAGTCAAAAAGCTCAAGTTCCCGTTCAAAATGGCTAAGTACTTTTAGGCGAAATTGAAGGGGGATCATCGGATTTGCATTGAGCTTGGCAAGATAGCCTTTCATGCTTTTCTGTAAAAACTGCTTTTCAATGCCTGATGTACCGGCAATAAACTGATTGAGACGTTTCTCAATATCCATGAAGGGTAAGGTGAGCGCATCGGTAAGTAGTTCGGCTTTACCAAGTTCCAGCTTTTGAGGGTGTAGACGAAGGTCTGTATCCAGCTCAAACGAGACGGTTTCCATTAGTTTTTTTGCGTCCTGTTTGGATGTTCCCTGTGTCATGTGACCTCGATTTATTTGAAGTTCAATAATAATAGATAAATAGCTATTATGACTGCATTTGTCAAAATATGAATGCTAAAATGTAGAGCTTATCAAGGTTTTCGTTGACCCTTATGAAGCAATACTCATAATGCCGCCTGCATTGGCTGGCATGGTGACATGTTTGCTTGCGGAGGCATAGACTGTGCGACAGCAATTGAGCTTTAAATTGCAGACGTTGCCATCTACTGGAAGGCAATGGTGTTTGGAGATACCATCAGCTGTTTTTGAAGATGGCCAACTTGGTGATGTTGCGGCCCCTTCTCGTCTTTGTAAAGATGTCTTCTGGAAAGGGAACGTTATTTCTGAAGGGAGGATGTTCACTTTACAGGGAACATGGGGTGTCGAATTGGTTCGGCAGTGTGTACGGTGTAATGTAGAATTTCCTTTGTTGATGGAAGGTGAATGTAAGCGTTATTTCCAGCTTGGTCATTCTATGAGTGAGTCAGATGATTCTGACACATGTGAATGCCTGACCGCACCTGGATTGATTAGTTTGGTGGATGTGTTGCGTGAAGAGGTTTGGCTGGCATGGAAGCCAATGGTTGTTTGTAGCGAATCGTGCAAAGGGCTATGTCAGCAGTGTGGTGAAAATTTAAATAAGCATGAATGTAAATGTTCGCAAGATGGTGATGATCATCCTTTTGCAGCATTGCGTCATCTCAGGTTTGACACCTGAAAGTTATTCATCGTTTTGATGATAGGAGTATTGAAAAATGGCAGTTCCAAAGAGAAAAACCAGTCAGTCCAAACGTAATATGCGCAGATCCCATGATCGTGTTACTGTGTCTGGCATGAGCGAATGTTCTGAGTGCGGTGAAATGGCACGCCCACATTATGCATGTCAAAGTTGCGGTCATTACAAAGGCCGCGAGGTTATAGCGAAAGACGAGGCCTGATGTCTGCTAACTTGCAGGAGAGTCAAGCCGTTCGCATTCTGGTAGATGGTCACGGAGGTGATGGTTCGCCTGAAATCGTTGTCGATGCGCTGGTTCAAATCTTAAAAAAGCCTGATTCTCAAATAGTTTTAGGCATTGTTGGTCAGATTGAAGTACTTTCACCTGCGCTTGAAGCTGCGGGCATCGCTGGTCGGGTTGAACTGATTGAAGCAACTGACGTTATCGATATGTGCGAAGCCCCTGTGGTTGCACTTCGGCGTAAAAAGAACTCATCCATTCATGTTGGCGCACGTGCAGTGCGTGATGGCCAGTGGGATGCGCTTGTGAGCGCTGGAAATACCGGTGCATTGATGGCCATTTCTAAATTAATTCTGAAAATGATTCCGGGCATTGATCGCCCTGCAATTTCATCCATGATCCCTGCTGCAAACGGAGGATCAACGTTCTTTCTTGATATCGGTGCGAATGTTGATTGCACTTCTGAGCATCTTTTACAATTTGCAGTGATGGGTTCCTGTTATATGCAGGCAGCGGAAGGCGTTGAATCGCCACGTGTTGGTTTGCTCAATATTGGCAGTGAAGATATCAAAGGCACGGATGTGGTAAAGGTTGCTGCAACCAAGTTGCAGGGTTCAGGTTTGAACTTTATCGGAAACGTTGAAGGAACAGATCTGTTTGGTGATTCGGTTGATGTGGTTGTCTGTGACGGGTTTATTGGGAATATCGCTCTGAAAAGCATTGAAGGTATTGCGAAATTAATTCTCCAGCAGCTTAAAAGCGAGCTGACATCATCGATTGTGGCAAAGACGGGTGCCTTACTGGCATCAAAAGCACTTCGTCGTGTTAAAAATGCATTACATCCAAGTGAACATAATGGTGCACCGCTTCTTGGTTTGAACGGTATCGTGGTGAAGAGCCATGGCTCAGCGGATGCTCATGCTTATGCATGCGCCATTGATGTGGCTGCGCGTGAAGTCCGCGCTAATTTGATCGATAACATCGTTGAAACGATGAATGAAATGGTTGAAATCTGATGGCATTATATAAAGAAATGACGACACACATGATTGGTGTGGGCGGCTATCTGCCAGAGCGTGTACTGAGTAATGATGAGTTGTCGACCATGGTAGCGACTTCGGATGAATGGATTCGTGAACGAACAGGTATTTGTCAGCGTCATATCATTGCCAAAGATCAGTATACATCTGATTTGGGTGCTGAAGCTGCCAAACAGGCATTGCAAGATGCTGGACTCACGATTGATGATATTGATGCGATTGTGGTTGCAACCACGACGCCTGATCTGATTTTTCCTTCAACTGCAAGTATTGTTCAGCACAAACTGGGTGGTAAGGATTTCCCTGCATGGGATATTCAGGCGGTATGTTCAGGTTTTGTTTACGGATTGGCACAGGTTGATGGCATGATGCGCGGTGGGATGTTTAACCGTGTATTGTTGATTGGTGCTGAATCGATGAGTCGAATACTGGACTGGCAGGATCGTTCAACATGTGTGCTGTTTGGTGATGGTGCGGGTGCGGTTGTGCTGGAGGCTCGCGAAAGTGATCCCAATCATGAGGGTGGCATGATCGGTTCAGTGCTTCACTGTGATGGTTCTTATCGGAATTTATTGATGGCCAAACATTCACACCCGGGCGCGGTTCCAGGTGAAGATGCGGCGAATTTATACATTGATTCTGCGGGTGTGGCGGCTGTTGAGATGAAAGGCAATGAAGTGTTTCGGGTTGCTGTGACCAAATTGGGCGAAGTTGTGGGTGAGGTGCTCGATAAATATGGCATTAAGCAGTCTGAAATTGATTGGCTGGTTCCACATCAGGCAAACATAAGAATTCTACAGGCTACGGCAAAAAAATTGAAAATGAATCAGGATCGTATGGCTGTAACAGTTGATCGTCATGCCAATACATCTTCTGCCAGTGTTCCTTTGGCATTGAATCACATATACCGTGAAGGAAAACTTAAATTGGGACAGTTGTTATTGTTTGAAGCGTTTGGTGGTGGTTTTGCATGGGGCGCAAACCTGGTTCGCTGGTCGAAAGATTGACTCGATTGATGAACGATCATAGCCGCGTGAAAATATGGATGAGAGGGATTTGTTTATGAGTGCAGGTTTGGCTTTTTTGTTTCCGGGTCAGGGTTCTCAGTTTCAGGGCATGCTTGCTGAATTGATCTCGGATGAGAAGGTGGTTTCTAAAACCTTTGATGAGGCATCTGATGTGCTTGGATATGATATGAAAGCACTTGTTGTTGATGATGCCGATGGAAAACTGGATCAAACCGAGTTTACGCAACCTGCACTATTGACTGCATCGATCTCGCTTTATCGCCTGTGGTGTGCACGTGGTGGCATGGCTGCTTCACAGATGGCTGGCCATAGTCTGGGCGAGTATTCGGCATGGGTTGCTGCGGGCGCGATTACTTTTGAAGATGCTGTGTCTTTGGTCACTTTCCGTGGCCGTGTCATGACTGAGGCTGTTGCCGAAGGCGTGGGCAAGATGGCTGCTATTATTGGTTTGGATGATGATGTGGTGTCTGAAATTTGTAAAAACACATCGACAGGTCATGAAAATGTATGGGCAGCAAATTTTAATTGCCCCGGTCAGTTGGTGATTGCAGGTCATGCGGCAGCGGTAGAAAAGGCAATGGAAGTTGCCAAAGAGGCAGGCGCTAAGCGGGCGTTACCATTGGCAGTGAGTGCACCATCGCACACACCATTGATGCAGTCTGCAGCGGATGCTATGAGAGAAAAGCTGGCCGGTGTTTCAGTGTTTGCGCCTGCGTGTCCGGTTTGGAGTAATGCACGTGCGGTTTCACTGATCAACCCTGATGATATTCGTAGCACATTGGTGGAGCAGTTGGTTTCTCCGGTTCGATGGACTGAAACGGTTCAGAAGATGGCGGCTGAAGGCATGACATTGGCTGTAGAGATGGGACCGGGCAAGGTGCTTGCAGGCCTTACACGTCGCATTGAGAGAGCTGTGAGTGTTTCATCCGTCTTTACATCGGAATTGATGGATCAGGCTATTGTTGATACAAACAATATTACGCTTGCAGAGGCAGGAGAACATGTATGAGTGACTCAAAAGTAGCGATTGTTACAGGTGCAAGCCGGGGAATCGGTTTTTCGGTTGCGGAAGCACTTGCTAAAGCGGGTTATCATTTGGCTATTTGTGGCACGCGTGAAGAGACTGTGAATGCTGCGGCGGAAAAACTGTCGATCCACAAGGTAGAAGTATTACCACGGGTTGTGAATGTGGCTGATGGCGAAGCTGTTCAGGCATTTGTACAGGAAGTCGCAAAACATTTTGGACGGCTGGATGTATTGGTAAACAATGCCGGTATTACCAGAGACGGGCTTTCGATGCGAATGAAGGGGGAGGATTGGCAGGCGGTGATTGATACCAATCTCTCTTCGGTATTTTATGCTTCGCAGGCGGTTTTAAAACCTATGATGCGTGCCAAGGCCGGTCGGATTATCAATATTTCGTCGGTGGTTGCTTCTATGGGCAATCCCGGGCAGATAAATTATTGTGCAAGCAAGGGTGGTATTGATGCGATGACCCGTTCACTGGCACGGGAAGTCGGATCACGAAATATTACCGTGAATGCCATTGCACCGGGTTTTATTGGAACAGATATGACCGATGAGCTTGGTGATGATGCAAAAGATGCATTGATTGCTCAGGTTCCTCTGGGCCGCTTGGGTAGTCCGGAAGATATCGCTGCAACGGTTCTGTTTTTATCGGGTGAAAGCGGTGGTTATATTACCGGTCAGGTACTGCATGTGAATGGTGGCATGTATATGTAACAGGATTGTAACAGGATTTATATAGAGCTTAAACACGTGGGTACACCGGTGCTGCATTTGTTTGAATTCTGTGTATCTTGCAAAAAAATTACCACTATTGGTGGTGGATTAAGGGTGCGGCGCTTGAACAGCGCTTCGGGCTGTGATAGAAGCCGCACCTAATTTCAAACGGGAGGACTATATGTCTGCAGAAATTGAAGCTAAAGTTATTAAAATCGTTGCTGATCAGCTCAACGTTGATGAGAGCGAAATCAATTCAGATTCTTCTTTCGTAGATGATCTGGGTGCTGATTCATTGGACACCGTAGAGCTTGTCATGGCTTTCGAAGAAGAGTTTGGTATCGAAATTCCAGATGATGATGCTGAAAAAATTCAGAGTGTTCAAAACGCTATCGACTATATTGCTGCAAAAGCTGAATAAGTCGTGACACAACGCGTTGTTGTTACCGGTGTCGGGCTGGTTACTCCGCTCGGCACTGGAACAGAACTAAGCTGGAACAATCTGATTACAGGAAAATCAGGCATTGGACGCATCACTAAATTTGATGCGGAAGCTGCGGGTATGGCCTGTACGATTGCCGGTGAAGTCTCTGATTTTGATGTCAGCGCGTTTATTAATAAAAAAGATGCCCGTAAGATGGATACTTTTATTCACTATGGCGTGGCAGCTGCTCATATGGCAGTGGAACATTCGGGCCTGGAGATCACTGAAGCCAATGCGGAACGTGTTGGTGTGGTGATTGGATCGGGCATCGGTGGTATGCCAGCGATTGAAAAAACAATGCGGGCGTATGAAGCCGGTGGAGCGCGTAAAATTTCTCCATTTTTCATTCCAATGACGATTATTAACATGGTATCGGGTTGGGTATCAATGCTTACAGGTGCAAAGGGGCCAAATACGGCAACCGTAACAGCCTGTGCAACTGGTACCCATGCGATTGGTGATGCATTTGAGATCATTGCCAGAGGCGATGCTGATGCGATGATCGCCGGCGGTTCTGAAGCCTGTATTTGTGAACTGGCTGTCGGTGGTTTTTCTGCTGCTCGTGCACTTTCAACACGCAATGATGAACCTGAAAAGGCTTCTCGTCCGTGGGATAGTGGCCGTGATGGATTTGTGATGGGTGAAGGCGCGGGTGTTCTGGTGCTTGAGTCGTTGCAATCTGCGCAGGCACGTGATGCTAATATCTTAGCTGAAGTGGTTGGGTATGGTATGTCAGGCGATGCTTATCATATGACATCACCTGCACCGGAAGGGGAAGGCGGAGGCAGATGCATGCAAGCTGCCCTTGATTCAGCGAAGCTGAATCCTGAAGATGTTGATTATATCAATGCACATGGCACATCAACACCGACAGGTGATCTGTGTGAAACACAGGGAATTAAGAATGTGTTTGGTAGTCATGCAAAAAAGTTGATGGTTTCTTCATCCAAATCGATGACAGGACATTTGCTGGGCGCTGCCGGCGGCATTGAAGCGGCATTCTCAGTCCTGGCAGTTCACCATGGTGTGGTTCCCCCTACGATTAATCTGGATGATCCTGATCCGGTATGCGATCTTGATTATGTACCCCATACCGCGCGTGAAACCGGTATTAACGTAGCGATTTCTAACTCTTTCGGGTTTGGCGGCACCAACGCATCTGTCATTGTCCGTAAATTCAAATAATTCAAAAAACAGACTCTTTACTAAACTGTTAGACTGGCCTGATGATGCGCTTTCTGCGCATGATCTGTTTTGCTCTTTTCCTGACCTTTTTTCAGCCATTCTTGAAGACCCCGCAGGTGGTTCTCGCGATTTTCTTGTGTCAAAACAAGGTGTTAGCAATGTTCTGGATAACACTGAGGATGTGACCGGGTTTATGGGTCGCTGGAAATCCGAGCAGCTTGAACAGCGATTTTCGTTTCCTGGAATCAGACAGCTGTTTTACGCTGCATACGAAGCGGGGAGGTTCATTGAGTCGCTGCCTGAGCCAAAAACCGGAACACCTGGGCCTGCACTGTGGCTACTCGAACCGGAGTGGAGTATCTGCATTGATTATGTTGAACATAAGTTATACTTCTCGTCACGAGTAAGTCAGCAGCAGCTGGATGAAGTGTTTGATTCAATCATTTCACAATCCACTGTCAACCACGCCAAAGTGGAACCTGTTAAGGTTGCTGAAGTGACTTCGGGAGATCCTGCGAGTTACAGGCAAGCTGTTGAACAGGTGAAGGCATATATCACTGCCGGCGATGTTTTTCAGGCCAATATCGCTCGCTTCTGGCACACACCGCTTCCTGAGACAGATGTTTATGCTCTCTACAGTTCACTTCGTCACGTTAACCCGGCACCGTTCTCCTGCTTTGTGAGGGTTGGAGGTTGTGATGACCCTCTCTATATCATTTCTGCTTCTCCAGAACGCCTGTTTTCCATCTCATCAGATGGTGTGGTTGAAACCCGTCCCATAGCCGGTACGCGCAGGCGCGGCGAGGGCGATGACGATGATAGCCTTAAATCAGAACTGTTACTGTCGGACAAGGAGCAGGCTGAGCATATCATGCTGGTTGATCTTGAACGCAATGATCTGGGGCGTGTCTGTAGGTCGGGAAGTGTTGAAGTAAACGAGCGCATGACAGTTGAGCGCTACAGTACGGTTCAGCATATTGTCTCTAATGTGCGTGGAGAGCTTGCAGATGGCATGGATGTCGTGGATGTTTTCAGGGCGATGTTTCCAGGTGGCACGATTACCGGATGCCCCAAGGTTCACTGCATGGAGATCATTCATGAGATGGAAGAGCAGGCTCGAGGGCCCTATACGGGTGGTGTCGGTTATATCGGCTGGGATGGGTCTGCTGACATGAATATTCTTATCCGAAGCTTTTGGCACTATCGTGGTGGGCTGAATTGGGCAGCAGGTGCAGGCATAGTGGCGGACTCCGACCCGGTTTCAGAACTTGATGAGACCGGACATAAAGCTGAAGGTTTGCTCAGGGCAATAAGGGTTTGATGCAGCATCAACAGGGGCCAAACAGGTTTTTACGTGGGTTGAACAGATTTTTTTGTCGTTATTGGCACCGGCTGGAATCCCATGAGGAAGCTTTACCAGATGGCTCGCTTATTTTGATTGGTAATCATCGATGCGGATTGGATCCGTTGCTGGTTCAGGCATCGGTGAATCGTCCTTTATGTTTTCTGATGGCTCGTGAGTATTACCATGGTGTGCTTGGGATGAAGTGGTTTTTTAAGGCCGTGGGAGCTATCCCTGTCAATCCTGGTGGTGCAAACCGTCACGCTTTACGCGAAGCCGTTGAAGTGCTTGAAAAGGGTGGTGTGTTATGCATCTTTCCAGAAGGTGCTGCAAATCCTGACGTTCCACTCAAACGAATTTTACCGGGTGCAGCAATGCTGGCTTTGGAAACAGGTTCACCGCTTATTCCGTTTCGTGTCACAGGTGTTTGGCCGTTCGACCATATTAATATTTGGAAAGGTTTATTAAAACGGAGCAGGGCAACATTGTGTTTTGGTCAGCCTTTTTTGCTGAAAACATCTTCTGAAACCAGAAAGTCAGATGTTCGGGCAGGCATGAAACAGATTAAAAAAGCGCTTCATGCACTGCGTTAGGAAAAAGGGTCGTGAAGCAATGGCTTAAATCGCTTATTCACGACCCATCCGCATGGCAAAGTCTTCCGGATATGATGCGCTGGCAAGTGCTTCTTCATATTCGACCTGATCTGACTCCACCAGTTGTTGCAGGTGTTGGTCAAATGACTGGCTACCATAAAGTACTGAACCTTCTTCCATGGCTTTAGGAATTTCACGCCAGCGATCTGGATCAAGTATAAAATGTTTAATCACTGAGTTTCGGATCATCACCTCGAGCACGACAATGCGACCTTTGCCATCTTTTTTTGGCAATAGTTTTTGAACCACAATAGCACGTAGGTTTTCTGACAGACGTTCGCGGATTGCATCCTGTTCGTTCAGGTTAAATGCGGACATGACACGTTGCATGGTGCCGATAGCGGTTGTGGCGTGTACGGTTGCCATGACCAGGTGACCTGTCTCCGAAGATTGAAGGGCCAGCTGAATGGTTTCACGATCCCGCACCTCACCGGCAACAATGATGTCGGGTGCTTCACGCATCGCATCATTAAGACCTTGTGCATAAGTCATGACATCAAGGCCCAGTTCGCGCTGACAAACAGTACCTTTTCGAGTGACGCTGTAGCGGTATTCAATGGGGTCTTCAAGCGTAACCACGTGCACCGGACGATGTTCAATAATATAATCCAAAATCGCTGCCAGCGTGGTACTTTTACCTGAACCGGTTGCGCCTGACATTAGAATCAAGCCATTGCGGTGATTAGATACCTCCCGAATGACCGGTGGCAGGCGAAGTTCGTCAAACCCTGGAATTTTTTGTGGAATAATACGTGCAACAATACCGAGATTATTATTGGTGCGCATGACATGTACACGAAAGTGAGCGACATTTTCGAGTGAATAATGGAAGTCTCTACTTTTTATTGTTTCAATATCCCCATCATTTGGAACATTTCTGATCAGATGTTTAACCATATCAATGGTCTGCTCTCGGCTTGGTTGTGGGATTTTATCCGGGGAGATTGTAACAATTGAACCATTGATTCGCATACGTACTCGATCTCCGGTTCGCACAACCAAATCTGAAGCTCTATGTTTATGGGCGGCCAGCAGGAGGTCATCAATCAAATGCCAGTCAGCCATCAGATTTTAAGGTCCGATGATGAGCCAGCAGTCAATTCATCAATGCCGCCGCCACTTTCATTGCCTTCCAACTTGGCCATCTTCATTCTCAAGCGCAGATCATTCACCGAATCTGCATGTCTAAGTGCCTCATCTTCGCCAACAAGGCCTTGCCTCCAGAGTTTAAGAAGGTGCTGATCAAAGGTTTGCATGCCGTAGTTTTCACCATCTGCCATGGACTCTTTAATCTCACCAATTTCCCATTTATCGATCAAGTCAGAGATTCTTGGTGTATTAATCATGATCTCAATGGCAGGTATGCGGCCACCATCTGCTGTTTTGACCAAGCGTTGGGAAAGAATACCTTTGAGGTTGAGTGCCAAGTTTAAACGTACCTGAGGGTGTACTTCTTCGGGGAAAAAATTCAATACACGCTCAAGCGCCTGATTGGCATTGTTGGCATGCAGTGTTGCCATACATAAATGCCCGGTCTCGGCAAATTCAAGTGCATGTTCCATAGTTTTTCTGTCTCTAATCTCACCCACCAAAATCACATCGGGCGCCTGCCGCAGTGTGTTTTTCAGAGCAGCTTCATATTCGTGGGTATCTGTGCCGATTTCTCGTTGGGTAACGACACATTTTTTATGTTCGTGTACAAACTCAACCGGGTCTTCAATGGTAATGATATGACCTGCCTGTGTACGATTCCTGTGATCGACAAGTGCAGCCAGAGAGGTGGATTTACCACAACCCGTTGCACCTACCATAATGACCAGACCTCGTTTTGCCATAGCCAAATCTTTGAATATCTCAGGCAAACCAAGACCTTCAAGGGTGGGTACTTCGGTTTTGATTTGTCTGATGACCAGTCCGACATTGCCCATCTGACGAAAAATATTAACACGGAAGCGGCCTAAGTCCGGATATGCAAGTGCAAGATTCATCTCATAGTCGGCAGCAAAGGCTGCCCGTTGTTTTTCACTCATACATGAGTTGGCCAACTGTTCGCACTGTACGGAGTTCAGAGGCTCCTGTTTCAGTGGCATAACAACACCATTGATTCGATACGCTGGTGGCATACCTTGGGTGATATAGACATCGGATGCGTCTTTTTTCACCATGACCATCAACAATTGCTTGATTGTCAGCTTTTGAGGTTCATTGGCACTCATGCGTTACTCCAGTGTTTTTAATCATCATTGATTTGAATTGTGCATGCGGAAGCGTTAAACGTTTCCGCCGCCAAACAGCTGTTTGTTTTGAGCCTTTTCAAGTGCTGTTTGTTGCGTGATTTTTCGTGATTTGACCAGTTTTTGCAGGTCAGAGTCCAGCGTTTGCATGCCTTCGCGTAAAGATGTTTGCATCACGGACACCATTTGAGGAACTTTGTTTTCACGGATCAGGTTTCGAATTGCAGGGGTTCCCAACATAATTTCATGCGCCGCGACTCGCCCATTACCATCGGCTGTTTTCATCAGGCTTTGTGATATAACTGCACGTAAGGATTCGGAAAGCATAGCACGTACCATGTCTTTTTCTGCAGCCGGAAACACATCGATAACACGGTCAATGGTTTTGGGGGCGGATGAGGTATGCAGCGTGGCAAACACCATGTGACCCGTCTCTGCAGCGGTCAGGGCAAGACGGATGGTTTCAAGGTCTCGCAACTCACCGACAAGCACAACATCGGGGTCTTCACGTAAAGAGCTTCTCAGTGCATTGGCAAAAGAGTGCGTATGGGGTCCAAGTTCACGTTGAGAGACCAGTGCAGCTTTTGAGCGATGAACAAATTCGATGGGGTCTTCAATGGTCAGAATATGGCCTTTTTCACCCTGATTGCGGTGATCTACCATGGCGGCAAGGGTGGTCGATTTACCTGAACCAGTCGGGCCTGTCACCAAACATAAGCCACGTGCTGACATGGCAATGTCTGCAAATATTTCAGGACACTTGAGTTGTTCCAGTGTGAAGACTTCGTTGGGGATCACACGAAAGGCAGCACTCATGCCGCGGTTTTGTTTGAATACATTGACACGAAAGCGGGCAATATCACCAAGTGAAAAAGAGAAATCCAGTTCCAGATGCTCTTCAAACAGTTTGCGTTGCGTATCATTCATGATGTCATAAACCATAGCCTGCACGTCACGTTCTGCCAGTTCGGGCATTTTGATGCGGGTCATATCACCATGGATTCGGATCATAGGTGGCTCACCGGATGAGACGTGCAGATCGGAAGCACCATTTTTTACTGTAAAAGCAAGCAATTCGGAGACGTCCATGATTCCTCCCTGGAAATTAGTTCAATGCTCTGATGTACGGAGCATAGGAGGGCTGAAGGATAGCTGCAAGCGGGATTCGATATTTTCTGTTGTATGAATCTTTCCATCTGCATCAATAAGGATTGCACTCATACCCAACTTTTCGATGCTTTCAATACCCTTAAGGCCTGTGACAAACAATGCAGTGCTCCAGGCATCCGCAGATGTTGCATTCGTTGTAACAACGGTGGCACTTTGTGTCTTTGTGGCTGGCATGCCGGTTTTGGGATCTAAAATATGGTGGTAACGTTTTCCTTTATAAATATAAAAACGTTCATAATCCCCGGATGTGACAATGCTCAAATCACCTTCTATGTTTATGGTTGCGATGACTTTTTCCGCGTGGCGGGGGTGACGGATACCTATCTTCCAGGCGCGGCCACCATGTTTACCGCTTACTCTAATGTCACCGCCTGCATTAATGATCGCATTTTGAATACCATGAGATTTTAATACCTGCATACCCTGTTCGAGTGCATACCCTTTGGCGATGGCACCAAAGTCGAGCTTACAATCACGGTTTTTTCGACTCCATCTGTTTTGATGATGCTTTTGGATGCAATGCATACTGGCGGCTTGTAAAGCACTGATTTGATCGGTTGCGGGTGGTGATGAAGGCGCAGGAAGCGAAGCATCCGTTGAGCGTGAAAACCCCCAAAGCTTGTTAAGCGAACCCAATGCTGGATTAAATGCACCTAAACTTTTGCGCCTCAACTGTTCAGCTTGAGCCAGAAGTGTATCCACTTCGTCTGGTAATTTAATGGGTGTGTTTGGTACGGATGTATTAAATGTTTTGATAGCATTGGGTTGATCACCATAGATGCTGAAAAGCTGTTCGATTCGCTGCATTTCATCGCTGGCGGCTTTGATCGCAATAGGCGCATTTTTTTTGTTGTCACTATATAGTGTAAAATCAACTAGTGTGCCCATCATAAAGCGGGTTTCATGTACAGTTCCAGACGTAGGCGTGCATGCATGGATAAACATCATGGCGATGAAACTGAAAATTATATTCTGCATCCCGTGATTGTCATGTTTGCTGTGCATGAAGCAAGTTTGGCTTGTCTTTGCACGGAAAAATCGAATGTGAAACGTGATGATTCAGGCTATATTAATCATGGGTTCATTTTATTTGTATGAGAGTGCATGCAATTGTAATGGATGAATGAGTGTGAAATTGAACGTGAGGAGCAAAAGATGTCATTAACATTGACCGAAGCTGCAGCAAAAAAAATCGACGGCTTGCTTGCCGATGAGGACAACGCATCCATGTGTTTGAGGATATTTGTTTCCGGTGGTGGCTGTTCGGGTTTTCAGTATGGTTTTACTTTTGATGAAGAGATAAAAGATAACGATCACGTGGTAGAAAATCATGGCGTTAAGCTATTGGTAGATCAAATGAGTCTGGATCTGATTGATGGAGCCGAAGTGGATTACCAGACTTCGATTAATGGCGAATCTTTTGTGATTCGCAATCCAAATGCAGGCTCTACTTGTGGCTGTGGAAAATCATTTACGCCTGCGGAAACAGGCGCTGGCTGCGCCAATAATGCTGGCTATTGATTGCAAATTTAATATCTCAACCAAAAACGGAGCCTTATGGCTCCGTTTTTGGTTGATCTCCTGTATGGTAGCGGCATGACAGACTATGCATTAAACGTTAACAACCTTTGTAAAGCTTATCACAATGGCAAAGAAGCACTCACAAATGTCTCTTTGTCAGTTCCGAGGGGGAGCTTTTTTGCACTACTTGGCCCAAATGGGGCAGGTAAGAGCACATTGATCAATATCATGGCAGATACGGTTGTGCCAACATCAGGAAGTATTGAACTGTTGGGACATGATATGTTCACTGAACGTCTCTGGTGTAAACGTAATATGGGTGTGGTGCCGCAGGAAGTGGCTTTTGATCCGTTTTTTACACCCAAAGAAGTGTTGCGTATGATTTGTGGGCTTTATGGTCAAAAGCCGGATATGAAGTGGATTGAAGAGTTGTTGGAGCGTTTGGAACTGGCTGAACATGCCAATAAAAATACACGCCAGCTCTCTGGCGGTATGCGCAGGCGTTTGCTGATAGCTCAGGCTTTGGTGCATAGGCCACCGCTGGTTGTTCTTGATGAGCCAACGGCGGGTGTTGATGTCGAGTTGCGTAAACGTCTGTGGGATTATATGCGTGAGTTAAATCAAAAGGGCACAACCATTCTTTTGACCACGCATTATCTGGAAGAGGCTGAAGAGCTTTGTGATCATGTGGCAATCATTGATCAGGGAAAGACAATTGCATCAAGTTCCATGGATGAATTGCTGCATAACGTGGCAGGCTCTTATTTGTGGCTTCGTTATGAAGATGATTGGTGTCTGTTGCCTGAAGATGAAGAGGTTTTAGCAACCTTTTTCCCCAGAATTGATGATGGAAGACTGTGCCTCACACTGAATCGAAAGGATCTTAAAGAATCAACATTTCATGAGGCTTATGATGCGGCGCAGAAGCGTTTCGGAGCGCCGCTGGATGCGGGGGTCTGTCAGGAAGATTTAGAAGATGTGTTTTTACGTTTGACACAGAAAGAGGTTTTTTCATGAATCCAAGAGGCACATGGACCTTGTTTGAACGGGAAGCACATCGTTTTTTAAAAGTGAATATGCAGACTGTCGCGGCCCCTGCGTTGACTGCGATTCTTTATTTGATTGTGTTTCGTTATGCCATGGGTGACCGACAGGTGCCGGGTATGGATGTCGATTATTTTACCTTTCTGATACCGGGACTGGCGATGATGAGTATGTTGCAAAATGCCTTCGCGAATACCTCCAGCTCTATCATTATCGGAAAAGTGATGAACGTGCATGTCTATCTGTTGATGGCACCGCTTTCTGCTCTTGAAATGGTTTTCGCCTTTTTAACCGCGGCAGTATTGCGTGCCGTTATTGTGGTGACGGTATTTTTACTTGTGCTGTTTCCGTTTGTTGATATTTCATTGCATCATTTCGGGTTCATTCTGGTTTATGGTATTTGTGGAAGTGTGATTATGGGAGGGCTTGGCTTGATTGCGGGCATGTGGTCAAATAATTTTGATAATATGGCGATGATAACAAATTTCATTATTATGCCGCTTACATTTCTATCCGGCGTATTTTATTCGATTGGACAGCTGCCTCCATTTTGGCAGCAGGTGAGTTTGTATAACCCGTTTTTCTATTTGATTGACGGTTTTCGGTATGGTTTTCTGGGAGTCGGAGACAGTGATCCGGTTCTGTCCATCGGTATTGTTGCAGGTTTCGCTCTGGCAACGGTTTTAACTTGTTGGCGTTTGTGGTCTGTCGGTTGGAAGCTTAAGGAGTAGACAGTTTCTATAGACTATAGATGTTGTTTGATCATGTTCAAAAGACGCATCGATATTTTGATTTTCTCTGATGTTCAGTGGCCATACGATTACTGTTTTTTGATGCGATTTTTGAGGCTGTTTAGAGAAGGCGAATTAAATGGAAACAACACGGCATCGTGAAAAGATATAATATTAGAGGAAATCTCATTGGGAAAGCAGTCCAAGAGTAAAAAAGACCGTAAAACATCAGCATGGTTTCAACGCCATGCCAATGATGCTCATGTAAAACAGGCACAGCGTGAGGGAAAACGATCACGTGCCGTGTTTAAATTAACTGAAATCCTTGATGAACATGGTCTGGAAATCAGGAAAAACAGTGTTGTGCTTGATTTAGGTTGTGCGCCCGGCTCATGGAGTGAGGAGATTGCAAATCGACTTGGGCCAGATGGTCTGGTGATTGGCATTGATCTGCTTCCTTTAAATGCGATTGAAGGTGTTACGTTGATTGAAGGTGATTTTGATTCGCCGAAAGGTCAGCAGGCTTTGAATCAGGCACTTGCTGGTCGGGCAGTTGATCTGGTGGTTTCAGATATGGCACCGGAACTGAGTGGTAACAAGTTGGTTGATCAAATGCGTATGATTGGCCTCAATGAGATGACACTGCATTTTGCCAAAGAACACCTGAAACCCGGTGGAGAGCTGTTGATGAAAACCTTTATGGGTGAGGGTTATGATCAGTTTCGCCGTGAGCTTGGCATGGCTTTTGAAAAGGTGAAAAATATCAAACCTGCCGCAAGCCGGAAAACTTCCAGTGAATTTTTTCTTTTAGCCCGTGGGTTTAGGGGCCAGTGAGACTTTTTGCAGCACTGGATACTCCCTATGCTGTTACTGAGGAACTCAATGTCTGGTGGCAAGAGGCAGCGACTCATCTTGCGCCCGGCGATTGGCGGGATGTACCGACCAAAAACTGGCATCTGACACTCGCTTTTTATGGTGATGTTGAAGGTGATGCGGTTGATGATCTGGCTGAGTCTCTGATGGCGTGTGCAAAAGAAACTGATCCAATTCAGCTTGGAACAACAACGTTTGGTGCTTTTCCAAGGCTTCTGAAACCCCGTGTTCTTTGGGCGGGTGTTGATGCACTGGAGGGGCCTGGGACGTTAAAACAATTAGCCCGTTGTTGCAGACAGGCAGGTCGTGCTACGGTTCGCAACAGCAAGGGCAAACGTTCAGCCAAAGAGAGCCCGTTTAAGGGGCATATTACTTTAGCCAGAGGGTGTGAATTTCCGGCACCGATAGATGCCGGGATACTTGCAAACATGTCACAGCTTCCCCAATTGCAGTGGGTGGCAGAGAGCCTTGTTCTCTACCAGTCTACATTGCACCCGGATGGTGCCAGGTATCGCAAGCTGGAAGTCTTTGATCTTTGATGGGTTGGGGCTGACCTGGATCAGGTTGGATAAGTTGAACGATATTAAATTGAGCTAGATTTGAATTGAGAGGATAAAAGAATGTCCGATAAAACAAAAGCACTGGATACCGCACTAAGCCAGATCGAACGACAGTTTGGTAAAGGCACGGTGATGAGATTAGGCGAGCAGGCTAAAGTGGATGTGGACGTTATCTCATCCGGCTCACTTGCACTGGATGCTGCGCTCGGTATTGGTGGCTATCCACGCGGCCGTGTGATTGAAATTTATGGCCCGGAATCCTCCGGTAAAACGACATTGGCACTGCACGCCGTTGCAGAGGCACAGAAGATGGGTGGTACGGCTGCCTTTGTGGATGCTGAACATGCCTTGGATCCGGCCTATGCTGAGAAACTGGGTGTGAATATTGATGACCTGCTGGTCTCCCAGCCTGATTCAGGTGAGCAGGCACTGGAAATTGTTGATATGCTGACCCGTTCAGGTGCACTGGATATTATCGTGGTGGATTCAGTAGCTGCTTTAACACCGCGTGCAGAGCTTGAAGGTGATATGGGTGATTCTCATATGGGGCTACAGGCGCGATTAATGAGTCAGGCATTGCGCAAACTGACATCATCGATTTCCCGCTCCAAGACCATGGTGATCTTTATCAATCAGATTCGTATGAAGATCGGTGTGATGTTTGGCAACCCTGAGACGACAACCGGTGGTAACGCACTGAAGTTTTACGCTTCTGTTCGCCTTGATATTCGACGTACCGGGGCAATCAAAAAGGGTGATGAAATTCTTGGCAACGAAACCAAGGTGAAGGTGGTGAAAAACAAGATGGCACCACCATTCAAACTGGCACTGTTTTCGATCATGTACGGTGAAGGTGTTTCTCATGCCGGTGAAGTGCTTGATATGGGTGTGAATTTTGATCATGTAAAAAAGAGCGGTGCATGGTATGCGATTGGTACGGAACGTATCGGGCAAGGCCGTGATAACGCGATCAACTTTCTAAAAGAAAACCCGGATATTTTGGCAGATATTGAAGGCAAGGTGCGTAACAATCTTGGTATTGGTGATAAAGAAGTTGTAACCGAGTAACTTCGGTTAAGGTTTTGTATTAATGGCTGAGAGGCCGTGAATTCTGATGAATCCTGATATCAAAGCAGCTTATTCTGTGGCACTGCGTATGCTGACAAGGCGTGAGCATTGTGAAGCAGAAGTCAGGCAAAAGCTGGAAAGCCGTAATTTTGATGACATTGCGATTGATTCGGCGATTGAAGAGCTGAAAAATTATGGTTATTTGAATGATTCACGTTATGCCGAGGCATTTTTACGCTATCGAATGCAGCGTGGTGAAGCACCCTGGATGGCAGCGGCAAAGGCACGGCAGAAGGGTGTTGAAGCGCTTGCTTTGCAGGTTGCACTTGATGACGCTGAAGCTTCATATGATGGGTTTCAGGTGTGTAGAGAGCTGTTAAGTCAGCGTGATCCACAGCGATTACGGCACGATGATGAGCGGGTATGGCAACGTCATGCCCGTTTTTTGCGGAATAAGGGTCACGATGCTGCTACGATTCTACGCATCTTAAACGAGACTGATTTAAAGTTGCATGAGGAAGAAGAATGAAGACATCGGAAATTCGTAAAAAGTTTCTCGATTATTATGCAGGCAAAGGACATGAGGTTGTCGCTTCAAGTTCATTGGTACCGCATGGTGATCCAACCCTGATGTTCACCAATGCGGGTATGGTACCTTTCAAACATGTGTTTCTTGGCAATGAAACCCGTTCTTATGTGACTGCGGCCAGTAGCCAGAAATGTGTGCGTGCCGGTGGCAAACACAATGATCTTGAAAATGTTGGTCATACTTCCCGCCATCACACTTTTTTTGAAATGCTTGGCAATTTTTCGTTTGGTGATTATTTCAAACAACAGGCGATTGCTTATGCGTGGGAGTTTCTCACGCTTGAGATGAAACTTGATACAACACGTCTCTTTGTCACCGTTTATGAAGAGGATGATGAGGCTTATGATATCTGGGCAAAAGAGATTGGTATTCCTGCTGATCGTATTGCTCGCATCGGAGCCAAAGATAATTTCTGGTCGATGGGTGATACTGGCCCGTGCGGCCCATGTTCTGAGATTTTTTTCGATCACGGTGAGAATATCCCAGGTGGCCCTCCGGGCACGCCGGAAGAAGATGGTGATCGTTATGTTGAGATCTGGAATCTGGTGTTCATGCAATACGACAGGGATGAAGAGGGAACACTAAATCCACTGCCAAAACCTTCTGTTGATACAGGTATGGGTCTTGAACGCATGGCAGCCGTTATGCAAGGTACGCACGATAATTACAGCATTGATCTGTTCAAAAATCTGATTGCCGCAGCGTGTGATGTTACCGGTGTGAAGTTTGGTGAAAGTGATGAGCAGGATGTATCTTTGAGGGTGCTGGCTGATCATCTGCGTTCGGTTTCTTTCCTGATGGCTGATGGTGTATTGCCATCGAATGAAGGGCGTGGTTTTGTGCTGCGCCGTATTCTTCGTCGTGCATGTCGTCATGGCCGTTTGCTGGGTATGAATGAAGCATTCATTTATAAGCTGGTGGATGCGCTGGTGCGTGAGATGGGCAGTCATTTCATCGAGCTGGCTGAAGCTCAGGCCAATATCGAGCAGGTTGTACGCATTGAGGAAGAGCGTTTTATCAAAACGTTGGATAAAGGCTTGAAACTGGTTGAACAGGCTGTTGATGATGCAGGTGCTGGCGGCACGATTCCGGGCAAAACATTGTTTACCCTCTACGACACTTTTGGGTTTCCAACCGATTTGACTGCGGATATTCTTAGAAATAGAAACGTCGGTCTGGATATGGATGGTTTTGAAGTCTGTATGGAAGCGCAGCGCAAACGTGCACGTGCAGCATGGGGCGGCTCCGGTGAGTCTGCAATTCCAAAAGCATTGTATGAATTGCGTGAAAAACATGGGCCAACCGAATTTTTGGGTTATTCCACGCTCTCTGCTGAAGGTGTGATTACCGGCCTGATTAAAGACAACGAAGCTGTTGCCACCCTTTCTGAAGGTGAAGAGGGCTGGCTGATTGCTAATCAGACGCCGTTTTATGGCGAGTCCGGTGGTCAGGCGGGTGATACAGGCATGATCACAGTCGACGGTGCTCTGTTTACTGTCACTGATACCAAAAAATTACTCTCTGATCTGTTTGTGCATATAGGGAAGGTGGACAAAGGTTCGGTGGCAAGTGGTGGCACTGCCCATTTTGAGGTGGAGGGTATTCGCCGTGATTCCATTCGTCGTAATCATACCGCCACACATCTCATGCATGCTGTATTGCGTGATGTGTTGGGTGATCATGTAAAACAGGCTGGTTCATTGGTAAATTCCGAACGGCTGCGTTTTGATTTTTCTCATCATCAGCCTGTCTCACTGGAAGAAAAGGCACAGATTGAAGCCGATGTGAATGCGGCAATTTGGGCCAATGATGCGGTTGAAACCAATCTGATGACGCAGGATGAAGCGATTGCTTCGGGTGCGATGGCACTGTTTGGCGAGAAATATGGTGATGAAGTGCGTGTGGTCTCCGCAGGTTTTTCCACTGAACTGTGTGGTGGTACGCATGTATCAAGAACAGGTGACATTGGCCCGTTCCGAATTGTAAGCGAGGCCGGCATTGCAGCCGGTGTGCGCCGTATTGAAGCGGTCACCGGAGAAGTGGCTTATCAGAGCTTTGTAAATGATGTGAACACATTGAATGAAGTGGCGGGGCTGCTCAAAGTTCGTCCATTTGAAGCATCCGATGCGACAGCCGGTTTACAGACAAAGCTAAAAGCGGAATCCAGAATTGTTGCTTCTCTTACTGCAAAAAGTGCGACAAGCATGCTTGATGATCTGATCGACACCGCTATTGATGTGAACGGTATCAAGTTACTCACTGCTGAAGTTTCCGGTATTTCGGATTTCCGCGACTTCATGGATAAAGCCAAAGGTAAACTCAAATCGGGTGTGATTGTATTTGGCATGAAAAACGGGCCAAAGGTTCAGTTGATTGCCGGTGTCACCAAAGATCTTACTGATCAATACCACGCAGGCAATATTGTGCGTGAAGTGGCGATGATTTGTGGTGGTAAAGGTGGTGGTAAACCTGATATGGCGATGGCAGGCGGTACCGAGCCTGATAAACTGAAAGAGGCGCTGGCGTCTGTTGTTGGGTTGCTTAAAGATTAAGGTGTGCTTTTTTCGCCATTACAAGAGGTTGCATAACGACACCTTTAGGGCCATGATCATCCCTGTGGTAGCAAAAGGAGTCTATGATGGCAGTTGCAATTAAACTTTCTGATGAATTAGTAGATGATGCAAAGCTTTATGCAAAATCTGAACACCGTACGCCTCCAAAACAGATTGAGCATTGGGCCAGACTTGGAAAAATTGCAGAAGAAAATCCTGATTTACCATTTAATTTTATCCGTGAAATTATGTTATCTCATGAAGAGGCAGAGCACGGAAAACTCGAACCTTATAAGTTTGGCTGATAATGCAGGTATTACAAACACCGCGATTCTCCAAACAACTTAAAAAACTCAAACCAATCCAAAAAGAAGCCTTGGACAAGGCTGTACAGGAAGTTATAGATAATCCTTTGATCGGTGCTCAAAAGCGTGGGAACCTAAACTATTTGCGTGTTTATAAGTTTAATATGCTCAAACAACAAGCACTGCTTGCGTATAGCTATGATGAAGGAAGGGTGATTATCAAATTGCTTGGTGTTGGTTCGCACGAGAATTTTTACCGGGATTTAAAGCGATGATTATTTTTTTCATGGCGATAAGCTGTTCCCTACATGTTTGCTACTAATGATTGAAATGACTCAAAATTCGATGATTGTTCTAGGTATGCTGCTACTTGTCTTGCTGCTGTGGTTTGTCAGGCACAGTAGCCAGAAGCGGGAGATTGAGGCCCTCAATGCCTCAGTTACAGAGCTGGAAGAGCATATCGAGGCGCAACAGGAGCTGATTAAAATCCATATGCAGGATATCACTAATCAACTGGTGTCCAACGCATCACTGACCGAGCGGATTCAAAACTCTGAAAAGATAAGCTCCGAACTGGAGGCTAAACTCTCTGAAAAAGAAACAGCACTCCAAAGGCTTGTGACCATCAACTCACAGCATGAAGCAAACATCGCTGAGTTAAATATTATTGTGAAAAAAGATCGTGAGTCAGCGGCTGAAAAGCTGCTATTGCTGGAAGAGGCAAAAGCGAAACTGGGTAATGAGTTTAAGCTGCTTGCCAATCAGATTTTTGAGGAGCGGGGTAAAACCTTTTCAGAGCAGAATCGCAACAATATTGATGAAATCCTTAAACCTATGCGTGAACAACTAGGTGATTTTCGTAAACGTGTTGATGAGGTCCACCTAAACGACTCCAAGGATCGTGCATCGTTAAAAGAACACCTGGCACATCTCGAGAAGCTGAATCGTCAGATGTCCGAGGATGCTTTGGGTCTGACTCAGGCATTGAAAGGCGAGAGTAAGGCACAGGGTAATTGGGGTGAAATGATTCTTGAGCGAATCCTTGAGACCTCTGGTCTTCGTGAGGGCCATGAGTTTGCCCGTGAGCAGTCGTTCACCAATGAAGAGGGTAAAAGATTGCGTCCTGACGTGGTGATCTACATGCCGGGCGATAAACAGGTGATTATCGATTCCAAGGTCTCACTGACCGATTATGAACGTGTTGTATCGACTGCGGACGATCTGGAGCGAAAAACAGCGCTTACAGCCCATCTGAGGAGCCTGAAAAGCCATATTCAGGGGCTGTCCGGCAAACAATACGATCATCTGCCCAATGTGAACTCGCCGGATTATGTGTTGATGTTTGTGCCCATTGAGGGCGCATACCTGATGGCGATTGAAGAAGACCCGACTATCTTTGAATCTGCATTTGAACAACGTGTCGCGGTGGTCACACCTTCAACCCTTTATGCCACGCTGAAACTGATCGAACAGCTCTGGCGTTATGAACGCCAAAGTGAAAACGTGGTGAAGCTGATTGATCGTGCAGGTAAACTGCATGATAAGATGGCGACATTTGTTGAATCGTTTGAAGAGGTCGGTAGCAGGATTGAGCAGGCACAGAAGGCTTATGACACATCGCTGAACCGAATCAAGACTGGCCCAGGTAACGTGATCAGCCAGATTGCCACGCTCGGCAACCTTGCAGGCAAGACCAAGAAAGAGTTACCAAAGCATCTGACTGAATCTGCTTCAATGTCTGATTCATCGGATAAGAATTAAGTATTATGAGTTAGCCCCGTTTTTAAGGACATTAAATTAAGGGACATGTTAATGTGATTCAAAGCTTACAGGCGATTGGTATCCTAGGTAAGCGTGAATTCTTTTCCGATTATAAAATATTTCGATGTACTTAAAAACCTCTAGCGTTGCTTCATCTCTGTTTTTGAAACTTTGGTTATAAATAAGCTCATTTTTTAAATTAGAGAAGAAGCTTTCGACAACAGCATTATCATGACACTTTCCTTTACGACTCATACTGCTAACAAGACCATGATTTGTTATTATTTCACGATACGAAGCGGATGTATAAGTTGCTCCTTGATCAGAATGATGAATAAGCCCTGACTTGGGCTTTCTGTGTTGAACAGCCATCGTTAAGGCTTTGCTCACCAATCCTTGGTCGTTTCTCGGTCCCATAGCCCATCCAACGATACGACGTGAGTAAAGATCAAGCATAACAGCTAGATATAATCGTCCGGAACGGGTTGGTATAAGAGTTGTATCTCCGACCCAGGCTTTGTCTTTAGCTGTAAAATGAACATCCTGTTTAAGCATATCCGGAGCAGCAGGGTAATTATGTCTGGTTCTGTATGAGGCGCGAAAGCGGCGCTTCCTTTTGGCTTCAATCCCATTCTCTTTACGTAAACGAGCCACACGATGTCGGCCACAGGAAATACCTTCCTGCTTTAATGCATGCCACGTTTTGAGATAGCCATAAGCCTCATGCGATTCGGCATGAATGCGGCGAATATGTGCCAGCAACATTCTGTTTTCAGATGTGCGCTTACTTTCTGGTCGTGATGACCATGCATAATAACCACTGCTGCTTACACCCATGAAATGACAAAGATTTCTCACGCTATGCTTTCCATCATTGCCCTTTATAAACTCATACCTTACTTGGGCTGGTTGGCAAAGTATGTTTCGGCCTTTTTTAGTATATCGCGCTCTTCTGTTACCCGTTTTAGCTCACGCTTTAGGCGCTGAATCTCGTTACATTCATCAGCTTTAGGGCGTCCCCCGTGACCAGGAAAAGCAGCCGAGCCTTTCTTAGAAATCTGTTCCTTCCATTTATATAACTGATTGCGCCGAACCCCTAAATGTCTGGCAAGTTCGGTAACTTGCACATCACCCTTCTCTAGCAGGCGAACGGCATTCTCTTTGAATTCTTTCGTATAAATCTTGCGATTGCTCATTTGACAGCTCCTTAGCTGCCCCCTAATTTAACTGTCCGTGAAAATAGGGCTAGTTCATTATGTCCCCGGAATTTCGGAATTTCGGAATTTCCCGGAATTTCGGAATTTAGGGCCAAGTTTTAGTGGGAAGTTGAAAGGGATGGGAATCAATGCAGTGTAATAGGGATGATGCAAAAAAAATATTGCAAAGCTGGCATCAAATCGAATTTTTTCAGCCGTATAATTTACAGAAGACCATAGATGATAAAATTCATTGTGAATTGAACAGTTCTGATTTGCGGAATCAGCAAGATAGTCTTTTGCCTTGGTGTAATAAAAAAAGTTTCTTTGATTCAGGAGCCGATCCATCTAAACGTTATGGGTTTAATCTTTACTTGATTGCCTTTGATCAATGTGAACTGGCTCAAGAAGTTAAAAGAGAGGAGCTTCAAGCAGAGTTGCCCGAAATTGATTCGTTGGAGGAAGAAGAACGGATTCAGTTACAAGGATTAACGTGTTTTGCCAAGCTTTGGATTGATGAATTAGGCTGTCCTGATTTTGAAGGATTCTCTGTATCAACACTACCTTGGGCGATGGGAATGCTGATACACAATCGGCTTGATAATTTATCTTTTGATAAATTTAACCAAAGGTGTGACCGTCTTAAAGAGGCTTTGGAAAAAGTTGAGAATGAATTATCCGAAGGTAAGCAGGGTAAGGTTCTCAATGCTAAAAGAATTCTAAATATAATTAAAATATTATTCTCATGGGCTGATTACATACCGAAAAAAAACGTATCCCCATCTTGCTATATTGAATTTGTAGAACTTAAGAGTGAAAGAAATGATTCATTATCTGATTCCAAAGATGATGAAGCATTAGATGAAGGTGAGTGTACAGCGACATCCGTTCTTTCAATGCCTATTCTTAATAGCTTCTATATTGAAGATATTGAACGTTCGATTCAATTTGTTTCCACTCAGCATAAACATTCGCCATTAGATGACTATTTATCACAAGAAGATGAAGAGAAGCGAGTTGATTTATACGATTTGGATAGTCAACAAAGCCTCAATGAAATCGAACGTCAATTAGCACCTGGATTGATGAACTCTGGTCGCTGGCCATCATCTCCTGAGCATAATATGTCGTTGATGCAGCAATATGCGCTTAATCATATGTTTGAAAAACTAAAAATTGGGGGCCTCTATTCAGTAAATGGCCCGCCAGGGACGGGCAAGACAACACTTTTGCGTGATGCGATGGCGGAGAATATTGTAAGACGGGCAAAGGAGTTGGCAAAGTTAAGGAGAAGTAATGACGCCTTTCAGGGCAAGCATACAGTTTCGTTTGGGGATGAAAAATGCACCTTTTCTGAGTTAAAAGAAAATATAACGGGCTTTGAAATGGTAGTTGCATCAAGTAATAACGCAGCGGTTGAAAATATTTCAAAAGAACTTCCTTTACTTAAGGAATTAGGAAAAGATTTTACTGGAATGCGTTATTTGCGACCTACAGGCAATCAGGTGCATGCTAACAAAAAGGGTGGAAGACTTCAGTCTATGGAAAGGAAGAGTCAATGCTGGGGATTGTTCTCTGCAGCATTGGGGAAGCAGTCTAATCGTTCAAAGTTTGTTGACCGAGCATTTATCTATAATCATTTTAAAGATAATATAAAAGCACGAGATGAGCGCACCGAAGAAATTGATTTCTTGAATCTTTGGCAGGTGAGGAGTGAACCAAAAAAACGGTCTTTTAGCGATGCAAAGGAAGAATTCAAATCGGCCGAAAATAAATATAATAAATGTTTTACTCAATTAAATACTTTTGCGGACTTGCATAAGTATCTTCAGCAAAATGATGAAGATTCACTATGTGCACCGGTGCATCAAAGGATTGTTGAACTTGAGTCACTAATTGAAAAAATAAATGAGTCTCTGGCAATTTGTAGAGAAGGCGTTGATGAAACAAAAGAAAGGAAGAGTTCTGCAAAGATTCTGTGGGAACAGAAAGAGCGTAATTGTCCTCGATTTTGGCATCGGTGGTTTAATACAAAAACTTATCTAATTCATATCGTAGAACTTGAACAGGCAGAAAATGTATGGGTTGGTTTAAATGAGAAGCTGATTGATCTGAATCAGAATATTAGAGCACAACAAAGAGAAATTGAAAAATCAAAAGGTCAGAAAGTTAGTGATGAAGCTGAGCTTGAAAAAATAATATTGAGTTACCATCAAGATATTGATCGATATCGTAAATTTAAATCTATTTTCCCCAAAATTAAGCTGCCGAATATTGCGATTCCTATTTCTGATGATGAATTGCAGCGCAGTGCTTATTGGCAAAATGGAGAAATAAATAATCTGCGAAGTGTTTTGTTTCAGAGGGCAATTGAACTACACGAGGCCTGGCTTTTGGAGGTGATTGAAAAAGATGGTGGTTTTGGTGGTAATCTCATTGCAATTTCTAATCTTTTACAAGGAAAGAAGTTAACGGACAATAAGATGGGCCGACTTATTTGGCAGGGACTCTTTCTTACTGTGCCAGTTATATCGACAACCTTTGCTTCATTTGCACGTCAGTTTGAGCTGTTAAAAGAAGGAGATTTGGGATGGTTGTTTATTGATGAAGCGGGTCAGGCTATTCCGCAAGCAGCTGTCGGCGCGCTTATGAGAGCGAAACGAGCAGTTGTAGTGGGTGATCCGTTGCAAATTGAACCTGTATTTACTGCCCCCACAAAACTCGTTGAGCGCTTGATGAAATTTAAATTGGGCGATCGTGCCTTAGATTGGTCGCCAAATATTGTGTCTGTTCAGCAATTGGCAGACCGTGTTAATTTATATGGAAGTTATATTGAAAGTAATGGTGGAAGCACATGGCTGGGGAGTCCTTTGCTTGTGCACAGGCGATGCATTAATCCAATGTTTGATATTGCGAATGCAATTGCTTACGACAACCGAATGGTACATGGATTGGAGAAATCTGAAATTCAACCAGAGCCTAATAATTTATTAGGTGACAGTGCATGGATTCACGTAACAGGCAATTGTAGTATTAAACAGTTTGTTCCCTCGCACGCAGATGTGCTCGTTAATATCTTGAAATATCTTTATCTTCATGAAGGTGAGTTACCTATAGTGTACGTTATTTCACCATTTAAGGCTGTGAAAGAAAAAGTTCTTAGTGAGCTTTCAAAGCCAGAGAAGTTGTTAATCTCAGGCAATCAGAGTGTTCCTGATAAAGATAGTTTTAAGAAATGGCGGAAAGATTGTTTTGGAACAGTACATACCTTTCAGGGGAAGGAGTGCGTCAAAGTTATCTTTGTTTTGGGTTGTGATGAAAATAATTCTGGTGGTGCAGCTTGGGCATCAAGTAAGCCTAATTTATTAAATGTCGCTGCGACACGGGCAAAGCAACAGTTTTACATTATTGGTAATAAAGAGGTTTGGGCTAAAAAGGCGTACTTTGCAAAAGCTTCATCAAGTTTAAGAAACGTTAGTAGTGATGAATTTCTTGGGGAAACAAGAAGAATTCAGAACGCAGCTCAAGCTAGCACAGGCTTTGAAATCATTGAATCAATGAGGTCAGATTGAAGCTCCCCCCAAATACTGGACACTAAGTTGTATTATAATATTCACGCTCGAAATTTAAAGGTGATTGATAATTGAGGTAAGGATGTCTCCTCACTCGATTATAAAAAACCTCAATATATTCAAAAATGCTGCTCTTTTCTTCGTCATCGGATACTCCTCAGGCGATACTTTCGCCTATTTGTTGTATCCGTTAAATCGGGGGAAGCTCAGACTCACTGCTGTCCCATAGAATGATTGATAGATGCTTGAGAACGTTACGAAACAACAAGTTACTTCATATTCGGTTTTATTGGACATGAATTCTGTCTATTCCTCCTCGGCATTCCCGCGAAGGCACAGGCCTAAGTCTTCACAACGTTCTACTGGATACGTGACCAAGCCAAACATGGCGAGAAAGCTTATGTGAGACAGCAGTGGGTCAGACTCGATAGATTTATTAAGTCTTAAGAAAACTATAGAAGAACTCAGATTATCTGCTACACTGAGAAAAAATCGGAGAAAGGGAGAGGGTGCTTGAAGCAGAGCTTTATCCTCATGACCTTCATTTAGGGGAATAAATTATGAGATCAATTCTAATTCTTTGCGGAATTATGTTATTTTCGTCACACACTGCATTTTCTGAGCCGGTTGATTCAGCATCCGGGCAAGAAGAGAAGCCAACAATATCTTCAACCGAGAAACCAGTATGCCTGTTAAGCGGCATGCCTCCATCGGATGTTAAGTATACTGTTATTCGAAGAATAAAGGCTGGAAAACAAACTTATGGCGATGTAAATGAGATGGTCCCTCGATTGGTTAAGCAAGCGAGAGCGCTAGGGGCGGATGCAGTCATTGGATATGTAGGTTCACAAAGGTTTGGTTTTTGGCCATGGCGAATGGTCAGGCCTGTTGTCCGGGGAACTGCTGTAACATGGAGCTTACCAAGCACGGTTACTTGTGAAGGAATTGGCGGAACCTACGAAACCAAATTACACGGCTCCCTAACAAGCGACAAACCTATTGAAACTGAGGGAATCACCACGGCAGTCCAGCCTGACCCGCAGGAAAAAGAGGACGCTACCCCTTAAGCTGGAAAACGGGGCCAGGCTTTCATGACTTGATATTCGATTCGTGAGATCAGGGCCGGATCAGGAATCAATAAGGGCGATTGATTTGAGAGGGTGGAAAAAGCTATCCAGGTTTCTTCGCTACAATAAACACAGCCATGCCCTTCTTGCCCGGCTGCCATTGGTAATCAATATCGAAGCCTGCATCGGTCAGGGAATTTTCAAGCTCCTTTGAGTTAAAGAACCTCACGGTCTGGGGCGTCTTCCCAAAGAATGCGCCGATTGGAATGATCAGTTTCAGAAGCTTCATCATTCCCGTAAGGCATACTGTGCTGCTGATAAATACACCGCCCGGTTTGAGCATTTGATAAACTTTTGCAATCACCGTCTCTTTGTCCTCCAGAAGATGCAGAATACTCATTCCCATCACCACATCGACACTTGCATCGGGGATATTGACCTCATCGCAGGCCGCCACTTCAAAGGTGATGTTCTTGATACCTTCATGATCAACTTTTCCCTTAGCGATTTCGATCATGTTCGGGGAAATATCAACGGCATGGATGTGCCTTACAAACGGTGCATGGATAATGGCGGTGGAGCCTGTGCCACAACCCAGCTCCAGCAGTTCTGTCTCCGGGGTAAAGTAGCCTTGCGTGATTTTAAGCTTCTTCTGGTAAGCGGCTTCATCAGCGATGGGCTGTTTGGAATACTTTTCTGCGATCTTGTCCCAGAATTTGGCTTCTTTATGCATAAACGGTCTCCACTTTAACCAGTCCAGTAGTCTGTCGGCTTGGTTCAACTGAATCAATGGGGTCAGAGTGAAGCTCCTCACAAATCAAAGATATCAGACTCGATTGATTTGTTGAGAAAGTGAAAAAAGCATCCAAGGGTGGGAGAAAGATTTTTGCATGATTTTGTTCTTTCGATGTTGTAGAGCTTATTGCTGGACATGCAGTCAGGGAAAATGAGCATGACATCATGTTCCTGACAGCTTAATGTGGCTTTTTGGGAAGGGGGAGGAAGATAACAATGTGCAAAAAGCCTGAACTTTGTTTGCAGTCTCTGTCATTGATGATGTGGAAGAGGGTTAGAAAAAATCTATTTCTGGCAGTGTTGTTCTTGCCGGGTTGTTCTTTTGTGCAGCCTGTATTGCAGACAGAAAATATGCCATCTGTTGAAACATGCTGGCGGCAAACGCCGGTAAAATTTGGTATGACTGAATCCTCAATGACACCTGTATTGAACCATGAAATTGAAGTGTATAAAACACTGGTGGAAGAATCCCTGGTGCATCGTGAGACAGCAATTCAGGTGATCAATCAGTTGCGGGAAGAAGGCAAGGTCGATGGCAGTATGCCATTGAGTGGGCATGATCTGGATCGCCTTAATGAGGGTTTGATGGATCATCTTAGCCTGCGCGGTAAGCTGTATCAGGTGGCTTATGCACAGAGCTGTTGGCATCAACCATCAGAAGAGACCTATGAGCAGTTGGGAATGGAGCCTATTAGCGATGCAAATCAGCTTAAAGGGACCATGCTTTCGCTCTCTTCAGCGCTGATTCTTTACGATAATTATTTGATGATGAGTTCATTGTATGAAGAAAACAGCAAGTTGCGTCGCTTTTTAAATCAGCAAGACGTTGCTTATGACAAAGGTCAGAATGCACTTAAACGATTGGCACGCTCTTATAGCTCAAGTGCAAAACGAAGGGTGGTCAAACATGCCATCAAGTTTTATGAAAAGCGGCTGAAGAAGGTCTCTTCTGAACGGGCTCACGATGAAAACTTTGTTTATTTAAACACCCTTATCAAACAGAGCCAGTCATATAATATGATGAAAAAAGATTCTTCGCTGGGGCGTATTGGTCAACATTTAGCCTTTATGAGTTCCATCACCCAGGATGACCTTATCGGGTTGGAAAACCAGGGCATGAACCTGTTCAGTGGATTGTTTGGTAACGCCATGGGGCTGGTTGAGTTTCGCAAAGGCAAATTGTATGATAATTCAGCAGTGCTCAATCATGTCAGTAGCCAGTTGCATGCCGGTGATATCCTGTTGGAGAAAACACCATTCAGGCTCACTGATAAACTGATTCCTGGTCACTGGGGACATGCTGCAATCTGGATTGGAACAGAACCTGAATTAAAAGCTCTGGGAATCTGGCGTGATCCGGTGATTGTTCCTTATCACGATAAGATCAAAGCAGGTGCTTCTGTTGTCGAGGCGCTTCGTTCCGGTGTGCAGATGAATTCGATGCAGCACTTTCTCAATGTGGATGATCTGGCTGTTTTGCGTAGTACAGGTTCAATCAAAGCAACAAAGATCAAACGTATTTTATTGGCTTTGAAGCAGGTAGGGAAAGCTTACGACTTCAATTTTGATGTGGAAACCACCGATAAAATTGTCTGTTCAGAACTGGTTTATACGGTCTATACCGATATGAACTGGCCAACAGAGAAGGCACTGGGCCGTTATACGATCAGTCCAGACAATGTGGCGAAAAAAGCGGTAGAAGGAGGAGGGCTGAATTTGGTCTCCTTTTATAATGATGGCAGAGAGGTCACTGCGCATCCGCTTGAACGCATGGCGCAGTTGATGGGAGAATGAATGCCGATACGCCACAGGCAGAATTAATTCACGTTGTGGCAGTGCGGCTGGTTAGATAATGAAACCTTTGACTTGATCCGGTTTTCATAAAGAGGTGTATGCATTCAGTAAATTTGAATTGAATGACTATACCTGCCAATGCGCGACTATCTGTTTTATTGATGTGGCAGTTTTTTTGCTTTTGAAGTTACACCTGCAAATTGATATTGCCCTTTGCCACTTTTCTTTGCCTGATACATTGCTGCATCTGCCAAGTGGATGAGTGTATCGGCACTTTGCGTTGTATCTTGTTGATCGTCGGGGAAGATGGCGATTCCAATGCTACAGCTAACGATAACTACCTTTTCATCAAGGATGAACGCTTCAGCCATGGATTCAACAAGCTTGTTAGCAATGGTTGCGACGGTGTCTATATCGGAGATGTCAGACAGTACAATAATAAACTCATCACCGCCGAACCTGGCCACGGTATCACTTTCGCGGACAAACTTCATACATCGCTGTGCAATCAGGCAAAGTAGTGTGTCACCATGCTTATGGCCAAATTCATCATTGATCTGTTTAAATTCATCAATATCAATAAATAGCAGTGCAAATTTGTTTTTATTACGTTCAGCTACTGATTTGGCATGCTGAATTCGGTCTATCAACAACGTTCGGTTCGGTAGTTTGGTGAGCGGGTCATGGGTGGCAAGGTAATTCATCTGCTTTTCGGCCAGTTTGCGTCCGGTAATATCATGTACTGTGCCGCATCGCCGGGTGAGCTGTCCGTGTTTGTCTGTATGGTCGATCCTCTCTTCGTGAAACCAGCGGATATTGCCATTGGGTGAGATGATGCGGTAGTCCATCGAAAAGGGTTGTTTTTGATACTCAGGCTTGTTGATCACGCGAAAAACACTCTCCTGATCCTCAAGGTGAATGGCGTCTTTGAAGCGTTCGAAAGAGGGAATGGCTTCACTGGATTGCAGTCCGAATATGCGAAACATTTCATCAGACCAGTAGAGTTTGTTGTTTAGGACATCCCATTCCCAGTCACCCATCTGGGCAATGTTTTGGGCAGCTTGTAGGCGTTTTTCACTCTCTGTTAACTGCTCCAGCGCGATCTCTTTTTCTATGATCTGATGGTCCAGAAGCAAAGCAATGAGTGAAAATCCCTGCGTAAGTATCACGACAGCTGCAATTGCGATGGCAAGCGACATAGCGTCCATATTCGGGATGATATCTGTATACCCAGATTCTGTTGGTATAAAGCTGCTGGCTGCCATACCGGTGTAGTGCATGCCTGCAATGGCGAAACCCATCATTAGCGTTGCGGGAAGTTTCAACGTTAGTTGATCTGCTGGTTTTGATCCGCGTAGATAAAAGGCTATATAGAGTGCGGCTGTTGATGCTACGATCGCAATCAGAACCGATAGCAGCACCAGCCGTGAATCATATGAACCCTAGCGGCCATGTGCATTGCAGCCATGCCGGTGTAGTGCATGGATGCAATGCCTGACCCGATAAGAATGCCAGTGGTTAAAAACAGGGAGTGATTGCGTTGCTTTGTATCTGTAATGAATCTGAGAGCCAGCGCAGATATTAATATCGGTATTAGCAGAGAGTAGATTGTGATGTCGAGGTAGTATTCAACTGGGGTGGGCATGGAGAGGGCCAGCATGCCGATAAAATGCATCGACCAGATACCACCACCCATTACGATGGCTCCACCAGCAATCCATATGTTTTTATGTTTATTTCGTCGTGTGATGATATGGCTGACAAAATTCAGCATGGCATATGACGAGATGATCGCAACCAATACGGATAGTATGACAAGATTTGGGTTGTAATTGCCCACTATTGGAAATTCCATCTCTTTATTTATAGCATGGATTTTTCTGTGGTGTAAAAATTGTAATTTTTTTCACATTAAAAAGGTTGTTTTTGATGTTTTAAGGCATATTTCACTCATATAAACTTTATAAAATAATGAAAAAAATAATTTAAATGTAAAAAAACATAAAACTATCAAATATTCTCATGTTGTTTTTATGGTGTTTTGAAATTACGGGTTCAAGGTATGGTTTGAGTAGGCTGATGCTCCAGAGTGAAATGTACTCACTCTGGAGCCGAAAAGCTGAAAATTTTGTAAGAACTACAGATTCATTACAGTTTGATTACAAGTTTACAACACCACCATCTGCTCTGATTTCTTCACCTAAAATGTATGAGGAATCCGATGAAGCGAGGAAAGTTGCAACCTTGGCCATCTCTTCAGGTTGGCCGATCCTTTTCATGGGAACAATACTCGTAAAAAAGGCTTTGGTTTCAGGTACGGCTTCAGGTGGCAAGCCGAATTTTTCAAAAACGGGTGTTTCGACAGGCCCGGGGCTTAAAACATTCACCCTGATCTTTCGATCCAATAACTCTGCTGACAGTGTTCTGGCCAGTGTTCTGACAGCACCCTTGGCTGCTGTATAAACCGATGTGCCCGGGAAGCCTTTGTGAGTCACAATGGAAGATACAAGCACAACTGAACTTCCATCATTCATGAATGGCAGGGCATTTTGCACGGTGAAAAACGCACTTTTAAAATTAACATCAACCATGGCATCAAAAGATTTCTCATCGACATCAGCAAAGGGCAGGAATGTTCCTTCACCAATACCGCCACCTGCATTGGCAACCACAACATCAATGTTACCAAATTTTTCATGGGTTTTCTCAAAAAGGTTTTTGAGGTCATCCATGTTGGTAACATCAGCCTTGATTGCGATAAAATCATCACCCAATGCTTTTGATGCTTCTTCTAATCGTTCACTGTTGCGGCCCACAATGACGCCTTTGGCACCCTCATTTTTGAAGTCCTGAGCAATGGCCAGACCGATGCCACTATTGCCACCGGTCACAACGATAACTTTGTTTTTTAATCTCATAATATTCTCCTTTTTTCATAAGTGGCATAATCAAGGCGCAGCGCATTCAATGGGCCACTTCTTGTTTCACGATGTGATTGACACATTTTGAAAACAGGCATAACTTAAAATTAACGTATTTTTTGGCAAGTACGCACTATTTTGTATTATACTTACTTTTTTGATACTAATGGATTAAAGTGAGAAAAAAGGTGTAAAATGATAAATAAAGAAGAAAAATATACAAATATACTGGATTGCCCTGTTCAACATACCTTGGCGGTGATTGGCGGCAAATGGAAGGTTGCGATTCTTTATTATTTGGTAGGCAAAACGTACCGGTTTGGTGAGTTGAAAAGGAAAATTCCCAACATCACCCAGAAAATGCTGACTCAGCAGTTACGCGAGCTGGAAGATCATGGTCTGGTGCATCGCGAAGTGTATGCGGAGGTTCCACCACGGGTTGAATACTCGTTAACGGAGTTTGGCAAAACACTTTCGCCTGATATTAAGCACAATCTGCCAATGGGGGAGCTTGCATCGAAAAACCATAGAGGAAAACGTTAATGCCAAAAAACTTGTGGCCTAATAGCATTTCAATTATTTAAGAAATAAGAAAACCTTATGACATGGGGACTTCCATGCAAAGTATCTGTGAAGGCTCCAGTGCATCGATTTTTATGGATGGCATCTCTGTGACCGCGATGGCATCACGTGGGTTAAGTGTGTGCGAATCAATCTGTGTTTTGCCTTTAAGGATGAATAGATAGATGCCACTCCCTGTTTTATTCTGCGCATATGTCAGGGACTTGCCTTCATCAAGATCTGTCAAAGAAAACCAGGCATCCTGATTGATGGCGACTGAAGCATCACTGCCTGTGGGTGAAACCAGCAATTGAAATTGATTATGTCGGGCTTCTTTTTCAAATAATTTCTGATCATAGCGTGGGGTGATATTGATCTTCTTTGGCAATACCCATATTTGTAAAAAATTAACCGCCTCACTGTCTGAATGATTGTATTCAGAGTGGGTGATGCCTGTACCCGCAGACATAATTTGTACTTCTCCGGCACGGATGACGTGTTGATTGCCCATGCTATCTTCGTGTCGCAATGATCCGGTTAAAGGAATGGAGATGATTTCCATGTTTTCGTGCGGATGGGTACCAAAACCCATGGCTGGCTCGACGATATCATCGTTGATGACCCGCAACAGACCAAAGCCCATACGTGCTGTATCATGGTAACTGCCAAAGCTGAACGTATGGCGACTTTTCAGCCAGCCGTGATCTGCCGTGCCTCTGGAATCTGAAGTATAAATTTCTGTTGTCATATGAATTCCCTCTACTAAATGACTATAACGATGGGCTTCGATGTTGTTTTTGCAAGAATAAGTTAAAAATCCGACTGATTATGAATGCAAAGAGACATTTAAAGATAAATATATAAGTTATTGTTTGGCGAATGCGCTATGATTTGCATGATGATTAAAAGCATTATGATGGAACCATAGAACAATGAATCCTGAGAATTTAAGTATTGAGACATTGAGTCTTTTTAATCATTTGAACGCTGAAGGACAGCGCGAGGCAATTGCGCTGGCTGAGTCGCTATCAGAAGATGAGGCCGTTTATTTGGCTGTGTTGCGACAGATGCCGACAAGCGAGCGGCGACGGTTTCTTTTTTCACTCAGCCAAAAGCGTTGGGGATTGTAAAACTTCACACCTTCCAAAGGTTGCTTGTTCATGTTCTTTTATCCGCTAGTCTGATATTTAAACAGGAGTTCTCCCATCGATTCAGCGCTTAACATCCTTCAAAAAACTTTTGGCTATGAGGCATTTCGCCCGAATCAGGAAGCGGTGATTACCGATCTTATTGATGGCCGTGACAGCTTTGTGCTGATGCCAACAGGCGGTGGTAAATCACTCTGTTATCAGATTCCTGCCATGGTTCGATCTGGTGTGGCAATTGTGGTCTCGCCGTTGATATCTTTGATGAAGGATCAGGTGGATGCGTTAAAAGCCAATGGTGTTTCTGCGGAATTTTATAATTCATCACTGAAGTCTCAGGAAGCACGGCAGGTGCTGGCAAAGTTGCACTCGCATGAAATTGATCTGCTTTACATTGCGCCGGAACGTTTGCTGTCCGAAGAATTTCTGGAACGGCTGGCAGAGATTGATATCAGTCTTTTTGCCATTGATGAAGCGCATTGTGTATCACAGTGGGGTCATGATTTCAGGCCGGAATATCAGCGATTAAGTGCACTTCGGGTTCATTTCCCTCGTATACCGTTGATCGCATTAACGGCGACAGCAGATGCTCAGACACGCAAGGATATCGTTCAGGTATTAGGGCTTGGCGAGGCACGCCATCATATAAGCAGCTTTGATCGCCCCAATATCCGTTATGCTGTGATCGAGAAGCATCAACCGCTCAATCAGCTCACAACATTTCTGGAGAAGTACCGGGGAGAGTCGGGCATTGTGTATGCTTTAAGCCGAAAACGAGTGGAGCAGGTGGCTGAAAAACTGAAGCTGCATGGCATTAAATCAGAAGCTTATCATGCTGGACTTCCTGCAGCTCAGCGGGCACATGTGCAGGATGCATTCCTCAGAGATGAGGTGAATGTTGTGGTGGCAACGGTTGCTTTTGGCATGGGCATTGATAAACCCAATGTCCGTTTTGTGGTGCATTATGACTTACCTAAAAACATCGAAGGTTATTATCAGGAGACCGGGCGAGCCGGGCGTGATGGTCTTGCTTCCGAAGCATTTTTACTCTCAGGTACACAGGATATGATGGCTGCTCGGCGGATGATTGAGCAGAATGAAAATGAAAATCAAAAACGAATCGAACTGCATAAACTTAATGCGATGATCAGCTTTTCCGAAGCAACCACCTGCCGTCGCCGGGTGTTGCTTAATTATTTTGATGAGTTGATGGATGCCGCGTGTGGTAACTGTGACATTTGTCTCGACCCACCAGAGACTTTCGATGCCAAAGAGGATGCACAGAAGGCATTATCCTGCGTTTACAGGCTTGATCAGGGTTTTGGTCTGAAATATGTGATTGATGTGCTGCGTGGTTCAGAAAATGAACGTATTCAAACGAGACGGCATGATCAGCTCTCAACTTATGGTATTGGGAAAGAGCGAAGTGAAGAAGAATGGTCTGCCATTTTCCGGCAACTGATTCATCGTGGTTTTCTGATTCAGGATATTGCAAACTATTCGGTATTGAAACTTACGGCATCTGCCAGACCATTATTGCGTGGAGAGATGGAACTCGAACTGGCCAAGCCGAGAATCAGCTCAAAAATCAAAAAGGTTCGCAAGAAAAAACAGCGCATGGATTCACCGCATGACGAAGCATTGTTTGATAAGCTGCGAGAGTTACGAAAGAGACTTGCAGATGAAATGAATGTGCCGCCATATATCGTATTTGGCGATGCCACATTGATGCATATGGCTCAGCTTAAACCTGCAACATCCGACCAGATGCTCGAAATTAATGGCGTAGGGCAAGTGAAGCTGGAGCGTTTTGGTGAAGTCTTTCTCAACTGTATTCAAACAAGTAGAGCATAAGGCATGAACCTTTTATATATAGCCACGCCTTGGGGGAAGAGAAATCTTATGAAGATCATAAACAGTCTTAATATACACATGAAAAAACTAATTCTTTTATGTGCATTATTGAGCATTATGTTTACTTCAAATGCTTTTGCTAACGATCAAGCATTTCAGTTTGGAATTGCTGCGACGTTTTCCCCTTCTTTGGCGTGCGTTACTTTTCAAGGTGAAGAGCTGAAACCGGGCCAGACCATTCATGTCATTGTTTTTGATCCTCAAAGGTGGACACGCGGTAAAGTTGTCAATTTACGAGAAACTCCATGTAAGTTAGAAGCATTTTTGGATGGTACTTCCTATGATATTCAGCTAGAGCAAGCAGCTAGTGTAAGAGGAGAATTAGGCGTTGCTGTCATCGCATCAGAGGTATTGCTAAAAATTGAGGATAAGGAGGTAATTCTTACGAATCATCTTAATAATCACTCTGTCAAGTTCAGTCGTTGTGCAAGCCTTGAAGGTCTTCACTTTTTAGCACGGCAAGGCTCGAAGCGTCTATGGCATGAATACTATTACTTGGGCTATGATATTAAACCGACTTGTTCAGAAGAAGAGCGAAAAGAATGAGGTTGATTGCAGTCTGCTTTTGATTGGCTGCAATGCAGGTTTTAAATCGCAGTTCCCTGTTACTCTTTATGGAAGTGTGGATAATGTGGTGCAATCTAATCATTGATATATGGCGGTAATATGAACGACTTTCCTGAAAAAACTTGCGCTATTGATCGACTTGTCCGCCATCCGAAATTGGTTATGGCCGCGCTGAAAGGTGAAAAAACACAACAGCGCCGTGATGGTGTTTATGCGTATCCGGGCGAAACGTTTGAATTGGATGAAATTTCTTTTGTGGTGACTGCACTCAAGCGGCAACGTCTTGGTGAGATGAGCGATGTGGATGCTCGGGCTGAAGGTTATCCATCACTGGCGATGTATAAATCGTTGATTCTCCGTATGCATAAAGGCATGGATTGGAACGAAGATGCACAGGTCTGGGTTCACTGTTTCGAGCGTAAAGTCTAATATACTTTCTTAGTCGGTTTTGCACTCAGGACACTGACACATATTGTTTCGAAGTTCAGAATAAGCATAGATGCCCGTGCCATGTTGATCATCAAACTCGATGCGAATCGCATAATTCCCGGCCAATTCGATATGAGTAGCGTGCACATTTTCTTTGCCTGTAATCACTTTGGCCTGGTCTGGGGTATGACCGCGACAATCGGCACATGGACAGTGAACACGTAGATATTCATGTGAATAAATACTTTTATGATCATCATCCCAATCAATTTCCAGTTGGGCAGCTTTAAGGGAGCTGCGCATGGCAATCGGGGTAGGGTATGACATGATGATCTCCAGTTTTTATGTGTATGATTTGGCGCGTCTTTGCATCAGACGTTGAGTTTAAGTATATTTTATATGTATACAACACTTGGCCATTTATGGGTTTAGTCTGCTGGTGAACAGAGGTGAATGGTTCTCATTGCAATGTGACATTTGACACAGAATAAAGAACGTTGTTGGTTAATCATGTAATTTTTTTTACATACTGGTGGATGTGTGAGGGACGATATGGCAAACATGATGGCATTCAAAGAGGGTGATGCGCTCATAGGGCAGGGTGATGAAGATACGGTGGCGTATTTGATCAAGTCCGGTTGGGTTGAAGTGCGCCGCAAAAATCGTGATGGTGTAATTGAGGTTTCGACACTTCAGGCGGGTGAAATTGTTGGTGAACTGGGCCTTGCAGGGTTGTCCCAGCAGCGAACTGCAACGGTGATTGCTTTAACCGATGGTGAAGTCGAAGTGATTGATCGGGGTGCTTTGATTCGTCTGGTGAATGGGCCGGGAAGCCGTTTGACACCGCTGTTGGCGGCTCTGTTTTCGCGTTTGAAAAGTACATTGACAGAAGAAGACCCTTACGAGCTTGATGATACATTTGTTTCTTATGCAAAACTTGAAGGGTTAAATGATTCTGCTCAGCAGGCGTTATGTAATCAACCACGGATTGTGTGCCGTTTACCGTGGGTTTTTGGTGCGTTTCGTCCCCCACAGAGTGTGACAGACCTGTTTCGCGAACCCAAACATATTGATGTGAAACTGGCAGGGTGCAGTCAACTTGTGCGCGAGGAACACATCATCATTGAGATGTCTGAAGCGGGCGAATTGCAGTTGAGGGTATCACAATATGGTGATTATTGTGAGCTGGATGAGCAGCGTTTGGGGCATGGAAAAACCGATGCCGTTGTACCACTTACCATGGGCAATCACACACTGAGTTTTGGTGATCAGGCGAATCCGTTTAAATTTAGTTTACAGGTATTGATGTAGTTTTTCGAGTTGTATCAGGTATTCAGCAATAAACAGTTATGTTTTGAAACTTGTCCTGACCATTTTCCTAATACATTTGAATTAATTATATAAAGCGCTAAGCGATGAATGCAGTATCGGCTTCTTTATGAGGTCTTTTCATGGTTGAAATTGGTAAATTGAACAAAATGAAGGTGGTCAAAGCGGTTGATTTTGGCCTTTACCTTGATGGTGGTGCTTTGGGTGAAATCCTTCTTCCTGTCCGTTATGTGCCCAAAGATTGTGTTGTAGGTGATGAGATCGAGGTGTTCATTTATCGTGACTCAGAAGACCGGGTTATTGCGACCACCGAAAAACCTTATGCCATGCTGGGTGAATTCGCCTGTTTGAAGGTAGTCTCGGTGACGAGCAATGGAGCTTTTCTTGATTGGGGGCTGCCAAAAGATCTGCTCGTACCTTTTGCTGAACAAAAACCAAAAATGGAAGAGCATAAACGCTATGTGGTGGGCATTTATCTTGATGAAGACAGCGACCGTATTGTCGCTTCAGCCCGGCTGAATGATCTGCTTTATGATGAATCCGAAGATGATTTTGAAGTGGGTGAAGCCGTTGATTTATTTGTCGCTAACAAGTCTGAGCTTGGTTATAAATTAATCGTTAACAATTCGCACTGGGGGCTTTTGCATCATCAGGAGGTGGTGCGGGATTTGAAGCGCGGTGAAAAACTCAAAGGTTTTATCAAACACATCCGTAATGATGGAAAAATTGATATCTGTTTGCATCAACTACCATCTGAAAAGACAGCTGATGTTGGAGGTCAGATCATGGAACAGCTCCGAAAAAAAGACGGTTTCATTGCAGTAACAGATAAAAGCCCACCGGAAGAGATCAAAGCACTTTTTGGTGTGAGTAAGGCTAAGTTTAAAAAGGCGATCGGTTCACTCTATAAAAAGAAGCTGATTAAACTTGAGGACAATGGCATTCGTCTTAATCATGTCTGAATTATGCAAAGCAGGTCGCGTTATGATCGAAGGTTGCGGTTCATTCCAGATGGTCTAGAATAACAGGGATACAAGATTTCCATAGGGTGGGACTGTGCTTGAACCTGTTGAACTGAAAGATTTTTTCATCGTTTTTTTCTCCGGAGCGATGGTCATTATGGCCGGAGCTTTGTATGCACTTCTTTTTGCCTGGTCTCGTCTCCAATCCAAGCCCTGGATGATGGTCTTAGCTTATGCCTCTTACGGTATTCTTTTTATTTCAGTCCTTGTTCTTGGCTCAGCGGCCCATCTGCATGGTTTTTGGTGGTGGCTGGTTATCACCATGCTTGTGGGCTATCTGTTAGCACCTCATGGCATCTGGAATCTTTGTGTGGCTACGCATGCAAGCAGCGTGGCCCCTGAGGCAGATGAAAAAGACCTCGAACCTGGTTCCAATCAACCGATCAATAAAACGATTAAGGAGGAGAGCGTATGAATAATGCAACACCCTGGTGGTCCAGTGAAGTATTCTGGAAAAAAACAGCAATATGGGTAACAGGTTCTATGTTTGTCGTACTGATTATCCTTACTTTAGATTCAATCCCTAAAATTACTGCGGGCAGTGAACGTGTTCCCGCCTATTCAGTGATTAACAAACACATAGACTATAAATTTAATGATGAACGAAACATTCAGGTGCCGTTGATTGGTGGTGAGGATCCTTTGTTTGGCAAGATGCTAAGTGAAGAAGAAGCAGAAGCACTGGTATCATATGGCAAGAAGATCACTCAGGGACGAAATTGCATGGGTTGTCACACACTGCTTGGCAATGGTTCTTATTTTGCGCCTGATTTGACCAAAGCGTGGTTGGATCCGGGCTGGAGTTCAGAAGAAGAACGTGAAGAGATGATGATAGCATTTCTTATGGATCCTGTAGAAAATGCTCGTTCTTTCGGATCGGGCCGAATGATGCCAAACCTTCACTTAAGCAGGGGGGAAGCGATGGCGGTGGTTGCATTCCTGAAATGGATGTCGTCTATCGATACCAATGGATTTCCATACAACTTTACAGTCATAGATAAGGAGGGCTAAGCCATGAAACTCGATCATCTGAATGGTGGCCAGCAACTGGCTGTTAAATATTATACCGTAGCGATTTCATTGTTTGTGGCCCAAATTATTTTTGGGCTGCTCTCTGGTATGCAATACCTTTACCCTGAACTTCTGTTTGGCATGTTGGATTTTAATGTGACGCGCACCGTGCATATCAATGCCATGGTGGTGTGGTTGCTGTATGGTTTTATTGGATCGGTCTATTGGCTGTTGGAAGAAGAGAGTGAAACTGAGATTGTTGGCCTGAAGCTTGGTCAGCTTGCTTTTTGGGTATTAACTTCTGCCGTAGCTGTCGTGGTTTTGGTGTTTCTACTGGTTCAGTCTGGTCCAGGAGACGACTTTACACGTTGGTTTGTGAATGAAGGTCGTGAATATATCGAAGCACCACGTTGGGCAGATATTGGTATCGTGATTTGTATGCTGGTATTTTTCTACAATGTGGCAGCAACGTTTTCGAAGGGAAAATGGAGTGGGATTTCTGGTGTACTGACACTTGATCTCGTCGCACTGGCAGGTATTTATCTCGCTGGCATGTTTTATACGCCCAATATTTCAGTGGATCAATACTGGTGGTGGTGGGTCATTCACCTTTGGGTCGAAGCGACGTGGGAAGTTTTGGTTGGCTGTCTGATGGCCTGGGGCCTGATGAAAGTGTTGAAAGTCGATCGTAAAATTGTCACGACATGGCTCTATATTGAAGTGGCGCTGATGTTTGGTTCCGGTATTCTTGGCTTGGGTCACCACTATTTCTGGATTGGTACACCTGAATACTGGTTAACCATCGGTGGTTTCTTCTCGGCACTCGAACCGATTCCTCTGGTGGCAATGGTTGTGCATGCAGTTTATGACGCGGGTGCACGGCATATGAAAGGTAACAACAATCCTGCACTGGCATGGTTGATTGCGCATGCTTTTGGTAATTTCTTTGGCGCAGGTGTTTGGGGTTTTATGCACACACTGCCGCAGATCAATCTCTATACGCATGGTACACAGTGGTCGGCATCACATGGTCATCTGGCTTTCTTTGGTGCTTATGCCACGATCGTTATTGCGATGATCTATATCGCAGTACCTTATATGCGTGGGCAAAAAGGCTTGGGATCTAACCTCCCCGATGGCGGTTGGAAATGGAAATGGTCGTTGGGTTTACTCAATATGGGTGTGGTCGGAATGACGGTTGCGTTGCTGATATCCGGTTATGAACAGTCTTTCATTGAACGGGCAGTCGGTGGCTCCACATGGTATGGCTATTTTTCAGCACAGACTCACCCCTGGTTTATACAGGGTATGGAGTGGCGAATGATTTTCGGACTTATAACCTCTGTAGGTATTGTATTACTTGTCTGGGATCTACTGACGATTGGTAAAGGTCGTGTTGCACAGGAGCGAGAGCAGACTCAGGCTGTTGCTTAGCTCGTAACTTGCTTCGATAAATAGTGAGGCCCTTGATTAAGAAATTGTTATCAGGGGCCTCATTTTTTGTTTGCTTCTTTTTATTGTGGTTTTTCAAATGAATAACAAAGAGCAGTTGTGCTGTGCGGATGCTTTGCTACATTCCGCGTTGGACAGGCTCATTGGTGAGCCTGTTTTATTGTTATTCATCTCTTTTACAGGATATACATTCCATGTGGTTTAAAAACATTCATTTTTATCGTTTTGAAGCGTCATTCAAAATGACGGGACAGCAGTTGCACGAAGCCTTGGAGAGCCGCAAGGCCCGAAGCTGTGGGCAGATGGAACTTTCATGTGAAGGCTGGTCCAGACCTTTGGGTTTGGATGGGCAGATGCTTGTGCATGAGACGGATGGCAAGCTAATGATTTGCCTGCGACGTGAAGATAAGGTGCTGCCTGCCTCACTGGTGCGTGAGTTGGTGGAGGAGAAAGCATTTGAGATCGAGCAGGAAGCAGGACGGCCTGTTGGACGCAAGGAGCGTACTGATATCAAGGATCAGCTGATGAACGAGCTGTTGCCGCGTGCTCTGGTCAAAGCGAGCCATACCTATGCCTATATTGATGTAAACAAGTCCGATGCAAAAAATGACTGGTTGATTGTGAATGCGGCTTCAGCAAAAAAAGCTGAAGAGCTGATCATGTTGCTTCGTAAAACGCTTGGCACACTGAATGTGGTGCTACCGCAGACCAATATTTCACCTGAATCGGCGATGACTCAATGGTTATTGAACGAAGAGAACCTTCCGGAAGGTTTTGATATTGAAGATGAATGTGAATTACGGGCGGCGGGTGAATCCACCAGTGTTATTCGTTGCAAACATGTGGATGTCGCATCCAGTGAGATCCGTGCCCATCTCTCGACAGGTAAGCGGGTGCATCGCATGGCCATGAATTGGCAGGAGAAACTTTCATTTGTATTACATGATGATCTCTCTATTCGCCGGATTCGTTATGATGATGAATTGTTGGAACAAGCCGATGCCGGTGGTGATCAACTGGCCCAGTTTGACGCTGATTTTTCAATGATGTCTGCGGAACTGGCCGGGTTTATCCCTGCCGTGTTGGGTGCATTGAATACGACTGATCGCGATGACATTGAAACGCAAGTGGCGCAATAAGATCAAAACGTTTTAGGCAGGTATTTAGGTGTTATTTAACTGGAGAACAGTTTTTCAGGTTCGATGCTGACAGAAGTCTCACCGTCGCTTAACAGGATTTCTGCATCCTGAATGGTGTATTGTAATTGCATGGTTCGTTGAGACAACGCACCCATCTGTTGCATGGATTCATCAGGAATCACAATGATGGATAGATTATTAAAGCGAGCAAGTTTTTTTTGAATCTGTTGGCACCAGACAATGGCACTGCGATAATGATAGGTATAGATGAAAACCTGTTTTGCCCGTCCGCAGGCTTTGCGAATACGTTTTTCATCGGGTTGACCAAGATCAATCCAGATTTCAATTTCATCACTCAGGCTTTTTTGCCACAATTCAGGTTCATCTTCACTGCTCAGCCCTTTGGTGAAGCGCATGCTATCACTGGCATGCAGGGCAAAGGTCAGCAGGCGCAACATCATACGTTCATCATTCTCTGATGGATGGCGGGCGAGTGTGAGGGCGTGATCCTGATAATAATGCCGATCCAGATCAGTGATCTGAATATCAGCTTTGAAAATGGTTGATTTAATAGCCATGCAGGCTTCTATGACAGAAAGAAGGGTGATGCAAGTGCGGCTTCATGATATGAATTTTGAACACGGATGTTTTTATCTAAGGAAAATAATCTGCAAATTTTATCAAAAACATATCATTTATTAGGATGTTGATTTGAAATGAGATTGATTGTCGCTGCAAGTGAATCTACACTTATAAGTGTGTCCTTTGGCTGATTATAACTTACTTTTTAGGAGGCTTGATTGACTTGGCAGGTTCTTACCGGTCTTGCCGGTGGCATCGGACTTTTTCTGCTCGGTATGCAAATGATGACCGATGGACTGAAACTATCGGCGGGTAAGTCTTTGCGCAAAATCCTGAAGCGTTCAACCCGGACGCCGTTGCGCGGTATTCTCTCGGGTGCTTTGATCACATCGATGGTGCAGTCCTCCAGTGCGGTCACCGTAGCAACGATTGGTTTTGTGAATGCGGGTTTACTCAACTTGAAACAGGCGATTCGAGTGGCTTATGGCAGCAACCTTGGAACAACGATGACGGGTTGGCTGGTTGCCATTATCGGATTTGGGTTTCATATCAAAACATTTGCATTGCCTGCGATTGGCATCGGTATGCTGATGACGTTGTTTGCCAAACATGGCCGTTATCCGGCGATGGGCAAAGCTATTGCAGGGTTTGGATTGTTTTTTCTGGGTATTGATTTGATGAAATCAGGTTTTACAGGGCTTGATAATCTGATTGTATTGGATGCACTTCAGGAAGGCGGTATCACGGGGCTGATGGTGTTTGTGGGTGTAGGCTTTGTGATGACGCTGATTATGCAATCTTCCAGTGCTGCGATTGCGATGACATTAACTGCGGCTGCTGGCGGTGTCATTGCGCTTCCTGCTGCTGCATGCATGGTGATTGGTGCCAATGTTGGAACCACATCAACAGCGGCACTGGCTGCTATCGGCGCAACACCGAATGCACGGCGCGTGGCGGCAGCGCATGTGATCTTCAATGTAGTCACTGGCGTGGCTGCTTTGCTCATTTTGCCATTGATACTGATTGCGATTGAATGGATCGATCAAAACATGGCGATGGCGGGAGGACCCGCGACTTTTCTGGCACTTTTTCATACGCTGTTTAACTTGCTTGGGGTCGCACTGCTATGGCCGTTGACCCAAAAGCTGGTGAGCTTTCTGAAAAACCAATTTAGAGCAGCAGAAGAAGATGAGGCACGACCTAAATATCTGGATCGTACCTTGATGGGTACACCTTCATTGGCACATGAAGCACTGATTAAAGAGCTTGAGCGTATTCAGAGTATTTCAATTCGAATGGCGGAAGATGCCATCAATACTGAGGCAAGCCTGAGCCCAAGATTGAAAATTGATCGTTTTGTTATGGATCAATTGATTGATGCAGTGGCTAATTTTGCCTCCGAACTACGACGTTCAGATCTTCCGGAAGAGGTGGCAGAAGCATTGCCGCTTTCGATGGCTGCAACCCGGTATTTTTCTGATGTAGGTGAACTGGCTCAGGATATTGATCAGCAGCAGAGTAAAAAAGTATCTTCTATTTCGAAAGGTGTTGATGAGATGCTGCTAGAGAACAGGCGGCTTGCGATTTCAATTCTGGAGAGTGTTCAGGAATCGGCAAGTGATAAAGAGACCTTGATTCAGGAAGCCGTGACGCTTGATCATCTGGAACGCAGTTATGAACAGGTGAAAACAAAACTTCTAAGAGCTGGGACATCCGGGAAACTGGCTGTACGCCATATGCTTGCATTGGTTGAGTTGATGAAAAAAATTGAACGTATTGTCAATTACAGTGTGAAAGGACAAAACAGTCTTTACACTTTTTCACAGTGTCTCGTGACCCTTGAAACATCTGTAACGGATGAGGGATCAGAGGGTGACAGAGACATTGAAACAGGATCCGAAGGAATGTCAGAAGAAACATCAGAAGGAAAAGATAAGTCTGTGATGCAGGAAGAAGTGGCAGAACAGGGTGGTGAGCGATGTGTCAGTGACACGGGGAAAACTATTTAAACAGGCTGTCGAATTCGGATGAATCATCGTCCTCTTCGACTTCATCCTGTACGGCGGGTGCAGGGTTACTACTCGAAGGAATATCCAACTCCAAACCTGAAATTTTTGCCATGTCTTTTTCTGTGAATTTCACTTTACCAGCATCACCGGAAGCAGCATCCGGTGTTTGCATGAAAGTTGGAGGCTCAGGTTTTGATGAGGTACTCGATAGACGTTTGTAGATATCAGAAATCGATTTGGCACGTGCAACCAGAAGTTCCGGGTCCGTCGGTTTGGCAATATAACCATCTGCACCACTTTCCAGTGCCGACATTTCATTCAGATTCCCGGTTAACAGGATCGTTCCAACATTGTTGAGTGATGGGTGTTTGCGGATAAAATCAATAAACTCCTGCCCGGTTTGCTCTGGCATCTCCTGATCGGTAATCACAAGGTGATACTGTTTGTTCTGTAACATCTCCAATGCTTTTTTGGCTGTATCGGCGACATCTACATTGAAATACCCGGATACTCCAAGAATGTGACGCGTGAATTCAAGTGTGACATGTGAATCATCAACGAGAAGAATGTTGGCTTTGTCATTACGCTCAGGCGCTCGTGTTATAAGCTCTGTTGGCTGGAGGGCTGGTTTTTCTGCCTCTTTGATAATTTCAGCTTTCTTTTCAGTAAACGCAGGCAGGTTTGTTAAGGTAATAGGCCGATCCACTTCGGTAGCCGGGAGATGCGCTTTCTCTACTGTTGATTTTGGTGGTGTATTCTTTTCCTTGAAAGGCCTTGGGGTTACAACCGGTGAGGCTCTAAGCTCATTTAATGGCATGACACGGCCCATTCGCATTCGCCCTTTAAGTGAAAACATTTCATGGCATGGCACTGCGGCAAGCACTTCCTCCAGAGCTGTTGTACCATCAATGGCTTTGTTAAAACCCTGCTCGATCAGCGTTAACATGCCCTCGGATCTTGCGGCCTCAAATATTTCAGGGCCTGAGGCACCATGTTCGATCAGTGCCGCAATAGATTCACTGATCGCAAGCTGTTCGCTGAGGTTGAGTGTTCCATGATAACCTTTGTTGTCACATGCACTACAGCCGTTTCCTGTCTGAAATTTCAAATGTTCCGGAATCTGCCATTGCGTTTTTGTTGTCGGGTGAATGTTGGCTGTGGTTTTACAGCCGGGACAAAGTGTTCGGATGACTTTATAAGTCGAGACCAGTTTAAGCGATGCAGCGATCCTTGAGCGTGGACTACCTGCACGCAGCAGCGTGGACATAGCTTCATTGATGTCAGGCGCGCTGATTGAAAGCAGGACGAGAGCGCCGCCGTCAGCCGCATCAAGTACCGCAGGAAGTGATTCTCTATCAACTTCATCAATCACGATAACATTGGCTTTTTTTGCCTGTAGGGCTTTCAGAATTTTTGTTTTGGAAGGGCCATGAGGTTTTACCTGAAACTGCCTCACACCTTCAATTTTAAAGCCAACGATATCCTCGATGGTAAATATATCTTTATCCTGCGTGGCTAAGTAGCGTGTTATCGCCTGAAGTTTGGTGGATTTTCCAGAGCCGCTGGGACCGGTGACAAGAATAACCCCGGGTTGTTCCAACGTTTGTTTGAGTTGCTCGAGCGCTTGAGTGGGTAAATCCATATCTTCTATGGTTAGGTTATTTAGCAGTGGATCAATGATGTGAACAATGACCTGTTCGCCTGTGGGTGTTTGGCGAAAATTGTAAGCAAGAATGTACTGTTGTTCCCGATATTTAATCTGGCAACGACTGAACAAGTCGATGCCTTCATGTTTAGGAGGATCAATTTTTGCCATGCGCATCATGGCATCAATCATGGCTTTATGATGCGAAGCAGAAAATTTAAACAGATTGTAATCGGTGCCATCGAGTGAAAGGTTTACAAGCGAGAGCTCATGTTGTGGTTCAATGCAGAAACTCGATGCCTTGCTCGCCAAGGCCTTGGAAATGATCGTGGTTGCAAACTTTTTTGCGATGCTGGCTTTTTCGTCATTGGAGATCTCAGGTTCATCACTATTCAGAAATACTTTTTTCAATGCGGCCGTATCCATTAATGTTGGATTTGCTGCGGGTAGAGAGACACCCTTTCTGAAAAAACGATAATAGTTGCGCTCAAAATCACTCATGCTGATAAACACGGGCTGAATGGTCTTTTGGAAAATTGCACAAATTTCATCGTTATAATTGAGGTCGAGTGGATCTACCATGCCAATAACAATCTGACCGCCATGTTCTGAGATAGGCAAAAAGTGCAATTTCCTGGCTTGTTTGGGGTTGAATTTTTCCATCATGTGTTGGGGAGGGGTGATTTTTTTCATTGAAAGCAGAGGTATTTTATAGTGTTGTGCCAAGCTTTCTGCGATGGCATCACAGCTTTGTGCTGAACGGTTTTCTAACAAATTTAATAAAATCGAAACACGGTTACTACGGCTTTTTAATTTGGCCGTGTGAATATCATCGGCAGAAATGATACCGGATTGGATCAATTCTTTTTCCGCCTCTATGCGCATACCCAAATTCCCATAGCAACATAGATTAACTGGAAAGTATGAGGATTGAAAGTCAGTGATGTGAAAAGGCTTTCAACTTTTATTACATGCTCCATCTTGATACGCTATGGAAATGAATTTTTTGAATGAAGTTTGGCGTTGATGGCTGTCTACGCGATCGGTGATATTCAAGGCTGTTATAAACCCTTAAAAAAGGTGCTGAAGAAGGTCGCATTTGATCCGGCAAAAGACAAACTTTGGTGTGTCGGAGATTTGGTGAACCGGGGGCCGGATTCGTTAAAGGTTCTCCGTTATCTAAAATCATTGGGTGATGCCTGTGTGGCGGTGCTGGGCAATCATGACTTGCATCTGCTGGAGCATGCAGCAGGTGGTAAACGCGCTTATGAACGTGACACACTCGATGAGCTGCTACAGGCACCGGATAAAAATGAGTTGGTAGAGTGGCTTAGGCACAGACCTCTATTTCATCATGATGAAGCATTGAACTGGTGTATGGTACATGCGGGTTTGCATCCGGCCTGGAAACTAAAAAAAATCAAACGGCGGGCAAAAAAGGTTGAGAAAAAGCTGCAAAGTGATGGGTGGAAGAAATTTTGTCAGAAATTACACCATCAAAATTTCCCAAGTGTAGAGCCTGAAAAGGATGATCCAAAACGGGCATTGTTTAATGCTGCTGTATTGACCCGAACCCGTTACTGTACGCAGGACGGTGAGTTTGATTGGGGCGTTCGTTCTGGTCAGCCACCATTATCCAGAGAAAAACCATGGTTTGCACATCAACATCTTGCATGGCGGGATCAATGTCGGGTGGTTTATGGTCATTGGGCTGCCAAAGGGCTTGTCACAGATCAGCCCCATGTGTTGGGCTTGGATTCGGGTTGTGTTTGGGGTGGCAGGATGACACTGGCCCGTTTGGATTGCGAAGTGCCTGAAATTATTTCAGTGAAATGCGAGGCGTGTCAGCCACATCATTGATCTTTTCGGTGTTATTTACACTGTTTTTTGGCATGATTGCGTTCCTTTTTTAACCATCCCCGGAGTTATTTGATGTTTGCACTCTATTATAAACACGCCGCTGGCGTGAAAGATGATGTCCTGTCGGGTCTGACAGTGGCGCTGGCACTGGTGCCAGAAGCTGTGGCTTTTGCATTTGTAGCAGGTGTCGATCCGCTGGTGGGGCTGTATGCGGCATTTATGGTTGGTTTGATTACGGCACTGATTGGTGGTCGTCCTGGCATGATCTCCGGTGCAACGGGCGCGTTGGCTGTGGTGATGGTGGCGCTTGTCGCTGATCATGGTGTTGAATATCTTTTTGCAACCGTCGTATTGATGGGTGTTTTTCAAATTATCTTTGGCCTTTGCAAACTGGGTAAGTTTATTCGCATGGTACCTTTTCCCGTCATGTTGGGTTTTGTAAATGGTTTGGCTATTGTGATTTTTCTTGCCCAGATTCCACAGTTTCAGACTTCGACACCAGAAGGGAAATGGGGCTGGCTATCCGGTGATTGGTTGGTTTCAACTGAAATGTTACTGATGTTATCTTTGGTGATTGCCACCATGTTGATCATGCATTTTCTACCTAAATTAACACGTGTTGTGCCTGCAGGCTTAGTGGCGATTGTTGGTATTGCTGCTGTGGTGATTTTGGGTGGTCTTGATACAAAAACAGTCGGTGACATTGCCAGTATTGGAGGTGGACTTCCGCCATTCCATATTGCGAATGTACCGATGACTTTTGAAACGCTCTATATCATCTTTCCGTATGCCATCATTTTGGCTGCAATTGGTTTGATTGAATCGTTACTGACGATGAGTGTGATTGATGAAATGACCGATACACGTGGACAAGGTAACCGGGTCTGTATTGGGCAGGGGACATCCAACATTGTCACCGGTTTTTTTGGTGGCATGGGTGGTTGTGCCATGATTGGGCAGAGCATGATCAATATCTCATCGGGTGGTTTGCGTAATCTCTCTGGTATTTCAGCAGCGCTTTTTCTCCTTAGTTTTATCCTTTTTGCGTCACCACTCATTGAGATGATTCCGGTGGCAGCACTTGTGGGTGTCATGTTCATGGTGGTCATTGGCACATTTGAGTGGGGGAGCTTTAATCTGTTCAACAAAATCCCCCGAGAAGATGCATTTGTCGGGGTGCTTGTAACGGTAGTGACTGTGTTAACTGATCTTGCGATTGCCGTCGTTGTAGGTGTGATTGCAACTGCGCTTGTTTTTGCCTGGAAAAATGCCAAACATATCTATGTTGTACCCAAGGATCTCGAAAGCGGTGAACGTGTTTATGAAATGCACGGTCCGCTCTTTTTTGCATCTGCACATCGTTTTGGTGAATTGTTTGATCCTCAGCAGGACCCAGATGAAGTGATTATCGATTTTGCCCATTCACGTGTGGCTGATCATTCAGCCATTGAAGCGATTGATAATCTGGCGGAGAAATACACCAAGGCCGGAAAAAACCTGCATCTGCGTCATCTAAGCTCAGAGTGTAAAGAGTTACTTGAGAAAGCAGGCGATCTGGTTGAAGTGAATATTAAAGAAGACCCTCATTATCATATTGCTGATGATAAGTTGGCATAGGGTCTCTTTGTAGGTTATTTCATGCCGAACATGATTAATACGGCATCTCTTACATCGAAGACAAGTGAGATTGCGATGGTTATCAGTAATAAAATAACCCAGATGCCGTACGTACTTTTAGGCCGAAAAGAAGGCTCTTTTAAATCGCTCTTAAAGAGAAAATAAGCCAGGGGACCCCATATCATGATATGGGCAACTCCAATTAAATGCGCCGACTTTGTGAGATTGAAAATAAGCAGAGCAACAGGGAGCGTTAAAATAAATGAAGCAAGCACAATGCGTGCGGATTTATGTTTCCAAACAAACAGGATTGATGCCATGAAAATGAATAGCATCCAGTTTATCCACATTTGAACCATGGGTGTGCTGACCGCTTGAACGGCGAGTTCCATTTCTTCCATAGTTTAACCTCTCGAATATGGGGCTGTTTTAATGATTGCTTCTGGTCAGTCCATTTTTTAACAGGTGTTCGATTTATTTCAATGGCAGATAGATATCGGTGATCAATTCATGCTCTGAAACTTCAGGGAAAAAATTCAGATAATGGAAAAAGCAGGGAAAGTCGCGCAACGTTTCACCGCTGCCTGGCAGCCATTCGCCGTATAGATAATGTACTTTGCTATCCATGTTTTCATGAGAGCCGAAGTGGCGTAGCAACGCACACTTTCCACTGGGAATCACTTTGGTAATAATGCCTTGCGTGTTTGCCGGAACATCTGTTTTGACTGTGCCACAAATATCAAACCTGAAGTCCTCTGTTTTGGTTGTTTTAGGGTCATCATACGCGAGGCCATAGGATTTGCTGCTTTTTACGGGTGAAAGCTTGCTTTCTTTTCGCCATTCGATGAATTTGCTGACTGAATGATTTAGCAGCTCAACGTCTCCACGATGCTCCAGCACTGCGATTTTTTCTTCCGGGAATCCAATGATTTGTACTTGCATGTTGTGTTCCTCCTTTTTTGATGAAAATTGATATTTTTCATGCCAAGGTTTCCATGTAGGCTTTTTTCTAAATTGCGAGGGTGTTTGCCCAAACGTTTTTTTGAATGCACGAGAGAAAGACTCTGGATTTTCAAAGCCCGCATCCATTGCGATATCAATGATTTTACTGTGTTGATTAAAAACAAGCTGGTAAGAAGCGCGTTTTAACCGCAACAATTGGATATATTTCCAAACACTGATGCCTGCGAAGTCAGAAAATTGCCGGTGGAAATGATATTTTGAGAAATTCGCAACGCGACTCAGCTCTTCAACAGACAAATCACCCTGCAAATGAAGACTAATGTAGTCCATCACCTTATTGATTTTGGCTGTGTAAACCGTTATCGCTGTTTCATTCATTTATCAACACCTCAACGGCGCAAATTCTGCATACGAACAATCAATGTATCCTGACCAAAATTGCTATTTCTTTTGATTGGGTTCTCCATCTTTGTGGGTGAACAGGCGCGCTGGTGGGTGTTTTTTAGAATGATATTCTGAGTAAGTCATTCATATTGATCATGACGACGCAACCATTTCATGATTCCGACTTCTTCATCACGTCCTTTGGGTGACAAATCAATATAGTTATAAGCACCATTTAAAATATCGAGTCCACGTGAATAGGTAGAGTACGTATGAAATATATCGCCTTGTTCATTTTTAAAAAACACACTTACACCAGCAAGTTCATCGATAAAATATGGTTGTTTAAGGTAATTGTACGTTATTTCATTGGCTTCTTTTTCTTCTGGTGTAAACGAAACACCTAAATCATAATTAAAATCATTGTTTAGCGATGAGATCCATTTGAAATTCCAGCCCATACGTTGTTTATATGTTTCAATTTTTTCATAACCTGCTCTTGATATTGCAAGAAAAGCAATATCCCGATGCGCCAGATGAATGTCGAGACCATTAAAGTTATCGGCCCAAAACGAACAACTCGGACAACCTTCTTCCCACTCTGGACCAAACATAAAATGGTAGACCATGAGCTGGCTCTTGCTATCGAATAGATCTGAAAGACTTTGCTGCCCTTCTAACCCATCAAAAACATATTCTTTTTCGATTTTTACCCAAGGTAGCGCACGTCGTTCTGCGCTTAATTGATCACGAAGACGGGTAAATTCTTTTTCTTTCACTAATAATTCTTTTCTGGCTTTTATCCATTTTGTTTGTGAGACCACTGTGTGGGTTGCCATGATGAACCTCTTTAAAATAAACTTATGAAAATCAGTGTTATTGACTGCATTCGCTGTTAAAAGTCGATCTCATTGAACCTCTCAATGAATCCAGATGTTTATCCCAGCCTTTATCCAAAGCTAAAAGCATTCCCATTGCAGCTTCACCCGAGGCCTCTCCAATGCCCTCATGTTGCAGTGTTAACTTTGTTCCATCCTGTATTTCTTCAAGCGTCCATGTGACGGTTGTTAACGCACCATTTAATGGGCCCACAGTGAATGAATAAACTAACAAATTAGGTTTATCCATCTTAAGCACTGAGCCCCAACACTGCTTTATCAGTTCACCATGATCGTTTTCTCTGACCAGAGCATAATCCTCTCCTTCTACAAGATCGGATGTCGTTGGGTGAAACCATAAAGCGAGTTTGTCTTTCTCTGTCAGGAAAGACCAGACCGTTTCACGCGAAGCGGCAAAGATAAATGTTTTCACAAGTGTTGTATTAGGCATTTTTATCTCCTTGTTCAGTTTCGATTGCAGTTTTTAAATTGTTTAGACGCTCATTCCAAAAACCATCAAAATAGCTCATCCAGTCAGCTACTGATTTTAAACCCATTGGCTCTAGTCTATTGATTCGCTCACGCCCGTTTCTGTGCACCGAAATGAGTTGACCACTTTCGAGGATATTTAAGTGTTTCTTCACGGCTGCTCTGGTCATGCCAAAATGATCTGTGACTTCTCCAATTGTCATATCTTTGGTGCTTAAATGCATCAAAATCATACGACGCGTGGGGTCAGCCAAGGCCCTGAATGAGTTTTGTACATCCTGCTTCATTTGAAATTCGGGGCAGGCAAGTCAGTTAAATATTGAATCATTGTTATGTTGGTTTTGTAAATAGATGATTTAAATCAGTGTATATCCGCATATTTTCCTCCAAATGATACCCTTAGGTATTTCGTTAATGTAGTACCATTTGGTATCATGTCAAGGTGCGATTGTTTGTTTGACATAAATTTAAGCAAAACAGGAAAGATACAAAGGACTCCGGGTTTTCAAAATTCGCGTCCATTGTGATTCAACAGTGCTGACTCTATAGGGCTGATTCCATAGGGCTAAATCTATCTACCCCCGAAACCGTTATGTATTTGGATAGGGTGTCCCATCTTTGTGGCTGAATTGCCAGTTGCCGTTGATCAGCGTGGCCTGAAGATCATCATCAGGATAAGTGACGACATCGCTGGCTGTACGATCGCCAACTTCCAGATAGACAACATCTTCATTGGAGCGATTCATCAGTTGATGCCCATTGTCTGCACCCGACTTGAAACCTGCACACATGCCTGAATGCAGCTGTGTTTCGCCATCGTCCGTAATCAATATAGGCGTGCCTTCGAGAATATAAATGAACTCATCCTGTAATGAATGGGTATGTCGCAAGGCGGAGAGTGCTCCCGGCACAAGGCGTGTGAGATTTACACCAAAATTTGAAAGAGAAAAGAGATCTCCGAGGCGTTTTTTCTCTCTGCCGATGATGCGTGATGCAAACGGCTCCGGATAAACAGAACGTTTGCTGCGCGAAGGGGCTTCTTCAGCGATGATCGCAACGGGTTTCAGGTTTTCAGTCAATGGGGAACCTCTCTTTGAAGGAGCAAATGTTTGGGCTTATGGGGTTTATGATACCTTGAAATAGATTACACCTGTTTGGCTGCGGTTATAAGGTGTTTTTTCCAATGGTCCGGTTTTTTCTCATCCGGATTTTCAAAAAGGGCATAGCCTTTTTTCACATGACCTTTTGGGAAATATTTTAATACTTTTGCCTCACCAGTGTTGATGAGTTTGTTCACATCCTGTTCTGGTAATTTGAATGCGAGACCGACAGGGGACCATGAAACACAAATATTGTTATTCACATAAAATGCCGCACCACTAAAAAAGTGTCTGGTTTCCATTGGCAGCGTTACTTCATCTTCAATCTTTAATTGATGAATGAGGCCAGATAATTTTTCGAAATAGATTTTAGCCATGAGCATTTAGAGTCAATAGTATGCAGCTTATGATGATGCGATAACATTCACCTTGGCAGCCAGAATGAAATCATTTTCGTGCAGGCCTTTAATCTTGTGGGTGTAGAAAAGCACCGTGCAATAACCCCATCCATAACTGATGTCAGGATGATGATTTTCAGACTCGGCAAGATTACCGACCTTGACTGCAAATTCCTGTGCCAGAATGAATGTTTTGAAGGTGAAGGTGCGGCGGATTTTGGTGTTGGACTCGATCAAATCCCAATTCTCCACCTGATGCATCAAAGCATGGGCTTCATTGGGTGTTAACGGCGGGATTCCACCTTGGCATGGAACACATTTTTTATCTTTTAATTCACTCATATGGGTTAGTATAGACGAATCAGAGCGGTGATGTCTTGGGAAAAGGCGTTTTATCCAAAAGCAACTTGTATTCAATCGAATCCACCAATGCCTGATAACTGGCATCAATCATATTGGTGGATACACCCACTGTACTCCATTTGCGTGTGCTATCGGTGGACTCAATCAATACACGCACACCGGCACGTGTGGCTTCGCGGGTGGATAGTACGCGCACTTTGAAATCAGTGAGTCGCAGGGTTGAAAGATTTGGATAAAAATCGCTTAGCGCAGCGCGCAGCGCGCTATCCATGGCATTGATGGGACCGTTGCCGGGTGATGCTGTGTGTGCGGACTTATCACCAACCGTGATGCGCACACTGGCTTCGGAGTGAGCAGCACCTTCATGACCATGTTTTTCGTCAATGACCCGGAAGGCTTCAAGCTCAAAATAGTGTTGGAACTGATCGGTGGCCTTTAACAGCAACAATTGAAATGAGGCTTCGGCAGCTTCATAGGTATAACCCTGTGCTTCGAGCTCTTTGACCTGTTTGAGCGCTTCAGTAATCGCGGGATCTTCGGGATTGATGTCATGGTCAAGATCCATGGTATCGAGCTTTACGATTACATTGCTTTTGCCTGCCTGATCCGAGAGCAGTATTTGCTGTTGATTGCCAACAAGATCGGGCGAAATGTGTTCATAAAGTTCAGATGCCTTGCGGATGGCCGAGACATGGATACCACCCTTGTGTGCAAAGGCATTGAGACCGACAAAAGGCTGATGTTTCCAGGGCAGGCGATTGGCCATTTCATTTACAAAACGTGAGAGAGCGCCCAGTTGTTGCAGTTGTTCGGGCGAAATGCCGCAGTTGATTTCCATCTTGAGTTGCAGATCAGGGATGATCGAAATGAGATTGGCATTGCCGCAGCGCTCACCGATACCATTGATGGTGCCTTGAATATGTTTGGCACCGACTCGTGCGGCCGCCAGCGAGTTGGCAACGGCCAGTTCACAATCGTTATGGGCATGAATGCCAATGCTGTTGTCAGGGAATTTTGCCAGCATCGCGGTGACTACTTCTGCAATGCGATAGGGGATGTTGCCACCATTGGTATCGCAAAGAACGAGTGTGTCTGCACCGGCCCTGTGTGCAGCATCAAGAACTTCGATTGCATAGCATTTATCGGCGTTGTAACCATCAAAAAAATGTTCGGCATCAAAAAACACCGTTTCGAATTTTTGTTTCAGAAATTGAATGGAATCAAATACCAGTTTGAGATTGTCTTCTTTGCTAATACCAAGTGCTTTGCTTACATGCAGAGGCCATGCCTTACCAAAGATGCAGGCTGCATCAGCACCACTCTGAATCAGTTTTTGAAGGCCTGGATCAGATTTGGCACGGTTTCCCGGTCTGGCTGTGGAACCAAAGGCAACCAGCTTGCTTGTGGACCATTTTCGATCACGCATCAATTCAAAAAACAGATCATCTTTTGGGCTGGCTCCGGGCCAGCCACCCTCGATCCATTGAATACCAAATTCAGCCAGATGGTTTGCAATGCGTTTTTTATCTTCGGCTGAAAAATTAATGCCCGCCGTCTGGCCACCATCGCGCAGGGTGGTATCGAAAATTTGAACCGGTGAATCGGAGTTTTTATTGTTCATCTGCGTTGTCTTTTTTGTCTGCTTTGTTGCCTTTATCAATGTTTTAATCTCTTTTTTCGGGCCTTTTTAAGCTGGATCTGTTTAGCAATTAATTTGCTGAACGGCAGTTTCTCCTGTGTGGCATTCCAGATGCAAACTTCATGTTCATTATACCAGTTTTGGTCATCAAATATCCAGTGCCATACATCTTTTTTTTCTTCAAAGCGTGGCATGGCTGCTTCGCCATCTTTGGTGCGGTTCAAGGCTGCAGCCAGCCGTAAAATAGCCGAAAGCACAATGCTGACGTTGATATCTTTTTGTCGCATGATTTTAAGATCCGTATGCTTTTTATTGGGCCTCGCTTTTCGGTGAAATCGGACAATCGCAGCAAGAATCTGCTGTTGGCGCTGGGTGATGCCTGTCATGTTTGAATGCGCAATGATATAACCACCATGCAGATGAATTTTTTTATGGCTGATGGTGAGACCGATCTCATGAAGCTGGCATGCAGCCATGAGCAGACGATGCGCTTCATGATTCAGACCTAAGTGTTTTGCATAGGTCTGAAAGATCAACTCTGCGGTGCTGGTGACACGTTTGATCTGTGCACGGTCAAGGTTGAAACGTTTCACGATTGTTTTGGCGGAGGCATTGATCGGTTGAGAGGGAAGACGCCCGGATGTTTCAACCCGGTCATAAATAATACCTTCACGCAGTGCGCTTGGGCATACCCTTAAAGAACGGATATGCAGTGCACTCATCACTTCTTCCAAAATCGTTGCGCCAGCGACCAGTGTTGCCCTTCGCTCTTTTTCAATGCTATCCGGTAGTTGATCACGTTGAACAGCTTCAATGAGTTTTACACGCATTGCCTTTAAATGATTCAAGGCAAGATGGGTTGCATCATCAAGATTATAAAATTGTGCAATGATCTCTGCCAGCGTTCTAATCGTGCCGGACGTGCCATAGACCGAGTTGACCTCAAATGGCTTGAATTCAGATGCAACGGATTGAATTTTACTGGCGGCAGCATGGCTGCACTGATGTCGTTGACGTGTTGTATAGTTTTGGCTGGAGAAGAAGCGTCTGGAATAGCGGCGTGCGCCCATATCAAGGCTTTCAGCAACCAACACCCCACCTTGATCACCCACAATGATTTCTGTACTGCCGCCGCCAATATCGATGATGTATGAGGGTTCATCATTGATATAGCCTTCAGAGCGTACACCCTGGAAAACAAGCCGGGCCTCTTCTTCACCTTTGACAACTTCAACAACAAGATCGAGTTCTTTTCGGATGCGCCGTGCAATCGTATTGCGGTTGGGGGCATCACGCATAGCGGATGTGGCGATGCAGTGAATGTGGGCATCGTAGCTTTCGGCCAGTTGTTTGAAAAAGGTGAGGCTTTCAATCATGCGGCTGATGGCTGCTTCATCCAGACGTCCACGTTTATCAATGCCATCACCGAGGCGAACCCAGTGTTTCATGCGATCAATAATACGGAATGTTCCATGTGCGGTTGTCTCAGCAATGATCATGTGAAATGAGTTGGTTCCCATATCAACTGCCGCAATGTGTTTGCCTATGGCGATGCTACTCACGTCATATCCTCTTTATGGGTTGCAAAATTAAATTAAAATCGCACAAAATCACTTATGATATTGATGTTTAAAACGGTAGTTTATGCATTTCTTTTGTATGTTTTTCGTTTTAATACAGTCTCTTTTTTTTCATTTAGGATACAATTTTCAGGTCAGGGCTTGAATCTGTGCCTTCTGTATTTCCCACACTTGAATAGTCGAGGTGGCTGCTGACCGGGCCTGCAATTAAAGGGTCCGGTGCATGGGCGACTGAGTTGTCCTTGTTAGGATAATCAAGCTGATGAAGGTAGTGGCGCATGCAATTAATTCGCGCCCGTTTTTTATCATCCGATTTTACAATCGTCCATGGGGCATCGGCTGTATTGGTATGAAAAAACATCGCATTTTTTGCTTCAGAATATGCATCCCACCGGTCGAGCGAGTGAATGTCTATTGAGCTTAATTTCCAGTGTTTAAGTGGATCATGGGTGCGCAGGTGAAAACGCCGGAGTTGTTCATGTCGGCTTACTGAAAACCAGTATTTGAAAAGATGCAGACCGGAATTGACAAGCATGCGTTCCAGCTGAGGTGCCTGACGAAGGAATTCAAAATATTCTTCATCGGTGCAAAAACCCATCACACGTTCTACACCGGCCCGGTTGTACCAGGAGCGATCAAGAAAAACCATCTCACCTTTGGTTGGCAGGTGTTTGATATAGCGCTGGTAATACCACTGCCCCTGTTCGCGCTCGTTGGGCTTTTCAAGTGCGACAACATGTGCAGCACGAGGGTTTAAATGTTCATTGAATCGTTTGATGGTTCCGCCTTTGCCGGCAGCATCACGGCCTTCAAAAATCCCCAGTATTCTTTGCCCTGCCTCTTTGACCCATGCCTGAACTTTAAGCAGTTCAGTTTGCAGGAGATGTTTTTCTCTTTCATACTCTTTTAATGCCATTTTTTCGGGGTAGGGGAAGCTTCCTTGTTCATAGCTCAGGCGGAGAAGTTTTTTTCCTGAAATAACGGTTGGGGATTCCAAAACTTTTTTAGGATCACTCATTCGATCGATAAGTTGTTGAATTTCCGGTGTGCCTTTGTTCTCTTCGTCCATTGCCAGTATCCTGTATTTATTTTATTGCCGGTGATGCGCATAAGAGAGCGACATCCTCTAAAAACCTGATGATGTGTTTTTATTACTTAAACTGAGGCAACTAAACGATCACAATTGATGATAATAAAAGTCGAAGTTTCAGTACAGCCTTGCGTGTCAAAAATATACAAAAGTGATAAAGTTTTCAACCATTATTTTTTGAAAATATTCCTGAAGGAGTTGCAATGCGCGCTATCACCATGTCTGAACCGGGAAGTCCCGAGGTTCTTAAACCTACAGATCTTGTTCGCCCTGAAATAACGGAGGCAAATCAGTTGCTTATTCGTGTGATGGCCGCAGGTGTCAACCCAATTGATGGCAAGTTGCGTGAGAACGGTCTCTATTTTCCAGATGGATTACCTGCGGTGCTTGGTTGTGATGGCGCGGGTATTGTGGAAGCCATCGGTGATGGTGTGACACAATTTCAGATGGGTGAGCATGTTTATTACTGTTATGGTGGTTTGGGTCAGAAAAGTGGTGGAAGCTCTATTGGCAATTATGCTGAATACGCAGTTGTGGATGAAAGTTATGTCGCGCTCAAACCAGTGGGACTTGGTTTTGATCAGGCAGCTGCGGCACCGCTGGTATTAATCACCGCATGGGAGGCATTGTTTGATCGTGCTCGAATTCACACAGGTCAGAAGGTTTTCATTCATGCAGGGGCTGGCGGCGTGGGGCATGTGGCGATTCAATTGGCAAAAATTGCAGGCTGTGAAGTTGCAACAACAGTCAGTTCTGAAGAGAAAGCAGCGTTGGTATGTGAATTAGGAGCTGGTTTGGCAATCAACTACAAAAAAGAAGATGTGAGTAAAACACTTCTGGAATGGACAAATGGTGCGGGCGTGAATGTAGCTTTGGATACGGTGGGTGGTAGTGCATTTCATCAGCTGATACCTGCCATGGCACATTACAGTGATCTTGTGACTCTGTTACAGGTGCCGGGGGATACGGACTGGAAAAGCCTTCGCCTCAAAAATGTACGTGTGAGTCAGGAACTGATGCTTTCACCCATGGTGTGTGATTTAAAAGAAGGAGCTGAACATCATGCTAATATTCTGGAACAGTGTGCACAGCTTTTTGATGAAAACAGGCTATCTGTTTTTGTTTCAGAGGTGTTGCCGCTGGAAGATGCTGCCAGGGCACATAGAATGATTGCGGAGGGTGGTATAACAGGAAAACTGGTTCTGAATACTTCAGGTACGTTGTTTGAAGAAGGTGTTTGAACGGTTTGTTGAATCGATGACGTATCAGGTCAGAACGTGTGATGCGCTTGGTTGTCTCGGGCTTTGACGCAGGGATGAGTAGAGCAACTTTATTCATATAACTAAATGATATGGCAATATACTTGCTATTGTTAAACGAGAAGGAAGGGTGGCTGGCTCAGTGGTAGCGAGGTTGTCGATGCAAGTGTTTGAAGGATATTCTGAAGATACGGATTCTAAAAGTGCTGTTTCTGAGGCCATAAAAGATTGGCCTGTTGATGATGCCCAACAGCCTGAAATTATTTTTGTTTTCCACTCTACAAAACAAAATTCACAGGAAATCGCTCAGATTCTGAGTGAACGTTTTCCAAACAGTATCATTGCCGGTTGTACGACAGCAGGTGAATGGCGAACGGGTCACTATCAGAGTCAATCATTGGTGTTGACTGGCATTTTATCGTCAAAAATTCATTGGGCACTTGAGGCAGTCGAATCGCTTGATGATTTTAATGCGGTGGCAGCAAGCTATGTTTATGACGCATTATTAAAAAAACTGGATGTGCGGCGCAGCGACCTGACGCCAAAAAGACATTTTTGCATGGGTTTGATTGATGGCATGACAGGGCTGGATGGTGCAGCGGTTGCTGCGATGGCAAATGAGTTGGGTAATGTGCCGTTTCTGGGTGGTATTGCAGGTGATGACCTGAAATTTGAGAAGACTTATGTGATTGCCAATGGTACAGCGATTAGCGGCGGTGCGGTTTTTATACTGGCAGAGAGTGATGAACCGTTTAAGTGCATTAAACATCAACACTTTGTGCCGGGGAATATCGACATGGTGATTAGCAAAGCTGATGAAGTTGAACGTAAAGTGCTTCGTTTGGATGGAAAGCCGGCAGCAGCGTACTATGCCCGTTTGCTGGGCTTGAAAGTAGAAGATCTTAATTTTCAGATTTTTTCAGATCATCCGCTGATCTATGTTTATGGGGGTGAACCGTATGTGCGATCCATTCAAGGTGTTGGTGATGATGGCTCATTGATATTTTATTGTGCGATTGAAGAGGGCATGGTGCTGAATCTTTGTGAACATCGGGATATGGCCAGTGAATTGGAGCAGTCCACTTCAGGAATAGTGGATGACTCAGGAAAAGCCAAGTTGCTGTTTATGTGTAATTGTGTATTCAGAAGTCTTGAGGCTGAAGGACAGGCGCAGAGTCAGATATTAGCCCGGCATGTTGCAACTGTTGCAAGCCATGTGATTGGTTTTAATACCTACGGTGAACTTTGGAATGGCTTACATATTAATCAGACGCTGGTTGCTTTGGCACTGGGGCGCGAATGAAACCCGAACATATGAAAGAAGAGTTGGAGGCCGCTCAGGAGGTCATCGGGGCTTTGCAACGGCGAATTTTTTTGCTTGAGGGTGGAGAGAGGCAGTCGCATTTTCAGGAGCAGCTTAAAGCCTATCAACAGCGAATTAAAGAAGAGGAAGCAAAATTAAAAGAAGTTCAGGAATGGTCGCGGCTTCTTGTTGAAAATGCCATGGATGCGATTGTTGGCACAAACGATTGCGGAAAAATCACACACTGGAACCCAAGAGCGGAACTGATGTTTGGGTGGAAAGAGAGTGAGGTGATAGGGAAATCACTCATAGAAATTCTTTTCCCTGAAGGTTCGAAAGGTGAATATGCAGAGGCTGTAAACCGGTATCTAACGGATGGAAAAAATCATTCGACCCATAGCTCGATGGAAGTAATGGTTTTACTAAAAGATGGTTCCAACATTGTTGTGGAACTTACAGTTTCAACGTTAAAACGTGAATCGAGTAATTTTTTTGTGGTAATTTTACGTGATATCAGTGAACGCAAGCAGGCTGAAGAGGCCTTAAGACATGCAAATGAAAATTTGGAAAGGTTGGTTGAAGAAGGCTCTATAGAGATAAAACGAAGTGAAGAACGTTTTGCGCTGGCGATGCGTGGGGCGAATGATGGTCTATGGGACTGGAATTTGGAAACCGATGAAGTTTATTACTCCCCACGCTGGAAAAGTATGCTGGGCTACGATGAAGATGAATTGGAAGCGAGCATCGATACCTGGGGCATGCTTGTGCATCCAGATGAAAAAGATTCGGTATTACAGAAGGTTCAGGATTATATGGAGGGCAGGAGTCACTCATTTGAAATTGAGATGCGGATGGCTCATAAAAAAGGTGGCTGGATTGATGTGCTTTCGCGTGGTTTCATGGTCTGGAGTGAAGATAATGAAAAACCTGTCCGGCTGGTCGGTACGCATGTGGACATCACTGAAAGGAAAAGGGGAGAGGAGGAACGCAGGCGTCTGGCTTCAATTGTAGAATTGACCAGCGATTATGTTGCGTTAACGGATGCGTCCGGTGGCCTTGTTTATATGAATAGTGGTGGCCGAAAAATGGTGGGTTTACCGGAAGATCGCAATATCGATGAAATGAACATTTCAGATTTTCATAGTGAACAGGAAAGTCAGCGAATCATTCAAACATTATTGCCTCAAACGGTTTCCGGACAGGCACTTGAAATTGAGTGTTTACTGTTACACAGCGATGGACATGAGGTTCCAACATCGGCGGTTTTTATGTCGTTTGGGAAAGATTCCAAAATACCTGAGTATTACGCCATTGTTGCAAGGGATTTGAGCCGTGAACGGGCGCTTCAGCGGGAAATGGAGCACGTGGACAGGCTTGAATCGCTGGGGGTGTTGGCAGGCGGTATTGCGCATGATTTTAATAACATTCTGACCAGTATTGTTGGAAACGCAGATTTGGCTAAAAGAAAACTTGATCCAACTTCTCATATGAGTGACTTGATTGGCAGAATTGAGGCAAGCAGTGCCAAGGCCGCAGATTTATGTCAACAGATGCTTGCTTATGCCGGGAAAGGGAAATTTGTGATTCAAGCGATCAATCTATCCGAAGTGGTGGATGATATGCTCTCTTTAATGGAAATTTCAATTTCCAAAGATGTGAAGCTGCAACTGAATCTGGATGAAAATATTCCTCACTTTGAAGGCGACGTCACTCAAATTCGACAGATTATTATCAATCTGCTGACCAATGCATCGGAGGCGATGGATAGGAACGAGAAAATAATATCGATCACCACGGGTGTTCGGGATTTTGATCTGTCCGGGGAAAATGTGCTTATTTCTCAGCCTGAAAATGAAAATGGACGTTATGTATTTCTTGAAGTTACTGACACGGGACACGGCATGGATGAGGAGACAATGCGGAAAATTTTTGATCCGTTTTTCACAACAAAATTTACAGGTCGTGGTTTGGGCATGAGTGCGGTGATAGGCATTGTGAACGGGCATCTTGGCGTGATGAAATTAAGGTCTGAAGTGGGTGTTGGAACAACGTTTACAATTGGTTTTCCTGTGATGGAATCTGAAACGAAAATCGTTGATGAAGCCGTTGTTCCGTCTACTGATATAGTTTCTGGCATGGAAAAAACTATGGGAGAGAGTCCTGTTAAAAAGTCATCGGTTGAAAAATTACCGGCTGAAAAAACTTTGGGCACGGTACTGTTTATTGATGATGAAGAAGAAATCCGCGAGATGGCAGAAATTCTCTTGCAAGAGATGGGCTGTGATGTGTTGCTGGCCAGTGATGGCAAAGAAGGTGTCGAGTTGTTTGCCCAATACAAACAGGAAATTGTCGGCGTGATTCTGGATATGACCATGCCTGTTATGGGTGGTAAAGCATGTTGTGCTGAGTTGCAGAAAATAGATGCTGATGTGAAAGTGATCCTTATCTCAGGCTACTCCAAAGATGAGACTGTTCGTGATTTTGATGGGCAGGAATTGACAGGGTTTATCCATAAACCTTTTCAGGTGGATGATTTTAAAAACACGGCCAGTAAGCTATTGTTAAATCTATGAATTCTGGATGATGTTATAAAAAGATGTTTTTAATACCTTTTTTTCATTTTTATCTCTAAAAACACTATAAATCTGTTTTATAGGTGATTTTATAGAAAAAGAAATCACTGAAAATTACTCGTTTCTATTTTTTTGACGAGTTTTAATTGTTTTTCGATTTCAGGCGTTAGCTCATGAAACGGATATTTTTTAAGCAGGTACCTTAAAATTTCCTGTGCTTCTTTATCCTTTCGAAACTCATGAGAGAGTGTTGTGGCAACCATGATGTATAATTCTACATTGCCATGAAAATCAGGGTGTTGTTTTATAAAACCATTGGAAGCGGCCAAAAATAGACGATAATCCATGGCACCGTGGGCAGCCTTACAAAGTCTGAATGTTTCTTCTGCATCATCCAGTTTGAAAGAACGTTCTGTTTTAATGCAATCTCTATAAACCGGAAACGCTTTTTTGGGTGAACCATGGGTGATTAACGTGGAGATATATGTTTTAGCATGCTCCAGCATTTCAGTGTTTTTACTTTCAAGTTTCAAAAGTTCATGAAAAAGTTCTCTGGTTTGAATGTTTGCATCATTGACCAATGTCTCTTCGGAAAGGTGGTTGCTAAGAAGTTGAATGGCTTTAGGAATATCTCCAGCCTTTCGAAATACATGCGCCTTATATAACACATTGGGTAGCGGCGTAGCATGACGTTTTTTCCTTTTTATGTGCGGCTTTATACTGTTTGTTAACTGCTTCCAGAGTGGACTTTGTGAAGTCGGAGCATTGAGTTCAAGCGTGTATAAACAAACCGGGCAAGAGGTCGTTTCTATAGACTTTTCTGTTAAAACACATGCTTCACAGTAGCTGCTATTGCACTCCGTGCAGTGCCATTTGGCAATGGTTCGTTGATGAAATTCACAATTATTCATTGCATAAATTCCCTTCCTGTTTGAAATATCCCCATTTCAAGTAGCGAGTATAGACGTGATTTTCTAAAAATACATGTAAAAAATCGCAATCTTAATAACCACACAAAAAGGGTTAACTCATTTTGCTAGCAATAATTGTGCCTCTAACAGGTGCAGGATAGCCTTCGATTGTTTTAGATGTGTCATTTGAATCAATAAAGTTCGGTAGAGATTCAAACTGCATCCATTCGGTAGCGTGTTGTTCATCCGTTGTGGTGGTATTCACATCAACACAACGGATATTTTCAAAACCGGCACGCTTTATCCACGTCTTAAGCATCTCAATAGAGGGAATGAACCAGATGTTACGCATCTTGGCATAACGTCCTTCAGGGATCAGGCAGCTAGTCTCGTTGCCTTCAACAATCAATGTTTCGAGCACCAGTTCACCACCGGGACGGAGCAGCTCTTTGAGTTGGATCAGGTGATCAATGGGTGAGCGCCTGTGATAAAGGATTCCCATCGAAAAAACAGAGTCGAATCCGGCTATTTTCTCAGGCATGTCATCAATGCCCACAGGGATGATGAATGTTTTTGAGTCAGGTGTGTAACGCTTCACAGTGGCGAAATGGAGGGAGAATAAAGGGGTGGGGTCAATACCAAGCACAAGTTCAGCCCCTGCACCCAACATGCGCCACATATGATAACCGGAGCCACAGCCAACATCGAGAATGGTGCGATCTTTGAGTGGTGAAATGTGATCTTTGATACGATCCCATTTCCAGTCCGAATGCCATTCGGTATCGATATGTACACCAAAGATATCGAATGGCCCTTTGCGCCAGGGGTGCATTTTTTTCAATGCTGTTTTGATTTCATCATGGTTTTGGGAGCAGTCATGAGCGCTGCCTATTTGTATGCAGCCTGTGTTGAGATCAATGTATGATGGATTAACATCAGGCAGCGCATGAAAACCATTGCTCCAGCGTGGTAAGTCACCATGTTTGAGAATTTTGGCCCAGCCCTGTTCATTCAGACGTATTAAATTATCAGAAAAAGATGAAATATTTGAGTCTGAAATGGCCTCTTTAAGCTTCTTCTCTTCTGCTTTTTTGTATGATTTCATGAAAAGAGTTATTTAATGGCAATGATTGAAGAAAAGTTGAAACATTGGAACCAGACAAAGGCCTGAGAGAAACCGGCTTTTTTAAGGCGGCTCAGGTGTACATCCAGTGATTCAGGAATGAGCACATTTTCCAGCGCTGAACGTTTTTGACTGATCTCCAGATTGGAATAACCCTGCGCCCGTTTGAATGCGTGATGAAGATGTGTCTGTATCTGGTTTTCACTGTTTTCATCATTTTGATGATGATCGTCGTCAAAATGAAGTTTTTCGGAGAGGATCAGCACACCGCCTGGATTCATACCATCATAGATTTTTTTTAACAGTGTGGCGCGTTCATTGACGGCAATGAATTGCAAAACCAGATTGACCACCACCACCGATGCGTTGTTGATATGCGTTTGTTGAATATCTTTGCAATGCACGGAAACCGGGAAACTTGTATCATCTTTTGACATGTTTTCAATGCAGCGGGATACCATCGCTTCGGAATTGTCTACGGCAACGATGTTGCAGGCCTTCGCTGTCACCTGATGGCGCATGGAGAGGGTTGCCGCACCGAGCGAACAGCCAAGATCATACAAGGTCGTATTGTCCTGTGCATATTCAGTGGCAATCAGTCCAATAAAAGGAAGTATGGTTGCATAGCCGGGTACTGAGCGCTGGATCATATCGTGGAATACTTCCGTGACCGTTTCATCAAAACGAAACGCATCCACACTCTCTTTGGGTGCGGAAAAAAGTTGATCCTTTTTATAGCGGCTTTCTGATTTTTTCATGGCGCAATACTGTCAGATTTTTCCATTCAGATAAGCATCTACTTTTCATCGGGGTCAGATATGTTTGAGTCACATATATTTTAATGTGTTTTAACTGCTTTATATTTGATTTATAGGCTGTTCAGTAGGAAGATTTACAAATGACAAAGATCATTGAGATATATACAGAGCGGCTTTTTCTGAGACAGTGGCGTGAAGAAGATTGGCCTGACTTCGCCAGCTTAAATGCAGATCCGGTTGTGATGGAATATTACCCTGATGTGTTAAGCACGGAAGAGAGCAATCACATGGCCCAAAAAATAACATCATGCATCACAGAAAGAGGCTGGGGACTTTGGGCTGTCGAATTAATGAACGATCAATCATTTATTGGTTTTGTTGGGCTTCATGAACCCACGTATGCATTGCCAGTAACGCCTTGTGTCGAAGTTGGATGGCGCTTAGCGAAGAAATATTGGGGTAAAGGGTATGCGACAGAGGCCGCCAGCGCATCGCTGGAAACAGGGTTTGACAGGCTGGGCTTATCCGAAATATATTCGTTTGCCTCGGTTGCAAATAAAAGCTCTGAAGCTGTGATGAAACGCTTGAACATGGTGAATACCGGAAGAAATTTCGAACATCCGATTATTCCTGAAAACAATCCGCTTCGAGAGCATGTGTTGTATAAAATCGATCGAGCGAGATGGCTGGCAAATCACTTATAAGCATGTTTATGTTAAGAGCTTTTGAAGCAGCGCTTGACCGTCATACAGGGATATTGCGATGATCATGTTTGATGTGAGGTGAACAGTGAGTAAAAAACCAAATATGTTAGCGATGCCCGAGCCATGGGATTTGGTAGCCGGTGGTTATGCTGAAACAACCATGCAGATGTTAGCGCAATATGCGGAGGAGGCTGTTGCCGCTACAAAGCTTGAAACAGATGCGAAAGTCTTGGATGTGGCTTGCGGGCCGGGCACGGTTTCGCTGATGATCGCAGATCAGGTGGACTCGGTGCATGCCATCGATTTTTCGGAATCCATGCTTTCGATTCTTGATCAGAAAATCAGAGATACAGGTTTGGAAAATATTCAGACACACCACGGTGATGGTCAGGCGTTACCCTATGAGGCTGATACATTTGATGCCGCATTTTCCATGTTTGGGCTGATGTTTTTCCCGGATCGTTGCAAAGGATTCTCAGAGATATATAGGACATTGAAACCGGGAGGTCGGGTTGCTGTCAGTAGCTGGGCACCTGTAGATCAATCACCAGCCATGCAAGCGATGTTTGGCGCCTTGCGCGCGATTAAACCCGACCTGCCGGAGCCACAAATGGCGGTCGAGTCGTTAGAAAATCCCGAAGTGTTCGAAAAAGAACTTCAGGATGCTGGTTTCCGGGATGTTCGGATTCAACAAATGTCCAAAAACTTCCCCGTAGAGTCCATTCGTGAATTTTGGGATGGTATGGTCAGGGGCAGTGCACCGATTACCATGATGAAAAATAGCATGAGTGCAACGCAGTGGTGCAAGAAAGAGCTTCTGGCATTGGAATATCTGGAAAACAGATTGCCAACTACGTCAATTTCACTGTCTGCCGATGCCTGGTTGGGAGCAGGCATTAAGTGAGCAGATACAATTATTAAGGGCACTTATAACTGTGTGGGCAGGCTACGGGATTGGAGGCTCCTTTTGGGCTGATACAAAGGTGGTTTAAGGATAAACCCGTCTCGTTTCATGCATTTTCCTGTTCACATACATTTTGCCGATAGAGATAGAAAAGTGTGAAGAGAATCAGTGCTGCGCCGAAGGAGATAATATAGACATTGGCCAGTGCAAAAAACACGGAATAGCCACCGAAGAAAATCACAGATAAGACGGCGATGCGTCTTGAATTGCATGAGATGCATTGATGCTCCTGCCAGTTTTTAATCATAGGTCCGAAAGTTCGATTGGAGAGTAGCCAGTGGTACCATCGCTCTGAAGACCTGGCGAAACATCCGGCGGCCAGAAGGATAAACGGGGTGGTGGGAAGCAACGGTAGAAAAATGCCGATAAAACCCAGACCGATAAACAGAAAACCCAAAGCTTTGTATATGATCATTGTACAATCCTTGTTTAATATTTTTAGACGAGCGATTCCATTTCCGTTCGCGCCCCGGTTTTGGCGTGTTTAATATTTTATCGGTGCGAATAATGCAGGCTTAAGCCGTCATGTTGATGGCTTAAGATACAAGGTTGAAGTCCCCTCAGTTTAGCGAAAATAACAAATAGGTGAAAGTTTCGCGGTCAAAATGTTTGACTGACAAGATGGTATCGGACTCTGTTTGCCTTGATCTCTACGCTACCCTATGGTTTCTTGAATCTGAATAGATGAGGAGGTTTTGCTATGAGGTTACCTCACGCACTTCTATATGCTGTTGCGTTGTTGGCGTTGTTTTTATCTACATCTTTACCCGTATTGGCAACATCAGCCAAAGTTATGCCTGCTCTCCTTTCTTCGATGGAGCTCCATACCGAAGCGTTGGTAAAAAAAGCACTTGCCAAAGATGGCCCTGCTTGTCAGCGCCTGTATCAGCAAATCAATATTAAACTTGGCAAATTACATCATTATTTTCAAGCGGGCTCTTTTGATGAACGCCGTTCGCGTGAATTGATTTTGGCCTTTTCCTGGATGCGTGTGATCAACATGGATCTACAACGGCAATCATGGATAGGCATCGCCATTGGAGCGAATCAATTGAGTGGTTCAATTTTTCGATTTACGCAGTTTTCTGATGTCAGAAAACGCGAAACTGCATGGTTGGATTATCTTGGGCGGGAAGTGATGTTACTTAATATGGAAGATGCCAATGCCAATCAGGATATGTTGAATGTTCGGTTGATTGAATTGTTCGCTACCTGGCAACTTTTAAAAAATGAACTGATTCGTAATTTCCATAATAAGTCATTGGTGATGAAAGGGGATAGACTTATCGGTCAACTTAAAAAAGAGGATAAGCCGGTTCAAGCGATTGCGTTGGCAAAACAGCTTCATGATTTTATAGGTGATATTAAAGAAGCTAAATAGATAAAAAGTTGCTAAAGCAGTTTTTAGTCCCCTTTTATATTTGTACACTGAAACGACAAAGAGCCACATCAAGCGGCCCTTTGTTCTTTTTTTATTGTAGCTTTAACGAGGTAAGTTGGATGAACCCATCAGGTATTCATCTACTGCGTGGGCAGCCTGACGGCCTTCACGGATAGCCCAGACGACCAGTGACTGACCACGGCGCATATCGCCAGCAGCAAAGACCTTGTCGAGGCTGGTTTTGTAGTCCTCGGTGTTGGCTGCTACATTACCACGGACATCTTTTTCTACTTCCAACTCTTCAATCATGCCTTCGTGTATCGGATGCACAAAACCCATGGCGAGTAGAACCAGGTCGGCTTTGAGTGTGAACTCGGAACCTGCAATTTCTTTCATCTGCCATTGACCTTTTTCATCCTGTGACCAGTCAACACGGGCACATTCAATGGCAGTTACTTTACCATTTTCACCAACAAAACGTTTGGTCGTGACTGCAAAGTCACGTTCACAGCCTTCATCCTGTGAGGTGGAGGTGCGCATCTTCATTGGCCAGTTTGGCCATGTGACCAGTTTGTTTGGTGTTTCAGGTGGCGCAGGCATGATTTCCAGCTGAGTCACACTGGCTGCGCCATGGCGGTTGGATGTACCGATACAGTCAGAGCCTGTATCACCACCACCAATCACAACCACGTGTTTATCTTTGGCTGAGATGAAATTCTGATCGGCAATTTCATCGCCCAATACACGTTTGGTGTTTTTGGTTAAAAATTCCATGGCGTAATGGATGCCGGAGTATTCATCCCTGCCTTCAATGGGCAAATCACGAGGCTTTTCAGCACCACCGGTCAATACGACCGCATCATATTTATTCAATAGATCTTTGCTGGAGAGATCAATACCGATATGGGTGTCGGCCATAAAATTCACACCCTCGCCACGCATCTGTGCGATTCTGCGATCAATGATATGTTTCTCAAATTTGAAGTTTGGGATGCCATAACGCATCAGACCGCCAACACGATTTTCTTTTTCATAAACCACCACATCGTGACCAACACGTGCAAGTTGCTGGGCACACGCCAGACCTGCAGGGCCGGAACCAACAATGGCAACCTTCTTGCCTGATTTATGTTCCGGTGGTTGTGGCGTGATCCAGTCTTCCTGCCAGCCTTTTTCAATGATGGAAAGCTCGATATTTTTAATTGAAACCGCATCGCCAATCAAATTCACCGTGCATGCCTCTTCGCATGGGGCAGGGCAGATACGGCCTGTGAATTCAGGGAAGTTGTTGGTGGAGTGCAATACATCCAGTGCTTCACGCCATTTCCCATGGTACACAAGATCATTCCAGTCCGGGATAATGTTGTTAACCGGACAACCATTGTGACAAAATGGGATGCCGCAATCCATGCAGCGTGCACCTTGTGTGGCCATATCGGTTGGTAGTTTTGAAAATTCATTATAATGGACAATACGATCCGCAACCGGTGCGTAGCTCAGGTTCTCGCGTGAGTACTCCTTAAATCCAGTTGGCTTACCCATTTGCATGCTCCTTGCCTGCTTTAACATTGTGTTTTACTTTCAATTCCGCTTCCATTTCAGCAAGCGCACGTTTGTAATCTACAGGCATCACCTTGGTGAACTGTGGCAGGTATGCATCCCAGTTTCCTAGAATTGATTTACCACGTGCAGAGTTGGTGTAGTGCACATGGCGCTCGATCAGTGTGCGTAGAATCTTCTGGTCGTCCTGAGACAAGGTATGTTTGATATCGACACGGCCATGGGTTTCAAGGTCTGCCCCTTGATGATCAAGTGCCTCCAGTGCGTCTGATTCAGAAGCAATTGGTTCCAAGGCCACTTGAGCCATATTACAGCGATTCTCAAAATCACCGGCCTCATCCAGTACATAGGCGATACCACCGGACATACCGGCTGCGAAATTGCGTCCGGTTTCACCGAGTACCACAACGGTACCACCGGTCATATATTCACAACCATGGTCACCCACACCTTCAACGACGGCAACTGCACCGGAGTTTCTCACTGCAAAACGTTCGCCACCAATGCCATTGAAATAGCATTCACCGGCAATCGCGCCGAACAGTACGGTGTTACCCACAATAATATTTTCATCCGCTTTGATCGGTGTTTCTTTCGGTGGGTAGATGGAAATGCGGCCACCGGAGAGGCCTTTACCCACATAATCATTACCTTCACCCGCCAAATCAATGGTGACACCACGTGCCAGCCATGCACCAAGGGACTGGCCTGCCGTACCTTTGGCTTTGATGACGATGGCGTCCTCCGGGAGGCCTTGCATACCATGTTTTTTGGCAACCTTACCGGATAACATGGTACCAAAACTTCGATCTGCATTGCAGACATCGATGTCAATCAGCACTGGTTTTTTCTCTTCCAGTGCAGGTTTGGCTTGTTCGATAAGTTTATTATCTATCAAAGCCTCAAGACCATGATCCTGTGTTTCACAGTGGTAAATGGCACCACCTGATGTTTCAGGCCTATGGAACATCGGCGATAGATCCAGCCCCTGAGATTTCCAGTGGCGGATTGCATCGTTGGTATCAAGCATATCGGTACGTCCGATCAACTCATCAAAAGTGCGGAAACCAAGTTCGGCCATGATTTCACGTGTTTCTTCAGCAACAAACATGAAAAAGTTGACCACATCTTCGGGTGTGCCAACAAACTCTTTGCGCAGTTCAGGGTCTTGCGTTGCAACACCAACCGGGCAGGTGTTGAGGTGACATTTACGCATCATGATACAACCTTCAGCAATGAGTGCGATGGTGCCAAAGGCCACTTCATCTGCGCCCAGAAGCCCTGCAATGATCACATCCCGACCCGTACGCATCTGTCCATCGGCTTGCAGACGTGTGCGACCACGAAGTCTGTTCAGTACAAGTGTCTGCTGAGTTTCGGCAAGGCCAAGCTCCCACGGGGAACCTGCATGTTTGATCGAGGTGAGCGGGGATGCGCCGGTACCACCATCGTGGCCTGCAATGACCACGTGGTCGGCATGCGCTTTCACCACGCCTGCGGCGATGGTGCCAACCCCCACTTCTGATACCAGTTTTACAGAGATGTCTGCATCGGTATTGGTGTTTTTCAAATCAAAAATCAACTGTGCCAGATCTTCAATGGAATAAATATCATGATGTGGAGGCGGAGAGATCAGACCCACACCCGGTGTGGAATGGCGAACACGACCGATACGTTGATCGACTTTGTGACCTGGCAGCTGGCCGCCTTCACCCGGTTTTGCACCTTGCGCAACCTTGATCTGGATTTGATCAGCATTTGCCAGATATTCAGTGGTCACGCCAAAACGTCCCGATGCAACCTGTTTGATCGCTGAGCGCATGGAATCACCATTTGCCATCGGGATGAAACGTTCGACCTCTTCACCACCTTCACCCGTATTGGACTTGCCACCGAGACGGTTCATGGCAATCGCCAATGTAGAATGTGCTTCGTGTGAAATCGAACCGAAGGACATGGCCCCGGTCGCAAAACGTTTGACGATATTTTCAGCCGATTCCACTTCATCGATGGAAATTGAATGGCCTTTGTTAAACTTAAACAGACCACGTAAGGTGGTCAAACGACCCGTCTGATCATTGATATGATCCGCATACTCTTTATAAAGTCCATAATTATTTGTACGTACTGCGTGTTGAATTTTGGCAATGGTTTCCGGGCCAAGCAGATGCTCTTCGCCGCGCACACGCCATGCATAATCACCACCAACATCCAGCGCATTTTTGTAAACCTGAGCATGGCCAAAGGCATCACGATGCAGGCGTGCGGCTTCTTCGGATATTTCTGAAAGCCCCACACCCTCAATCTGGCTGGCCGTGCCAGTGAAGTATTTTTCAATAAAACCGGATGCCAGACCAATGGCCTCAAAAATTTGAGCGCCACAATAAGATTGATACGTTGAAATACCCATCTTGGACATCACCTTGAAGATGCCTTTATCAATAGCTTTGACATAACGGATTTTGATCTCTTCAAGTGTCAGTTCTTCTGGCAATTCACCATTGCGCTGGAGATCAAACAGGGTTTCAAATGCCAAATACGGGTTAATTGCTTCGGCACCATAACCTGCCAAGGTGGCAAAGTGATGAACTTCACGGGCACTTCCGGTTTCGATCACCAGGCCGGTTTCTGTGCGCAAACCTTTATTGATCAGGTGCTGATGAACTGCAGATGTGGCCAACAGGGCAGGGATGGCCATGTGATCGGCATCCACTTCACGATCGGAAAGAATGACGATATTATAATGTTCATTCACTGCCTTCTCAGCTGCATCACAAAGCTTATTTAAAGCATTTTCCATTCCCACGGCGCCCTGATCAGCGGTGTAACACATGGAGAGAGTTGTGGTGCGGAATTTGCCATCTGTGTAACGCTCAATATGACGAACTTTTTCAAGATCGATGTTGGTCAGGATCGGCTGGTGCACTTCCAGACGCATTTGTGGTTCATCTGTATCCAGACTGAACAGATTTGGATTCGGACCAATAATGGAGGTCAGGCTCATCACCATCTCTTCACGGATCGGATCAATCGGTGGATTGGTGACCTGTGCAAAAAGTTGGCGGAAATAGTTGCTCAGATGTTTGGAACGGTTGGAGAGAACTGCCAGCGGATTATCGTTGCCCATGGAACCCGTTGCTTCCTGACCGGATATTGCCATGGGTGTCATCAGGAATTTCAAATCTTCCTGTGAGTAACCAAAGGCCTGTTGTTTGTTGAGTAGCGCATCATGTTCAGGTGCCATGGGTGCGACTTCTTCAGGCAATGTTTCAAGCTGGATTTGGGTTTTAGCCAGAATTTTTTGATAAGGTTTTTCGTTGGATAATTGCTCTTTAATTTCGGCATCATCAATGATCCGGCCTTCTTTCAGGTCGATCAGGAACATCTTACCGGGTTGCAGACGCCATTTTTTCACGATTTTCTCTTCAGGAATGTTCAATACACCCATTTCAGATCCCATTACCACCAAATCATCATCGGTGATCAGGTAACGCGCAGGGCGAAGACCATTACGATCCAGTGTCGCACCAATCTGACGACCATCGGTAAAGGCAACAGCAGCCGGGCCATCCCATGGCTCCATCAGTGCGGCATGATGTTCATAAAATGCTCTGCGTGTCTCGTCCATAGACTGATTGCCAGCCCATGCCTCTGGGACTAACAACATCGCGGCATGTGCCAACGAATAACCACCCATGGTCAGCAGTTCAATGGCGTTATCAAAGCAGGCAGTATCAGACTGGCCTTCGGCAATTACAGGCCAGAGCTTGTCCAGATCATCACCCAGAAGTTCGGACTTCATGGAATGCCGCCGTGCATTCATCCAGTTGATGTTGCCACGTACGGTATTAATTTCGCCATTATGTGCGATCATGCGGAACGGGTGAGCCAGCTCCCATGCAGGGAAGGTGTTGGTGGAAAAACGCTGATGCACCAGTGCAAGTGCTGAGGTCATGCGTGCATCACGCAAATCTTCATAATAAGCACCTACCTGATGCGAAAGAAACATGCCTTTATATACAATAGTAAGACTCGACATCGATGCAAAATAGAAATTGGCCTCATCTTCAAAACCGAGTGCATCAATGCGGTTTCTGGCAACACGACGAATAACATAGAGTTTACGCTCCAGTGCATCCTGATCGGCACAGCTTTTAGCCTGGCCGACAAAAACCTGACGAATGACAGGTTCACAAATAGTCACACTCTTCGGCAGGTCTGCACGCACTGCATCACACGGCACGTCACGCCAACCAAGAAAAACCTGACCTTCATCTTCAATGACCTGCTCAACAATTTTTTCACATGCCTGGCGGTGTGATTTATCCTGAGGCATGAACACCATACCGACACCGTATTCACCCTTTGCAGGGAGCTCGATACCCAAATCCGGGGTGACTGCACGGAAAAAAGCATCAGGAATTTGAAGTAGAATACCTGCTCCATCACCTTCACGTGGATCTGCACCTGCAGCACCGCGGTGAGTCAGGCGATGAAGAATTTCCAAACCCTTTTCTACAATATCGTGACTTTTTTGATTTTTAATATGAGCGACAAAGCCAACACCACATGCGTCATGTTCATGGGCAGGGTCATACAGGCCTTGCTTTTTTGGTGCTGACAATGGCAATTGACTCATGTAAATACCTCAAAAATCTTTATTTTCCATAAGGTTAGTGCATGCATATATCCATGCGGAGTGCCACTATCCTTTGTATAACTCGTTTCCGCATCAATGAGAGCGGCGGCGCAATATAGCGAAATTGGAGATAATTCTCTACTGCTTCCGACATGTCTTTTTAACTCAGTTCGCGTGTCTTTGTACTAAAACCGTTAGATGAATGAGAATATGAACGAAACAGATGGAATTGTAATGAATTTGGACGATCTGGTGAATGATGCTGAGGCGGTGGTCAAGTTATATAATGTGGGATTCTGATGATTCAGTCTTCTAATCAGAAAAGGATACTGTGTTTTGGATATGGTGGATGAACATATGCGAGAAGATGCTAAAAAAATAAAAGCCCCCAGCCGAGGCTGGAAGCTTTTCATTTGGCATCCCCAAGGGGATTCGAACCCCTGTTGCCGCCGTGAAAGGGCGGTGTCCTAGGCCGACTAGACGATGGGGACCTAGAATAACGCGGCGAAGCATATGATCTTATGTTCTCGCGTCAACCTTGTGAGTTTGGCACAATTTATTCACCCATTAGCATTCTGCAATTGTGTGATAAATCGTTTTATGAAACCTTGGACTCGAACCAAGGGCCCACGGATTAAAAGAATCCTGCACCAAAGAGCGCCGCACAATAATTCGGGCACTTACACACGTCAATGATTTCCTTAAACAATCACAATACGTTGAAAACACATCATGTTGTTTTTGGCTTGTGTCACGATTTGGTCACGTGGCTGATCTGAGATGTGGGCCATGCATCGCTTCGCAGGAATTGGGGACGGAAGAAACTGAAAGTTCAAAACAATCTTCATTTCAAAATATGAGTGATATGAAAATCATCAGGCGTTTATGTGTTGGAATCGGAAAAAGCGTTAAAGGATTTGCCTGTATCAATGCGCAGACGTGGCTCTGGATTAGAAAAAAGTTTCCAATCGAATTTAGCAGGGCGGAGAAACATGTAATCAGGCGATTCAAATGAGTTCAGCAGTAAATTATGGTGATGTGGTTAATCAATTACAGACTGCAGGACTAGACACGTCTGGCTTTGATGTCGGCACGTCGCGACCGCTCCGTTGTTTTGTCGATGGGGAGCGTGGACGTAAGGGCTGGTATTGGCTGCATGAGATGCCGTTTGATTCTGGAGATGTTTTTATCGTTGGTAGTTTTGGTGTTTGGCACGGCAATGATAACGGTTTGCAGAAGATAAAGATTCCTAAAGCGGCTAAGGCGAGCAAAGAGGACAATGCTTTGGTTCGTAAACGTATCATGGAAAACAAAAAACGTTTGCAGTACCAGCTTAAAGAAGAGCAAGCCAAGGCCGCGTGTGAAGCGTTGCGAAAATGGCGTGACCTTAGTGATTTTGGTGAGTCTGGATATTTGATTCGTAAACAGATTGTTGCTAAGGGCGTTCGTTTTACACGTGATGGGGCTATTGCGGTTCCGATGTGCGATACATCCGGCAAGTTGCATGGCCTTCAGTTTATTTTGGATAAGGACAATCCGGTTCATAGAGAGAAAGTCCGGCGTCTCAACGGATCGGATAAACGATTCTGGCCGAATGGCCTGGCGATGCAGGGTCACTTTCATATGATTGACATACCTGATCCTAATGGCGTTATCCTGATCACGGAAGGGTATGCCACAGGCGTTAGTTTGCATGAAGCTACCGGCTTGGCGGTAGCTGTGGTCTTTTCAGTGAACAACATGATTCCAGTAATTCTCAACTTGGAAAAACAGTACCCGAAGGCGTATTTCTTGATTGCTGCCGATGATGATTATCTTTGCAGGTGTCCGTATTGCAAAAAACAAACACGGGTTGAAAATGAGCTGTGTTTCCATTGTACAGAGCGACATGGCAAACAGAATACTGGTGTAACCGTAGCTATGAAAGCCACGATGTCAGTGGATTCTGCCGAGTGGATCAAACCTGAATTTGTAGCCAGGGAAGGACAGAAACTGACTGACTTTAATGATTTGCACATTGAAGAAGGGTTGTTGGGTGTGGCGGATCAGTTGAAGGCTGCTATTGATCTGAAATTTCCTCATGCCGGCAAGGCGAAACCTCCCACACGGGAAATACGCAAGAGGGTGATAGAGAAAGCTCTACTACCTTTTATCAATGTCGATGAGGCGTGTGATCGTTATTCACTTGTCTATGGGGTGAAGGATCTGATGTTTGATCATCAGGAGAGATGCCTGGTACCGAAGTCATGTGTGATGGACATCATGCCTGATCATGGTTGGAAGGAGTGGAAGACACGTCCTGATCGTAAAATTGTGAAACTTGAGCAGGTAGGGTTTGATCCTACTGATACCGATGATGGTATTGTCTGCAACCTGTGGAATGGCTGGCCAACTGTGCCGAATGAGAAAGACTCATGTGAAAAGCTGTTGGAGCTGCTGGCATATATGTGCAGCGGTGAAGAGAGGCCGGACGAAGTTTATCGGTGGGTGCTGCGCTGGTTGGCTTATCCTATCCAAAACCCGGGTGCAAAGATGCGAACGGCGATTGTATTTCATGGTCCGCAGGGTGCAGGAAAGAATATTTTTTTTGAGGCTGTCAAAGCCATTTATGGTAAATATGGGTTCATCATTGGTCAGGATGCCTTAGAAGATACGTTCACCGACTGGCTTTCCGCTAAACTCTATTTGATTGCGAATGAGGTTGTGGCCAGACAGGAGCTGTTTCATACAAAAAATCGTATCAAAGGTTTGATCACCGAGGACACGATCCGTATCCGGGCTCCTTATGTGAAATCGATGTGGGAAAAGAATCATGCCAATCTGGTGTTTCTGTCAAACGAAAAGCAACCGTTGGTACTGGAAAAAGACGATCGCAGGTTCATGGTTGTCTGGACACCTGATCCAAAGCCTTCGCAATTTTACATCGATGCTTCTATTGAGGTGAAATCGGGTGGTATTGAAGCGCTGCATAACTACCTTCTGAAACTCGATCTAGGTGATTTCAGCGAGCATACAAAACCACTGAAAACGCGGGCGAAGTCTGAGTTGATTGAATTATCAAAAGAGTCACCCGATCGTTTCATCGAGGTATGGCTGCGTGATGAGATATCTGTGGCGTGCCAAACGTGCGCGCTGGCTGATCTATACAGGCTTTATGAAAAATGGTGCAGGTCTGAGGGTGAACGTAGCGCTTATACAAAACTTAAATTTTCATCACGCATCCGAATGTGTGATGGCATTGAGGTTATGAAAAAGCCTGTCATGACCACAGGTAAAAAACCAAAGACTGTGACAGTGGTAGTCCCTAAATCGGATCAAAAACCGGAAGGTTATCTTTGGGTGAGTTGGCTGGTGGACAAAATCCGGGAGTTCAACAAAGAAGTTGAAGGAACGGATAGCCTCTAAATGATAAAATCAGTCTATTTGTTTGCTTCATTGGCTTCATCGTATGCTCCATTTCGGATGCTGAAAATCGTTATGTTGCTTTTCATTTCCTCCATTTTCTTCATTTGCCCTATTCTTCATAGACATGTGCGAGAGCGAAGCGACATTGATAAGGCTTGTTTTTATTCGTGCATATATAGAAACCATAAGAAAATGAAGAAAACAGAGCAAACACCTTTGATAGCAACAGTCTTAAAAAAACTTTATGCAGCAAAGAACCGACAAATGAGGCAAACGGACTTCGCTATGAGCAAAGACGTTGCGATTATGGGTAAAGAGTTACCAACAGAGTTTGCCCGACAGATTGGTTGGGCTAAATCCTGTGTGATTTGTGGTCAATGGGTACTGGTTTGGAGGGGATCGTGAGTGAAAAAGATGATTTGATCTGTGATATTCTTAAACGGATAAAGGATGTACATCCTGAAATTGATCACACCACACTGCGTTTGATTGAGGCTGGGGTTCGTCGTGATTGGGGTGGTGATCGCCCGTATATAAGCAAAACACAATTTGATCGTGATAAAATGCTGGCAAGAGATGGCATGATTTATCGAGATTATTTGAAAGGTGAGCGTCTTGCGCTGTTGTCCAGACGTTACAAGTTAAGCTCACGTCGCATTCGTCAGATTATTCAACAAAAAGCCGAAGAGGCGAAGAAAATTCAATCAAATAAAAAGTGAAACGCTTGTCTTAATCGTTTCCTTTTTTGTCCGTCATGATGCGTGCCACGGCGCTTCAGCACTATGTTGCTGAGCCTGAAAAGCAGACTGGAAAAAAGTTGAGCGGCCCTCTTTTGTCACCTCGAAAGTTGGTCGCTCTTAAAAATATAAACCGCCTTGCTGTTTTTACGAACAAGAGCCGGTTTTGAAAGAGAGGAGAGAAAATGGCATTTGAATTTGATGCGGACAGGCTGGACATGCTTACTGTCAAAGGTGAAAAAATCACCATGAATGATTCGCTGATCAAAGCTGTTTTTGATTCTGAATATTTCAGAGTACAGAAATGATTACTGTGGTTTTTGAGGAAGTTTAGTGGCACACGCACGTAAACAGATCCGTGATGCAGCTGTTGCACAGTTAACAGGGCTGGTCACAACCGGCGCTAATGTTTTTCCGGGTCAGGTTTATGATGTGGACCCGGCATTTTTGCCCTGTTTGCTGATCTATACGCGCCATGAACGGGTTGGCTACGAGTCAGAACAGCACCCGCGTGATCAACGGCGTAAATTGACACTGGAGATTCGCGGCCGTGCCCCAGTGACATCCTTATTGGAAGATACGTTAGATCAAATAGCTACAGAGGTTGAAATCGCGATGGACAAGTCTGTAGATCTGGGTGGCCTTGTCAGTGATCTTGTTTTGACGGATACATCTTTAAGTGTTGATTTAATCAGTGTTCCGCCACATGGCGATGCCACCTTAACTTATGAAGTAACGTATTCAACGATGGAAAGTGAAGCGCCTGCCCCTGTAAATAGTTTCATTACTTTCCATGCCGATTCGCAGCTGGATGCAGATGCCGAAGCCGAACTGGTTACAGAAGAGACCTTGCCGCTATGACAATGAATAAGGCCAGGGACATTAGATGTTTCTCCACCCAACCTGGTGGAGTACACGGAGGTACAAAATGAACAGCATAAAGATCAAACCTGTAGACCCATTGGTCACGGTTCGTGATCCACTTACCCGTAAGGCCTTGGCAGCTAAGGGTGAAGAGAAGCCGCGCAGCCCTTACTGGATACGGCGTCTGGCAGACAGGGATGTTGTGGAAGTTTCTGTCCGTAAATCTGCCACCGTTAAACAATCAAAAGCTAAAAAGCCAAAATCTAAAACATCAAAAAATAAAACGGAAGGAGGTGTCCTATGACAGGCATCGCATTTACACAAATCCCGGCGAATCTTCGAATTCCCGGTGCATATATTGAGTTTGATGCATCACTGGCAGGTCTGGCTCAGGCCAGCTTCAAACGACTTATTATTGGTCAACGTCTGGCAGCCGGCACTGTCGCTGCAAACGTCCCGACCCGTATCACATCTTCAGCTTTGGCTGAGACCTATTTTGGCCGCGGATCCATGCTTTCTGAAATGTCTTCGCATGTGATGGAGATTGATCCATGGACTGAGACCTGGGCCATTGCATTAGATGATAACGTTGCCGGAGCTTTTGCTTCTGGTACGCTTGCTATCACTGGTCCTGCCACAAAGACAGGCACATTGAATATTTATGTCGGTGGCAAACGTGTGCAGGCCGCTGTGGCTTCCGGCGATTCTGCCACCGTGATCGGCGATGCTATTGCAGCAGCCATCAACGCTGACACCCGTTTACCTGTAACTGCTGCCAACGTGCTTGGCACGGTCACCACAACCGCACGCCATAAAGGCGCGTGTGGCAACGATATCGATCTGCGTTTGAACTATTACGGCGAACAGACCCCTGCCGGTGTTGGTATTGTCATCACCGCCATGTCCGGTGGCACATCCAATCCGGATATCGCCAGCGCTCTGGCAGCTATTAGCACTGAATGGTTCCGTTGGGTCGCCATGCCTTATACTGACTTGACTAATTTGGTCGTTTTGGAAACCGAGCTTGATGCGCGCTATGGCGCTATGCAACAGATGGGCGGACGAGCATTTTCTGCTTATAAAGCTACGCATGCTGCAAGTGTTACTTTTGGATCTGCCCGGAACTCTGCACATGTATCAATGTTGGGCGTTCAGAACAGCCCAACCCAACCATGTATCGCTGCTGCCATCTACTGCGCTCGTGCTTCACAGGCACTGGCCATTGACCCGGCGCGCCCCCTTCAGACACTTGAACTGACAGGCATGCTGGCACCATCGGTTGCAGATCGCTGGAGTGATACGGAGCGCAACCTGGCGCTGTTCGATGGCATCTCAACCTTTACGGTTAGCCCTGATGGAGCCTGCCGTATTGAAGCGGCTATCACGCAGTATCAGGTCAATGATGCCGGTGTGGATGATGTGGCTTATCTCTATGTGAACACACCTGAGACGCTGGAAGTACATCGCTACAACCTGCGTTCAGAAATTGGTCTACGTTATCCACGTCATAAGCTGGCGATGGATAGCCAGCCATTGTCACCGGGTCAGGCTCTTGCTCGGCCGAAGGATATTGAGTCAACGATGCGGGCGGTTTATCAGCGCGAAGTTGATCAGGGTCTGATGGAGGATTTCGAGGGTTATGCAGCATCGCTGTTTGTTGAAATTGATCCGACCAATCCAAATCGCATCAATGTTGTTGATCAACCAAATCTTGTGAACCAGCTGCGTGTCTTCGCAAACCTGGTCCAGTTTAAAGTTTAAGGAGATTAAGTTATGAATGCTAATCAGGTAACAGGAAAAATCACCATCTCCACCGCTTCATTGGGTGTGCTTCGATCCAAAGCGGGGGCCACCCTCGATTTTGGTGGGGTTAAGCGCGCTGAGGTCATTGATGATCAAGGTGTTGCAGGCTTCACCTCGGAGCCTGCAGCTCCATCGATTGACGCCACGCTGACGCACAAGAGCGGTATCAGCCTGAAGGCGGTTGCAGCCATTGAGAGTGAAGATGTCAGTTTTGAGACCGATACAGGCGGGCACTGGGTGCTACGTAATGCCTGGTGTGTTGATACCGTGACACTCTCAGGCGGTGAAGTAAAAGCGAAGTTTGTCGGCATTAGCTGTGATGAGGTGAAAGCCTGATGGCTCGGGTTGAAGTCACATTACAGAAGGGTCTGTTGCTTGATGAAAAGCCGCAAACTCTGGCTGTTCTTCGCGATCTTACAGCTGCGGATATTATCGAGGCCGCTGAGGCTTCTGAAAAAATGGTTCAGACAGATGATGGGCCGATACTGGTGCAAAGCCCTGCCCGGATGGGCACGGAACTGCTTGGGCGACAGATCGAGAAAATCGGTGATATCCCCGGCCCGCTCTCTACCTCGATGATTGGCAAACTTTCAAAAGATGACCTGATTCTTCTACAGGAGAAAGCTGAGTTGCTGGATGATGCCATTGCAGAGGATATCAGCAACCGGGGGCGAGATGATCCCGCTATCGCGGGCGTTGATTGACCGTTTTGTACCCAACATTTCGACCATATTACACTGGTCGAGGTATGAAGTTGAAAGCCTGCGACTGAGCAGGCTTCTTAAGCTTGTTATCAAGGAGTCGGATGCATGAAAATAGCTACTGTTATCAATCTGATCGGCAACCTTGAACAGAAGGCTCTGCGTTATTCACGTGCTGTCAACAGCATGGGTAAAACGTATGACCGTAATGCTTTGAAGATACGGAATATACAGAATCGCAGCAGGGCTTCCTCCAGAGCTCAGCCGGGCAATCAAATGTATCAAAGAGGTAAAGCGGTACTCTCCAATGTGGATAAAGCTTATCAAAGAGGTAAAACGGCACTCTCTGAACTGGATAAAACTTATAATCGCGGTAAAAAAGAGCTCTCCAATGTGGATAAAGCTTATCAAAGTGGCAAACGCGTACTCATGGCTCTGGATAAAATGTATCAAGGTAGCAGAAGCAAAGGTGCGCCTGTATCTCCGGTTTATAAAAAGGTCAAAGGCGTACTTACTTCTTTGGATAAAGCTTATAAAAGTGGTAAAGGCGTTTTCGCAACCATAGACAAGGCTTATAAGAGCGGCAAAGGCGTGTTTGTAGCCTTAAATGATGCTTATAAAAGTGGCAAAGGCATGTTCACATCTTTGCAAAACAGTTATAAAAAGGTTCAGGAACTATTTTCTTATTTTCCTTCTGATTCCTCTCAATCCACAGATGGTGGGTTCTATGGTCAAGGCGACCAAAATTCCAAAAAGAGAAAAGATAAAAAAATTAGAAGGTCCAAAATAAGAAGCTCTACCAAGCCCAGAATAAGAAGCTATACCAGACCCAAAATTACAGGATCCGGTAAAGTCGGCAGGTTCGGAGAAGCGTTCGCTTTTATAAAGAAGATAGGACCTGTTGTTCTGGACGTCGTCAAAAAGAACGGTGCTCGAGTAATAAAACAGGCCGGTGCTGCTACGCTAACCAAGGCAGCGTTAAAGGTTGCAGCTGTAACTCCGATTGGTGCCGTGGCCAATGTAGGTTTGACAGCCTATGAGCTCGGTTCGGCTTTTGAAAAAGCTTTTATTGGCGGGAAGATCGGTTCATGGATATACGATGTAACACACCCGAAAGTTGATGTGAAGATGACGCTTGACCAAAACGGGCTTGCCCGAGTGAAGTCCATAAAGAGTACTGACCAGGCCGGTGAAACCAGCATCGACACTGGTAATACGTCAGTGGGGAGGGGGAGTTAAATGTCGTGGCGTGATCAGATGCAGGAAGGGAAATTTCGAAATGTCTCATTTCGGGCGAAATCTCAGAGTACGGAAGGTGGCCGCCGCGTAACCCGGCATGAATACCCTGGCCGGAATCATCCGTGGCCGGAGGATTTGGGTCGTAAGGCACGCACGCATACGTTGGAGCTTCACATCATCGGGGCTGACTACATGGTCGGTCGAGATGCCATGCTTAATGCACTGGAACAGGTTGGTCCTGGAGAGCTGGTACATCCATGGCTTGGCCGTCTGCAGGTGCAGGTCGAAACCTATAGCCTGAGTGAAACCACCAGTGAAGGTGGTAAGGCAACTTTTTCAGTTACCTTCACTGAGGCCGGTAAACAACAGTTCCCATCGGCGAAGGTGGATACATCTGCAGTTGTTATTAGCAAAGCCGATCTGACTGTAGCATCTATAGTCGCAGACTTTGCCAATAAATTTAATGTGTCAGGACTGCCCGGTTGGGTGGCTCATGAAGCCTCAGCAGTGATAGATGGTGCGCTTGATAGCATTCATGCCGCGATGGCATCCGTGCCGGGCATTTTATTAGAAATCACAGATTTTAATCGTGGTTTAGCAGCATTTCAGACATCGTTAAATACGCTGCTTCAGACAGCCTCGGATCTTGGCGATGGTATGGCAGGCATCGTAACCAGCGTGATAAACAGTAGTGCTGACCCGGTGTCAGCCCTGCAACGGCTGGAAGATTTTGGAACGGCTATGAAGTTGCCACCATTAACGACAGTTGCCCGTAAGGCACAGGCGTTAAATCAGCAAGCGAGCATTGATCTTATCCAACGTTTGGCGGTGATCGAGCAATCCAGAGTATCGGCATTGATAACACCGGCAAGTAGTCGCTCCGCCATTGAATTGAGAGATTCGCTGGCCGAGAAAATAGAAGACTTGCTTGAAACAGCCAGTGATGATGTTTATTTGGCGCTTGTGGATTTGCGGACAGCAGTCATTAAAGATTTAACCAGCCGTGCTGCCAAGTCACCACAGCTTAGTTCATTTACACCCAAAACCACATTACCCGCACTGGTGCTGGCTCACCGCATTTATGGTGATGCGAACCGTGATGTAGAGATCATCGCACGAAATCATATAAGTCATTCCGGCTTTGTATCAGGCGGCTCACCACTGGAGGTGATCCGTGCAGACTGAGGTTCAGCTCAAGGTGGACGACATCGATTACGGTGGCTGGACGTCGATGCGTATTACACGCTCTATCGAATCCATTTCCGGCTCTTTTGAGTTAACTGTGAGCGATAATTGGTCAGGCGAAAACATTACCCGACCAATTAAAAAAGGGGCACTCTGCCAATTGCTGATCGATGGTGAACAGGTGATCGGTGGGGCTGTAGATGATCGTAGTGTGAGTTATGGTAAGGAGAGTCATGATATCACGATCAGTGGCCGTGATGCCACGGGTGATCTGGTGGATTGCTCGGCTATTGAAACGGATCTTAAGGGTAGCAACCTGCTCGAAATCGCCACCAAACTATGTAAGCCATTTGGCATCAAGGTGCGTGCTGAGACTGATGTTGGCAAGCCGTTTGGCAAAAGTAATATTGCACCGGGACAAACTGTTTTTGAGGTTTTATCCATGCTGGCTGCGGATTGTGGCGTGTTACTCGTTTCCGATGCGCTGGGCAACCTGATCATCACCAAGGCGAGTGATAAGCCTTCGGGTGGCAGCATTGTATTCGGGAAAAATGTATTGACTTGTAGTGCGAATGATTCGATGCGTGATCTCTATTCGAAGATCACGGTAAAAAATCAAGGTCCACAAAACGATTCCGATTCCGGAAAGAGGCCTACGCAGAGTGAATATGTCAGCGAAGATGCCAGCTTTGGAAAACGGCATCGTCCGCTTACCATCCTTGCCGAAAATGGTGCTGATCTGAAAAAGACAGCTGATTTTGAACGCAATGTACGCGCCGGGCGGGCCCGTTCAGTTGTGTACACCGTTACAGGATGGGGCCCTGACGAGATGAGTCTATGGCAGCCCAATACCATTGTGTCTGTTACGGACCCAAATCTGGAACCTCCACTTGATCATACACCGCTACTTATCTCTAGCGTTTCTTATATCCGAGATGAGCAGGGCACACACAGTGAACTGACAGTGATGAAGCGAAGTGCTTTTGACGTATTGCTCACGCCGGAAAAAGATGGGGACGCAGCATGATAAATTTACAGGAAAGTAAATTCACATGCTCTTTCCGGCTGAAAGGCGATATAGATGGAGCAAGGTTATGATAAGGCTTGTTGAGAAGATGCTCGCGCCGGTCAAGCGGCGGATGAAGCTATTGGTCACCCGTGGCGTGGTGAAAGTGGTCAATGATGCAAGAAAAATGCAGGAGTTGCAGATTACGGCGCTGGCCGGTGAGCTCCTTGATGGTGTGGAACGAATTCAACAGTATGGATTTACCGCCCATCCACACCCGGAATCGGATTGTCTTATTCTTAATGTTGGGGCCAACCGCTCACACCCGATTGTGATTGCGGTGGATGATCGACGCTATCGTTTGCATCTGGCTGAAGGCGAAGTGGCTATCTATGACGACCTGAATCAGGCCGTGAAGCTGTTACGTAGCGGCATCGTGATTGATGCACCGAACGACTCAACCCACAACGGTAATCTGACTGTGAATGGTAATCTGACTGTGAATGGTAATACAACGGTTACAGGCACACTGACATTGGCTGGTGTCAATATGAATAATCACACTCATCAGATCACCACCGGTTCGTCCGCAGGAACAACGGGAGGCCCGCAATGACTGATTTTGCACTGATTCAGGTTTCAGGCTCTCCAAATGAGTCGCCTCGATTCGATATTGCGCTAGAGCAGGAGGCTGAACCTGGTCTGGTTCCTACAGCTTTTGCTGATGTTGCACCTGCTATATCGGGGATGCTGGCTGAGATCCCTTTAACCCGAGATCTTATCAATAAAGTTACAGGTGAAATGGGTCTTTTTACCCGTCTTACATCTGCTACCTATTGGGATAGTGCTACGGGCCTACTCAAAACAGCAGCGATGGATGAACCTCGTTTTGAAAAAAATGGCATGCTGGTTGAGGGTGCAAGTACAAATCTTCTTACCCATACATCAGAGTATGCTATGTGGGCTCCACTTGGGATACCTGTAGTAACAGCCAACACTGATGTTGCACCGGATGGCACGCTTACGGCGGATACCATTCAGGATAATGATGCTGTAACATGGGAAGCAATAGTTCAAGCTACTGCTATAACCACATTAACCCATACAGCATCTATATACATCAAAAAAGATGCTATAGGGCGTGCCACAAGATTTGCAGGATTACAGATGCAATTCAGTGGCTCAACAATTGAATACAATACATTGGGTATTGATACATTAACGGGTGAGATAAATATAAGTGTTACGACAGATCCATCTGCAACAGCATTTTCAGAACTTATCGGCGAATACTGGAGGGTATCTTTTAGCATAACATCGCAAGATGTTGCGAACACAGGACTTACCATTGTCATTTACCCTGCACTTGGTGCCTCTGCTTCATGGGCACAAACGCCATCAGCACAGGGTTCTATTGTTATCTGGGGAAGCCAGGTTGAAGCACTTCCATTTGTATCCTCATACATTCCAACCACCACCGTGGCGGTGACCAGGGCTGCTGACTCTCTGACATATCAGGTGGCAGACAATCTTCCAACATCTAACCTGCCGCATTCAATTGCTATGGATTTTGATTGGAAAGCTGTTTATCCAGGAGTGGCGCAAACCATCTTCGGGGTAGAAGGCGAGGTGCTGAGAACCATCATCGCAGGCAATGGAAATGGACTGCTCACCATTAAAAATGGCATAACCGGGGCTATCACAGGAGATGCCAATCTGGTGCGTGGCAGTTACAGGGCAGGTTATACTTATGATGCTGCCAATTTACGCCTGTTTACCAATGGGGTGCTGCAAGGTTTGCCAACAGCGACAACGGGAGCAACCGGGATACCGACAGGCATCAAAATTGGAAGTGCGAACTATTACGGACACATCAAAAACATACGTATTTTTAACAGGGCGTTGTCAGAGACGGAGCTGGCTGACGAAGCAAAAGCAGGCTCGCATCTTGGCGGTATTGTTGTTGAGGGAGTCGGGCAGGCTGCCGAGACCGTTCCGCTGGCAGGCTCCACAGTATCCCGTGCTACGACTGGCACGTTTATCGATGCCACTACCGGTCTGCTGACCACGGCAGGCATCGATGCGCTTCGCTACGAGCGGGATCCTGTCGACGGCGTGGTGCGGGCGTTGATTGAGGGGGCGAGTACGAACCTGTGCCCGCAATCGCAAGACCTAACAACCTCGTGGGCTCCCACAAATGCGACGGTAACCGCCGACGCTACGGTAGCACCGGACGGGACGACAACGGCCGATGAAATCGTGTCGTTAAGCGCAGATGTAACACTTGTGTATAGCATCATAACAGTTACGGAGGCCACTCAGTTAACAGTCAGTTGCTACGTGAAGAACTCGGCATCAGCTACGGACAGCTTCATACAAGTAAATGTCACGTCTGGGCATGCGAGACAATTTTTTGATGTGACAACAGGGACGTTAGGCTCCGACACTGGGACTATATCAGTGGACAGCGCGAGCATGGAAAGCGTGGGTAGCGGTTGGTACAGAGTAAGCATGACCCTAACAACCATTATAGGGGATACGACGCCAAGTTTCTTTATCGGATCGACACTGACCGCCCAAGCCAATTTATACGTGTGGGGCGCACAGCTTGAGGAGCAGCCCCGCGCTACAAGCTACATCCCGACCACCACTGCGGCCGTAACCCGTGCAGCAGACATGGTGAGCCTGCCCAATACGGCTATGACTAATCTAACGGACGGCTTTACTCTGGAGATAGAGGCGGCTATCCCAAATGATGGGGGTAGTCATTACGCGCTAGGCCTCTGGGAGGCGGGGGCCCACACCCTTATCCGCCGGACAGCTACGGGGCAAATCGAGGCATTTTTGGGCGGGGTCGCGATGTACTCGTCAATCATCCCGAACGAGCTGGTGCATAAGTATGCGCTTCGCACCAACGGAACCACTACGGAGCTATTGGTGGATGGGGTGGTGCGCCACACTGTTACGAGCGCCATAGCGCAGCCGACGCTAGCCTTATATTTGGGATCTCTCGGAGGTACTTCAGGACACATCAACAGCCACCAGGGCGCACTCCGCATCTGGCCGCGCTATGTGACTGATGCGGAACTGGCGGCTGGCGATACTATCCCGCTGGCAGGCTTCTGGCCATCTCGTAGCAGTGTGTTACAGCCCGGTAATAGCATCTCATTTAATGGTGTTGTGAGGCGTGTGGTATCGTCAGTTGATTCTGATGCTGCCGGTGTAGCCATTGCTCAGGTCTCTCCACCCTTGATGCATGCGCCTAATGATTATGAGCCAGTCACGTTGCTACAGCAATCCTCCAGGATGATTTCTGCGGGGCTGGCCATTGAATATGGATTACAAACGGCTGTGATTATGAGTCTGTTCACTGATCGGTGGGCAGAGCCGGGTGATCTGATTCCGGATGGTTCAGGAGATCGTCGTGGTTTTTGGGGTGATGCGATTGCTGATGTCGAAGGTGACCAGATTGGTTCTCGCCTCTGGCTTCTGGATCGGGAAAAACAGACACCACAAACATTAAATCGCGCCCGTGAATATGCTGAAGAGGCGCTACAGTGGATGATTGAAGATGGCGTTGCCGAGTCTGTCAACGTTGCTGCTGAATGGGTGCGCACCGGCATGCTCAGTTTATCGATTGAGATTGTCCGTCCTGACAGTAATTCCGAAAGCTATCGCTTTGACAATATCTGGGAGGCCATCTGATGCCATTTAATCGTCCTGACCTAATAACTATTCGTGATCGTATTCAGGCTGACATGGAGGCTGCTTTCCCCGGTCTTGATGTCGGTATTCGTCGGCAGCTATCTTATGCGCTTGCCAAGGCGCTGACAGGCGCTTTCCATGGCGTTTATGGTAATCTGGAGTGGCTATCCAAACAACTCATCTATGATACAGCCGAGGCTGATATTCTGGAACGATGGGCATCGATATGGGGCCTCTCTCGCAAGGTGGCAACTAAAGCTTTTGGTAACGTTACCTTTACAGGTTTGGATGGCCCGACTATTGCAGCCGGAACGACCATTCAAAGGGCAGATGGTGCCCAGTTTGTTACAGATGCTCCGGGCACAATTGTGTCAGGCACTGCTCTCATTGGCGTTACGGCTATGGATGCAGGTGTCGGCGGAAACACTGTTGCTGCTACTTCACTCTCACTCATTTCTCCCGTGGTCGGTATTGATGCCAGCGCGACGGTGGATGGGGTTGGACTGACAGGTGGCGTCGATACAGAGGACGATGCAGCACTACTCGCAAGACTTCTCGACCGTATTCAACATCCTCCTCATGGAGGCAATCGAGATGATTATGTCGTGTGGGCACTGCAAATGCCGGGTGTCACCCGGGCCTGGTGTTCTCCACAGGAGCTGGGTATCGGCACGGTAAGCGTCCGGTTTATGATGGATGAGACCTATGTCGATGGTATTCCAACGCAGCCTGATGTGGACAAGGTGAAAAGTCATATCGATGCATTGCGACCTGTCACTTCAGATGTGACTGTTGTGGCACCGATAGCAAATCCGATCCATTTCACTATCGCGCTGACGCCAGGCAATGGCACGTCTCTGGCAACCGTTAAGACAGCTGTTGAAGCTGAGTTAACAGATATGATTCGTCGCGAATCATTGCCTGCAGGGAAGGTCCTTCTTAGCCACATTAACGAAGCGATTTCGATTGCAGCAGGTGAGGCTGATCATGTGTTGACACTACCTTCAGCGGATGTTGTCAGCGGAACAGGTGAAATTCCTGTTATGGGTATCATCACATGGGTGTGAGCGTAGAAGCCTATCACCAGCAACTACAGGCACTTTTGCCACCGGGCCGGGCATGGCCACGTGACCCGGATAGTAATCTGGCAAAGCTTATGGGTTCTATTGCTGAAGAGTTTAGCCGTGCCGATGCAAGATCGGAGCAGTTGTTTGATGAGATGGATCCGCGCAGCACTTACGAATTGTTACCAGATTGGGAGCGGATATGCGGGTTACCATCAGCGTGCTCTCCAACAGACCAAGGGCTGGGAGAACGACAATCTGCTGTGCACGCTAAATTAACTGAGCGTGGCGGACAGTCAGCCCGATATTATATCAACCTGGCAGCACGTCTCAATTACAGCATCACCATCACAGAATTTAAGGTGCATCATGTTGGCAGCGCTGTGAATGCACCCCTTTGTAACGCTGATTGGTGTTTTGTATTTCAGGTCAATGCACCATCCGCCACGGTGAGAGATGGCACGGTTCAATCCGGTGTTGATGAATCTCTGAGGTCGTGGGGTTATGAACTGCTTGAGTGCGCTATCAATGAAGATAAACCGGCGCACACGAAAGTATTATATGCATATGGATAAGGAGATTTATCATGGATAGAAAGTTTGAATCAGGGGCCTCTTTATCAGTACCAACTGTGCCGGCGGCACCTTCGACAGGGTATGCTACAAATGGAGACCCAGCTACGGCAATTCAAGCGACTGTACCCGGAGAGTATTGGTATCACATGGTCACAGAGGAGCTGCGTCATCTGGTTGTGTCGGCCGGGCTTACACCTGCCCATGCAACGCTCACGCAGGTGTATGATGCCGTAGCGGCGATGATCGCAGCAGGCAGTATCTCTGTCCCTGTTGGTGGTTTGGTTCCTTTTGCAGGTGGCACTGTACACAATGGCTTTTTGAAGTGTAACGGCGCTGGCATCTCTCGCACCACATATGCGGCTCTCTTTGCAGAAATTGGTATAATTTATGGTGCTGGTAATGGGTCCACAACTTTTAATCTGCCCGATCTTCGCGGTGAGTTTTTACGTGGCTGGGATGATGCGAGAGGCGTTGACCCAGGTCGTCCGCTCGGTGGTTTTCAGGGGGATGACTTTAAGTCGCATACCCATATTACGGCACCTAGTTTTGCCGGAGCCGCTTATGGCACAGCTTTTTATGGGGCTGTTACACCCATTCCTGATGATGCAGGGCCGACAAGTGCTACTGGTGGAATAGAAACCCGCCCCCGCAACCTCGCAGTTCAATTCCTGATCAAATATTAAGGAGAGATTCAAATGGCAATCACAGAAAAAGAAGTTCCAATTTATCATTATGACCCGGTCACGTTTGAGTTGCTTAATGAAGATGTGGCCGACCTGGATCCCATTGAAAAGAATCCACTCATTCCGGCCCATGCAACGGATGTGATGCCATCAGCTACGGTGGCGACAGGCATGGTGCAGGTGTTTGATGAAACGGCTCGAAAATGGACGGAAACAGAAGACCATCGTGGTACCGTTTATGCTGTGGATGGTTCACCGGTAGAGCATGATATGCCTGGTGTTTTGCCTTCTACACTGAGTGTGACGCCGCCACCGGGTGCGCATCACACATGGGATGGCACAGCCTGGTTGTTTGATTTTGTTTCAGCTCTGGATGCCAAAAAGATGGAAATCAGCACAGCTTACGAGCAGGCCGTTTTTGTCATTAGAGGCGCTTACTCACAAACCGAAATGGATACATGGAACAAGCAGGAGGCAGAGGCCCGAGCTGTGATTGCCGACCCTGCATCTATCACACCGTTGTTATCGGCGATAGCAACCGCCAGAGGCTTAAGCGTTGCGGTGATTGCAGCTTCGATTATCGCCAAAGCTGATGCCTATGCAGCCAGCGCAGGCACCATTCTTGGTAAACGTTTGGCACTGGACGATGCTCTGGCTGTGATTGCTGCTGACCCAACGCTTGCTGCCGATCCAGCCCTTGCCCAGGTCGAAATTGATAAGGTGGTGTGGTGATGAAAAACATCACAATAGACAGGAAAAGGGATAAGGAGATTTATCATGGATAGAAAGTTTGAATCAGGCGCTGTTGTATCTGCCCCTACGCCTCCAGTATCGCCTTCGACAGGTTATGCCAGCAATGGTGACCCGGCGACGGGTGTGCCGCCAACAATTCTGGGGGATTATTGGTATCACATGATCACAGAGGAGCTACATAACCTGATTACATCAGCAGGGCTTACTCCGGCTCATACAAATCTTACGCAGGTGCGTGATGCTGTATCCGCATTGATTGTATCATCCAGTTCGGTGGTTCCTGTCGGAGGGCTCATTCCTTACACGGGTATTGATGTGGCACCGGGCTATCTCAAGGGAAACGGTGCTGCAATTTCGCGCGCAACTTATGCGGCGTTGTTTAACAAAACCACCATTCAGGACATTGGAGATACTACGATAGCTTCTCCAAGTGTTATCAATATTGCTGACACGAGCAAGATGGCTACAGGAATGCCCATATCCGGCCCGGGAATCCCCGCTGCCACTACCGTTTTAAGCATCGATTCAGGCACATCTATCACGCTCAGTATCAATGCCACAGCCACCGCATCCGCCGTGCCTATTGTGGTTGCTCCTCACGGCGTTGGTGATGGCGCGACCACATTTAACGTGATTGAAACACGCGGCGAATTTTTACGTGGCTGGGATGATGCTCGAGGCATCGATAGTGGCCGAGCTCTCGGCTCTGGGCAGGGCGACCAGTTTCAGGATCACAAACATCTGGAGCCTAGAGGCTCTAGTGCTGGAGGTGCTTACACATTATCCCCATCATCCTCTACAGTTGATAACAATGGTCTTAGCTCATGGGTGTATCCAACAGGTGTCAATGTTGGCTCTGAAACCCGCCCCCGCAATCGCGCAGTTCAGTTTCTAGTTAAATATTAAGGAGATATTCAGATGCCAATGACAACTAACAACATTCCTATTTTCCACTATCATCCGGTCACGTTTGAATTATTGGGTACCGATGTCTTTGATCTTGATCCTGTTGAAAAAAAAATCGTTGGTTCCAGCCCACGTAACCGATGTGACACCACCTGCGACCATCGGAGTGGGAAAGGTTACAGTGTTCAATGAATTGAACAAAAAATGGGTAAAAAAAGAAGATCACCGAGGCACCGTTTATGCTACGGATGGCTCACCGGAAGAACATACTAACATTGGTATTTTACCTTCAACACTCACTGCTACTCCACTACCTGCACCACACCACACATGGAACGGTACGGCATGGATGCTTGGATTTATCCTCGGCTCTGGCTGTGATTGCTGCTGATCCAGCTCTTACTGCCGATCCAGCCTTGGCCCAGGTCGAAATTGATAAGGTGGTGTGGTAAGCGGTTTTACCATACCACTTGAATACGAAGAGGCCGGGTTGAATCTGCTCATGCCATTGGCACAAAAACTTTGCGGATGTTGTATTTCTTACGACGATGAAGCCCCCTTTGAAATTAATTTGATGTTGCGTAGTCCAATTTTTTGGGCTTGCTCAAGCTGTTGGCTAATCATCATACGCAATCGATGAAAGTAATAGGTTGATGTTTTACGTATTAACTCCAACAAAGTCCGCCGTACATCGGGCTGTAGTACCAGCAACGAAATGCTCTATCAGACGATCCTGCTTGTACCAACTTAACCGACACTTTTTCATACCACCCTCGATCATACAAATTATGCATTATCTGGGACAGCCCCAAATCCAATTAAATAAAAAGTGAAACGCTTGTCTTAATCGTTTCCTTTTTTGTCCGTCATGATGCGTGCCATAGCACTTCAGAACAGTGCTGTATCTGGTGAAAGCAGACTGGAAAAAAGTTGAGCGGCCCTCTTTTGTCACCTCGAAAGTTGGTCGCTCTTAAAATGATATTAAAATGTTCCACTGTTCTTACGAACTGTGGACGGTTTTTCAAAGCAAGGGTGCGAAGGTATGAATCTGCTTTGAAAAGCTGAAAAGTTTTGAAAGACAGGAGAGAAAATGGCATTTGAATTTGATGCGGACAGGCTGGACATGCTTACTGTCACAGGTGAAAAAATCACCATGAATGATTCGCTGATCAAAGCCGTTTTTGATTCTGAATATTTCAGAGTACAGAAATGATTATTGTGGTTCTTGAGGAAGTTTAATGGCACATGCACGTAAACAGATCCGTGATGCTATAAGCACAGTTCTAACCGGGCTGACTACGACTGGCAGTAATGTGTTCTTATCACGATTGCATGTGGTAGATCAGGGTCCATTCCCATGTCTGCTGCTATATGCATTAAAAGATGATGCCTTGCGAGTATCGTTGGGTAGCAACCGTGAGCAGGAGCGTAAACTTGAGCTTCAGGTACATGCGGTGGTCTCAGCTACCTCAACACTGGATGATGGATTAGATCAGATTTGTCTTGAGGTGGAAAAGGCGCTGGCTGTTGATCCTACACTCGGGGGCTTGACGGCTGATCTTGTGCTGAACAATACGCTGGCAGGCTTGAATATCACTGCAACAAACCCTGTGGGTGAAGCTGTTATGGACTTTACGGCGACGTATTTTGTGCGTGAAACAGATCCGGGGGTATTGGTGTGACAACTATAAAGAAAAACAGAAAAAAACCGGTGGGCAAAAAAATAGCAACCAAAAAAAATAACGATAAACGTCTGACTGGGTTTGTTCCACGTACATTAGTCAGGCCAGATAATGGAGAGGAGAGTAAATCATGAGTGTAAGTACATTACAAAAGGCCCTGTTAGGTAAAATTGAATCGACACCGGGTACCGATTCGGTTCCGACGGCAGCATTAAATGCCATCCGTATTGAATCGGGAACGTTTACAACCGGTATTGAAGCTTTGGCTAATCAGGGTGTAAAACAGACCTTTGGTGATATGAAGTCCAATATGATTGAGAAACAGAATCAATTGGAGGTCAGCTTTAAAATTCGCTCTGGTGGCGGCCTTGGCATTATACCTGATTATTGGCCGGTTATGTTTTCTGCCGCACATACAATTACCATCAATACAGTCGCCACTGTACCCGTCAGTGTTGTCATGGATCCGATCACTACCGGCCCGGATACAGCACGCCAGACTTCAACCTTTTACTGGTATGAGGATGGTCTGCTATGGAAGCTTATTGGTGCTGTTGCAACGTTTCAGTTTGATGCGCCAATTAATGGTTACATCACAGGCAAAGCAACTATTGTGGCACCATATGTGGCGCCGACTACTGTAGTGCTACCTACGGGCATCACATATCAATCATCTGACCCGATTAAGGTATCGGCATCCGATGTTGTCAGTGAAGCGGCAACTCCTATTTCAGTCGGTACGTTTGCTTTTGATGCAGGCGTTGCCACCGATGTACCACACATGATTGGCGATGTTCAGGCACTGGTAACCGGGCGCGACAAGTCCAGTGTAACTTTTTCTAAACGCTCATTGGCTACCGCAGCCGATTTTAATCGTTTAACAGGTCTCACTGAAGCAGCATTTCTTGCTCAGTTTGGTTCGGCTGGAAATCGTTTCACTTTGTCTGCATCGGCAGCCCAATATGAAGTCGTTACACCTGCCGCAGATGGTTTGTTTAACAACCGTGACATCACCTTGAAGCTGAATGAGACGGTAGGTGACGATGCCTATCAAATCACGATTGATTAAGGGGCTGAAATGTCGAAATTAAAGCTGCTTACTCGCAAGGATAACGCACTGGAAAATAAAGAGCTTGGTATCAGGCTTAGACTAGGTTTTGTACTGCCCGAGCATGTGGCTGAAATTCAGGGCTTTTTCCGTATTTCATCCAATCCATCGACCCGAATCGCACTTTATGCACTGCGTGAATGTGTTTCGGAAGTTGAGGTGGATGGTGAACGTCATGATCCGCGCCAGTTGAGTTACAATATCGACACTACAGATTCTGAAAATCAGCCGTTTTTACTCGGTGTTGCAGCACTGATTGTCGAACACCTTCTGGTTTCAGATGATGTTAAAAAAAAATCTGGATCGGAGCCATTGCCTACCACACCGGAAAACGATGCGGAGACTGTCCTCTCTCAGTAGATAAGCCAGCCCGTTGTGGTGGCAGCAATCACTGGATCGATAACTGGGATATGGAGACGGAAGGGTGTCCTGCACTGATGCTGGATGAGTTCGACGAAGTGTTCCTGTCGTGGGGGTGGTTACAGAAAGGAATTTTACCCACCGCCGGTGGTTGGCACGATCAATCACCCGTTTGGATTGAGTGTATGGATATTGTAAGGAGGGCAGGAAACCAGTGAAAAAAGCAAACGCTAAAATCAAAAATTTAACTACAATTGACTCGAAATCTGCTGAAGAGGCGTTTGCGAAGGCTGAAGCTGCTGCTATTGCAAGCATGGAAACTATTTCCTCGGTCACTTCATCCACTGCTGACGAATTTGGTTCCTTACTCACAAAATTACCGGTCGCTGATATGGCCCTCGCTGCTGTTGAAGGGATTGGTGCGCTAACTATGCAGTCACTACTGGCGGGCGATGAGCTTGCTAAAACAGCGGATAGACTTGGTATGACAACAGAGTCTTTGGCAGGCTTGCGTTATGCTGGTCAACAGACCGGTGTTGATTTTAACACGATGGATGTGGCCACACAGAACTTTACAGCTCGTCTTGCAGAGGCTGCACAAGGCACGGGGGAAGCAAATGGTGCTTTGAGAGCACTGAGCCTTGATGCTGAGGTGCTTTCAAGAATGCCTGTTGATCAGGCCATGCAGGAAGTAGCTGGTGCGATGAGTCAGGTTGGGTCGCAGTTCGATAAGAGTCGTCTGGCAGTGAACCTGTTTGGCTCTGAAGGCATCTCGTTAGTTCGTACACTGGCACTGGGTAAAGAGGGTATGCAGGCATCAGCAAAAGAGGCTGATTATCTTGGGATCGCAATTAACAGAGTTGATGCCGCTAAGATGGAATTGGCCAATAAAGCTATGTTAAAGGCAGAATCAGCTGTTGCAGGCGTTGGTAACTCCATCGCTTCTGAGCTTGCGCCATGGATTATTGCAGGCAGCAATGCATTTTCTGATTTGGCAAGAAGTGGTATCTTATCAACAAAAAATATTCATAGTGGTATCACCCAGGTTATAAACGTCGTTGGTTTTCTTGGCGATGCGGTTCAGACAGCATCCTATGGATTTTCGAAAATAAATCTTGGTTGGGATATCGCAAAAGCAAGTGTCATCGAAGGCATTGCCGATGTTGATGGTGCAATTGTTAATTTTATCGGAAATAAACCAAAGTCTGGTTCATTTTTTGGTGATGTGTTTAACAATATGATTAGCTCTATTCCTGTTATCGGAGAGCATCTGGATGTATTGAAGGTTAAAAATGTTGACTTACATCAATCTTCTACGGAGGCATGGGCCGCGGTAGCTAAAGATTTTAATAGTATGGATAAAATTCTCGCGGCACCGATGCTTTCGGAGAAACTACAAGAAGTTACGACAACCATGAATGATGAGGCAGCGAAACGAGCTAAGATAGTCGAGAAAGCAAGGTTGGCAGCTCGTTTACCTGCCAATGATGATGCTAATCTAGGCACTGATCCGGCTGTCAATGATGATGCCAATCCTGATGCTAATCCCGAGCTTTCAAATTATGACGCAACGACTCAGGCATTAATCAATAAAACTCGCGAGCGCTTTGAAAGTATGCGCCAGATTGCTGATGAAAATATGATGCTGGAAGAAGAGAAGGCAATTCTTAAGTTTGATAAAGATCTTGAGAAGTTGGAATATGATAAGCAGCAGTTGATTGATAACAACGCATGGAACCTTGAGCAACAAACACTTTATGAAGAGGCAAAAAATTCTGTTATTGCCGATGGTGAGAATAAAATTTCTGCTATTCGAGATAAAGCTGGAAAATCAGAAAAAGATTTAGAAAAGAAAAAAAATAAAGCTTTGCTTTCGGGTGCCCAAAGTGCTTTAGGTGATATGAGCTCATTGATGAATTCAAATAGCCGGGCAGCTTTTGAGGTCGGCAAGGCTGCTGCATTAGCAAATGCAACGATTAGTGGTATATCAGCAGCTATCGCGGCATGGGACGCTGGCATGCAGGTTGGTGGCCCGTATGCGCCTGTTGTTGCGGTTGCGTATACAGCCGCATCGTTGGCAAAAACTGGTGCGATGATTTCAAGTATTGCATCAACATCATTTGGCTCTAAATCGGCAAGTGTTTCTTCAGGGGGGGGAGTCCCTAGTGTCAGCGGCGGTAGTGCTGGCAAATCTGCTGACTCGACAATTCCATCAGCACCATCGCAATCATTATCCAATGAACCCAGTCAGAAGGCACCTGTACAACAGGTCAGCGTATCTGTTGAGAAAGGTATTTATTCATCGAGTGATGTGCGCAGTCTGATCGAAGCGATTAATGAAGAGACTGATAATGGTGTCCAGTTGAGGGTGGCATAATGAGCGTGAAAATTGGCTATGAAAACCTTGCAGGGAGACTCGGTGTGACCGTTTCCAGCACTCAGTCTGCAACGCTAAATCCTGTTGAAAATGTCTTTGACTGGTTGCCATTTGACTTTTGGCAAATCGATGCGGTAGCTGTATATCCACAGATTTCTTTCGCATGCCTTTCACTTCAGCAGTGTGATTATATTTCATTTTCAGCACATGACCTTAACTCATTAACTGATGAGTTTCTATTGCAACATTCATTTGATGGCGTGATCTGGACAGCTGTTTCCGGGGGGTGGATGCCAATAAATAGTGGCGTGAATTTTGTTTCATTTAGTGCTGTTTCCGATATGTATTGGCAAGTACTATTTCGTCGTGACGCAGGAGCAACAAGTTTTCAACCCAAAGTCGGTGTTATTGCCTTTGGTTCAGTGCTGGATATTGGGCAGGCACCACAAATTGGTTTTGTCCCGCCTCTGTCTCGTGATTATAAAACAACATCTTCAAAAAGCCTGACAGGATCTTTTCTTGGTAAATCCTTGCGTGATCATGCGGGTAAAATGTCACTATCGTTTAAACATCGTTCACCTGCATGGGTTCGATCCACCTGGATGCCTTTTCATGAGCACGCTAAGGCCAACCCTTTTTTTGTTTCATGGGATGAAGTCAATTATCCAGATGAAGCTGCATTTTGCTGGATTGATAGAAACAATGACATGCGGGTTCCTAAATATTCAAACTCCGTTTTCATGGATGTTCATATGAAAGCGATGGCTGAAGTATGACAATCATGCAGGAGAGCATGATCGCACAAAGTGAATATTGCAGGCAAAGATGGTGCCCTGGGGCACAGCCTTTCCGCCCGAAGGGTGATGCACATGGAGGTGTATCATGACCCTTGCCATTGAACGCAAACGCATCGGGCGGAAACCACTGACGATTGTTGAAGTCGATCTGGACTTCTGTCAGGAAAGCATGGGGCAGTCTTCATGCACCGCCGTACCACATGGCAATGCCCTTCAGTATTCAGAGCAATTCGATTCATGGCCAATAAGCAACACCACAGTAACACCTGATACCGACAGCTATAGTGGTGCTTTAGTCGCAGATACAATTAACGATGCAAGTGCGACGGCGTGGGGCTATGTGCAGGGGTATGCGATTGGTTGTGATGTAACAAAAAACTACACTGCATGGATAAGAGTTAAGAAGGACGCTATAGGCAGGGCAACGCGCTTCCCATTGTTGCGTATGATTTTTACGGCAGAGTATCATGATGTAGCTTTTGATACGGCAACGGGCGAGTTTAAGGATGACCTATACCCAAACACTAGCGGGGTCGTCATAACCGATCCAGAAGATAGTGGTTATTGGCTGGTCGGGATTTCTTCCAGGTCGGTTGATCCAGTAAATTCATCTTGCTATATACAGATATTCCCTGCTGTTGGGGCTTCGGCCACTTGGGCGTATTCCGCAGCAGTCATAGGGTCTATCGTTGTCTTTGGCGGACAAGTTGTTGAAGGCTACGACGTAATGCAAATTCCTATCTACGCTAAGACGACCACAGCAGCGGTTGCTGCCACCACCAAAGGGGCTATCTGCTACAACACGCGAAAGACGTGCAAAGCCCCGGCGAACTACAGGACAAGTATCACAAACCTTTTGCTATGGTCAGAAGCCTTTGATAATGCTGTTTGGAATAAGACAAACGCTACAGTCAATGCAAACGTTGTAGCCTATGATGGTCTAATGACAGGGGATGAACTTGTCCCTAGCGCCTTGGGTGGATATTTATATCAGCACACAACGATAACACCTTCCTCAAAACTTACGTTTTGTTTGTTTGTTAAGGGTTCAGCAACCTTACCAAACTACCAGATACAAATAAGCCTGATTTCCGGGTTCGCCAGGCAATATTTTGATATGGAAACTGGAACGCTTGGGGCGAAGGCTGGAACGTTGGCTGTTGATGCAGCCGCGATGGATTATGATGGTGACGGTTGGTATAAGATATCCATGACGGTTACAGCCGATGCTAGTGACGCAGATGCATGGTGCTACATTATTTCGCCTGGAGGGGCGTTATCTAATATCTATTTGCACGGTGCCCAGCTTGCAGCATCACCAACCGTTGGCGCTTATGCTAAAACAGAGGCCGTTACAGTATCGGTTCATAACCCCAAAACATATCGTTTTTGTGAAAACATCGCGGGGCTTCCGGTCGGGCTGGGTGCGCTTCCATGCGTGAAAGGTATGTCCACCGCACCAACTCGGATCACGCCCGGTAAAGGGCTTGGATACCGCGCCAGTGTGACGGTTGAAATGACCGACTTCACACATCACGATCGCGGTGTTGATCCATACGTTTCAATGCGCAGCTATGATCCAGCCACACAAGGATCTTTTTTCGGAAAACTGCTGGCCCGCAATCCATACTATAAAGGCCGGGTTCTTCGGGTCATGTCAGGCTATCTGGCCGAAGATGGAAGTTATAACGCAGCAAATTTCGATACCCGAACTTATATCATCGAATCGTTCGAGATTGCAAATTCAAACGGAAAGATTGTCATCAAAGCGAAGGATGTGCTTTCAAAGACAGACGCGGACAAAGCGCAGGCACCGGCTACATCAACAGGAACGCTTTCTGTTGCGTGTTTGGCGGCTGGAACATCCATCACACTTCACGCAGGTGAAGGTGCGGACTATGACGCAACAGGCTCTGTTCGTATTGGTGATGAAATTATCGATTACACATCTAATGTAGGTGATGTGCTTTCAGGTTTGACTCGCGCAACATGGGGAAGCGTGGCTGATGATCACGACGTTGATGATTCTGTTCAACAGTGCCTTGTTTATACGGGAACGAATGTTGTCGATGTTGTGAGCGATTTGCTTTTAAATTATACAAATATCCCAGTGTCGATGATTCCATCAGCAGACTGGAACGTTGAAAAAATTGGCAACCTGTCGCAATTCAACGTGAATGCCATCATCACAAAACCGGAAGGTGTGAAAAAACTTCTTGGTGAACTGGCTGAACAGTCACTGTTTAATATTTGGTGGGATGAACGTGCGCAACAAGTGAAGTTGAAGTCCATTGCACCCTATATAACCGATACGCCGTTAAGTGATGCGGCAAACTTCAAGTCAATCAGCGTCAGCGATAAGCCGAATGAACGGGTCAGCCGAATGATTGTTTATTACGGATTACGGGATCGCGTCAATCCTGATAAGGAAGAGAGCTATAAATCTGTACATATTCAGGCCGATCTTGAGTCTGAATTAGCAACAAAGCATGACGAAAAGAAAATAAAAGTCGTGAAATCACGTTGGTATGATGTTTCCAGTCCGGTTATTCAGTTTGCATCACGCACCTTGAAATGGATGGCTGAAACCCCAAAACATGCCAAAATAAAATTGGATGCGAAGGATGGGTCTTTGTGGATATCAGACCCGATTGATATCGAATCAGATACGATTCAGGGCATCGATGGTGCACCTGCAAAGACTGAGATGATGATTCTTGAAGCCTTTGAAAATAAAGATGGTGATTTTGAATACCTGGCCATGACCAGTCCTTTCTTTGGGCGTTATGCAATCATCATGGCAAATGGGACACCGAATTATGCTGGTGAAAATTCAGGCGGTTACATTGCTGATAACGCAGCAGGTTTTGCCAGTGATGGCGGCGAAGCCTTTAAAATAACATAGAGATAGAAATGTATGATATCCGGTGAATTGACAAAAAAAATAGAAATCCCTGAAGGCGCAATCGTGAATTGCCCAAAGGAAAAAAATGCAATGATCCGTATTTGTATCAAATGCGTTGTTTGTGATTATTACACTGGAATTATGAAGGTACAGGCTGAAGGTCGATTTGATTTAGCAAACCGCTTGGTTTGCGCACATCCAATGACTCGATCTATCGGCTTAGTTTTGGAGGTTTAAAAAATGGTTTGGACAACGATCCCTAATACAGATATTGATGCGGATTCGCCAATCACTGTAGCACTTATGAATTCATTACGTGATAATACTGCAGCAATGGCTAATGGTGATGCTGGCGCACCGAAAGTTCAAACGGCAGCGATTAATGATCTAGCTGTTACATCAGCTAAATTTGCAAATGATTCAATTACTGCATCAAAAATAGCTGCTAACGGGGTTGGCCAGTCTGAGATTGTTGCCAGTGCTGTTGGTCAGTCAGAGTTGAAATCTGCAACAGCATCACAATCTCATTATTTCACAGGCGTTCAGAACGGTGAAATTGTACTCACCGGTGGTAGTTACACAATGGGTTGGTTTCTTGGCGCCAGTCCGGGTGCGAATATCTATATATCTTCTCATGCTCATTTCACAACCTATGCTGCGCGCGTTGGCATGCGTAGCACATCCAGTAGCCCTCGAACTGGCTATGTGTATAGCCGGTATATTCAGGCATCGCCACCCTATAATCTTGGGAATGGCGATATCCCTGTTTTTGTTTATGCACTTATGGCAAAGGCCGGAAACAGAGCAGGCATTCCAGCTGGAACTATTCTTGCAACCTCCGTTGCTGCTGATCCTTCATGGGCATACCATGGCTCCGATCACATTAGCCCAAAGAACATTATCACAAGCAAGGGTAAAAAACAGTATGAACTTGTGAAACGTCTCCCCTGGCCAAAGACTGAGGCTTTGGCTGACTCTGTGAAATTACAGGAAAATATCGCAGCACTTGCAAACCCTGTCTTTGATCAGGTTGAAATCACCATGACACGAAAACTGCGTAATATGCCAAATGTACCACACCCATTTGAAGGTAATGCAAACCTAGCACATGGAACGGTTGTCTTGGTTGATCCTTTTTCACAGCTTGCCATGGCAGCGGCTGAACTGGTTCACGAAGATGATCATGCAACTATTTCTGAAATGTTAGCACATCCAAGCCTTGTGATTGATAGCGTCCCAATTTCAGGGTTGGCGACACCTCCTAGTGTAATGGGCGTGAAGGTGACGCTTTGAAAGTCTTCGGCCTGATGCTTGTCGCGATCGCCTTGACGGTGATTCTGATCGTTCCGGCGGTGATCGTGCAGATCATTCGACATGTCATCACATCTCGTTCTCTATCTGCTTTATGGTGGGATATTGCCATCGGTCTGGATCAACTGGGTGGCGCTATCCTTTATGGTGAGCCTGATTGGACGGTCAGTTCGCGGACATATTTCCTTCGTGTTGACGGCAATAAATACGCGGCTTTTTTTGAACGCTTCATCGACTCCTTCTTTGGTAAAAAGCATTGCGAAATATCCTATAAAAATGAATTCGGAAGTAATAAGTTATGATTGAGATTCAAACTGTAACCAGTGAAATTGCATCGGCAAATGGCGACTTGCTGAATGGATTGATCAATATTCAACCAAATGGAGTGTGGGAATATGATGAAGGATTAACACGTCGGCTTGTCACAAAAACGCCAATCGTTGTAGCCATTGTAGGTGGTAAACTGGTTGACACTTCAGGTAATCCGACAAGCATTTTTCTTGCACCTACATCAGGTGCAGGGCATGACGTTGTGTCTGGTGCATATCTGGCGACCTTTTCATTTGGTAATGAATCCTGGGTTGAAACATGGGAACTTCCAGCTGGCGTATCACCGCTTGAAATTACAGGTATCACAAAGTTGGCGACCACAGCAACAGCTGTGACCCCTGTGGGGGCAAAAGGTGATCCGGGGGCGGATGGATTGAATGGTGTGGGTGTACCTGCGAGCGGTACGGCTGGGCAGCTTCTGTCAAAAATTGACGCTGTCGACTTCAACACCGTATGGACTGACCCAGCTGGTAATATCGCTACGTTGCCAGCTATTCATCTTAACCACAGGACCGCTTACAACGTCACTGGAGGCTCGACAGTATTAAATACAGAGCTGACAGTTCCTCTTAATAATGTTGTTTTAAATACAATTGCAGGGGCATCGCTTATCGCCAATGAAGTGACATTGCCAGCGGGTACTTATTACGTTGATCATGCCATAGCACATTTATATGCACCGGGCGGCTGCATGGTATCACTGTATAATACATTAGACTTGGCAACACCAATTATAGAACCACAGACCGGTTTTTCAGGGGCGACAACGATTGATGTAGGTATGTACGGCGATGTTTTTACATTGCCTATATCTGCAACCGTAGTTTTAAAAGTATGGACGGCTTCTGGTGTTGCCAATCTTGGTTTTGGTGGCGCAAATTCGTGGAACCTCCGGGACAATGTATTCAGTCGAATGAAACTTGTGAAGGTGGCTTAACATGTTATCTGACAGTGTAATAAACTACATCAATATTGAGAGTGCGCTTGCAAGGGGTCGCATAGCAACACATGGCAAGGATGGTGTTTATCTCCTGAAATATGATGATGCCATCAACTTCAAGGCACATGTAGCAGCGGGTGGGGACCCGTTGAACATCACTGGATTTGAAATGTTGGCGGAGCATGAATCAGCCACAATGTCGCCGTTACAGTTTGCTGATTATGTGATTGCAAAACGTGGGCAGTGGAAATTAAAAATCGGAGCCATTGAAGCGCTCGCAGCAAAAGCAAAGTTGCAAGCCGTTAAGGATGGTACGGTAAACATCTCTACATCCGTTGCTGCAATCATTGATTTGATTCGTGCTGTATAAAGGCGAGAGATAAAATATGCTACATAGCACTCTGTTTGTCATCTCAAGCGTTGGAACAACGTTGGGTGGCTTGTTTTATAAACATCGCACAGGCGAGAAATTGAAATGGCATGAATGGCTGATACTGGCCGGTGCCCTGTTTATTTGGGGACTGGTCTCGATGGCACTCATTATTATTTACTTTCCCAATGGTGACCATGGTCTGCCAAGCGCACTGATGTCGATACCGTTGGGAATTGGTTTGTCTGAACTGTTTGTGTTTATGCTGATTGCCATCGAACGGCTTCTTCAATTTGTCCCTGAATTAGTGCGAGCTATTATCATGAGACGGTGGGGTGGAGGTGATAAACGATGATAGAACGCGTAAAAGAAATGTTAATGCATCACGAAGGGGTACGTCTCAAGCCGTATCGTTGTACGGCAGGTAAACTGACTATCGGCATCGGACATAATCTGGATGATAAGGGAATTACACTTGAGCAGGCGATGCTGCTGCTTGATGATGATGTTCGTAAATGTCGTAGCCAGCTTGAGCAGAATCTCTCATGGTTTAGTCAGCTCGATAAAGTACGACAGGATGTGCTGGTCGACATGTGCTTTAACCTCGGTATATCGGGATTGATGAAGTTTAAAAATATGTTATCAGCTATGAAATATGGTGAATGGGAAAGAGCGGCAGTTGAAGCACTTGATTCACAGTGGGCTGTACAGGTGGGTAAAAGGGCTGATGATCTGGCTAAAATGATCAGAACGGGGGTATATTGATATGGGTATGAAGATATGGGATATCGTTAAAACCGTAGGTTCCGGGATCATTCGAGAAGTCGTACCAGGTGGTGGACTTATCGTTGGTGCGATTAACGCATTGTTGCCGGATGACAAGAAACTTTCGGCAAATGCTACAGGTGAAGATGTTAAGTCTGCGGTGAACTCGCTGCCTCCAGAGCAGCGTGCCAGTGTGATGGAGAAAGAATTCGATGTTGATATTACTCAGATCAAAGAGTCACATTCAACCGTACGTGCCATGCTTGAAGCAGATACAAAATCACCACACACAACCCGGCCATACATTGCCAAGGGTGCATTCCATGTGGTGGCATTTACTGTCATTGTGGTTGTGGCTGTATGGGCTTATGGCGTTTCGATCAAAGATGCTGCGTTGGTCAAGGCGGTGATGGATGGTTGGCAATTTATCCTTGCTGCAATTGGCCCATTTGTTGTGTTGTTGCATTCATATTTCGGAGTTTTGAAACATGAACAAAAGAACAAGCTCGATGCAGCGAACGGTGCGGCAATACCAGCAAGCATTACAGGGTTGCTGGCTTCGGTGTTGAGCCGGAAATAATAAAAGAAAACTGCTATCAGTAGCTGTTTGTTACCCGTCACAGTTTATCGTATTGTCCTTTTCATACAAAGAGAATCTTAACCTTTTTTTAATCTTTCAGCGTTTTAGAGTCTGCACCTGAATGACTTCTGAATGGAGTTGAAACAAGGGTGGGGATAATGGATATTGGAAGATTGAGTAGAATAGCATCAGCGGCGATGGATGCTGTTCAGGAAAAAAGAATCAGAGCATTGAACAATTGGATGCAGATGGTTAGAGAGCGCGGTGATTTATGTACCTATGCTGAACTTAAGCGAATGAAAATACAGGAAGAGGCGCTACAGCTTCACTCCCAAACCAACAGGGATTATGCGTGATGTTATTTTTATTCTAGCCGATTCGCACTGCTGTACGCTGAAGAAGTTGCTGGAGTCGGTGAATAATCGTGAACTTTGTTATTCATTAATGGCTGTGGTTCAAGCTATTTTTCTGACTTGGTGACTTTTGCCTGTTTTTCTCGATGTATGCTTGCGCATCTCTTTAATCAGTTCGGCAAGGCGGTGCTTGCGGTCAATGTCGCTTAATTTCATGTCATCCGGCAGGTTTGCTTCGCGGCTTTTAAGCATGTCTTCGGCTGCTTTGTGGAACTCCGCTTCGGATGTCGTTTGCTCGGCATAATGATCCATGACAGCGCCAGCGATAGTTTTACGTATCTCGGTAATATCTACATTGATTGCTTTGCTGACTCGCTCGGCAATGTCTTCAATGAAGGCGACACTGATATCTTCAGGTTTCTCTGGCCAAACTGTTGAAGTTGATGGTATATGCTGCTCTGACTCTGAATGTTCTACTTCAAGCGGGTGCCTGCGGTCTGCACCATACATGATATCGGCGGCAGGTTTTTCGAGCACTTGGGCAATCTTTTGGTAATCGCTTTCAGATAGCTTATAGATGCCTTTTTCGGCATTACGAATTTTATTGAGGCAGACGCTTGAGCTCTTGGATAGTGATTCATTTGGTATGCCTTGTTCTTCGATGTAGGTTTTGAGGCGAGTGCCTGCGGCCTTGGCATTGATGTCCGCTTGCCCGAAAACCAACCATCTTTCGGTAATGCTCAGCGCATCACATATTTTGATGAGTTTTTCCCCGTCAATGGTTTTGACGCTGCCGCTCTCAATCTGAGTGACAGTTACACGGTTAATATTTGCGCGATCAGCCAGCGCTTCTTGCGATAGTTTAGCCTCTTTTCTGGCTGCTCTGAGGCGATCTCCTTGATTCATGGTAGGAATCTTTACATTTTATGATGTAAAGGTGTTGACATGTATGTAAAGATAATTACATTACGGATTATGACGAAAGCGGATGCAATTAAAATTTTTAATGGCGTGTCTCCATTGGCTGAGGCTCTGAGTCTTGGTAGGCATGCAATTTACATGTGGCCAGATGCTCTTCCACAGGCAATTGCTGATCGTGTTTTGGGTGTTGCATGGAAGTCTGGTGGTGATGTTGAAATGCGAGCGCGCGCGTTTGCGCAGCCCGAATCGGAAGCGGTATGCGCATGAAGTTTCTAATCGCACCAGCTGTATCTGTAGCAGCACGTCGGCAGATGTTGGCCAGATTAATCAAGCACCGTCGGAATGTGGAATCCTGCCTGAAGAGGAGTCGTAGCAGAGGCTGGTTGCCTGAGTTTGCTATTCTCAATGCTGAACTAAAACGTACAAACGAAAGGGTGCTTGCATGGCGTGCAGTGCAGATGACAAAGGTTGCCATTGCTGAGGCGCGGGAAACAGTGAAGAGGGATCTTACCTGATGCATCTGACCAACGAAAAATCAAGCGCTAAATCAGCTGAAATGAGATCGGTATTGAAAGATATCAACTTGCTGTCTATGCGATTTAAAGTGCTTTTTCGTCATGTGTCATCATTAATAACATGGGGGGTGAGCAAATGATTTCTGCAGTGCTAGTAATTATAGTTGGATTGACCGTGTTACTGCTGATCTGGTCTATCAATGAGTTTCAAAATGAAAGTTTTGAGTTCAGCCGTGAAGAGTCCGATGAAATCCGTCGTATGATTGATGAGGCGCATGGATGAATGTAATGGAGCCATATTCGAGCAGGCGGTGCATCCCCTATCGTTTTATTTATCGTAGCAGACCACTAGGCCAAAGTGATTTGTGGTATATCCATCAAATTAGAATTTTTTAACCTCATGGGATGATGGAACATCTTCTATTATTTTATCGTTGGGCTAAATGTTTTCGGCAGTCGCAGTAGTGTTTCTGGAGTTATCAGGATCAAAATTTTAATAAGTTTTTAAAGGGATAAGATGGAAGGTAGCGGAATGATGAGAGACATGGGTGAGCGACGTTGGAAGATTCATCCGAAAGGTGTGCTGATTTTGTTGTTATTAGTTGCGTTATTTGTATTGGAAGTATTTATCTGGGTACCAAACCAATGAAGATGCGAATGATGCAGGTGTGTGTTCAGGAACCGTCAAGCATAGATATTCAACTGATTGAATTTAATCTTGAAATGGATGTTTGGATTGAGCAACGGGCACGGCTAAATCGTGAGATGTTGATTACATCCGTATTAAAAGCTGAAATCGAGATAAATCTCGAAGCTGATATGCTTCTTTCACCGGGAGATTTGGGCGCTCATTTTAGATTGGCTCGTGATCGTATGAACCTCGTGAATAATCGCATAAAAAAAGCTATTGAGAGTTATCACGGAAATGTTGAGATGCATTCATGAGGGTGGATTCAGGCTCTAAAATTATGTGTGCGAAAATATGATTGATGCTCATGTCATTGTAGATCCGGACGGACAAATTAGAGGGCCAGTTTATGTTGATTCTCGCATGGCTATTCGTGTTTGTAATGAATGCAATGAACTTTTTCGCAGGGACGTTAGTGATGTGAAAAATATCTACTATCGATTACAGCCATGTAAAGTGGATGAGGGATTATGATGCGGGAAAACTTCACACAGGATCAGCTACGAGTGATGGCTGTGAATATGGAAACACTTGATCTACAGATTGCCTCCGCTGTGGCATATATGTGCATGGATGCGCTGCGAAAAATGGCTAAAAACGGTGATATCCCCGGTGCATCAAAATGTGGCCGATCGTGGGTGTTTATTAAGGAAGATTTGATGAAATGGATTCGTAATGGGTCTCCATGTAAAAGAAATGCTATAGGAGGTGAACTATGGCAATCAGGAAACGGGATGGATGCTGGCACGTTGATTTCTCCATTAAAGGAATCGGACGCATACGCCGATCTACTGGGCTTGTCTCAACACAAGTCAATAAACAAGCAGCACAGGAGTGGCATGATAATCTCAAGCGTGACTTGTGGCGTCGTGTAAGACTCGGGGAGAGGCCAAGAAAATTATGGCAACAGGCAGTATTACAGTGGTGTAAAGAGAAGCAAGGACATAAAAAGTCTTTGCAGGATGATATTGCTATGTTTAAGTGGTTGGATTCGCATCTGTGGAATAAACCGTTAGAAGATATTACACGTGACCTGGTAGATCGTACTCTTGATATCAAAGAGAAGGAATCATCGGCTTCCCGCGCAAACCGCTATGCGGCATTGATTCGTTCTGTACTGCGCAAGGCAGAACGAGAGTGGACAGATGGGCGTTTTTCATGGCTGGAACACGCGCCCGCAATTCGGATGCGCCCGGAGCCAAAACATCGCATCAGATGGTTAGAGAGAGAGAAGTCCGACAGCTTGATCAGAGAATTGCCGTTACATCTTGCCGATGCTGCATTATTTACATTGCAAACCGGATTGCGCCAGTCGAACTGCGCAGATTTACAATGGGATCAGGTCGATTTAAAAAGGTCTGTCATGTGGGTTTATGGCGACCAGGCGAAAGGAAAAAAATCGATTGGAGTTCCGTTGAACAGCATGGCTATGAATTTGCTTTTTCGTAGAAAGCGCGACAATATCCAGAGTGTTTGCGTATTTGAGTTTAAAGGCAAACCTCTAAGCCGATTCAACAATCATTCATGGACTAAGGCACTGAGCCGTGCCGGTATCACAGATTTCAGGTGGCACGACCTTCGCCATACATGGGCAAGCTGGCATGTGCAGAGTGGAACGCCACTGCACATTTTACAGAAACTTGGCGGTTGGGAGACACCGTCGATGGTGCAGGTTTACGCACACATGGCACCAGAACACATGGCACTCGATGCCGAGCGAATTGTGCCTGAAATGAAGCGATTAAGGGCGGTATGATGATGGTTTTTTTGTCACGATATGGTCACGCGGTGAAAACAAAAGGGCCAGCGATAATCCGCCAGCCCTTTGTTTATATGGTGCGCCCACTTGGACTCGAACCAAGGGCCCACGGATTAAAAGTCCGCTACTCTACCAACTGAGCTATAGGCGCGTTTAACGGCGGCGAAGTGTCTTTAATTATCGCACGCTGTCAAACATCTTTTTCCTGTTTTATGAAAATACTAAAAATCGACTTACAGCATACTATTTAGAATGCTAGGATTGTGACATGAAATTTCAGGCTGTACCCGACTATCATATGCACACGCCACGTTGCAATCATGCGATTGGAACGGTGACTGAATACGCCGAGGCGGCCCTGTTGGTCGGGCTTGAAGAGATTGGCATGTCTGACCATTCTCCGATGCCTGAAGGTTTTGATAAGGCCTGGCGTATGGATCGAAGTGAGCTGGATGCTTATTTGAACGAAGTCAGTGAGGCGCAAAATATTTTTGCCGGTCGTTTGGATATCAAAATGGGTCTGGAGGCTGATTTTCATCCCGGCACGGAAAGTTATGTAAAGGAGATGATCGCTGCTCATGATTGGGATTATGTGATTGGTTCGGTGCATTATATTGATGCGTGGGGGTTTGATAACCCTGATGAAGTCAAACAATGGGAAGTCTGGGACGTTGAAGATGCCTATTGTGCTTATTATGAATTGGTTGCCGCATCTGCTGGATCAGGACTCTTTGATATTATCGGGCACCCGGATCTGATTAAAAAATTTGGGCATCGGCCACCTCTGGACAGCCAACGTGTATTGGATGCAGAAGAGAGGATGCTTGTTGCAGTTAAAAAAGCCGATGTGGCTTTGGAAGTTAGCTCTGCCGGATTACGCAAACCAGTGTGTGAGGTGTATCCGCATGCACGTATCATTGCGCGGGCCGCAGAGCTTGAGATACCGGTGAGTTTCGGCTCGGATGCACATGCGCCCGGTGAAGTTGGGCATGCCATGGACGTGTGTCTGGGAATGCTTGAAATGTGCGGTATTCATGAAGTGGCAGCCTTCTCAGGCCGGGAAAGACGTATGCAATCGATCAAAAGAAAGACTTCTGTAACACAGAAAAGTGTAAGTGCCGGGACATGACGATGAGCGGTGGAAAAATTCTGATTACGGGTGCTTCCGGTGGATTTGGTTATGAATTTGCACAGCAACTGGAAAAGTCAGGTGTCGAACTTATTTTGCATGCAAGAGATGAAGCACGTCTGCAACTTACACTCGATGGATTGAAATATCCTGATCGCCATACATGTATTATTACGGATCTCTCTCAAAGAAAAAGTGTGGAGAGCTTTATCGAAGCGTTGGCTGAAGAAGGGTCGATTCTCGGTCTTGTGAACAATGCAGGTTTTGGTGTTTGGGGGAGCTTTGAACGCTGCGAAAGCGTGGCACAGCTGGATGTTTTGCGGACGGATCTGGTAGCCCCGGTTGCGATTGCACATGCCTTGCTTCCAAACCTTATTCGAAATCATGGATTTATTATCAATGTTTCTTCACTGGCGGGCGAAACACCATTGCCATATATGAGCACATATGCAGCAGCCAAGGCAGGGCTCACCTATTGGAGTGAGGCATTGCGGGCTGAACTGGAAGGAAAATTAAACATTGTGACACTTGCATCAGGGCCTTCACCAACCGGGTTTCGTGATGTGTCCGGTGCACCTAAAGGCAAGGGCAGCTTTTTTCGAACTTCTGCTGAAGAGGTTGTTGCTGCCTCGCTGCAAACATTGAAGCGAGGCGGTGGTTATTGCGTGCCGGGATTCAGGCATCGTATGTTGTGGATGTTACAAAAGATCATGCCTCGCCAGCTTTCTTTGACATTGATGCGCAGCTATTTAAAACGCTGATCGAAAGCTTTTTGATCTGAATGAATTCAAAGGGCCGAAAAGGTTGACAGAGGGTATTGACTACACTGTGCGGATTTCTCATCGAGCACGTTATGCCCGCATTGTTGTGAGTCCAAATATGAGTGTTGAAGTTGTATTGCCTACAGGTGTTCCCAAGCTGCGTGCTGCAGCGTTGCTGCAAGAGAAAAAAAGCTGGGTACAACGCTCTCTTAAACGCTTCAAAGAAAATATTCGGCCGGAAAACCTTGAAGCCTTTTCTGATTTTCCGAAACAGGTTGTGTTGGAGGCGTTGGGTTTGACCTTACCGGTTTTTTATCATCAAACTGATTCGGATAGTATTCGGGTTGTCGAAACAGCTTCCGGCTTATATCTCAGTGGTCATGTGCACGATGCGAAGATGGTTCGTGCCGGATTGCAGAGATGGCTGAAACGCAAAGCAAAAAAAAGTTTTCCGGAAAATTTAGAAGAACTGGCCAAGCTGCATGGTTTCAGTTATCAAAAAATAAGCATACGCTTGCAAAAAAGCCGTTGGGGAAGTTGCACAAAAAATGGAAACATCAGCCTGAATGCCAAGCTATTGTTTTTGCCCCGTGAGTTGATGTTCTATGTGATGCTGCATGAGCTTTCACATCTCAAACATATGAATCATTCAAAAGCATTTTGGGCCGTGGTTGCGCAGTGTGATGCGGATTATCTTTTACACCGTAAAGAGATGCGAAAGGCTTCTTTCTGGATGCCAAGCTGGGCTGAAAGTTAAGGTTCAGGATGTTTTGAGCGTCCAGCTAAGAATATTTTGAAAAATTACGTCCATATCGTTTTTCAGCACGCAAAGGCAAAAGCGCGGTTTTACCTTTGCTCACAAAATCAAACACTTCGCGTGTATGATTTTGGCAGACCATCCATGGCCTGCACGGATACGCTGGCTTTTTCAGAGTATCCCTAACTTTTGGAGGTGCTTTTATCACCTGTTTGGCAAGTTTGCTGCTGAATTTTTTCAAATGAAGCCTTTAAAAGCAGTGTGCCATTCATCTTTGCAACAGGTGCCGAATGACAGGCTCCCATGCAGTGTTGACGTTCAATAGCAATGCCGGGAAACGTGGTGTATGTATCAATGAGTTTAGTCGCCAATTTATCACTGTCTGCCTGAATACAGAGTGGGCCAGCGCATATTCTCACTATTTGAGTGTTTGTGGGTGTAGCATGAAACAGTGATTCTGATATGTCATCAGGAAAAGACGCCACATTAAAATATTCCCGGATGACAGCTTTGGATATTTCGGGAATACAACCAAGCTGCGCATAAACATCTTCTAAACCCGCAAGTGCGTATGATGCTATGCGTGGATACTTTCGCAGCGCAAGAATGTTTTCAGTTAAAACACGTTCGCTTGTGGAAATAGTTTCACCAGTATGCATGGTGGTATGCTAGACTCGTTTTGAGCAGGAAACAAAAAAGAGCTTGGGTGGGAGGGCATTTGAAAGATAAATCAAAAAACAGATTACGCGATAATGATTGCCCTGTATTGACTGCAAATCAGATGCGAATGGCAGATCAATACAGCGTGGATGCGGGTCATATCTCTGCTTCTGAATTGATGCTGCATGCAGGTCAAGTCGTTGCTGATGCGGTCATTAGATATGCAGAAGATGGTGGCCGGATCGTTGTTGTTACGGGTTTTGGCAATAATGCTGGCGATGGTTTTATTGCTGCACGTTTACTCAGAAAGAAACGGATTCCGGTGACGGTGATTCCGCTCGTGCCGCTTGAGAGCTTGAGTGATGAGTTGCTCAAAGAATTGGAATTTGCGGAAGAGGTTGGGGTTAAGGTGCGTTCGGTCATAAGTCGCGATGATTTGGCTGCCCTAGATGAGTGGCTTAGGCGAGCGGCTGTGGTTGTTGATGCTATTTTTGGAACGGGCTTAAACAAACCCTTGGAGGGATGGATCGGTGAGGCGGTAGCATGCATTAACCGCAGTGATCGCTGTGTTTTGGCTGTTGATATCGCCAGTGGTATTGATGCGGATAGTGGCAAGGTGCTCGGGACGGCGATCAAGGCTGATTTCACATTGCCTATTGCTGCCTATAAATGGGGGCATTGGCTTAATGAGGGTAGAACTTATCGCGGAGAGCTGCTCTCACCTGCTGCAATTGGAATTATGGATGGCACGCTGGATGTGATGATGGATAAACATCCATTTTCTGCTGTGCGTAGTTATATCATCAATAAAAACATGTTAGGACGTGCCTTTCCTGCGCGTGGAGAAGACATACATAAAAAAGCGCTTGGGCATCTTTGGGTGTTTGGTGGTTCTCAAGGTTATACAGGTGCTCCGAGATTGACTGCTGAGGGCGCTCAGGCGGTGGGGGTGGGCCTGGTTAGCATTGCTTGTCCACGTGATGTCTATCCGATCATCGCTGGGTCTGCGCTTGAGGTCATGGTTCATGCTCAGGAAGAGACAACTATCTGGCATGATGCCAATGCAGTGGTTGCAGGTCCGGGCTGGGGAAGGGAATATGCAGGGATGTTGGCAGACCTGTTGCATTCCGGCCTTGCTATGGTGTTGGATGCTGATGCATTGAATATGGTGTCAGAAGACTCAAAACTTACAGGGCTATTGAAACGAAGGGATGCATTGATTGTGATGACACCACATCCCGGTGAAGCGGGGCGTTTGCTGGGTGTGTCAGCAGCAGAGGTTCAAAAGGACCGTTTGGCGACTGCTTTGGCATTGGTGGATAAATATCAGGGTTGGGTAGTCTTGAAAGGTGCACAAACGTTGGTGGTGTCCCCAAATCACCATGTCTGGTTATGTCCGTTTGGCTCAGCGAATCTGGCTGTTGCTGGAACAGGAGATGTGCTGGCAGGCATGATTGGCGGTTTGCTGGCTGCAGGTGTTTCTCCTGATGTTGCGATACCTGCAGCTGTTGGTTTGCATGCGGTTGCAGGTGAGCAATCGGGATGGCATCGTGCCGGGCAGTTGGAAGAAATTGTGGCAAGTCTTGTTCAGAAATTTCGAGGGTGACTGATTGTGATTTTTGGATGTTTTCCTGTTTGGGGTGGCGAAATCAAATGTGTGGCATATTTTGTGCTATGATTAAAAAAGATTTGAAAACATGACAGGAAGAAGGGTTTAACATATAAATATATGCATCAGAAAGTGAGTGGAAAAAGAAAACCCATGCCTTTATCACCGAGGCTTAGTATCTATAGGTGGCGTGCACCCATGTTGGCCAGTATTGCGCATCGGGGAAGTGGGGTGCTGTTGGTATTGTTTTTACCTTTTTATCTTTGGGTATTGCATGGCATGTTAGGCACACCACAGGACTTTGACCAAGCGCTTGCATTGCTGCATTCAGGCATGGGTCGTTTGATATTATGGGGCGTGGGTGTGGCAATCACTTTTCACTTTTGTAATGGCATTCGTTTTCTTATGCTGGATGCAGGCTGGTGTGAATCTCAACGGATGATGCGCCTGAGTGCACGCATTGTTCTTAGCATTGCAGTCGCTTCTGCACTTCTTTTGGGTTGGCTTTTATGATGATGGAAAAAATGGTAATTAATTATAATGAATAAAGATAGGGGTGCTGCTCATAATGGTTTGACTGACTGGTATTGGCAGCGCCTTTCTGCCGTGATGCTGCTTGTGCTTATTCCTCTTCCATTTGCATTGTTATGTGCTGTTTATATGGGCGTTTTGGATCAATTTGAATTGCTTGAAATTTTCAGCCATTTTGTCCCTTTGCTACTGCATACATTACTTGTTTTTGCGATCATTGTGCATGCATATTTTGGTCTGAAACTTATCATTGAAGATTATGTGCCTGCGGCATTGATGCGTGTTCCTTTGACAGGGGTGATACTTTTGATCATGGGAACCATCGGTATTTGGTGGCTGGCACTTATCTGGGCTTGGGGCGGTTAATTTATGTCATACCTTTCAAACGATCAGATTGAACATCACTTTCATGATGTTGTGATTATCGGGGCAGGCGGAGGCGGTCTGCGTTGTGCACTGCAACTTGCGGACGCCAATCATCGGGTTGCAGTGGTCAGTAAAGTTTTACCAACGCGTTCACATACAGTTGCAGCTCAGGGGGGTATGAACGCGGCACTTGGCAATGTAAATTCTGATCACTGGCACTGGCATATGTATGATACGGTAAAAGGCTCGGATTATCTGGGTGATCAGGACGCCATTGAATATATGTGCAGAGCGGCACCTCGTCTGGTGCGTGAGCTTGAACATCAGGGTGTCCCTTTTTCACGTCTGGAAGATGGTACGATTTATCAACGTCCGTTTGGCGGTCAATCCAGAGAGTTTGGAGAGGGTGGGCAAGCTTCGCGTACCTGTGCTGCGGCAGATCGAACAGGGCACGCTATTTTGCATACAATGTATCAACAAAACCTTCGGACGGGGACACATTTTTATGATGAGTTTTTTGCGCTTGATCTGATTATGGACAAAGATGGTTGTCAGGGTGTCATGGCCTGGGATATTGCTGAAGGTCGATATCATCTTTTTCAAGCCAAAGCCGTGATATTGGCAACGGGTGGTGCTGGTCGAGTTTTTCAAATGACGACCAATGCGCATATCTGTACGGGCGATGGTGGTGCGTTGGTGTTGGATGCATCACTGCCAGTTGAAGATATGGAGTTTTTCCAATTTCATCCGACTGGCATTGCTGATGTGGGCCCTTTGATTTCAGAGGCTGTTCGAGGTGAGGGTGGTTATTTACTGAACGCTGAGGGTGAGCGTTTTATGGAACGTTATGCCCCCACTGCCAAAGATCTTGCCAGCCGCGATGTGGTTTCCCGTGCGATTGCGCTGGAGGTTAAAGCAGGGCGTGGATGTGGGCCAAACAAGGATCATGCACTGCTTAAAGTGGATCACCTCGGTAAAGATGTGATCATGGAACGTTTGCCTAATATCCATGAACTGGCTCTTCGTTTTGCAGATGTGGATTGTACCAAAGAGCCAATCCCTGTGATGCCAACAGCCCATTATACAATGGGAGGTGTTCCAACGAATCGATTTGGAGAAGTTGTGTATGCCGGTGAGAAGGGTAAGGGCATGGCTGGTGAGAAAGAAAAAGTCATGCCAAGCCTTTATGCGATTGGTGAGGCTGCGTGTACATCGGTGCACGGTGCAAATCGTTTGGGTGGTAACTCATTGCTGGAAATTATTGTGTTTGGCCGGGCCTGTGGTGATCAGGTTATCAAACATCTGGAAGATAAAAATTATCATGCAAAACTTGACCCTGATTGCTGGAAAGATGGCGTGGAGCGGGTGGAACGCTGGTTGTCTGATGATTCAAATGAAAGTATCAGAATATCCAAAATCCGCGATGAGATGCAGAAGGTGATGCAGGATCATTTTAGTGTCTATAGAACTGAAGAAGTGATGGCAGAGGGTGTGGTACTTCTGGAAAAGACTTTAGAAAGCCTTTCAAGCGGTTCTATCGAAGATAAAAATCGAATTTTTAACACTGAGCTTGTTGAGGCTCTGGAGCTTGAAAACCTGATGGCTCTTGCTCGTGTAACAGCTTCAGGCGCACTTGCGCGCAGTGAATCCCGGGGTGCGCATGCCCGTGATGATTATCCTGAACGTGATGATGAACAATGGATGAAACATACCCTGGCAAGTATTAAAGATGGCAAAGTCGAGTTGGATTACAAGCCGGTCAGAACCATTCCGATGAGTGTCGAATCGTTTCCACCCAAGAAGCGAGTTTATTGATATGTATAACTTTATTTTGTCCTGTGCAATGTCATTTCAAATACTGCGATGCGAGGAGTTTTGAGGTGAGTAATATCATCAAACTTGAAATTTATCGCTACGATCCTGAAAAGGATGCTGAACCGAGTATGCAGGCCTTTGAAGTGCCTGTCACAAAGGCGGGTATGAAGCTTCTTGATGTCTTGAATTATATCAAATGGCATATTGATGGTACGCTCACCTATCGAAAATCCTGCGGCGAAGGTGTATGTGGTTCTGATGGTCTGAACATCAATGGTGTGAATGGACTGGCTTGTATCACGCCGATTGCAGGGTTAAAACAACCGATCAAAGTTCGGCCATTGCCAAGCATGAATGTGATTCGTGATCTGGTTGTCGATATGGAACATTTTTTTGATCAATATCGTTCTATTAAACCGTGGTTACAGGCTGATTCACCTTTGCCGGAGCATGAGCGCCTTCAATCGCCGGAAGAACGTGCTGAACTGGATGGTTCCTATGAATGCATTATGTGTGGCTGCTGCACGACTTCATGTCCGTCATGGTGGTGGAATGGTGACCGTTTTTTAGGCCCTGCAACACTTCTTCAGGCAGATCGCTGGTTGAAAGATTCCCGGGATGAAAAAATCGGTGAACGTTTGGATCAACTTGAGGATGCCTTTAAACTCTATCGTTGCCATCAAATTATGAACTGTATGGACTGCTGCCCCAAAGAATTAAATCCTACCAAAGCCATTGATCATATCAAACGCACGTTACTGATTCGAAAATCGTAACACATAGAAAAACGCGGAATAAGATCTGATGAAAATTGCGCAACTTCAATTTATTATTTAGAACACTGTAATTGATTCAATCTATAGATATTAAAAACCATCGTGTTGTTTACAGGTTGTTTTTTTTACTGTTGCTAATTGGCTGGCATCTTATCAGCATTTCAGGATGAAATATGAGCGTGATATACGCAGGCTTCGTTATCGCTTGAATCGGCAGGGGATGCTTGAGCTTGATGCATGGTTGGCACCGCTGGAACAGGCGCTTTCTACAGGTGATAGTGAAATTATTTCACAGGTAGAAGCAATGATTGCAACTGACACCCCTGAGTTACTGGCTATGATGCATGGAGAAATTCCTTTGCCGGATGCGTTGCGTCCATGGCTGGAGCGTTGATGAAGTTTGTTTTTGTTCTCCTGAGCTTCTTTTTTTCTGTGAATGTATGCGCAGAAGCGTTGCCGCATTTGCATATTCAGCCTGAAACATTGGATATGGGTACGGTCAAAGAGGGTGAAGAGGCGATGGGTACGCTTCTGATTCGTAATAACAGTGATACGGTGGTCACCATTACAGATATACAGGCTTCATGTGGCTGCACAGCTGTTGAGCCGAAATCCAAGCTGTTGGCACCGGGTGCCTTTACAGAGTTGGATGTGCGAATCGATAGCACAGTCAAACAGGGTGATGTGACAAAATGGATTCGGATTACGGATTCGGCCGGGCATGTTGCAAAGGCGATTCTTAAATTGAATGTGATTGAAAATCCTCACCTGGTACGGGAGGGACGAGGACTTTTTGATGGCAAGTGTGCATCTTGCCACTTTGACCCGGTGCAGGGAAAAACAATGGGTAAAGAAATTTATAATGCGGCATGTGTGATGTGCCATGGTGAGGGTGGAAAAGGTGCTTATGCGCCGGCATTGAACGGGTATGAAGATGAAATAGCGCTGCAACATCTTATTTCTCATGGTACAGGGACGCCACAAATGCCCGGCTTTGCAAATGAAGAAGGTGGGCCACTGACACAGAAACAGGTTCTTACACTCTCCAAGTGGTTATTGTCGCTGGACTGAACAGAGGGTTGAAGGTATAAATCCGGCCCATGAAAAAAGTACATATTGCCCCCTCAATTTTATCTGCAGATTTTGCAAACCTGGAAAAAGAAATTCGCGCCATCGATGAAGGTGGATGCGACTGGGTCCATGTTGATGTCATGGATGGTTCCTTTGTTCCTCCGATCACCATTGGTGACAATATCGTTAAGGCGATTCGTCCACACACTGAAAAGGTGATGGATGTGCATCTGATGGTTGAACATCCGGAAACTCAGGTTGAAGCCTTTGTTAAAGCCGGTGCGGATATGATCACCATTCACCAGGAAACATGCGTGCATCTTGAACGTACCCTGCAACTGATCCGCTCTTTGGGCTGTAAGGCCGGTGTATCGTTGTGCCCGTCTACGCCTGTATCAACCATTAAAAACGTACTTCATTGTACTGATCTGGTGTTGTTGATGAGCGTGAACCCCGGTTACGGCGGACAATCTTATATTCATGCAGTGACGGATAAAATCAAAGAAACGCGTGCGATGCTTGATGCTGCCGGAAGCTCTGCTTTTTTGCATGTTGATGGTGGCGTGAGCCCTAAAACGATCGAAGAAGCTTCCAGTGCAGGGGCAGATTCGTTTGTGGCTGGATCTGCGGTTTATAATACGCCGGATTACGCGGCAGCGATTGCTGACTTGAGAGCTTTAGCTGAGAAAGTTTGATGATGTATAGCAATCATTCTTGACGCTTATGGGTCAGGCTGATAGCCATGCGCATCTTTTTCATTAATGAAATTTAATTAATGAAGGTTTGTTTATATTTATAGAGTGGGAGGATGGCTATGACGGATAAAGCGGATCATTCGCGCCGTAATTTTCTGTATGTTGCCGCTGGAGGCCTTGGGGCTGTAGCAGCAGGTGCAACAGCGGTGCCTTTTGTTGGAAGTATGTTTCCTGCAGCTGATACATTGGCAGCATCAAAAACCGAATACGATGTATCGACTGTCGTAGAAGGTCAGCTGGTTGTGATTCAATGGCAGGGTAAACCTGTATTTGTGGTGAATCGTACGGCTGATATGCTTAATAGAGTTAAAGGTCATGATGATTTGCTGAAAGATCCTATGTCACAAGCGATCGATGCGGTACAGGCAGAGTGGATGGATACCGATGAAAAACGGATTTATCGCGCCATTAAACCTGAGATTTTGATTGTAGTTGCCAGTTGCACACATCTGGGCTGCATTCCTCTGTTTAAACCAACTTCAGGTCGTGAAGACTGGGGTGACTCGGTGCCTGAAAACTGGGCTGGTGGCTGGCATTGTCCATGTCACGGCTCTTTCTATGATCTTTCTGCAAGGGTGGTTAATGGATCGCCTGCGCCGCAGAATTTACATGTTATGCCATATAAATATAAAACCGATTCAGTTGTACTGATCGGATAAGGGGGGAGAGACGTGATTGAAAAAATGATGAATACGCGCCTGTTCCATTGGGTAGACGAACGCACACAGCTTGGTTCAATTATTAAAAGCCAGCTGACTGAGTATCCGGTTCCAAAAAACTTCAACTACATGTGGAATTTTGGTTCGCTGGCTCTTTTGGTGCTGGTTCTGCAAATTGTTACAGGTATTTTTCTGGTAATGTATTACAAACCATCCGCTGAGTTAACGTATGGTGGTTATACGGTTGCGTTTGATTCGGTTGAACGAATTATGCGTGATATTAATTTTGGCTGGTTGATTCGCTATATGCATGCGGTGGGCGCTTCAGCCTTCTTTGTTGTGGTTTATATGCACATTGGCCGTGGTCTTTATTATGGTTCATACAAAGGACCTCGTGAGTTGTTATGGATCATTGGTGTTGTGATTCTGTTGATCATGCAGGGTGCGGCATTTTTTGGTTATCTGTTGCCTTGGGGTCAGATGTCATTCTGGGGAGCGACCGTAATTACCAATTTGTTTGGCGCATTGCCTGTGATTGGGGAGTATTTGCAACAGTTGTTGCGTGGTGGTTTCGCGGTGGGTGATCCAACGCTGAACCGATTCTTCTCACTGCATTATCTTTTCCCGCTGTTGCTGGCTGCAATTGTCGGTGGGCATATTCATGCGCTGCATGTGGTTCACTCCAATAATCCTGAAGGCATTGATATTGATCAGGAGAAAGAGACGATTCCATTTCATCCTTACTATACAGTAAAAGATGCGTTGGGTGTGGGCGTGTTCCTGCTGGGTTATTGCTACTTTGTATTTTTTAATCCTGAAGCCTGGGGTTATTTTATTGAGGTAGATAACTTTGTACCTGCAAATAATCTACAGACACCTGCGCATATTGCACCGGTATGGTATCTTACACCTTGGTATACGATTTTACGTACGTTCGAGAATAAGTTGATTGGTGTGCTTATGATGGGTGGATCGCTGGCAATCCTCTTTGTACTTCCATTCCTGGATCGTTCAAAGGTGCGTTCGGCCCGTTACCGTCCGGTATTTCGTCAAATGGTGATTCTCTTTTTTGTTTCTGTTGTAGTGCTGGGTTACTGCGGTCACTCTGCACCTTCTGCAACATTGAAAATTGTTGGTGCGATTGCAACATCCGTGTATTTCGGCTTCTTCTTACTGCTGCCATTTGTGCATAAGTTTGAAAAAACCAAACCATTGCCGGAGGGGATCTGATATGAAGGAAGTAATGATGAAAAGCATGCGTCTTTCACTGATTGCCGGACTGTTATTGATGTTGGCACCTGCGATGGCTTCGGCTTCCGGTGGCGGCGCATTAAAACATACGGAAATCACCTTTGATAATGAAACCCTGCGCAAAGGTTTGACGGTATTTACCGACGTTTGTATGGGCTGCCATGCTGCAAAATACCTTACTTATCGTAATCTGATGGCGTATCCAGAACTGGGGCTATCACGCGAAGAAGTTGATGAACTGCGTGGTGACAAAGGGCTGCTTGAAGGTCTGATCACTGAATTGTCACCAGAAGACGCTACGGAGTCGTATGGCAAGGTTCCACCTGACCTTTCTGTGATTACGCGCGCCCGCCGTGGCGGTGGTAACTACATTTATTCTTTGCTAACTGGTTACGAGAGTGATCCACATGGCAAGGTAGAAGATGGTAATTACAATGCCTATTATCCTGGTAATCGTATTGCTATGCCAGATCCATTGGCATGGTTTGAGCATGATGAAAGTGAAACGGCTGACCTGGAAGAGCAGGCACGTGCAGTCTCATCCTTTCTGACCTTTATTGGTGATCCACATCAACTTGAACGTCAGCGCATTGGCATTTGGGTGATGGGTTTCCTTGTGCTTCTGACATTTGTACTTTGGCTGTTGAAACGGGAAGTTTGGAAAGACGTTAAACACTAATCTTTAATCGATCGAATAGAGAAACGCCCGACTTGAAAGAGTCGGGCGTTTTTTTATGAAGAATGAATGCCTACACTTTATTTATTGTTGATTTTACCAATGTTTCTTGACCTTTATGGTGCTCTGCTTACACTCTGGCAGCCCTGAACAGGGATTTATTTTAATCGTTTTAGCTTAGAGGTCTCTGCTTTTCATGCGTGAATTTGATAAGATCAAACGCCTTCCTCCTTATGTTTTTGCAGTTGTGAATCAACTTAAGATGGAACTTAGGCATGATGGGCATGACATCATCGACCTTGGCATGGGTAATCCTGATCAACCAACGCCTCAGCATATTGTCGATAAACTGTGTGAAGCAGCACAGGATGGCCGGAATCATCGCTATTCGGTATCGAGGGGTATTCCCGGTTTAAGAAAAGCAATCTGTGCCTGGTATAAACGAAAGTTTGATGTCGATCTTGATCCCGAAACAGAAGCGATTGCAACCATTGGTTCGAAAGAAGGCCTGGCACATTTGGCCGTTGCGATTACATCTCCAGGTGATCTGATACTCACACCGAATCCGGCTTATCCTATTCATCCTTATGGATTTATTATTGCAGGTGCTGATATTCGGCATGTGCCGATGGGCCCGGATCGTGATTATTTTGCTGATATTGAAAAAGCGGTAAAAGATTCATGGCCACGTCCGAAGGTGCTGGTGGTGAATTTTCCATCGAATCCAACGGCACAAGTGGTTGATCTCGATTTTTATGTAAAACTGGTGGATTTTGCCAGAGAAAATGATTTGATTGTTATCTCTGATATTGCGTATGCTGAGATCACTTTTGATGATTATGTATGTCCATCCATCATGCAGGTTCCGGGTGCAAAAGATGTGGCGGTGGAATTTTATTCACTCTCTAAAACCTACAATATGCCAGGTTGGCGTATGGGCTTTATGGTAGGCAATCAGGAAATTGTTGCGGCATTGGCTAAGATTAAATCCTATCTTGATTATGGTACTTTCCAACCACTACAAATTGCATCCTGTGCGGCATTGAATGGCCCTCAGGAGTGTGTAGAAGAAATTCGCACGATGTATCAATCACGCCGTGATGTGTTGATTGATGGTTTGCATAAAATGGGTTGGATGGCGGAAACACCAAAGGCATCTATGTTTGTATGGGCTGAGATTCCGGATGAATTTAAAGCCATGGGTTCGCTTGAGTTTTCAAAACGAATGCTAAAAGAGGGCGGTGTGGCTGTTTCTCCAGGTATTGGTTTTGGTGATTATGGAGATCATTACGTGCGTATTGCACTGATTGAAAATGAACATCGTACACGTCAGGCAGTACGTGGCATGCGTCAGTTTTTGAATGCTGGCAGTTGATTGTTTGAAAGATTGGAGAGACAGAAATGAATGAAATTCGAGTCGGCATTTTAGGGCTGGGAACCATTGGCATGGGTGCCGCTCGTATTTTGATTGAGCAACAGGAACTGATGTCGCGTCGTTTGGGTAAAACACTCCGCCTTGTCGCAGCTGCAGATCGTAATTTGGATCGTGATTTTGGTTTGGATCTTTCAGAGGTTCGTTTAACCGATGATGCCAATGAAATCGTGACTGCCGATGATATTGATCTGGTGATTGAGCTGATTGGCGGTTATGAACCGGCACGTACGTTTGTTGCAAGAGCCATTGAACATGGCAAACACGTAGTGACAGCCAACAAAGCATTGATTGCCAAACATGGCGAAGCGCTGTTCCCGTTGGCGGCTGAAAAGGGTGTGGCGATTGGTTTTGAAGCGGCAGTGGCCGGTGGTATTCCATGCCTTAAGGCACTTCGTGAAGGTCTTGCTGCCAATGCGATTGAATCGGTTTATGGTATTCTAAATGGCACATGTAATTTCATCCTCACCAAGATGGAAAATGAGGGTGCGGATTATGCGGATGTTCTGAAAGAAGCTCAGGCGCTGGGTTATGCTGAGGCTGATCCTACCTTTGATGTAGAAGGTATCGATACCGCACACAAACTTTCTATTCTTGCAGCGATGGCTTTTGGTTCGAAGATTAGGTTTGATGAGGTGTTCACTGAAGGTATCAGTAAGATTAGTGCTGCAGACATCGAAGCCGTACATGATTTGGGTTATCGCATTAAATTGCTTGGTATCGCAAAACCACATAAGGATGATTCAGGTGAAGAACGCGTAGAAATGAGAGTGCATCCAACATTGGTTCCACTTGCAGCTCAGATTGCTCAGGTTTCGGATTCTTATAACGCAGTTCAGGTTTCCGGCGACTTTGTTGAACACACCATGTATTTTGGCCGTGGTGCGGGTGAACGTCCTACTGCTTCGGCAGTGATTGCAGATGTGGTGGATATTGCCCGTGTTTGTTCAGATGGGTCAGCTGACGCTGTGAAATATTTGGCACCACCCATGGGATTTGTTGAATCAGCAAGAAAAGAGCTTAAAACACTGCCGATTGCGGATATTCGGTGTGAATATTACCTGCGTTTTATGGTGCAGGATCAGCCGGGTGTGATTGCTGCAATCACGTCCGTATTGTCAGATCATCGTATTAGTCTGGAGGCTTTGTCCCAGAAAGAGCGCCATGCAACTCAGGCGGTTGCGATTGTGATGCTGACCCATGAAACAACAGAAGGAAATTTACAAGCAGCGATCAGTCGAATCACTTCGCTGACCCATGTGGAAGAAGACGTTCTGATTTTGCGTAAAGAAAGTTTTGGAGCTTAATGAATATGCCACATTACAAAGGAATTATTGATCGTTATCGTGCATTTCTGCCGATTGGTAAAGATGATGCTGTGATCACCCTGTATGAGGGTAATACACCGCTGCACGAGTCACATAACCTTAGAAACGCAATCAATCCTGAATTAAGTATTTTCCTGAAGTTTGAAGGTTTGAATCCAACGGGTTCTTTCAAGGATCGTGGCATGACCATGGCTGTAACACAGGCCTACAATGCAGGTTCACGCAAGGTGATCTGTGCGTCTACAGGTAATACTTCTGCTTCTGCTGCTGCTTATGCAGCCAATTGCGGTATGGAAGCCTATGTGTTGATCCCTGATGGTAAGATTGCGCTGGGTAAGATGAGTCAGGGCATGCGTTATGGGGCCAAGGTGATTCAGATTCGTGGTAACTTTGATGATGCACTTCAGATTGTGCGTGATATTTCTGCGGATGGTTCAATTTCACTGGTGAACTCTGTGAATCCCTATCGTATTCAAGGGCAGAAAACAGGTGCGTTTGAAATTGTAGATGAACTGGGTTTTGCACCGGATTATCATGCGCTTCCTGTCGGTAATGCCGGAAATATCACAGCTTACTGGATGGGTTATAAAGAGTATTTCGATAAACGTATCTCCAGGACTTTGCCAAAGATGATTGGTTTTCAGGCTGCAGGCTCTGCACCGATTGTGAACGGTGCACCGGTTGAGAACCCTGAAACGATTGCAACTGCGATCCGTATTGGTAAACCCGCTTCATGGAAGCAGGCAGAGGCAGCACGTGATGAGTCCGGTGGTCGTATCGATGCGGTGACTGATGAAGAGATTTTGCAGGCATATGATATGCTGGCATCGATGGAAGGTGTGTTTTGTGAACCTGCTTCAGCGGCGTCGGTTGCCGGTGTGATCAAGTTGAACAAAGCGGGTTATTTCAAACCGGGTTCAAAGATTGTTTGCACATTGACAGGCAATGGCTTGAAAGATCCTGACACCGCCATGAAGGATATTGCAACGCCGATTACCATTGATGCAACTGAAGATGCTGTGCGTAAGGTGCTGGATTCCTGAATCATCACTAAGCTCCGGTTGCATGCATGACAGCTGAATTACTGATTGTTACAGATGCTCTGATCCCGGCAGAAGATGGCTATGCGATGCATCCTTCGCTGCAAGGGTGGCAAAAACCATTTCATCATTGTTCAAGACAGTGGTTTCACTCTCCACCGAAAACACCCGTTGAATGGTATGCTTTATTGACAGGCAGCGATGCTGCTGCACTGTTTATTGCATCCCTCACAGATGCATCGTTAAAGAATCATTTAATCGAAGATTTTCAGCAGTGCTGGCTGGCATCTCCTTTTCACGCCCGGCTGGGGCATGATCAATTACGTGTGATGCCGGATGCGTTGTTTCCGTGGCATGAAGAAGATGCCGTCTGGTTATGTGATTTGTTTAATCCCCTGTTAGCAGAGGAAGGCATGAAGCTGATTCATCAACATGCTGCACTTGCGCTGTTTTCTAAAGAACCTCTGGATGCAAACCCTGCACCTTTTGCCACTGTTTCGGGAAACGTCCTCCCGAATCGGCATCCGCAAGGCCGTGATGCTGGCAGGCTGATGCGTTTGATGTCTGAGATTCAGATGTTGTTAAATCAAAAACCTGCCAAACACCGAAGCGTCGCTGGGGAGCCTGATGTTGATGGATTATGGGTCTGGGCAGGGTCGAAGATAACACAGACTGTGGAGACGCCTGAAAGGATACCAGTGGCGACATGTAATCCCTGCTTGCGATCTTTGACGGCTGCAAAAGATGCAAAAATCATCATCAGTGAGTCCGATGCAATCTCTGAACTGGTTCAATTGGATCAGCCGTTACCCGGACAGGTTATTCTTGCAGGTGGTGATGTGGCGGTATGTTTAAAACGTTCGCTATTACCAGGGTTCGGAAAATCTACATGGCAGCCTAAACGTATTAAAAAGGAGCCTGAATTGGTGGCACGACTATTCGCTGGATCCGTTGGCTTAGGTGGAAAATGAAAACACTTCCTGAATCCAAATCGGTTAAAGGTCGCACATTGGTATGGCGAAATGAGCCGTTCACTGCGGATGAACCCTTGGTTGCCTGGCAGGGTTTGTTGCAGGCACGTGGGCTGCATGAATCTGATCCATTTTTTAGCCCTAAATTATCGAACCTGCCTGATCCTGACACGATGAAGGATATGGAAAAGGCATCTAAGCGCGTGGTTCAGGCCATTATCAATCAGGAGCACATTCATATCTTTGGTGATTTTGATTGTGATGGGGTGAGTGGTACAGCCATTCTCACTGAAGCACTGCGTGCTGTGGGAGCTAAGGTCACATTCTCGATTCCGCACCGTTCGGATGATGGTCATGGTATCGGAGTTGAACCGGTGCGAGAGGCAGCCTCTGAAGGTTCTACATTGGGCATCAGTGTGGACACTGGTACCACCTGTTTCGAGGCCTGTGATGAGGCCATCAAGCTTAGGTTTGATCTGATCGTGACTGATCATCATCTGCCAGAACAAAAGTGGTTGAAACAGGATGTGTCGGAACAGTCTCAGGCAGACACTTCGGAACCATTGTCAGAAGATCATTTACCCTCTGCCTTTGCATTGCTGAATCCAGCCAGAAAAGATTGCGGTTTTGCAGATCGTAAGCTGTGTGGTACGGGTGTTGGGTTCTTTTTACTCATGAGTGTTTGGAAGCGTCTACGCGAATCAAATGTAGATATTCAATTCGATCTGCGTTCATTGCTGGATCGTGTGGCCATTGCGACCATTGCAGATGTGATGGCGTTGGTGGGTGTGAACAGAGTTCTTGTATATCATGGGTTACAGCGGTTGAACACGCAGCCAGCCGTGGGCCTGCAAGCGCTCATGAAAGTAGCCAGGATCAAAAAGTCCGTCAGCGTTGAAACGATCGGTTTTTATCTGGCACCGCGCATCAATGCGGCAGGGCGTATGCGACATGGCGAAGAGGCCATGCGCATGTTATCCACATCGGATATGGATGAAGCCATGGCGTTGGCACAGGCTCTGGATGAAACCAATAAACAGCGGCGTTTGGTTGAAGCAGAGGTGTTTAAACAGGCCGAAAGCAAGTTAGGCGGGCATGATGTGTTGGCAGTGTATGATGAGGCATGGCATGCAGGTGTGGTGGGTCTGGCAGCAGGGCGCTTGGCAAGAAAGCATGGTAAACCGGCAGCGGTTGGTTTTGTCACGCCAGACACCAAAATTCGAGTCTCTCTGCGTGGGCGTCCGGGGTTTCATATCGGTAACCTTTTGAACGATTGTGCTGAATATTTGGAAGGTTTTGGTGGTCATGCGGGTGCTGGTGGAGGCACGATCTCAGACGATGGCTGGGATGGTTTTGTGCAGTGCTTTGGCACAGCTGTGGAAAAACAATCTAAAACAGCAGGTGATCAGTTGACTCAGTCTGTTGATGGTATTCTGGGGCTTGATGCGATGCATGAGGGTCTGGCAGAGCGATTGCAAAAATTTGAACCGGTAGGGCAGGGCAATCCAGCCAGTAGCTGGCTGATTGAAAATGTACATATAGCCGAGAACCGGAGCCTCAAAGGTGGTGTTACCCGCCTGAAGGTCAGTGATGGCTCGTTGTGGCTTGATGCGATTGTCTTTGGCGGCGGGGTCTATGGTGATGCTCTGGAGCGCGGCAGTATTGTTTCGCTGCTAGGCCAACTCAAGCTGGACGATTATCGAGGCAATGGTGCGGTGCAGTTTATTGTAGAGGATGTGTTGCCTACAAATTAAGGGAATCTCAGGATTTGTTTTTTCTGTGCGTATTTTGTACAGAATATATTGGCATCTTTCACTATCTCCAATGTCATTGGTTAGCGCCCACGAACATCTGTTTCATAACCCGGGCTGTATGGGCCAAGCAGCAAACCATTCGTTCTATTCACAACCATATTTTTATTGGCTGCGCCAGAGAGCTTATGTGCACGATCAGTGACTGAATCCAGAATTTGTTCGACAACTGCGGCAACAGCCATGCCAACAAGTCCACCTCCGCCATCTCCTGATCCTTCGGCGGCATGTGCAGTACCTTCCCACAGCGTCATTCCCGTTTTTACGTCAACCATTTTTGCACGTGCTTGAACAACTGTGGTTGAATCAAAAACAGCGTATTTTTGACCCCAGTCCTCAATATGAATGTATAATACCGCATCGGCACCCGTGATTTTGCTGATTTTTTCGAGTGGTACGGCATTCATTTCATTGGGTGTTTGCAGGCCGTTTTCTTTCATGAAGTTTTCAATAACTGCAACAGGGAATACGTAATAACCCGCTTCGGCCAGTGGCCGTGTAATTGTCGACAGGTAAATGTAGGGCGCATCAACTTCGACGGAGTCATTTGTGGGTGGCATGACAAACAACGAACGAGGCATATGGTTGCGATAGTTGCTGTAGTCATAGGGTTGAGGAGGTACACAGCCGCTTAACCCCCACATTAGAAAAACGATTACAGTAAATAAAACAGGCTTATTTTGAATCATTATTGTTGCTTCCTTGCAGGCGTTTAAGAATGCGGTCAATGAAAATTGTAGATTCGGGAAATAATGCTTGTTCAGTTGAAAATTCATTGATGGCAACAGCTTTATTGCCTTGTAAATAATACAAATATCCAAGATGAGCATGTACACCGGGTGGAACACGTTTACCTTCGGCCAGCGTGCGTTCGACATCTGCAGAGAGTATTGCCAGCTGCGTATCTGGATTTGCTTTACCCGGTTCAGCATACATCTCATATATCAATTGTTCGTATACGCCCCACCGATAGATGGAGTGGTTCTTTGGTGCACAGCCGGAAATCAATAATAAGGAAATAACGGCAGTTACAATTGAAACCTGCGAGATTTTTTTTGTCATTATTTCCCCGAAGGTGACCACTCACCGTGTTGTAATCCATCCACTAAATTATTGACGACCTCAGTAATCGCTAAGTTCAGGACTTTTCCGTTAAGAGTAGCATCATAACTCGCTGTACCCCCAAAACCAACGACCTCACGATTGTTGAGTTCATACTCTCCAGCACCTTGGACAGAGTAAATAATGATAGAAGTTTTGGTATCGACAACATTAAGCGCGACCTTTGCATAAGCCACTTGTTTTTTGCTGGAACCAAGGATGCCAAATAATTGATGATCACCAGTCGTTCGACGACCGAACTCAGTGACATCTCCAGTAATTGTAACCTGCGCTCCCATTAAGGTTTGAGTTTCACCACGTAAATCAGCTTCTCGTGCAATTTCATCCATATTTTGGCGGTCAACGACTGTGAAACGATTTGTCATTTGAAGGTGTGTTTTGAGGATGGTTTTGGCTTGGTTACCAACCTGATCAAGTCCGTTCGAAAAAATCCCCTGCATATAACTTGAACGGTTCTGGAATTTACCGACCATAAGCGCGTATTTGGGCCCGTTATAAGTTGTGCCATGACTTTCGACCACTTGCGGTTCCAGTGTGCGATGTGCTTCAGTCGCACATCCTGTAATTGTAATCATCGCGATTGTGGCTGCTGCTAACCACATTGTTTGAGTGATTTTCAAAAGATCGATATTTGACATTGATTTAACCCCTGTCAGATAATTTTATGGATGCATACAAGAGACATTATTAACATATGTCAACTCAGTAAACAGCACTTATGATTTCAAGCAGATCATAGAATATCTGTTGTTCTTCATCGTGAGATATATCTTTCGCACATGAGTTTGAATAATGGTGATTATATTACAGACAGTCGGTCACCGAGGCCCTCTCATATTACCTTGCCGCGATTGAATTTTCCGTTTCCTTCGTTGCCTGATTTTCTTGACCAGCGTTTTCCACGTGTCGGGCGCGATGTTTGGTTGCAGCGTCTGCGCACAGATAAAATTTATGATGAACAGGGCAGGATCGTGAATGAGACAACACCTTATCGCATCAATGCACGCCTGAGTTATTATCGGGAGGTGAAAGCCGAGCCGCGTATTCCGTTTCAAGAGCGTATTCTTTATGAAGATGATGATATTCTGCTTGCTGATAAACCGCATTTCTTACCGGTAACACCTTCCGGAAAGCATGTGAATGAGTGTTTGCTGCATCGCTTGGTGGTGCGAACGGGTAACAAGCAGTTGGTATCTGTACATCGACTGGATAAGGAAACAGCGGGATTGGTGTTATTCAGTAAACGCAAGGAAACACGTAAAGATTACTTTGCTCTGTTTAGGGAAGAGCGTATCGATAAACAATACGAAGCCATCGCAAGTCTGCCAAAAGATTCAGGACGCAAAACGTGGTTGATTGAGAGTCGCATCGAACCAAGTGGGCAGTGGATATTATGTCACAATGTGCCGGGTGAAATGAATGCACGCTCACATATTGAGTTGCTGGAAGAAGATGGTAAGCACGGACGTTTTTCACTCGCTCCACTGACGGGGAAAACGCATCAGTTACGCCTGCACATGGGGCTGATCGGTTCGCAAATTCTCCATGATAAATTCTATCCTAAACTGCAACCGGAGTCTGAAGTTGTGGATCATAGTCAACCTTTACAACTCTTGGCCAGAAATCTTTCTTTTACTGATCCGGTATCAGGTATCAAACATCTGTTTGAATCAGAAAACCGCTTGTCTGCATGGCGATGGGCAGGTTAAAAACATGCCTTTATAATTTCAAAGAGAGGAGGTATTATTTAATCATTCTACCTTAATGTATGATTTATATGTTATTTTGCATGTTTTTGAATGATTATTGTTGAAAAATGCTTTGGAAAGGCTTGTTTCAAGGGTGTTTATTTCAGAATTCCATATTCTATTTTCACCTGAAAGTGAAAATGGTGAAGTGATATTTTTGACTTGTTGTCATGTCATTTGATTGCGTGGACATTCACATACAGTGAGACGCCTCCGTATTACCCCGGATATTCAAAAAAATCTGCTTTGTTAAACTACGGCATGGTTCAGATAACAGCTGTAGGGAGCAGATTATGGCAATTACATATTCAATCGATGAAAAACAGGGCCGAGTGTATTCAGAGTATTCAGAAATTTTAGACTGGAATGATTTTCATTCTCACTATAACGGTCTACGCAGTGATGTAACATTTCGGCCTGATTATCCTGGTCTGTGTGATTGGCGTCAGCTGAAAGAGATTACAGTTGATTATCGGGGCATGTATAACATTGTCTCTGATTGTCCATGGGGGGCTCAATCGTATTGGGCGATTGTAGTATCCAAAGTGTTTATGTTTGGCATGTCCCGCATGTTCCAGAATATGTTGGATAAAATTCATGGAACGGTTCAAATTTTTTATGATATTCATGACGCTGAAGCCTGGTTGGATTCCGTGAATATGGAGACAGGGTTGAGATAAAATTAAGGGGCTGTCCGAGATAATGCATAATTTGTACTATCGAGGGTGGCATGAGAAAGAGTCGGTTAAGTTGGTACAAGCAGGATCGCCTGATAGAGCATTTCGTTGCTGGCACTACAGCCCGATGTGCGGTGGATCTCGTTGGAGTTAATCGTAAAACATCGGCATATTATTTTCATCGGTTGCGCATGATTATTAGCCGATAGCTTGAGCAAGAAGCTTCCGAATTCCTTAGTGGTGAGATTGAAGTTGATGAGTCATATTTTGGCGGGGCACGGAAACGCAAAAGGGGCAGAGGTGCAGCTGGAAAAAAACTGTATTTGGTTTGTTAAAAAGAGGTGGAAAGGTTTATACCAAGATTATTCCTGATGCCAAATCGGCCACATTAATACTGATCACTCAGCAGAAAGTGATCCCTGATAGCATCGTTTATAGCGACTGCTGGCGTGGATATAACGTTCTGGATATCTCGGAGTTTAAACACTACCGCATCAATCATTCAAAGTTGTTTGCCAACAAACATAATCACATCAATGGCATTGAGAATTTCTGGAACTAAGCCAAGCGGCACATGCGAAGATTTAATGGTGTTCCCAAAGAACATTTTCCGCTATCCTTGAAGGAATGTGAGTGGCGTTTTAACAACCGTGATTCTAGAACCCAATTAAAGCAATGGGTTAAACAGAATAATAACTAGTTATCTGGAGCAGCCCCAATACTTAATGTGTTTAACGATGGAATAATCGACGATAACCTGAGGATATATTGAAGTCTATGTCTGAGTATCTCAGAAAAAACTGGAAAAAAATAGTCAATTGATGTCTTTCTGCTGCTGGTTTTGTTATTTCGTAAAAATTGATTAAGGTAGGTTGTATTTTTTGTTCAGGTCAATCGATCAAAGATGATGAAACCTGCAACATAGGTCCCGATGGCAGAGCCAAGCGATGAAAAGATGAACACCAACAGGGTGCGGGATACCCGGTTATGCCACCAGCCGGAAAAGTGAGTGGTATCATGGCGTAAGTTATCAAAGTCTTTAATGGTGGGTCTGCGTAGCCATAATTCCAGTGCTGAAGTCACGACACCTGCTCCAATCATAGGATTGAGTGATGTGATGGGTGCTGCGATAAAGGCTCCGAGAATGGTTAATGGGTGAGCACCTGCGATCAACGCGCCGATGGATGCAAAACCACCATTGATCAGAATCCAGTTAACGATCAGTTCCCAGCCCAGTGATGCATTTTTTGAAAAACCGATGGCAAAACCTGCAAGGATTAAGGCGGTAATGAACCATGGGATAACTTTGCCGATTTGTTTCTTTTTTGGGAGGTTTTCAAGCGTATCTATGGTCTTTTTGAGCTCATGTTCGGAATAATCACAATATTGGTTTAAGTAGTTTTTTATGCCATGCAGATGTCCGGCTCCGACAACAGCAATAATGTGGTGAAATTTGGCACTGTTGACGGTTTGAATCAGGCGCAACGCCATGTATTGATCACGTTCATCGATAAGCGGCTTGTAAAGCTCACGATCTTTTTTTGCAAACTGGGTAAAAGCAGATTCAAGAATATCACCATCTTTAAGCTGTTCGATATCTTCTTGACTGATACTTTCTCTGGAGAAAACGCTTTGGATCAAACCGCTAAACAGCATTATACGCTGATAAAATGGAACGTTTCGGTAGATGCGTTTCATGGTGATGCTGATATCGCGATCAATGAGTGATGTTGGATACCCTGCTTTATCGGCTTCTTCGAGTGCTGCTTTTAATTCTGCGCCCGGTTCAATATCGACCTGCTCTGCCATGCGTTGCTGGAATGCACCCATGACGAGACTGACCCATATCATCGGGCCTTTTCCCTGTTGAATGGCCTTGAACAGGTCAAGCTCTGCGAGTGTGTCTGGATGAATTATTTTTTCATGACGGTTGCTGCAAAGCTCAACCGCAACCGCATCGAATGCACCTGAAGAAAGAAGTTCCCGGACTTTGTCTGCGCTGGCCCTGGAGATGTGGGCGGTGCCTAAAACAGTAATAAACTGCTCACCATGTTCAAAGGTGAATGTTGGGTGATGATCCATGTTTTTTTCTGCTCCTTCAGCCTTCTTTTGGGGACTTTAACCGACATGAACAGATGGGTCGAGGCACCAAACAGGCACTGAATAATCAAAGTGTCTTGAACAGTTTGGAGATGTTAATCAGTCTTGAATTGTTTTTGTCGTATGAGTTTACGGCATGATTTTTCATATGGGTTGATGGTATCCGGCTTAGGTGAGAAACAGGGTTAGGCGATATTTTAATCTAAAAACGATATGAAACAGACGTTTATATAAGTGACAGGGAGGGCATATGCCATACGTAAACATTCAAATTACCAAGGGTGCTACACGCAAGCAGAAAGCTAATCTTGTGAAGGATGTGACAGATTCACTGGTACGTGAACTGGGTAAAAAACCGGATCATATTCATGTTGTTATTCAAGAGATTGAAGAAGAAAACTGGGGATTTTCGGGCATGTTGACAGATGAGTGGAAAAAAAATAGTAAATAAAACCTGAATCAATCAAGCTGTGACTGGAGAAAATAACAGATGAAATATGTTTCCATGTTGCGTGGCATCAACGTCAGTGGTCAAAAAAAGATCAACATGGCTGATCTGAAATCGTTGTATGAAGATTCGGGTTTTAAGCATGCAGAGACCTATATTCAGAGTGGTAATGTGGTTTTTAATCTTCAGGAAAAGAAACTTAAAAATAACATTGAAAAGATCATCGAAACAGCGATTCAAACAGAATATGGCTTCGATGTGCCTGTTTTGATTCGTACACATGATGAAATAAGTCGTGTGATTCAACATTGCCCGTTTACTTCGATTGATTTGGAAAAAGAGGGGAGCAAAATACTGGTTACGTTTTTATCTTCCAGTCCATCCGTGGAGGCTATCAAAAATATTCAGCCGTATGTGGCGGTATCTGAATCACTGTTTGTACATGGAACAGAAATTTATCTGCATTGCCCGGAGGGTTATGGCAGAAGTAAACTTTCCAATGTTTTTCTTGAAAAAAAGATGGATGTTGTCGCAACAACACGAAACTGGAAAACAGTGTGTAAGCTGCATGAACTATCGAAGGCATCAATATGAGTGCAAGTCCGGGATTCATCGAATATGTCAGGGAACTGCTGGCACCTTTGGGTGATCTTGAAGAGGGAATGTTCTTTGGTGGATTTGCTTTTAAACGGGGTTCAAAACAATTTGCGATGATTATGGGCAACACTTTATATTTTTGCGTGAATGATCAAACGCGGCCAAGGTATCAATCTATGGGCATGAAATCATTTTCTTATAAAACAAAAAGAGGGCGGGTTGAAGTGAAAAAATATTTCTCGATTCCAGAGGAGCTTTTTGAAAATCAGGACAAACTCATCGAGTGGGCAAATGAAGCGATTGAGTCGGCGCATTCGTATTAAGCCTTGCGGTCATCCGCTGGATTACTGTTGTTTGGTATTGTGTTTACCCATGAAAATTACTTTGTCAGCAAGGAGACACATTTGAAGATAGCCATTTTAGGCGCGGGCGTAGGGGGGATAAGCACAGCCATTGCTTTGAAGAAAAAAGGTTTCGACATTGAAGTTTATGAAAAATCTTCGAACATAAATGAGCGTGGTGCAGGGATTGTCTGTTGGCCCAATGCATCGTTTGTACTTGATGAACTTGGCATGTTGGACGATGTTAAAAAAGTTTCGGGTGCGCCAACAGAAATGCGTCGATTGACGGATAAAGGTGAAACAATCGGCTCGTTAAATCTGCTAAAGTTAAACGAAACCATGGGCTATCCAAGCTATTCGATTTTACGCAGAGATTTGATGCATGTTCTTGGGGGACATGCAAAAAAACTTGGAATAGAAATTCGATACAATGCTGAAGTTAAAAGCATTACCACAACACCTGACAATCTGGCTCAGGCTCATTTGCAGAATAGTAAGACCATCAAAGCAGATGTAATCATTGGTGCAGATGGTCGTATGAACTCGGTAACGAGACAATACGTTCTTGGAAATAATAAACCTGTGTATCAAGGGTTCATTAACTGGGTTGGTATATGTGAGAGTCCAAAAGAAATGTTCAGTGAAATGGCGGTGTGTGATTATTGGGGGGTGGGAGAACGGTTTGGTATTGTACCTGTCTCGCCTCAAAAAGCCTATTGGGCTGGCGCGATAGCTTCAGTAACATTGGCTGAAAGAAATCCTGAGACTTATAAATCTGAGTTGTTTTCAATTTTCGAACATTGGCCAGCACCGATTCAAATGATGATCGAAAAAACCTCACTTTCTAAAATGAATAAAATCTATGTGCATGATCATGATCCAATCAAACGTTGGCATCGAAATAATGTTTTGCTTATGGGTGATGCTGCGCATGCGCCATTGCCTACTTCAGGGCAGGGAGCTTGTCAGGCACTTGAAGATGCGTGGCATCTTGCAAAGATTTTAGAAAGTAAAATGACGGATATAAACAAAGCTTTTCAGTCATTTGCGTCTGCACGATCGGATAAAACAGCGGGAATCACACTGGGAGCAAGAAAACTTGCATCTTCTTTGTTCAATACGGATGCAGCATTTTGTCTCGAACGGAACTTGAACAGTAAAATGATGAATTACGATGATATGGTGACCGGTATGGCAAATGCTTGGGCAAGCGGACTGGGGATGGATGAACATGCAAAACATTGAAAATATCGAAGTTGCAAACGTGTTTCATCGTTACCCAGAGGATATACGTTTAAAACTGTTATACTTGCGCCAGTTAATCTTTGAAGTGGCTTCTGAAACAGAAAATATTGATCAACTCGAGGAAACCTTGAAATGGGGAGAACCGAGTTATCTGGTCAAGGGTGGGAGTACAGTCAGGCTCGGTTGGAAGGTTTCAAATCCAAGTCAATATGCCATGTATTTTCATTGTAAAACCAGACTCATTGAGATGTTTAAAATGTATTATTCAGATGTGTTCACGTTTTCAGGTAATCGAGCGATTACATTTAACGTGGATGATACTGTTCCTGTTGAGCCATTAAAACACTGTATTGCACTTTCGTTAACCTATCACCATATCAAACAGCTTTCGGGGCTGGAGACATGAGATGAATCGCATTCAGGTTTTATGTCTCTCTGGTAGCCTGAGAAAAGTGTCTTATAACACGGCTGTGCTTCATGCTGTGAGCAGACTGGTCCCCGCTCATGTGGATGCCATGTTTTTTGAAGGGATGGGAGAACTTCCGTTGTTCAATCCCGATCGGGATGAAGAATACATTATGGAAGTTGCAGCATTGAGGGATGCGGTGAAACAATCGGATGGACTTATCATTGCCTGCCCTGAATATGCACACGGGATTACAGGGGTGATGAAAAATGCACTTGATTGGCTGGTGAGTGATATGAATTTTCCTGAGCTTCCGGTGGCTTTTATCAACACCTCACCCAGGGCGATACATGCACAGGCAGCACTCCGGGAAGTTTTAACGACGATGTCAGCGAATATCATTGAAGATGCATGTGTTGCTGTTCCGTTGTTAGGCAGTGATTTGGATGAGGGCGGAATTGCAAAACACCCGGAGATATCACAACTATTAATTCAGGCGATGAAAAAGTTTGATGAGGCGATTGTGATGCGTCGTGAAGCCAGGTAAGAAGGCATCGCTTGAGGATCATGATTTGATCGAACATGAAATTGTTGTGTCAGCAAAAAGTATGGAATTATCCGGCACATTATGTCTGCCAGAAAAAGAGGGGATGTTTCCAGTTGTGCTTATGGTGCATGGCAGTGGAGAGCTTGACCGGGACGAAAATGCAAGCAGTCAGAAATTAAATATTTTTAATACCATTGCACATGATTTGGCCAAAAACGGCGTAGCCAGTTTTCGTTATGACAAACGCGGTGTAGGAAAAAGTACGGGTGATTTTTATGCGGCGGGACATGTTGATCTTGTTGATGATGCGATGTATTGCCTGGAATTTTTAGCTGAACATGAATCCTTGGATAAAAACGCAATATTTTTATTGGGTCATAGCGAAGGGACATTGATCATCCCTCAACTTTCTCAACGGCACATACCCATCGCGGGCATGATTATGCTTGCTCCTTTCATCGATCAGCTTGAATCAATCATGATGAAACAGGCTCAGGGCATGAAAGAGGCGGCGGCAATTTTGAGTGGTATGAAAAACATGCCTGTGAAGTGGTTTTTTAAGCTTATAGACCCGGTGAAAGCACAAACGAGATTGATTAAAAAAATCAAACAATCATCAAAGAATACGGTTTATTCGATGTTTCAAAAGATACCTGCAAAGTGGGTGAGAGAAATTGTGTCCATTGCGCCCGTAGATGTTTATAGAAAGATCACCTGTCCCAGCCTTATCATCGGTGGTTCAAAAGATATTCAGTGTGATCCGAACGATGTTAAAGCCATCAAACAGATTCTCTCCGGTGATGTTGAAACGCATGTGATTCAGGATATGTCGCATATATTAAGGTTGGAAAAAGGTGAACCTTCGGTGTTCCGTTATCCAGAACTCATGAAGCATCCCGTTGAACCGCTGGTACTGAAAATTATCGAACATTGGATGGCTGAAAAAATAAGCCAGTAACGGACTGTAATGCAGGCTCAAAACACTTGTGGCTCTTTACATCATGTGCATTTTTAGTCTGATCTGTATGATGCGCCGATGGAATCTGATTTAAGTCAAAGTAATTTTCGCTGCGGGGCGATTGCACTGCTGGGAAGACCCAATGTGGGCAAGTCCACATTGATGAATAAAATCGTTGGCACCAAAGTCGCGATTGTGACGCCTAAACCTCAAACAACGCGGCATCGTATTCTTGGTATTTTCACAGATGAAAAATGCCAGCTTGTGTTTGTGGATACACCCGGGATTCATAAAGGAACAAAACAATTAAACAGGAATATGGTGCGTATTGCTTATTCTGCTGCGCAGGAAGCGGATGTGCTGGCCATCATGCAGGATGTAACCAAACCATTGGATACCGGCACACGCAATCTGATTGAACGGTTTGCCGATGGCTCATTGAGCCAGCCACGTGTCCATATATTGAACAAAGTGGATAAAGTGAATAAGGATAGTCTTCTGCCGCGTTTGCAGCAGCTTCAACAAATTGATCCCGGTGCGGTAGCCTATGTGCCTGTTTCAGCAACCAAAGGACTTCAGGTAGAGGGGTTGGTTGCGACGCTGACCCAGCTTTTGCCAAAAGCTGAGCCGATGTATGATCCTGAATGGTTTACCGATCAGAGCCAGCGTCAACTGGCCTCTGAATATGTGCGTGAACAGGTCTTTCTTGCTATGCATCAGGAAATTCCATTTCAGACGGCTGTAGATATTGAGGCATTTTATGAATCGGCTTCCGGTGTGGAAATTGAAGCGGTTATATTGGTCGGTCATGAACGCCACAAACCGATGCTGATTGGGAAAGGTGGTGAACGTATGAAGATGATCGGCACCAAAACCCGGTTGGGTCTTGAAGAGCTTCTGGGCTGTAAAGTGAATTTGAAAGTATGGGTTAAAGTTCAAACGGATTGGTTTGATAATCCCGGCCAGTTGACTGAATTGGGGCTGAATGGCTGAACTGAAAGATCATGCACTGTTATTGAGGCGGATTCCATACAGCGACACTTCATTGGTTTGCCATTTTTTAACTCAGCAGTATGGCAGGGTTTCTCTTATGGCTCGAGGTGCGCGCAGAGCCAAAAGCCCGTTCAGGGCTGCACTGGCTCCACTTTATGCGCTGGATATAAGTTGGCGTCCGGGCAGGACAGGCATGGGAACGCTGGTTGATATTGATCGCAGAGAAAAGCTGCTTGATGAAGGTTTGGATTTGGATGGACTTGAGTTATGTGCTGTAGCATCGGGTTTGTTTCAGGAAGGTGACCCACATGGTTATGAAGAAGTGCTTGAGGCGATAGGAATGATGCAGCATTGTCCGACCAGTTCTGCGCTGTATGTGGCGATCTGGAAGTTGTTGTCATTGAGTGGCTGGGTAGGTGATTTTGGACATTGCTGGCATTGTGGAGAAGCGGTAGATGAAGCCATGGCGATGAACTGGCATGCATACCAGCTTGCATGCCATGCATGTGGTAAGGGCATGGTGATCAGTGCAGGCATGCGAAAAGGTATTACCGCACAGTTTATTGATTCGGATGTGGGTTCAAATGTACGTTTGAGTAAAAACGATCTTTTGTGCTGGCAGCGGATGATTCAGGATGTGCTTAAGCAGCATGGTCTTAAAGCACCATCCATTATTAATGAGGAGTTATCATGAATCTGGGTGTGAATATTGATCATGTGGCAACACTTCGGCAGGCACGTTTAACACCGTATCCTGATCCGGTTGAAGCAGCTAAGATATGTTTGGGGGCTGGTGCCGATAGCATTACCGCGCATCTGCGTGAGGATCGCCGCCATATTCAGGATCATGACATGGAAAAACTGGCTGCGATGGATATTCATCTGAATATGGAGATGGCGGCCGAAAATGAGATGGTCATGATTTGTGAAGGCTTAAAACCTTTTGCATGCTGTCTTGTACCGGAAAAACGTGAAGAACTAACAACAGAGGGTGGTCTGGATGTAGCCTCGCATATAACACGGCTTAAATCGGTTGTGCGTAAGCTGACTGATGCAGATGTGCGGGTTTCAATGTTTATTGATCCAGTGAAAGCGCAGATTGAAGCATGTAAAACTATTGGCGCGCCTGTGGTGGAGTTGCATACCGGCCATTATGCGAATCTGAGTGGAGAGGCTCAGGCAAAAGAGTTGGATATGATTGTGAATGGCGCAAAACGAGCTGCTGATTTAGGGCTGATTGTGCATGCAGGCCATGGACTTACAGTTGAAAATACACCTGCGATTGTTGCGATCCCTGAGGTTGAAGAGCTCAATGTTGGCCATGCCATCATTGCGGATGCCGTGTTTAAAGGTTTAAAACAGGCCGTCATTGATTTTAAAGCGGTGATGCGGCGCTGATGCCAATTATTGGTATTGGTATCGACCGAATTTTGATTGCACGGGTTGAGAGCAGTCTGGAGCGTTTTGGTGAACGTTTTATTCAGCGTGTGTATACCGATAACGAATATCAACAGGCCGTTCGTAAAGGTAATGTTGGACGCCGGTTGGCCATGCTTTTTGCCGCCAAAGAAGCAGTTTCAAAAGCTTTGGGAACAGGTTTTCATCAAGGTGTTACTCCCAAACTGATTGAAACGATTCATCATGCTTCCGGTAAACCTGAAATTAATCTTCATGGGTCTGCGCGAGTAAAAGCTGATACGCTGGATATTTCGCATGTGCATGTATCACTGAGCGATGATGATGGTGTGGCGATGGCCTTTGCGATTGCAGAGAGCAGTTAGAGATGAATAAATATATGACTTGTTCTGGTTTTTGTGTCTTTTCATATGGATGATGGACTCATGATTAACAAGGTTTACAATTTGGATGAATTTGACCTGATTCAGCAGGCATTCCGAAGAGACTCTCCTAAATCGCATCCCAATACGACGGTTGAAAATGGCGATGATGCTTCTGTGCATTTGTTACCGGAAGGTATGGAATTGGTAGTGAGCACGGATACATCCATGGCGGGCGTACATTGGCCTAAACATTTCCCGTTGGATAAAGCTGCAGATCGTTCGGTTTGTACTTCACTTTCTGATCTTGCGGCGATGGGTGCAGAGGCGTGCTGGGCGTGGGTTTCGGTCATGGCTGGATCAAAAAAAGAACTTATTGAAATTGGCAAAGGCGTGAATGCAGCGCTTACACGTTATGGTGTTGAACTGGCTGGTGGTGATACCGTTCGTTCGCCTGTTACCACCGCATTGACGATCACAGTGGCAGGCATGCTGCCAAAAGGCAAAGCGTTATGTAGAAGCGAGGCCCGTGAAAAAGATAAGGTATGGATTGTTGGCAGAGCAGGTTTTTCATCGTTGGGTCTTCAACAGTGGTTGGTTGAGATGAAAGAGGGCTATTTCAAACATTATTTTGAGATTGTTAAACCAAAACTGGAGCAAGGTGTTCATCTTCGTGAATTAGGCATTCGTTGTTGCATCGATGTCAGTGATGGGGTGTTGCAGGATGTCGGGCATATTACAAAGGCATCAAATATCGGTATGGAATTGGAACTTTCCAAGTTTCCGGGTTGGGAACTTCTTTGTCGAAAGGTGGGCGAGAGACATGCAATCGAGGCTGTTGTAGGTGGTGGTGAGGATTATGCACTTATCTTCACTGCACCTGAGGGCATGGGCTGGCTGGATTCTTTTGCGACTTGCATCGGGAGATGTACGGATAGAAAAGAGATTGAAATATTATTGAACGGGAAAAAGGTCGAAGATTTACCTTCAGGGTATGATCACTTTGCATAAAACACTGCATTTTATCGCAGCCGGTTTTGGCAGTGGCTGGTTGCCTAAGACACCTGGAACCTGGGGGAGTCTGGCAGCCCTTGCGCCCGGATGGTTCATCATTGAACAGTTTGGTGTGCATATGCTGCTTATTTCCAGTTTGATCCTGCTTGGTGTGGGTTGTTATGTATGTATGCTGGTCTTGCCAGCAGTTGATTCGGATGATCCGGGTTGGATTGTGATTGATGAATGGGTTGGGCAATGGCTTTGTACTGCAATCATGGCTTTGTTCATTCCGCTGGATTTGATGCTTTTGGGTATATCATTTTTGATGTTTCGCCTGTTTGATATTTTGAAACCATGGCCTGTTTCCTGGTTGGAAAAGGTGGAGCCTGAATGGTGGGCAATTATGGCTGATGATGTGGGCGCAGGAGTCATGGGTGGTTTGTTAGGAATTCTGATGATGAGTGTACTTACAGGCATGATGTTTTGAGGTTTTTCATTTGATCCGGGCTCATCTTGTTATCAGTGAGGCTGGCCGTGTATCACTTGCATGTGCGGGAATTTCTACTGCCTGGTTGAGTCTATGGATCAAGTCGGCCGGCGCAGAACATGTGGATGTACACACGCTCAATGATGTGAATTGGGAAGACACTGAAGGGTGGATTGTTGTCATTGCAGATGATGTTGATCTGATGCGTGTGGCTCTTGCGCATGGAAAACGCATTTTAGCTGATCATGATGGAAAACGTACCCTACTGGGCAGTGATACATTTTTTTTAGGGAATCCGAGGCGTACTGCCTGGTTTTATAAATATGAAAATTCGCGTGTACTTTTGTTGCCTACAGGTGATGTGGCTTATCAGCGTTTTACGTGGTTGGGGAAACTCAATCATGAACAACCTTTACTGCCGCTGCTTGTTTCTACCGATGGAAAAGCGGGCGATGTATTGGAGCCGGGTCTGTTTGGCAGCATTGATAACCCTTATATCAAACAGAATTCAACGCTTTCTCTTAATGACCGTGGTTATTTACTTGAAGAGCAGCTGATTTTATTACTTAAAAAATACCGTATGAAATTACGTTGTGCAGAGTCCTGTACAGCAGGAGGTATTACTGCGCGGATCAGTCGTGTGCCGGGTGCTTCAAATGTTTTGGATCGGAGCTGGGTGAGTTACAGCAATGAATCCAAGCAGGAGGAGCTGGGTATTTCATCTGTTTTGATTGAGAAATATGGGGCTGTAAGCAGACAAGTGGTTGAAGCAATGGCCGCTGGTTGTATAAAAAATAGTAGTCGTAAAAAGAAATTTACTGTTGAAAATATCGTCTCCATTGCTGTGACTGGTATTGCAGGACCAGATGGTGGAACGGAAACAAAACCAGTAGGCACAGTCTGGATTGCTATTCAATTACCGGGTGAAAAACCGATGTCAGCATGTTTCTGTTTGAGCGGTAACCGTACAGACATTCAATCTTTGGCAGCAACGCATGCGTTGGCAATGTTGATCCGGGAAGTCGATCAGGGATGATTTATTTTGTGGCGGTGAATGGGTTAAGAAAACAGGGTATTAATAAATTGCTAAAGTTTCCGATAGATGAAGTATGAGTTGAGCAGTCACATGCTTTAAAGATGTGAAAAGGAGGCGGTGCTCCATGCTGGTATGCAATAATCGTGTTCGATTAAGTGATCGTGATAAGGAACTTTTTATTTGGGCTTCTCAGGGAATCCCTGTCGATGAGATCAAGACAGTTGATCAGCTTGTTGGTTTTATTCATAAAATTCAACGTCTGTATCCGGGCCATAGTGCCGAAGAGAGGCGGATCAGGATTTTATTACAGCGATTTATTCCTGATAAAGAGGCTATTCAGGTCGAAGGCAATGTGCTTCGCCTGACACGTATTTAAAACTGAACATCGTTTTAGATTTTCTTCTGGTCTAATGGCTAGGGATGCTTTGCCAAAATCATGCGCGTAGTTTTTCAACCTGAGCTTCCCCCGATTTAACGGACATAAAAATTAAGAGACACTATTTGCCTCAAATTCGACTGGGCTGATATAGCCCAGAAACGAGTGTCTTCTTCTACGATTGTAGAATGCTTCGATATAATGAAACAAACTCACTTTCGCCTCATCTTTGGTTTTGTAGTCCTCATCGTCAACCCATTCAGTTTTCAAAGTGCCAAAGAAGCTCTCTGCTACAGCATTGTCTAGACACTCACCTTTACGGCTCATGCTACAGACAAGACTGTGTTGCTTTAGAAGGTTTTGATAATACTGGATGCATAAGTACTGCCCTGATCAGAATGAACAATCACCTGCTTGACCATACCTCTGCGCCAAACCGCCATGGTTAAGGCACTCGAAACAAGTTGTCTGTCATTTCTATTGCCCATCGCCCAGCCAATAACCTGACGGGAATAGAGATCAAGGATGACAGCCAAATAGAGCCATCCCTGACGTGTTGCGATAAACGTAGTATCCGATACCCAAGCTCGATTGGGTGCTTTGACTTTAAATTGACGTTTGAGCTGATCGGATGCGGGTTGCATGGTGTTCTTCGAATCTGTTGTAACGACAAAACGCTTTGCCATCTTTGACTGGATACCAGCCTGTTTCTCATTAATCTGGCAACACGATTAATGCTGACAGCCTCACCAGAGGCCTGGAGATCATAATGGATTCGAGGTGAGCCATAAGTTCTGTGGCTGGCCTGATGAAAACAGCGTATCTTGGTAATTAAGCCGCGATTTGATCGACTGCGCTGACTTTCTGGGCGATCACACCAATCATAATAACCACTGCTCGATACGCTCAACACCTTACACATACGTTTCGCCGTGTATTGCTGCCGATGTTCTCGAATGAATGCGTACTTCACGCAAGCTCTCTGGCAAAGTACGCAGCGGCTTTTTTTAGAATCTCGTTCTCCTCTTTCAGCCGTGCATTTTCCTGTTTCAGAGTTGTCATCGCGCTTTGATCTTCTCTCTTTGGGCGGCCTACTGAGCGGGTAAAAGCTTCATTGCCTTTCTGACTCAACTGCTCTTTCCACTTGTAAAGCTGATTACGGCGAATCCCAAGTTCCATCGCTATCTCGGATGATGGACGGTCTGATGTCTCCATCAATCGTACCGCTTCAAGTTTGAATGCTCGCGTGTATGTTTTGTATGCTGCTCTTTTCTTCGTCATCGGATACTCCTCAGGCGATACTTTCGCCTATTTGTTGTATCCGTTAAACTAGGGGAAGCTCAGCCCATCCCCTTATTCTGAATTGTCCTTTCACATTATGCGTTGAAAGCCCAGTGTGATTTGCGACGTTGAGCAATTTAAAAGTAAATACTGAAGGAACATTACTGTTTACTGAAGGGGGATTGGTGTTTTCCATCTTATAATGATAAGTCCCTTCTTCATCTTTTGTTGTAAAAGTCTTAATTTCCTGTTCAGTGTTTGACATTATGACTATGTGTCCAGGATGATGATAAACGGGTTGATATTTACCAAAATTAAAATCAATTTCTCTGCAATCATGAACCCCTGTCACTGTTTCACTCGGCTTAAGTTCTACTAAAACCGCAATATCACTTCCTACCGGAGTCATGGTTACATCGACCATTGATAATGAATTACAATAGAGGTTGGCATCTATCCGGATTAATTCATCAGCTTTTTCTCCGACAATTCCATAACGACATGCAATTTCTTTCGCGGGTAAGACAATTAAGAGAATGAAGATGCTGATTACAATCACCCACTTGAAATACGAAATCATTATTATTGCCACCTCCGCCCTTTAGATTATAGAGCTTCTATATCACTTGGTAGTTTGTCAATTTATCAACAATAAAGGGTCAAAGCCTTTTAGTTGAGAGACAGCAACAACGTCATGCTGGAAGAGGGCGTGAATGCGCTGGTTGCCTACATGCAAGAGTTTGAAAGCAACCAAGGTTACAATCTAGGTTACTCGACATATCAAAGCCCTCTGTGAAAGCAGGGGGCTTTTTTCTTTTTCCATTCGTTGTGATATCTCTGTTTGTAGACTACTCTCAGCCTGGGGCGAAAAATTAGGGGGGGGATTAAGTATTGTAGCCCTGAAACGAGGTACTGTACCTCCATGTCCACCTTTAGGCATTAATATGCAATATGGTGGAAAATATGTCCACCTATAGGAGCATAATATGCGGAAAATAAGTTACTCATATTGTGCTTGTAAGGCGCAGAAAGCGGTATGAGTAATAAACAAAATTTAGCATTAATTTTAGGTGGGGTACTGAGTGTTATCGCTAGTCTTCTTCACATAGGGATTATTATTGTTGGAGCTGAATGGTATCGTTTTTTTGGTGCCGGCGAAGAATTAGCGGTAATGGCAGAGCAAGGTTCTTTGTATCCAGCAGCTATTACATTTTTTATTGCCTCAGTTCTATTCTTGTGGGGCCTTTATGCTTTTTCAGGTGCAGGTATATTTAGAAAGTTACCCTTTCTAAACGTAGCATTGATACTGATTTCAATGATATATCTACTACGAGGTATTGCCATTTTTCCTGCCTATTTCATTCTGCCAGATGTCGTTGATGATTTTTTGATTTGGAGTTCTATAATATGTGTTATTTACGGTGTTCTTTATGGAATTGGGGCTGTTCAATTGAGAAGAGAGTCGGGTTTATAAAATGAATGTTCCAGTCTTAATAGCCGCGTGTATTAGCCTGCTGGCATTAGTCGCTCATATCTTTATTGGCACAAAGGAAACGGCGGCGATTGCTCCTAGGCAGGGAAATGGAGAAGGTCCAGATAAGTTGATTCTTCATTGGAAGCAGTCCATGTGTGCATTTCAGATGTTAACTGTTGACCTGTTGTTGATGACGGTAGTTCTATTCACGATATCATTGACTGACATAATTTCCTTTGAGTACGAGCTAACCCTATTTCTTAGTTTGGTATTTTTGTTATGGGGTATTGCTTGGTTGATTCAGTTGTTTTGGCTTAAGGCAAAACCAAAAACGTACGGAGCACTTGCTCAGTGGGTGTTTTGGTTTATATGCTCTGCTTTATTGTATTGGGGAGCATAGTGCCTAACAAAAGCAATTGAAATTCCGGTGATTCCGAGAACACAATACTGAATTCAGATTATCAGTTCGATTTCTCTGGTTGCCAGCCCTGAATTTTTTCGATGTAGAAGGACTCTTCCTTTAACTTTTCGGCATCAGGAATGAAGACGGCCATTTGGGCGGTGCTTAGATGCTCCCACCATCCGGCAATGAACTGGTGGTAGAGGCTAGCCATCATCGTTTCATTCTTAGCAGCTTTGGGGCCGATGTAATCTTCGCTTGAAGCGATCTCACCGCGCACGGCGATATCGAGGTTGCCGATGATTTTGGCACCATGGGTATCCATGGCTATGAACTGTCCGGCGGGATTGAGGTAGAGCAGCCATGGCGTGCCCGGTTTGAGGGATGCCATCACATCCAGCATCTGCTCCTTGTTCGGCAGTGGGGCGGCACTTAAGCGATGCAGTACGGTGTGAGCAAAAATGCCGCGCATGAGAAAATCAAATGTTCCTGCTTTATCTTTGGCAATAAGACCGAACTCTTTGTCTTTTTTTAGTCTCCGCCCAACCCATGATTCAGCCGTATTCCATTCGGTAATTTGGGCATCAGTGTGCTCGGTGGGCTCTGCATACGTGGATGTTCGCCATGATTTTAGGTCACTCTGGAGCCGCCATGATTGATCTCCTGCGGCTGACAGGCCATCAATGGTGAAAAAGATTTTCATCTTATTTCCTCAATCACGGGCATGCATGTTTTTGGATCAATGCGAAGCGATATTTCACCGTGAAGGAGGCGCAACAGATCATTACCAATCAATTCCCGTCGCCAACCGTGCAATAAGGAAAGTTCAGGAGGTTCGCCCTCACACTTTTTGCCCCATGAGGCTAATGCAGCCAGTTCCTGTTTGCTTGCAAGAATATTTGCAGCAATCAACTCCTCTTCGGATCTTAGACGTAATAACGTGTCGAGCAGTTCCTGCCTTAATTCGGTGCCAGCAGCATGATGATGGCGGGGGTTAAGTTTTGGCCACTGCTCTTGTGGACATTCATTTCCGGTTTTCCAGGCCTCTATCATGGTTTGACCAAAACGTTTGATGACACCATCGTTAAGCCCACGCATGCGTCCCATGACTTCGATGTTTAATGTGTCCTTTTTTACCAGTTCAAGCAGCGCGTCATCAGAGATAATACGGCGACGAGGAATGTCTTTTTTCTGTGCTTCGGATTCACGCCATGCAGCCAACTCTCTGAGAACGGCTAAATGGCGGGGCCTAAATTTGTTGACCCCCTTAACACGCCAGAAAACTTCCTGCGGATCAACCAAATAAGTCTCTTCTTTACACAAGAGTGCCTGCTCTTCGTGTAACCACTCTTTTCGGTTTTTTGCCTGTAGTTGTTCTTCCAGATGTTGATAGATGGGCATGAGAAAAATCACATCATCCGCAGCATAATCAAGTTGTTTGGGGGTTAGCGGCCTTGCCAGCCAGTCACTGAATGATTCCTGTTTTGGGAGGTCTTTTTTCAAAATACGTTGAACCAGATTACCAAATCCGATCTGCTGGCCATAACCCAGCAGGGCTGCTGCAACCTGTGTATCAAACAGAGGCAGTGGAAGGGCACCGGATTCAAGCAGGATAATTTCAAGATCTTGTCTGGCAGCATGGAATACTTTCAGAATGTTTCCATCATGCATCAGTTCCCAGACGGGGCTGAGATCCTCGAGTGAGGTAGGATCAATCACATAACACTGATCTCTGCTGGAAATTTGCAGCAAAGCAAACTGGGCATAATATGTTTTTTCTCTGTGAAATTCTGTATCTACACAGAGCACGGATGATTTTGCCAACTCTTCACAGGCTTTTTTTAATGAATCAGGTGTGTCAATATAAATGTGAGTGTCAGGCATAGGCGACAGACTAACAGCGGAATGATTGAATAACAGTAAGTGAGTTTTTAGCCCTCGATTTGACCTTCCCGGTTGCCACTATAGTATGCCTGCGCACTCCGGCTGCGGGTGTGAAATCCCGGATTTGGAGTTTTTCTGTGATCAAACAGTACCTGCTATCTCCCGCCCCTACAGCTGTTCCCGAACGTGTTTTGCTGCGTATGGCGGCCTCATGATTCATTATCGCGCACCTCAGTTTTCAGCTATTTTTTCTGAAACCATGCGGTTGGCTTGCGTAGCGCTAAACGTGCCAGCGCGTTCTTTTGGCGGGAAAAAATAAAATGCCTAAGGTCTGGATTGCGGATAAAATGAGCGAACGTGCGGTGGAAGTATTCCGCACGCGTGGCATTGATGTCGATTATAAGCCGGGTTTATCGGTTGAAGATCAAATCACGATTGCAGGTGATTATGATGCCATTGCGGTTCGTTCTTCTACCACGTTAAAAGGTGACCTTCTGAATGCCGCTAGCAAAGTGAAAGTGATTGGTCGGGCTGGTATTGGTGTTGATAATATCGATGTAAATCAATGCTCCCGGCGTGGCGTGGTGGTGATGAATACACCCTTTGGTAATACCATTACTACAGCTGAACTTGCGATATCGCACCTGCTTGCAGCGGCCAGACAGATTCCTCAGGCGAGTGCTTCTACCAAAGCCGGGAAATGGGAAAAGAGCCGTTTCATGGGCACCGAACTGACAGGTAAAAAAGCGGGGGTGATTGGAGCAGGTAATATCGGCGCGATTGTATGTGATCGGCTTAAGGGTCTGCATATGAGTGTTTTTGTTTATGATCCGTTTATCAGTGATGATCGTGCTTCTGCCATGGGTGTTACTAAAATTGAAACAGTTGCAGCATTGCTGGAACAGGTTGATGTACTGACCATTCATGTGCCACTTCTTGATGCAACCCGGAACCTGATTGATGCTGAAATGATTGCGCGCATGAAACCGGGCGCGATTCTGGTGAATTGTGCACGTGGTGGCATTGTTGATGAAAAGGCACTTTATGATGCCTGCAAATCAGGCCACTTGCGCGCTGCTGCGTTGGATGTGTTTGAAGCTGAACCCGCACGTGAAAACTCACTGTTTGAACTTGAGAATGTGAGTTGCACACCTCATATCGGTGCTTCAACAGATGAAGCGCAGGAGAATGTAGCTGTTCAGGTTGCGGAGCAAATGGCGGATTACCTGTTATTAGGAACCGTTTCAAATGCTGTGAATGTGCCTTCGCTTTCTGCTGAAGAAGGCAGGAAACTTGCGCCTTATCTCAAACTTTCTGAACGCCTGGGGCAGTTCATGGGTCAGCTGATGCGGCCGGGGTACAATAAGGTCACCATTCATTTTGAAGGCCATGTATCAAGCCTGAATCGTAAACCGATGATGAATATAATGTTACATGGGCTTTTGTCTCAGAGCTTTGATGAAGTCAACGCAGTCAACGCAGGCATGTTGGCCAAAGAACGTGGTATTGATATTTCAGAAGTGTCACGGGATGCATCGGATCATTTTAATGATCTGATTCGTTTGGAAGTCGAAGGCGATGATGGGTATCACTGTATTGAGGGCACTGTGTTTGATGGTGAACGTGCAAGACTGGTTGGCATCGATACCTGTGCGATTGAGTTGGCTCCGGAAGGTAATATTATCTATTTACAAAATTTGGACAGACCCGGTGTGATTGCAGCAATCGGAACACACCTTGCTGAGGCGGAGATCAATATCGCTGATTTTCGTCTGGGTCGACGTGATGATGGCAAAGCAATTGCCCTGGTGAATGTTGATTCAGCACCTTCAGATGAAGTGCTGAATCAATTGATGGCGTTGCCAAATATGATTGATGTACGTTATATCGAAGTGGAATCATTATGACTGAAGTGAAACCTGTAATTGGCCTCGAAGATGTATTTGGGACACGAGCACGTGAGTTACGTCGTTTGCAGCATAAACTGTTTGAAACCTATGCAGATGCTGGTTATGAAGAGGTGATTCCGCCGCTTGTCGAGCGTCCGCAGACCTTAAATACAGGAGCAGGGCGTTTTTTGGAAGATCAGACGCTGGTATTTTCTGATCCGGCAGATGCAGGGCTATTGGCTATTCGACCCGATATTACGCCACAGATAGCGCGGATTGCGGCAACACGAATGCAGGATAGTGATGAGCTGAAGCTCTACTATTCCGGTCAAGTGATGGCTGCGCGCCCGGATGCAAGGACAGGTTCACGTCAGCAATGGCAGACGGGTGTGGAGTGCCTAGGCCTGTCGGGCGAAGAGGGTGATGTGGAAGTGATGCACCTGGCCGCACTTTCCATGCATGCCGCAGGATTTAATGCGCCGGTATTGCAAGTTGGACATATGGGACTCATTCAGGCGATTGTATCAGAGAGTTCAACGGCGATGGAAGTTTGGTCAAAATTGCTGTCCCGTCGTTCTCCTGAAGATATGAAGGCGCATTTGCAAAGTGAATCAATGAGTCAGGATCATAAAGATGCATTGATTGTCATGGTGTCCGGGCAGGCGGACAGAGACTGGCTTGAATCAGGAAAAACGCTGCTGGGTGATGAATTCAATCATGCGGCATCAGAATTGATGCATCTGGTGGATACAGTTAACACTCGATTGAGTGGTGAGGTGGAAGTTAATATTGATGCTGCAGTGATGCCTCGTTTCCTCTACCACAGTGGGATTGTTTTTTCAGGTTTTTCAGCAGGCGCTTCTCAGGCTTTACTTCATGGCGGTCGTTATGACGCAATGATGGCTTTGCATGGCAGAGACATGCCTGCAACAGGGTTTTCATTTGATCTTTGGGCATGGTTGGATGCTGTTTAAGTTAAAGGTCAGGTAAGTAAAACTATCGAAAGCGATGTGTAAAGAGATGTGCGCAAAGGCTTGATGGTTGTTAATTTTTAAGTGATAAAAGTGTGATTTTTACTGCTTTGAACATTCATTTTTGAATGGTGGATTTGCTGGCCTGCTTTGTTGAGCCAGCGTTGTTGAAATCGTTTTAGTCATGCTGGTTTGTAAGTTTTATTGAGGAATTATATGTCAAATACAGTTGCAATTGGAATCCAATGGGGTGATGAGGGTAAAGGCAAGATCGTTGATCTTCTGGCTCCTAAAATGGATGTGGTTGCCCGCTTTCAGGGTGGGCCAAATGCTGGCCACACATTGGTGATTGGTGATCAGACAACGGTTCTGAATCATATCCCATCTGGCATCTTGCATGCAGATACGTTGAGCCTGATTGGTAACGGCACGGGTGTGGATCCTTTTCGCTTGGTTGAAGAGATCGACATGTTATTGGCGGCTGATGTGCCAGTGCTGGACAGGCTTCGCATTTCTGAACGTTGTCAGCTTATCCTGCCTTATCATCGTGCATTGGATGCAGCGCGCGAGCAAGCCAAAGGCAAAGCCAAAATTGGCACAACAGGCCGTGGAATCGGCCCATGTTATGAAGATAAAACTGCCCGCCGTGGTATCCGCCTTGTGGATCTTACCTCGGATACGCTGGAGGCGCGGATTGATGAAAACCTCCGTTATGTGAACTTCATGTTAACTGAATTTCTTGGTGCTGAAGTGGTTTCCCGTGAAGAGGTTGTTGAAGCTCTGGAGCTGGCACGTGAACGTCTGTTGCCATTGGCTGCTGATGTGCCTCTGATTTTGCATCGCCGCAACAAAGCGGGTGATTCTATCCTGTTTGAAGGTGCACAAGGTTCCATGCTGGATGTGGATCATGGTACCTATCCTTTTGTGACTTCATCGAACACTGTTTCCGGTGCTGCACTTGCAGGACTTGGCGTTGGCCCGGGTCAAGTCGATGAAGTACTTGGTATCTGTAAGGCTTATACAACAAGGGTCGGTGCAGGCCCATTCCCGACAGAACTTTATAATGCTGAAGGTCTGTGTGATACCGAAAATTCAGGCAAACATATGGCTGAGCGAGGCCATGAATTTGGTGCGACGACGGGTCGCCCACGCCGTACAGGATGGTTCGACGCTGTTGTTGTGCAGCATGCTGTTCGTATTAATGGTGTGACAGGGCTGGCAATCACCAAGCTTGATGTTCTTGATGGTCTGGAAGCGGTGAAGCTTTGCATTGGTTATGAGTTGGATGGCATACAACAGGAATCGATTCCTGCTGATTGTGAGAAACTTAATGCGTGTATACCTGTTTATGAAACACTGCCGGGTTGGAGTGAAAATACATTTGGTGCCACTTCACTGGATCAGTTGCCGACCAACGCAAAGGCTCTTCTGAAACGTATTGAGCAGGTGTGTGAATGCCCGGTGACAATGCTCTCAACTGGCCCGGACAGGGATCATATTATCCATCTTTAAAGCTTGTTGATGGTTTAAAATGCGATGTGGAAGCTGTATGGGGCAGGATGTCTGGTAGATATTTCTGTAAATAAGAACAATCATAGCAAGTGGAAATCAAACATGAGCTTGATTTCTATTATAAGGGATCTGTTTTTATGCTTGAGAATAAATGCTGAATGTGTTTATTCAAAGGCCATCAAAAAATCTGGCCGCGCAAAATACGCGGCCAGATAAAATGCTTGGGTTAAAGTGGGGTTACGTTTTCTGCCTGTGGACCCTTCTCGCCCTGAGTTACTTCCAATGTAACTTTTTGACCTTCATGTAGAGTCTTGCGACCGCCACCATTGATTGCGCTATGGTGTACAAAAACATCTTTTCCATCTTCCTGTTCGATAAAGCCGAAACCTTTCTCGTCATTGAACCACTTTACTGTACCTGTTACTTCGTTTGACATATTACTCTCTTAGTTTAAAAAAAATTCCCGACTTTCACGGGTGTTTCAATTCATAAGTTCATAGTAAAGTGAAGATGAAAGCAACCAATATTTCAGCATTAAGTGGATGGCAAGTTTATGTCTTCTAAAAACGTCAGATAGTGAAACAGGAAGATTGATCGGTTAAGCTGTCTGCATGATTCCTGAATTTCTCTTTTCATCAACGCCACATATTCATTTTGGACCGGGTAAGCATTTGATATTAAAGGATCTTATTGAGACTTTTGGTAAAAAGGTATTGCTGGTGACTGGCGAAAGTTCGTTTGATGATTCAGATCGTTGCCAGAAGCTTTGGCAGGCATTGGGTCAGAGTCTGGAGGTGCGAAGAGTTAAGGTTCCGGGGGAGCCTTCGCCGCAACTGGTGGATAAAATTGTGGCTGAACACCATGATTTTTTTGCTGATTGTGTTGTTGCACTTGGAGGCGGTAGCGCTGTCGATGCAGGGAAGGCGATTGCAGGCCTGTTACCAAGTGGTGATTCGGTTTTTGAATACCTTGAAGGGGTAGGCAAGGGCAAGGCATATCAAGGGCCTTCCACACCATTTATCGCAGTGCCTACCACGGCAGGAACAGGCGGTGAAACGAGTAAAAATGCTGTGTTGTCAAACATTGGTGACGATGGTTTTAAGAAGTCTTTCAGACACGAGTCGCTTGTTGCAAAACACATTATTCTTGATCCTGAGCTGACATTGGACTGTCCTGCCGATATTACTGCTGCATGCGGTATGGATGCATTCACACAATTGCTTGAATCTTATGTTTCTTTCAATACTAACCCGGTCACCGATGCTTTGGCGATGAGTGGTTTGAGGTATATTCGTGATTGTCTGGTCTCTGCCGTTGAGGATGGAGAAAATTTAGATGCCCGTGCAGGCATGCTTTATGCGTCTTCCACATCCGGTCTGACACTGGCCAATGCAGGGCTTGGTTCTGTGCATGGGCTGGCATCGCCACTCGGAGCTTTCTTTCCGATTCCGCACGGGGTGGTCTGTGGAACACTTTTATTTGAGGCGAGCCGTATCAATATTCAGGCACTTAAAGAGCGGGACTCTGCGCATCCCGCATTACAGAAATATGCGACGATTGGGCGACTTTTTACACAGAACCATACGATGGATGACGATGCTGCCAGAGAGTCTTTGTTAGGCATCATTCAAGCATGGAGCGGACGTTTTCAAATGTCTCCGCTTTCGTATTATGGTGTGTCTGAACTGGATATCGATCGCATCGTTGCCAACAGTCGGGGCAACAGCATGCAAACGAACCCGATTTTGCTACGGGATCATGAAATTTCAGAGATTATTCGTCTGTGTTTGTAGCGTTTGTGTTCGTAGATATAGATTCTTTACCTACCAATTCCGGCCATGCCGCACGGATATATTCATAGCCGGACCAAAGAGTCAGAGCAGCAGAAACCCAGAGAAGAATCAAACCTGCGGCGTGCATATTGATGCCTAACACATCGATATGTAGCAGGAGGGCAACAATTGAAAGCATTTGGGTTGCAGTTTTCAGTTTTCCAAGCATGGATACATGCACAACTGTTGCACGTTCAGCAAGCCATTCACGCAGTGCGCTGATTGCAATTTCCCGTCCAATGATAATAACAGCCAGCAGCGCGGGAGCCCGTTCTGCCTCGACCAGTAATACCAGTGCCGCTGAAACCAGAAGTTTATCTGCGACCGGGTCGAGGAAACGTCCAAATGCGGTAACTTCGCCTCGTGTTCGTGCCAGATAACCATCTAGCCAGTCTGTTGCCGATGCAATGGCAAAGATTAGGGCTGCGACGGTATAACCCGGAAAACCTGGAATATAAAAAGCAATCATGAAAAGAGGGATGAGTAGGACGCGTCCAACGGTGAGCTGATTTGAGAGTGTCCATTGCATAGGCGGTTTATGACGGATATCAGTAATTTGGTAAAGTTTTTTGTTTTTCTGATTAATGTATCACGTGCCCGGATTAGGGGTGATTGGCGCTAAGTTCTTGTAGTTAAAGAGCTTATAAAAACATCCACAGAATCTGTGGATAACTTAGGGGATAACTTTTCGCTTTTGTTGCAGGAATATGACAAAACAACCACCCGAAAGGTAGTGCCTAATTATTGTGCATTAGAATTAATCCTTTTAAAACAATGTCTTGTAATCACATCTAAGCGTTAAGCAATAGCGCCGAGGAGTAATTAAAGAAATTTAATATAAATGCGTTTCAGCGGTGGATAATAATTATCATTTGGTAATATGTATTTGTCTAAGTGCTTCATATAACACGGCTGAGCAGGCCGAAGATAAATTAAGAGAACGAACCGGTGCATCATCGCGCATGAAGAGTCGGACAGGAGAGATCTCTCTGAGAATGTCAGCAGGTAAACCTCTTGTTTCAGGCCCAAACACCAGCACATCACCATGTGAAAATTGAACATCCCATGTAAGTTTGTTGGCTTTGGTACTCAGCGCATACCAGTTTCGTTTTTTTCCAAGTGTTTCTCTAGCACTTTTCCAGTCTGGATGTTCCAGCACTTCAAGGTGTTCCCAATAATCCAATCCGGCGCGCCTCACCTGTTTTTCATCCAGAGTAAATCCTAAAGGGTGTACAAGATGAAGTTGACAGCCTGTACAGGCACACAGACGGGCAATGTTGCCTGTGTTAGGTGGTATCTCAGGTTGATAAAGGACAATGTGAAGCGGGGTGTTCATATCGCCAACATTCTGATGGAGTGATCCAAGGCAGTCCATTGATTGTTAAAACAGATGCTGATTTAAGCATCGTCAGGTTATTTATGATGATTGGTTTGAAGCGATTAGTTTGCGAATCTAAAAAATGTTATTTATACTTGCGCACTCTAGTGGAAGTAATAAAAGAAGGGTAGGTAGTTATAGTGGATATATCAAAGTTAAAAAAGCGTGCGGCGGAACATGGCATCCTTGCTACGACATATACAACAGCAACAAAGCTCGTTCGCCACATTCAACGTAAAGAGGGGATTTCTTCTTGTTTCAGATCTGATGAACGAGACGTTTGCAGTGGTGGATGCGAGTGGGAAATGAATTGCAAAGACGCTCTTGTTGCTGTTTGGAGACGGTAATCCGATAGCGCCAGTCGATAGCTTTAGGGAAAACAGAACTGAACGATTTCAACAGCTAAAATTCGCAACGTAAAACACGAATTATTGTTTCGAGCCGTTCCCACTTAGGGATACTCTGAAAAACTACGCCTATGTAGTTTTTCAGCACGCAAAGGTGAAACCGCGCTTTTGCCCTTACTTACAAAATAAAATACTTAGCATGCATGATTTTAGCAGATCATTTATAGCCTGCACGACTACTTTGCCTTTTCCAGAGCATCTTTAAAGAGCTGCTCGAGAGCAGGGTTGATAGCATGAGCTAAGATAAATGCACATCAATCCAATTTATTCAATAGCAATTCAATAGTAGCGGGCTTACCCAAAGCATAGATTACACCAGTACCATAATATTTTGATCGTCCGTTTTTTTTTGATTGCAGGCTGCCAATCGAAATTGCGTTTATAGAGAAAATTCTATGTGTCTCGAAGCCACTAAAACACAAGGGAGAAGTCGTTAAATTCGTTGCGCCAGATTGGTCATTACCTTTGAAGTTAGTTTCATCAGGCCTGTGATTGGTTGTGGAAGCGCTGCCGCACCGAGGCTCTCAGCCAGATTCGCGTGTCCCTGTTCATCAATTTTCATCTGCTCAACAATCGTACGGCTTTTGCTGTCGTTTGCAGGCAGACGCTCAAGATGGCTATCCAGATGACGAACCACCTGTTTTTCTGTCTCAGCAAGAAAACCAAGGTTCCAACGATCACCAGCTATACCAGCAGTGATACCGATAGCGAATGACCCTGCATACCAGAGTGGGTCAAAAACAGAAGGACGTTCACCCAGTTCATCAAGCCTGCGGCGGCACCAGTTGAGATGATCACCTTCTTCAACGGAGGCATGATAAAGCTGATCCTTAAGTGATGGGTCGCGGGCGATCAGGCTCTGTCCATGATATAGCGCTTGGGCTGCCATTTCTCCGGCATGATTGACACGCATGAGTCCGGCAGATTTTTTCTTTTCGGCTGCTGAGAGCGCAGCATCATCGTTTGATTCTTCAACTGGATAAGGACGCTGAGTTGGCTGTTTGCAAAAGATGTTATTCAGCGCTTGATCGAGGTGTCCGATCAGCGAATCAGCAAGCGAATAGTGGCGAATTTCAGGGTTGCGCATATGGTGAAATCTACGCCTGTAATTTTATCCTGCAAGGGCTAAATGCCTGTATAATAAAGGCTTAGAAGATGCATCCACAGAAGCTGTGGATAACTTAGTGGATAAGTTACAGGTTTTGTTGCAGGAATATGACAAAATGAATGGCCGCAAGACTATGGTTAAAAAACAGGCACCACAATTATTTATTTAATATCAATAGGTTATGATGATTTCTTCCAGCTACCCATGTGAAAACCGTCAAAACATCATGACTTTCTTTTTTCATTGTCTTTGCGGTGGATAACCTGTCACTTTTGTTGAAAACAAAGGGTCTTTGCAGCTTCTTCACCGCGCAATATTGCTGATTCAATGGTTGCCGGCAAATCGCCTGGGCGAGGTGCTTCGGAGGCATCAAGAATTGTGCCAGAACTGAGTGTTTGATTTTCATAAGATGTCAGTACGGTTGCCCGTTGTTCACAGATGATTTTATGGTATACGGGCGCGGGTAATTCCATTTGCAATAAGGCTCCCAATTCAGTGCATACTTTTTTAAATGACTGTTTTCGATTTATAGGTGTTTCAGCGCTGATGACTGCGCAAATATGTGATAATCCCTTTTGTCCTGTTTGAGAGGATACATCAAAAAACCACTGGCTGTATGTGCCGATGCTGCCAATCAGTGCTTGGGGCAGTGTGATGTCTGTTTCAAACCACAAATGAACATTGGTAATGGCTTCTGTTTTGACGTCTTGTCTGATGCCTAATAAACGATTTCGGGCATAGGCTGGCAATGCAATGATGGCTGTTGAATAAGGTTTGGTTTGAGATGTTCCTGTGTTTAAAGTGCAAATGCCATTGTTTTGCTCAATGTCACGAATGGTGGTTGAAGTAAATATTGAGATGCCAAGATTTTTGAGATGACTTTTTAATGGGTCAATGAAAGCTTGAGATATCGGTTGATTAAACCAGCCAAGGCGTGCGTTGTGATGATTTGCAAAAGCTTCGTTTAAAACACGGGCAAAACTTTTACAATCGGCACGATGCATCGGTTCATTCATTGCACCCAGACACAAAGGTTCGATCAGGTCACGTTGCAGCGCTGATGAAATATTTAACTGTTCCATCCATACCTGAACTGATTTGGCAGGTGGTTTTTTCATGTTTAGGGCTATTTTCAGCATGCTCCGAACACTTTTAAAACCATGCGTCGGCAACTGCATGAGCGATATAAGCAGGGCAACGGGGAACGGGAGGTATGGCTTTGGCTTAAGCGAAAAAAAACTTCGCTGTTTATCCCAGAGCGGTAGATGAAGGGAAGGTTGCCATGTGACGTTGGATGAAGCGCCGACATCATGTAATAATTTCTGAGTTGCCTGGTAAGCTCCAATCAATAAGTGAGGGCCATGATCGACCCAGTGATCCACAACAGGACTATAAAATGATTTTGTACGACCACCAAGATTTGGCGCTGCCTCAAATAGATGGACCTGATAACCTTGTTCAGCCAGTCGAATGGCGCATGTCAGCCCGGTAAGACCACCACCGATAATCGCAATGGGGTGAGGTGTCATTGCATCAACTCATATCGAATTAGCTCATGCCGAACCAGTTCATAAAAAATCAAATCCATTGAAGTGCACTCAGTCCCATCAAACTTATCAAATCCAATAGAATTGAATCAAAATGACAACCTAACCGGGATTGGATTGTTTGATTTTAATGCTCTTTTTTCAGCTTTCTTCTCATAGCGCCATGCACGCCATGCAATCCAGATTTTACGCAACGGTGATATGCGTGCGGAGTGTTGCCATGAATTCAGTTCAAATGCTTTTAAACGTCTGAATTGTGCGTGGTAGATCGATGCCATCAGCAACGAAGGCCGAAGCGACTTTCTGTCTTCGTTCGGAAGTTTCTGCATAGCTCGATCATAGGCTTCTTCAGTTTTATCGGCATAATGTTGAAGCAGTGATTTCATACCTTCACTCATATTACCTTCTTTGAAATCCTGATCAGCGACTTTGTAACGAATACGCATCTCCTGTGGCAGGTAAATGCGGCCAATCTCTGCATCTTCTTTCAAATCGCGAAGAATATTGGTCAATTGCAAGGCTTCACCGAGCGAGGTGGCAAAATCCCGTGCTTGTCTGGAGTGATAACCAAAAATTTCAATGGATAAAAGGCCGACAACGCCAGCAACACGATAACAATACAATGATAAATCAGATGCTTTGATCATGGGTTTGCCACTGATATCCATCAGCATGCCATCCAAAATTTCAACAAATAACTCTTCATCAAGTGAAAAGTGTTCTGTTGCCCATTTCAACTCTTTGCCCACCGGATGTTGAGGTGTGGCATGAAAGACGCGTTGAAGCTCTTCGCGCCAGAATAGAATCTTTTGCATGGCGATGGATTGCTCACTGGTTTCGTCAGCAATATCGTCCACTTCTCTGCAAAAAGCATACAATGCCAGCATCGCACGCCGCTGATTTTCTTCAAGGAATAGAAAAGCATAGAAAAAAGAAGAGCCGGAGCCCCTTGTTTTCTCTTCACAATATTGACGAGGGGTCATGCAATCTCCATTTGTAATGCTCTGCGGGGACGTAACGTAGCGATAAGAATATTTCCGGTCAGTTTGTACCAATCATATTTTGTTAATGCAGGGCGCACATTGATGGGGTCATTTAACTGTGTTGTTGCCCGGAGGATAGCCATGCCACCATGTAGTGTTGCAGCGATTTGCAGGCGCAAGCGAAAGGGTAATAAGGGCAATATTTTAGCACCTTCATGGTACAGTTGTTCCGTTTTGGCAAAAGCCAGTTTCAATGCAGGCCGTAATTGTTCCGATGATAGTTTTGCGAATGGCTCAGATAATGTTTCAGGTGATTGTTCAGATGTTGTCTCAGATGTTTCATCTGAGCTCTCTTTTGAATGGATAACGTTTTTCAATACTTCATTGCTGGTGAGTCCCGCAGCTTTTAGCCACTCCTCGGTCAAATAGCAGCGGCCATTTGGGATATCGATTTTCAGGTCTTGCCAGAAATTGGTCAGTTGAAGGGCCGTGCATATGGCATCGGAGTAACGTTCCACTACAGGGCCGGAAACCCCATGCAAGGCAAGCATCAGACGCCCGACAGGGTTGGCAGAGTGTTTACAGTAAAACATCAGTTCATCCACTGTGGCGTAGGCATGGATGCTTACATCCATTCTGAAAGCAATGAGTAAATTGTGTAGTTGCTCGATCGGAAGGTCGAACGTTTTGATTGCGTCACCAAGTGCCAGAAATACCGGCTGGTTCAAGTCCTCTTCGACACAGCGTTCCAGTAAATTTTCCCATGCATCAATCTGTTTCAGACGTTTGGAAGCAGGTAAATCACCTTCATCTGCCATATCGTCCGCAGCGCGGGCAAAGGCATAAATAGCAGCGACCGCAGGGCGAAGCTTTTTTTGAATGATATGCGATGCAGTCGGGAAGTTTTCATAATGTTTTTGTGCGATACCTGTGCAAAAGCGATAGGCCTCGGTTGTCGACATTTTTGTTCCTTTGAAAGCTTGCATGGCGCCATGGTATGGGGATGATAGTGCCTTCGGCAAGTACAGGAGTTGAATCATGCGTGTGGCAGTGATTGGCGGCGGAATTATTGGTTGTTTGACAGCCTGCCATTTGAAACAACTTGGCGTTGATGTGACCGTGATTGAACGCGGTGAAACGGGTAAAGAAGCTTCCTGGGCAGGTGCCGGCATTTTATGTCCAATCCATCCCTGGCTGTATCCTGATGCTTTTACCCACCTCATGAATGAAAGTCTGGCGATGTATCCCGATTTTCAGATAGAGATCGAAGCGAAAACAGGCATTTCGATTGAATGGAAAAAGTCCGGGTTACTGATTCCTTTTTTTGATGATGATAAAGTCGATCACTGGCAGTCAGCCATGGATTGGTCTGAGCGTTTTGATTGGGACGTGCAGCAATTGAATGCAATACAAACCTTGAAACATGAACCGACCATTGCAGAGGGTGTTCGCAAATCACTTCTTTGGCCGGAAGTCTGTCAACTACGTAATCCAAGGTTGTTAAAAGCGGTGAACGTCTGGATGAAACAGCTTGGCGTGAGCATGCTTGAACATGCCGAAGTCAGTGCGTTATTGACAGATCAAGGCCGGGTTTCCGGGTTGTGTTGTATTGATGGGCGTAAAGTTGTTGCAGATCAGGTGTTATTGGCGGGCGGTAGCTGGAGTGGGGAACTTGCGCAACAAATGGGTTTTGCACTACCTGTTGCACCCGTGAAAGGGCAGATTGTTTTGCTGAAAGGTAAGCCGGGTTTGATGCGATCGATTATTAAACACGATGATGCCTATTTTGTGCCAAGAGCAGATGGGCGGGTGCTTGTTGGGGCTAGTATGGAATTTGTTGGTTTTGAGCGTGGCAATACTGATAATGTGATTGAAAACTTGATGGCATCCATGGTTCGAATCGCACCGGGTTTAAAAAATTGTGAAATAGAAAAACAATGGATGGGATTCAGACCGGGCAGCCCGGATGGTATGCCATATCTTGGCTCTGTTGCATCTATTCCGGGCCTTTGGGTGGCATCAGGCCATTATCGCAATGGGGTGGCGTTGGCACCAATCACAGCAAAAATTATGAGCCAGTGGATGACAGGAGAGAAGCCATCTATCGACCTCTCTACTTTCGCCGTAGATCGCCCTCTACTCAATTCTCCCAAAGTTGGTTTTCCTGAAAAGGTTGTTTAAGCTCAGGCTAGAGAGGGCGTTATGAATCAAATCAAGTGTTATGCCCTCGGAATATCTAAGTTTTTCTAAAGGAGCTGTATATTGGTTGTAGAAAGAAAAATGCCAGAATCTGAGAGCTTCTTAAGTCAGTTGCGAGGCACTATTTCCAGAAGTTGGGAAATGACCAAGTTGAGTTATTCGTTTCTAAAAGATCATAAGGAACTTGTATTTTTCCCAATAGTATCATCCATAGTAATGCTTATACTGATTGCCAGCTTTGTGATACCTTTTCTGGAGCCTGATTGGTTCCAGGTTTTTGAAAATGAGCGAAATAGTAATAAAGAGATTATGATTGGAATACTTCTGTTTTTATACTATTTCCTAAGTTACTTTATCATTATCTTTTTCAATGCAGGGCTGGTTTCAAGTACACTAATAATAATTACGGGTGAAAAAGCATCATTTTCAACTGGAATTTCTCTGGCTGTGACAAGATTGCCTCAAATTATAGGATGGGCATTTATTTCTGCTATATTTGGTTTGCTATTGAGAGTGATTGAAAAAATGGGAAATCGATTCGGAGAAACCGTTTCTGCATTTCTAGGAACTACATGGTCACTTATTGCTTATTTTGTGCTACCAACAGTAGTCGTTGAGGGGGTAGGCCCAATCAATGCAATGAAAAAGTCCTTTCAAATCTTTAAATCAACTTGGGGCGAAATTATTGGCGGCAATATTTCATTTGCATTGATTGGGTTTCTTTTGATGATTCCAATACTATTTATTGCTTGGATATCAAAGGAGCTAATGCCAGATAACCTTACTGACTTCTATCATACTATTTTCTTCGCTGTTATTACCGTACCTTCTTTGCTTGTCATTTTATTAACCAGCACCCTTAGTACAATTTATTCAACGTTGCTTTATGCATGCGCAACAGGTCATGATATGGATTCAGATATTGATGTGAAAAAGCTACAAAATTCTCTCGGTTCTTTCGAGCAAGGAAATGAACCTCGTCCATGGCCATAACGATGTTTAAGAATAGATGTAAATATCATCCTGATGATAGCGCATGACTTCACTAACCTGCTCCATCAAACGCGTAGCTTGAGGGCGGTATAATGGTGTTTTATTGACCTGATTCGAATAGCTAGGCATTGTATTTTCAAGTCCACCTTTAAGCCTTAATATATGCAATATGATGGAAAATATGTCCACCTATAGGAGCATAATATGTGGAAAATCAGTGACTCATATTGTGTTAGTTAGGCACAAAAAAATGCACTATGGAAGCACGACATTAGCTACGAATTCTGGGGACATAATACTTAATTGCTGTCTATGGAAGGATAAAGCAGAGGTTTGAAAGTAGATGCGGTTGAATTATATATTATGTCCCCGGAACTTCGTATGTCCCCGGAACTTCGGGCATGTAACACGGGTTATGTGTAGGATAAATAGGTAGACATACATGGAGATGGATCGTTTACGGAAAATATTAACAAATGGTTACATAGCATTATTGCCGATTTTTATTTGGAATATTTTCTTAACTTCAAAGTTACCTCCAGCATTTAATCCAAAATCATTTAATAGCGATATTCCTTTTGCCATTATCATTGGGGAAAATATATTCCGATCAATTATTTTTCTTCTGCCATTGTTTTTCCGACTCAATATATCATCATCTTTCGAAAGAAAAGGGGTGATTACTTTTTCTTTAGGCGTTGCGCTTTATTTTTCATCCTGGTTAATGCTTATTTATGCACCAAATTCTGGCTGGAGCAATAGTGTTCTGGGATTTACTGCACCGGCATATACTCCAATTATATGGCTAATAGGTCTAAGTCTGTTGGTAGAATCCTATTATTTCAAATTGGTCTATTCAAAGTGGCATTTCATATTACCTTCAATAGCCTTTTCAATATTTCATGTCTCACATACTGTTTATGTATACAATAGAATTTTTTGATAAAAGAGAATATGAAAATAGCATATAACAAGCAGGCCAAGTACGATGCGAAAAAGTCGCGCGCATCTTACCTAAGTCGTTAGAGGATCGTAATGAGAACTACACAGCTTCAAACCGAAATTCTGGGGACATAATACTTAATTGCTGTCTATGGAAGGATAAAGCAGAGGTTTGAAAGTAGATGCGGTTGAATTATATATTATGTCCCCGGAACTTTCATTGGCAACATTTACGTCGTATGTGGGTGGCGTTGCACTTATTATTTTAAGCGGTGCGTTTGCTCGTTGGGCCTTTGTCACAATGAAGAAAAGAGGTACGAGTGCGAGTCCACGTGAATCATCTGTCGCTCTGATCACCGATGGTCCATTTAAGTTGTCTCGCAATCCAATCTACGTTGCCATGACAGGTCTTTACGTTGGCATTACTCTGTTAGGCGATTCACAGTGGCCGTTTCTTTTTCTGGTTCCGCTATTGGCTATCATGCATTGGGGCGTGGTGCTTCGTGAAGAACGTTACCTGATTCTACAATTTGGGAAATCTTATGAAGCATACAAATCAAGGACGCGGCGGTGGCTTTGAACCCCGCTAACAAGGCAATGACGTCACTCATCACTTTGTTCCTCACTGAGAAAGGCTGACGTGCGTTCCTTATCACGGCGTTAGGCGAACCGGAGCGGTAATGAAACAACAAATATTTCCAATATGTGGAATGATGTCACCAATCATTTTTATAGTGATGATCATTCTAGGTGGCGCATTGCGATCAGATTATAGTCATATTTCAGACACAATGAGCGAACTGTTTTCCCCCGGTTCCCCAAATCAGTTATTACTCATGAGTATGCATAATATCAGTGCAATATTAACAATACTTTTTGGTGTTGGCGTTTTGAAATTTATTAAAAAATATTCTAAAATTGAAATTGTTGGAATCGGTGCTGCGTGGATGATTATTCTCATGGGAGTCATCAATATATCAACGGCATCTTTTTTCCCGCAGGATGCATGGGGTAGCCCCGCAACCCTTTCCGGCGAGATACATAAAGTCTTGGTAGGAATTCTTGTCCTTCTTTCTATTCTGTCTACTTTGTTAATTGGTGTGTTTCTCAAGAAAGTTAATATCTTGCCATCCTTTATGTGGTATACATTCATGACTGTAGGCTTGATTCTTATTACGGGCGTGTTCGCAGCCACCAAGCTAGGGACGCCAATAATGGGGTTAACGGAACGAATCACCGCATTTATATGTCTTTTATGGACATTTTTGTTTGCCTTCAATATTTTTTTAACACAAAGGCATACGATTATACGGAATGAAGTACCGGGAAGGTGATTAAAGGCGGAAGTGTCCGCTGAATACCGTCTTCACCAAGCCCTCTAAAACAAGATTCTCAGAATTCCCCGATACAGTCACTTCACCACCAGGCATTTCGATGGTTTGAGGGCGGGTATGACCTTCAACGTGCCAGATTGCAGCCGTGGCTGCACATGCACCTGAACCACAGGCCAGCGTTCGCCCTGCACCACGCTCAATAACGTCCAGATAGACATGATCGGCTACCTGACCTGTCACAATTTCGATGTTTTTATCTTCTGGAAAGGTTTCGGTTGCTTCAAAAAACACACGATGTTCATTGCCGATTTCAATGTCCACATGGCTTTCAGTCTGCTCCTTCACGATTGCAGTGCCCATTTCTACTGCAATACCATGATCAGAACGCCTTGCAATGACAGTGCGATCTTTTAAAGCAATAGATACGGATTCAGCGCCTGATTCACTTAACAGCAGCTCCCCAACACAACGCAGGCCATTGCCACAGTTGAAAGCTTCGGAACCATCGTTGTTAAAAATGCGCATGGATGCATCTGCATCATCGTTTGGAAGTAAAACCAACAGTTGATCACAGCCGATGCCATAGCGACGTTCGGTTATTTTTTTGACAAACGCATCAGTCAGTTCAGGAAGTGGCTGGGAGAGGCTGTTGAGAATGACAAAATCATTGCCCTGAGCCTGCATTTTGGTGAAAGGGAACATATAAACGGCTTACTTTGTGTGTTCGACTTCGATGGTTGTATAAACACCGCCACGTACGTTAAACACCGCTTCAACTTTCAAATAACGGGGATCAAGCAGGTTAATCAGGTTGGAGGCGATCATATTGGTTACTTTTTCGTGGAAGTGGCCTTCATCGCGGAAGCTCCAGTAATATAATTTCAATGATTTCAGCTCCACACAGAGTTGATCTGGAATATAATCCAGCTTGATCTCAGCGAAGTCCGGTTGACCCGTCTTTGGGCATAAACAGGTGAATTCCGGTGAATCAATTTTGATATGATAATCCCGTTCCGGGTTGGGGTTGGGGAAGGTTTCCAGTTCTTTGTTTGGATTGGTTGTGTTTGCACCCAATTTTGTTGACATTTATTTGGCCTCAAAGTTTATGATGATATCGGAGTAGATCGATGTGAGCGTTTCAAGCTCGTGCAGTGCAACACATTCGCCTACCTGATGAATGGTGCTGTTGGTAAGTCCTAACTCGACAACAGGGATGCCTGCTGCGGCCAGAAAACGCCCATCCGAAGTGCCTCCCCCGGTATCGCGGAGGGTTTCAATGCCTGTGATCTGTTTGATGGATGCACAGACCTGATCGAGAAATTCACCATCCGGTGTGGAAAAGACTTCGGCCTGATGCTGAATATCCAAAACAACCTCGGCATCTTCACATGCTGCAAAAATGCGTTGTTCTATGCCTTCAAAATCAATGCCGGGATTGTAACGTATATCAATCGATACAAAGCATGAGCCGGGAATCACATTGGTGGCACCTGTACCTGCCTGTATGTTTGTGATCTGACATGTGGTGGCAGGAAAACCTTCAGTAGCTTTTCCCCAGTTGATTTTTGTGATTTTTTCTAATGCGGGTGCCGCGATATGTATGGCATTGTCGGCATCGTCTGGATAAGCCGAGTGTCCCTGTTTGCCTTCAAATACCGCTGCGATTTGCACAACGCCTCGACGCCCCCGACGAATCACATCACCCACCTGTTGAGAAGATGAAGGTTCACCTACAATCACAGCATCAGGAAGGGTGCTGTCGGCCTGCATTTTTTCAACGATACGGATGGTGCCATCAATGGAGTCACCTTCTTCATCGGATGTGATTAAAAGCTGAAGTGTGGGCAATGGTGTGAACGCTGAACACAGACTCGAAATGGCGGCAATCCAGCATGCAATTGCGCCTTTCATATCCTGTGTGCCACGACCATGCAGAATGCCTCCATCCGGCCCATCTGCAATCACGGCCTCAAAAGGCGGGTGCGGCCAGTCTTCCAGCGGGCCAGTGGGCACAACATCGGTATGCCCTGCAAAGGCCAATGTGCCGTTCAACTCACCCATACGTGTATAGATACTGTTGGTGATGCCACCTGTATCAACGTGTGTGCGGACAAAACCCAAGGGGGCAAGTAAGGATTCAATATAGTTTTGGCAACCACCATCTTCAGGTGTGACAGATTCCCGACGAATCAGTTTGATGGCAATTTGGGTTGCGGTACTTTGTATCGTTGTTGTGTGTGAAGATTCAGGCATTGCAGCACCCTAATCAAAAGCAGGGCGGGGTGGTACTGTGAATTTATGTATCGGGTTGCGCTGCTTTTTTGCCTAACTGGTATGCTTCGTTGAGTGCATTTTTTAGGCCCGGATTTTTGTTAAAATCTGTCTGGCCCATGCAGCTTGTTGCAATGTTATACAAACGTTTATCCAGCTCATTTTGTTTATCGTTTTGTTTCGAATTTTGTTTCCATTTAACCTGGAATCCTTCACGATCAAAACAACCATTCTGAATAAATTCTGCGGCCATACCTTCTGCATCTTTGAATTCCAATGTACCCATCATCATAACGTCATATTCGTGAGAGTAGATATCAATCGCATTTTCATTGGCTATATGGGTATAAAAGCAAGGCATGGAACCTTTTTCCATCCATTCATCAAGATTGATGCGGCTACCCGGATTGAACATTTTTCCTCTGAAAGAGAAAGGCAGGTTGACTGTGACATAGTTTTTCATGGTTACTTTTTGTTCTCTTTGGTTTTACCACCAAAAAATAGAAAATAGAGACCAAAAACAACCGTTGGAGTCCAAAGAAATATACGTTTGATGCGTGTATCAGGCCATGGGATCAGGTCAAACTGATCGAGTGCCATGATAACGAGCCATATCAATAAAAACGCAATGCCAGTAATTTTGGTGTTTTTATTCATGGCTGTTTTTTAGCTCCGCATAGACATGTTTGTTTAGCATTTTTAACGTGATTTGATGTTTTATCAAGAGATTACTGGCTAGGGTGAATTTTTTCAAAAGATTCACATTGGCGTTGCACGGTTTTAAAACATGGCTGTTTGACTGCAAGATCTTCAATCTTCTTTAATGCCTTGTATTCTATGTTTTCATAGGTTTCCATGAACGTGCTTTTTGCATCCGTGTGACGAACAAAGAGTGAGCCACGGATTCCGGTTGTTTGAAATAAATGTTCCAGCCATTGTTTGATAAGGGGTACCGAATCGGGAGCCGCGTGATACCATATAAACAGTGAGTTTTTGTTTTGAGCCTGAGTGTTTGCCTGAATATTTGTCTGCATGTCAGACATGGCAGGCCTCCAGAACTTGTACAGGGTGATTTTGTGCATCGATTAGTTGCAGACCGCTTTCCACGCTTTCAATGGGCAGGTGAGCGATGCCAAATACTTTATCATCGACATTGATGGCAGCAGAAGTTATGCTGCCTATCTTCACAGTCGTGGAAATCGGGCCGGGGATTTCCTGCGGAGCTGATGCAAGTTGCACGCGATAAAATCGTTTTTTGATGCCACCACGCCAGTGCATGCGGCTTGTAACCTCCTGACCCACGTAACATCCCTTTTCAAACGAGACACCTTCAAATTCGATCAGGTTTGCATTGAGAGGAAAAACTTTTTCGTTCCAGTCGATGCCAAAAGTTGGCATGCCTTTTAAAACTCGTGCCATCTGGACCTCAGCTTCATCGACTTGAGCTGAATTTGTTTGTATGAGCGCTTCTGCATCATCGCTGACAACCCAGAGGCCATGCTCTGAGGTTTCTGGCATGCGTATGGCATAAGATTCGATGTCAGTTGAAATTTTTGTGGAGAGTGGGGGTTTCGCAGGAACAGGAAGATTGTTCTCCTGTAAAAAATCATCACAGCGTTGCCCCTGAACTGAGATGATTTTGAGTGAATCAACGATGCCGATTCTTAACGCATGCCCTAAAGCATACTGCCGGAGGCGGCCAACCAGAGGTACTGCGTAGTCTTTATTGACAAGGATAAGCCATTCCTGAAGATGGCCGGAAATCAAATGAAAATCGCATATGATTTTACCCTGGGGTGTTAAAATTACCGTGTAAAGCCCTTGATGCGCTGTCATGTGTTGGATGTCGCGTGTGATTTGCCCTTGCAGATATTCAAGGGCAGTCGCACCTGAAATCTTGATGACGGCATAGGCATCTCTTAAACAACACAGATAACCTTGCTGTAGTAATTGAGAGGTTTTGGTTGATTGCTTTTTGATCATTGTTCGAAGCATCGCGGTGATACATTTGTACTGCAAGTGTGGATTGTTTTTATCTGTTTGAATTTGGTTTGGATTTGTCGAATGGAAATTTATTTTCATGATGTTTTTTTATATCGTGTCGATATTGTTCGCTGGGGATAAGGGTGGTGCAGCTGGTGGGTATAGCGAATTTTTGTAGCGTTTATCCTATCGCTCATTCCATCGCCTTTCAGGATGATAGATAAAACATGTGAAACCAGTTAGCTCGTCCGTATTCGGAAAGTGGCAGAACTTTTGCTGTTGATTATTTGTGGAAGGTGTTTGGAAGGTATTGAAGAGATGGTGATCGGAATATTGACGGTGATGATGAGGAGTTCAATTTTGCGCTTGGTGATGATAGCTACATTCATTAGTTTAAGTTTTAATAGCTATGCGATTGCAGATGTCATGATTGAAGCAGGCACGACCATTGTGGGCCAGCAAACGAGTAAACAGAACGGCACGATTAACAAAGATGTGCTTGGCAGTGTGGATATGATTATGGATGTTGATATGGGCCTCGGCACATTACATCTTTATGGGGAAGGGGCTGTCACACCTTCAGTCAGTGCCAGCGATGTGGTTTCAGGTTCGAATGCGGATGCGGGCACGGCTTTGAATAAAAATGGAAAGGGCCGTATTCAGCTCTCCGAGATTGCTTATCGTTTTGATCTGGAGCCATTGAATATCTCCGTTGGTGTACAGGATCTGACAGACTTTACCGATGCAACGGTGACATCCAATGACGAAGGCAGTCAGTTTTTGGCAGATAGTTTGGTGAACAACCCAAGCATAAGTTTTCCTGATTATACCCCTTCAGTGATATTCACTTATGGCGATGAAGATAAACTTAACGCTACAGCACTGTTGGCAAATGCTTATGGTTTAAGTGATAACGAAAGTGCAAATTACCGTGATCTGTTTAAATTTGGCAGAGATGCAAACACAGGGCTGAAAAAAGGCATGTTTGTATTGGCTGAAATCCGCGTACCGGAAGCGGTGGACTTCACACTGGGAGGCTGGATACGTACATCTGAGCTTCCACAGCACCTTGGTGAGGCGAATAAAAGTTTCGCATATGGCATTTATGGTAATATTGATGGTGAAATAGCTGAAAACATGCTTTGGTCAACTCGTTTGGGCTGGAACAGTGCCAAAGATACAGATGAGGTGGTTACACATGCGTCCGTGGCCCTTGAACACAGCTATACAGAAGCCCATGCGCTGGGTCTGGGCGTGGCCTGGAATGGTCTTTCATCCAGTTTTAAATCAACGTTTGCCAATGCTGCGAATCCTTTCGTAGTTGAGATGTATTACCGTTGGAAAATCAATCAATATGTTGCTATTTCACCTGATATTCAGTATTGGACTCATGCAAACAACCAGAGTCAAAGTAACGCAGGAAATGTTGGCGGTAATGCGTGGGTGTATGGCTTAAGAATCCAGTTGGGTCATTCACATCATATGATGCGTGATGATTCATTCAGATGAAAGTTTTAGAGACTGGCAGGCAGAGAAGCTCTTTGAGTTTTTTTATAAGCGCCTTTTTCAGTAAAAATCAGCAGTACCTAAGTAGCTTTAAAATATGATGTTTTTATTACAAAATTATTGCTGCATGGGCTCACGAATACTTTTTGGCAGGCTATGCAGGTAAGATATATGCAACAGCGTTTCTCTTTATTTAGCAGATTTGATCTTTTATTGGACTGGAAACTTTGGTTCATACCCGTTCTGCTTTCTGTGTTTCTCATTTTTTCCAGTTTTTATAACTACCTGCTGTTTCATACACTGGCTGAATTTTTCACGATCATGATAGGCGTGTTGATGTTTGTTGTTGCGTTGTATACCTATACTTATGCACGCGATAATTTTCTTTTGTATTTGGCTGTCGGTTATTTCTGGATTGCGGGCATTGATATGGTTCATGCATTGATCTATGAAGGCATGACTGTTTTTGGTGTTGGCAATGCAAATCATGCAACTCAATTTTGGATCGCTGATAGATATCTTGAATCGTTGTTACTTTTTTCAGCGCCGTTCTTTTTAAGTCGAAGGTTTCATGCCGGTTATACGTTTTCATTGTTTGGATTCATCGCTGTAAGCGTTTATGTGGTGATCATGAATGGTTATTTTCCTGATGCTTTTATCGAAGGGACAGGACTGACGCCTTTTAAAATCATAAGTGAATATATCATTTGTGTGATTCTTATTTTAGCGATGATGAATCTTTATACACATCGTCATAAACTTAGAGAGGGTGTATTTCCATTTCTTTCCATATCGATTGTACTCACAATCTGTGCAGAACTTGCATTTACAAATTATGTCAGCCTTTATGGTCTTTCCAATCTGGTTGGGCATATTTTTAAATTATTCTCTTTCTGGTTTGTTTTTTACTCGATCATTCTTCACAGTTTAAAATTACCGTATGAGTCGCTTCAGACCACAAGCTCTTTGTTGACAGCATTAAGAGATGGCATTCCTGATCTGATTTTTTATAAGGATAAAAAAGGCGTTTTTCTCGGTTGTAACCAGTCATTTTGTGATTTTGTGGGTAAAGAAAGTGAATTTGAAATTATTGGTATGACTGATTATGACCTGTGTGGCAAAGAGCAGGCAAACTTTTTTCGCGATAAAGATGTGGAAGTGTTGAAAGATGGCATCCCAAAGCGCAATGATGAGTGGGGTACATACCCAGATGGAAAAAGAGTGCTTTTCGATACACTGAAAGCACCACTTCAAAATACTCAGGGTCATGTGATTGGCCTTATTGGTATCTGTCGGGATATTACTGAGCGCAAACAGCTTGAAGAGAGGAGTCGTATTCATATCAAACATCTGGAAAGTATGCAGCAAATCGCAGATGCGGTTAGCAGCGCTTTGACACCGGATGACATGTTAGAAAGTGCGGTTAAAACAATACGTGAAGTCTTTGCATCAGATAGGGCGTGGCTGCTCTATTCATGTGATCCTGATGCTGACTATTGGGAAGTGCTTGTTGAATCAACCTCCCTTGAATATCCGGGTGCTTTTGAATTGAAACAGAAATTTCCGATGTCTCCTGAAGTGAGGCAGCTTATGCATGATGCGTTGAATTCGCTTAAATCTGTGGTTTGTTGCCCAATGCCTCATCTGGGTGTGGATGTGGATCAGTTTACAGTACGTTCTCAGATGGTGATTGCGATAAGGCCTAAGTTTGGAAAACCATGGTTGTTTGGCCTCCACCAATGTTCATATGAAAGGGTATGGAGCGATGAAGAGCGTGAATTGTTTGAAACCGTTGCCATGAAAGTATCAGATATATTATGTAGTACATATCTCAATCATGATTTAAAAAAACTATCACAGGCTGTGCAACAGACTGGTGAGGCGGTGTTGATTACAGATCAACATGCTGTGATTGAATATGTGAATCCAGCCTTCACTAAAATTACAGGTTATGCATTGGAAGAGGTAGCAGGAAAGGCACTGAACACGTTTAAAAACAGCGCTCAGGACGCATCATTTCATGAAGACGTATGGAGTGCCATAACGCATGGCGAAGCCTGGAGCGGAACGCTGATTGACCAGAGAAAAGACGGGAGCTTTTATCCTGCAATGATGTCGATTTCTCCGATTTGTAATGATAGCGGCGAAATCACTCACTATGTTTCATTACAGCAGGATATGAGTGAATATCAGAAATTGGAAAAGAAGTTTCTTCAGGCACAAAAAATGGAAGCGATTGGTACACTGGTCGGTGGCATAGCCCATGATTTTAATAATGTGCTGGCGGCTATACAGGGTAATATTTATCTGTCTAAACGGAAGTTGAAAAATCAGCCGGAAGTGAGTGATAAATTGAATGATATCGAAATTCTTGGCAAACGCGCAGCAGAGATGATTAAACAGTTACTTACCTTTGCCCGTAAAGGTAAGGTTGAAATGAGTGATTTTTCTTTCAATTTTTTCATTAAAGAAGCTTATAAACTGGGCAAAACTGCTATTCCTGAAAGTATTGAGCTTGTTTGTGATTGTTGCCCTGAAGCGTTGACTGTTCATGGTGATGCAACCCAGCTGCAACAGGCACTGATGAATCTGTTGAACAATGCCCGTGATGCAGTGTCCGGTATCGATCAACCCAGAATCTCATGCGAACTGAGTGCATTTACTGCTACGGATGAATTCAAAAAAACACATCCGAATATCTATGCAGTAAATTTTGCCAGACTTACTATTAAAGATAATGGCTGTGGTATTGCAGAGGGACATCTAAACAAGGTCTTTGAACCGTTTTTTACAACCAAAGAGGTTGGTAAAGGCACGGGACTGGGACTGGCAATGGTTTATGGTGCGGTGCAATCGCATGGCGGTATTCTTGAGATTGAAAGTGAACTTGGTGTGGGCAGCGTTTTTGATTTGTATTTACCGGCAAAAAAAGAGATCAAAGATCAGAAAAAGGAAAAGGACAAAAAAACAACGGTTTCTCAGGGTCAGGGAGAGATGATTCTTTTGGTGGATGATGAGGATACCATGCGACGCACAACGGCTGAAGTTCTGCATAGTTTAGGTTACAGGGTTTTGAAGGCTGTTGATGGTGAGCAAGGCCTGGACATATTCAAGCATTACCAGGATGAGATTGCTCTGATCATCACAGATGTTGTGATGCCAAAAATGGGCGGCGTAGCCTTTGCAAACACTGTCTGGAAGCTTAATCAGGATATCCCTATCATTTTTGCAACCGGTTATGACAAAGAAAACACCATGACTATTACCGATGAACTGAATCAAGGGGTTGTGATGAATAAACCATTCACCTTTGATGTACTTAGTCAGTCAATACGCAGGCTGATTGATTCCAATGTATAAAAAACGAAGACGCATCTGCATCTTTAAGGTGTGATGCCTGTTTGATGTGTTTGCATCTTTAACGGCACAAACCACTTTTCACTATTGTGTGCAATGCCTGCCGGTGCTGGCTCAATGCCATGAATACGTTTGTGCATGACGGGTAAGGAATAGGGGGCATAGAGGAAGATTATGGGCACATCGTTGTAAATGTTCTGTTGTACAATATCGTAATATTTTTTGCGTTTCTCATTGTCAAAAGTACGTGTGGCTGCCACCAGTGCTTTATCCACTTCAGGATTGTTATAGCTTAGGAAGTTGAATTGGCGTGCGCCGGTCTGGGATGAGTGCCAAATGCTGTATTGATCAGGTTCGGGCGTCATTTGCCAACCAAGCAATACGACTTCAAAATTACGTTTGTTGATGAAGTTCTCAATGAATGCCGACCACTCTACCAGCCGCACAGCGACTTTGATGCCAACATCTTTTAGACGCTGTTGGATAATGGTGGCGCTATCTGCACGCTGTTTATTACCATTGTTGGTCAAAATCGTGAATTTGAAAGGCTTGCCATCTTTATCAAGGATGCCATCGCCATCGCTGTCTTTCCACCCGGCGCTGGCCAGCAGTTCTTTTGCTTTGTTTACATTGTATGTTCTTGGTTTTAGTTGTTCATTGACCCAGTAGGTGCCGGGTTTGTAAGGAGCTGCAATGGTTTCACCGAGACCGAGAAGTACGCCATCAACCAGCTCCTGTCGATCAATCGCAAAAGCAAGCGCCTGACGTACCCGGATATCATCAAAGGGTTTTCGGGTAAGGTTGAAACCGAGGTAGGTATAAACAAATTTGAGATATTTGTAGCGGTTATAATTTTTTTTCAACGCCGGTTTGGTGTCAAAGAGCCTCTGATATTGAATGGGGGTTAATCCCATTGAATCGATACTTCCAGCCGATAACTCCAAAAACTGAGTGGCGAGATCAGGGATGATTCGGGTGATTCGTTTATCAATCCAGACGTCACCATCATAATAATTACGATTCGCTAGCAGTGTGATGGATTGTTGGGGTTGCCAGTCGGTCAGTCTATATGGGCCAAGCGTGGCTTTTGGCTGGCGTGAAAGCCTGGTATTCATGATATCTTCATTTTTAAATACATGTTTGGGAAGGATGGAGAGTGTCGACCATGATGAAAGTGCGGGGGAATAAGGTTCGGAATAGAATACCCGAAAGGTCAATGCATCCGGTGTTTCAAAACGGGCTACTTTGGCATAATCGGATTGGTAGGCGCTTTGTGTAAGCGGGTTTTGAATGAGGGCAAGTGTGAAGGCACAGTCTGCTGAGGTGAATGGCAAACCATCGGTCCATTTTATATGATCTCTCAGTTTGAATGTGATGCTAAGCTGGTCATCGGATATCTCCCAGCTTTCTGCAAGCTGTCCGGCCAAATTAAGGTTTCGGTCATATTTGAGCAGTGCGAGGTAAAGCTGTCCGGCAACTTCATGGCTGCTGGAGTCGCCGGCGATCATGGGAATAAGATTGGAGGCATCACCAATAGAGGCATCAGTCAGGTGACCTCCATAGGCTGGTTTGGCGGCGAGAGGTGTATCAGGCTGCTCAACAGTTGGGGTGTTTTGATCTTGTGAGGAGCATGCTGATATCAGTAAAACGATCAGCAGTATGATGATCAGCTTGGTCGAATGCGTGCTAAAATCCATAACGTATCTCCGGGACGAATCAATTTGTTTTGCGATATCTGATTGGATCGGGCGATTGCTTTGCTCGTGGTGCCAAAGCGCTTCGCTATGACCCATAATGAATCGCCGGAACGGACCTTGTAACGAATACGCCGCCCTTTATTAAGAAGCGGATTATAAGTTGGCTTGGCCATGGCAAGCTGATTGGCGGGAACTTTAACTGTTTTGCCAATGCTTAGAAGTTTTCCAAGTCTCGGATTGAGTGAGCGTAAATGTTGTGTTGTTGTATGATGTTTTCGTGCCAGGCTCCATAATGAGTCGCCTTGCTGGATGGCAATGTGAACATATTTTGGTGCTGTCGCTTTCATTTGTTCCAGAATAACAGGTAGATGTTCCTCCGGCACATGAATGGTGATTTTATGTTTCAGGTATTGTGCCTGATCCAACTCGGGGTTTAATTGGAATAATAAATTGTGATCCAGCCCGGAGAGAGAAGTAAGTTGTTGCAGATCAACAGGTGGGAGAAGCTGAATCTCTTTTGTGGAGAGTGGCTCGGGGAATGTTAACGTTTTCATGTGCAGCAATGCTGCAAAACCAATGACGTGACGGACATAAGCACGTGTCATTTGAGGCGCTGGCAATGTTTTCAGACCATCTTCAGGCTTCCATGGGCGTTTTTTAAGGCGTTTACTAAGTGCAGAGGGGCCGTAGTTGTAGGCTGCAAATGCAAGTGGCCAATTGCCAAAACGCTGGTGTAAGATGATTAGATACCGGGTGGCCGCAGTGGTGCTGAATTCAATGTCCCTGCGTCCATTTTGACCTTGATGATTTCGAACGCCCAGTCCGCGTGCTGTTTTTGGCATCAGTTGCCAGAGTCCCATGGCGCCAGCATACGACAGTGCATAAGGATTATATCCTGATTCAATCACAGGAATGGCTTGTAAACCTTCAGGTGCATTCAAAATGTTGAGCACATTCAACATGCGCTGCCGGACAAAAACAGAGCGCTCTGAAATTTTTGGCCAATGGGGCAGCACATGGTGTTTTACTTCTGCCTGAGCTGCCGCGATGTCGGAGAGGGGAAGTGAATCAAAGAGCTCGTTTTTAGATATGTCATTTTGATATGTATCAGAAAGAGGAACGGCACCCTGTTTCGGAATGATGGTGTTCGGGGCTGTGGCATGAGCAGGAGGGAGCGATCCTAGAGCTTCGTTTTTCTGTTGGGGAACACAGCCTGACAACACAGATGTTAGCAATGCAAAAACAGACAGATAAAGTTGAATACCGGAAAAAGAATGTGCCATAGTTTGGCAGACTATCTACAGAGTTGGACGTGTGGAAGAGTTGCTTGCCTCAATGGCAGTGAAATAATTAAAAATCTTCTTGATTTTAAACAGTTAGCCGCTTATGTTAACAAACTCTTATTATAAACGGCGCGCATAGGACTGCTAACGAATGCTTTTAAAACAGCAACAGGAACTTATTGAAAGTGGTGTTGTCACTCAGGATCAGATGTCGGATGCCCTTCAAAGCGACGAAGGTCGCAAAGGGGCTGTTCTTTTGGCGCTGTTGGGCATAAATGAGATTGATGCGGATGAATTGCTTAGAATGCTGGCCCGTATTTATAAGGTCCCATTTCTTGATGTTTCTGACTTTCAAGCCAATGAAGGGTTGCTGAAAAAATGCGCTGAACAGTTATGTATTGAATATAAATTTGTTCCGATTGATTTTCAGGCTGGTGAAATCATTATCGCAACAGGCGATCCAATGGATTTTGCAAGCCTGGATGCACTGCAGTTTAAATTGGGGCTTCGCGTCAAGCCGGTATTTGCCCGTCCGGATGTTATTCAGAAGAAAATAAGAGAGTTTTATCAAGGTGATGCAGCTTTTGATGCGGCCATGGAGGGTTTGAGTGACGATTATGATGATTCAAGCTTTTCAACTGAAAGTGAAGAAAAAGCTGCAAGTGCCAATCTGGATGAACTGAAACGCGGGGCTGAAGATTCTCCTATTATCAAACTGGTGAATGGTCTTATCGTTCAGGCCATGAAAATGGGCAGCTCAGATATTCACATCGAAGCCGGGGAGAAAATCAGCATTGTTCGGATGCGTGTGGACGGCAGGTTACGTTCCGCACTTAAATTCCCGGTTAAAGCCCACCCCTTGGTGGCATCACGTATTAAAATCATGTCCAAACTGGATATCGCAAATACCCGCACACCTCAGGATGGCCGTACCCGCATTAAATTGTGGGGTAAAAGTTACGATATGCGGGTATCAACATTGCCGGCGATGCACGGCGAAAAAGTGGTGTTGCGAATCCTTGATAAGAGTGGTTTGTCGCTTAATCTGGATATTTTGGGTTTTGAAAAAAAAGCAGATGCCCGTGTGAGAGAATGTATTGGACGCCCTACGGGTGCGGTTCTGGTTACAGGGCCAACCGGAAGTGGAAAAACAACAACACTGTATTCATTTTTACATCATATTAAAGATGAAGAGACAAATCTGGTGACGGTTGAAGATCCGATTGAGTTTCAAATCAAAGGAATTAATCAGGTTCAGGTGAACCCGAAAGCGGGCATGACCTTTGCCGCAGCCCTCCGTTCAATCCTCAGGCAGGACCCTGACGTCGTGATGGTGGGTGAAATTCGCGATGAAGAAACGGCTGAAATTGCCCTTCACGCAGCTCAGACAGGTCATCTGGTGTTATCAACCTTACATACGAATGATGCGCCATCAACTGTGACACGCTTATTGGAAATCGGCATTGATGCGGCGATGCTTGCATCTTCATTGAATCTTGTGGTGGCACAGCGTCTGGCACGCAGACTTTGTTTGCAGTGCAGAAAGAAAGTGACACCTCCTACAGATTTTATTGAACGTTTTGATATTCCTGACGAGGTGTTTTTTTACGAGCCCGCAGGCTGTAAGGATTGCATGAATATCGGTTATAAAGGCCGGATTGGTATGCATGAGGTGTTTTATGTGAGTGATCATGTGCGTGAGCTTATTGCACGGGGAACACCAGACCGTGAACTTGCACAGGCAGCCCGGGAAGAAGGCATGTTCTCCCTCTTTGAAGATGGTCTAAGCAAAGCACTTACAGGCGTGACAAGTCTTGATGAGGTGATGCGTAACTCAACACCTTTGGAAGGTTTTAAGATGCGTGACCGCCTGAATGATGATGGGCAATTGATGTCGCTCGGTGATATGCACAAGCTTAAAGAGAAGGTCAGAAGTGATAAAGCCAGGTCATCCGGTAAAAAGAGTGTCATGATTATTGATGATTCAAAAAGCATTCGAAGCCTGGTGAAGTTTGTGCTTCAGTCTGATGGTTATGAAGTGATTGAAGCTGAAGATGGTGATCAGGGTTGGGAATTGATTCAACGCATGGATGATTCCTTGAGTCTTGTACTTACAGATTGTGAAATGCCAAACATGAGCGGCATGGAGCTTGTTGAAAAAGTTCGTGAGCAGAGTAAATACGATAGCATTGCGTTGGTCATGCTTACCTCTCGTAAAGATGAAGAAGATGAAGTGACAGGGCTTGATAGCGGCGCAGATGACTATATTTGCAAACCTGTCGAACCGATGAAACTGCAGGCGCGCGTGAGAAAGATGATTGCGATGTACGATCGCATCAGTAGCTCTGTGAAGCAGTGAGGGAGGTGAGATGACAGACAAAGAAACCGAAGAAATTGATGTGGATGTGGATGTAGATGCGGATGCGTCTTCTACGGAAGATGTTCCTGTTGAAGAACAGGCTGAGTTAATGAAGGTATGGATGAATGGGGCGTTTTTTCTGCTGCCTGTTCAGGAAGTAGAAGAAATTCTTAAACCTTTAAAACTCACGCCCGTACCCATGGCTCCGGATCATCTGATGGGTGTGAGCAATATTCGAGGCCAGATTGTATGTATTATTGACCCTGGCAAAGTTTTACATCTGGGGCAGAAACGGGGAGAGCAGACAGAAAACACTCGCTTTATAATCTTGCGCCATCCACGGATGCATTTGGGAATCTGGGTGGATGAAGTTTCTGAACTGTACCGTGTCGCAAAAAGCAACTTGCCTGATGTGGATCCGGATAGTCATGATTTTTTGCGGGGCGAAATGAATATTGAAGGTGATATCTTCAATGTTTTAAATACTCAGATGTTGTTTGAATAATGGTGAGATACCTTGCAATGGCCCAGGATTAAAGACATGATAGCTCACGATTTGAGCAACGTATTTTACAAACCTTCTAGAGCGTTTGGGGAGAATTGAAATGACAGATTCTGGAAAAGAAAATGTAAAGAATTTACGGCAACTTGCGAAACGAAACATTGTGCTTTCGATGCTTTTGTTTGCGGTTTTGATCGGTGCAGTTCTGTTTGCATTTGATCGTGCCGGAAAAGGCTTAAAGGATCTTTCCCAATTGTATGATCATCAGGCACGACTGGAAAAATTCAAATCGTCATTGCCTAATATTCTACTCCCACTCAATGACTATACACTGACTCAAAATGAAGAAGATATACCCAAGCTTGATCAGGCATCTCAGGATTTTCTGGGTTTGTATGGTGAAGTGGTTGCCCTGCCGGTTTTAACAGATGTTGATAATAAAGAGTTACAGGAAGTATTTGAGTTAATGCAGGAAGTGATCGGTATTGCAGATGATATTGTGAGCGGAAAAATCCCTTCTGAGATGGCAGGTAACGTGACTGTTGTGGCGCAAAGCCTTGTTTTTGTGGGACAGGAAAAAATGACAGCGGTAACAACGCGTTTGGAAAAAGCACTGGCTGCTGAGGCAAAAACCAAAACAGACCAAATTACAACCCTGGCAGTAATTAATATTGTCATTATTTTGTTTGTTGTTGTGATTCTCGCCTTATTGAGTCGAAGCTTTGTAAACAGGGTGACGACAACAATCTCTGATGTGGCACAGGATGTGGCTTATTCTTCAGAGGAAATTTTGGGTGCGGTTGATCAACAGGCCAACGCATCCGATACGCAGGCACGTTCAGTTGCAGGCGTTACGACAGAGCTGGAGGATATGTCCGGGGCAGCCAAGAAAATTGCGATGACAGCATTAAGTGTGGAACGGATTGCAAGTGCGACGACAGAGTCGGCCAATGAAGGAGCTTCTGCGGTGAAAGAAGCCATCGGTTACATGGATAAGATTCGTCAGGAAGTAACAACCATTGCTCAAAAGGTGACGGATGCAGGTCGAAAAGCAGAGCAGATTCTTGAATCGGTGGATTCGATTCAGGAGATTGCGGATGAAACACATTTACTGGCATTGAATGCATCGATTGAATCCGCTGCTGCGGGTGAGTTTGGCAAACGATTTGCAGTTGTGGCGGGTGAAGTGCGCCGTCTGTCTGAGCGTGCTCGTGCCTTTACGCAGGAGATCCAGACTGTGGTGAACGATGTGCATGTATCAACAAAGGAATCCATTGACGTGACTCAGGAAGGCCTTGCAGAGGTCGCAAAAGGTGTGAAAATTGCTCAACGTGCCGGTGAAGCGTTGGAGAAAATGCAGAGTATGTCCGAAAAAACAAGTCAGGCAGTGCGAACCATTGCGCAGGCGACAGGAAAACAGGATAAAAGTTCTCAGGAATTTGTGGAAACCATGCGCCAGATTTCAGATCTTTTGCAGGATTCAGCGACACAAATGCAGAAGTCGCGAGATGCTTCTCATCGTCTGAATGAGACATCTGAAAAACTCAGAAAATTCGTATAATCGTAGCAGATAGGCATTGTCCGACTTTGATCTTTCAAGTTTTCTTGCCTCATTTTTTGATGAGGCAAAAGAACGTTTAGCCTCGATTGACCAACATCTGGTTAATTTTGAATCAGGAAACATTTCAGATGAAGAGTTGGTAGAGCTTCGTCGTGACGCCCATACCATTAAGGGTTCAGCTTTAATGCTGGGTGTGAAAGATGTGGGTGGCGTTGGGCATCTGTTTGAAGATGCGATTGAACAGTTTATTGAACATGCTGACTGGCGCACAGCGGAAGCAACCCAGTTTCTTTATGATCTTCATGACAAACTTGCGCAACGCCTGGATGACCCGAATGGAAATGAGCTGCTTGATCCGGATGTCTTGCGTTCCACATATGATGACTTGCTCAAAACCCTTAAAGGTGGCTCAGCAGTTGCCTCACTTGCTGAAACAGAAACAACGGATGATCAGGAAGAAAAAAGCGCCGTCAGTGGCCTTATTGGTGCTGATGAAGCTGAAGCGTGGAAAAAAAGCAGACCATCGGCATTGTCAGAAACAGCTGCTGGTGAAAATGATGAAATCGAGCTGGTAAGCGAGCGAGATGACTCAACATTGGGAGCTGGTTCTGTAGAAGCGCTGGAAGACTACAAAAACCTTGCTTTCACACCACTTCCGGATACAGAGCCCATTGAAGAAGACATCAGTGATTTCAGGCCGGATGTTTCCCAAATTGAAATGGCAGCTTTGGGGCAAAGAAAAAGTTCGGGCCGTTTTCTTCGGGTGGATGCAGAGCGTCTGGAAGATCTTTCCAACCATGTGATTGAATTAAGTACCGAACAATCACGTGGCGAATCTGTTGAAGAGAGCATGCATAGCCTTCACCTTGAAATGCGTGCGCTGCGTCGTGAGTGGCGCCAGTTTAAAGATGGCTTATCAAGCGGCAAAGATCTTGCTGATTCAATGTATGGCCTGGACGCATCCATTGATGCAAAGGTGCGCAAAACTCAATATTTTATTGATGAATTCAGACATGGACAATCCCGCAGTGGAATCATGCTGAAAGACCTTCGGGATCAGGTTCTTTCGCTCATGTTAAGGCCACTCGATAGTATTTTTTCTACATTTCCGCGTGCGATTCGCGATGTTGCAGTTCGAGCCAGTAAAAATGTGAACTTACAAATTGCAGGCAAGAGTGTCGAAGTTGACCAAGGGGTCGCAGAAGCACTGGTTGAACCTCTGGTACACCTGCTGAATAACGCTGTTGCACATGGTATTGAATCTCCTGAAGTACGAAAAGCCGAAGGAAAACCGGAACACGGACAAATTACGATTCTGGCTCGTCAAAGTGGCAATGAAATCCGTATTGAAGTGGTGGATGATGGCCGTGGTATTGATTCTGATAAAATTAGAGAGGCAGCGGTTCAACGCGGTGTAACAACACGGGCTGAAGCAGATGCCATGGATTCGGCAGAGATTCTGGAGATGATTTTCCGGCCTGGTTTCTCAACATATAGTAATGTGGATGATTTGGCAGGGCGTGGTATTGGCATGAACGTTGTCCAGGACACGATACGCCGGCTGACAGGCTCAATTCGTATCAATACAGAACTAGGGAAGGGCACACGTTTTATTTTATCTCTGCCTGTGCGTATTGCTGTTCAGCACGCGTTGTTATTCAGAATGGGTGATCAGAAATTTGGTATGCTGACGCATATGATTGATCAGGTGATTCCTCTGGGTGTGCAAAAGCTTGAGCAAGGTGCCGGCGGCAAAGATTTTGTTCGTTATGGCCAGCATCAGGTGCCTATTGTTGATCTTCGCCGCATGATGACAACAGATCCTGATACACTTTCTGACTATCCTTATGTATTGATCTCAGAGCATATTGAAGGTTATGTAGGCATTGTTATTGATGAACTGTTTCATGATAATGAAATTGTGATTCGTGATCTTGATCCATATATCAAACGTTATCAGCCGCAGGGCTTGATGGGTAATACCATTGCAGCTGATGGATCTGTTTTGTTGTTGCTTGAACCTTACGGTATTAAAGAAATGGGTCGTACTTCTCCGAATGATGAACTCGATATTAAGGTGGAAGAAAAAGGTCAGTTTAATCAAAAAGTGCTGTTAGCAGATGATTCATTGATTGCTCGAAAAATTGAGCAGGGAATTCTTGAAAGCCTAGGATTTAGTGTGGATACAGCCATTGATGGTCTTGATGCTTTGGCGAAGCTTGAAATGGAAACGTATGATATGGTGGTGACCGATCTTGAAATGCCACGATTGGATGGCTTTGGTCTGGTACGTCGAATGAGGAACCAGTCTCAGTATGAAGATATTCCTGTGCTTATTATCTCGACCCGCGAAAGTGCGGAAGACAGGGTGCGCGCCCTTGAAGCGGGTGCGGATGCCTATCTGGTGAAACAGCAACTGGATAGCGAAAGTCTGCTGAAAAATATTCGTATGCTTGTAGGGCCTTTAAACGAAAGTTAACAGACCCATTTTTGTACTTTGCTCCCATCGTCTAGCGGTTAGGACGCTGGCCTCTCACGCCGGAAACAGGGGTTCGATTCCCCTTGGGAGTACCATCGATAGATACGTTGAGATCGCTTTAAAGGAATGTCGTAAAATCAATCAATCTTGATCATCTTTAACTTATTTATCATTTCCAAAAGAGCCAGTTTTAGCTTGTTACGGTAAATACAATTGATGAATTTATATAAAATTTAAACTATTCATAAATTCCCACTCTATTTTTAAAATTAATTTTTAAATTTTATGTTATTTTCCTGGGAGAAGAGTGAGTGTTGTGATTAAAGCTGCCGCAGACAAGTATTGTGTCCTCAAAACTTGTATTTAGTAAACTGTCACCGTAACTGTTATTGGCCCGTTCCTATCTTCTTATCTGTAGGATCAAAAAGCCTCTTTATTGAGACCATAAGTGGGCGGGTGCGAAGCGGAGTCTTGTCAGTCCCCTGGGGAAATTCAGCCCATAATGCAATTGGTTCCTGGCTTCTTTTCCCATCCATGTCCATAATCGGCGACTTGGGAGGTGTGGGATGCGCCATCCATGACCAGTTATCGTTTTTCAACATTTTGCGTAAGTCAAATTTGCAAATCAATACTCCACCGGGCTTTATCATGATAGTTTTGGAAGGGTTAACATCAACAGTGTTTAAGGTGAAACGACCTGATTCACCATCAATCGGACTGCCAATCTCAATAGAGCAGGGAGTCCCCCCCACCACATGAAGCGGCCAACGGTGATTGACACTTTTGGCGAAAATTCTATTCTGGCATATCTGGTTTGAGACAGATATAGCTTTGGAGCTCCTATTCTTTATCTCAATCCAAAAGATGTGATATTGGGTAATATCATGTTCTATCTGCAAGGCGATAGAATCATGATGAAAGGTGAGCGGAATATTATCATCGGAGATACCCATAATCGGAGATCCAATAAACGAGGTAATTACAAGCCCTACAATTGGTAAATTAATTTCATCCTCCACATAACGATTTAAATGAGAGGCACGCGGTAGCGCGTCCCTCTCGATTTTTTTGTTAGAGCAATTTCCTTGTTCATTTTTTCAATCGTAAGCTTTTGTATTTTAATATTATTTTCTATTGATAAATCGTTGAGCTTTTGAACTTTGTTATACCAATGCTTAAATCCAAAATAGAAACAGAAAACAGAAATGGATACTAAAAGGTATGCAACCCACATAAACCCAGTTGCTTCTGCTAATTTAAATAGCTTACTATAATCTCTATTTGGCTTTAATTCATACTCATGAATCATTTCTAGGTGGCGTTTCTTGGCAGCATTAAGAAAAGATATTTCTCTTTCAGAACCATCAGAAATGACACTCCAATCCAACATGTTTTCTTTTATTTTTCCTTCATTAATAGAACCAAGTCTCATGTCAATGTCTCCCACGGTGTTTTTGTGAAAGAAATAGTTGCTTTGCTCAGCAGATATCTTTTTTATTTCGTAGTTTAAATAGCCAAGATACATGATAAAAACTGTAACAAAGGCCATTAGCCATGTGCCCGTAATGGCCATGAATTTGTATAAATTATCTGTTGGTGGTTTTGGAAAGAAATTCAATCTAACTCCTTGGCTCTAACTTGGTAATAAGAGGACTTGGTTTTCCATCTATTACGCTCCTGTATACGCCCTTGATTTCCTTATTATTGGATATTAACCTTCAAACAAGGACTTTGGAGGTATTTTGGCTTCATATCAGAATAAGGTCAATCAGAACTGAATTCACGCAGTGAGTAACGATCTTTGGGGGGCGCTACCCTTTTTAAGTCACAACACTGGCACAAGCTATCCAAGAGATTGTATCTAACTGGAGTACCCAAAAATCATTAAAGGTTTTGGTTCGGTGAAGGAGGATATGATTTGTTGCTATTTTGGTGAATGTATTTTGAAATAAACCATGTATAAACACACATAAAATGGCTATTTCTATGGTTTATTTTTGATTTTTTCTGTCATTTTTGTATTTTTATATGTTTATTTAAAGAATTATACAAAAATCTATATAAGATTTTGTTGTTCAGCGTAGTAGGCTGGGTCAAGAGGGTTACGCCCATAACAATCGTTTTCTGTACCCCAGATGGTTGACGGGTCTGCATGAAAATCCATGTGTGCATTCTCAAGGCGTTCGGGCGTGATACCTGTGCCTGTTAAATCACAACCATGTAGTTTTGCTGAATGAAATCTTGCTGCAAACAAATTGGCATGGCTTAAGTTGGCATGGCTGAGTGTTGTGTTTGCCAGATTTGAACCGGATAAAATGGCATGAGAGAGGTCTGTATGATCAAGAATCGAGCCGCCAAGATCAGCTTTCATTAACTGGCAATGGTGGAGATCAGCATGCGAGAGATCGCACCAGTCCATCTCACAAAACTCCATCATCGATTCAGAGAGGTTTGCATGGGTTAAAATCGCACTCATCATATTTGAAAAGCGAAAATCCACATGATGTAAGTTCGCCCGGGAGAGTCTGCAATGGCTTAGGTTGGTCATGCGTAAACTGGAATGGTTCAGGTCAATATGATCGAGGCTGGACTTTTGCAGGCGCAGACCGTCCAGACAGAGTTTTGATTGTGGTGCTTCCATTTTTGATAGCAGGGTGCAAATAAGCGCATTGATACTTCGGATATACGGTTTGCTATGATAGCGATCTATATTTTTTTCGGATGTGGTGAGTGCAAGGTTTTGTGAGGCTTGTTGAACGATATCGCAACAGGCGGCCAGAATCGCTGAATCAATGTGTTGATATTCACCGGTTTTTTGTGTGACAAAAGATTGAAGATCATGCACGGCAACACGAAGTTCAAATTCATCATTGGCTGGGATTGAACTCACATGTTCAAAAAGCTCATTTAATCCGTCCGGCCATGTTAACTGCTCTTTTTTCATATATCCGCCGATTTAGGAGGCCTCTAAGCCAGTCTGCTTTGCACTGATTTACATATACAAAATCATGCTGTCACCTGCCTGATTTTGATAACTCGTCTTTGAGCCATCGAGATACACCTGATGATCTATAAATTTATCGGCGAGAGTGTGCTCATCATGAATGTAAATGTTGAATGACGGTGCTTTGATGAAATGGTTTGATGAAGTGATTTGATTGGGAGGTTTGCTTGACAGGTCTGAACGTAAATCAACGTCCGTAGAGGTGATTAAGCTGTTGGAACTTTTCTTTCGTTGATTGAAGTGTCTCAAGACTATCAAGTCGCCAGCACCAGTTGCCATCGAGAGTACCCGGGGTATTAAAACGTGCTTCGGTGGGTAGGGCCAATAAATCCTGAGCAGGAATGATGGCCAATCGCGCCACTGAGGCCAGTGCGGAACGTACCATGGTGAGCACAATGTCATGACCATTATCACCGTTTTCCAGACCAAAATAACGAGACAGATGGGTTGCTTCATGTTCGGAGGCGGCATTGAACCAGCCCAGAGATGTGTTGTTATCATGTGTGCCTGTATAGGCAACACTCTCGAGCTCATGATGATGTGGCAGGTAGGGGTTGGATGCATCATCACCAAACGCAAATTGGAGCACTTTCATACCGGGCAGAGAAAAGGCTTTTCGCAAGGCAATGACTTCAGGCGTAATCATGCCCAGATCTTCAGCGATCAATGGAAGCTGCCCAAACGCTTCCTGCAAGGTTTCCAGAAGTTCCGTTCCGGGTGCAGGGCGCCATTCACCGATACGTCCATCGTGCCTGTCTCCCGGTATGGCCCAGTAAGATTCTAAACCACGAAAATGATCAATGCGGATCAGATGCATGCGAATAAGCTGTTTGCGTATGCGTTTGACCCACCAGCTAAAATCATCCGCTTTAAGTATGTCCCATCGATAGAGCGGGTTACCCCAGCGCTGGCCACTGTCTGAAAAATAATCGGGGGGAACACCTGCCACCTGATCACAAAGGCCATCATGATTGACAGTGAAATAAGATCGCTCTGCCCATACGTCCACTGAATCATGGGCAACATAAATCGGAATATCACCAAACAGCAGAACGCCACGCTCTTCGGCATGTTGTTTAAGTTGTTGCCATTGATAGGCAAATAGAAATTGTTCAAATTGAACCTGACGTATGTACGCTGAATGATCTGTTTTGGCTGTATCAAGGGTGTTGGCAGAGCGATTGCGCAGCGGTTCCGTCCATTGCCACCATGGACGATCCAGATATTCATTTTTCAGCGCTGCAAAGAGGGAATAATCATCCAGCCAGTCGGCATTTTGTATCAGAAAAGCATCAACGACTTTGGCCAACGCAGTATCTTCTGCAACATGTGCCCAAAATCCATTGGCAGCCTCAGATCGTGCTGCTTCAATTGAAAGCTCTCCTTGTATTACATTTTGACACGATGTTTCACTGAGCCAACCGCGACTGACACAGTCGCGCAGATCAAGAAACTCGGGATTACCCGCAGAAGAAGAGAGTGATTCATAAGGCGAGCCATGGGCATGGGTAGGGCCTAACGGTAAAAACTGCCAGACTGAAAAGCCTGCATCTGCAATGGTATCAATAAAGTCGCGCGCCTCTTGCCCGAGAACACCACGCGGAAACGGGCCAGGTAGAGAACTGATATGTAGCAAAACACCGGAACGCCGTCGGTCTATCCAATGATTCAATGGAGGCATCCGCAGGAGACGAAGGCCGACTCAATCAATATCGTGTCCTCGGCGCATGGTGCCGCCACCTTCAGCTTCTCCACCCCCTGTGGAGATATCTTCATCCAGAGACAGTGGTGTGGATAATCCGAGTAGTAAATAGAGTTTCTTTAGATGTTGACGATATAGCTTATCAAAGTCTCTGACGGCTGATCCGGGGTTGTAATCACCAAACCACCAGCACCAATCAGAACCTTCGCAGATACGAAGTTGTTCGCTGGCAGCTTCCTGCTGCGGAGCAGTGAGCTGAGAGAATGTTTTATCATAGGCAAGTTTGGCTTCAATCAGTAGTTCCCAGCCGCGGGTTTTGGCTTTGTCACCAATCCATGTTGATAAATTACCGTACACCCAGGAGCCTGCGGTAAGTTTGCTCAGTTTTTCTGTTGCGGGTGATGTGCTTAAATAATCACTAAAGGTTGTGAGTTCATAATCTTCATGATCTGCGATGGATTGGTAAAGATTGATCAGGAATGGCATGGCATTTTCATGATAATGTTCCCATGCATTTTCACCATCCATGATAATGGATACAACCGGGTTATCCATGCCCTGAGTACGGTGACGAATGCCTGCCAGTTCCTGCATGAAATTATTGCCTGCATCCAGAGTATCCCAGCGCGCATATTCAAAACCGAGCAGATCAGAGAGGTGATCATCACGAAAAAAACAGGAAATTTGTTGCTCTCCTTCACCGACAAGCCATGGATGATAAACTTCTTCAGGTTTACCTTCCCGTACATTATAACCGAGCGAATGGTGAAGCACGCCTTCACCGGTTGCGCACCATTGAAAGCCGGCTTCGCCGAGCAGGGCAAGGGTATCTTCTGATACAGCACCTTCGGCCGGCCAGCACCCTGTGGCAGGTTGACCAAACAAATTTTCATGTGATTTTTTAGCCAGTTCAATATGTTCGATAGCACGTGCCTTGCCATCAGGATAGGGCGTTTTCGGGAGCAGTGCATCAGGCACCGTTTCATGTGCAGTGTTGAAATCAAGCATGAGAGGAATAATCGGATGTGCATAAGGCGTTGTGGAAATTTCTATCTTCCCTTCGGCTTGAAGTTTGCGATGTTTTTCAGGAATTTCGCTCAATAAAGAGGCGATCAGTGTCAGTAGGTCGCGGCGATCCTGATATTTAAAATTTCGTTCTTTTTCGATCAATCTTCGGGCAACAAAACTTGTTTTTCGAACTGTTTCTCCGAGCCATGCAAGGTGGTACCAGGTAACAAGATCGGTATAGAAATGTCTGCCAAGGTACTGGGTGGCATCATGATTTTTTGCGTGCTCGGCAAGGTTCCAAAGTCGGCTGAAGGCCGGGTAACGATGCAGGTTTCTTTCATGATTCAGGCGGAAACAGGTTGCAAGAAGGTATTCACACTCTGCATCTGAATAGTTGCCGGTTTCATGCGCAAGTGCTGTAAGTAATGGGTCGGGAAGCAGATCCTGATCATGATTCAGCCAGTCGCGCAGTTGGACGGAATAATCTTCAATCTGTGCCGTCAGGGATGGCACATAATTGACCACAGCGCGCGCACCGGGAACCTGCTCAAGAATAACCGCCATATCGGTATAATCTTTAATGGCATGCAAATAGACCCAAGGCAGATGATAACGTCCACTCTCTGCTTCGCGGTAGAATGGCTGATGCATATGCCAGTAAAAAATGACGGATAACGGTTTACTCATGTTCTTCCTTTATTTCTCTTTTATAAAATGAAAATGGTATCGTTAAACACGATGACGCAATGAAATGATTACATGCAGCAATCAAACAGTGTGAAGTGCCTGCCCAAGCATATCAGGTGTTACAAGTACAATGCCAGTTTCGCTAACATAAAAACGCCTGGCGTCTTCTTCGAGGTTTTCACCAATCACGGTTCCTTCTGGAATGATGCTGCCTTTATCAACCACACACTTTTTCAAACGACAGCTACGTCCGATGGTGACATCGGGCAATATAACACTGTCTTCGATTTTCGAATAGGAATGTGCACGTACATTGGAAAAAAGCACAGAGTTGCGAATGGTTGCACCGGTAATCAGGCACCCTCCCGAGACAAGTGAATCCACAGCCATGCCACGGCGTTCATCATCATCAAAGGCAAATTTGGCAGGTGCCAGTTGTTCCTGCTGTGTCCAGATAGGCCAATCTGCATCGTACATGTTTAATTCGGGATCCAGAGTCGCCAGATTAATATTGGCTTCCCAGTAGGCATCGACGGTACCAACGTCACGCCAGTAACCCGGAGCGCCGGTATTTGCATTTACAAATGAAAAGGCAAAAGCATTGTCATGTAGAATAGCGGCTGGAATCAGGTCATGACCAAAATCGTGGGTGGAGTTTTTATTGCTTGCATCCTCAAGCAGGCGGTTGCGCAGGTATTCGGCTGTAAAGACGTAGATACCCATCGAGGCAAGTGCTTTGGAAGGATCATCCTGCATAGGTTTGGGTTTTTCAGGTTTTTCTGCAAACTCTACGATACGATCTTCCTGATTGACCGCCATGACGCCAAAGTCACTGGCCTCTTTTAATGAAACGGGAATACAACCAACGGTGATATCTGCACCCTTGTTTGCGTGTGCAGCAATCATTTTACCGTAATCCATTTTGTAAATATGATCACCGGCAAGAACAACAATATATTCAGGATCGTAATGCCGGATAATATCGAGATTCTGATATATGGCATCAGCGGTGCCTTCATACCAGCCTTCACCGCGGCGCTGTTGAGCAGGCAGCACTTCCAGAAACTCACCGAACTGACCGGAGAGGAAGCTCCAGCCACGTTGCAAATGGCGTTGCAGGGAATGTGATTTATATTGTGTGACCACTGAAATACGGCGAATTCCGGAGTTGATACAGTTGGAAAGAGGGAAGTCAATGATGCGAAATTTGCCACCGAAAGGAACGGCAGGTTTGGCACGCCATGTCGTCAACGCTTTGAGTCTTGAACCTTTACCGCCAGCTAAAACCAGAGCTACAGTATTGGCTGTCAGTTGACTGATATTACGTTCGATGTGTTTTTTAGGCATTAGCCCCTCCCAATTTCCCATATCGGATGATGGAAGAAAGGCTACCAGTTATATCATATAGAGGCTACGATGGGCAAACGGGAATGATAAGGGAGATGTGTATGGTCTTTCCGGTGTTTTGATTATACAAAGCATTTATATACTATTTTAAATTGATCGAGTCTAAATATGTGTGGGGATAAAATGACAGTCAGCGTGCAAACAACAGCACCCTTTGAAGGACAGCGACCCGGAACTTCCGGGCTACGAAAAAAAGTAAAGCTATTCCAACAGCAGCACTATCTTGAAAATTTTGTACAGTCAGTCTTTGATGTGATTGGTGATTATAGGGGAAGGACACTGGTTGTTGGCGGCGATGGCCGTTATTACAATCGTGAGGCGATTCAGATTATATTAAGAATGGCGGCAGCCAATGGTTTTGGCAAAGTCCTTGTCGGGCAGAATGGTATACTTTCTACGCCTGCCGCATCCTGCGTGATTCGTAAACAGAAGGCTTATGGCGGTCTGATTCTCTCTGCCAGCCACAATCCGGCAGGCCCGGATGAGGATTTCGGCATCAAATATAATATCGGTAATGGTGGCCCGGCTCCTGAGATGGTGACTGAAGCCATTTTTGCAAGAACAGGCACAATTGATCAATACAAAATCCTCGCTGCTGACGATATCGAGTTGGATCAAATTGGATCCATGCAACTGGGTGATATGCAGGTTGAGGTGATTGATTCGGTTACAGATTATGCGGAACTCATGGAATCGATTTTTGACTTTGATGCGATTCGTAAACTTCTGGCTGACGGCTTTAACATGGTGTTTGATGCGATGCATGCTGTGACAGGTCCTTATGCCAGGGTGATTTTTGAAGAGAAGCTGGGTGCGGCTGCTGGAACTGTGATGAACGGTATTGCCAGAGAAGATTTTGCTGGTGGCCATCCGGATCCGAACCTGACTTATGCCAAAGCGTTGGTGGATGTGATGTTTGGCGACGGGCCTGGCAACGAAAGTCCACCGGAGTTTGGGGCGGCATCCGATGGTGATGGCGATCGCAATATGATTCTGGGCAAACGTTTTTTTGTGACGCCGAGTGATTCATTGGCGATACTTGCAGCCAATGCGCAGCTTGTGCCTGGATATAGCAATGGCATTGCCGGTGTGGCGCGTTCGATGCCGACCAGCGCTGCTGTAGACCGTGTCGCTGACCGACTGGGTATTGATTGTTTTGAGACACCGACAGGCTGGAAGTTTTTTGGTAATTTGATGGATGCAGGTAAGGTGACACTGTGCGGTGAAGAGTCTTTTGGCACTGGATCAAACCATGTGCGTGAAAAAGATGGCCTGTGGGCAGTATTGTTCTGGTTAAATATCCTTGCGGTGCGCAATGTATCTGTTGAACAGGTTGTCATGGAACATTGGGCCTTATATGGGCGAAATTATTATACCCGGCATGATTATGAAGGTGTGGATGCGGTAAAAGCTGAGCAGATGATACAGCATTTACAATCACGTTTTGAAAAGCTTCCGGGCAATAATTTTGGTGATCGGCTTGTTAAGGTTTGTGATGATTTTTCATACACTGATCCGGTTGATCAAAGTGTGAGTACAGGGCAGGGCATACGTATTATTTTTGAAGATGGTGCAAGAATTATATTTCGACTTTCCGGTACGGGTACTGAGGGAGCAACGGTTCGGATTTATATTGAATCTTTTGAGACTGATTTGGAGAAGCAAGGGCTGGATGCACAGGCAGCACTTGGCGATCTTATCAAAACCGCAGCAACTATTTCCCGACTTAAAGAGTTTACTGGCCGCACTGAACCCACGGTCATAACCTAATGTTATACTTTCATATAGCTTTGTATAATATTAATAAAAAAGAGATTTTATGAAAAAATTGTCATTAGATGCCTATCAAGTAATTGAAGCAAAAGGGCACGATCCTTTTGCCTATCTTGGACGACATGAGCTGCCCAAAAGTGGTGTTGTCATTCGAGCACTTAAACCCCGTGCAGAAAAAATGTGGCTGCTTGAAGAGGGTAAGCACGCCAGATCGATGCCGCGTATTGAAGGCACAGAGCTTTTTGAAATCAAGCTTGCCAAAGGTTCATTCGATACATCATACAGATTCCGTATTGAGAATCGCGAAGGTCATGCCTGGGAAGAAGAAGATGTCTATCGATTCCCGCCAATGTTGGGCGAACTGGATATGCACCTGATTGCTGAAGGCAATCATTTTGAGAAATACAAAATTCTGGGCGCACATCTTCGTGAAATAAATGGTGTATCAGGTGTTGGTTTTGCGGTTTGGGCTCCGTCTGCCGAGCGCGTCAGTGTGGTCGGAAACTTTAACCATTGGGATGGCCGCGAACATCAGATGCGTACACGGGGATCATCCGGTATTTGGGAAATATTCATCCCTGCGTTATGTGAAGAGGAAGTTTATAAATTTGAGATTCGTGCCAGCAATGGTGATGTGTTTGAAAAAGTCGATCCCTATGCGCAGCAGATGGAAGTGCGTCCAAAAACAGCCTGTATTGTTCATAATCCAAAACAATATCGATGGCATGACTCAGCGTGGATGAAGAAACGGCCTGAACGTCAATCGCTAGACCAGCCGATGAGTATCTATGAAGTGCATTTGGGCTCCTGGCGTAGAGAAGCTCATGAATATTTAGGTTATCGTGAGCTTGCGCATCAACTGGTCGAATATTGCCTGTGGATGGGCTATACACATATCGAACTGCTTCCGATGACTGAACATCCCTTTGATGGTTCCTGGGGTTATCAGACTGTGGGTTATTTTGCGCCGACAAGTCGCTTTGGAACACCGGATGATTTCCGCTATTTCATGGATCACTGCCATCAAAATGGTATCGGTGTGTTTTTGGATTGGGTTCCGGCTCATTTTCCTAAAGATGCCCACGGGCTGGCCCGCTTTGATGGAACACCGCTTTATGAACATGAAGATCCGCGTTTGGGTGAACACAAAGACTGGGGAACCTATATCTTCAATTTTGGTCGCAATGAGGTGCGGAACTTCCTGATTGCATCCGCACTGTTTTGGCTGGATGAATATCACATTGATGGGCTGCGTGTGGATGCGGTGGCATCAATGCTTTATCTGGATTATTCACGGGAAGCGGGTGAATGGAGCCCCAATAAATATGGTGGCCGTGAAAACCTTGAAGCGGCGGAATTTCTGAAGCAGTTCAACCATCTGGTGCATGAGCGCCATCCCGGTGCCGTAACCATGGCTGAGGAATCCACTGCATGGCCGATGGTAAGCCGTCCGACCTATCTGGGTGGACTCGGGTTTACCATGAAGTGGAACATGGGCTGGATGAACGATACATTGAGTTATTTTGAAAATGAACCGATCCACCGTAGCTATCATCAGGATCAGCTCACTTTCTCGATTGTGTATGCCCATACCGAAAATTTCATCCTGCCATTTTCTCATGATGAAGTGGTGCATGGAAAGGGTTCAATGCCGGGTAAGATGCCGGGAGATGACTGGCAACGTTTTGCTAATTTAAGAGCGTTGTATGCTTATATGTATACCCATCCCGGTAAGAAGCTTCAGTTTATGGGCATTGAGTTTGGTCAGTGGCCGGAGTGGGATCACGATACATCGCTTTCGTGGGATCAATCGAATTTCATGCCGCATCGTGGTTTACAATTGATGATGCGGGATATGAATCACCTTTATCGTGATACGCCAGCATTGTATGAAGTGGATTTTGAATCACACGGATTTGAATGGATTGATTGTAATGATGCTGTAAATTCAACCATGAGCTATATCCGTCGAGATAAACATGGCGGTTTTGTTGTTGTGGCACTGAACCTGACACCGGTACCCAGAGATCATTATCGTCTGGGGGTACCTGAAGCCGGTTATTATCGTGAACTGATGAATACGGATGCGATAGCTTATGGTGGCGGTAATGTGGGTAATGTAGGAGGAGTCGATAGTGAAAATGTTGCATGTATGAACAAGCCGCATTCGATTCTGGTGACGTTGCCGCCGCTCTCATGTGTGATTTTGAAAAAAGAATAGCACTGTGAACAAGGTTGAATTTTATTTCGATTTTATTAGCCCGTACAGTTATTTGGCAGCGATGCAGATCCCGATATTTTCTGAAAAACATCAAGTATGTTTTGAATGGATACCGGTCAACCTTCCAAAGCTGCTCAATCAATCAGGCAACACATCGCCTGCCATGATTAAAAACAAGGCGATTTATTCACTTAAGGATTTAAAACGCTGGGCTGACTATCTTGAACTACCTTTTAAAATGATCCGGCCGGGAAGCTTTGATAGCAGACCTGCACTGAGGATTGCCGCAGCACTTGAAGGTGAAACACGTTCACGACTTTGTCTGGCTCTGTTTGAGGCCATCTGGTCAGGTGACATTGATCCTCGAAAAGAAGATTGGTTGCTTCAGGTTTTGACATTGAAAAAACTTCCTAAAACATGGATTAATCTTTGTCATGATGTATTGAATGAAAACAGTGAAAAAGCATTAAAAGCAGGGGCTTTTGGTGTACCTACATTTATTTTGCACAGGGGAGATTGCGAAGGACAAACGCGTCGTGCGGAAATGTTTTTTGGTGTCGATCATATAGATTTTTTAGCCCGGGCTTGTAAATAGCAGCAATCATTCAGCAGACTCAACTTCTGTTTGACCCTCTTTTTTTAAACAGCTTTTTTTATTACAGCATCATTACAATCATCGGTTTTTCCTTAATCAAAACGTTCCATGCCAATCTTGCGCAGCATTTCAGCAAAATCATGGTGTTCAACACCTGTATCTGTAATCACATCCAGTGGAAATGCAATCACGGTGACATCTGTATCGGCAATGACATCGGCAACAGGTGAACTCATGCCGGAAGAAGAAATTTCACCCACAATTTTATGGCCTTCAACGGTTGCGATGGTTTCACCTGCATTGGCGATTCGAACTGTGCCGCCAATGATGAGATAGAGGTATTCGTTGAACTCGCCTTCAGTGATGATTTTTTCTTCAGGCTTGAATAAAATGGTTGTGCTGTGACTGAGTAACTTTTTTTGTGCAACATCAGATAAAAGCGAAAACAGACCATGTTTTTCAAGGATCTCTTTGACTGTTTCGCTCATGGCTGGCTCCTGATAATGCTGTGTATGCTGGCTGTGCTGAGATTGATATTCATTCAATCGGATTTATAGCGTGATTCAGGGCACAACACAAATCATTCGGTTATCTGTCGCATCTGTTTGGCGGACTGATCAGCTGTGACAGCTTAAAGATGGTCAGTTATGTATCCATATCATCAGTGATCGTTTGGCTTGGATAAGACATTTCCAGAACCACACAACCTGTTTCAGTTTTGAATGGGCCGTGGATTTCTCCAGGCGGTCTGCTTGCATAATCACCGGTTTCAAGCCAACGGTCAAAGGCTGCATCGTAAAGGCTGCCTTCCATAATTATGATTTCTTCTGGGTATGTATGGCTTTTAGCACCAAATGCCAATGTGTCTGCACCCGGTTTGAATCGGGTCAGGCGTGTGTAATCACCTGTCTCTGTATCCATTGCCAGCGTGAGTTCTTCTGCAACGCCTTCCAAACCTTCAACAGGCGTCCACTGGCTTTTGTTTTTAGCAGACAGAGGGTTCCAGTATGTTGCTGTCGTTTTTGACATGGAATCGAATCTACGTTTTATCGATGGATGGCGTCCAGTATTTAACTGGTTGAAGAGATTGCGAAGCCACTTGCCACCGAAAGCAATGTCGAATCGAATGCGTTAAAATTGATCTTTGCTGGTTCTTAGGTGTGTAAAAACTGTCAGTGCATCACTTTTTAGATCATGCGTTGTTGCATATTGAAGACAAAAATTCTTATCAAGGGGTCGAAGAAAGGGGTTGGTTTTTTTTTCAAGTTCGATGGATGATGGAATGGTCGGCAGGTTTTTCATGCGTCTCTGTGTATCAGCTGTGATACGAAGATCCAGATCCGGGTTGTTTGTATCCATTTCATGCGCAAAATTCAGGTTGGCTAACGTGTATTCGTGTGCGCAATAAACGCTGGTTTTTTCCGGGAGTTCAGCAAGTTTTGAGAGTGAGTGCCACATCTGTTCAGCTGTACCTTCAAACAAACGTCCGCAGCCACCACCAAACAAGGTATCTCCGCAAAACAGGGCATCATCAATGAGATAAGCAATATGGCCACGGGTATGGCCTGGAACAAACAGAACGCTGATGTCTAAATCCCCGATTTTTAAAGCGGTGCTTTCATCAATCTGAATATCGATAGCTGGGATTCGTTCGGCATCGGCCGCCGCACCGATGATTTTGCAGTGAAAAGTTTCTTTCAGTGATCTGTTTCCATCCGTATGATCCCAATGGTGATGGGTGTTGATAATGTGCGTAAGCGGTTTTTTTATTGTTTTGCATGCATTTCGCACAGCAGATGCATCGGCTGGATCAACAACAGCCAGTGCATCCGAATTGTGATCTTCAATCAGATAGATATAGTTGTCACTCAGGACTGCAAGCTGGTGCACGGTAAAATGTTTGTGCCGGTTATGTTGATAAGCCCACATCAGGCTAGTTTATCTGGAAGGAGTTTTAATGTCACATGGTTCAACGAAGGCTGTGCTTACAGCCGTAGCTGGTAATAGTGTTGTAACAGTTGCCAAGTTTGTGGGTTTTGCATTTTCAGGCTCCAGCGCCTTGCTGGCTGAAGCAGTGCATTCTTTGGCAGACACTGCCAATCAGGCGCTTTTGTATCTGGGTATTCGTCGTTCACAGAAAGAAGCTGATGAGAAACATCACTTTGGTTATGGACAGGAACGGTATTTCTGGAATCTGGTTTCAGCGGTTACCATTTTCTTTGTCGGCTGTGTTTATACCATGATGCATGCGATAGGTAGTTTGAAAGAGGGCAACCAGCCTGAATTAAGTTTGATTGCTTTTTCGATTATTGGCATTGCATTTCTTGTTGAAGGTTACTCTTTTATCGTTGCTTTGGATGAGTTTAATCGCCAAAGGAAGGAGAAGGGTAGTACGTTTTTCGCTTATTTTCATGAATCCAATGATCCAACAACGGTTGCTGTGCTGATTGAAGATGCCGTTGCGATGCTTGGTTTGGTGTTGGCCTTATTGGGTATGTCGATCTCTGCCTATACAGGCTCAAGTGTCTTTGATGGGATCGCAGCACTATCTATTGGTGTTTTAATGGGTGTGTTAGCCTTTTTCCTTGCAACCGTGAATAAAAAATACCTGATCAATGCGGCAGATCCAGACATGGATGCTTTGGCTGTTGAAGTTTGGGAAGGTGATGAACGTGTCCAAAGACTCCAGCGAGTGAATAGCATTGTAATTTCGCCCGAAGATAGTGTTCTGATGGCTGAACTTGAACTGCGCGAAGAGGAGCTTTTTGCAGATATGAGTCAGGAAGAAGTGGCAACCGCTGTGAAGTTCATGAAACATCAGGATGAGATTCGGAAATCGCTTGAGGCGGAAGTGAAAAAAGTTTCTCCACAGGCTCAGCATATCTTTATTGAGTTTGTTGGACTTCCTGAACGGAAAGACCATGAATAAATTAGGGTGCATCCACTTTTTGCGCTGCTAAACTGGCAGTCTGAATAGTTATTGTTCCCAAGGAGAGTTATATGAGCGTTTTAGTTGGCAAAGAAGCACCTGATTTTACTGCTGCAGCTGTCATGGCTGACGGTTCCATCAATGAGAGCTTTTCCCTATCTGACTACAAGGGTAAATATGTGGTTATGTTTTTCTATCCTCTGGATTTCACTTTTGTATGTCCGAGTGAATTGATCGCGTTTGATCATCGCACCAAAGATTTTGAAGCAAAAGGTGTACAGGTGATCGGTGTCTCTGTGGATTCCCAATTTACCCATGCGGCGTGGAGGAATACACCGGTTGATCAGGGTGGTATTGGCCATGTTTCATACCCGTTGGTGGCAGACATAACCAAAAAAATTGCAGCTGATTATGATGTTTTGATCGATAACACAACCGTTGAAGATGAAGGTGGTGATCAATTCCACCTGCTGGGCGGTAGTGTGGCACTGCGTGGTTCATTTTTAATTGATAAAGATGGCACCGTGCAACATCAGGTTGTCAACAACTTGCCATTGGGTCGTAATATCGACGAAATGCTGCGTATGGTGGATACACTTCAGTTCACAGAAGAGCACGGTGAAGTTTGCCCGGCGGGCTGGAATAAAGGCGATAAAGGCATGGTTCCTGATGCGGATGGTGTTGCATCTTACCTTGCGGCAGAAGCTGGAAAACTATAATCATTCATCAGTAAATGTCTTAAATGTGAAAAGCGGCTCAATGGTATGTCTATTGGGTCGCTTTTTGTTGATGGTTCGTGGTTCTGTGAAATGCAGTGGTTATTTTCTTGGAAGCATGATGGTGAATTCAGAGCCTTGTCCCAGTTCGCTGGTCACCGCAACAACACCACCATGACTTTCGACAGTTGCCCATACATTTGCCAGCCCGATGCCTGTGCCTCCCTCTCTGGTTGTGAAGAGTGGATCAAACACTTTTTCCAGATGTTTGGGTGCAATGCCACAGCCATTATCTTTCACTTTCACCTCAACCCAGGGAAAACATTCTTTAATGCTAATCAAGATCAGGCCTTCTCTTTTCATTGGTTCAATTGCATCAACTGAATTTTTAATAAGGTTTAAAACAGCCTGAGAAAGTTCAAGTAAATTTGCCATGAGTAATATTTTTTTATCGGGTTTTTGAAAATCAATTGTAATATGAGGGGGGACGAGATATTCACTGAGTATAATGGTTTCATCCAGAGCTGTTAAAATGTCAATTTCCTGAACGAGGTCATTGGAGTTGTTTGAGAAAGAAAGCACACGCTCAACCATGAGTGCCATGTTTTCGACAGCAGCGTCAATAGCATCCACATTTTTTGTCACAGTGATGTCAGGGGCGCCTTTTCTGATCATGTAGGATGAGGCGCGCAAAATTTGTAGTGAATTGCCGATGTCATGAACAATTCCAAACGTCATTTGCCCAAGCATATTCATTTTTTTCATCTTTTTATCCGAATCTTCAGAAAGCAGTTCAGATACTTCTTTATCCGTTATCAAACTCGTGCCCTCCTGAGCTCTAAAATGCTTTGAAACATTTGAAAGCAAAGTTGGTGCCAGTTAAATCAATGGAAATTAGAGAGAATGAACCTCAGGCATCAAGCGAATGGATATTCAGTTCATAAGCCTGATTACAATACTGGCATGATAAGGTAACCGTGCCTTGCTCACTTGCCAGTTCATGTAGCTCTTCGGCAGGTATATTTTGAAGTGCGGCACTCATGAGTTCCGGTTTACAATGACATTGATAAGCATACTCATCTTCACCGACAATCTTACAACCGAGTGCGGAAAAAGCTTCCAGTAACGTCTCCGGTTCATCATCGTGCAGTTGTTTTGTGCTGATCTTTGCCAATGCCTCAACGGCTTTAAACCAGTGCTTCTGATCAGAGCCAGGCATTGCTTCAAGTAAAATACCAAGGTTTCCATGTAAGACTACATCACTCTGGATTTGCACCGACTGTGTTAAAAATTGCAGGATATGATCTGCCATATATTCTGATTCGTGTTCAACGGTTGAAACATAAGGCTGCCCAATGCCCAGATCGCGAAGTACTGTGGTTTTGATGGGTTTGCCCATCCAGCCGGAAACACCATGTTCATTCTGTGTTCTTGTTTGCAGACCATCTTCACCCCAGTTGACATAACCCCGTACAGTGCCGATACGCGCTTCTGCAAGTATGCGCTTGATCGGAGCCTGAATTTGCTCAGGCTGAGCATCAAGTTGCAATACCTGACGCATACCGCCTTTGCTGATACTGAGCAGCAAAATGGATGCGATAAGGGATTGTCCGAATATTTCTGCCGGGGCATCAGAGAGTCCATGCAGACGACTTGCATCCTGTACAATATTTTCTGCACGAATGATGGCACCACGCGTATGTGCATCAGGCAATAAAAACCGGATCAGGCGATCTTTTTTATGAACCATTGATGAACCTCATTTAATGAATAATAACAAATAGATGCGCCAACATCCTCCAGTTCTTTCCTGGAAAACGAGTCGACCAAACCAATGTTAAACAGGCCTGCTTTCCGGCCTGCTTTCATATCGCCAATGCCATCGCCGATCATGATGGATTCAGTTGGAAGAATATTCAGTGCATCACAGGCCATTTGCAGTGGTACGGGGCTCGGTTTTTCAGGCCTGCCATCGAGTTTGCCAATAACCACTTGAAAATAATTTTGCCAGCCAAGTTTTTCAATCTGCGCTTCGGCACGATGTTGACCTTTACTTGTGACCACTGCTGTTGGAATCGCGTTTTTTTGTAACCAGGAGAGTATTTCTTCTGCCCCGTTTATTTTTTCCACCTGTTCGAGATAAACGGCATCGTGAAGCTCTAAAAAACGAGCTGAGGCTTTTTCTACTTCAACTGCTGTAAAAAATGCCTTGATGCCACAATCACCACGACCAGTATGTCGTTTAATCTCTTCAGCTGTCATGATGGGTTTACCAAACTCTTCAAGTGTTTGGTTCAATGCATGGATAATTGGAGGGAAGGCATCAATCAGGGTTCCATCCAGATCAAACAGCACACCTTTGATGTCTTGAATGGATTTTTGAGAGGAAGGCTGAGAGGAAGATGGCGTAGATGGGAGAGGTGTCATGAATTTCTGAATGCCTCAAGTTTTTTAAGCATAAGCGTGCGCAGATGTTTGGCAACAGGCCCGGGTTTGCCATGCCCGATTGTTTTTTGATCAATATGGCAAACAGGCAACAGGGCATTGGTTGTGCTGCTCATCATGCATTCGCTTAAATGTTCTTCGTCCAGCCGCCATGGTCTTTCCTGCACGGGAATGTTTTCGCTTCGAGCGGTACGCAGCACCATGTCTCGCATAATACCACCCAATATTTGATGATCGAGCGGGTGTGTCACCAGTGTTCCATCAATGATCGCAAATACGTTGGTCGCACACCCTTCAAGAAGGTGATGATCATCATCCAGCCAGAAGCTTTCATCGACACCGTGTCTGGCGGCTTCCTGCTTGCCCATAACGCTGGCCAGAAGCGCAATGGATTTAATATCACAGCGACCCCAGCGAAAATCCCTGATCGTAATGGCGGATGCACCATCGGCCAGTTTTTCTTCGGAAGGGGCAGGAAGTTCACGTACTGTCATCACCAGTGATGGCTTCATTGGAGCATTGATGGTGTGCGAACGGGGGGCGACACCACGGGTGATTTGCATATATATCATGGCATCTTCGAACGGGTTTTTCTGATAAAGCTGTTGAATAAGCGATTCGAGTCTGTCAGCTGGATAGGGAAGCTTCATTTGAATGGCCTGACAGGAGTGCTCAAGACGTTTCAGATGTGGCTTGATATCCAGAAACTTTCCACCCAAACAGGCAATGACTTCGTACACGCCATCCGCAAACTGAAAACCCCGATCTTCAATATGAATTTTGGCTTCATCAAGTGGCAGAAAGCTGCCGTTGACATACGCAGTCAGACGTTTGTTATTCACCCGGTGCTGGATTCTCTTCGCCGTTATTGCGCCACCAAAGGCGTGCACCATCCCACTGACGCCCAAGCCATGAAGCCTGCTCAATATTTCGCGCCGCCTGCATTGATACAGATGTAAGAATCTGTTCACCGCTCTCATCACGGACAACCGCTTCAATGGTACCAATTTTATCACCTTGCTTAATGGGTGCCTTTAAGGGTGAATCATAACGAAGCCTGAACGCTACAGATTTTTCATTGCCTTTGGGGGCCGTAACCCAGACAGGTGCAGAAGGTTTTAACCAGACATGTTCGCTTTCGCCTTCAAAGACTTCGACCTGACGGCGAATATCACGTTCCGCTGGCCTGAGCGTGACAAAATTGCGAAAGCCATACAGCAAAAGTGTGCGGGATTGTTGCTGGCGTGCTTTGTCCGACTCTGCCCCGAATACGGCAGAGACAAACCGGGTGTTATCTCGTTCTGCCGAAGCCACAAGGCAATAACCCGCCTCATCAGTATGGCCGGTTTTAATGCCATCTGATTCCGGCATGCTCCAAAGAAGTCTGTTTCGATTCCATTGGGTGCGTCGGTCAAACGTATAACTTTTTTCGCTCACCAGCTTGTACTGCTCAGGAAAGTCACGCCACAGTGCTGCGCCAAGATGGGCCATATCGATGGCTGAACTGTGATGGCCTTCAGCCGGGAAGCCTGTTGCATTTACAAAACGGGTGTGGGTCAGGCCAAGTTTTTTGGCGGTTTCATTCATGCGGACTACAAAGGCTTCTTCACTGCCAGCGATATGTTCAGCCATCGCAATGCATGCATCATTACCGGAAAGTGTGGAGATGCCATGCAGGGTTTCGCGAACGGTTGGTTTCATGCGAGGTTCAAGAAACATGGTGCTGCCACCAATCTTCCAGGCTTTTTGACTGACGGGGATACGCTCCTCCAGATCAAGCCGACCGAGTTTAATATCCTGAAATGTCAGATAAAGTGTCATCATTTTAGTCAGGCTGGCAGGTGGCAGTTCAATGGTTTCGTTGTGGCTGGCTAAAACCTGACCTGAACGGGCATCAACCAACGCCCATGATTTTGCTTCAATGGCTGGAGATTGTGGCCAGTTGATTGCAGATGCAGTAAGCGGAACCAGCATGAGTATGCAAAAAATCACCCATTGAATTCTTGTTTTTACTGCCATTGCCAGTCCTCCTCAGGGTCGGTACGCCACGTATGATTTTTCGAAAGTGCCGGAACCTGAACACAAAGCGTATGTGCGTGCAACATTAGCCGTGCATGTTTTTTTCCAGCATATCGATGATCGCCAAGAATCGGGCATCCTATGTGTGAAAGATGGATACGCAATTGATGGGTTCGACCTGTGTGAGGTATGAGCTGGAGCAATGCTTTTCCATCGCTCCTTTCCAGAACTTTGGCTTCTGTATCACAGGCTCTGCCCTGTTGATCCACAGCATAGTTGCCTTGTTGGTTTCGGCGTTTACCAATCGGGAAAGTCATGCGTTTGTGATCCCAGTCAGGAGCAGGAGACACAACCGCCAGATAACTTTTCTGAACATGGCTGTGCCAGAGGTTTTGAATCTGTTGCAGCTGCTTTGGATCAGAACACAGCAGCATCAGGCCTGAAGTATCACGATCAAGCCGATGTACCGGGCGAAACTGTTTTGTTTGTTCAGGGTTTAATCGCAAATGTCTGGCGAGCTCGTCAGGTAAGGTTCCCTGACTACGGTGGAGTGCTTCCTGAGCGTATTGCCCGCTTTTTTTATGGACAAGAAAAAATGGAGACTGTTGCCAGATGATTTGCTTTTTTGAGAAAGGGATCAGTGTTTCATGTGCAAGCGTAACAATTCGGAGCTTTTCACCGCCCTGAAGCTGTAGAGCTGCCTCCTGACAGCGTTTTTTATTGATGTAAACACCACCTTCCTCAATGGCCTGATGAATGCGGGCTTTGGATAGGGGGAGGCTCTTGCTCAAAAACTGATCAAGTTGTATATCCTGTGATTGGACAGGCACGGTCAGTGAAAAATCCTGAAAATCATCCATCAGAATCAGGCCCGACTCAGAGTTGAGAGCACCTCATCATGATTTTCACATATGCTGATCAGGTCAAATGTGTGATCCACTGACATGACCAGTGAAGTTTGCATCTGTTTGACAATCTCAAACCACATCTCACCATAAAGGATGAGCGGCCTTGATTCCAATACATTGATAGCCAGAAGATCCCATGTCATGGCCAGTTCAGCCAACGTTCCGAGTCCACCGGGCAATACAATGTAGGCATCGGCATCTTCGATCATCACTTGCATCCGTTCAAAAAAATCTTTTGCACGAACCTCTTCACTCAGTGTGTTGTCGGGCGGCGTAGGGAAGCGTTCCAGCGTAATGCCACGTATGTGCCCACCGCCCTGATGGATGCCCTGTGAGAAGGCTGCCATCATGCCTTGATGACCGCCTGTCATACCATCCCAGCCTTGTTGGGCCAGTTTGCATGAAAGCGCCTGAACATCTGTGAATGATGATGCTTCAGAGCCAATACGGGATGAACCAAAAGCCGCGATGCGTTTGCGTGTAGAGGAAGACATGATTATTCAATCACCACAATGGCGTTAACATGCCCCTGTTCCTGAAGTGAAAGCACTTTGTTTTCAATGTTTTTTACATCATGAAACGGGCCAACCCGGACACGGTAAAGCTCAGAATAGCCGCCGTTTTTTGTATAAACCTGAACCGATGGATACTCATCTTGAAGTGATGTTTGCAGCTGTTTTGCATTGTTACGTGAGGCAAAGGCCCCGAGCTGGATGTACATCATGCCTCTATTGTTGCCTGTAAGCGCCGAAGGTGTTGTTTCGGATCGTGGCAGTGAAACACGTTGGATGGGAGTGTTTTGAACAGGGTTAGAAGCTTTTTTATGATTGTAAGCTGCTCTTGTGTTTCCCAATACTTCAACACGCACTGGCGCAGTGCCAGCATGATCATATGCAAGTGTTTTGGCTGCGGCATAGGAAAGATCGATCAAACGGCCTTTCGCAAAAGGACCACGATCATTCACACGTACAACCACGGAGCGGCCATTGTTGAGATTGGTTACACGCACCATGGTTGGCAGGGGCAATGTTTTGTGTGCGGCAGACATGGCATACATATCATAACGTTCACCGTTGGCTGTTTTTTTACCATGAAATTTGGTTCCATACCAGGAGGCGGTACCGGTTTCATTGTATCCATCTGCGGTGGCAAGCGGGTAATAACGATGGCCTCTGACTTTGTATGATTTGCCGGTTTTATGATAACCACCCTGACCACTTGGTAGCCTGGCTGTATGGTTGGCAGGGTATGATGAAGCCGGTGGTGCAGAGTCCTGTGTTTGGCTTGATGATGAATAATTTACATGAGGCTTACCACAGCCTGCCAGAAGCAGGGCGAGTACACCGGCGGTGAGCAAAAGAGCTGTTTCGGTTCTCATGGCAGAAGCTTTCATGATTGTACCTCACAATTGGCACATCCTAACATATGAGCCAGTTCTGTGATGGCCATGGCGTAGTTATAAGAACGGTTCCAGCGGGTAATAACATGGAAATTGTAATGCACAAGCGCCGTTTGTTTGCCCAGGCTGGTCGTCCGCTGAATCAACGCGACTTTATCATCATCCTGCCATAGATCAGGAAGATTCAGTGTCATATGTTTTTTGAGCTCGCCCAGTTTACGCCATTGTTTTGTTTCATCTTTGAGCATTTTTTGAACCAGTGAATATCCGGGGTGTTTTTTTGATTGTTTATCAAACGTCTCATCCAGCCAGTGCGCTACCGGGCGTTCGGCATTCCAATGGTAGCGATGAAAATAGTTGGCAACACTGTTGATGATATCCTCAGGTGATTCCCAGACGTCCCGATAACCATCCTTATCCGCATCAACCGCATAACCGCGAAATGAAGAGGGAATAAACTGAGTGGTTCCAAAAGCACCCGCATAAGAGCCATGGATCGATGTGGGAGAAAGTTTTTCTTCGTGACAAAGAAGTAAAAATTCACCCAGTTCATTGCGGAAAAAATTAGCACGCCTTGGATAACCTGTTGCCAGTGTATACAGGGCATCAAGCACACGATCTTTGCCTTTGTAATGTCCGTAACGTGTTTCCATACCAAGAATGGCAGCAATGATCTGTGGTTGAACCTGATATTTCTTTTTACAATGATCAAATATCTGTTGATGTTCTTTCAGATAAGCAGTGCCTTTGTCTGCTAAGCGCTGGTGCACAAAAAGCGGGCGATATTCAGCATAACTTTTTGATTCGTAGGGTGTTTTTATTCGTTTGATGACGCTTTTATCAAAGATTGCGCTGTTAATAGCCTGTTCGATAAATTGAATGTCGAGTCCGGTTTGACCTTTTAATTCATGAATGATTTTTTGACGTTCAGAGCTGCTTTTTGAGCTGGAAAAAGCCATCGAAGGTGCGACCGAGATGGCTGCGAGTGTCGCTAATGTATGTAGAATGAGTTTGCGACGTGTGATGTCAGGTGTGTGTGTTTTTGTCTGTTCAGGCATTCCGGGAATCTAACGCTAAGAAGTTGAAATCGATAGAGGAAGGTTTATTAAAAAATAAATTCCCGTTTTACTGGCATGCCTTCCATATCCTGCAACAAGGTTTCAAACAGCGCCGTTTTTGTGCAAGCAGCCCCTTCATAAGCCATGTGAACCAATGATAGAACGGGGTTTTTACCGATAAATGCAACGATTTGACCCTGTGGTTTCAACATGTTTTTAATATGTTCAGGGATTTTATCAATCGCAGCGGTCAGAACGATCACATCAAACATGCCTGTGATGCCTGCGTTGGCCAATGCTTCCGGGTTCATGGCGTTTACATGGTGCACACTTGCATTGCTGACACCATGCGATTCCAGATTATTGTGGGCAAGCTCAACAAGTTCCGCATGAATTTCACAACTCACCACTTCGGCAGAGCGCATAGCAAGCATGGTGGTTAAAAAACCTGTGCCTGTGCCAATTTCCAATACACGCTCATCACCCTTGAGTTTTAAACTCTGCATCATGCTGGCTTCCTGAAGTGGGCTTAGCATTTCCTGTCCGGTCGGGAGAGGAACATGGCCTTCCATATAAGCAAGGCTGCGAACATCGTCAGGCAGGTACTCTTCACGGGGAAGGGACTCGATCATATCAAGCAACTCAGGCTCTAAAACCTTGCAACAGCGAATTTGATATTCAACCATGTTTCGACGCGCAGTTTCAAAATTTGCAGTTGTCATGCTTATGTCCTCTGTAAAAAAGTGGTGGGGAAGCTTGCAACAGCGGTCTGGGAAAAACAAGCCTTCAATGTGATGTAAATCACAAGGCATTTGTAATGAATCTGTTTTTAAATATCTTGTGGTCAGACAGGGGATGATGGAAACAGAGTGGGAAACCGCGGGAAAACAGCCTCAGAATTGTTCAGTGAAAACGATCTATGACGGAATATTTTTCAATAAATTAAAGGGCACCGAAATTTCAAATATTGCACCTTCGCCAGACGAACTTGAACAAACAATGGTGCCGCCTAATTTTTGGGTTACCAAATTATAGACAATATTCATGCCTAAGCCGCTGCCACCTGAGCCACGGCGCGTGGTGAAAAAGGGGTCAAATACGCGTTTGAGTGCTTCTTTTTTGATTCCCTTCCCGTCATCACGATAATTAAATATAAAGTTGTTTGCATCCTGGCTTATATTCATCGTGATTTTTCCTGATGTGGCCCCTGCAAAACCGTGCACCAGCGAGTTGACAACAAAATTGGTAATGATCTGTGAAAACACACCCGGATAGCTATAAATATAGATATTCTCCGGGCAGTTGATTTCCACCTCAAACGGCGTATTTTTAAGTTTGGGATGCAGGCTCCACATCATCTCTTTGATATAGTCATGAATAAAAAAGCTGCGTCGTTCATCGCTGGATTGATCGACAGCGATTTGTTTGAAGCTGTGAATGAGTGAAGCAGCACGTTTAAGGTTATGGCTTACCATCTGGGTGGATTCAATGGCCGTTGAGAGAAGTTTTTCGAAATCTCCCCGGGTCAGTGTGTTATTATCATAGCGCTCCTGATAGCTTTCAAGTTGCTCTGCCAGATGGCTTGAAGCGGTAACGCCAATACCAACAGGTGTATTAATTTCATGCGCCACGCCAGCCACAAGATCGCCCAGCGAAGCCATTTTTTCTTTTTGTGCAAGCTCAGATTGAGTTCTTTTCAGCTCAGCAGTGCGTGCCTCTACACGCTCTTCAAGCTCTTCATTGAGCTGGTTGATGGCATGTTCGTTTTGTTTGAGCTCTGTTATATCGTGTACAGCACCGATCATCCGTATTGCTTTGTGGTTTCCATCCCAATAGACAATACCATGTTCATGCACGATGCGTTCTTCACCATCAGGTCGGATGATACGATGTTCAATGCTGTAGCCAGCATCGACATCAGCAACGGCTGCATCAACAGCCTTTGCTACAGCTTCTTTGTCATCGGGATGAATGGTATTAAGAAATGCCTCATAGGTGGCTGGAAACTGCTGGCGTGTTAAACCAAAAATGCGATAAATTTCATCAGACCACGCCAGTTCACCGGTTACAATGTTCCAGTCCCAACTGCCGATGTGAGCAATCTCCTGAGCTCTGTAGAGTGCTTCATTGCTACGATCGAGTGCATCCTGAACCTCTTTTTGCTCCGTGATGTCGATGGCAGTCACCACAGTACCCTGAATGACTTTATCCTGAAAAATCGGATAGGCATTGTAAGTGACCGGAAAATTGCTGCCATCACGCCGCCAGAACACTTCGGTATCGCAGTGGGTGGATTCACCCGTGTGATGTGCCTTAAAAATTGCACATGCTTCAGCCGGGTAGGCCGAGCCATCGGGCAGGCTATGATGAATTAACGTATGCATATTTTGTCCCAGTAGCTCTGAAAGTTCATCATAACCAAGCATTTTCAGGCAAGCCAGATTGGCAAAGGTACAGTGACCTTTCAGATCAATGCCATAAATGATCTCCTCTGATGAATCGAGTAGCAGGCGTACCTGTTCCTCGCTTTTACGAAGCGCGGATTCAATTGTTTTTCGTTCATTCACCTCACGTTGCAGCAGTGTGATTTTTTCGTTGAGTGTGGCAAAACCCTGATTAAGGACTTTTTTTAACTGTACACGCAGCAAAAGAAGAGCCGGGGCATCTTCTGTTTTGGGTCGAAGTACACTGCCACTGGCAAGGCAGGCCAGCACTTCGTCATCTTCTTTTTTTATATTGATGCTACAGGGCATCGGGCTACCGCTACGGCTCCATTGAAGGAGCCATGCATCGACCTGCTTTTTATCACTTGTTACCAGATCATGAAGCTTTTGTTTTACCAGCTGCTCTTTCTTCATACCCAATATTCGGCACCCGGGCGGGTTGATATCACAGATATTTCCATCACCATCAAGCAGAAAAAATGCGTTGGGCAGCGATTTCGCAATCTGTGCGAATGATTTGAGTAAGTTCTTATCTGGCATAGTGGTTTTATGATCCTGCTTTGAAATACTCATGCCCATCGGCTGCGTTTGCCTCATCGTTTGCTTCAAGATAAACAGTTACGTGGCAACCCGGCGCACCTTGTGCAATGGTCTCGTTAAGTACCACCTTGGCATAACCATCGTTTTCTGCTGCGATGGTGCCAAAGACGTTTGAGGTCATCATGCAAAGAGAGGGGCGATCTTTTACCATCTCAGTACCAAACGGGCAGGCACGATTACCCAGGACAATTTTGCTGTCATCGGCCTCAATAACATAAAAATCACCCTGAATACGCGTTTTCAGGTCAACCAGCACATCGCTGATCTGCTGACGGTTGAGGTTTGAGAGCTTTAAACCGTTTTTATATAGTTCGTTGATATCATTGCCAATATTTTGGCCCACCACACTGATAAAACCTGAGGCCTCTTCAAGGCCTACCACCTCTTCGAGAAGACCGGATAATTGTCGGATCAGGGAGCGTGAAAACCAGTCACGTTCAAGCGGCATTTCAATCGTTTCAACCGTTGCTTCTTTAACTTCTTTTAATTGTGTCATATTACAGCTCCTAAGTTTTAATCGTTTAATATTTATGTATTAATTGTATTATCGTTCACGCACTTGAATTTTACAGTTCGATCAAACTGATTTGAGTCTGTGGGAACCAGTCCGGGCTGTTGTTTTGTACTGAAAATTGGTGTACAGAAAACAATGAATGGAAAGCCATTATATGAAGAAACATTGTCTGAAAAATCATCAGCAGGGTTATCTCTTTTTTCCGGTTTTGTGTTTTTTGATCTTTTTGCCTATGTTTTCAAAAGCATTCACATCGTCAAACGGAATCGAGTGACTGCATAGATAGCCCTGAATGACATCGCACCCTTCCTGTTTCAGATGATCAAGTTGCTCGAAGGTCTCTACGCCTTCGGCAATGACTTTCAGATCCATACTATGGGCGAGCGTGATAATGGCTGTGGCAATGGCTGCATCATCTTTGTTGTTTATAATGTCCTGTATAAAGGATTGATCAATTTTCAGGCGATCAAAAGGCAGCCGTTTCAGATAATTCATGGATGAATATCCCGTACCAAAATCATCAATGGAAAGCATGACGCCAAGATCATGAAGTTTGTGCAATATTTTGGCTGTTTCTACAATATCGTGAATTAACAAGCTTTCGGTCAATTCAAGTTCAAGGTATTTCGGCTCTATACCTGTCTCTTTGAGAACACGTTCCAACATGTCGATAAAGTCATCCTGTTGAAATTGCCGAATTGAAATGTTGACCGATACCCGATGGCCTTTAAGGCCAGCTTTTTGTCGTTGCATCTCATCCAGACAGGCAGTGCGCAGAATCCACTCACCAATGGGTACAATCAATCCTGTCTCTTCCAGAAGGGGAATGAACTGTAGGGGTAAAATATCAGGGAAATCGGGATGTTCCCAGCGCAACAGCGCCTCACGGCCGATAATTTCATCGGTCTCTAAATCCATCTGTGCCTGATAGTGAAGAAAAAACTCACCCCGATCCATAGCCTGCCTTAATTTTGCTTCCAGCAATAAACGATCGCTGCTTTTGACATCGCTCTCATCGGAATAGAAGTGATAATTGTTACCGCCATTTGCTTTGGCACGATACATCGCGATGTCGGCTTTTTTCAGCAGGGTTTGGGTGTCTTCACCATCATCAGCATAGATGGCTATGCCGATACTGGCGGATACATAAAACTCATGATCCTCAAACAGAAAGGGTTGGATCAGTGCTTCAAGGATTTTATCTGCCAGTGGTTTTATATCTTCTTTGGAACCAACATCATTCAGAATAATGGCAAATTCATCACCACCGAGACGAGCCACTGTATCACCGTCACGAATGCAGGCACTGAAACGCTCTGCTATCTCTCTCAAAACATGATCACCGACATCATGGCCGAGTGAGTCATTTACAATTTTGAAACGATCAACATCCAGAAAAAGTATGCCAACACTGCGTTTATGCCAGCGCATACGGGCGATCGCCTGATTCAGGCGATCTTGTAGAAGCACACGATTGGGTAAGCCGGTGAGCGAGTCGTGGTGAGCCAGATGGTGAAGCCGCTGCTGGGCCTCCATGCGCTCGGTGATATCTTTACCTGTGGCGATAAAGTGGGTGATGAAACCCTGGCTGTTTTTTTGTGGCGTGATGGTTTTTTCTTCATAATACATCTTTCCATCTTTGCGACGGTTGATCACCACATCGCTGAACACTTTACCAGCCATAATGTGTGTCCAGAGGCGCTGGTAAAAAACTTTACCCTGCCGATTCGATTTGAGAATTCGTGGTGTCTGGCCTATTGCATCAGCTCTTGAATAACCTGTAATGAGCTCAAACGCAGGATTAACATATTCAATGATGCCTTCTGCATCTGTGATCATGATTGAATCCGCCGTCTGCTCAACAGCAAGTGAAAGCTGGCGCATCCCTTCTTCGGCCTGACGACGTTCGGTGATATCCTGAATTGTACCTGTAATACGGCTAACATTTCCATTGCCATCGAGCGTAACTTCGCCCTGATGGCAGACAAAACAGTGTGAAGAGGTCAAATCATTTGTTTTAGCAATATGATATTCGATATTGAAAAAAGGTGTTTTTTCACGGATGGCCTGCTGATGGGTTTTCTCGATCAAATCTCTATCTTTTGGGTGCACAGCACTGAGTAAGAGTTTGTGACCCGGTTTAAGTGAAGGATCCAGGGCAAGTACCGAATAAATCTGATCAGACCACTCCCACTCATCGGTTTTGATATCCCATTCCCAGTTGCCAATGTGTGCGATTCGCTGTGCTTCGGCCAGGCGTTGTTCGCTGAGCAAGTGCTGTTCCACTTCATTCTCAAGCTTGATATTGGACTGCTTCAGTTCAATGGTACGCTCCTTCACAAGCTGCTCCAGAGATTCTTTGGACATGGCCAGGTTTTGAATCTTTTTTAGATCCTGATAGGAACGTAGCGCCACGATCATGGAGGTATTGAGTTTGAGAGCCGTCAGATCAGATTTATCTTTGTAATCGTTGATGTCATATTGTGTGATGACTTCGGTTTCAGGTGCCTGACCGGGTTGACCTGTACGCAAAATAATTCGCACAAAATGATTTTTTAGCTCTTCGCGAATGTATTTGACCGCTTCAAGCCCTGCATGGTCTGATTCCATCACGACATCAAGCAGTACAACGGCTGTATCGGGGTGTTCGGCCATTAAACGACGCACATCCTGACCTGAATAACCATCAACGATCTGAAGTTTACGATCATTATATGAAAAACCGCTCAGCACCATGTCGGTTACATCGTGGGTCTCTTTATCATCATCAATCACCATGAGTTTCCATGGTGCGTTTTCATCTGTTGCGGGCTCTTTTTTGTCCTTTTTTTCCTCGGTAGTTACTGCTTTGTCAGATGCCTTTGATTCATCAGAATCAGTTGCTTTATCAGTTGCTGCGGATGATTTTACATCAGCAAAAAGGAGGTCATCTTTTCCCGGTTTTGACGTATTTTCTGTTGACATGCATGCTCCAACCAATTGGGCTTTATTCCATTGTTCCCTACCTCATGAAGATAGCCTAGGTCATATTTATCGGCTTTATCGTCAGAAACTTAAATTTTGAACCTGTCTGTAAAATAAGCGGGTATTTCCCCATTTTTAAATCGTGTTATGAGAAGGAAAGCATTTATCAATGTGTGTATTCTTTTGGCAGCGGGGGCCTTAAAGCAGAGCCGGTCTGTTTGGCATGAGATGAACAGGGGTGCAGGAAGTAACATCAAGCAATGTGAATGTTTAAGCACATTTTTTTATATGTCGTTTCTGCACACTGTTTCTGTGCAGGCCTGCTTTTTTGGAAGACTGTTACTCGGGTTTTAGAGCGTGCTTTCGGCGATTTCGGTCTCGGCAGCCAGTGGTGCGATGCTTTCACTCGATAGTTCTTTCGGCGCAGAGATCTCTGTTGCGGTGATTTGAACTGCAGCACCTGCATGGTTGTATGTTATTGTTTGTCCAAAACGTGGCGAAAGTGAAACTTCGCCTTCGATTAACAGGAAAAAAGTCTCATCGTTTTTCACACGGCCCCAAAAATCGGTGCCGCGAACACCCAGCACAGCCGTACGTGTTGTCACGGTTGTGTTGCGTTTGCGTAAGCCATTGCCAATGGCTTTTGCAGTATAACGAAATGCACCTTGAAAGATTTTTAAAGCGGAAGAAAAAACACCATCATCCTGCTGCCAGTCCTGCACAACAAAACGGGCACGGCTACCCAATTTAACACGGCTGTTATCAGGAAAATCGATATAAGCTCTACCGCTTCTTCCTGTGCGAATTTCATCACCTTTTTTAAGTTGCATACCATGGTAAGCATGCTGAAATCCGGTTTTCCCACGAATAACAACCATGCCTTGAAGCTGACTGATGTTCGGCGCGGCCACAGCAGGCGCGGCAGATGCAATTGAGAATGATAAAGGCAGGAATAAGATTGCAAAGAGTGCTAAAATCAGGTTTTTCATGTTGGCTCCATAGTTGGAAAACTATCCAGTGTTGATAGCATTGACCAGTAACATTTCTGTAACAATTCATGAACAAAGCGTGATTTTATGAGCAAAGTCAAAACCGGGCTTTTGCTTTTGCATTCTGAAAAACCACATGCACGTAGTTTTTCAGAACATCCCTGGTTTATAAGTTTTGTGATGCAAAATGTTTCTTGACTATCAATATCCGGGAAGAGAGCGTCAATATAATTAAAATCATCTGGAACAGGGTGATTTTACAGTTTTCTGGGTGGAGGAATCCAGTCTGTATCCGACTTGAATCGTTGAGGGCTTTCGATTTTTGGTGCGATTGGAATGAGCAGAATGATAGGAGGAGAGGTGTGAATAAAACCATAATAGCTTGTCTGCTGATGTTATTAACAGCTATGACACTTACATCATGCAAAACCATGAGTCCGAGCGAATACGAAGCTATGCAGCAAAAGGCAAAACAAGCCGACGTGTTGGCTGAGCGGCTGAATAAACTGACGATGGCATATGATGCCATGGAACAGGATTTGAAGAGTGAAATTGCAGATCAGCGGATTCAAATTGAAAAACTGTCTGATCATGAAGTGAAAATGACCATGCAGCAGGATGTATTGTTTGCATCAACCTCCATTATAATTAACCAGAAGGGCAGAGGAATGCTGGCAAAAATTGCCAAAAGTCTGAAACGAGCCCCTGATGCTGAGATTAAAATTGTGGGCCACACCGATTTGTTGCCTATCACGAACCCCAAACTTAAAAAGCGTTTTCTTGATAACTGGGAGCTTTCAGCAGCTCGTGCTGCTTCTGTGGCCAGAGTCATGATCTGGGGTGAACAGATTGTTGATTCACGCATTCATGTGGTAGGCCGTTCATTTGTTGAACCTGTGGCTGATAACCGAACGCCTGAAGGGCGCGAAAAAAATCGTCGGATTGAAATTTTTCTTATTCAGTGATGCTGGCGAGCAGTTGAAGCATTGAGTTGCCAGCCTGTATATTTTAAAAGGCCAGTGAGAAATCACTGGCCTTTTTTCTGAAGTTATTACCTGTTTAAGTTTGGTTGTCTTTCTTTTAAAACGCCTGTTTATCAAATGGTTTTTAAAAATTTAATTGATAAATTCATTATAAATATCTTCTCCATCTCGTTTTTCACAGGTTTGTGAAGTTAAGCTTTCTTGCTTATAATCTGTTTGAGAGGAAGGTTTAAACGTATTGATGGTAAGGCCCTGTTTCATTCTTTTGTCAAGATTCTCCAGCCTTCTAAAATGGTGTTTGTGATTTTTACATGCTGACTATTTTTAAGTTTTTTTCTTTTCCGGCGATAGATAAACGCAGGCATTTTTGCTGTGTTGAAATGTAGGCATAGAGAGTATTCATGAATCTGAAGGGATTGAAAAAAAATGGGGGAGATATTTTGCTTTATAAGCATGCTGATGGTGTGGATTATTTTCACGATGTTGATGCTGGCTGTAGGTTATCAAGCAAATGATTAAATTAGGGCTGCGCGGCAAAACCGTTTTAATCCTGGGTGCTTTGGTCATCGTTTCGATGGCTATCACGACGTATGTGGGTATTGAGCAAGGTGTTGAGTCCCAAACGCAGGGGTTGCTCAAACAAACCTCTGCAACCGTATCTACTTACACCCATAGTACTGAGCAAACAGCCATTTCATTTAACAAAGATTTGCAGGTTATATCCAAGACACCACCATTTATGGGCATTATCCGTGCAATGGATGCCGGTAATGATATTGACCCACTATCGGATGATAGTCTGGATACCTGGCTTCAACGCCTTGAACAGATATGCATAGCCTTTGCAGACGAACATAAAAATTCCTATGCACATCTTCGTTATATTGACATGGACGGTATGGAGTTATTACGTATCGACGTTGTCAACGGGGCAGTAAGCAGAGTCAAAAAGAAAGAGCTGCAAAACAAAGGCAATGATACTTATTTTAAACAAATACTGGAGCTTGCTCCAAACGAATTGTATTACTCAGACGTCCATATTTATCAAAAAGATACGTTGATCGAAGAGGATCAGGCCGCAACCATGGATATTGCCAAGATTATTAGAGATCAGAATCAAAAACCCCGTGGTATATTAATGCTTACTGTCCTGGCTGACGCATTGTTTGATCATTCTAACTATGATTCGAAAATAGACGTTTCAATTGTCGATAAACATGGCCAATACATACAATCTGAGAATCTGGATGTAGCAACAACCCTAACCGAATTAGAAGGCACATCGCTGCAAGATTTGGAGCCGGATATGATGCCTATGCTGGACACGCAAAAAGAACTCATACGCTGGCATAAAGAACATGAGGAAATTGATGGTTTTCAGAAGATATTCTTCGATCCCGATAATCAGCAGCATTACTGGACCCTTTTCTTTGCAATACCCGAAGATGTGATATTTGAACGGATCTATGTCATGCGTAACATTATGAGTATCAGTGCTTTTTTCATTGGTATTATCAGTCTGTTTCTTATCATTTTGTTTATTTCCCATCGAGTTCTTCGTCCCATTATGAAGTTAAGTGATGCTACTGAACAAATGGCGGCGGGTGATTTAAAGGTTCGACTGGATGAGAGTTCTGCACAGGATGAAATGCGAGAATTGTTTATCCGTATCAATACATTTGCACAAACACAATCTCAATTAACGGCCCATTTAGAAGAGGAGGTGGATGAACGCACTGCAAGGATAAGCAGCATCCTTGATAATCTTGCCGATGGTGTCATCACCATCAATGATAGTGGCATCATCACATCTTATAATGCAGTGGCCATCCGTATGTTTAACCTTGTAGAAAGCGAAGATATTGGTAAACACATCAGAATATTAATGCCAAACATTGATGGCGGTCAGGATGATGATTATATGAAAGCATATCTCTGCGGAGATAGCGATCATATTTTGAGCTCTCGCCGTGAGGTGTTTGGTTTGCGTCGCAATGGTGAAATATTTCCTATGGAATTGGCCATTACAAAAACCATTGTTGAAGCTGATATGCATTTTATTGGTGTATGTCGCGATATTGCCGATCGAAAAGAGGCTGAAAAAGAACTGTCTGATCAACATCTGGCGATGGAAAAACATGCAGAATACGATGCTTCGTACAATAAGGCGATCACGCTTATTAGCTCTACCCATGATCGCCAAAAGGCCATGCGTGGTATTTTAACGATTCTTGCCGAGCATCATCCATTCCCTGTATCATCCATCTATTTTCTTGATGCTTGGACTGGCACCTTAAACAACATTGCTTCACATGGTTTAAAAAATGTTTTTCGGAAACAGGTTAACGTCGACGATAGTTTGATGGGTCAGGCATGTGCAGATCTTAAAACCATTATTCTGGATAGCAGTGAAAGTAATATAGAGATTCCGTGCGGTATTGGCATACTTTCCCCCAGTAATATTATCATCTCTCCCATTAGCTATCAAAGCACCCCGTTGGGAGCACTGGTTTTGGCTTCAAACAAACCATTATCAGATACAGATGAACTTCAGGTCTCCCGCTTGAGTCTGCAACTTGGTGTTGCCTTAAATAATCTCAATCAATATGACTCAATGAAGGATCTTAGTGAAAAATTAAAAGAACAAAGTACTGAAATTGCGAATAAAAACACTGAACTTGAACATGCCAATCAGATGAAATCTGAATTTTTGGCTAATATGAGTCACGAGTTACGCACGCCTCTTAATGCCATCATTGGCTTTTCAGAAATTATGCGTGACGGTTTGGCCGGAGAGATCAATGAGGAACAGCGTGAATACAGCAACGATATTTTCACCAGCGGAAAACATTTGCTTGATCTCATCAATGACATCCTTGATCTATCCAAAATAGAAGCTGGAAAATTAGAGCTGATCGTAGAAGACATCTCTCTTTATGAAGTTGCCAATGCCAGTATTAATATCATCAAAGAAAAAGCGATTCAGCAAGGTATTCAGGTAGAGCTGTTTATGCGTAACGACATAGGCTTTATCTCTGCAGACATTAGAAAACTAAAACAGGTTCTGCTTAACTTGCTCTCCAATGCTGTGAAATTCACACCCAGTGGCGGTCAAGTCTCCCTGCTTGTACAGCGCATAACAGCGGATCAAGTTAGCGATACAGGCGGCTCGAGTAGTGAGAACTGGCTGGAGATTCGAGTCAGCGATACGGGTATTGGCATCAGTGAAGAAGATATCCCTCAGTTATTCCAATCCTTTCATCAATTGGAAAATGCAATGACCAAAAGGCATGAAGGCACAGGTTTAGGATTGGCTCTGACCAAGCAACTGGTCGAACTGCATAACGGGACACTTGCTGTTGAAAGTGAAGAAGGGCAAGGCAGTTCCTTTAGTGTCTTTTTACCGATTGACGACAACGACAACAACAACAACAACAACAGCAACAACGACAGCAACAACAGCAACAACAGCAACAACGACAGCAACGACAGCAACGACAACAACGACAACAGCAACAACAGCAACAACAGCAACAACAGCAACAACAGCAACAACAGCAACAACAGCAACAACAGCAACAACGACAGCAACGACAGCAACGACAGCAACGACAGCAACGACAGCAACGACAGCCCTAAAGCTGTGTCTCGAACAACTTCAAAGAGTCATCTCCCTCGTGTTCTCATGGCAGATGATGATCCTAAATCAATCAAGATGCTCTCAAGCATTCTTCGTGATCACTTTGAGTTGCTGGAGGCTCACGGTGGTTCTGAGGCATTAAAAATTGCCGAAAGAGAACAGCCCGATTTGATTTTCCTGGATTTGATGATGCCTGATTTAAGTGGTTTTGAGGTCATTGAGCGGCTCAGAGAGATTGAAAAAACGTGCAATATCCCAATCGTCATTCTCACCGCCAAGAACGTAAGTGAAAAAGAGCACAAATATCTCAAAGATAAGGTAAGCCATGTCTTTCAGAAAGCTGAGTTTAATCAGCTTGAATTTATGAATGAAGTCAATCATATTATTACTCAGGGCAAAGGGGAGGAATTAGCATGACACTTATTGCTATCATTGAAGACAATCCTGTTAATATGCGATTGGTTTGTAGTATTCTTCACAAGCATGATTATGAAACAGTTGTGGCTGTTGATGCCGAGCAAGGCATCGCGCTTATAGAGGAGAAGCATCCTGATCTTATCCTTATGGATATACAGCTGCCGGGTATGGATGGCTTAGAAGCCACGCAAATTCTCAAATCCAATAAAGAGTTTTCTCACATTCCGATTATCGCTTTAACGGCTTCAGCCATGATTGGCGACGAACGAAAAGTGCTTGAAGCAGGCTGCGATGCCTACTTAAGCAAGCCTGTTAGCTATCAGCAACTATTAAAAACAATTTTGGAACATCTTCCATGCTAATAAATTTAATATACGCGATTAATCAGTTCGAATCAGGAAATTTATTATGTCAGAAAATTTAATAGATAAGGAAAAGGCTACCATTCTCATTGTAGATGATGAGGAGAAAAACCGCCGTATCTTCACAAAATGGCTGGAAGCTGAAGACTATGAATGCTGTTCTGCATCTTCCGGGAAAAGCGCATTATCGCTCATTCAAACCATTGATCCTGATGTTATTTTACTTGATTTAATGATGCCTGATATGGATGGCTTTCAGGTGGCTTCCCAGCTGAAGAACGACCCGGAAACAGCTGAAATACCCATTATTATCGTCACTGCACTGGATGATAAAAGATCACTTATTCGGGCCTTGTCCAATGGTGCCGAAGAGTTTTTAAACAAACCCATTGATACCAATGAATTGCAAATTCGAGTGCGCAATATGATCCGGCTTAAAAGAGCCAATGATATACTGAGGAATCATAAAGAAGAGCTTAATATAAAAGTCGGAGAACGCACCAAAGAGGTGCAGGAATCGTTGGTGAATACGGTTGGTATTTTAGGAAAAGTGGCTGAATATCGTGATGATGAAACCGGTGCCCATGTGCAACGCATTAGCTATTATACCCATGCGTTATGCCAGGCCCTGGAAAAAGACCACGATTATTGCAATCTTATGTTTCACGCCAGCAGCCTCCATGATATTGGTAAAATCGGTATTCCGGATCATATTTTATTTAAAGAAGGACCTCTTGATGAGGATGAATGGAAAATCATGCGAAAACATCCTGAGATTGGCGGGCACATGTTATCACTTTCAGATGCACCGCTTATTCGCATGGGACGGGAAATCGCCGAATGTCATCATGAGCGCTGGGATGGATCAGGCTATCCTAAAGGACTTAGCCAGCATGATATCCCACTTCCAGCACGTATTATGTGTATTTGTGATGTCTACGACGCTTTACGCAGTAAACGTCCTTACAAAAGACCATTTACCCATCAGGTATCCATGAACATTATTCTGAATGGTGATGGTCGGACTGATCCCAAGCATTTTGACCCCATGGTTCGCGCTGCATTTAAGCAATGTGGTGACGAGTTCGAGCGTATTTTTCAGGAACACGCACTGGAAAATGAAGTGTAAATTCGCATACTATTTAAAGTAGAAACCCCTGAGGAGGCTGGACACTAAGTTTTATTGCAGGTGCATTTTCAAGAGTTGGAAGTGATACGACAACCGCATCGTGAAATATAATGCGCTATCAATGAAAATAGATCTGACTGACTTATTAGTGTGCCAGTTCGTCATGAAATAAAAGGTTATACTTAAAGCTTTCCTTCCATCATAGGGAAAAAAATATTTTGATGTCTAAGTGATATCGAAGCCAAGTACACACTTCTATACCACTCCTTTTTATATCTGTCGATCTCTTGTCATAACTTGCATGGGCGACACTTTCTTGAATGTAGATGACAGCACTTGACAGCTACTAGACGACCGGTCTATTGTTCACCGCATGAATGGAAAATCAACCAAAGAAATCCTACTTGAGGCTGGAGAGGCCATCATCCTGGAGAAGGGTTACAACCACACTGGAATACAGGAAGTTGTAACGGCTGCCGGGGTGCCCAAAGGTTCCTTTTACCACTTCTTTGAAAACAAAGAGACATTTGGCCGAGAGGTGCTGGAAAACTACATGCAAAAATCAAAAGCAGTTTCCGATGCAATTTTCAATGATGAAACGTGTACACCACTGGCGAAACTTCGAAACTTTTTTGAGTCAAAAATCACATACTTTAACAAAGAGCACGGCTGTAAAGGCGGTTGCATGGTTGGCAACTTTGCACAGGAGATGGCAGACCAGAACAGTACATTTCAGAAGATACTTCAGCATGCTATGCAACATTCAAAAGGTGATATCGCAACTACGCTTGAAGCGGCACAAACCTACAAAGAGATATCTCAAACAATCGATACAAAAGCTATGGCTGAGTTCCTCTTCAATGGATGGGAGGGGGCACTGCTGCACATGAAAGTGGAGGGCAATGTTCAGCCGTTGCGCAATTATGTTGCCATGGTGTTTGGAACTATTTTGGTGTCCTGACTTGTGCTCATACTTTGGAAGTTTGATTTCATGATGATTTGACGGTCTGACACGCCATTTAAAACAGTACACAATGTTAACCACGAAGGAGAAAAGAATGACTCATACAAAACAAAACGTTACATTGATTACAGGAGCAGCAACCGGTCTTGGGCGAGCGACCGCAGAAACATTGGCACAACAGGATCATATTGTTTACGCCTCGATGCGTGACCCCAGCGGACGCCATGCCGCACATGCCAAAGAACTTACAGCGCTGGGTGATAACGTGCACGTCATCGAACTCGATGTTACCAACGATGCATCCACCACCTCTGCAGTGAATCAGATCATTGCCGAGCAAGGCCGAATCGATGTATTGATTAATAATGCCGGTAATGGCTATTTCGGACTGATGGAGAGCCTTTCCATCACAGAACTGCAAACGCAGATGGATGTAAACTTTTTTGCTGTTGCACGCATGAACCTTGCTGTTTTGCCATATATGCGAAAACAGAAATCGGGCCTGCTTATCCATATCAGCTCGGTTGTCGGAAGGGTCATTGTTCCATTTTTTGGCATCTACAATGCCAGTAAATTTGCGGTTGAAGCACTGGCGGAAACATACCGCTATGAACTTTCCAGCCATGGTGTTGACTCCATTCTCATCGAACCCGGCCCGTTTGCTACCGCTTTTATGGATAACTCACTTAGACCTGCGGATACAGCGGGACTCTCATCTTATGGTGCTTTGCTTGATGCACCGGATCAAATGGCCAATGGCTTCAATGAAATGATGCAGAATGATGAAAACTGTAACCCGAAAATTGTTGCTGACGATATCGCTAAATTGATTGATACCCCTTACGGTCAGCGCCCATTGCGTACAACCTCGGGCACAGATTTTGGTGTATCAGGACTTAATGACGCTGTCGCACCATTCCAGCGCGGTGTACTTGAAGGCATGGAGATGCTGGCAATGGACCCTAATGCGGTGGTAAATGCACCCGTCACAGAAGTGGCTGAACCCGTGATGTGAATTCGATAGCTTATACTCGCAATTTTGAACGTAAAACTGTTGAGCGCTTGATTGAATGATCTAAAAAAGGCCTGTGATTTTTCGCAGGCCTTTTTATGTTATTCAAAATAACTGACATGGTCTTGTCATAGTTCAATGGCAGCTTGCATGTGAACCATGGAGGTTGCCGATGTTGAATTTTGAATCAGCTATCAGAACCAATTATCCAGCACTTATAAGTTACCCGGATTTTATCACACGCCCTGCGTTTTCTTTGCTTAAATTGTTGTCACATGAGAAGCAGGTGAATGCATTTTTACAGTCGCATCATCAAGCAGGAATCGCATTTGTTGATGCTGTGCTCGACAAGCTTGATGTATCGTATTCGGCCAATCAAAAGGAGCTGGAGAACATTCCTGCCATGGGTAAGGTGATCATCATCGCCAACCATCCGATGGGGGCAATTGATTCTTTTGCACTGATCCAACTTGTGAGTCAGATGCGACAAGGTGGCAAGGTGAAAATTCTGGCCAACGCTTTTCTGATGGACACACCTCAGATGCAGGAAATGCTGATTCCTGTCGATAATATGTCCGGGAAAATATCGCGTAATAGTTTCAGACAAATTGAGAACGCTTTGGCACATGATGAGGCGGTGATTGTTTTTCCAGCTGGAGAGGTTTCCCGCTTTCGACCATGGGGGGTGCGCGATCAACATTGGAAAAGCGGTTTTCTTAAGATGGCCAAACGTAATCAGACGCCAATTTTACCCGTTCATATCAAGGCCAGAAATAGTATTCTGTTTTATATCATATCAATGCTATACAAGCCATTTAGTACCATGTTGTTACCCTATGAGATGCTCAAGGCACAGAAGGCCAGGTTGAAAATCACGGTAGGTGAATTGGTGAGTGAACGTGTATTGGCGCGTTCGGATTTGTCGTTGAATCAGCAGACCAAAATGTTTCGTAAACATCTCTACCGCATCGCTCACGGGAAGCCGGGGATTTATGCTACTGAAAAGTGTGTCGCGCGCCCGGAGAGCAGGCAACTGATTCGTCAGGAATTAAAACAGTCTGAACTGATTGGGCAGACAGCGGATGGAAAAGCTATTTATCTGACTGGTTATGCTATCGCTCCGGTGTTGATTCGAGAGGTAGGACGGCTGCGGGAATATACCTTTCGCAAGGTCGAAGAGGGTACGGGCGATAAACGGGATATGGATCGTTTTGATTCGCACTACAGGCATATTGTGCTCTGGGATGATGCGGACCTTGAAGTTGTTGGTGCTTATCGTGTGGGTGAGTGTGGTTATATTATTGATCAGCAGGGCATATCAGGCTTGTATATGAAAGAGTTATGTAAGTTTTCCGCACCTTTTTGTGATGAAGTTTTGCCGCATGCGATTGAGCTTGGTCGTAGCTTTGTGCAACCGCGTTATTGGGGTAGCCGAGCTCTTGATTATTTATGGCAGGGGATCGGTGCGTATCTTAAACATCATCCTGAAGTGCGTTACATGTATGGGCCTGTCAGTATCAGTCATGCTTATCCCAAAGCAGCCAGAGATGCGCTTGCCTATTTTTATCTCAAATATTTTGCAGCTGATGAAAAGTGGATGAGTGCTTTGGTTCCTTATCGCCTCTCCAATCTGACGTTGGCTGAAATGGAGGCCTGCTTTAACGGTGATGATTATGCTGAAAACTTCAAAAAGCTGCGTAGTTATCTAAAAGCATTGGATGTAACGGTGCCGACGCTGTTTAAGCAGTACGGAGAGCTTTGTGAAAAGGGTGGTGTGTGCTTTTCTGATTTTGGTCTTGATAAGGCCTTCAGTGATTGTATCGATGGTTATTTGATTGTTGATACGCGTTGTATAAAGGCTTCTAAGCGACAGCGATATATAGAGGCCGTTTAATAGGTCTACATGGATATTCTGACTTTTTCAGAGCATCCTTAGCTTTTATTATTCTGAATGAAGACCATGGTATGTGCAATCCGCTCCGCAGCACTTTCAATCAGGCGATTTTTAATTCTCGGATTAGCGTCCATGACTTCTCTGAATATTTCAACCGGAATTTGCAGGATGACGGAGTCATTGACTGTGATCATGTCGGCTGCGATGGCTTCTTCACGCAATGCAGCGATGTCAGCAATGGTATCGCCGGACTTGATGGGTTCAAGCAGATGACTTTGGCCCAAACGATCTTCTGCAACAATACGCACCAGACCGGAAATCATGATGCCCATCCATGGTAAATTTTTCTTTGAGCGGGAGATGACCGAAAAGGCAGGGTAATGAATCGTCTTGGCATGCACTGCCAGATGATCTTTAGCTTCATCAGGAAGCATTGTCAGCATTCTATTACCATTAATGGCGGTTAGTTGTTTACGAAATTCACTTTCATGGCGCAATGAATCACCAACTTCAGGAAATTTCAACAGACATTGAAGAATACGTTTGTGCATGAGTTTTAATACGGATGCATTTGTATTGGCAATAATGCTTGCATTGCGTACGGAGCCTTCAAGAAACGCAATTTCACCAACAATCTCTCCTTCTTTGAGCATGTGAATCATGGTTGGGCTTTTACGCTTTCGATAAAGCACAAGTACGGCCAGTTCACCGCCGAGAACAATATATATGCCATCGTCATGATCACCTTGTTTGATAAGTGTTTCACCTTCGGAGAGCTGAATGCGCTTGGCGCCACGCATTAACATATGCAGTGCTTCGGGTTTAATATTGGAAAGAAACGGGTTTAGTGTGGCATTGAGATCATCTGTATTGTCAGAAATATTTTGTCGCAGGTCTTTTAAAGATTTTGCAACATCTTTCAGACCATGTTTTTGATAAAGCTTTTCAAGCTGGCGCATCTTGTTGACGGCTTCCTGTTCTTTGTCCAACTGCAATAGCAGTTCGATGAGGCGCCGAAGGTATTCTGGCTCTGTAGGGTAAAGGTCAGCCATTTGACGATAGAGTACTTCTTTATGTTCCAGCTCTTTGGTTTGAGTTTTGTCCACTGAGTATATTCCTTCCTCTATTCTTCTCTTCATAGATTAGACCAAATTTATTATTTATGTTTTTCATTCTCAGATGAAACTTCCGAAACAAAAACTTAGAAAGCGTATGATGATATATCGGCATGTTTTAAAATAAATTGAAAAAAACTGATTTTATTTATTTCCGGATGTTTTTTACCGATAAAGAACTTATGTTTATCAAACAGATCAATAATATATGAAACCATTTAAAGAAGCATTGTATGAAGCTGTTCTTTTCAGTTATGGTAAAACACTGGCAAAATATAATATTTTTGATCAGGAAATAATCTTAAAAGACGTTGGCCGGGAAATCATTGAATACCTTGCAAATGAAGGTTATAAACTTAAAGAGCAGGGCAACCTGGAAGATGTTAAATCAGTCATTACGTTTTTTGTAAATAATGGGTTTGCATCTTCCATCGATGTGGAAGAGACCGATATTGGTGAGAAAATATTGTGGCATGATTTGTATGGTCGGGATGCTTATGCAAAGCTGCAAAAATTTTCTAACAATCCGTTTTTATCATGCCCGCTCAATGCCAGTGCAATTTATGTTGCTGATAAGTATGGTAAAACCCTTAAACTTAAAGAAAAATATTTCTCTGAAAGCTCTCGAGAGGTTTCATCCATTGAGGTGATTGCTGATAAAGATGACAGTGAAAACACACTTAATCCCCTTGTGATTGAGAATGCCCGGTTATTTGATCTGGCAGAAGAGCGAAACAATAAGCTGGAGAAAGCCAATAAAGAATTACAACTATTACAAAAGAAGTATGTTAATGCACAAAAAATGGAAGCCATCGGAACATTGGTAGGCGGGATAGCACATAATTTTAACAGCATGTTTACAGGCATGTTGGGCAAAGTTTATTTGGCAAGTATTGATCCGGGTTCGAATAAAGCTATGAAGCATTTGGATGATATTCAGGCAATTGGACATCGTGCGATAGATATGATCTCCCAGCTTCTTGTTTTTTCAAGCGATGATAGTGTGGAAAGAAGCAGCCTGTCTCTTTCAGCGCTTTATAAAAAAACGGTAAAGTTGGCTTGTTTCGGGTTGCCTGATGATATTACAGTTATCACTGATATCACTGATGAAGAGCTATTTGTATTTGGCAATGCCAATGAATTGCAGCAATTATTATTAAATTTAATAAATAATGCGCGGGATGCTTTGCGAGATAAAAAAGAAAAAACTATTCGTATCACTTTGGGTAAAAAAAAGGTCGAAGCACATACTTATTCGAAAACTTGCGATATTTGTGCCTCTCATGCAGCGCATTTGATCGTGGAAGATTCCGGGGCCGGGATTGCAAAACAACATTTGGAGAAAATATATGATCCTTTTTTCACCACAAAGGAGGTAGGGCAAGGAACCGGCCTTGGATTGTCCACAGTCTATGGAACGGTGAAAAGTCATGATGGTGATATTCAGGTGAAGAGTGAAAAAAATAAAGAAACCACGTTTACTATCTGCTTTCCACTGGTAGAAGAGATAGACTACGATGTGCCTTTTGAGCAAATAATTCACACCTCTGAAGTGAATGCAACAATTTTGCTTGTGGATGATAATCCTATTATTCGCGATATCATTTCACAGATATTAAGCAACCTTGGGTACCATGTTCTTTTAGCAACTGATCGTGAGCAGGCAATAGACCTGTTTCGGGAAAATCTGGATGAAATCAATCTTGTGCTTTCAGGTTTTGCCATGTCAGAAACATCTGATTCTGAAATTTTATACAAAATGAGAGAGATAAGGCCTCAACTTGCTATTATTTTAATCACGGAAGATTCGCTTGATGACGTTCAACTTAAACTTCAATGTGATACAATTAAGCTTGTTAAAAAACCAATAAATCTATCTGAATTGAGTCGCGAAATTCGTACGTCACTTCTTACTGGCCCGTCCCGGTAAGTATTTACTCAGCAACGAACGGGCTTAAAAAAAAGCTTCATAGTCTGCTTGATTTAGTTTCTTAGGGGTGCTCTGGAAAAGCTGGAATATCCTTAGTCGCCTGCACTAAAAAAACACATGGATACATCAAAATTAAAGTAATGGGTGGTTGAAAGAGCCATAGATAGTTTTGACGGTTTTCTGATACACGAAAATGAAACATCTCTCTCCTATATGTTTTTCATGTTTCATAAAATAAGAGGAGAAGGATGATTGATGCTGTATTTGGCATACCCGACTTGCAATTTACAGGCGGATAATTATGATTCGCAACGTTGAAAGTGGGCCGTGGCTCGCTTTTTTTGTTTTATGGCTTCGTGGTTTTGAAGCAGAGGGGTCGAAGTGAGTCTGGAATCAAAAGTTTTTGAATTGGTTTCTCCTATTGCTGAAGAGCTTGGGGTTGATGTGCTTAAGGTCCGCATGGGCGGTGCCAAAGCGAATCAGCTTGTTCAGGTACTTGTGGACCGCAAGGGCGGTGTGGATTCAGATTCGTTGGCCCGGATTAGCCGGGGCCTGGCTTTGCAGCTGGATGTGGAAGATTTGATTGAAGGTAAGTTCCGCCTTGAACTTTCATCACCTGGATTGGATTGGCCGCTGACAGCCAGTGCTGATTTTGAACGCTATAAACATGAATGGATTCAGGTGGAGTTTGAAGAGGCTGAGTCGATAGAAGGCGAAAACCTTGGGCCGGATCAGGATGGTTTTTTGATTCAGGAAGAAGGGTGCGAGCCGCGTTATTTTGCAATGAGTGAAGTGAAAAAAGTGATGCGTGCAGTAAACTGGAAGAAAGTATCAGGCGGCAAAAGCAAATAAGCTGGATGAACCCTGTTGTGTTGGTTTTATTAAAAATTAAACTGTGTTTGAGATGGAATGGAAGAGGATAACAAACAATGAATGTTGAAATGTTACAGGTAGCCGATGCAGTGGCTCGTGAAAAGTCAGTTGACCGTGAGTTGGTGATTGAAGCGATGGAGCAGGCAATCAGAACTGCTGCTCGTCGTACTTATGGGAATAAGAATATTGAGGCCATCATTGATCGTGATACTGGGGAAATGAAGCTTAGTCATGTGCGTACTGTGGTTGAAGAGGTTGAAGAGGAAGAGAATGACTTGACTCTGGAGCAGGGTAAAGAAATTGATTCTAATGCAGCACTGGGTACTGAATTCCGTGAATCACTGCCACCAATTGAGTTGGGACGCATTGCTGCACAGACCGCGAAACAGGTGATTAACCAAAAAATTCGTGAAGCCGAACGTGATCGTGTTGTCGCTGAATATGAACCGCGTGTAGGCGAGTTGATTACAGGTATCGTAAAACGTGTAGAGCGTGGCAATGTTTATGTTGACCTTGGTCGTGGTGAAGCGGTGATGTACCGCGAAGACTTGTTGCCACGTGAATCATTTCGCCAGGGTGATCGTGTACGTGCCTATCTTCGCGAAGTACGCAATCAACCAAAAGGCCCATTGGTTTTTATTTCCCGTTCTGATGCAGGCATGGTGCTGAATCTCTTTGAGCAGGAAGTACCGGAGCTTCAGGATGGCTTGATTGCAATTCAGGCGATTTCCCGTGATCCCGGTTCCCGCAGTAAAATTGCTGTGATTTCTACAGACCCAAGTGTCGACCCGGTGGGTGCATGTGTGGGTATGCGTGGTGCACGCGTGCAGGCAGTTGTGAATGAATTGCATGGCGAAAAGATCGATATCATTGAATGGACAGAAGATCCTGCTGCATTTGTTGTGAACGCACTTGCGCCTGCTGAGATTGAACGTGTGATGGTGGATGAAGAGAAAGGTACCATTGAAGTAGCCGTTGCTGAGGACAACCTTGCCATTGCCATTGGTCGCCGTGGTCAGAATGTGCGTCTGGCATCGGAGCTTTCCGGCTGGAATATTGAAATTATGTCGTCGGGTGAAGAGCAGCAGAAACGTACCGATGAAGTTGAATCGGCCAAAGTGGATTTTCAGGCCGGGCTTGATGTTGATGAAAACTTTGCTTCATTGCTGGTAAGTCAGGGTTTTGTAGCTCTGGATGATCTGGCTTATTGTGCGATTGAAGATCTGGCCTCTGTGGAAGGTCTGGACAGTGAACTGGCTCAGGAAATTCAGAAACGTGCACGTAATGCATTGCTGGATAAAGCACTTCAAGGTTCGGCCGAAGAAGGTGAATCCACAGTATCATTGCTGGATTTGCCGGGTATGACCCGTGAGATTGCTGAGCAGCTTGCTGCACGTGATATGGCGGCTGTGGCTGCTCTGGCGGATGCCTCAGTGGATGAGATTGAAGATATTGAAGGTTTGAATCGGGAAGAAGCAGAAGCACTTATTTTGGCAGCAAGAGAGGCCAGCGGCTGGTTTGAGTAAGCTTTCCAATGTTGTTTCAAGTTCTGATCCGAAGGCCGAAAAGAAACTGAATCAACGCCAATGTCTGATGTGCCGAAATAAGGTGGAGAAGACAGTGATGTTACGATTGGTGGTGGATGATGAAGGACAGGTTTGGCCTGATCTTTTTCAAAAGGCACCGGGACGAGGCACTTATCTTTGTATGGAGCAGGGGTGTCTTGAAAACTTGTCGGATAAGAGGCTTGGTGCTTTGCGCAGGAATTTTAGTGTGCAACTGCCACAGTGTTCGAAACTGATCGGACGGATGCAGGATGGCCTGTATCAACAGTTGATGCGTCTGTTTTCGCAATATCGCGCTGCTGCGGTGTTGGGAAGAGATGCGATTATGCATCAGATGTGGAAGAGTGGGCCCTTGCTGGTATTATTGGCAGCAGATGCGGGTGATGCGCTTACACGGCAAGTAAGTGATGCCGCGGAGAAGCGGTTGGAGTCAGGAAGAAAAACGTTTGTATTACACGGTTTTTCTACTGAGTTTCTTGCCGAAGCTTTTGCGAGAGATAAAGTTTCTGTAGCGGCTTTGGAGACAAAGACGATATCAGTAAAGCTTCATCGGTTTTGTGTTTGGTATGAGCGGGCACATGAGTTGAAAATGAGTTAGGAATCAGGGTAAAGGTACTACATGGCGAACAAACGCATCCTCGAATTGGCTAAAGAACTAAGTGTTACAGTTGCAGAAGTGCAACGTGCTGCAGTGAACTGTAGTGTGGTGGTTAGTGGGCCAACGACGCTTCTTAACGATGAAGACACGGCAAAAATTAAGGCATCCTTAAAGCACCAAGATACCAACAACCCATCCGGCGGTAAAACCCTGACTTTAAATCGTCCGATGGTTGCAGGCCAGACACGTGGTCCTGCCAGCAGTGTTGATGGTCGAGGGCGTACTGTACAGGTTGCTGTTCGCCGCCGCCGTGTGCCAGGTCAGCAGCCAGCAAGTATACCACCGGTTAGTGATGTGGTTGAAGAGGTGGTTACAGCTCCGGCGTTAGAACCGAGCAAGGCACCTGTTAAAGAAGTTGCACCTGAAGCTTCGACAAAACCAAAGGCTAAAACGCCAGCCAGCAAACTTTCTCCAGCTCAGCGAGCTGCTCAGGCAGTTGAAACATTAAAGAAAGAGAAAGCGGAAGCATCGAAATCGAGAGCTGTTAAACGTGAAGTCCATCGTGACTCCAGGCCTGCCAGTGCACCGGCAGATGCAAGACGTGCACCGGCAGATGCAAGACGTGCACCGGCAGATGCAAGACGTGCACCGGCAGATGCAAGACGTGCACCGGCAGATGCAAGACGTGCACCGGCAGACGCAAGACGTGCACCGACAGATGCAAGACGTGCACCGGCAGATGCAAGACGTGCACCGGCAGATGCAAGACGTGCACCGGCAGATGCAAGACGTGCACCGGCAGATGCAAGAGACAAAGGTGGGCGGAGCACAAGCAACTCAGGCCCACGTACAACCATTCGTCGTGGTTTAACGCCAGCGCAGATCGCAGCGTCGAAAGCGCCACGTTCTTCGATTAAACAGATTGAAGCAAAGATCAGTACTGAACGCGCTGAAAGGCGAAAAGAGCGTTCATCAGGCCCTCCGAGGACAGCTTCTGGGGCCGCAAGACCTGGTGGGGCGGCTTCTGGCGGACCAAGGCGTTCACCTTCAGTTGCAGTTTCTCCTCAGCCTGTAGCACCGCCTGCGGAAGGCGTGAAACGGCGCGGAGCTTTTGGAGGCGGACCTGCCGGCAGGCATCAGAAACGCCGGTTATCTCCGGCAGAGAAGGCTGCCAAACGCAATTATGCTTCCAATCGTAATGTGGTGATGACTGAGGAGCAGATGGAGCGTCAGGCACGCCTGGCCCGTGGTGGCCGTGGTCGAATCAAACATATTACCAAAGATGATGCAGATTTTGTAACCCGCGAAGTTGAAATTACTGATCCAATCTTTGTAGGTGAGCTTGCCAGCCGCATGGCGATTAAAGGTAGCGAAGTTGTTAAAAAGTTGTTTGAGATGGGATCGACCGTAACCATCAATGAGAGTGTTGATGCCGAAACAGCGGCTTTGATCGTTGAAGAATTTGGCCATAAAGCGAAAGTGATCAACGAGGCTGCAGTTGAAGATGCGCTTGTTGAACGCATTGAAGAGGAAGAAGAGAACTTGAAACCACGTCCGCCTGTTGTGGTGGTGATGGGCCATGTAGATCATGGTAAAACTTCAATTCTTGATGCCTTGCGCAAAGCCAGTGTGGCAGATGGTGAAGCCGGAGGCATCACGCAGCACATTGGTGCTTATATGGTGAAGGTAGAAAGTGGTGAACGTGTTGTATTTGTTGATACACCTGGCCATGAGGCATTCACAGGATTACGTGCGCGTGGTGCAAGATTGACAGATGTGGCTGTTCTGGTTGTTGCAGCCGATGATGGTGTGATGCCACAAACAGTTGAAGCATTGAACCATGCACGTGCAGCAGGCGTTCCGATCATTGTGGCCGTCAACAAAATGGATAAAGAAGGCGCAGACGTAGAAAAAGTCATGCGTCAGCTTTCCGAACATGAGGTTGTTTCAGAAGAGTGGGGTGGCGATACGATCTTTGTGCCTGTCTCGGCTCATACGGGACAAGGCCTGGATGACCTGCTTGAAATGCTTGCATTGCAGACAGAAATTCTTGAGTTGAAAGCAAATCCGGAACGGCGTGGTCAAGGCGTGGTTATTGAGTCACGTTTGGATAAAGGCAGAGGCCCGGCTGCAACCGTTTTGGTGAAAAACGGTACCTTTAAGAAGGGTGATATTGCAGTGGTTGGTACAGTTATGGGGCGTATTCGTGCCCTTGTAGATGAAAATGCAGTGCAGCACAAAACGGCAGGCCCATCGATTCCATTTGAACTGCTTGGGTTGGAAGAAGTTCCTGAAGCAGGTCAGGAAATCGTTGTGGTTGAAAATGAACGCCAGGCACGTGATATTATCTCTTATCGTAAGGAGAAAGCGCGTCAACAGGGCGTTGATACACAGACGAAGGCAAGCTTTGATGATCTCTTTGCAGCAGTGCAGAGCGGCATGGCAGAAGTACCTGTTCTCATCAAGGGTGATGTGACGGGTTCTGTTGAGGCCATGGCTGAATCTCTGGTCAAAGCTGGAACTGAAGACGTTGAAGTGAAAGTGATCCTTAAAGGAATCGGTGGTATTACAGAGTCTGACATCATGTTGGCATCGGCTGCGAATGCGATTGTGATTGGATTTAATGTCCGTCCGGAAACAAAAGGCAAGAAGCTTGCAGAAACTGAAGGTGTTGATGTCCGTTTTTACAAAGTGATTTACGATGCCATTGATGACATCAAGGCAGCGATGGCAGGCAAGCTTTCGCCGGATAAGGTTGAGAAGGTCACAGGCAGTGCGGAAGTTCGTGATGTTTTCCAGGTGCCGAAGATTGGTGCGGTTGCAGGTTGCTACATGACGGATGGTTATGCACTCCGTAACTCAAACGTGCGTGTATTGCGTGAAAGTGTGCTGATCTATGATGGCACCCTTGCCTCTCTGAGACGTTTCAAGGATGACGTGAAAGAAGTTAAGAGTGGTTATGAATGTGGTATTGGCATTGAAAAATTCAATGATGTGAAGGTAGGAGACAGCTTCGAGTTTTATATTATTGAGGAAGTTGCTGCTACACTGTAACAAACATGGCGAACCGACCCACAGGAAAAAACCGTCTGCAAACAGACATTCATCGCCTTCTGACGACGCTTATGCAGCGGGAAATTGATGATCCAACGTTGCTTGGAATCAGCATCACACGTTTAGAGCCTTCCAAGGCAAGGCAAGGCATGTCTGTTTTTGTTCATCGCATGGATGAGAGCAACCCTGCAATGGTTGTAGAACGACTAAATAAAATACGCCCTCATTTGGAACATGAGCTGCGGAAGGCGTTGCCTAAGCGGCGTTTTCCAACGTTGCGCTTTCTATGGGATGATGCGTTTGATAAAAGTGGTACCGTCATGGATCTGCTAAGCAGGATAGAGCGCACTTGAAAGCCATGATTGCAACAACTGACTGGAGTCTGGTTGCTAAGGCATTGGGTGATGCAAAGGGCATCGTTCTTGTTACGCATAAAAACCCGGACTCGGATGGTATTGGTTCACAAATCGCCCTGTTCCACGCACTCAAAGCCATAGGTAAGAAGGTATGGATTCATAACCTGCATCCGGTTCCGCGTATCTGTCGTTATCTTGATGGCGCTGAGAAAGCAGGCATGGGCGAAGTTTTTGTTCATTTAGGTGCTGTGGATACCATTGTTTCATTGGACTGTGGCGCAAAATATCGGCTCGGTATGCCAGATTCTTTTTTTGAAGGAAAAACACTGATCAACATCGACCACCATGCCAGTAACAACAGTTTTGGACAGGTGAATGTCGTCAATGCAACTTATTGTGCGACAGGTGCAATGGTTTTTGATCTTTTATTATCGCTTGGCATCGCACTTACGCCTGCCATGGCAGCTGCGATCTATGTAGCACTTTTGACCGACACGGCAAGCTTCAGACTTTCAACGGTTACAGCTGATGTATTTCATCTGGCAGCAGCCCTGGTTGAAGCAGGTGCAGAACCAGCAGTGGCATCAAAGGCGGTTTACGGTAGCAATAGTCATGAACGGCTTAAACTATTGAAAATGTCACTCGATACACTCCAGCTAAATGATAAAAACCGTTCTGCATGGTTGCACGTAACAGAAGACATGTATGTTTCAACCGCTGCCGACACCGAAGATACAGAAGGTTTTATCGATTATGGTCGCGCCATTACCGGTGTAAAGATCACTGTTTTTATCAGGCCTGAATATGAAGGTCACTGGAAAGTCAGTTTTCGTGGCGTGAATGGCATTGATGTTGGAAAACTTGCAAGTGAATTGCATGGCGGGGGACATCGCTATGCAGCAGGCTGTACACTTGCCGGTACACTTGCTGAGGTGACTGAGAAGGTTCGTCCTTTGGTATCTTCCTACCTTAAAAATTAATGATTTCAGGTGTTTTATTTCTGGATAAACCATTGGGCTGGACATCTCGCCGCGCAGTGAACGAGGTGATTCGTCTTTTCACACCTTCAGGCTCGAAAAAAATAAAAGCAGGGCATACCGGTACGCTCGACCCTCTGGCAACAGGCATGCTTCCTGTTTTATTGGGAGAAGCGACACGTTTTGCAGAAATGGGCTTGAATGCGGAAAAAGAGTATCAATTTACCTTTGATCTGAGTTACCAGACCGATTCTCTGGATTGTGAAGGTGAAGTGACAGAGCGCTTTGATGGCACGATCACTGAAAAGCAATTACTCAACGTGGTACAGAGCTTTATCGGAGAACAGGAGCAGGTTCCCCCTGTTTATTCGGCCATTCGAATGGATGGTAAACGCGCTCATGAGCTGGCGCGTAAAGGCAAAGATGTTGAGATGGTTGCTCGTTTGGTCACTGTGCATACGCTTGAATTACTGGACTTTAAATTTCCTCTGGTTTCTTTGAAAGTTAAATGCTCCAAAGGCACCTATGTGCGTTCGCTGGCGCGGGACATCGGAAAGAAGCTTGCTATGGGAGGCTGTGTGACTGCTTTGCGCAGGCTTTCTACAGGTGGATGGCCATCATCGATGATGATTGATATGGACGAGGCCATTGAAAAGAAAGAACATATTATTTTACCACTTTCAACATGGTTACGTGATCTTTCTGATGTGAATCTGGAAGCAGCTGAAGGCAAACGTTTTCTTCAGGGGCAACGGATACAAGTGAATGATGATTTACAAGGCTTTGTTAAAGTCTTTGCGGATCATTGCCTGCTCGGCACCGCAGATTTGAAACCTGGTATGAAACGTATGGTTTTGCATCCATCCCGAATTTTACCCTCAGCACAGGAGAAACTATTATGAAATGGCAAAAAACGATATTTCCAATTCTTGTTTCGGCCTTTTTGATGATGCCAGCAAGCAGTAATGCAGGATATGATAATTCGGTTCCGAATTCTAAACTATCAAAAGACAAAGTGGAGAAGATGATGAGTAAAGCACCTAAAAAAGCACCGTTGGCCAGTGATAAAAACCTTCCCGAAGGTTCTCATGTTGTGATTGAAACAGATTTGGGCTCGATCAAAATCCAGCTACTGCCGGATGTCGCACCCAATACGGTGGCAAATTTCAAGGTGCTGACAAACAATGGTTATTACGATGGCATTATTTTCCATCGTGTAATTCCGGGTTTCATGGCTCAGGGTGGTGATCCGAGTGGCACAGGAACCAGTGGTCCCGGTTATTCAATCAAAGCCGAGTTTAATGAAACGAAACATGTGCGTGGCACGGTTGCTATGGCACGTACATCTGATCCTGATTCTGCCGGTTCACAGTTCTATATCTGTTTCGGGTCGCAACCCCATCTGGATCGCCAATACACGGTGTTTGGTCAGGTCGTTGAAGGCATGGATGTGGTTGATCAGCTGAAAAATGGCACGGTGATGAATAAAGTAACGCTTCAGCCATAAGTGATTTTTCAAGTCATTAAAAAAGGGCGCTTAAAGCGCCCTTTTTTTATTTGTTGCGTTTTGCAGTCGCAGAACGTTTTCGTTCATTTTCTTGTAAAATACGTTTACGTAAACGAATCGATTTTGGTGTAATCTCAACGAGTTCATCATCCTCAATAAACTCAATAGCACGTTCGAGCGATAAATTCAGCGGTGGCACCAGATCAATTGAATCATCTTTACCTGAAGCACGTACGTTGGTTAACTTCTTTTCGCGAGTTCCGTTAACAACCATATCATCATCACGGCTATTCATGCCGATGATCATACCTTCATAAATTTTCACACCCGAAGTGATAAACATTTTACCACGTTCCTGAATTTTCCAGAGAGCAAAAGCAACCGATTCGCCTGCGGCCATCGAGATAAGTACACCATTGGTTCGGCCAGGAAGCGCACCCACAAATGGCCCATACGCATGGAAAACATGGTGCATCACACCTGTGCCACGGGTATCAGTCATGAATTCAGAGGTGTAACCAATCAATCCACGGGTAGGGCACATAAATTCAATGCGGGTGTTTCCATCAGAGTTCGCCTGCATATGTGTCATCTCTGCGCCACGTTTGCCCAGCTTCTCAATCACAGCGCCCTGATACTCCGAATCCACATCGACAGTAACATTTTCGTAGGGTTCCTGTTTAGTCCCATCGACTTCACGAATGATGACGCTTGGGCGTGACACTGCCATTTCAAAACCTTCACGGCGCATGTTTTCCAGCAGGATACCAATATGCAGCTCACCACGCCCAGAGATTTTGTAAATGTCCGCTGAATCAGTCTCTTCAACCCGCATAGCTACGTTCGTACGAATTTCTTTGAACAGACGATCACGAATCTGACGTGTTGTGATGAATTTACCTTCGGTTCCAGCCAGAGGGGAGTTATTAACGTGCAACTCCATCGAAAGTGTTGGTTCATCAACTTTGATAACCGGTAATGCAATCGGATTTTCACGGTTAGCAATGGTTTCGCCAATATGAATTGTTTCGATGCCTGCAACAGCAACAATGTCACCGGCCTGTGCAGATTCAACTTCGATACGATGCAGGCCTTTAAAACCAAGGATTTTGGCTATTTTGAATTTAGATTGTGATGCATCGGCATGAACAACAGTGACATCCTGGCCTGTTTTCATGGTTCCATTGGCTATACGGCCAATGACAATACGACCAATATAGTCATCCCAATCAAGTGTTGTGGCCAACATTTGGAGCGGTGCGGATGGATCACCACCCGGCTCCTCCACATGCTGAAGAACCGTATCAAAAAGACAGGTTAGATTGTCTGATTCTTCGCTGAGATCAAGCATGGCATAGCCATTTTTGGCTGATGCGTAGACAACCGGAAAATCAAGCTGTTCATCCGTCGCACCGAGCGATGCAAAAAGGTCAAACGTTTTATCTACAACTGAATCCGGGTCAGAACCTTCACGGTCAATCTTATTGACAACAACAATCGGTTTCAGTCCCAAACCAAGTGCCTTGGAGGTTACAAACTTGGTCTGTGGCATAGGTCCTTCACGGGCATCAACCAGTAAAACCACACCATCAACCATGTTAAGGATTCGCTCTACTTCACCACCAAAGTCGGCATGGCCAGGTGTATCAACGATGTTGATCAGGGTGTCGCCATACTGAATCGCTGTATTCTTGGCGAGAATGGTAATACCGCGTTCGCGTTCAATATCATTGGAATCCATGGCGCGATCATCAATCTCTTCGCGCGCTTCCAGCGTATTGGACTGCTTTAGCATTTCATCAACCAGCGTGGTTTTGCCATGGTCAACGTGAGCGATGATAGCGATATTGCGAATTTTGCGGGACATGTAATACCTCAGGGTCATAAGGACCTGTAAAATGGCCGCGCATCTTAACAGCGTTCTATTTAATAGAAAGTTATTCATTTTACAGATGTTTGTCTTTTTGATCCGATTGTTTATCAATCACTGCATCCAGCTTATTTGACGATTGCTTAAAGTCAGGCACAGGGGATGCAAACAAGTACCTTTATAGCTTGGTCAGATATCCATTAAGACATTGTAAAGACTTAGGTTTCTGCCTTCCCGGAAATGCCGAGGAGGAATAGACAGAATTCATGTCCAATGAAACCGGGGAAAGCCCAGACTGCCCCTTGATTCTGATTTTTTAATTGAGGTTAGCTAGTGAGACCATCTAGAGTATTTCTCAATATTCATACGTATATTCAGATCACGCCATAAATTAATTTGTTTTGAACCACCTTGAATACGTTGGTTGTGGCCTTCTTTCTTTGCAAACCACAGGCTCTCACGATTAAAACTATACACGGGCAAAAGATCGTTACGCGATGATGAGGGGTGTATTTTTTTATTCAGATTGTCGAGAATAAATGGTTCATTTTGATCTTCTTCGTAATAAGCGAGCACCATATGCGCTTGATTAAATTGAATTGCTTTGACATAGGTAATACGCAGCTTTTTATCAGAAACTCCAAGTTCAAGTAACGTAAAATATTTAGCGATAGCGAAATCTTCACAATCACCTCCATAAGTTGTTAAAAACTCAATAGGTGTTGCCCAGTAATCTTTTCTATTCCAGTGTCTTTCATCAGATACAAAACGTATTTGATTAAAAAAAGTGTTTACGGCGTTGATTTTATGCCACTCATTCTCTTCCATGTTATCTTGAATTAAGTTTTTCCAACTAAGCAAACGGTTTTTAGCTTGCATGTCATATTGCGATTCTGCGTGAATTAAAAAGAGTGATGAGGATCTTAGGCCATCAGCGATGGAAATTCCGATTCCCAACATGATAATAATTATTATATGTCTATTTATGTTATACATAGTCCAGCATCAATATTATTTATCGCAATATTTTGATGCGGATTAAGCCCGGATTTTAGTGTGGTATTTGTGAGGTTTTCAATCTTGGGTTATCGTATATCGCCAACATTTTCTGGTACAAATGCACACTCCTTTATAACAGCATTGATCCACCGATTTAAAATATTTGAGCTATACTTGTTTTTATATCGCAGAGTAAGAAAACAATTACTTAGACTTTATCGTATTAAATGATTGAGGGGATAAAATATGAGCGCGAAAGAAACGGTGGATTACGGCCCATTAAAAGGATTAATTGGTGTCTGGAAGGGTGCACAAGGCGTTGATGTGGCCCCAGATCCGGATGGCATAGAGAATAATCCTTATTATGAAACGATCACCTACACAGCCGTTGGTGATGTGACCAATGCGGAGTCACAGGTTTTATCGATTTTGCATTATCGTCAAATCGTTCAACGCAAATCAAATGATGAAGTATTTCATGATCAAACGGGCTACTGGATGTGGGATCCAAGAGAGGACGTTGTGATGCACTCTCTGGTGATACCTCGTGGGGTTTGCCTGCTTGCGGGTGGAGGATACCGTAGACAAAAAGATATAGAGAATCATGTGATTATAGAAGTCAAAGCCCATGTCGATGATCATGATTGGAAAATAATTCAGTCACCTTTCATGCAGGAAAAAGCACGAACCACTGAGTTTTATCAAAAAATAACAGTCGAAAATGAAAAACTATCTTATTCACAAACGACCATTGTGGATATCTACGGTAAAATTTTTGAACATACAGATGAAAATGAATTGATTCTTGCATGAGTTGTTATTTTTTGACTTCATTTTTATTTTTAATTTAATAGATTGATATGTGTGATCTGGATTCCTGAAACAGTGAGTCTGTCACGTATACTCCAGTGAGTTTGGATGATGATCCGCTTTAGGAGAGACCATGATTGCAAGACGTTTGGCAGAATCAGTTTTGTTTCTTGAAACACGATGTAAAAATGATGCAGATAAAGAATATACCGAGGCGATTCGCCGAGTGATCGAAGAGCATGCATTGCTGCGTGAAACGCTTGAAAAAATTCAATTCGAAAGAAATATCAGAAAAGTCTCGGAGATCGTATCATCCGTACTTCGGCAAACAGCAAATAGCACTATTGATGGTGATGTTGTGATGCGTGAAACATTGACAAAGCTTGCTGATATACTGCCCAGCGATGAACAATTGCATGAAATTCTTGTTGCCAAATCACTGATCCGTAAGGTTCTTGAATGACCCTTGTTCAATTAGCCTAAAGGAAATACTGATAAGCGCTGGAAAGCGGACTCTGCATGCGTCACACTCCCGCCATGCTACATGTGCAGGATTTATCATTAACAGTTCCGATTAAAGGCAAACAGGTTATGGCTGTTGATCGCATCTCTTTGACACTTGAACCGGGCCGTGTATTGGGCCTTGTAGGCGAATCAGGCTGTGGAAAATCCATCACGGCTCAGGCGATGTTAAGGCTTGGTGAGTATCAGGGCGTACTTCGTAGCGATGGGGATATTCTGCTTGATGATCAAAGTCTCTTTTCCATGCCTGAAAATGAGTTGCGAAAAGTTCGTGGGGGACGGGTATCAATGGTGTTTCAGGAGCCTATGACAGCTCTGAACCCTGTCTTCTCGATTGGTAGCCAGATTACCGAAGTGATCAACTTACATCTGAAAATGAACAAAGATGATGTGCAAAAACGTGTCATTCAATTGCTTCAGGATGTTGGCATGCAAGATGCCGAAAGTCTGCTGGATCAATATCCTGATACGCTTTCAGGCGGCATGCGTCAGCGTGTATTGATCGCGATGGCGATGGCGGCTAACCCTGAGTATATCATTGCAGATGAACCAACCACCGCACTGGATGTATCCGTGCAAAAACGAATTATCCAGTTACTTCGAAGTCTACAACAACAGAAAAACCTGAGTATGTTACTTGTGACGCATGATTTTGGCTTGGTGGCTGAGCTCGCAGATGATGTGGCCGTGATGTATGCTGGCCAGGTGGTTGAATCGGGAACCGTTGAACAGATATTTGATCAGCCAACCCATCCTTACACCCGTGCATTGATGGGATGCAGGCCAGAGGTAAATAAACCGGGTGCGGCATTACCGGTGATTACAGGTCAGGTTCCATCACCGGGAAACTGGCCAACAGGTTGTCATTTTGCCGAACGCTGCCCGCTTGCAGATATGATGTGCCAGGAAAGTGTGTCGTTAAACGCATGGTCAGATGAGGGGCATCAGGCACGGTGTGTACATGTCGATGTGGCGTCACCTAAACCGTCAGTCTCTGATGAGGCTACAGTATGACGGTACTCAAAGCTGAATCTCTGAGCAAAAACTTTCGCCGTGGGGGGCTTTGGGGTGGTGGAGCTGCACTTAAAGCGGTTGATAACGTATCGATTGACTTGAAAGAAGGCGAAACGCTGGCGATTGTGGGTGAATCAGGCAGCGGAAAGTCTACCACTGCACGCATGGTGATGCGTTTGATTGCAGCGGATGAAGGAAGCATTCATCTGTTGGGGAAAGAGATAAGTCATGTTCGTGGCAAACGCTTGCGCATGTTACGAAAACATATCCAGATGGTATTTCAGGATCCGTTTGCCAGTTTGAATCCCCGCATGAAAATTGTTGAGACCGTGGGTGAGGGTTTGCGTGTCCATCAACCGAAATTAAGCAAGGCTGAGCGCCGTGTCAGGGTTGCACAGACACTGCAACAGTGTGGCATGGATGAAGAAGCACTTGATCGCTACCCGCACCAGTTTTCGGGTGGACAACGGCAACGTATTGGTATCGCACGGGCTTTGATTGTGAAACCTAAAATACTGGTACTGGATGAGCCTGTATCTGCGTTGGATGTATCGGTTCAGGCACAGATTCTGAACCTGCTCAAAGAGATTCAAACGCAACAAAACCTTTCGTATCTATTTATTTCTCATGATCTCTCTGTGGTTCAGCATATTGCCGACAGGGTGCTTGTGATGTTTGCCGGGCGTGTGGTGGAGCAAGGAACTGTCACTGACGTATTTGAATCACCAAAACATCCTTATACGAAGATGTTACTTGCCGCGCGGCCTATCGATTATCCACATGAGCGAACGGGGAAAGATGAAATTGCTGAAGTGAGTGAAGGCATTGCAGATACAGGTTGTGCGTTTCGTCTGCGCTGTTCAAATGTACAGGATGACTGTGCAGATTTTGATGGTCTGGATCAGTCTGATGATCCTGAGCATAGCTATCATTGTTTACACCCGATCACTGATTAATCACTGATAACGTTTTATGTCGCCATCGTTTTCTGAACAGGTTGTAAATGATTTTCAGCCGGAAAGTCCACTTGCAACAGGCCTTGCAGGTTATGTTTATCGTGATGAACAGGTCAAACTGGCTGAAGAGATCGCAGATAATTTTTCTCAAGCCAAGGTTTTGCTGGCTGAGGCAGAGACGGGCACGGGTAAAACACTTGCTTATCTGATTCCAGCATTAAGATCTTCTGAAAAAATTCTCATATCGACACATACCAAAGCGTTGCAGGATCAACTTATGCATCGTGATATTCCGGCTGTGCAGGCTGCGATGGGAGTTCGCAGGCGTATTGCGTTGCTCAAAGGACGCAGTAACTATCTATGTCCGCACCGGTTGAAAAGCTTTACCACAAATCATCAAATTGAAATGTGGGCTAAAAAATCATTGCTGAAGGTTCAGGCATGGGCCAAAGAAAGTCCCGATGGTGATTTGTCAGCACTTCCATTTGATGCGTTTGAAAAAGGTATCGGGGTGATGGTCACTGCGACGGCTGATCAGTGTACGGGCAATAAATGTGCAGAGTTTAATCAATGCCCGTTAATGAAAGCACGTCAAAAAGCACAGGAAGCCGATGTTGTCATTTCGAATCATGCATTGCTGCTGGCTGATGCTGCATTGAAATCTGGCGATTTTGGAGAAATTTTACCCGTATTTGATGCCTATGTGCTTGATGAGGCACATAGTTTGGCAGATTTGGCGTGTCAGCACTTTGGTATTCAGTTAACCCGCATGAAGTTGATCCAATGGCTCAACGACATGCAGGCAGCATTGGATGAGCTGGCTGATGAAACTGTGTTGAAAAAGGAGATTATCGAAGCTGGGCGTGTGACACTTGATGCATGGCCAAACAGTGATATCAAAGTGCTGCAAGCTGCGTGGGCTCCTTTGATGGATATGGCTGGCAGCCGTGTGGAACGAAACGAAGAGCTTGCCAAGTTAGCTGAGCGTGCTGAATTGATCGCACAGGAGATGCGGGCAATAGAAAAACCTTCGGAAGGTTTTGTTGCCTGGGTGGAAGGTGAAGGTGAGCATAAACGGCATGTGGTCGCACCTGTTGAGACGGGACCGGTTTTCAATGAACATCTTTGGGGTAGAGAGGCCAGTTTTGTATTGCTCTCTGCGACATTGAGGGTATCCGATTCATTTGATTATGCGCGTAACCGCCTGGGGCTTGAAACGGCTGAGGAATCATTTCACCCATCACCCTTTGATTATAAAACTCAGGCAATGACCTATCTGCCAAGGCATTTGATTGATACACGCAGTGAGCGTGGTCAGGAACATCTGCTCGATGAAATCGAAACACTGGTGCGCGCATCCCGAGGCAGGGCATTTGTATTGTTCACCTCATATTCGATGTTGAACCGAATTTCATCCGAGCTGGCTGAGCGCGTTCCTTATCATGTGTTGATTCAGGGGAAGAGCGGAAGTCGAGATTCAATTCTTGAACAATTTCGAGAGGATACGAGCTCAATTTTATGTGGTACTCGAAGCTTTTGGGAGGGTGTTGATGTACCCGGTGAGAGTCTTTCACTGGTGATTATTGATAAGATGCCATTTGCACCGCCCAATGATCCTCTGCTTCAGGCACGTGTAAAAGCATGTGAAGAGGATGGTGGCAATGGATTTAAAGATATTCAATTGCCCGAAGCGATTGCGGTACTTCGGCAGGGGGTCGGGCGATTGATCAGAAACAACGAAGATCGTGGTGTGATGGCGATTCTTGATTCACGGCTTTATCAGAAGTTTTATGGCAGGGAGGTGGTGAAAAATTTGCCTCCAGCGCCGATTCGAGACGATCTGGCCGAGGTTCGCTGGTTTTTTGAGGAGCAGGGGTGATACAAGCGTTGTTCCTGATCTCCTGCTACAGAGCTAAGGTATGACAGCAGCAGAGATATCCAGGGTTGTTATCGCGCCGGATGCATTTAAGGACTCTTTGACCGCTGAACAGGCATCCAAAGCGATTGCAAAAGGAATTCTGAATATTCTTCCTGATGCCGCAGTGATTCTTTGCCCTTTGGCTGATGGTGGGGAGGGGACAAAAACCATTCTCAATCATACCCTTGAGGATGATCAGGTGCTGATTGAGTCGGCAGAACTCATTGGCATGAATGTATCTGAAATGAATTCAAAACAGGTCTGGCAGCGTGGAAGTTCAGCGATGGGTGAAGCGATTCTACACGCAATGGATGATGGAAAACGACGTTTTTTAATTGCACTGGGTGGTTCTGCCACCAATGATGCCGGGCTTGGCATGTTGATGAAGCTTGGGTTGAAGGCAGTGGATCATGATGGTCTGGAAGTTGAACCCACCTTAACAGGGCTTTTAAAGCTGCATCAAATCGATATCTCAAATATGGATGCCCGCCTCTCTCAATGCAGTTTTACAATCCTTGCTGATGTGATGTCACCTTTGTGTGGAAAAGAGGGCGCTACGAGGCTCTACGGGCCTCAAAAGGGCCTTGAAACATCGGAGTTGGGGCGGGTTGATCATGCAATCGCCGGGTTTTCAAATATGTGTAGCGATGCATTTGACTCTGATCCGAGTTTAAAAAATGGAAGCGGTGCGGCAGGTGGTTTGGCTTATGCTCTGATGTTGCTCGGTGGTGAGGCAATCTCCGGCGCGGATTATGCAATCCATGTCTCGGGTCTGAAGGATCAACTCATGGGTGCTGACTGGATCGTTACGGGGGAAGGGCGTTCGGATGCACAGACGATGAAAGGAAAACTACCTTGCAGGGTTGCGCTGCTGGCAAAAGAGTCAGGTATCAAGGCTGCTCTGCTATCCGGTTGTATTGAAAAAGAAGCGTACCCTGATCTTGAATCCTGTTTTGAGCTGATGATGGCTGCCGCACCGGATTTGATGTCTCGTGAAGCGGCCATGCAACAGGCTGAAATATTGTTGATTCAGGCAGCCAGCCGTCTGGCTGAAAGAATGTGTCTTAAACAAAACAATGTCGAAAGGATAGGCCTGTGAGCATTGTATTTCCTGATCCTTCCGAGGCAACAGATGAAGGTTTACTGGCAATGGGCGGGAACCTGAAAGCTGAAACACTGCTGACAGCCTACCGTCAGGGTATTTTCCCGTGGTTCAGTGCAGGTGACCCGGTACTCTGGTGGTCACCTGATCCCAGAATGGTTCTGTTGCCTCGAGAATTTTATTGTAATAAACGCCTCAGCCGCAGGTTAAAGCAGCAGAAATACCGCTTTTCATGGAATGAGGCATTCGAAACCGTCATTCGAACCTGCGCTGAGATTCCGAGGAAAGGGGAATCAGGTACGTGGATTTTGCCTGAGATGATTGATGCATACAGAAACCTTCACAAACAAGGCCACGCTCACTCGGTGGAGGTATGGGAAGCGGATAAACTCATTGGTGGCTTGTACGGAGTGCTCCAAAACCACATCTTTTTTGCCGAATCAATGTTTAGCAAAAAAACCGATGCTTCAAAGATGGCATTGGCCAAACTGATTGAGCGGGCAAACAGGAAGGGGTGGAAACTGATCGACTGTCAGTTTCACACTGGCCATCTTGAATCTTTGGGAGCTAAGGAGATATCCAGAGATGCGTTTATGAAACTCATTCGATCTTGATAAGTTTCAAACCGATTAGTCCGTCTTTTTTCCAATGAACTGTTCCGTGCCGCACAAATGGCAAAATTTGGCGCCTAAGGGCGTATCCTTTTTACAATGATTGCATATGTTTTTCTTTTTAAGGTGTTCCGACAGTTTGATGGAGACCGTACCCGTCAACACTGCAAACATGGTGATGCCAGCCAGCATTGTTACGCTTGCTACAAGCTTCCCGGAAACCGTGACAGGAACAAGATCACCATAACCGACTGTCGTCATTGTTACCAAACTCCACCAGCAGCCGATAAAGGCGTTGGGGAATGTTTCCGGTTCAATATGATGGATCAGATTTCCAGACAGTAGTACCATGATACAAATCGTTGCAAGCACCACAAAAACGATGTCTACAATATCTGCCATCGAAGCAAAAAAGAGACGCATTGCTCTGAGATAACGGATCAATTTTAAGAGCCTGAGAACACGAAGCAGGCGAATAGCCATGGTGACCTGACCAAACAGAAGCAATGGTAACCAGGTTAACAGATCAATGATGCCGTAAATGCTGAACATGTATCCACGACGGCTATGAGCCGAATAGATACGAAGAAAATATTCAACGGCAAAACATGTTGTACTAATCCTGTCAAAAAAATAAATGGCATTTTTTACATCACCAGGAATGTTGGTAAGCGTGCCAGCCATGGATATGAATACACTGATCGCAATCAAAAACATGATCAGCATATTGGTTTTTCTTCCCAAGGGGGTTTGAAGATTAAAAAATGCCTGGTTAAGCCATTCCTGAAGTGGATTGTCGAATTTATCATTGCCTTGATATTGCATCTGATTTATAGCATTGCACACTCTCGAACCGTTGTAAATTACGCGTCCCCATAAAACAGAGCATCGACGCAGCATATACATATCAGCATCCGTTTTTTGAAGTTCAGCGATGGTTCGAATTTCTCAGTTTTTCCGAATATTTTATCTGGCGAGATTCTTGCTAATCTTTCATATATTTGCATACCTAAGAAAGCATTTGTTTTATCAATGAACTATGGTGAATGCATGGAGTCAATATGTCGTCTGAAAATGAAGGACAGCGAGAATTTGAACGATATGCTGTATCACTCAATGTTGAAGTGACCTGGGTAGGTTTCGATGGCAATGAGTTTTCGGAAAAGAGCCAGTTAAACAATATCTCCGGCGGTGGTGCCAGCCTGATCACTGAACATCCGGACTCTTATACTATTGGTCAGAAGATCGAGTTGAAAATATCTTTACCTGCCGTAGATGCACTGAATTCAAGTATGAATGGAAGTGGACAGGTTGTTTGGGTGGGTGAGCTGGAGCGTGATGGTGATGGGGTTGCAAAAGCCTCTGTGGGTTTATGTCTGACAGACTTGCTGGCTTTTGAACATCTTTTTGGAAATACCAAATAGATGCAAACACATATTCCGGAATCATTCGCAATACAACAAAACAAGACAAAACGACTGAGTTTTCAGCGTGTATGGTGGATTGTATTTGGTTTGATTTGTTTGATTCCTTATTTGATTGGAATCTATCTGATGATTCAAAATAACACGAATATGAACCAGACCATTGCTGCAATTTTTGGGTTAACCCTGTCGCTTGTGCTGATGGGTACGTTCATGGTCAGGGCTTTTTCTTCAAGATTAAGGTATGTGGCAAAAATGGTTGCTATGAATGTTCAAATTGGCAGTGAAGACAAACTTGAGTTTAGGGACTCAGATGTTGAAGAAGTTTATATGCTGGCACGGGATTTTAATCAAATGGTCGATGAGTTGAAGCGACATCGGCAACACTCAAAAGAGAATACAGCAAGAATGCTTGCCTATATTAATGATCTTGGCCTTTACGAAAAAAAATACAGGGATGAAGCAATCTTACGGGCAAATCTGAGTCGTTATGTTGGCGAAGATGTTGTGGATGAACTGATTCGTTCAGAACGCAGCTTCGAAAATGTTGAATGTACGGCAACAGTCCTTTTTGCAGACATTCGCAACTTTACAACCTTGTCTGAAAATCTGGAACCGAAAGAGACCATCGCCATGCTCAATGATTATTTTGAGGCCATGGTTCCAGTCGTTTTTAAATATGGTGGTACACTGGACAAATTTGTTGGCGATGAATTGATGGCTGTTTTTCGTGATAACCCTTATGGAGAAAGGGCACCGATCAGAGCGATCCGTACCGGCATGGAGATGATCGATACAATCAGGAAGATGAATCTGCAAGCCGCTCAAAACAGATCTCAAATAGAGATTGGTATCGGCATCAATACAGGCAAAGTGGTGATTGGTAATGTTGGTTCTGAAAACAGGAAAGACTATACTGCGATTGGTGATACAGTGAATGTCGCGGCACGTTTTGAGCAGATCGCTTCAGGGCAGGAGATTATTGTAGGAAAAGAGACCTATGAAGCATGTAAAGATCAGATTCAAATGCAGCCGATAGGGGAAATGATTCTGAAAAACCGTAAATCGCCAGTCCAGCCTTACAAAATTTTAAGTATAGATGGACTATGAACAGGTGTGAAAGAACAACGTTATTTTTTGTGTTTTGCTGATTTTTTCTTTTTTGGTTTTTTATTTAACCATTGATCATGTTCTTCAACCAGTGCACGCAAGTTGTCAGGTTCATCAGGTGCTGAAATGATCTCTGCATAACCCTTTTTTCCTAACTTAAGGACTGTGATCGGTTTATCAAGAAACTGCTGAATTTCTTCAAGAAGTTCACGTTCATCTGAGCTGCAAAATGAGATCGCAGTACCTTTGTTGATACCCCGGCCTGTTCTTCCAACCCGGTGGACATAGTTTTCCGTTTTTTCCGGCAAGTCATAATTGATCACAAAATCGATGTCAGGGATATCAATGCCACGTGCGCTGACATCCGTTGCGATCAATATACGGCATGCACCTTTCCTGAAGCTCTGCATGATCTCAGCGCGTTCATATTGATCTTTTTCTCCATGAATCGGCGATGCAGCAATGCCAACACGTTGCATAGCCTTGACCACACGCTCGGCACGGATCCGGGTGCGAACAAAGACAATGATCTTGCTGTCCAGGTTTTCTTTGATGAAATGTTCAAGAAAGGCGCGTTTATCGTCCATTTCAACAAAGATGACCGAATGATTGATGTTTTTTGAAACCTTGTCTTTTGGAGAGACCTGAATGCGAATCGCCTCACTTTTAACCTGAGAATAGGCAAGCTTTCGAATTTCATCACTGATGGTTGCTGAAAAGAAGAGTGTCTGGTGCCGTTGTGGCAGCATTTTTTTGATGTATTTGATGTCTTCGATAAAACCGAGATCAAGCATGTGATCGGCTTCATCAAGAACAAGCGTATGCACAGCATTCAGGCGGATAACCTCCTGATTGATCAGATCAAACATGCGGCCGGGTGTGACAATCAGAATATCGACACCATCCTGAATTTTTTTGATCTGTGCATCCTGCTCTATGCCACCATGCAGCGAAAATGTTTTGACCTTGGTATGTTTTGATAACGTTTTGAAAACCTCACCAATTTGTAAGGCCAGTTCACGTGTTGGGGCCATGACAATACATTTGATGCCATAAGAGCGTTTGCTGCTTTTAAGCCGGTGGATTTTATCAATCACAGGGATCGCAAAAGCTGCTGTTTTTCCGGTGCCTGTCTGAGCAATAGCCAGCACATCTTCACCATTTAAAATGGATGGGATGGCCTTGAATTGAATATCTGTCGGGCGTCTGAAACCCAGTTTTTCCAGATTCTTTTTTATCTCAACAGAAATATAATATTGATCAAATTTCATAATGTTTTAGATGGTTTCGGTGTTTTTGTAAACGTTAATTCAGAGTGATGGTGTGGTGAGGATTTCAACACCGTATTCATGCAATGCCAGTGTATGTTCAAATTGTGCAGAGAGAGATTTATCCCGGGTCACAACCGTCCAGCCATCATTTAAAAGTTTGATGCCTGCTTTGCCTATGTTGACCATGGGTTCGATGGTAAACACCATGCCAGCTTTTAACACCATGCCTTCACCGGGTTTGCCATAATGCAATACCTGCGGATCTTCATGAAAAACCTGACCGATCCCGTGCCCGCAATATTCCCGCACAATGGAGCATTTCTCACCTTCAACAAAGCTTTGAATGGCATGCCCGATATCACCCAGTGTTGCGCCGGGTTTGGTAACACTGATACCAATTTCCAGTGCTTTTTTAGCAACCGCAGTCACTTTTTTTGCTCTTGGTTTGGGCTCACCCACAAAAAATGTTTTACTCGTATCGCCATGCCAGCCGTTTAAAATTGAGGTGACATCAACATTAATGATATCCCCGTTTTTTAGTTTTTTCTCTCCTGGAATGCCGTGACAGACCACATGATTAACTGATGTGCAGACTGATTTTGGAAATCCGCGATAGTTTAATGGCGCAGGAACAGCACCATGTTTCACCGTATAATCATGAACAATGTCATTGATATCATCGGTTGAAATGCCGGGGCGAATATGTTCTTCGATCATGATCAGCGTATTGGCTGCCAACTGGCAGGCGGGTTTCATTGCTTCGATCTCTTCGGGTGTTTTGATGCGGACCATGCATACTCCTTAGGCCAATGAGAACCTCTGAATCCATGCGTTTCACAGAGATTTAGGATACACGTTGTAAGTTAGGCGCTGATTCTGGCTTAATCTGCTGTTAAGGTCACCCCTTCATCTGCTAAGGAAATTCGGAGGTATGATGCGTCTTTATCTGGCACAGCACGGTTTGGCAAAAGAGAAACATGAAGATTCTGAACGGCCACTCTCGGATCAGGGCAGAGAGGATATCACACGTGTGGCCGGTTTTTTAAGTCTGTTTGAAAAGCCAAAGCCTGTCCGCATTGTGCATAGTGGGAAATTGCGCGCAGAGCAGACTGCCGCGATGTTTGCTGAAGGATGGGGCGGTTTGGCGATTGAAAAGGCACTTGATCTTGATCCCAATGCAGACCCGTCCATCTGGTCGGCGCATCTTGCTTCCATGCATTCTGATGTGATGTTGATTGGTCATTTGCCTCATTTACAGCGTTTGGCAGGGCTTCTCCTATGTGCAGACCCTGCGCGGGAGATTATTCATTTCAGAAATGCAGGTGTGGTATGTCTTGAAAAAACAGATCAAAACTGGTCAATCTGCTGGCAGGTGAATCCAACACTTTTTTACGGTGAAAATTAAGTGAAACAGGTGTGCATGAAACGCTGCTTGAATGGATGTAATTTAAAGCGGTAAAACAAAGAGGTGAAATGAAGAGGTAATTTAAAGAGGTAAGATGAAATGTTCTGATATCCGTAGTTTCCCGGTGTAGTTGTGTTATACGATACACCGGGAAACTACAGTCTGGTTTATCCTTGTGATTCTTTCATCAGCTTGAGATAACGATAAAAAAGACGACCTAAGCAGAAGAAATCAACATTCGGATGTTATTCCATGGTCGCTGCGGCCTCTACAACCGAATAATTCACCGTTCCAAGGCTCAGATAGCCGTTTTCCTGCTCCTGCTCGATGTTGACTGACCAGTCACCTGTCTTACGGGTAGACAACAAGCGCCAGGTGCGATAACGAATGGATTGCGGCATGGAAAGCTCTTTGCTGCTAAAAACTTTCCCTTTTCGGCTGAATTGCATCAATACAGTCGTTTTTTCTGTCATGTCGCCGGGTATAAAATAGTTCATCCAGAGGAACACTTTTTGACCTTTAGCGACCTGTTGTGTTGATAGCTCGCCACTGCATTCGTTTTTATTTTCTCCATCTTTAATAATCTCGGTGCAAAGTTTACTTTCCAATAAAATCACTTCCTGACCTGTATGGTAGTAGTTCAATACACTTTTGACTGTTTCTGTATTGGGTTTATCAGCCGCCCATGCCATGGTTGGCATCAGCAAAGCCAATGCTGCCCAGATAATTTTTTGTTTCATAGATCCCTCCTGAGATTATTTGATATTGCAGATTGAGGGTACCATGTCATGGCAATGCGTCAAACTCCCTATCAAGCCCCTTCATCATGATGCGATTTCACATGTGGTTGTGACTCGTTTAAGGATGCATTTAAGAGTTAAATATTCTCTTTTAACACAATGCTTTATGATAAAATGAATCTGTTTTTAAAGTTATGGGATTTTATACCGATAGTCTTATGCATGAAGTTATTGGTGACACACCTTATAAAACATTTTGTAAAAACCTTTATGTCTATCGTGTCAGCACAATTTCCACCCACCACTGGAGGTTCTCGATGAACATAAAAGACTGGCAGATTGGCACAAAGATATTGGCAGCATTGGTACTTATTGTTGGTATAACCGCAGCAGGCAACTGGGTCATTCAAGGAAAGATGCAACAGATCGGTTACGAAATTGAAAGTGTCGCAGAGCGTGACATGCCAATTGTTGCAACCATTACCAACATTGAAACCCATCAACTTGAACAGGCGATCAGCCTTGAACGGGCCTTGCGCCTGGCAGGTGTTGGCAAGGATGCTGGCAAGGCAGCCGCCGAGACTGAAAAATTCACAGAGCTTGGGCATCAGGTTGATAAAGAGATTGTCGAGGTTGAAGGCATGATCGCAGAAGGCCTGCTGGCAGAGCACATCAGCACAGCAGAACTGGATGAGTTGAAACATCTGCAAGATGTGTTCAAAAAAATTAAAAGCAGTCACGACCACTTCACTTCTGCTGCAGAAGAAGTTTTTGCTGCAACGTACGATGGAACCAGTGCGCATCAGCTTGAGCTGCTGATTGAAGAGGTTGAGACAACAGAAACAGTTGTAAATGATTCGTTGGTGAGTGTGTTGCACGAAATTGAGAAATTTACTCAAGATACATTGCTCAATGCTGAAACACATGAACATGAGGCCGAAACGCTGATGTTCTGGATCTCTGTGTTGGCGATTCTGTTCAGTCTGGTTATCGGTTGGTCTCTGCGCTTTTTTGTATCACGCGATGCAAAAGATGTGTTGGCAGTGTTAAGCGAAATTGGTCAGGGAAATCTGGATATTACCTGTGCTGCCAGTAGCAATGATGAGCTTGGACATGTGATGAAGGGGCTGGATCAAATGCGTCTCGCACTTAAAGATGCGGAAGAAACCAAACTGCTGCTGGAAAAACAGCAGGCAGCACAGGAAGTAAAATCTCGCGAAGAAAAACACGCAAATCAAATGGCATTGGCAGAATCGTTTGAAGGATCGGTGGCAGGCCTTGTGCAGGCGGCCATTGATGAAATGAAAGCAGTACATAAAAATGCCACCATGCTTTCAAGCATGTCGGGTCAGTTGTCGAATCAGTCCACAAATGCCTCGGCAGGCACAGATCAGGGCATTAGCCATGTTGAGGCAACGGCAGCCGCAACCGAAGAGATCAGTGTCACCATCAAAGAGGTGACCCAACGCATGGTGGATGCGCTGAAGATTGCACAGCAGGCTGAAACCGAAGCGGGGCATGCCAATGAACTGGTTACCCGTTTGAGTCAGGTCTCTGAAGATGTGGGAACGGTGGTCAATACCATCCATAAAATCGCCGAGCAGACCAATCTACTGGCTTTGAATGCATCCATTGAGGCTGCACGAGCCGGTGATGCAGGCGCAGGCTTTGCGGTGGTTGCCAGTGAGGTGAAGGAGCTGGCTCAGCAGACAGCCAATGCCACAGGCGATATTGAGAAGCAGATTGGTGATATGCAGCAGGAGAGTGGTGCTGTTGTGACTGCACTGGAGAGTATTTCAAAGACCATTGGAAGCATCAATGAACACACCGAAATGGTGGCTGCGGCGATGGAGCAACAATCAGCGGCTGTTGCCGAGATATCGCGCGGAGCACAAGAGGCGAGCAGTGGTATGGATGTTGTTAAAGTTGCGATCCATGATGTATCCAGTGCATCAGGTCAGGTTGGCGAATCATCATCTGATCTTCTTTCATCACTGGATGTGATGGATGAGAAGGTTAACATGGTCAAAAATCAATGTGATGATTTCCTGACTGGCATTCGAACTGCAGCCTGAGTGCTTTAATCTCAAGTGAGTGGGAAAGTACGGACTTGATTCGTTGAAACAACACAACAGACTCCGTTAAACCGGGGTCTGTTGTGTTTTATAAGCAAGGTTTCGAATCCATGTCATGGAAAGTTAACCAACCCTGTTTGCATGCAAAAAACACAGCGAATATGTAAAAATGCTGTGAAAATGCCTTTAATTATGTATCCGAAAACGTCCAAAAACATATGAATGCATGAAAATATAAAATGAATGAAGCCAAATCAGGCGCGTCTGATTATGCTGCGGCCATGCAATTTGAATTAGCCGGAGATTTTGAACCCAGGGGCGATCAGCCACAGGCAATCAAAGCGCTTGTGAGTGGTGTAGAAGCAGGGGAGCAGCATCAAACGCTTCTGGGTGTGACGGGTTCAGGGAAAACGTACACCATGGCCTGTGTAATTGAGCATACCCAGAAACCAACACTCATCATGGCACCCAACAAAACACTTGCCGCTCAATTGTATGGTGAGTTCAAACAGTTTTTTCCCGATAATGCTGTGGAATATTTTGTCTCTTATTATGATTATTATCAGCCTGAAGCCTATGTGCCTGCCTCGGATACCTTTATCGATAAAGATTCATCCATCAACGAACATATTGACCGCATGCGCCACTCGGCCACGCGTGCACTGCTGGAGCGCGAGGATGTAATTATCATCGCATCGGTCTCCTGTATTTATGGTCTGGGAAGTCCGGAAGCGTATGCCAACATGCTTCAATATTTTGAAGTAGGGCGCGAAGTTGATCAACGAACCGCCGTGAACAAGCTGGTTGAATTGCAGTATGAACGTAACGATATCGATTTCCATCGTGGCACATTCCGGGTGCGTGGTGATGTCATTGAGCTGTTTCCAGCTCATGCCGAGGATTTTGCCATTCGCATTGAACTTTTTGGCGATGAAGTTGATGCCATATCGAGTTTTAATCCATTAACGGGTAAACGCATCGAATCACTGCATAAATATACTGTTTTTCCAAAAAGTCACTTTGTAACACCGCGCAGCTTGCTGGTGCGGGCGATGGGAAATATCAAAACAGAGCTGGCTGAAAGATTGGCTGAGCTGCATGACGAAAATAAACTGGTCGAGGCACAGCGGCTTGAGCAGCGCACCATGTTTGATCTGGAAATGATTCAGGAAGTGGGTTATTGCACAGGTGTTGAGAACTATTCTCGACATCTGACCGAGCGATTGCCGGGAGAAGCACCCCCTACATTGCTTGATTATCTGCCCAACAATGCACTGGTGATGTTGGATGAATCACATGTCACCGTGCCACAGATCGGTGGCATGTTTAAGGGTGATCGGTCCCGGAAACAGACCCTGGTTGATTATGGCTTTCGCCTCCCGTCCGCGCTGGATAACAGACCTCTACAGTTCCATGAATTTGAAGGCGCTACCCCTCAATCTATTTATGTCTCGGCGACACCGGGCAATTATGAGATGGAAAAGACAGGCGGGGTCTTTGCCGAACAGATTATCCGGCCAACAGGCTTGCTTGACCCGGAAATTGAAATTCGACCGGCCACGACACAGGTGGAAGACTTTGTAACCGCCGCCACTGAGATAATTGCTAAAGGCTACCGGGTGCTGGCAACATGTCTGACCAAGCGTATGGCAGAAGATTTGAGTGAATATATGGGTGATGTGGGCTTGAAAGCACGTTATCTGCATTCTGATATTGATACCATCGAACGCATGGAGATTCTGCGAGATTTGCGATTGGGCGAATTTGATATCCTGATTGGTATTAATTTATTACGGGAAGGGCTGGATTTACCGGAAGTTTCATTGGTAACGATTTTTGATGCTGATAAGGAAGGTTTTTTGCGTTCCGTCCGTTCATTGATTCAGACCATTGGAAGGGCTGCACGAAATGCAGAAGGGCGCGTGATTCTTTATGCGGACAAGATCACCCGTTCAATGCAGGTCGCGATGGATGAAACTGCACGCCGCCGCGCCAAGCAGATTGCTTACAATGAGGCACATGGCATTACACCGCAAACAGTGAAAAAAGAGATTCGGGATATTCTGGGTTCTGTCTATGAAATGGATTATGGGCATATCCCTGAAGTGGCTGAACCTGAAAACAGATATACCACGCCAGCCGAAAAAGAACGGCGCATTGCTGAGCTGGAGCGGCTGATGACTGAAGCTGCCGCAGACCTGCGTTTTGAGGATGCGGCCAAACATCGTGATGAAATTGAAAAGCTAAAGTCTTAAGGTTAGAGAGGTTGGTGGATTCGAATATTTTCGTTTCCGATGTGTAGGGATCCATGTAAGTTTGTATTTGTACGTGTTCAAAAGAGACTTAACCCGCATCCTGCTTACAACAATAAAACGTCGCATAATGGATATTATGTAAAGTTATAAAGAGAGATCATGCCAGATAGAATATTAAATAAAGACAACCCTTTTGATAAGTTAGAAGAGCTTATGAAAGTATTACGTAAAGAGTGCCCATGGGACAATGAGCAAACGATCTCCTCCCTTCGCACGTATACACTTGAAGAAACGCATGAGGTGCTTGAGGCGATCGACCAGGCTGTACAGCACAATGACTGGTCTTCGCTCAAAGGCGAACTTGGCGATCTTCTTATTCAGATTGCTTTCTATTCCATTATTGCCGATGAGCATGGCGAATTTAATCTTGCCGATGTTTTCGATACTTTGATCCAAAAGATGATCTACCGGCATCCCCATGTGTTTGGTGATGCACAGCCAGCCGATGTGCTTGAGCAATGGGAACAACTCAAAGATGCCGAGCATACGGAGCGAACAAGCCTGATGGATGGCATTCCTCCACTGCCTGCCCTTGCTTATGCATTAAAACAGCAGAAACGTGCGGCACGTGTTGGCTTTGATTGGCAACACACCGGGGATGTGATTGAAAAACTACATGAAGAACTTAATGAATTTACCGATGAGTTCAATAAACACTCAGAGGAAGAATCAAACAAACATCGTCTGGAAGATGAGTTTGGCGATATTCTTTTCACATTGGTAAACCTTGCACGTAAGGTGGACCTTGATCCTGAACTATGTCTGATGCATACCAACCGAAAATTTTCAGAACGTTTCAGAGGCATTGAATTGTTGGCAAAAGAGCGGCAACAGGATCTTTCCAAGCTTGACCTGCATGCATTGGAAGGCCTCTATTGTGAAGTAAAAAAGGAATTAGAAAGCAGAAAAATGGAGAAATCATGAGCGAACAGAACCCACAGGAATTACAAATTCAGATGGCCCCTGAGGTGCAAAAAGGATCCTACGCCAACAATATGGTCATTGCCCATACGCAAGAGGAGTTTGTACTGGATTTTATTCTGGCGACTCCCCCTGTTGGAACCGTAAATGCCCGTGTCATCGTCTCCCCTTCGCATGCAAAACGTGTCGCACAGGCGATGCTTGAAAATATTGCAAAATATGAGGCACGTTTTGGTGAAATTCAGGAGGTTGCAGCAGGCTTGCCCGACAATGCTACGGCGCACTAGCAGCATTTGGCTGCACATGACTCAAGTGATGCTCAATAACTTCTGAAAGTGTGCAGTTTTCTTTGTTTGCAACATAATTTAGCAAAGACCATGCATTATGTGACAAGGTAACGGTTTTGATTTCAGGCTTTTTCGCCCTTCGACGGCTTGCACGGACGGCATTTTTCAACTGTGTCCACTCAGCGGCCATCAACCATGTTTCACACCAGCGGTTCAAACTATCGGTCGGATGCTGTACATGACTATCCTGAATCAACTCAAATGCCCTGCCCGCCTTATACGTTCGGTGCTCATCCAACCAGGTGGGGTTTTTAAGTTTTTTTTCTAACCAGCGGATCACAAACCATCGGTCACTGTCTGAAATAACATAGCGCTGTCTTGCCATAAGAGACCTCCAATATGTGACAAGGTAACGTTTGTGACTGACTTATGGAAGATCTTTAGCAAAGGAACTTGTTAACTGACATTTCTTTCGCCAATGGCCATTTTTTTGATTGTTTCTGAATTTGGCATATCAGCATATGTTGCTATGATGTCAATAAGCACAGAGTCGATCTTTTCTTTTAATGGTCTCAAGTCATTATTGATCTTTTCTGCGTGACCTTTCCAATTTTCTTTTTTTAATTTTAAATCTGCAATGATTTTTGAATGAAACTCGATTTTTTGATTCAATAACGAAGACATATGAACAAGTGCATTTATTTTACTGTTTTTTATAATTTGCTTTCTTTGCAACATTAACGCCCAAACTGCAATCATCAATGCCACAAAACTAATTAATACTTCTGCTAATCCCATTTCCTTACTCCAAATTTTATTTAGCTTAATATGTTTTGTTAGACTGGCAACTCATGAATATTAATTTTCACTTATTATTAGGTAATTAACATTGGGATTTCCCAAGTAACCAGCAAGCATTCTTATTTAAGCTATTGTTATTTAAGGGTTAAACATGGAACTCACAATATGCTTTCCTAGTCCCCTTCACCTTCGAAGCTAACTATAGTTTAAGTTATCCATATGTTAAATACTCATTTTAAGTCTGAGTAAAGATTTGTTGCCTTAAAGCAATTTAAAGTCACTTATTGTAAGGTTGTTTGCAACCACGCTTCAGCATTGTGAACAGCTTGCTCAAGTGATTCCCCTAAAGCGATATAGGCTGAAATTGCAGACGCTAAACGGCAGCCAGTGCCATGCGCTTTTTCTTTATTCAGAATTTTTCGTGCATGTTTAAACACCATGACATCACCGGATGCATCACAAAACAGATCATGAATGGTTTCGCCATCACGATCACCACCTTTTAATAATACAGAGGTTTTGAGTTTCAACATGATTTCACTGGCAGCTTCGAGCGGGTCTTCAATCGGTTTTCCGAGTATCAACTGAGCTTCATCGTGATTGGGCGTAATCAAACTTGCAAATGGTGTTAGAGTTTCCAATAAGACGGAAATTGCATTTTTTTCAAGCAGACTTTTTCCTGATGTGGAGACAAAAACAGGATCAATAACCAGTCCTGCACTGTATTGTATGCGGTGCAGGAAGTCGGAAAGTTTTTGAATGTGTTTATCATCAAACAACATGCCTGTTTTTATACAGGCGATATCATAATAGTGATGAATGCTCTCCAACTCAAAGAGGAAATGTTCGATGGGTGACGGATGAATACTTAGAATTTGATCCGGGTTCTGTGCCGTAAGTGCGGTAATAGCAGAACAACCTTTCACTCCCAGGTGCTCAAAAACCCTCAGGTCTGCCTGAATACCTGCGCCTGAACATGAATCTGAACCACCAACCGTCAGGCAGACGGGTTTCAACGCGACTCCCATGCCTCAAGCATTTGCCGAGCTGTTGCCTCAATATCTTCTGCTGCAAAGAGACCGGAGATCACAGCCGCTGCATCCACACCTGTTTTTTTAATCGCCGGGATGGTTGCCAATGTAATGCCACCAATGGCTACAACATTGGCAGCAGGAAAGAGCTGTTTGGCCTTTTGCAGGCGTGGCAAGCCAATCACAGGCACCTCCGGCTTGCTGTGGGTTGGGAAAACAGCACCAAAAGAGAGGTAATCCGCCCCACTCTCAAGTGCTTCTTTGCCAAAGACTGCGTCTGCACGGCACGTGACACCGAGAATGAGTCCTTCTCCTGCATGTTGGCGGAGTTGGGTCAGGCTCTCAATATCCCCCTTCCCCAAATGAACACCATCAGCACCCGTATCATGGGCAAGCTGAATCGAATCGTTAATCATAAGCTTTGCATTATATTGGACTGTTAACTCGCGCAGGGCCTTTCCCCACTTTAAAGCCTGTTTATATCCCTGCTTTTTATCGCGAAACTGCAAGGTTTTCGCTCCACCTTTCAACGCAGCTTCAGCACGTTTAAGCAGATCATCGATTGCAAGATCGGCAGGCAGAATGCCGTAAATGCCAGTGATAGCTTTGGTGATTTTATTAGTCATCGAGAAGTTTCAACAGATCCTTGAAGTCCGACAGGCTTACAACACGTGCTGCGTACTCTTCCGGCACATCCTGATAACCGTGTTCGGCAAATGCGACCGTGTGGCAATGTGCATTGAAACCTGCCTCCACATCAAAACGTGTATCGCCAACCATAACGGTATCAGCAGGGTCAACACCCATGGCCCGGCAGCACTCGATTAACATGTCCGGTGCAGGTTTTTTGGCAAAACCATCTTCAGGTGACAGTGCCAGTGTCAGGTATGGAGTCAAACCCATCTGGTCCAACACTTTCACACGGGCTTTGGCAGGTTTCGCGGTCACAACAGACATCGGAATACCCTTAGCCTTCAATGCATTGAGTGTATGCATAACACCCGGAAAAGGTTTTCCAAAATCAGCGGGATGCTTCTCATAAATATCAGCAAAAGCGTGATACATGGCCATGGTATCCGGGTGATCCATGGGTTTGCCCAACACGTTGGAAGCAAGTTTCTGTGCACCACCGCCCACATGGGGCTGTGTCTCTGCCAGTGTCATTTGGAAATCATAACCACACTGTTTCAATGCCCGGTTGGCATTGGCCTGAATATCCGGCAGTGCGTCCACGAGGGTTCCATCCAGGTCAAATATAAATGCTTTGGGCGTACTCATTCGTTCAAAACTCCAATGTTTTTGAGGGCCAGATGCAGTTCATCTAATACCTCATTATTTTTTTCCTGATGCGAATGATACGTTAATTGATTTATAATTTCCCCATCCATCGCATACGGAAATAACTGAGCCAAAGCCCATGCGCTATGCCCACGAATCAAAGCTTCGTTATCATGCAACGCAATCAAAAGCTGTGGGACAAACGCAATGTTTTGCGAATTACCCATGGCGATGGCTACATTTCTTAGCAACCCTGCCCTGCCCGGTCGCTTCATTGGAGATTTGCGGAAACGCTCCCGAAAACCCTCTTCATTCAGTTCAAATAGGGCGGATAGCGCTGGCAGTATATTTTCATGCCTCGGTTGAAGATGATCCAATTCGATTACTTCCGCCTTTTGATTCCACGGGCAGACGAGCTGACAATCATCACAGCCATAAATTCGATTTCCCATAAGCGGTCGAAGTTTTTCAGGAATAAAGCCCCTGTATTCAATCGTTAGATAAGAAATACAAAGTCGTGCATCAACCACAAACGGTGCCACAATGGCTTGTGTTGGGCAGACATCGATACAGGCTGTGCAACTGCCACAATGGAAGCTGGTGGGTTCATCAGGTTCAATTTCTGCTGTCGTGAAGAGTTCGCCCAGCATGAGATAGGAACCATGTTCACGATGGATGGTCAGGGTGTGTTTTCCTTGCCAACCAAGCCCTGCCCGTTCTGCCAATGCATGTTCCAGCACAGGCGCAGTATCCACGTAGACACGTTGATCATGTGTACCTAAAAGCTCATCCAGATCTCGCGCAAATGCCTTCAGCCGTTTTTTCATCACATCATGATAATCATCGCCATGGGCATACGCCGCAATGACACCTGAGCTTTTGACCTCTTCGGCCTCGTCAAGCGAATAAGGTGGTGGAACATGCTTCATACCAAGGGCAATAACCGTTTTGATGCTCTCTAACATGCTCTCTGGCTGTTTACGACGTTCCACACGCGTTTCCTCAGCCATATAGCTCATTTCACCGTGCATGCCAGCTGCGACCCAGCTATCAAGTTGAATTTTGTGCTGCGATGAAAAAGCAGGTTTTGTAAAACAACAGAGGTCGAAACCCTGCTCACAGGCTAATTTACGTATTGATTTTTTAGATGTTGGGTCTCGAGTCACCAGAGAAGTCTGGCCTCTAAACTCGAATAGGCAAAGAAGAAATTGTTAAAAGTGAAGCGTATTACTCCTCTGTATCCTTATCCAGTAAATATTCAGCAAGGCCTAGAAGACCTTCATCACTGACATCAATTTTTGGCATGTCGCTTAAACGCCCTGATGTAGCGTGTTTCAATTTTGATACAATCTGCTCAACTGTTTTTGGAAACCGTGTTGTACGGTCAACAAGGATTCTGCCCAGTCCCACTTTATCACCTTTGAAACCAAACCCTGTGTGATGACATGATGCGCAGACATAACTCCACAGCTCCAGACCATGAAACTCTTCATCATCGTCATCTTCAATCTTTGCCACCTGATCATCAGAATCAAAGTCTTCAATCTCCATAGAGCTGCCCTGCCTATACTGGGCGGGCACATGACAAGGGTTATCGGTGAAATGAAGCACGCCACTACTATCACGCCAATGATGAATATGGTCACCTGATACAGGCAACGGTGATGTGAACGCCATAAAGAAAATAAGCGGTATTGTATAACGCATGATCATGGCAGTGCCTGCCAGTAGCGCCGGGCCAGAACCGATTCGGGCGCATTGGTGCTTAACTTGTCGACCGCTGTCGGGTCATAGACAATCACGGTCAGGCCGTCATCGGTACCGTTCACGCTGCCATTTTTTTTATTCTGTACATAAACGCCGAAGCCGCCGATCAGAGAGCCATTCACATATTGCCGGGCAGGTCCTTCATCAGCCGTGCCTTTGTAGTTGCCGTTATCTTTGGCTTCCAGTTCAATCTGCATCGGTGTGTAGACCACACCCGATACATTTACATTACCGTGCATATCCAGCAGTCCTCCTGAATAGATCTCGGCTGGCAGGTCGGCAAAATCGCTATCGATCATGACACCATCGGCATCACTGCTGACGTGCATATACTGACTTCGCTCGGCATAATAAGATGAAGTGGTAGCGATTAAATTATCATTCCAGACATTTGCTGGCATGGTTGTGACCTGAAAAGCCCTTCGCCAGCCATGCACATAACCACTGGGTGAGATCAGGTGATAGACATCTGCCGCATCCGGTGTCGTACCTGTACCGTTATTGCCAATATAAAATGCCTGAAAACTGGCCAGCGAATTGGATGGGAAATCGGCGATCTGCGCGGTGGAGGCCGCCTTTTTGGTGTTCAGGTAGTAGGCCAATCGTTTGGCCAGCGTTGCGCCGCCAGCATGCCCCCTGTTTGTACCATAGAGCATGTTGACAAAACCGGCCGCCACATTTCGCCCGGACGCTTTGGATGTGAAATAGGTGCTTGAACCCGCCGAACCAAAACCCCGACTACTGACTGCCACTTCAAAGATGGAAGGGTCGGATGAGTCAGTATAGGGCATGCTCATCAGATCCATCTCACCATCAGGAGAGTTATCAAGATCCATACCATACCACTTACCTTTGGCGGCACTAACATGGCTGTAATCCTTACCGGCTGTTGCAGAATCATCGGCAAGACCTGAGTCAGTGCCATCCAGTGCAGGGTTAATGATCAGCGGTATATGAATTTTCATATAGATATCAACCGATTCAACCGGGGTAAAGAGCTTGTCATTGACCGCATCATAGAGGCCGTTGTCATCGGAATCGTGATAATAGTCGATAAAAAGCATGCCATAGACAATCACTTTGGCCTGAACATTGGTGGTGCTGGCTGGCGAGGCTGATATATCCATATCTTTGATGTCCACAGCTTCAGAACCGCCATCGCCTGTCTGGGCCAAAACGTTCGCTGCAGAGAGAACGCCATAACGGCTAACCTGCGGATTCTGTGAGTAGATGGTAAATGTGTCTGTTCCCGTGTCGCATGCGAGACCTGCACCAAAATCGCCGCCGGAATCGATCAATGTCGGGACAAGAACACGGACAAGGCCATACATTGGAATGGCCCGTTGAACATTGTACATGAATTCACGCACCGTCAGTGTGCCGGAGCGCGGTATGCCGCTGTTACCCGTTGCAAGGTTATAGGGGCCGTCGCGGTCTGTTGCCAGCGTCCAGTCTATCCCCTTCTCCGTTGCCGTTGTCCAGCCCTTGGTGCCAGTGCGGATGGTGTTGGCTGCTTCACGATAGATATCGAGATTGAAGAGATGGTTATTGGCCGATGTGAACCAGTTGAGCGTTTGGTTCTCTTCAATAAACGGAGAATTGGATGAAGTGGGTGATTGCTGATTATGGTCGACCTGCGGCGAGGCGGTACTGCTCTCTACCGTCGGGTCAAAAACAATCTCCGGATTACTATCAATCGTCAATGCCGGATTGGAGTTGACGCCACTCCGAAATGCTTTTCCTGCGCGTCCAACACTGGCATTGGATTTTAAAGCGTTACCATCGGTCGATTGTGTAATATCAACAACAACCAGTCCATTGGTTGCGCCTTTTGCACCTGGTGTGTTCGCTGTATCGCTTATGGGCGTCGAGTATGGACAGACGGCGTTATACATCTCTGAAAATGAGTCGTAGGCCGGCGCATTGGTGATGGCTGAAACGCCGGTAATATTAAAACTGACTGAAGAGAAGGTCTGCCGCAGGAGGTGACTGGCATTACCGGAGCGACCCAGTGCATAGACCACAAGATTACAGTCTGCGCAACTGCCTGTATTAACATTGGCATTGTTCACACCGTAAGGATAATTGGGCTCATTTTGTGAGCTGAAACTGGTTGCCCACACAGCCACTTGCGGGTCAAATGTTCCCCAGGCGGAATTCGCCACCGCAGTCATTCCCGAACTGGTAACATTGTAAACACGAATACCTGTTGTTGTGGCGATCAGGTCATCCACATCTGTCTTTGAATAGGTTGATGTGGCAATGGCAAGCAGGTCTTCCATGGAATATGGGTCAAGCAAATCAATATAAATGCCTGAAACCGTTGTATCATTTATAATATCATTTTGAACATCCGTGTATTCACTCTGACCATAAGGATCGTACGACCAATAGGCATAGGTTGTTTCCAATCCTGCATTGCCTGCTGCAAAGGCCTGCTCCGACTCTAAGACGGTTACAGATACTTTCATTTGAATATTGGTTTTGAACCACGCTGTCGTACCCACAATGGTTAAAATAGCCACAATCATAATTGCGGTGATGAGAATAAAACCACTTTCATGACTGTTTTCTAAATTCATCTCTTTGTCATTCATATTAGTTCACCACCGACATTGGATAGACCTGGGTATAACGCCAAACCCTTTTTCGTTTATCTGCTGTTGTACGCACATCAACACCCTTTACATCTAAAAAGGAGCCTTGCTTGTACCCACTATCCACTGCCATCTCAATGAGGATTGTGTAGCCATTAACTGTCTGTTGAGTTCCGGAAGGATCATTCACCACCAATGTGCCCAATGCATCTGGAATCCCGGTAAATGGAACACCCGCAGACACTTCTCTTGTGGTTGTCCCATCAAGAAATATCTTAAAAAAAGTAATATCCGTCAGAATATCACGGCTTGCGCTGCCAGTATCATCGGTTGCTGATGCCTCATTGTCATAACGTAAAGCGGTTCCAGATAGCAGATATTTTCGTTGTGCCCGGTTGTTTGTGACCCCGTTATCTTCATCCCAAACCCAGAAGGTAAACGCTGTTGTTGCATTTACACCCACAAATGCGTTGTTTTCAGTCGGGTTCCCGGTGGGTGTAGTGCTAAGACTAATGAGTCCTGAGCGAAGATCTTCAGCCATAAAACGCATTGAAAATTCAAGATTTTGCACTGTATTGATGCGTTTGCTTTGGTAGTTGTATTCACTATATTGTTGCGTAAAATTTAACAGCAAACCACCTAAAATCACCAGCGCGATAACCATCACAATCATCATTTCGATCAGAGTGAACCCTGATTCAGAATGAGTATGTTTATTCTTATAAATCACTCTGTCACCACCGCAGATCGTAGTGTAAGCGTTTTGGTATCACCTCTTATCATCCAGCTGAACTGTACGTTTATGGCAGTTGTTCCCTGTACCGTCGGTGTAGGGTTTAATGTCACAATAGCACTATATAAATCTGTAACATTTGCCATCTGTGACGTCAGTGCTGTCTGAGCGCTGGCTTGCGTATAACCAGTGCCATTGGCTTTCACAAGCGCAACCATATTATTCATCGCGGATTGTGCTAATCCTGAATAATCAATTTTTCGTTCACTTTGTGTGGTACTTTTCATATTTCCAATTAACAGCGAAGCTAAAGCCAGCATGCTTATAGAAATCACCACAAGTGCGACCAAAGATTCGATGAGAGTAAACCCTTTTTCAGATCTTATCACGAAAGAATCCCTAACCCTGTACAGCTTTTATAAAGGTGTACGCCTCCAGTGATACCGTTGACAACAATATAATTTGTTTTGGAAGAGGCAGATGATGAGACTTTAATAATAGCAGCTGTTGCAGCACCTCTGGATTTGAATGTAATGGCTTCTGAAGCGCTAACGCCGGGTATGCATGTGCCTGAAGGCAGGTTTTGTAGATTAACAGAATCGTAAAGATGACTGTTTCCAAGGCTATCCGTCATGCCTTCGTTGGAATAATCAATGGTAACACTTTGGCTGTTTCGTTGTGATAACGCCCTAAGTCGTGCCTGATAAAGTGCTGTAGTTGTTTTTTCGCTTGCAGAAGTAACCAGAGAGTCATTGCGAATGCTTGAATAAGCCCCCGCTGAAATAGCCAACAGGATTGCTCCTATGGCAATCGTTATCATCATTTCAACCAATGTAAAACCGCGCATATCGCCACCTTCCCCCCCCATTTGAAAGCATTTGAAAGGAGCAATAGTCTTTGCTCGTCACGTACTATTATATCGTCAAAGAATCTGTATTCTTTAATGGTATTAATAACATGGTATGAATTGGTTTACAGTGGGCTATATCACCTTTGTTCAAGATAACGTAGTTGAAAATCATCTGGATCGGTTTTAATTTCGATGATAATGGATTCAGAAGGGAGCAGTGAAAGGTTACGTTCAGGCCATTCAATGATGCATATCCAGGGTGCATGAAAATACTCACGCACACCAAGCATCTCGATTTCATCGGCACTTTCAAGGCGGTACCAATCCATGTGTGCCACTTTGCAGTTCGTGCCATCATAAGTTTGAATCAGAGCAAAGGTTGGGCTGGGCAGTGCTTCATCGGTTACGCCAAGCGCTCGCATCAGGGCTCGGGCAAAAACACTTTTCCCGGCTCCTAATTCACCGGAAAGAGCGATCACCTGACCTGCCTCTATATTCTTAGCCAACTCACAAGCGTAAGCAACCGTAGCGGCTTCGTTTTCCAGACGAATTTTTTCCATGGGTTAATTAATTTGGATTTTTTGCCAGAGCTTTGATCAAATCATGTTTAGAGACTAAACCTTCCACCACATTATTATTCACAACAGGAAGATGATGAACATTATTTTCGCTCATAATCGCAGCAATTTCATCTATTTTACTGCTTGAAACAATCGTTTTCACTTCTCTGGCCATCAGATCTTCTGCAGTTAATGCCTGCATTCTCTCCAGTTCCTGTTCAAAACGCTCTTCACCAATCGGAATGACCATATCAAAAATCGCCATCGCGGTTGGCAGGTGAAGGCTTGCCTGTTGGTCGATCAGATCAGATTCGGTGATAATTCCAAAAAGGCGCTCCTCCGGGTCTACAACAAGCAGGCCTGAGATGCCTTCTGCAGCAAACCGTTCGATGATCTCCTGAATAGGCGTATCAATTTCACAGTATGGGGCATTGGAATTCATAATATCGAGCGCAGTGAGCATGGCTTTCTCCTGAAAATTCACTCTATACTTCTTAGCATAGACTCTGAGCATATGAGGCGGCAAGTTATTCACTTGCCGCCGCTTTTAATTTAATTTTGTATTTATTGTGTGATTAGGCTTTATGATAAATTTGGCTGCCCTGACGGGTAAATTCTTCAGACTGTTCGGCCATGCCGGTTTCGATGGCTTCAGCAGTATCCATACCATGTTCTTTGGCATAATCGCGAACATCCTGTGTGATTTTCATCGAGCAGAATTTCGGGCCGCACATAGAGCAAAAATGAGCCACTTTACCGCTCTCTTTTGGCATGGTTTCATCATGGAATGATCTTGCCGTATCAGGGTCAAGACTTAGATTAAACTGATCTTCCCAACGAAATTCAAAACGCGATTTAGAGAGCGCGTCATCACGCTGCTGAGAGCCGGGATGTCCTTTGGCCAAATCGGCTGCATGGGCAGAAATTTTATAGGTGATCACACCTGCTTTTACATCATCTTTGTTTGGCAGCCCCAGATGCTCTTTGGGTGTCACATAACAGAGCATAGCACAGCCATACCAGCCAATTTGGGCGGCACCGATACCCGATGTGATATGATCATAACCGGGTGCAATATCGGTGGTAAGCGGGCCAAGTGTGTAAAATGGCGCTTCATCACAGTGTTTAAGCTGTTCGTCCATGTTTTCTTTGATCATATGCATCGGCACATGCCCCGGCCCTTCGATCATCACCTGTACATCATGTTTCCAGGCAACTTTGGTTAATTCACCGAGTGTACGAAGCTCACCAAACTGGGCTTCGTCATTGGCATCTGCAATGGCACCCGGACGAAGTCCATCTCCCAGTGAAAATGAGACGTCGTATGCCTTCATGATCTCGCAAATTTCTTCAAAATGGGTGTATAGAAAGTTCTCCTCATGATGGGCAAGACACCATTTGGCCATGATTGCGCCGCCACGCGATACAATGCCTGCCAGACGTTTGGCCGTGAGCGGTACATAACGAAGCAATACACCTGCATGAATCGTGAAATAATCCACGCCCTGCTCTGCCTGCTCAATGAGTGTATCGCGGAAGATCTCCCAGGTGAGGTTTTCGGCAATGCCATCCACCTTTTCGAGTGCCTGATAAATTGGCACGGTGCCAATCGGAACGGCTGAATTGCGAATGATCCATTCACGGGTTTCATGAATGTTTTTGCCGGTTGAGAGGTCCATGATCGTGTCTGCGCCCCAGCGGGTTGCCCAGGTCATCTTTTCAACTTCTTCTTCAATCGAAGAGCTCAACGCAGAATTGCCGATATTTCCGTTAATCTTCACCAAAAAATTACGGCCAATGATCATCGGCTCCAATTCAGGATGGTTAATGTTGGCAGGGATAATCGCGCGACCACGGGCCACCTCATCACGCACAAATTCAGGTGTGATAACACGCGGGATGCTCGCACCAAATGATTCACCCGGATGCTGTTTGGTAATTTCACGCAAATGTTCACGTTTCTGATTTTCACGAATGGCTACATATTCCATTTCAGGCGTAACAATACCCTGACGGGCATAATGCATTTGAGAAACATTTTTGCCGATGCGTGCTTTGCGAGGCTGTTTCAGGTGTTCAAAACGAAGGTGATCCAGCTTTTCATCGTCACGACGCTCATTGCCATACTTTGACGACAAACCCGTTAAAAAAGCAGTGTCTGCACGTTCTTCAACCCATGCTGTGCGCACATCAGGCAGGCCTTTTTGCAAATCAAGTGCAACATCAGGGTCGGTATAAGGGCCGGAGGTATCATAAACAAGGATGGGTGGGTTCTCTTCAAGGCCTTCAGATGTTGTTGTTGGCGAGAGTGAAATTTCACGCATGGGTACACGAATATCAGGGCGGGAACCTTCGATATAAACCTTTTTTGAGTTTGGAAAAGGTTGTCTCGCATCGGTTGTGTTCGAACCTGTTGTATTCACCGCTTTCTGCGTGTTCGTCTCTTTCATGAGGCCTCCATCAAAACTGAGGCCCGCAGCCTAACCGACCTGACGCTTCAGATACAGAGAAGCAATGTAAGGGCTTTATCTGTCTTAGAAAACTTCAATGGCAGGCTGACTCACTGGAATGACAGTCTCCCTCTTCCGGCTGAAACGTTGCGTGTGTAATACCAAATTCGGCCATGCACATGTTTAGTTCTATCAATATGTTGTTCCACTCAGAGATGTCACTGCAATTGATGTGGGCAGATATAGCCAACTCTTCACTGGGCAGCTTCCAGATATGAACATGGTGAATATCAAAAATGCCTGTGATCTGGCGGACTTGTTGCCTGATCTCATCCATATTAATTTCATTGGGTACTGCGTCCATCAGCTCAAATGTGGTCAAACGAATCAGTCGCCATCCACCCCAGGCCAGTAACGCACTGACAAGAAATGATAGCAATGGATCAATCAGCATCCATCCCGTTGTCAGAATGATCACACCACCAGCCAGTGCCGCAACTGAACCCAGCGTATCACCCAGCACATGCCAATAGGCTGCTTTTGTATTGAGATCTTCACCATCATGTAGCCAGCGCAATACAATCAAATTAACAATCAAGCCTATCAACGCAACAGCAAACATAATGTCACCAGCCACTTCAGGTGGTGCCAATATCCGGCCAACGGCTTCCCAAACAATCCAGCCAGCCAGAAAGCAGAGTGCAAGCCCATTGATTTGGGCTGCAATGATCTTCACGCGACCATAACCATAGGTCATGCCCTTATGAGCTGGTTTTTTTGCGATGTAGGCGGCAACCGAGGCAATGGCAAGTGCGGCCACATCTGAAACCATGTGCCCTGCATCAGCGAGTAGCGCTAATGATCCCGAAATAAGTCCGCCAGCCAGTTCAACCATCGCAAACAGTGCTGTAAGCACCAGTGCAGCATTCAAATGGTTGTGATGTGCATGGTGATGATGCCCATGCTGGTGGGCGTGTTTGCCAGGAGAATGATGGGCATGCTGCTGATCGTTCATATCTATGAGGAACTTAGCGTCCGTGTCGAGAATAACAAGATACTTACAGGCTGCGGCATTCTTCTCTACAGTACGCTCCAATGAAGCAATATGCACTCAAGCGCCTTCTCGGGATGGTCCCATTATTGATTGGCATTACCATCATCTCTTTTGGGATGATGCATCTGGCTCCGGGTGAACCCAGCGTTGTAGGCAATGAGTTTAACCCCAAGGTCTCTTCGGATGATATCGAGCGACTGCGGGTTTATTACGGCCTTGATAAATCGCTTTATGAACAATACTGGAACTGGTTGAAAAGGTTGGCCATTCTTGATTTTGGCAACTCATTTTCAGCCGATGCCCGGCCGGTTCTCGATAAAATCATTGAACGGCTTCCTGTCACACTCTGGATCAGCATTTTGGCCATACTTCTCATTCTTGTGATTGCCATTCCGATTGGTGTGGCCTCAGCGGTTCGTCAAAATTCATGGTTTGATCGTGGCATGACTCTTTTTGTGTTTATCGGTTTTGCGATCCCCTCTTTCTGGCTAGGCCTGCTTTTGATGATCTGGCTGGGTGTTAATACAAACCTTCTTCCTGTTTCAGGCATGCATGATTATGGATGGCAACAGATGGGATTTATAGAGCAACAACTTGATCTGATGAAACATCTGATTTTACCGGTATTTGTCTCTGCCATTGGTGGGCTTGCCGGCATGAGCAGGTTTATGCGCAGTGGCATGCTTGATGTGATTCGAGCCGATTATGTTACAACAGCACGTTCTATGGGTATTGCAGAGCACTCAATTATGTATCGTCTGGCACTAAAAAATGCGCTGTTACCGATTATTACACTTTTAGGGCTCTCTATTCCCGGCCTGATTGGTGGCTCCGTGATTGTGGAACAGCTTTTTTCACTTCCAGGCATGGGACTTCTCTTTTATGAAGCGGTGCTTTCCAGAGATTACCCGTTGGTCATGGGCATTACAGTGATAGGTGCGATTCTAACACTTCTTGGAAACATGCTTGCCGATCTCTCATATGCCTGGGCCGATCCACGCATCCGGCACGGTGGCAAATGATGGAAGCGGGATCGATAAAAGCAGTATTCACAAAAAGCCCTCTATTAACGTTTGGTGCCATCGTGGTTTCAATCATTATATTACTGGCTCTCTTTGCACCCCTTATCGCTCCTTATGATCCCGCAGCGATCAATGTTCGTGATATTCTATTTCCACCATCATGGCAGCACTGGTGCGGTACAGATACGTTAGGACGTGATGTTTTTTCACGCATGCTCTTTGGAGCCAGAGTCTCACTGGCAGTAGGTTTTGTTGCCGTTGGCATTGCATTGCTTGTGGGCATTATTCTTGGCTCTATAGCGGGTCATTACGGTGGCAGAGTCGATGCGGTTATTATGCGTTTAACTGATATGGTGCTTTGTTTCCCCACCTTTTTTCTAATCCTTGCCGTGATTGCTTTTCTTGAGCCATCAATCTGGAACATCATGATTGTGATTGGGTTAACATCATGGATGGGTGTTACACGCCTGGTGCGTGCTGAGTTTCTGAGTTTACGAGAGCGTGAATTTGTACTTGCAGCCTATAGTCTTGGCCTCTCCTCGTTCCAATTAATTTGGCGTTATCTGCTTCCCAATGCCATCGGACCAATCCTTGTTTCAGCCGTTTTAGGTGTAGCCGGCGCTGTATTGATTGAATCAGGACTTTCGTTTTTGGGACTCGGTGTACAGCCGCCCGATCCAAGTTGGGGCAATATGCTGACTGAAGGTAAAGACAACATTCAGATCGCATGGTGGCTTTCACTCTATCCGGGTTTAGCGATTCTTATCACCGTGCTGGGTTACAATCTGCTGGGTGAAGGCCTGCGAGACATTTTTGACCCAAAAACAGCTAAACGTTGAGCCATACCATGCAGGAGAATCCAGCGCAAAAAACCGACATTGATTACATGAAACTGGCACTGCAACAGGCTGAAATTGCTGCAAAAAAAGGTGAGGTTCCTGTCGGAGCGATATTAATTACCAAAGATGGGCAATTGTTTGCATCACACAACGCACCCATCTCAACCCATGATGCTTCAGCCCATGCCGAAATGCGTGTGATTCGTGATGCATGTAAATCTATTGGCAACTATCGACTGGCCGGTTCAACCCTTTATGTAACACTGGAACCATGCACCATGTGTGCCGGAGCCATGATTCACGCACGCATTGGCCGTGTGGTTTATGGTGCGATTGACCCCAAAACAGGAGCTGTGGAGTCACTCTCTCAGGTTCTTTCAGACAAACGACTCAATCATCAACCCAAAATTGAATCGGGCATTCTTGCCAATGAATGCGGAAATCTTCTGAAGGCATTTTTCAAAAAACGACGGAAACAGTAATTCAACGTATGGATTGATATTGAAGCTGTTTTCAACTTTAATGAGGTGAACCATTTGCCTATTCAAGGTTTCCTTGTTTTACCTTTAATACGCAATGTCATGGAAATCAAGTCCGTATAAAGGAGCGTAATAGATGGAAAAGCAAGTTATGCTATTACATAGTTAGGGTGGAACGTGAGAATTGTTACGCCATCATTAGTTGTTGAGGACGGAGAATCCTTTGCTAAGGATATTTTGGATCGCAAGAAATATGGAGAAGCATTAAGAAATCTAGTATCTCGCTCTAGCGATGCGCTAGTGATATCGTTGGATGGAAAATGGGGAGAGGGAAAGACAACTTTCGTTAAAATGTGGCAGGGGCTTCTATCAGAATCAAGTATTCCAAATATATACATAGACGCGTTTGCGAATGACTACATCGATGATGCCTTTATTACAGTAGCAAGTGCAATTACAAATTATGCTGAAAAGACAATTGTAAAAGGTCAAAAAGAAAAAATAGCCAAGTTAAAAGAAAAATCCAAGAAAGTTGGCGGCCAACTTTTATCTTGGTCTGCGCGGATCGGAATTAAAGCAGCTACTCTTGGAGTCATTAAAGATTCGGATATTGACGGACTGAAAGACATAAAGGGGGATGTGTCAAAAACCGCATCAGATTTAGCTGGCAAGTTTGTAGAGGAAAGAATCTCAAACCACTCAAAGGACATTGAGATTATTCAATCTTTTCGAGAGCTTTTGTCGGAATTGCCATCAAAGCTAGAAAGTGAAGGCGAAAAACCGCTTGTAGTAATTATCGATGAACTCGATAGATGCAAGCCCACGTTTGCTGTAGAGCTTGTAGAAAAAATAAAGCACCTGTTTTCAGTTGAAAATGTTGTGTTTTTGCTGGTCATGAATAAGACGCAGTTGGAAGAATCAATAAAAAGCGTATATGGCCAAAATATTGATGCCCACACATATCTCCAAAAATTTATAAACATTGAGGCCAAATTACCAAAGCATACCGGCGAAAGGTATACCAACGACCTAAGCAAGTACACGAACAGACTGCTTCAGTTACATGAGCTAAATACTTGGGGAGATGACAGAAATATAGTCGATTGCACTGAACCCCTAGCTAATCACTTTAACTTGTCTTTGAGACAGTTAGAGAAAGTTTTTACAAATTTGGCCGTATTTTATGGGGCAAGTGCCGAGAATCATTTGAGGCTTGTTCCAGTTGTGGTGTTCTTGGCAGTTGTTAAGGTGATTGATCCGCGACTGTTCGATGACCTGTTGCATGGAAGGGTTTCATACGCCGATGTAGTCGATAAATTGAAAATAAATAATCTTGACGACGAAAGTGAACGAAATCGGAAGTTATATTGGTCAATGCAATGGGTCAGATATAGCTTGTTGAGCGAAAAAGAATTCAGTGAAGTTCCCGAGGAAGATGAAATAAAAGGATTTGGTCAATCCTTGTGGAAGTACAATGTGAGCAGGGAAAGTTTGATACCAATATTTGCACAACAGCTAAGCATGTTTGTTGTCAAATAAAAAAGCGTATAACAATGGGGGTGAATTCCATTTCAAAGTGCACCACGCTTGGCTAAGTTAAAGACTTCATAAGGTGTCTGGTAGCCGAGACACTTTCTGGGCCTATGATTGAGTTTTTTCACCGCTTCGGCAAGCATCTGGTCCGTTGCCTTTGATAAGTCGCACCCTTTTGGAAAATACTGCCTGAGCAAACCGTTGGTGTTTTCGTTTGTTCCCCGCTGCCATGAGGCA
>JAJFLC010000014.1 GCA_021772895.1 Mariprofundaceae bacterium | reverse complement strand
GCATGCATGAAAGAACGGGAAGGCCATTAGGGGGAGAGAGTTTTATGTCGAAGATGTCATCCATAGCTGGGCGTGAGCTCGGCAAGAAAAAGCCTGGCCCAAAGCGAAATGTGGATAATTAAGTATTATGTCCCCGGAACTTATGTCCCCGGAACTTCAATCTGATGCGTACTTCGTTAGCAAATGCCACGGAGATTGATTCTTATTAAACTGAAGGGTTGAAGAGGGCTGGAAACTTAAGTCTATTAAAGTATGATAAAACCTATATATATATCAATTATGTATATTAATGTCAGATACATGCTATATTATGGCACATGAGAAATGCGATTTTTTCAGATGATGTTATAACGGTATGTAAAAGTATCGGGGAGAACCTGAGATCTCATCGAATTAATTTTCTCGATGAGAAGCAGGATGTGATGGCTAAGCGGCTTGGCGTATCCCGGGATACCTATATACGAATGGAGAAAGGCGATCCTTCGGTGAAGATTGGTTTCTGGCTGGAGGCGGCAAAGATTACTCAAAACCTCGATCAATGGCAGGCATTGTTTTCTAGCGGAGATAGCCTGTTTGATCAACATGAGCTAAAGAAGAAACAAAGAAAGCGAGCGAGTAGCTGATGGCAGAGGTGGCCTTATATCATGTTTATCTAACCCGTTCTGATGGGGCTGTGGACAAAGTTGGTGAAATAGCTGCAAATGGACAACGATGCGAGTTTCGTTATCACAAGGGGTACTTGGAATCCTCTGAGCCATTTCCATTGGATGTGATTAATCTTAACCTGAGAAAAGGCGAGTATGCTGTAGACAGGCCTTTGTTCGGTGTGTTTGAGGATTCTCTACCTGATGGCTGGGGCAGGGCGGTCATGTCTGCGAGGTATCGCCTTTCCCACGCTGAGCAATCACCGCATCTATTGCTTCGTTATCTTGATGATCGATCAACAGGTGCGCTTAGTTATAACCATTCAGACAATGAGAAAGTCAGGAAAGACGACGAGTCAATCCGTTCGATTGGTGAACTTGCGCTGGCTGCAAAGGCATTTGAAAACGGTGAGGCAATTGATGATATGATGCTTCAGCGATTGTTTAATTCTGGAGGCACGCCCGGTGGCGCTCATCCAAAAGTAAATGTTCTTGGGAATGATGGAGTACCGTTGTTGGTAAAGTTCCCAAGTGTGGCTGACAAATATGATGTGGTGGGACTTGAAGCTTCATGTCTTGAGCTGGCACGGATGGTGGGAATGCGCGTGCCTGAGTTTTCCATTATGGAGGAGGCTGGAATCAAAATGCTTTGTCTGGATCGTTTTGATCGTTTGGATGGCGGCCATCTCCATATGATCAGCATGCAGAGTTTGCTTAATGCAACGGGTTATTATCATGCGACTTACATACAAATGGCTGATGTGATCAGAATGGTTTCGAAGCGGCCGGTAGAAGATTTGCACGCCCTTTATCGTCAGATGATTTTCAATGCTATTGTTGGAAATACCGACGATCACCTTAAAAACTTTGCCATGTTATATCACAATGGTTATGAACTGACGCCCGCATACGACCTGCTTCCAAATGTGAACCATAAAGTTGGACATACCCTGTCATTTCTTTATGACGAAATTGGCCCAAGAAGAACGGAGGCGGTTGGTTCACTGGCAGGCAGATTTAAAATTAACAAACAGTCTGCGGAAGATATTGTGGATGAAGTGATTGAAATGATAGCTAGCAATTGGAATGGTGTTTGCAAAAGGAATGGGGTGCCAGGTGATGAAACTGCCCGCTTTAGCAATTATATCGATACACAGTGTAAAAAACTTGGCGCTTGATTGCTGATTGGATGTAACAGGGTCTAAGACTGCAAAAAATCTTATTTATTCTATTTTTTCTAAATCCTGCATCTGTATGTCATGGGTCATGGGTGTTGCAAGTGAAATGTCGTGTGCCTGTGATATTTCGAGAAAGGCTTCGCGCATCTGTTGACGGGTTTTAAGAATGTTTCCGACTGCTTTGGTATAGTAGAATACACTCCATTCGATTGCATGATCACCGGTATCGGTGATGCCGATCTCTGAAGCGTATTGTCCTTCAATGGTGATTTCTGTGGCCTCTGAGACACTCGTGTACGCAGCTTCAAGCATGCTGCGTACTTTGGCGATGCTATGATCATAACCAATCTTGAAACGCAGGCATTCCCGTAAACCTTTGGCGGATGCAAACTTGGAGAGATTATGGATGGCATAATCGCGCAGGCGTGAATTGCGGATAAGAATGCGATGGTTATTGATCAGGTTGAGCACTTCAGTGTGAAAAATCTTTGTGCGGAAAACTTCGCCGATGATTTTATCGCCATTGTGCAGTTCGATAACATCACCCTCTTTTAGGATATCACTATTTAGAATAATGAGACCGCTGAAAATATCGGGTGCCCATGAATTTTGGGTCAGAGCTAAAAAGACACCGATAAAGCCAATCACGCCACCGGCTTCAAGCAGTGTTTCAAAACCGAGCAGGCGAATGACCGAAATCAGGGCTATGATCGAGATGAAAACATTGCTCAGAATGTTTAATAATCGCGAGTTATAGGTATCGATATAACGCATCTCTCCGGTTGATTCGCGGGTACGGCCAAAACGGCGCAGAATCAGATAATGTGAGATATACATGGTGAGGTAGGCGATGTAGAGCACGGTCAATATGGCAACAGTTCGGATGCCTGGACCATAGTCGATCTCATGCGAATAGACGTTGAAATAGAAATAACCGATGATGATGAGCAGATTCAGGCCACGGAAGGTACGTAACTTCCATGTGAACGCGGGTTTGTCTTCTTTACCCTGATGCACAAGCCGGATGATATATTTTGCGAAGATCAACAGGATGATGTTGATGGTCAGCACCAGCCCGGCGATCCAGTCAAAGTGTGTGCTTATGTCTGAGAAGGCTGTGGTGCCCCATTCACTAAAATATTCCATGGTTGGGGGCAGTTTAGAGCACTATGGAATAAAAGTATTCTGCTTTTTGGAGGTCTGCCTGTTTATATTATCTGCATCACCCTTCACTTGCCAAGTATTGAATCTGGATATACTTTGGTAAACTGAAAAATGATCGATGGTAAAAAACGTTTACGGACGTGCTGGTAACTTTTACAGACGATCAAAAATAATATTTCACAGGGGAAACAGATGGATACAGGTCTTATTGAGGGAATTTTCAGTGTTTTGTTCAGCTTTTGGGCAGGTTTGGCAGTTATTGTGGTGGTGTTTTTAAGGTCTTCGGTCAAATTTGTCCCACAAAACCGAGCCATTGTGATCGAACGTTTTGGTAAATTTAACACATCATTGACAGCAGGGCTGAATTTTATTGTTCCGTTCATTGATCGTATTGCTTATGACCGGACGCTGAAGGAGCAGGCGGTGGATGTGCCGAGTCAGGGTGCAATTACCCGTGATAATATCAGCCTGACGGTGGATGGTGTGCTTTATCTTAAGGTGGTTGATCCTTACAAAGCCAGTTATGGCGTGGAGGATTATGTGTTTGCGGTGACTCAGTTGGCGCAAACGACGATGCGTTCTGAAATCGGTAAAATTGAACTGGATCGAACCTTTGAAGAGCGGGACACACTGAATACAGCGATTGTAAATGCAATTAATGAAGCAGCGCAACCCTGGGGTGTGCAGGTGCTTCGTTATGAAATTAAAGACATCAACCCACCACGCAGCGTATTGGAAGCAATGGAACGACAGATGAAAGCCGAGCGTGAGAAACGGGCCGCGATTCTGGAATCCGAAGGCGAACGTCAGGCGGCGATCAATGTGGCAGAGGGTGATAAACAATCGAAGGTTCTCGCTGCTGAAGCTGACAGAGCAGAGCAGATTTTGAGCGCGCAGGGTGAGGCGGGTGCGATTGAACTGGTTGCGCAAGCCAAAGCAATGGCACTCAGAACCGTGGGTGAAGCGGCTGCGACATCTGAAGGGCAAAAAGCCGTGCAGCTTGATCTGGCAACGCAGGCGATTGGCGCCAAATATCAGATTGCCAAGCAGTCCACTGTGGTACTGATGGATGGGCAATCCAGCGAGGCGGGAAATACAGTGGCAGAAGCCGTGGCGATTGTGAGCGCAATGAACAAAAGCGATGCATTTACCACGAGCAAGGCGTAGTTGATGCTGATTGAATATTTTAATGAGCATCAGGCGGCTTTCTGGGTGACTGCCGGCTTTGTTATATTGGCGATTGAAGTGCTGGCATTTGGTCTTGCTTCAGGCGTATTGCTTTTTGCTGGCATTGGTGCGCTCACTACGGGAGGCCTGATCTGGCTTGGGATTGTTCCGCATACATGGGTTGCAGGCATCGCCTGCTTTGCAGTGACCACCGGGGCGAGTGCGATGGCTTTGTGGAAACCTCTCAAGAATTTTCAGGGTGATGGTGATATAACCCCTGAGCCAACCAGTGATCTTATTGGTCATCAGTTTCGTCTGGATGAAAGCATCAGTGTGAGCAAGCCGGGAACCACCCGTTTTTCAGGTGTGGAGTGGCGAGTCGAAGTCGATGATAAAGCGGGTGTGGAAACGATTGATGCAGGAAACAAAGTCAGCGTGGTATCGATTGATGCAGGGATCTTTCGGGTTGCTCCCGCAGAATGATTCGTGGGGCTCTGATGCTTGATCGATGGGTCGATCTATGAGTTGGTCAATGAACTGGCTGGCTGATCGGTGATTGAAGGAAAAATTCTTGGCGTTTGTGATTGTTCTTTTAGCTTAGCCATGCATGAAAAGGAATGAGAGGCTTGATGATGAAAAAATATTTGATCATGGCGATATGTGTGATATTTTTCACATCATCGGCACTGGCAGCTGAAGTCGAGGGTGTTACTATTCCAGAGCAAGTTGTCGTGACCGGGAAAACGCTGCATCTCAATGGCGCGGGTGTTCGCACCAAATTCTTTTTTGATATTTACGTAGGCGCACTTTATTTGCCCAACAGAGCAACAACGGTTGAGCAGGTGCTGAGCAGTGCCGGGCCAAAGCGACTTACGATGACGTTTCTTTATGATGAGGTCAGTCGGGCAAAGCTTGTAGATGGCTGGATTGAAGGGTTTGAGAAAAACCAACCCAAAGCGAAACAGGCAATACTGAAGGATCGGTTGAATCAATTTAACGGGATGTTTATCGATGCGTACAAAGACGATTTGTTTGCCTTCGACTTTTTGGAAAGTGGCGACACCGTTGTAACTCTCAAAGAAAAAAAAGCAGGATTTATTACCGGTGCTGATTTTCAACATGCGCTGCTGGAGGTCTGGTTGGGTAAAAAGCCTGCCGATAAAGGTTTGAAAGCTGCGATGATTCGAGGCAGAGATTGAGCAAAGCGCAGCATTTTTGTAACGTTGTTTTTATTGGCTGGGAAGCCGTAATGCAAAATAATCGGGCTTGTACGATGGAGTTAAGGATATCGATGTCATGACGCAATATCTTCATATGCCATGGAGTATCGCTGTGTTTGCCGCTCTGCTGCCTGTTTTTCTTGCTGTACCACTGGTTATCTATATGCGCAGGACATCTGATCAACGCCTCACACAAAAGATAATGAAGAGATATAGTCTGGCCGTTGAGAAAGACGTCGTTTTGGCGGATGGAATCGATGGTTATCTGTTTGTGGATTATCTGATATTGCTACGTGGGAAAATCATTGTCATAAAAATCGATCCGAACCATGGCTATATCTTTGGCGGGGAGAAAATCGATGAATGGACATGTGTGGAAAACAATAAAACAGGAAAATTCAAAAACCCGTTGCAAGAAGTCGGTTTCTTTGCGCAGCAGGTAAAATATGTATCGGGTTTTAATGCTGTGGATGCGTGTGTGTTATTTGGTAGCAAAGCTTTGTTTCCAAAAGGTGTGCCAGCGGGTGTGCTGCAAATGGCAAGTTTTGCAGAGGAGCTTGCAACACTTTCTGGCAGTGATGATGACCCGCATGAAACAGCACAGCAGGCATGGGAAAAGTTGATTGCCATCATGCATGAAGATAAACGGCAGTTGAATGCAGTGCTGGCAAGCTGAATAGAGAGCGCGGGATCTTGCCAGTTGAGGGATGCTGTTAAGAGAAAGAGAACGCTTTCTCGAATGGGTAAATTGATTTGCGATCGCTGTTTGACCAGTGTGTGTGCCTGATTTAATCTCGTTAGACATCGCGTGGTGCAGATATTTTATTTCTCATACATAGGAACGATCATGTCAGAACATACAGAAACACGTCTTAATATTATGGATGCGCCCGCGTTAAGCACATCAAGCGAAGGTTTGGCCAAAGGTATTCAGCGCCATTATGTGCGCACTTTGGGTGTTCACCACGCTGGTTCTTCCAATCATTACAAATATCAGGCGCTTGCCTACACCATTCGCGATCACTTGATGGAGAGCTGGCAGCTAACCAAAAAAGCCAATCATATGAAAAGCGGTAAACGGGCCTATTATCTCTCATTGGAATTTCTGATGGGCAGGGCACTTGGCAATGCAATCCTCAATCTGGGTCTGGATGAGCAAGCAACCAAGGCGCTGCATGATCTCGGTCTTGATTTCGAAGAGATGATTGATGAAGAACATGATGCCGGTTTGGGCAATGGTGGTCTTGGCCGTCTGGCAGCCTGTTTTGTGGATAGCTGTGCAACGTTGAAATTGCCCGTGACCGGTTATGGTATTCGTTATGAATATGGCATGTTTCGTCAACACATTGTGGATGGAAATCAGGCTGAGGAGCCGGATCACTGGTTGAGAGATGGCAATGTCTGGGAACTTGAGCGTCCTGAATATACGCAGCACATCCATTTTGGTGGTCGCACCGAACGTTTTCATGATGAAAATGGTGTGGTGCGCAGTCGTTGGGTTGATTCTCAGGACGTGCTGGCGGTGCCTTTTGATACGCCCATTCCCGGATTTAAAAATCGCAGTGTTAATACCCTTCGCTTGTGGAAATCGGCTGCAACGGATGAGTTTGATCTGGGCGAATTCAATGCGGGAAGTTATCCGGAATCTGTGGCTGCAAAAAATGAAGCTGAACACATCTCGATGGTACTTTATCCCAACGATGCCAGTGAAAATGGTAAAGAACTCCGCTTGCGGCAGCAGTATTTTCTGGCATCTGCGAGCATTAAAGATGTATTGCGTCAGTGGGTTGAGCAACATGGTGTTGATTTTAGTCTGTTTGCTGAAAAGAATGTTTTTCAACTCAACGATACACACCCGACCGTTTCAGTGGCCGAGTTGATGCGCCTTTTGATGGATGAATATCGTCTGGAGTGGGATGCGGCATGGGCGATTACGAGCAAAACCATGGCTTATACCAATCATACACTTTTGCCTGAGGCGCTGGAACGTTGGCCTGTTTACCTGTTTGGTCGTTTGTTGCCACGTTTGCTGGATATTGTTTATGAGATCAATGCCCGGTTTTTGTCTGAAATTGCCAAGAAATGGCCCGGTGACGTTGAACGGCAGCGTCGGATGTCTATCATCGAAGAGGGGGAGACACAGCAGATTCGTATGGCCTACCTTGCGATTGTGGGCAGTTTTTCGGTTAATGGTGTGGCCCAGTTGCACTCTGACCTGCTGGTTGAAGGGCTCTTCTCAGATTTCTACGCCATGTGGCCTGAGAAATTTAATAACAAAACCAACGGTGTGACTCAGCGTCGCTGGATGGCATGGTGTAACAAGTCGATGTCTCAACTGATTACGGATACAATTGGTGATGCGTGGATCACAAAGCTGGATGCGTTGAAGCAGCTTGTACCTTATGCCGATGATGCAGCTTTCTGTAAAAAGTGGGTGGCTTGTAAACGCCAAAATAAAGAGCGGCTGGCCAGGCTTGTTGAAGAAGAGTGTGGTGTTATTTTCAATCCTGATGCGATGTTTGATATTCAGGTGAAACGTATTCACGAATACAAACGTCAGCTTCTGAATGTGCTGCATGTGATCCACTTATATGACCGTATTAAACGTGGTGATACTGAAAACTGGACACCGCGCTGTGTATTAATCGGTGGTAAGGCTGCACCGGGTTACTACATCGCCAAAAAGATTATTAAACTGATCAATAATGTAGCGGAAGTGGTGAACAATGACCCGGATGTAGGGGACAAACTCAAACTGGTGTTTTTTCCAAATTATCGGGTTTCTGCCATGGAAGTGATTTGTCCGGCTGCGGATCTTTCCGAACAGATTTCTACGGCCGGCAAAGAGGCATCAGGCACAGGCAATATGAAGTTCATGATGAATGGTGCTTTGACGATTGGAACATTGGATGGTGCCAACATCGAAATTCGTGAAGAGGTGGGTGACGAAAATTTCTTCCTCTTTGGTTTGACCGCTGAAGAGGTGGATAAAGCTCATTCAAATTATGATCCGAATGCTGTTATTGCTGCTGATGAAGATTTCAGGCGTGTGATGGAACTGCTGGAATGTGGCCATTTCAGCCAGTTTGAGCCGGGCCTCTTTTCATCGATCACGCATGCGATTCGTAGCGACGATGATCCATGGCTTGTGGCCGCTGATTTCCGTTCTTATGTTGATGCTCAGCAGCAGGCTTCTGAAGCCTATAAAGATCAAAAATCCTGGCAGCGTATGAGTATCTTTAATACAGCCTACAGTGGTAAGTTTTCCACCGATCGAACGATGGAAGATTATAATCGTGATATCTGGAAACTGGAGCCTGTTGAACTCTAAGAAGAAGCTTTGCAAGGCTACAAATGAGCATGCAAAAAGATGAAAGTCTTCAATGTTTGCAGCAGTCGGTTGTTTTTGAGGATTCACGATTTTTGATACTCAACAAACCCTCTGCGATGGCTGTGCATGGTGGTAGTGGCCTTAGCTATGGTGTGATTGAAGGTTTGCGTACGCTGCGTCCTGATGCACCCTATTTAGAGCTTGCGCATCGTCTTGACCGTGATACTTCGGGCTGTCTTGTTATTGCCAAACGTCGCAGCGCTCTGCGTGCATTTCAGAAACAGCAACAGGAAGGCGGCGTGCATAAACACTATTTGGCCTTGGTAAAAGGGCAGTGGCAGGGTGGAAATCGTAAGATCAATGCAGCCTTGATGAAAAATGAACTCAAATCAGGTGAGCGGGTTGTTTGTGTTGATCCACAAGGGAAATATGCGGTTTCATTTTTTACGCCCGTTGAAAGGTTCAAGCAGGCAACCTTGATGCGAGTGAAAATCATTACCGGGCGCACCCACCAGATTCGGGTTCATGCCAGCTACAGCGGTCATCCAATTGCTGGAGATCCTAAATATGGCGATGCCGCATTTAATTGTAAAATGTTAGAGATGGGTCTGGAAAGGCTCTATCTGCATGCTGAATCGATCCGTTTTACCCTGCCTGATGTGAAAACATATGATATTCAAACAGCTATGGATTCAAGCCTGGAACTGCCATTAACAAGATTGGAAAAGTTATAAGCCTTTCCATTGGATGAAAGCCTGGACAATGTGTGAAGCTATCAATTTTCGTTTTGGGTTGTAAGGCAATCAAAAGGTCAATATCAAGCATGTAGTTTGTTAGACGGGTAACGGGCGGTTGGCATGGTAAATGCTTCTGGTGCTTCGCATCATCAGGAGAGAAGGCATGAGATTTATCATTTCGATTTTGGCAGTGAGTTTGGCTTTATCACTATATCCCACGGTGCCATTGGCTAAAAAAGTCTCTTCACCGATTGTGAAGAAAGGTCATGTTGAAGTCGAAACACAGAGTGAAATATTCCGCAGCAAAGACCCTGCTAAAAACGGTAAAGGAAAACATCAGGTGGAAGTCTCTTATGGGATGACCGACAACTGGCGCTCTGGTATTTACGGTGTTTATGAAAAACAACCGGGAGGTCGGCTAAAGTATACGCAGGCTAAATGGGTACATATCATCCAGCTTACCGAATCAGGGCGTTACTGGGCGGATGCCGGACTCTATATTGAATATATCTGGGCTGCCCCAAGGCTTGCCAAACCGGATATTCTGGAAGTGAAACTTCTATTGGAGAAACCTGTTGAACAATGGAAACACACATTTAACCTGATATTTAAACAGCCCCTGTGGGGGACAACAACATCAACCGTGATGGATTATGCATGGCGTTCACGATACAAAATGGATTCGGGACTGGAGTTGGGAATGGAGGCTTACGGATCGTTTGGTGCCCTCAATAATATTCAATTTGCCCGGCAAACACATCTCATTGGCCCTGTGTTGGAATATGAGGTTTTTGATGATGTTGAGATAGCTTTTGGCTGGTTAATGGATACCCATGAAGGTGTTGAATACGGCGATTTCAAGTTCAATATGGAATTTGAATTTTAGTGTTTTTAATAGAATAAAAAAATGAGGATGTTTTGACCTATTCACTTTCTTTTGGAAAGATTATTGTTATTTTTCCTCTTCCAAGGTTGGTTAACGCATCTTTTAGCTCTTTTTTTATATTATTTGCTACTTCAGCCTGCATGAATACTTGCTGCTGATAATCACAGCTTGTAATGCTGATGTCATGTTTTTCGAGCAGATGCCGAACACTGTTTTCCATATCAAAGGGTAGGGTGAGATTGATTGTTGTTGTGGCGATGAGTTGTTTGAGTGGCAGGGCATCCATGGCAAGCTGGGAGGCATTTGAATAGGCACGCACAAGACCACCTGCACCGAGTTTGATGCCACCAAAATAGCGACTGATGACAATGATGATTTCACCGATTTTTTTATGTTGGAGTACGTTTAGCATGGGTTTCCCGGCTGTGCCTTGAGGTTCGCCATCATCAGACATACCCCGTTCAATGGATTCAACAGGATGCCCTGCAATATAAGCCCAGCAATGGTGGCGGGCATCGGGATAGTGATTGCGCATCTGCTGAATGAACTCTATCGCTTCCTGTTTACTGGTGATATGAGCAACGTCTGCGATAAATCGACTGCGTTTAATCTCATATTCGATTGAAATTGAATTTGCCGGGATGTTGTAGGAACGATGCTCCGACATGTTTAACGATTCAGCGTGGCAATGACAGGCGCGTGATCTGAAAACCAGCTTTCGGTATAGACAGAGATATCGTTGAATTGTGTGGCTATTTCTGGCGTGCAGATATGGTAATCAATGCGCCAGCCCACATTGTTTTCACGGGCTTTACCACGATTCGACCACCAGGAATATTGCTCCTTTTCCGGATAGAGTGTACGGAAGGGATCAACAAAACCTGCATCTAACCAGGCACTGAGCCATGCACGTTCTTCAGGCAAAAAACCTGAGTTTTTTTGATTCCCGCGCCAGTTTTTCAGATCGATGTTCTGGTGTGCGATATTGATATCGCCACAGATAATCAGTTCACGACCTGATTTTTTTAAGCGGATGAACAAAGGCAGGATGCGTTCCAGAAAAGTCATTTTGATGGCTTGCCGTTCCGGTGAGCTTGACCCGGAAGGGAAATAGCTGCTAATTACCGAAAAATTACCAAAATCAGCTTGAATAAAACGCCCTTCAGCATCCATATCGCTCCAATCTGTCTCTGGGTCAATGGAAGTCAGGCCAATATGAACCGCATCCGGTTTTTCTCTGCTGTATAGCGCAACACCGGAATAACCCGGTTTTTCAGCAAAGTGATAAAAGCAGTGATAACCGTCAGGTTTTGCTTCTTCAGGAATCTGGTGTTCATGAGCTTTTAGCTCTTGCAGACAAAGAAGGTCTGCCTTCTGCGCGGTAAACCATGGCCAGAAGCCCTTTTTTGTTGCTGCGCGGATGCCATTTACGTTACAGGTGATAATCTTTTTCATGGTTGTTTGCATCAGGAAGATCAGGAAACCAGCGCGGCAGCGCCAAGCAAACCGGCGTTATCATTCAGGGTGGATTTTAACACACTGATTTTACCTTGAAGGGGAGGGATCAGATTGGCGTTTAATGATTGTATTAAGTTTGGGTAAAGCAATTCCCATGCGCCTGTGAGACCGCCACTGATGGTGATGCTGTGTACATCAAGCAGCTTGATGGCTTCCGCGAGTGCGGTTCCAAGGTAGTGGCCTGAACTCTCAATAATATCTTTAGCAATCAAATCACCGTGGCAGGCCTTCTCATAAATCTCTTTTGCATCGATACGGATCTGAGTGTTTTCAAAGTATCGCTTGGTGATTGCTGTTGCCGATGCATAACTTTCCACACATCCGAAGCCGCCACATCCACAGCTTCGGGCATCATCATCATGGGCAATCCGCAGATGCCCAAATTCCATCGCCATACCATTCTCACCGGTATAGGGGACGTCATTTAGAATCAGCCCGCCGCCAATGCCTGTGCCAAGTGTGAGATGTAGAAGGTTTTGTTTGCCTTGTCCTGCACCATAACGTTGTTCACCCATGGCTGCACAGAGTGCATCATTTTGAATTGATACCGGCATATTTAGATTACTTGAGAGGCGGGATGCAAGTTCAACGTTATTTAATTTTGGAAGGTTGGGTGACGATATTAAAAAACCGGAATTCCCAAGGAAAAATCCGGGAAAACCGATGCCAATAGCCTCAATATCAGTATTTTTTTGAATAATTTCATTAAAAAATGATACTAATTGTATAATCAGGTCATTTTCTGAAATATTTCTGTTATCAAGGCTGATTTGAGTGCGCACGGCTTCTGTGATTTTACCTTGAGGGGTGATGATGGCCGCACGAATGTTTGTGCCACCAATATCTGCTGCAAGAATGAGACTCATTGGCTGATCAAAGCCTCATAAAGTTCAAGATAACTGCTGGCAGAGGCATCCCATGATGAATCACGTTTGAGCGCGTTGGAACGAATGCGCGACCATGTGCGTGGTATGCGGTAGAGCGAGATGGTGGTTTCCAGTGCAGCATCGAAAGCTTCGGGCGTTGCTTTGTTAAAATGAATGCCTGTAGCTCGGGTTTTGCATGTGTTGTAATCGGTCACAGTGTCTTTGAGGCCGCCGGTAGCACGGACCACGGGAACGCTGCCATAACGCATACCCATCAGTTGTCCAAGTCCGCAGGGTTCAAAACGTGATGGCATGAGAAAAATATCGCCACCTGCGTAGATCTTTCTGGCCAGTGATTCATCAAACCCACAGTGAAAATAGAACTGCTCAGGATGTTTCTGACTTAGCTGTTGCAAAGTTCGTTCATAATGTAGATCACCGGAGCCGAGCACGGCCAGTTGATAACCACGTTTGATCCATGATTCAATATTAGCAATCATGAGATCAATGCCTTTTTGCTCAGCCAGTCTGGAAATCAATGTTAGAAGCGGGATGTCTTTAGCAACTTTGAATCCGCACAGCGTTTGTAACGCCTGTTTGCACTTTCGTTTGCCCACAGGGTTTTCGGGGCCGAAGTTGGCCTGAATTTTGGTATCGGATGTTGGATTCCACTCATCCACATGGAGGCCATTGACAATGCCAGAAAGCTTTTTGCTATGAACAGCCAAAAAACCTTCAAGGTCACAGCCATATTCAGGGGTGAGAATCTCTTTGGCATACGATGGACTGACCGTGGTGATTACATCAGCCGATTCAATGCCTGCTTTCATGCAATTGATCTGGCCGTGAAACTCAAAACCACCGGAGTGAAAGTGGTGGGATGGGATGGCAAGCCTGTGTAACCAGTCTGCCGGAAAATTACCCTGATAGGCCAGATTATGAATGGTGAACAGACTCTTTGCTTTGGCGATTTTTGGGTCGTGCTGATACTGGGTTTTCAGCAGTAGCGGGATCATTCCTGTTTGCCAGTCATGGCAATGAATAATATTGACCTTTTTTGTGAGTTTCGAGGCGGCTTCGAGCGCCACACGGTCAAAGATCATGTAACGGAGCAGATTATCTTCATAAGCACTGCCTGGCGGGCCATAAAGTTCATCCCGAGCAAAAAGATCATCCTGTTCAACCAGAATAAAATTAAGACCATTCACTTTTGTTTTGTGCAGAGGGCAATGTCGCTGAACGCCATCGGCCCATAGTTCAACATTCACATGCATCGGACTGACTTTAACGCCTGCTTTGGCAAGATGTTGCCGATAGAAGGGGAGGATCACCGTAACCTGATGACCAAGTTTTTTAAGTGCATGGGGCAGAGAGCCAACAACATCAGCGAGGCCGCCTGTCTTTGCCAGAGGACTGGCTTCTGATGCAATAAAAACAATATTTAACCTGGTCACTTATACTCCCCTGCGTGTGCTTTGCTCATCTCCCGGATGATCGCCTGAATCGATGGCAGGCATACTAACAAACAACAAATATTTGTCAGGTTTATAAGATTTAAGCTAGTGTATGATGATGTCAAAGATCGTTGTACGTGATAAAAATGGTGAACATGGTCACTTTATCGAAGGTACAGCTACGATTGGGCGACATCCTCGCAGCACAATTTGCCTGCATGACCCCATGGTTTCTAAAAAACATGCGGTCATCCACAAAGTCGGTGGGCACTACGTTTATGAAGATCTTGATAGTTCAAATGGATCTTTCCTGGACGGCATTCACATTCATAAACATAAATTTCAGGATGGCGATGTACTGACGCTGGGCAAAATTACGCTGACGTTTTATGCGGAGTCTGAGGAAGAAAGACTGGCGAAGCTGGTCAATATTTCTCATGTTTTGGGTGACAGTACAAACACCGTACACGATCGGATTGCAGTGGCCAGTGTTGAAGAGTTTCTTCCTGAAGCCGCGATGCTGGATGTTAGTCTGTTACGTGTGGATTATGAAAAACTGCGCCTTGGTCATGAACTTTTACAAAATATTGGTTTTGATAATAGTCTTTCTTCAGTGCTTGAGAAGGTTTCCAACGAGCTATTACGTATTTTTCATGCAGATCGCTGTGTGATTTTACTGGCAAATGTGTCAACCGGAGAGTTGATGCCTAAGGTGGTGCGTACGATTGATGGCGCTGAGGACAGGGTCAGCGTGTCTGAATCTATTTTGAATGAAGTGCGGGAGTCAAAAACGGCTGTGTTATTATCAGATCCCCGTAATGATGAACGTTTTTCGCATTCATCTTCATTGATTATGCAGGGTATTCGTTCGGTGTTGTGCGCTCCGATTATGCATGACGGAGAATTTTTTGGTGTTGTACATCTAGATAGTCAAAAAGGACAATCCAGTTTTACACGCAAAGATTTGCAGTTGCTTACTGGTATTGTCCGTTATGTTGCGATGGCTGTTGCCAATGCTCAGTTATTGAAAAAAATTGAGTTGGAAGCGCGTAGTAAAGCTCAGTTTGAACGTCTGTTATCCCCCAGTGTGGTAGAACAGGTGATGAGTGGAAAGGTAACGCTGGAAAAGGGCGGGGTGCTTCGGGAAGTCACGATTTTGTTTGCAGATATTCGCGGTTTCACAGCCATGGCGCACCGTTCTGAAGCAACAGATATTGTTGCAATGCTTAACCGTTATTTCGAGATGGTGGTTGATGTGGTGTTTAAACATGGTGGCACGGTCGATAAATATATCGGTGATGAGATCATGGTGCTGTTTGGCGCACCTGTTGATATGGAAGATGCTGCTGATAAAGCAGTTGCCTGTGCGCTGGAGATGCAGGCTGCGCTTGAACGGTTCAACATTGATCGTGAACGCCATGGTGATGATAAAATTCAAATTGGTGTTGGCATTAATTCCGGTGAGGTGGTGGTGGGTTCGATTGGATCCAGCCAAACCATGCAGTATACCTGTATCGGTGATGCTGTGAATGTAGCATCCCGGTTAACTGATATGGCGAAATCAGGGCATGTTATCATCAGTGAAAATACGCTTGCACGGCTCAGTGGCAAGGCCAATTGTGAAGTGTTGCCACCGGTTCCGTTAAAAGGCATTGATGGCGAGTTGAAAGCTTATATGGTGAAGGAGCTGCTCACTGAAACCATACCGCCACACTATTTAGATGGATAGTTAAGTTCACTTCACTTGATGTCGTTCGGGTCTCCCCGATATTTTTTTAATATTTATTGTTTCTATGGAGGGAAACCATGTCCGCATTGACACAGTCACCGGCCTGGAATGCATTATCAGCACACTATCAGCAGATATCTGGCATCCATATGCGGGATATGTTTCAGGAAGATTCAGAACGTTTTAATACATTTTCCATTCGGTTTAAAGATATATTATTGGATTATTCCAAAAACAGAGTGGATAAAGAGACGATGAAACTTCTTTTTGAACTCGCAAAAGAAGTGGATCTGAAACATGCCATTGATCGTATGTTTGCAGGGGAGAAGATTAATACAACGGAGGATCGTTCGGTGTTGCATGTGGCACTTCGCAACCGTTCGAACCGACCGATTGAGGTGGATGGCACGGATGTGATGCCAGCTGTGAATGATGTTTTAGCCCGCATGCGAATTTTTACAGAAAAAGTCCGCAGTGGGCAGTGGTTGGGTTATACAGGCAAACAGATCACGGACATTGTAAATATCGGTATCGGTGGCTCAGATCTCGGGCCGGTCATGGCCTGTGAAGCTTTGAAACCTTTTGCAAAAGATGGCCTGAATGTTCATTTTGTATCCAATGTGGATGGCACACAGATTGTTGAGACACTGAAAGGTCTCTCGCGTGAAAGTACGTTGTTTGTGATTGCGTCCAAATCATTTACCACGCAGGAGACCATTACCAACGCCAAAACAGCACGAGACTGGTTTTTGACCCGTGGCGGCACCAAGGCGGCAGTTGCCAAACATTTTGTAGCCGTTTCCACGAATAGCAAAGCTGTGCAGAGCTTTGGTATTGATGGCGATCATATGTTTGAGTTTTGGGATTGGGTTGGGGGACGTTATTCGTTATGGAGTGCGGTCGGGCTCTCCATTGCGCTCTATGTCGGCATGGATAATTTTGAAAAATTGCTGTCTGGTGCACATGATATGGATGAACATTTCCGTACCACTGCTTTTGAAGAAAATATGCCAGTAATCCTGGCGTTGCTTGGTGTCTGGTATAATAATTTTTTTGAAGCTGATTCGCATGCAATACTGCCTTATGACCAGTACATGCATCGTTTTCCGGCCTATTTTCAGCAGGCGGACATGGAAAGTAACGGTAAGCGGGTTACTCGTGGCGGTGAGGCTGTGGATTATTCGACCGGGCCGATCATCTGGGGTGAGCCGGGTACCAATGGTCAACATGCATTTTACCAGCTGATCCATCAGGGAACAAAACTGATTCCAACCGATTTTTTGGCACCAATCGATACAAAAAATCCGATTGGACAGCACCATACACTGTTATTATCTAACTTTTTTGCACAGGCCGAGGCGTTAATGCTGGGTAAGGATGAAAATCAGGTGCGTGCCGAGCTGGAAGAAGAAGGTCTGAGTGGCGATGTTCTGGAAGCATTGTTGCCCCATAAAGTGTTTCCCGGTAATAAACCATCTAATTCCATTCTGTTTCAAAAGCTGTTGCCTGAAACGCTGGGATCACTGATTGCCATGTATGAACACAAAATTTATGTGCAGAGTGTGATTTGGGATATTAACGCTTTTGACCAGTGGGGTGTTGAACTTGGCAAACAGCTGGCACAAAGAATTCTTCCCGAATTGATGCAAGAGGGTATTGTGGCAAGTCATGACAGTTCAACCAATGGACTTATCAATGATTATAAGTTGAGAAAAATGGATTGAAGCTTTATTGATTTTGATAACGTAACAGGCGAACTTTATCGTGCACATTGGCTCTCCTGGCTTTCTTTGCCTTGTAGCACTCCATTTTCACACGTGAGTTTAGTATCCATGTGCATGCAATGACTTTGATTGATGTTATAGATGCTGCATCCAGGTAACACCCGGAGCTTCGAATATCGGAATAAAATGTTGAAATAGCCCGAGGCTTGCACGGATACTCTGACTTTTTCAGAGTAGCCTTAGAAATATTTCAACTTGACAGTTATTGTTTATCGGGCTTGTAACTCGATAGTGCTTTGGCAAGATTGACCAGATGTTGGAGGGCAAATATGAGTGATACGGTGAGATATTTATCAACGCGGGCATTTTTTCTGTTGGCCATGCTTTTACCTTTTCATGCGAATGCGGCTGAGAATGGCATCGATGCCTTGTTGGGAGAGGTCAACGGATATTTAGCCTCTGTATTGTTTTATGATGTGATGCCGGGAGAAGGGAATATGCCTTTTATTGTGGGCTGGCTGATTATTGGCGCGATTTATATGACGTTTCGATTCGGCTTTATTAATCTTAGAATGATGGGACATGCTTTTCAAATTATTCGTGGGAAATACCATGCGCCGGATGCCAAGGGTGAAGTGACATCTTTTCAGGCGCTGACAACGGCACTTTCGGCAACTGTGGGTCTCGGCAATATCGCCGGGGTTGCGATTGCAGTGAGTATTGGTGGGCCGGGAGCAACCTTTTGGATGATTGTGGCCGGTTTTTTCAGCATGAGCCTGAAATTCACCGAAGTTACGCTGGCCCAGATGTACCGCGAGTTCCGCCCTGATGGACATGTGATGGGCGGGGCAATGGAGTATTTATCGAAAGGTTTTAAAGAAAAAGGCATGGCCAGAACAGGCAAAGTGTTGGCGATTTTATTCGCATTGTTAACCATAGGCGGTGCGCTGGGTGCGGGAAATTTATTCCAGGTCAGTCAGGCTATGGGTGCTGTGCAGACGGAATTTAGTTTCTTTAAAGATTATCCTTTATTGTTTGGTTTAATCATGGCCGTCGCCGTTGCGATTGTCATTATTGGCGGAATCAAACGTATTGCACATGCCGCTGAAGCGATTGTACCCGCCATGGTGTTTATTTATTTGAGTGCATGTATCTGGATTATTCTGGTCCATATTGCGGATGTGCCTGCAGCATTGAGCCTGATTGTGAGTGAAGCTTTTATGCCGACTGCGGTGGCTGGTGGCATGATTGGTGTGATTGTGCAGGGGTTTAAGCGTGCAGCCTTTTCCAGTGAAGCAGGGATTGGCTCCGCCGCGATCGCCCATTCAGCAGCAGCAGTGAAATATCCGGTACGTCAGGGCTTTGTTGCATTATACGAGCCTTTTATTGATACCATTGTGATTTGTACCATGACGGCTCTGGTGATTGTTATTACCGGGGTCTATAACGCGCCTGAACATGCTGCGCTTGTAGAAGCCAGTAAGGGCGCTGCATTAACCGCCGTGGCATTTGGCTCGGTGATTTCATGGTTCCCGATTGTTTTGTCTGTGTCTGTGGTGTTGTTTGCGTACTCTACGATGATCTCCTGGTCTTATTATGGTGAGCGTAGTTGGACCTATGTGTTTGGTGAGCGTTATTCGATGTTGTTCCGCGTGGTTTTTGTCGGGTTTGTGGTGCTGGCATCGATCACAAGTGCGAGTAACATTCTGGATTTCAGTGATCTGTTGATACTTTCGATGGCATTTCCAAACCTGATTGCACTTTATTTGTTACAAGGAAAAGTATCCGATGCGCTTAAAGAATACCTGGGTAAATTGCGCAGCGGTGAGCTTGATCAGGAGATTGAAGGCGAGCTCAGATAGAGCAACCAGATGGATAAACCGGACGATGGATCAGAAGAGAAATAAAAAGTTAAATTATTTGAAAATGAACGAGGTTGATAGCCGATGGCTTTAATCATTACTGAGGACTGTATTAATTGTGCAGTGTGTGAACCTGAATGCCCAAATGAAGCGATTTATGAAGGTGAAGAAATCTATGAAATTGATTCAAACCGATGCACTGAATGTGTGGGGCATTTTGATGAACCGCAGTGCCAACTGGTGTGTCCCGTTGATTGTATTCCGCTTGATCCTGATCGACCTGAATCTAAAACTGAACTGATGGACAAGTATAATATGCTTACAGGTAAGGCTGTATAAATGCCGACTCAGATCGCAACTCAAACAACGGGCAGGCTTTTTATTGTTTCAGGCCCTTCGGGTAGTGGAAAATCAAGCTTATGTGATGCATTGCTCAAAAAAAGCCCAAATCTCTGTTTGAGTATTTCATGTACAACAAGAGCACCGCGCCCGGGTGAAAAAGAGGGTGTTGAATATCATTTTCTGGATCGCAGTGAATTTGAGGAACAGGTTGATTCAAATGCATTTTTAGAGTGGGCAAATGTGCATGGAAACCTTTATGGCACACGTAAACCTGATGTGGAAGCCGCTTTGGGAAAGGGTCGTGATATTCTGCTTGAGATTGATTGGCAGGGTGCGGCACAGGTGGCAAAGGTCATGCAGGATGCATGCCGTATTTTCATACTGCCTCCTTCCATTGAAGCATTAAAAGTCAGATTGACATCCAGAGGGCAGGATGATGTTTTGGTTGTTGAAAGGCGAGTGGCTGCGGCTGAAAGTGAGATGACGCATGCAAATGAAGCCCACTACCGGATCGTGAACGATGATTTTGATCAGGCATTGGATGAACTTTGTCTGGTTTATGCAAATGCGTTTGCAAATAATCGTTCGTGACATTTGTTTTATGCTTGATATGCTGGCCAGCAATAACTGGAGGTTATAGCATATGGCACGCGTAACTATTGAAGATTGTATTCGTTACTACCCAAACCGTTTTGAAATGGTTTTACTGGCATCAAAACGTGCCCGGCAGTTGCTTAATGGCATGCCTCCATTGCTTGAAAATGAAGGTGATCATAAACATGCTGTTCAGTCCCTGAAAGAGATGGGTGAGGGTTATATCAGCTGGGAAGGTCTCTTTGAAATGGATGAGCAGGAACGTTTGCGTTTGGAAGCTGCTTCTTTTGAAGATGAGGCTGAGTAACGTTTACTCTGTTTTTCACGTTGTCTTTGAAAAGTCTGAAGAAGTGTATTCATATACTTCGAATTTAGATCAGGATAAGCACCCCAGTTTCTTTTTACATACAAAATATTCATGTTGAATTCCGGTTTTAGCGATGCATCTATCGTTCGTATTGATGCCGTGTTTTTTTCAGTTCGTTTTTCTCTGACTTATTGTTAAACTGATTTACGATGAGTCGAATTTTTGAGATTACAGAAAAGGTGCTGCAATATGCACCAAAAGCCGATGTAGAATTGATTAACAGAGCTTATGTGTTTGCTGCACAGGCTCATAAGGATCAACGCAGAAGTTCGGGTGAACTGTATATTACGCATCCTTTGGCTGTTGCCTATATTCTCGCCAGTTTGCGGTTGGATGTTCATACCATTGTTACAGCACTTCTTCACGATACCGTTGAAGATACCCATATTACACTGGATGATATTCAAGATCGATTTGGTGATGAGGTGGCCCGATTGGTCGATGGTGTGACCAAAATTGGTCAGATCCAGTTTCACTCCTTTGAGCATAAACAGGCTGAAAACTTTCGGAAAATGATTCTTGCCACCGCAAAAGATCTTCGTGTTTTGCTGGTGAAATTGGCTGATCGTCTGCATAACATGCGTACGCTTGGTTTTATGCGGGAAGAAAAAAGAAAATATATTTCTGAAGAGACCATGCAGCTCTATGCGCCGCTTGCACACAGACTGGGCATCCATTGGATCAAACAGGAAATGGAGGATTTGGCATTTTCACATCTGGAATCTGAAGCTTATCAGTTTGTGGTGAGCCAGATGAAGGAGAAGCTTGATCTCCTGCACGAGACCCGCAGTCGCCTGGAAGGTGTTTTGCAGGAGGCATTGGATCGACAGGGTATCAAGGCCAAAGTTTATGGTCGTATGAAACATCTCTACAGCATCCATGATAAAATGCAGCGTAAACATGTTGATTTTAGTGAAATTTATGATTTGATTGCATTTAGAATCATTGTTGAAGATACCCCCATTTGTTACCACACGCTTGGCATGATTCACAGCCTCTACAGGCCCGTTCCGGGGCGTTTTAAAGATTATATTGCGCTGCCTAAACCGAATGGTTATCAATCTCTGCACACTTCGGTGATTGGGCCTGAAAATCATCGTATTGAGATGCAAATTCGCACCGAATCAATGCACAGTTATGCTGAAGATGGCGTTGCGGCGCATTGGCTCTACAAAGATGGCTCGATCAAGGATGACGATCGCAAACATTTTCAGTGGTTGAAACAATTGACCGAACTGCTTCAGGAAACAGACAATCCGGGCGAATTTATGGAAAGCGCCCGGCTCGATTTGTTTGTGCAGGAAGTGTATGTATTTAGCAGGGATGGTGATATTTATGCTTTACCACGAGGCGCAAGACCACTTGATTTTGCTTACGCGGTGCATACAGATGTAGGGCATCATTGTATGGGTGTCCGTATCAACGGTGAGATTGCGGATTTTCAAGCCCGCATCAGAAACGGGGATCAGATTGAAGTCCTGACCAGTCCGGATCAGACACCAAGCCGTCAATGGATTCGATATGTGAAAACACCCAAAGCAAGACAGGCGATCCGGCAGTGGTTCAGACGACAGGAACGTGATGCAAGTATCAGAATTGGCGAAAAGATTTTGCAGGATTCGTTTGGAGATGGTGAGTTATTAATCAAGGATTTTGATGCATTGGAATGTGCAAATATGGATGAGCTAAAGGAAAAACTGGGGCGGGGTGAAATTCCTTTGGAAAGCTTGCTGAAAGTCGTTGATCAGGATTCAACCAAACCATTGTTCCTCAAAGGTCTAAGTCACTCGCTTATGCGGGCGGCAGATTGTTGTCATCCGATTCCTGATGATCCGGTTCTTGGTTATTTTGAGTCAGGCAAGGGCATGATTATTCATCATCGCGATTGTAAGTTGATCCCTAAAGTCGCAAACAATCAGTGGATTGGGGTGAATTGGAAATCAGAAAAAGGGCAACTGTATCCAACCGGTATTGAGGTGAAAAATTATAATCGCAGGGGTATGTTGGCACACATTTCATCAGCTATTTCCAATGCGCACGCTAATATTGAAGATTTGAAAATTGAACAGCGTATTGGTGCTATGAGCCGGCTAAAAATATTGGTGGAAGTCGAAGATAGAAAACATCTGGCGGCGGTGCTGCGTCATATTAAGGTGCTGGAAGGCGTTGTGAGGGTCAGCAGGCGTAATCAGGCAGGCCTTGGGCATAAGATATCAAACAGGGGCATTGGCGCGGCAATCAAGGGCATGGTCTCATTTGGTAAACGTAATTTGTTTAAAGCTCAAACAGTGAAGGATAAAAAGAATGAATAAGATGAATGATATTCAGATCATCCACAGCGATGATGCGCCTAAAGCAGTGGGTGCATACAGTCAGGCGATGCACCATGCAGGCCTGTTGTATACATCAGGTCAAATTGGTCTGTTACCTGAAAAGGGAGAGCTTGTCGGTGATGATGTTGAATCACAGGCGTTGCAAGTCACAAAAAACCTGTCAGCGGTTCTTAAGGCAGCAGGTGCAACGGTTTCAGACATTATCAAGGTAAACATTTACTTGACGGATATGGGTGACTTTCCGCTTGTGAACGGGATCTACGCTGATTGGCTTGGTGAACATCGCCCTGCGAGAGCTACAGTCGCTGTGGCCGCCCTTCCTTTAGGCGCAAAAGTTGAAATAGATCTGATTGCAAGGGCTTGCAACTGATCGCTGGGTCAGATGATCTGACTTTGGTGATTTGTTAAATTATTTATCTGGCCTGTTTCGCCTGGATTATTTCAACAAAGTATAGTGAATGTTTTTTTATGGTCGACATGGATTGTTTAAACCTGTGACCCGTTAAAATAAAAAAAGCGCCCACTTGTTGCCAAGCGAGCGCTTTTAAAATGATTGGTAGCGTTTAGGCTGCTTTTTCAACCTTGCCTGAACGCAGGCAGCTTGTGCAAACACGAATTTTCTTAGCGTGACCAGAAATCAAAGCACGAACACTTTTCAGGTTCGGCAGAAAACGACGACGGGTTGTATTGTGAGCATGACTGACATTATTGCCACTCATTGGCCCTTTTCCACAAACTTCACAACGCTTTGCCATGGTATAACCTCCGTATTTGCGGATCGCACTTTAAGGATTTCAAATATATAATCAAGCACTAATCAGGAGAGATGAATTTTACATGTGAAAATTTTGAGTCGGTGGAACGGTTGCGATGAGTTTGCACTTCAAAACGATTGCGTTCAAGTGTAAAGGTTGCAGCTTTAAGCGGCACTGTGATTATCACATTTCATGCAGGAACTGGTTGTGTTGGATGACAGAATCGTCAGTCATGCGTTGGTGCATCATTCGTAAGGGTTGAGTCACCGGGATCGCTTTGCCAAGATGTGTGCGTGTATTCATTTTTATCAAAACCAGTAAGCCTTCTGCCTGGCGTTGGCAGTGTGATTGAAAAACGCTTTCATTTGCGTGGCATTGAAAATTTAGGGGATTTGCTTTTGCATCTCCCAAAAAAATACATTGATGATCGTGAGACCATTAAAATCAAGCAACTTGAGGCGGGTGTCGAGGCAAGAATTCAAGCCCGAATCATCAAGAAAAATGCGCGCGGATTTGGTAGGAATCGACAGATAACGATTACATTGGATGATGATGGCGCGCGCATAACCCTGAATTTTTTCCATTCCGGTTATATGATGACAGATGCGCGGTTGAGCGAAGGAAGGGAAATTTCTGTACGCGGTGTGCCCGAGCGTTGGGGGGGACGATTACAGATGAGTCACCCTGAATGGATATTGCCGGAAAAATTTGTTCCCGGCTGGCATCCGATTTATGCCGCATTGGCAGGCTTAAGCGGTAAACGTATCGGAACGATGATTCAACATATCCTTTCACTCATGCCTGTCGGTGCAAGCTCACGCTTGGATTCGGTATTGCCGGATCACCCCTCTTTGCGACGGGCGATCATGTCGATCCATCAACCGGGAGAAGGAGGTATTCACTGTGATGCGTTTGTCGCATCGCATCAGCGCGTAAAGCTGGAAGAGCTACTCATTTATCTGCAACTGATGCAGGAGAAAAAGAGAGCGGCGGAAGTACCCGCTGAGGTGTTTCACGATGATCTGTTAGAGAAGAAGCTGATTCGCGCTTTTCCGTATCCGCTAACGGATGCGCAGCAGCAGGCCTGGCAGGAAATTTCAACAGATCTTGTGTCAGGCAAAAGAATGCACCGCCTTTTGCAGGGGGATGTAGGTGCAGGCAAGACATGGCTTGCAGCATTGGCAATGGTGAAAGCTGCCGGGAGCGGATTTCAATCAGCGCTGATGGCACCAACTGAAGTGCTGGCATTGCAACATTATCAGACACTAAGCGAGTTGCTTGTGCCCTTGGGTTTGAGTGTGGGACTATTAACAGGCAGCACGAAAACAGGCGAACGAAAAAAACTTTTGCAAGGGTTGATGGAAGGTTCTTTGACATGTGTGATTGGTACACATGCTTTGATTACTGAAGATGTTCAGTTTGCATCGCTTAAGTTAGCACTGGTGGATGAACAACACAGATTTGGCGTGAAGCAGCGTTGGGCACTTTCGGAGAAGAACGATAAAAAAACAGATGGAGCCATACATCTGTTGGGTATGACCGCCACGCCTATCCCGCGTTCACTGGCGCTTTCTCTCTATGGTGACCTTAATCTAAGTATGATGCATGGCATGCCTCCCGGTAGAAAACCTGTGGAAACACGGGTGCTTGCCCAGCAGCGAATGGGCAAACTGGCAGAAGGTATGCAGCGGATTCTTGATGAAGGTGCGGATCATCGTGGTGGACGTATTTACTGGATTGTACCGCGGATTGATGAAGAGGAAGATGGCGCATCCGTGGATCAAAGAAGAGAGGGGTTAGCTAAACGTTTTCCAAATGAAAAGGTGCTTGGCTTGCACGGGCGAATGAAAGCGGCTGAGAAACAGGCAGCATTGAAAGCCTTCAGCGATGGCGATTGCAGGATTCTGGTTTCGACCACGGTGATCGAGGTGGGTGTGAATGTTCAGGAGGCCCGGTTGATGATTATCGAACAGGCCGAACAGTATGGGCTTGCCCAATTGCATCAACTGCGAGGTCGGGTGGGGCGTTCATCGGAACAGGGTTATGCGATCCTGATGCCGGGCAAAGATGCATCTGCGACATCGATGCAGCGGCTCGATCATCTGGTGAAAAATCATGATGGGTTGGCATTGGCAGAAATAGATTTGCAGCTGCGTGGTGCGGGTGATGCGGTTGGTGTACGTCAGAGTGGTGATGCAGGTTTTCGGGTGCTGGATCTCAGTGCAGATATTCATTTAATACAAACATGGCACCAGTCATTCGATGGATGTGTTCTGGCTGATGATATGATTCAATTTTGGCGTCCAGCTGCCGATATTGATTAAAACACTGCGATTCAACCAGCTCTTCTTATAAGGAAGTTTCACGATCAGGCATCTTTATATACGAACTATCCATACAATGAAGCTTGATTAGATTGAATGAATCATTAACTTTTTTCTAAAGTCCCTAATTTCTCTACCGATACATTAACCTACAACGGGTAAAAGCATGAAGTTTTCACCTTACCCACAGGGACGTGGGACGTGACAAGGCAAGATGTCGTTCACGTATAAATAATACATACTACGGAGAGAAAAAATGGCATTAACTGTCCAAACCAACAATGCGGCCATTACGGCCCTTAAACACTTAAATAGTAATAATATCAGTATGAACCGTGCTCTTGAGCGCTTGTCTTCAGGCTTCCGTATTAACTCGGCAGCTGATGATGCATCCGGCTACGCTATTTCCAGCAAACTGAATGCACAGGGCGAACGTCTGAAAGCTGCGGTACAGAATGGTATGCAAGCAACAGCAATGGTGAAAATGGCTGACGCCGCGGTGAACGAGATTCAGAACATGATTGTACGTGTTCAGACGCTTGCGATCCAGGGATCATCTGCAAACAACACTGCTGAAGCAGCAAAACTTGATGCTGAGCGCATTAAACTGGAAGGCCAGATCGACAAGATCGCCAATGGTACCAACTACAATGGCGTGAACCTGTTGAATGGTGTTGATTCGACGCTTTCTACATCTGCTGTCGCTTCAACGGGTCAGACTCTGGCCAATGGTGCAAATACCGGTTTTAGTGCTGTCACAGGTACAACGGGTATTTACGAGAATGCTACATTCGCAATCACCACGACTGCGGGTACGGCTGCAACTTCAGGTACTTTGACCTCGGGTCTTGCTGCTGCGACTGCAAACTTAACCAGTGTTGCTCTTAACGCTGGAAGCCTTGCAACTGCGGGTGCAAATGGTGCTTACTTCCTCGACAATGTGGCTGGCGTTGTGACTGCTTATTCAGGCACTGACAATACCGGGGCTAACCTTGGCAGTGTTGACCTGTCAGCGGTGGGTGCTGCAACAACGACGTTAACGATGGCAAACGGTGTTGCGCTTGATTTTGTAACCTCTGCCAATGTGGCCGCAACCTCGAGTAATGCATCAAGCATTGCTTCTGCAGCAGCAGCTACAGGTGGCACAGTCACCAGCGTTAAATCCACTGTGGATTTGAAAGACGACAATGGTGTTCTGATTACTGCAGCGGGTACAAACATCCTTGCAGCAACTCAAAATCGTGATGCTGCCGGTGGTGCGCTGACCTTGACCCTCACTGCTCCATCAGGCGGAACCGGTGGAACCATTACCGTCACTGATGTGGCTGCGGCTTCGCAGCTTGCAGGTGTGAGTGGTGTGTCTACAACAGGTGCAACGGCGGGTAGCTCTGTGAGCTATTCAAGTTCATTGAACTTCCAGGTGGGTGATGCAAATAACAGCAACCATCAGGTTTCAGTGAATCTACAGAGCTCTTACACTACCAGTTCTTTGGGACTTGGTGGTGCAGGTAATCTGTTGACCGCAAGTGCATCTGCTGCCTACATCGATACTGCCATTGCAGCGATCGATACGCTGACTACTCAGCGTGCGGATCTTGGTGCAACCACCAACCAGCTTTCATTCGTGAATGCTAACCTCTCAACTGCGATTGAGCAGGTATCTGCTGCTGTGTCATCGATTCAGGATGCTGACATGGCCTCAGAAATGACTAACTTCACTAAGAGCCAGATTCTGGTTCAAGCGGGTACGTCTATGTTGGCTCAGGCCAATCAGGCGTCTCAGAATGTGTTGTCGCTGTTCCGGTAAACGGACGGTAAGCCTCTTCTCCTCCCTTTGGGGAGGGGAAGTAAGGGCTAAAATTCTACAAAGGAGGTGAATGTTATGGCTTTAACTATTACGCATACTGCGCAAAGCGTTAGTCCTGCATCATCATCACCGTCTGTGGATGTCCGTTCTTCTTCTGCCGCACCTGCGGGTGCTCCGGTTGTTCAAAAGCCACAGGTGAAATTACCTCAGTCTTATGAACCATCCGTAAAAGCACAGCAGGATGCAGAGAAGAAACCGCCAACTGAGCAGGAAGTTCAACAGGTTGTAACAGAAGCAAACAGGGAGTTCTCCGGTCCAAACGAAAAAATTGCGTTTGGTTATGAAAGGCGTTTAAACATGCTGATTGTGCAGGTGCAGGATCGGGATACCGGTGAAGTAGTTCGGGAAGTTCCACCTCAGGAGTTCATTGATTTTCGTGTTGCGATGCGTGAACGAATCGGGCTTCTTCTCGATAAGCAAGGATAAAATAAAAAAATGATAGGAACCGTTAACATATCCGGACTCGCATCAAATATCGATTGGAACGCAACCGTCGATGCTTTGATGGAAGTTGAATTCCGGGGTGTAACTTCACTGGAGCAGCGACAACTCTTTGAAGTTTCCAAACAGGAAGCGTTTTCCGAACTGAATTCGAAAGTTTTGGCACTACGAACGGCATCAAGGGAGATGAACGATAGTAGCAATTTCTTTTCTTATTCATCGACGTTGACAAGCAGCAATGCTGCGGTGCCAGCATCTTCATTACTCAGTGTTCAGGTAGGCACGGATGCCGCACCTGGCACATCAGACATTATTGTTCAGCAGTTAGCTCAGGCCCGGAAGATTCATTCCGTTTCTGCTGTGCAGGATTCAACCGCATCGGCTACGGCCAGTTCGACGGCGGTGTTAGGGCTGACAGGCTCTTTTCAGGTTCAGGGCCAGAGTATCACTGTTTCGGGTACAGATTCACTTAAGGATATTCAGGACAGTGTGAATGCGCTCAATTCCGGTGCCAATGCAACCGGTGTTTCGGCTTCAATCATCAAGGTGGCAGACAGCGATTTTCGGTTAATCCTTACGTCAGATACCACCGGTCTTGCCGGTTTTACGCTGACCGGTGCTGATCTCTCCGGTGCATTATCCGGATTGGGTTTTGCTGCGGGTGGCACGGTAGTTCAGGCGGGTCAGGATGCTCAAATTTCTGTTGATGGCATTAGCATTACCCGTAGCAGCAATATTATTGATGATGCGATCACTGACCTTACCTTTACCCTTAATCAGGCAGATCCGGCAACCACGATTCAAGTGGGCGTAGGCCTTAATACGCAAGAGGTTAAAGACAAAGCACAGGCATTTATTGATGCATACAATGAAGTACAGAGCTTTATTACTACACAAAATACCTTTGATCCTGACACGCAGGAGTCGGGTGTTTTGGCGGGCGAATCTATTTTGACAAATCTTCAAAGGTCAATGACGGAATCACTTCTGGCATCAATTCCGGGTGTGGCCAGTGATAAAAATCGATTGGTGCTGGTTGGTATTGAACCGGATGCAACGGGCCAGCTAAGCATTGATTCAACCAAATTTGATAGTTTGCTGGCGAGTGACCCGAACGCAATTCGAGATGTGTTTACCGCCAACGCTAAGAGCAGCACAGGAGAAATTCAGTTCCTGACTTATGGCGAGAGCACGGTTTCAGGCACTTATACGCTGAACGTGACTCAGGCAGCAAGCAAAGCGACAGTTACAGGCACAACAGACCTTTCAGGAGGCTTGGCGGCGAACCAGACGATCACTGTGACAGAGACTTCCAGTACGAATCAAGCGGTTGTTTCGCTTACGACGGGGATGACAGCTCAGAATGTTGTTGATGCGTTGAATACCGAATTTTCGCAGGTGTATACCGATCAGCATCAGATGGACACGGCATTAACAGCCGGAGGCTCTCCAGTGGTTAGCTCAGATACTTTTTCGGCCTTGGGGCTTGGTATTACCGCAGGAGATACGATTACGATCGCAGGCACCAAACGCACAGGTGTGGCAGTCAATACGACATTTTCTGTTCTGGATCCGGCTCAGGATACGATGGCTGATCTTCTTGCATCGATTCAGACGGCATTTGATCAACAGGCGGTTGCCAGTATTGATGCTTCCGGACATATCGTGATCACGGATGTTAATTCCGGTAATAGCCAGATGACACTTCTGCTGACTGCAAACAATGAAGGTGCTGGCACACTTGATTTTGGCACAGCCTCTGTTGTCACAGAAGGGCGATATGCATTGGGCCAGGTTGCTGCGGTGTCGGGAAACACTGTGAAAATCGAACATAATAGTTATGGCACGGCTTCTTCATTTTCGATTGCCCAGAGCGTGGATGGTCTGGGCATTACCGATGGTACATTTTCCGGTCTGGATGTGGCGGGCACCATCAATGGTGAGACTGCGACTGGAAGTGGCCAGCTGTTGATCGGAAGTTCAGGTAATGTAAATGGTCTGGCACTGCTCTATAGCGGAGCAAGTACAGGCGGTGTTGGCTATTTTGATCTCGGCATGGGTATCGGTGCAAACTACGATAATATTCTTGATGTTTTTGCCAACCCAGCGGCAGGTTTTATTCAGGGAAGTATCAAATCATCACAGGATGTGATTGATCAGATGCAGTTGAAAATTGAAGATTTAACGTTTCAGCTTGATAAACAACGTGAGCAACTCGTGAAATCTTTTGCAGCGATGGAAACGCAGCTTTCAGTTTTGAACTCGACGAGTGCATTTTTGACTCAGCAGACGACAAATTTGCAAAACAATAAAATATAAACAGCAAGGAGGCAGTTATGACAGGTTATAAGGTATATCAGGGAAATCAGATACAGGGATCAGGTCCTTTGGGACTGGTTCTTTTAACATATGAAGCCTTGTATAAGTCACTTGGCCGTACTGAACAGGCCATTATAACGGGTGATCTGGCTGCCGAAGGACAACACACCAGTCGTGCATTGGAGGCGATTGTGGAACTGACAACCTCGCTAAATATGGAAGAGGGTGGCGAAGTCGCAAAAAACCTTGGCAGTATTTATCAGTATATGTTTAAACGTTTGACTGAGAATATGTGCTCTTCCTCTGCGGATCATGTTAAAGAGGTGATGCAACTGGTACAAACATTGCGTGAAGGCTGGCAGCAATTGGCGCGTGATCACCAGAAGGAGCTGGCGGCACATGCAAGTCCATCAGTCAGTCAGGAGCGGGTTGCTGTGAATCATGATGTGGCTCCGAAGATGGCTGCCAGTTATGCTGGATAAGTTACCGGGTGAATTGCCATAATGAGTGATACGTTGCAGTCTGTTTTTAATCAGGCGATTGATCAATGTGAAAAATCGCTGGTTTCTATGCAGGCCATTGTTCAGAAGCAACAGTGGAATCGGCTCACCGATAAAGAGCATGGGTTTGCGTCTTCGATGCAACAGCTTCAGCAATTGATTGAATCAGATGAAAAAAAGGTTCATGGGCTGGAAAATTATGCGAACAGGATACAGTGGCTTTCGATGCAACAGCGGCGCGTGATACGTTTGATCTCTTCAAATATGCGGCAGGTTTCGGAAGATATTGATGGCATCGACCGGAGTTCAAAAAAACTATATCAATTATCTGAGTTGTTCTCGGAAAGCTGATGCTCCAGATATTTTAGAATCAGGCCTGGGTCGACAGGTTTGCGCAGCAGACTGACTTTCAGATCAGCCCGAATATTCTGGTTTGAATAACCTGTCATCATACATATCGGAACCATGCTACCCATTTCCCGGATGGTGCTGGTGAATTCGAGCCCGTCCATGTTGGGCATGACAATATCCATGATGATGGCATCAATGTTTTTTTCATGTTGTTGCCATAAATCTAAAGCTTCAATTCCATCCGATGCTTCAAGAACACTGTAACCGCTACTCGCCAGAATTTCATGCAAGGATATTCGAATATCTTCATCATCATCAGCCAACAATACTGTGAGATTTAACGGTGGAACCTGATGGCTTTCATGTGCCAGTGGTAGAAGGATTTGAATGGTTGTCCCGACATCGATCTGGCTATCAATATTGAATGAGCCACCCAACTGTTTGATGTAACTGTTAGCACTGGACAGTCCCAGACCTGTGCCTTGTCCAACGGGTTTGGTTGTGAAAAAGGGATCGCGGCAATGTTGCAGCGTGGATTCACTCATTCCACAGCCGTTATCCTGAATGGTGATTTGGGCGTGTGTTTGTTCTTTTATATCGAGGCTGATTGAGATTTTTGGCTTGGAAGGCAGCATGGACTGACTCATAGAATTAAATGCACTGCTGGCATTTGCAATGAGTTCAAACAACATCTGTTTAAGTTCAATCTCATTGGCCAAAACAATCAATCTGTGATGGTTGATTTCGAGATCGAGTTCAACCGTTTTGGGTACGGATGCCTGACTCAGTTTAATGGTGTCTTCCAACAATGCAGAAAGTGAGACTTCCCGATTCACGGTCTGTTTCTGTTTTGAGAAAACAAGCATGTTTTGCACAAGCCCGGTCGCACGTTCAATCAGTTTACTGATACGTTGCATGCGCTCTTTTTCTTTGATGTTATCCTCAGGGATAATGCGCCGAAACATGTACAAGTGCCCTTGTACGCCTGCCAAAATGTTGTTGAATTCATGTGCGATGCCGCCGGCAAGCGTAGATATGGATTCCAGCCTTGCGGTTTGTTCAACCTGTCTGCTGGTCCGATCACGTTCACGCAGGTCAACCTGAATACTTGTGTAGCCATCCTCTGTTTTGATGATTTGAGTCCAGATATGAATGATCTCACCGGCATAACTCGCGTTACGCAATTCTCCACTCCAGGAACCTTTATCTTCCAGTTCCTGATGAATTTCTTTGAAAAACTCAGGGTTATGAAGGTTTGATTGGATCATGCTGATCGGCTGACCAATCACCTCATCTTCGGTGTAGCAGTAAAGCTTTAAAAAAGCTTCATTCACATGGGTGAATATACCATTCAAATCAGCGATAAACATGGCATCCCGGCCATGGTCAAACAGGGCCTTGAGTGCGGTTGTAAGTTGTTTATCCTGCATGGGTCTCAAGCCATCCTTCGATTAAGTGCCGCATTTCCTGGAGACGTTTTTCAGTTGGGGCTTCAAAACGTAATACAAGGCCGGGTTGCGTGTTGGATGCACGCAGTAATCCCCAGCCATCTTCAAACTTTATACGCATTCCATCGACATCAATGATATCGTAATCCAGATTTGAAAAATGGGACTTTGCCTCTTCAACAAGTTTGAATTTCTGTTCATCAGCACAGTCTACCCTGATTTCCGGTGTTGTGACAGCACTCGGGACATTTGATAACAGCCTGGATGCTGACAGATTTTGCTGCGTTAACATTTCCATAACGCGTGCGCCGGCATAAACGGCATCATCAAAGCCAAAAAAACGGTCGGCAAAAAAGATGTGGCCGCTCATTTCACCTGCAAGTAAGGCGCCGGTCTCTTTCATTTTGGCCTTGATGGGTGAGTGACCTGTTCGCCACATGATTGCATGGCCACCATGAGCAGCAATGTCATCATACATATGCTGTGAAGATTTCACTTCAGAAATGATGGTCGCGCCGGGGTGTTTTTGCAGTAAAACCCTTGAAAGCAGAAGCAGGAGCATATCGCCCCATATCATGTTTCCGTTTTCATCTACGACACCAATACGATCGCCATCACCATCAAAGGCAATGCCCAGATCCGCTTTATGTTTCTGGACTTCGACTGCAATAGCCTGCATGTTTTTTTCAACAGTTGGGTCCGGGTGGTGATTAGGGAAATTTCCATCGGGTTTGCAGAAAAGTTCAATCACTTCACAGCCAAGTTTTCGATAGAGGGGTGCTGCAATGATTCCGGAGGGGCCGTTTCCAGCATCAATAACAACCTTCAATGGTCTCGCCAATTGAATATCCTGCTGAATAAAATCAGCATAATCAGGGGTGACATCCATGTCAGTAGATAAACCTTGATGATTTGCCTTGTTGTGTTTTTTTAACATCAGATTTTTTAATGTTTGAATGTCCTGACCATGCATGCTTTCACGGTCTTTCATCATCTTAAAACCATTATAATCAGCAGGATTGTGACTGGCTGTAATCATGATGCAGCCGGCAGCATCAAGATGGAATACAGCGTAATAGGCCAGTGGTGTCGGGCCCATGCCGATATCGATCACATTGATGCCGCTATCACGCAGGCCTTTTATCACGGCCTTTTGAATGACCGGGCCTGAGATGCGTACATCTCTTGCCACAATGACCGGGCGTAATTCATCGGCAGGTAACATGGCTGCATAGGCTTGACCCAGTCGGTAAGCCAGTGCCTCGGTGATTTCTGTTCCGGCTATACCTCGAACGTCATATTCGCGGAATATTTGATGTGGAAATGTGTTGCGGTCCAATCGTAGCCCCTTATTGGAGTGATCAAGGTCAACATTATTAAAATATACAGATAGAATCTACATATTATTTGCATAAAAATCATGGTGCTTGCCAGATAACAGTGATTCTCTATGCTGCATCGCCATGTCATCGGTTATACCCTCAACATCTTCAACAACATCCTCAGGACTCAATGAAGAACAGTACAAAGCCGTGTTTTATCGAGGCGGGCCCTTGCTTGTTTTGGCAGGTGCAGGTTCAGGTAAAACCCGTGTGATTACCGAGCGTATTGCTGCATTGGTTGAACGTGATGTGCCGGATGATGCCATTACCTCGGTGACCTTCACCAACAAAGCGGCACGTGAAATGAGAGAGCGGCTGGCTGCACGGCTGGGCGAAAAAAGCAAAAAACTCCGTATCTGTACATTTCATGCATTGGGTCTTGCGATTGTGCGTGAAGATGCAGATTTGATTGGCTGCAAAACCAATCTATCAATTTTTTCAGGTGCTGAGCAACGGGCAGCCATGCGTAGTGTCTTGCAGGATATGAAGCTGCCCTCTGATGCAGATCAGGTGGATCGCCTGATCTCACGTGTTTCGATGCTGAAAAATGCGATGCTGGATGATACTGATGGCTCGCTCTCTAAAGTGCGTGAACGCTATGATGCACTGCTTAGAAAAATGAATGCCGTTGATTTTGATGATCTGATGGTATTGCCCATTCGTTTGCTTTCTGAACATGAGGGGATCAGAGCGAAGTGGCAGGCACGCACACGCCACTTTTTAATCGATGAATATCAGGATTCCAGTCGGGTACAGTACGATCTGGTGCGTTTGCTGGTGCCTGAACATGGTAACCTGACCGTGGTGGGTGATGATGATCAGTCGATCTACGGCTGGCGTGGTGCTGAAGTTAAAAATCTATTCCAGCTTGAACGCGATTATCCGAGCCTGACAGTGATTCGTCTGGAAGAGAATTATCGTTCCACAGGCATGATTTTAAATGCTGCAAACAGTCTGATTGCCAATAATTCGGAACGTTTGGGTAAAACGCTACGCTCGAATTTGGGGCAGGGTAAATCGGTACGTGTATGGGAATCTCCAAACCCGGAAGAGGAGGGTGAGCGTATCGCTGGTGATATCAAGACCCAACGGGCGGTTTCAGGTTCAGGTGTGGTAAGCCTGAATGCAAAAAGTTTGAAGTGGGACGACTTCTGTGTCCTTTATCGCGCCAGTTATCAATCTCGACCCATTGAGATGGCATTGCGCTCGGCAAACATTCCATACCATGTCAGTGGCGGGCTCTCTTTTTTTGATCGTGCAGAGATTCAGGATGTGCTGGCTTATCTGCGTCTGATTGCTAATTTTTCTGATGATCTTGCATTTATGCGGGCGGTTTCAAAACCAAGAAGAGGTGTCGGGGACAAAGCACTCGGTGACATCGGAAGTTTTTCACAGGTGCATGGCTGCTCACTTCTGGAAGCCTGTCTTGATGAGAAGCTGGATCATCGATTGAGTCATATGCTTCGGGAGTTTGGAGATATGATTGTGGGCCTCGAACATATCTTTCTCAATGGTGAGCCGGATGATGCTTTTGATGCACTGATGGATCGTTCTTTGCTGACCGCAGCGATGGAAAAAGATGGTGAAGATGAAAAGGTCAAAGAGCGCCGTATCGCCAATGTGAACGAGCTTCGTCGCTGGTGGTTAAGTCATGCAGAGGATGGGGGTTCATTGACTGATTTTTTGCAGAAAGTGTTCTTGCTGGCGGATAAAGAGGATGATGATCCGAGTGGTCAGGTGCGTTTGATGACCGTGCATGCCGCTAAAGGCCTCGAGTTTTCTCATGTCTATGTGATTGGCATGGAGGAAGGAAGTTTTCCGCATAAATCTGCGCTGGAAGAGAATCGAATGGAAGAGGAACGGCGACTGATGTATGTGGCGATGACCCGTGCTCGCTATCGTCTGACATTAAGCCGTGCCCGTGTCCGCTCCCGTTTTGGCCAGAAAGAAAAAACTGCGCCTTCACCCTTTTTGAAAGAACCGGATCAGGAGACGCTTTGGTGGGTGGATCGCGATACGGATACCGAAGAAGCACAGGAAGAGGTGATCGATAGCATGGCAGCCATGCGAGCCCGTCTGGAGGCAGCTGCTCAGAGTAAGTAACTGAGTGCTTATTCAAATGTTTTGTAAAGAATTTTTATTAAATGTATGAATAATTCAACAAACCTTGCTATTTTAAATAAAATCTACAAGAATATTTAGTATAATGTGTTTAAATGTATGAGATTTAGATTGCTAAATATGTTTTTTTGAAGTTATACACCTTCACTATATTTCCGAATTATTTCCACCACTTGAACCTGATATGGTTTGTACGCATTGCGTGCGTCCCAAGGTTTGCACTGCCAGATGTCTGGCATCCTGTTTCCATTGTTTTATCTGTTCCTGATTCTGCCAATAGGAAATTGCAATTTCCTGTGTTCCTTCAATCACTGATGTGAATTCAGCGCAGCCATATTGATTGCGCCAGGCCTCTCATTTGTGTGGCCATCTCATGGTGGGAGGGATCAAGCTTGTTGATTTCTGCTTTGAATATAACGGTGTACATTTTTATACATTCCCTTTTTATCAATAACATTTCAACCGAGTTATGAACGGCTGTTAATCGCGCGTTGTTATATGTTTATTTCACCTGTGAGATAATGCACGGCTGTTCCTGAAATATGCACACGGTTTCCCTTGATTTCACATTGCACTTCACCACCTCTGGGTGAAAGCTGTTTTGCGTTCAGTTTCGTTTGTTGGAGTTTTGCAGCCCAGTAAGGCATTAACTGGGTATAGGATGAGCCGGTTACGCTGTCTTCATCGATACCGACATTGGGTGCAAAAAAGCGACTGACAAAATCATATGTGCTGTCTTTGCATGTAATGCACACACCGCGCAAATCTAATATTTTCAATGTTTCAATGTTTGGCGTAAAACGGGTTAAATCTTCATAATCATCAAAAATTACGATGTAATCATTGAATTTGAATACTTCAACCGGGGCTTTGCCAAAGGCATCAGTGATGGCTTGGGGCGTGTCGCACGGCATCGGTGTTTCAATTGGGAAATCCATGGTGATAACTTTCTGATCTTTGACGACATGCAGTGGACCACTTTTTGAGTTGAATGTAATGGTGTTATCTGAATAGTTTAACATATTAAAAAGCAGATGGGCGCTGGCCAGTGTGGCATGTCCGCATAAATTTACTTCAGCGGTTGGGGTGAACCAGCGAATGTCATACTGTGTTTCATTTTTAACAAAAAAAGCGGTTTCAGAAAGGTTGTTTTCCATAGCGATATTTTGCATGGTTTTGTCATCCAACCAATATTCCAATGGGCAAACAGCGGCAGGGTTGCCTTCAAATGCCTTGTTTGCAAATGCATCAATTTGATAAAGATCCAGTTTCATAGTCCCCTTTGCCTCGTTACTTTTTATTGGTGATATTTTTCTCTATTTTATTTCTCTCAAAATATAGTGTTTTATTATGATGTGTTCACTTATTCTTTTGCATGAGATGCTTATAAAAAAAGTGCATTTATGTAAAAAATTATAAAAAATTCATTTTATTGTGTTATTATGTAAAAAAATAAATGGATGCGAAATAAAAGCCGGTTTTTCGAAGTAGTGATTGATTTTTTTTGTTATTTTTTCTAAATGATATATCCATGAATAAACAGATGTCATGATCTTGTCATAATCGCTGGTTAAGTTCCGTCCCATGATTGGAAAATATATAACAGATTGTAATGTCCATGGCGTGAAGGTGAAAAAAATTCCTATATTATTTTTTCTCGCTTTGTTGCTTAGCTCAGTAACGGTTCAAATTTCAGTTTCATCTTCAGCAGAAGCCAGAGAAGACGCCAAGCAAATGAGCTCTGTCCAGCACTTTACATCTGAAAGAATGTTAACACTACGGATCATGGTTGCGAAACTCCGCGAACTTGTTTTTAACCTAAGAGATATTGATGAGTTGGAAAAAATTGGTTTGCCACACTCAGATGCAGAGCTGATGAGGCTCGCGCTACAAGAGAAAATTAATCAGACACAGAGTGAAACGCTTGCGTTGATCAGGAGACTTTGAATCATCATGCCTATGAATCTATATACAGCTGCTTCTTTATTCCGCAAGGCATCCTTCGCTATTGTTATATTGCCATTGCTGCTTGCTTCCTCTTTTGTAACCCATGCGCAGGCTTTAGAGAGCCGACATGTGAATCTGGTTGCATTTCAGGCAGATCATTCGAGTGTTAATTTTGATTCTATTATCACGGGCAACCTTGGTGAATTGATTACCAACCTTGAAAAAAATGCACATGTGTTGTTTGCCACAAGAACAGCAGGCGTGGTGGATCGTGATGTGATCAATCTACAGTCCGATGTATTGCGTATGACAGATAAAAATACTCTCGCAAACGGTGGTTTAAACTGTCGTTTTATATTTGATGATGAGTCTGATGAAGATTCAGCGTTTTATTCGATCAGTGGCATATGTGACCAGTTGGTTGCAGGCTATGAAGGCACTCAGAAGAAACATGCCGTGATTAAACGAACGATGCTCTCTGACCCGAGTACGACGTTTAATGTGTGGACAAAATTTTACGAAGATAAAGTTTCAGGCATGGTTTTTTACGTCGATATTGATTGAACCTGGAAGTGGCAGCATTTAGCCATAGATCATGTTCGAAGCTTCCTGTCTGAGGTGCTGTTTGACCATAAGTATTAACCCCAGAGTTTCAGGGATGACTGTTTTTCTAAATGGTTTCCGAACGATTTCTCCAAACAGTTTTTTATAGGATGATTCGTAAGGCCAAATACGGAACAAGGTTAAATATAATGATGCTTATCTTATGAAAAGCCATGCCTGCATAGTTAATTGCATCAAATTTTTCTACTGAAATCTTAAACCACTTGCTTTGCGTTCGGTACATAAAATCATGCGCACACATAAACCACAGGAACCACCATAATAACAAGCCCATATTGATTACGGCAGACCACCCGAGTACGCCAAGTAACATATCAACTGTCATGTATCACCTCCTTTCATATGAGATGTTATACAGCTATTGTAGTGTAAAATGTAGAAGAATATCCGTTTTGCTGGTGGTTTCAAATTGTGGATGCTACATTGTGCATATCACATTTTAGCTAATGTGTTCGATAGGGAAGAGGAGCTGAAAGGCTCCTTTTTTCTTTTTGGGCTATATGAATAGTTAAAAGCGGGTGTTCAGAAAAATGGCTCTGTTCTTTTTAATCGCCACTTATAGCTTCATTTATCTGAACAAGGTATTTATAATCTACTGAAAGAATTGCTATAGAGCTTGATTGCGAAAGTATCGGTGATATTGCTTGAAATCAAAAGGTTCCGCTGTTCCAACCAAACATGGCGCGTTCGGGTGCGGAGAATTTGATATAGATACGTGCAGGATCAATATTCAGGTTTTGTTGGATGAAACTACAAATCGTTTCAGAAAGCGCGGTGGTTTGGTCTGATGATAAACCAAGGCTTGTAAGCTCAACATAGGCGAGGGGATCATTGTTTCCTGCAAAACAGATGTTTTCGTTATCTGAAATCCTGATCATCACATAGGTTTCCGGTTTTCCCAATGCCTGAGAAATAATAGCCGAAGCTTCTTTTAGCAGCGCATTGTTATTTTTAACACTTACATTGGTGTGAATGCTCAGAACAGGCATTAGTGAGTCTGCTGTTGTTCTGATTTAGTGTTATTTTCCAGGGTTTCACGTGCGGCTTTCTCAGCCAGCAGCCGTTTGGCCAATGCTTCGCGTTCTTTGTTTTTGCCAATACGCATACGTTTGGTGGCAACAAAACCTGCCCACCATAAAAAGATGCCCACTGGAAGAAGGAATAAAATCATTTGCCAATCCATTACGTGCTCGGCTGTGCGGTTGTTTCGGTGTTGAGTGAAACTTCAGTAAGAGCTTCAGCAGCTTTTTTGTCTGCATTTTCTTTCATGCGCCGATTGATAATGTTTACACCGGCCAGAATAAAACCAAGCGCAATAAAGGCACCCGGTGGAAGAATGAAAAGCAGAAAATCAGGATAATCTGCACCAAACACTGCATACCCAAATAGTTCACCCTGACCGAGCAACTCACGTACACCCCCTAAGAGCATCAGCGCAAAGGTGAAACCTGCTCCGACAGCTATGGCATCGACAAGCGAGTCGGAGACGCTGTTTTTACTGGCAAAGGCCTCAGCACGGCCAAGAATCGCACAGTTGACTACGATGAGAGGGATGAACAAACCAAGAATCAGGTACATTTCATGCATCCAGGCATTCATAGCCAGATCGACCATCGTTACAAATGCAGCAATAATGGTGATGTAGGCTGGGATTCGAACCTGTGCAGGGATACCACCCCGAACCAGCGAAACAACCAGATTGGAGCCGATCAATACAAGGATCGTCGCTGCACCCATCCAGAAGCCATTTTCCGCTGAGGTGGTTACGCCAAGTAGAGGGCACATGCCGAGTAGTTGAGCGAAAATGGTATTATTATGCCAGAAACCATCTGCAAGAATTTGGTTTTTGGAGATGGAATCGATTGTGTTGTTCATGATTTTTCTCCTTTGTCTGTTTGGGCCTTTGGAACGCTGATGGGGGAGGTGTTGGAAGGAGGTGTAAGTAATAACTCTTTTTTATTCGCTTTGAATAACTCCAAGCCTTTTTTTACTGCTTTTACAACGGCACGGGGGGTGATGGTTGCACCGGTGAACTGATCAAAGTCTCCATGATCTTTTTTCACTGCCCAACGTGTGTTTTTTAACGTTTTCCCGATAAAACTATTGATCCAGCCTGTATTGAGCACGATGTGATCGCCTAATCCCGGTGTTTCGCGATGATCGGTGATGCGAATCGCGTGAACGGAGCCATCAGGCAGTACACCCATGAGAATCCGGATGGTGCCTTTATAACCATCAGGGGCGATGGTTTCCCAAGCGAGCCCGATAATATTCCCTTGTTTATCTTTTGCTGGATAGAAAGGTTTTTTTGTTTTGGATGTTTTGTCTGCCAATCCACCATTGTCAGAGGATTCATCGGCTGAAGGTTTGAGGTGAATAACATCGGCTAATGGATCATTCTGATGTTCGGGTAATACCTGTACCAGAGCTTTATGCAGTGCTGATTTTTGGGCTGTTGCAATGGGTTCACGGGTGACTATATCTGTTAAACCAAGAAAAAACACAGCTACAACAGCAACAGCAACAAGTGCAATGACCATTTGAATCTGTTCGCGATCAATTTTGAAATTACTCATTTCAGTGGGTTACCTAAATCTCTCATTTTAACGCCCATAAACCCGCGGGCGGCAATAGTGATCAATCAATGGTACTGTGCAATTCATCAGAATTACAGCAAACATGGCACCTTCAGGATAACCACCATAGGTACGAATTGACCATGTAAGCACGCCACAGCCAACACCAAATACGATCTGACCCATGGGTGTAACCGGGGAACTGACCGGATCGGTTGCCATGAAAAATGCGCAAAGCATTAAACCTCCAGCCAGTAGATGGAAAAGAGGTGGCGCGTAATGGGCTGGGTCAATCAGGTTGAAAACGGCGGCCAGTATTAACACGGTTGCCAGATAGGTGAAGGGGATGTGCCAGCTGATGGTATGCCTTGCCAGCATATAGATGCCACCAAGCAATAGTGCCAGCGCACTGGTTTCACCAATGCTTCCTGCCTCACGGCCAAGGAAAGCATCGAGATAGCTATAGTCGTAAGAACGTAATGCATTGGTGACAGAAATGCCCTGACTCCACTCAGTTTTGATGTGTCCAAGCGGGCTGGCCATGGTAATGGCATCGAGCGCTCGATTCAGTGATTCGGGGCCAAAAATCAGTAGGTTCAGGCAGGCATTAAAGTCGTAAAGATCAATCACTGGCGTACCTACATGCATGGGAATGATCCATGCTGTCATATTCAGTGGGAATGAGATCAGTAAAATAACACGTGCAGCCAAAGCCGGGTTAAAGAGGTTATAACCAAGCCCGCCATAGAGTTGTTTACCAAGCAAAATGGCCATCACAGAGGCCAAAATGACCATCCACCATGGAAGATAGGCGGGAAGTGTCAGTGCAAGCAATAATCCTGTTAGGGCCGCAGAGCCATCACCGATCGGTGAGGCAGATCGTCCCATCAGACGCAGGGATATAAACTCTGTGATAAGGCAAGTTACCATGCTGATAGTAATCAACAAAAACGCCAGCCAGCCAAACAGATAAACACTGACAATCGTAGCAGGCAGCAGAGCAAAGATGACGGATAGCATGGTCATGCGAATGGAATCGCCACCGTGCATGTGTGGGGAGCTAAGATGGATCATTATGATGAAACCTTACCGGATGAAGCTTTGCCTGGTGGTGATTTTGGTGAGGGCTTGTCTTTTTGTATGGTTTTGTCCGTTGTTTTAGGTTTTTTCTCATCAGCAGTTTTGTGATCGGCCGTTTTATCATGATCAGGTTTGCCAGCACTGGTTTTGTCATCGTCAGCTTTGGCAACATGTTTTTCACGTACCACTCTGCGTTTGGCTGCTTTTTCTTCTTTTTCACGTGCAATTCTGTCATCCCGATGTTCGCTGCGCTGTTTTGATGCGTGCGCAAAATTTTGTTCTCGCCCGATCTGCGCTAATTGTCCTTTGCCATAACGGAAATAGTGCACCAATGGAATGTTGGAAGGGCAGACATAGCTACAAGCTCCACACTCAATGCAATCAAACAGATCATAGGACTCTGCTTTTTCAAATTGCTTATTGCGGCATTGATCGGCCAGCAGGTTGGGTACCAGACTTACCGGACAGACAACGCCGCAGTGGCCACAGCGAATGCATGGCTGTTCAGATTTATGTGCCTCTTTCATGCTGGTACTGTGCATGGCAAGCAAACCATTGGTGGATTTAACCACGGGCACATCCGCATTTTTGAGCTTTTCACCCATCATCGGGCCACCATGCAACAGGTGGACATGATCAAAGGTCTCAAGCCCATGTTGTGCAAATACAAAGCGCATGGGGGTGCCGAGTCTAACCCGCATATTGCCCGGCCTTGGAACGGCATCACCACTGACTGTAACAATTCGCTCTGTGAGCGGGCGACCTTTGATAATTGCATCGTGAATGGCTTTGCTTGTGCCGACATTTTGGCAAATGACACCAATATGCATGGGTAGTTTGCCTGCTGGAACCTGCTTGCCTGTCAAAACTTCAATAAGCTGTTTTTCACTTCCCTGCGGATACCGTGTGGGAAGTTGGCAGACTTCAATCCGGGTACTGTCCGGAAAGCTTTCCGATAGTATTTCCAATGTTTCCTGCATCATTTCTAAGGCATTGGGTTTGTTATCTTCAATGGCAATGATTGCTTTTTTTGCGCCGACCATATGCATGATGATATCGATACCGATGATAATCTCTTTGGCTTTTTCAATCATCAAACGGTGATCATTGGTCAGATAGGGCTCACATTCGATGCCGTTGAGAATGAGCGTTTCAATCGGATTCCGATTGTCTTTTAAGAGCTTGATAAATGTTGGGAATACCGCGCCACCGAGACCTGCGATACCACACAAGCGTAACCTCTCACGTAGTTCGGTGGGATCTGTATCTCTGTAAGCCTTGATGGGTTTCAGGCTTTTATCCCGGGTGTCTTTGCCATCAGGTTCAATAAAAATAGATGGCAGGCCCATGCCTGATGGATGCGGGGTGGCATGCTCTTCGATTTTTACAACTTTACCGGACGTTGGCGAATGGACAGGGACAGAGACATAACCTTGTGACCTGGCAATTTTCTGACCCCATTTCACATGATCTCCGACGCTGACAATCGGTTCACACGCTTCACCAATATGCTGCTTGATGGGCAGGATATAGAGTTGCGGCTGCATCGACGTTGCAATCGCCGCCGCCGCGGTTATTTTTGACATTTCAGGGTCGATGCCACCGGAAAATGTTCTCGTACTCTTTTGTATGCTTTTAAGAAGTGTGTGAAGCATGTTGTCCTTTTCGTTCGATGGCCAGTTGTGCACGATGTGTGTCTGGTAAAGGCCATGACCAGTGTTCCAGAAGTTCCGGTTTAATCAGCATATCGATACAATCAACTGGGCATGGCTCAACGCATAAGGTGCAGCCCGTGCAGTGTTCGGTAATAACGGTGTGATATTGTTTGGGGGCGCCAACAATTGCATCAACAGGACAGGCCTTGATGCAGAGCGTACAACCAATGCATTCATCTTCGCGTACAAACGCAATCATGGGTGCAGTGGCTTCATCTTCAACAGTCTTGGGTTCAACACCCATCAAATCTGCAATCTGGAGCATGGTGCGTTCGCCACCCGGCACACATTGATTGACTTCAGCTTCGCCTGAAGCAACAGCACCTGCATAAGGTTTACATCCGGGAAATCCACATTGCCCACATTGCGTTTGTGGCAGGAGCGATTCAATGTTGTCAGCAATCGGGTTGCCTTCAATTTTGAAAACGCGCCCTGCAATGGCAAGTATGACAGCAAAAAATAGCGTGAATGCACCGAATGCAGCTGTGGTAGTAAGAAGATAAGTCATGAAAAAATAAGCTGAAAGGGCTTAAAATTTAACCAGGCCGGAAAAGCCCAGAAATGCCAGAGACATCATACCTGCTGTGATCAATGAAATGGGAGAACCTTTGAATGCCTCTGGAATGGGTGCGTGTTCAATACGCTCGCGCAGACCTGCGAACAGGATCAGAACCAGTGCAAAACCAACCGCTGCACCAAAACCATAAAGGGCAGATGTGATAAAGGTGTTATCCTGTTGAATGTTCAGCAGTGCCACACCCAATACCGCACAATTGGTGGTGATCAAGGGCAAAAAGATACCCAAACCCTGATAGAGCACCGGACTGGTTTTATGGATCATCATTTCAATGAATTGAACCAGTGATGCAATGATCAGGATGAAAAAGATCGTTTGCAGGTAGAGAATATCCAGCGGGATGAGGATATATTGTTGCACTAACCACGATGCGGTCGATGCCAGTGTCATGACAAACATCACCGCAAAAGACATACCCATTGCAGTTTCTACCTTACTGGATACACCAAGGAAGGGACAAATGCCGAGAAACTTGGTCAACACATAGTTATTGACCAGCACGGCGGATAAGAGAATGACGGCAAATTCAGTCATAGGGCGCAGTATAGTAGCCTTGACGCTACAGGTACACCTGTGAAACGCCACACAGGAATCATGGAGATGTATGAAAAATAAACTTAAAAAATGAGGGTCTTTGTGTAGCCTGCTACTGAATACTCAGATCATGTAGACAGATGCATGGCCTGAGCGTTTATTTAGTTCGCTCTTTAGTCTGTTCTCTGGTCCGTTTTTTTCAATCCGGTTTTATTCAAGACCAAATTCTGTATCGGCATAGATAGCGATGCCATCTTCCTCATCGTTATACAGAAGTACCCAGCCTTTGCCGGGTTGCAGGGTCACAGGTTTGATGAAAAGCTTGTGTTCGATTTGGCGGTGGTTTTGATCAAGCATCAGCACTTCACACAAGCCACCGAGACTTACATCTTTGCCTTTAAGATGGACTGACATCTGACAATCGACACCAAAATCTGCAAAATGGCCATCTTCTTCGCGGAGTACGTCATTGGCGACTACGATGACATCGCCATCTTTCAGACCCGCCGTATGATTGATGAAAATGAACTGGGCCTTGCTCTGCAAAGCATGTAGAATATCCTGACCCTTGATATGTTCCGGATATTTGAAACCTTCCTGGCCATGCAGTTTATGGAATGCGGCAATATTGACATGGGGCGCCATTTTACCCCCCGTTACATCACCAGCTTTTACTGAGGAGTAAACGCCGCCCCCTGCTGTAAGCAGAGCGACAGTAATGAATATTATGGAAAGTTTCATGATTATTTTTTCGTGCATTATTTTCTCCATGTAAACCGTGGTTAGTGGTTTTATTCCAATCCGATTTCTCCATCAGCGTAGATGGCAATGCCATCTTCTGCATCATAATAAAGAAGTATCCAGCCTTTTCCAACCTGCATATCAACAGGCTTGATCAATAATTTATGTTCAATTTCGCGATGATCCTGATCAAGCATCAGAATTTCACAGAGACCGCTCAGTGTGATTACATTGCTTCTAATATGCACTGACATCTGGCAATCAACACCAAAATCTGAAAAGTGACCACTCTCTTCACGCAAGACATCGTTGGCCACTGTGATGACATCACCATCTTTTAGACCTGCTGTATGATTGATAAAAATGAATTGGGCCTTGCCTTGCAAAGCGTGCAGAATGTCACTGCTAGTGATGTGTTCCGGATATTTGAAACCTTCCTGGCCATGTAGCTTATGGAATGCGGCAATATTAACATGAGGCGCTTTTTTACCACCTGTTATATCACCGGCTTTAACCGATGCCTGCACTGGCATGCCGAAGTAGAGCATACCAACGGCCAGGGAGATGCCCGCAACACTGAGGATGTATTTAATATTCATACGGATCTTGTTCATATGTGATTCCTAGCCTTTGTGTTTAGTTTTTTCAATGTTTGGTATACATATAGTTAAACAGGAGTTGTTGTGCTTACAGTGCCTGAATCAATAAAACGGCCTCATCCGTTAATTGTTGAATCTTTTGTTTCACGGCCCGACGCATACGATCCACATCAGATTTTGGCATGCCCATTTTTTCAAGTTCATCAAAATCTTCCATGCTTGCCATGGATGAGCGCATTTTTTTAAGAATAAGCCGCACCTTGTCCATGCCGCCATCTTTCTCGGCTTCCTCAGCGTGCACACTGGAAGATGCCAAGGTTAGCGAACTTAAGTTTTCGACTGGTGCAACAGTCCCAACAAGTAAAAAAATGCCAATGAGTAAAACCCTGATATGCATGTAAGTCTCCCCGGAATATTCTTTTATATAAATTGCTTTAATAATATAGCATGCAAGCAAGTTGTTTGCCACCCGAAATATATATATAAATTGTTTTCAATACTTGTAACTTAAATCACCTAGGCGATATAATTTTAGAAATGGACTCAATGATAATAAAAAACACACAGAAAAAGAGACTCGTTCGATGGTTTCTTATGGTTATTGTTGCTGTTGTGGGTGTGATTTTACTGCGGACAAGCGTGATAGGCGTTGTTTATGTGCAATCCGGCTCGATGCTGCCTAATGTTCAGAAAGGTGACGGTATTATTATCAACCATCTGAGTTTTGGCATGAATTTACCCTTTCAGGACAGATCGGCTTATCAATGGGCATTACCGAAACGCGGCGATATGATTACGTTTCATAATCCATTGGATCATGGGAAACTCTGGCTGAAACGTGTGATGGGGTTGCCGGGTGATAGACTTGAATTTCACGATCACAGACTTTATCTCAATGGTATGGATATACAGCACGGAAAACGTGGGAAGGAGCGTTTGCCTGTGACTGGTCAAGACGATCTTAACTACCGTATCTGGCACTCTTATCTCGAATCGGATTGGGGGCCATCGATCATCCCTGAAAACGGTCTCTTTCTGATGGGGGATAATCGTGGCAACTCTGAAGATTCGCGTAGTTGGGGCTCAGTGCATCGTAAACATCTTCAGGGGCAGGCTGTCTTACGGTTTTGGCCATTAAGCAGATTTGGCCTGTTATAGAGAATTGTATTTTGAACTGTTTTAAACAGGTACTAAACCATTTTTTATTCAAGGTTGACAATTAATCGTGACCACCAAACATGCAGACCTCTCTGGAGGCATAGAAAACAATGGCAGATGGACAGCAACAAACCAAGCAGGTAAAAAATATGCCTGAAGGCGTGAAAAATATTATCGCCGTGGCATCGGGTAAAGGCGGTGTAGGCAAATCAACAACCGCTGTGAATCTTGCTGTATCGCTGGCACAGAGTGGTGCTAAAACAGGCTTGCTTGATGCGGATATTTATGGCCCTTCCATTCCTCAGATGATGGGTTTGTCGGATCGTGAACCGAAAGTTACAGAGCAGGGTATTGAGCCGCTTGAAAATTTCGGCGTAAAGACAACTTCCATTGGTTATATGATCAAAGAGGAGCAGGCAATGATCTGGCGCGGGCCGATGGTTTCCGGTGCCGTGATGCAGCTATTAAATGATGTGATATGGGGTGAGCTTGATTATTTAGTTATCGATCTTCCACCGGGCACGGGTGATATCCATCTCACACTTGTGCAACAGGTTCCACTCACTGCTGCGGTTGTTGTCACCACACCTCAGGATATTGCGCTTTTGGACTGTAAACGTGGTATTGCGATGTTTGATAAAGTACACGTACCCATGTTGGGAATCGTTGAAAATATGAGTGTTTTTGTTTGCCCGCATTGCAATGAGCCTACACATATTTTTTCAACGAATGGCGCAGAGAAGTTGGCAGATAAACACAAGGTAGAGGTGCTTGCGAAGTTGCCGCTGGAGCTGACGATTCGTGAGATGTCGGATGCCGGCACACCAATTGCAGCGGCAGTGCCGGATTCGAAAGAGGCAGGTATGTATCGTGAACTTGCTGAAAAAGTGATCGAAAAGGTTACCAAACTGAATAAACGGAAGATTAGTATCCCGATTATGCAGGCTTAGATACACATTTAAATTTAATGCCCGTTTTGAATATCAAGGCGGGCAAGTTTTATTCCGGCGATTATTACGGCCATCTACTGCTGTAGACCCAACGCCTTTTTCTATCCTTACCCATTCCATTTTTCTGGCACAGGTTTTGCTCCCGGCAAAGTCAGGGTGTTCCTACTATACTGTTAGCCTGGGGGAATGTGCGTAAGGGGTTTTTATGAGCAAGATGTCACATCATCTGGAAAAATATTGGGTCTATTATTTTATATTATCCACCATTTTATTCATATTCCTTATCGCAGTCATTTACGAATTTTATCTGGAAGATTTGTTGCATACTTTTTTTCAGTTCGATGTTGTCGAATTAGAAAATGATGCTGAAAAAAGAGAGTATGTCCTCACAACATTATTTTTTTCGATAGTCGGTTTGTTGATTGCCGGTATGGTTCTTTTGAAGCTCGATAACAACCGCAGGATAACAGCTTTAAAGTTAAATGAACTGCATGCAGAGCTGCTGAACAAGGCTGAAAAGAATTTGCAGATATTGTCATCAGCCGTTGAGCAGGCGGGCGAATCCATCGTGATTACAGATGCAAAAGGGGAGATTGAATATGTCAATCCTGCGTTCACAAAAATAACAGGTTATACATCTGAAGATGTTTTAGGGCAAAATACAAAAATTCTTAAAAGCGAAAATCAAACGGATGAATATTACCAAAAACTTTGGGAGACCATCACAAGCGGAAAGATCTGGTATGGTGAAGTGGTTGATCGACGAAAGGACGGTAGCCAATACCCTGCATTGATGTCGATTTCACCGATTATGGATCAACATGGGAAGATGTCTCACTATGTAGGGATTCAACAGGATATGAGCAGCCATGAAATACTTGAAGATAAATTTCGTCAGGCTCAAAAAATGGAAGCGCTCGGAACATTGGTGGGCGGTATTGCTCATGACTTTAATAATATGTTGGCTGGGATAACGGGTAATCTGTATCTGGTTAAGAAAAAGGTCGCGAGCTTTCCCGATGTGATAAAAAAATTGGATAATGTGGAAGAATTGAGCTTTCGAGCCTCAGATATGATTAAACAGCTGTTGCTTTTTGCCCGGAAAGGGCGGGTGGATATGAAACCTTTTGGTCTGACTTCATTTATTAAAGAGGTTTCCAAGCTCAGTGTGGCGAGTGTTCCCGAAAGTATTAATTTTAGAAGCAGTTTTTGCAATGATGAGCTTGTCGTGAAGGGTGATGCTACACAACTTCAGCAGGTGGTGTTAAATCTGTTGAGTAATGCACGAGATGCAGTGGCTGGTCAGTCAGATCCAATCATTTCCTTGAAAATTGAAGCATTTGAAGCCGATGAACGCTTTATTGAAACCTACCCGGATATTCATGACAGACTGTTTGCGCACCTGATTGTCAGTGATAATGGGACTGGAATTAATGATGTTGATAAAACACATATTTTTGAACCTTTTTATACAACGAAAGAAGTGGGGCTTGGAACGGGGTTAGGACTTTCGATGGTGTATGGAACGATTCAGAGCCATCATGGTGTGATCAATGTAGAGGGTACGCTTGGTGAGGGCACTTCTTTCCATATCTATCTGCCATTACTGCAAGAAAAAAAGATCGATGTGAATGCTGAATTGTTAACGGAAGCCGTTTCAGGTCAGGGTGAATTAATCCTGATTGTAGATGATAATGTAGACATTCGAAGAACCAGTAAAGAGGTTCTGGAAAGTATTGGTTATAAGGTTCTGGAAGCTGCAGATGGCCTTGAAGCTGTTGAACAGTTTATTGCACATCAAAATACGATCGCACTTATTATCATGGATGTTGTGATGCCAAGATTGGGAGGTGCGCAGGCTGTCGAACGTATCCGGTTACTTCGTTCGGATGTGAAAGTAATTTTTATTACCGGATATGATAAAGACGATACATTGAAGAGCGAAATGCCTTTGGGCGAACATCTTATTTTTTCTAAACCTCATAACATTGTAAAGCTGAGTCAGGCGATGAGAGAACTGCTTGATTCGTAATATCATGAATGAGTTTATATGATGGTGGGTTGCTTCAAAACACGCTTTTAACCGGTAATCGTAAAACCTGAAGATGTCTGTTCGGTATTGATTGGTTGAATGTGAATTTGACTGACTTTTGCAGAAGAGGGGCCATGTTTAAGCCATTCTAACATGGCATTTAATTGATTTTCACGACCATAGATCAATGTTTCAACCGTACCATCCGAACAATTGCGAACCCATCCCTGAATTTCCAATTGAAGTGCCTTTTCCTGTGTGTAATAACGAAAGCCGACACCTTGAACGCATCCTTCGATATGAACACGGTATGTTTTCATAATTGATCGGGGATAAGAATAGTGTCTTGAGCTGTGTCTGATTTTTCAGGGTAATCGGTGGAATAATGTAAACCCCGTGATTCGCGCCGCAGTTGAGCGGAACGGATGGTCAGGTCTGCAACGACTGAGAGGTTCCTAAGTTCAATCAGGTCACGACTGATCGGATATTTCCAGTAATAAGTGGCGATTTCTTCACGGATCACGTCCAATCTTCTGCGGGCACGGCGTAAACGTTCATTGGAGCGGACGATGCCGACATAGTTGGACATGGTGGCTCGAATTTCATCCCAGTTCTGTTTGATTTGGATGCGCTCACTTTCTGGAACTATGCCTGAATCATCCCATGTTTGCAGGTTCATAGACTGAGTCTGGTTTTCCTGACGGATGAGCGCATTGGAGCAAAACTCTGCCATCACCAGACATTCGAGAAGTGAGTTGCTTGCCAGCCTGTTGGCACCATGCAGCCCTGTACAGGCGGATTCTCCAATGACATAGAGATTGTCTACGCTGGTTTTACCAGAAGAGTCAGTTTGTACACCGCCGCAGATGTAGTGAGCCGCAGGAACGATCGGGATGGGTTGACTGAGCATATCAAAACCCAGCTTTGACAGGCGTTTGTGGATGTTTGGGAAGTGCCCTGTGATAATCTCTTCGCCGAGAGGTCTGGCATCAAGGAACATGCAATCCCGTCCATATTTTTTCATGTGATGATCGATGGCGCGGGCAACCACATCGCGCGGAGCAAGTTCACCACGGGAATCATAATCAAAAACGAATCGGTGCCCTTGATGATCAATCAGGTGGGCACCTTCACCGCGCAAGGCTTCAGTTAATAACATGGTGGGCGCAGAGGCATGGTAAAGGCATGTGGGATGAAATTGCATGAATTCCAGATTCATGACAGCGCATCCGGCTCGCCATGCCATGGCAATGCCATCGCCAGTCGCTGCATGAGGGTTGGAGGTATACATATAAACTTTACCACTGCCGCCAGTTGCAAGAATGGTGTGGGATGCTGAGATGGTAATAATTGAACCATCGGGATTCAGAAGATAGGCACCAAGACAGCGGTTGTTGCCATCATGTCTGCCTAATCTGCGGCTGGTGATAAGATCAATGGCGGTGTGTCTTTTCAGGCAAGTGATGTTTTTATGTTGCTGCACGTGTGAGAGCAAAGTTTCACCAATAACTTTACCTGTTTCATCTTTTGCGTGGGCTACACGACGCTGGCTATGCCCCCCTTCACGGGTAAGGTGAAGTCCTTTTTCATTGCTATCAAATGGGGTTCCTAACTCAAGAAGCTCTTTGATCATGCGGCTTCCGGATGAGATAATTTCCCGGACTACATCTTCATGGCAAAGCCCTGCACCTGCTGCAACGGTATCTGCGATATGTGATTCGATTGAGTCAGCATCATCACTGACGCCAGCAATGCCACCTTGTGCCTGATAGGTATTGGATTCGGAGAAGTCACCTTTATTGATGATCGCAACTTTTCCATGATCAGCCAACCTCTTGGCGGCTAAAAGGCCTGCTGCGCCACTGCCAATAATCAGATAATCATAATGTTGAATGGGATGATGAGCCATATATGCGGAGTTTACGCCTTCTGGGTGTTTTGTGTATAGTATGTATAATGCAGTGATGAAACAAACTGGAATTGTTCAACAAGCCGATGGTGATACCGCTTTGATTGCGGGTGAGCGTGCTTCAACATGTGGTTCATGCGCGGGTAAAAGTTCATGCAGCACCCTTGGTGCCTGGAATCAACGAACTCTGGAGCTTCGTGTTTATAATGACATAGGTGCAGAAGCGGGAGATGAAGTGGTGATTGAGGTGCCGGATCATCTGGTGCTGAAGAGTGCATATACGCTCTATGGATTACCCATGCTGTTTTTCTTTGTGGCAGGTGTTGCTGCCTATTTTGTGTCACAACGTTTTGGTGTGGGGCAGCCGGATGTGATGGCTTCACTTTCAGGCATCGCAGCGGTGGTTATTTATTATACTTCCGGTGTATTGAAGGTGCAGGAAAAGGAAGGTCTTGATGCACGAATTGTGCAAATTAATTCCCGGAGTGATGTGATGAAGCTGGCGTGTCATACGGCTGAATAAAAGCCTTGAATGATGTCCAGCTATGATCTTCTTTTGATTAAAACCCATTGCGGCGGGTGTTGATGATTCGGTAATAAGTTATTTGTCGATACAGTAAATTCATTGTCTGAAAGTTGATCGGCCCAGTCTTTTACCGCATCGAATTCTTCCATGCCGCCGGGATGTCCGGTGTAAGCGAGTATTGAGATGCAGCCTTGTTTTGCTAATAGCCTACAGCTTTGAGTCAATGCAGAAAGCGTGGATTCTATTTGAGTGGTGAGTGATTTATCCGCACCGGGTAGATAACCAAGATTGAACATGACACATGTGATATGTCCATGATGATGGATTGGAACAGAAACGTTTATAGATGCATGGCTTTTTAGTAACAATGTTGCCCGGTTTTGAAACGGTTGTAGGGCGAGCTGCTCACGTGTGTTTTGGATCGCTTCAGGTTGAATGTCAAAAGCAAAAACATGCCCTTGATCACCCACTTGTTTGCTGAGAAAAAGTGTATCATGACCGTTGCCCATCGTTGCATCGATAACATGATCACCGGGATGGATTTCAGTGCTTAAAAACTGATGAATCTTGCCTGTGATGGATAACCTAGCCATGTGCTTCCCTGTGTAATCTTTTGATGTCGGCTTGTTTGGGTAGCGGTGATTTTTTAATAAGATGGGCAACAAACTGCTCAGCATACCAGGGAATGAGCAGGCTACCTTTGGAACCAAACCCATTAAAAATTCCCAATTGAGGACATTCAGGATGCAGGCCAAGAAAAGGGTGTTTGTCTTTGGTGCCGGGGCGAACACCTGCGACGTGTTTGATAACCTTAACAGGCTCATGATGGGTCAGTATTTGACTCATGGCATGCAGAAGCTCCTGCTTTGCATCTTCTGTAGGCGTCTCATTTAGATTGCTCCAATCATATGTTGCACCCAGTTTAAAGGTGTCAGCATTGAATGGTAAGAGCCACTTTCCTCGATTGATAATGTATTGAGGGAGGTCTGAATTACTGGAAAGTGTGAGGATTTCACCTTTGACGGGTTGAAATGGTAGCCAATCAAACCATGGATTATCTTGACCACGCCAGCCTTCACAAAAAACAATGGTTTTAGCTTGAATCGTTTGATGTGAGGCTTTTTTAGATTGATCTGTTTGTTCATGATGCGCTTGCCAGAGCACACCATCCGGTTTGATTGTGAGGTCATCATAATCCAATGATGTTTCATATAAAATGCCCTGGTTTAGAAATTCAGCATGCAAGGTGTTCAATAATAAATTGGTGTCCAGATAGCCCGTTTGATGTTGTAAAAAAGCACTGGCGTTTGCACAAGCAGCAGTTTCATCATGATGCACGCAGTCATCCATGTAGGTTTGATAATCAGGGTCTTTTTTACGTTTTTCCCAGTGTTCTTTTTCTTTGTCAGAGCGGAGTACACGAAGCATCTGTTTTTGATGTAGAATGTTGAAGGAAAATTGTTTTTCTATATCACGGTAAAAGCTTTGGGCGGATGTTAACAAGGTTTCAATGTTCTCTTGTAATACGAGTCTCTGGCCGCTGATGGGATTTATCAGGCCAGCGGCAATTCGAGATGCGGAGGGTATCGATGGATCACTGATAAGCAGGACTTTTTGATCAGCAAGCCTGAGTTGATACGCTAGGATCGAACCAGCTAAACCTGCTCCAATAATGAGAACATCATGCATAGAAGAGGGTACCATTCAGCGTGTTGTTATTTTTTAAAATCTTCTGCAAAGGCTTGCAGTTCATTGGCGGCAAGCTCATCCACAGGAACAAAACGTAATGCCGCAGAATTGATACAATAACGTAGCCCGGTTGATTCAGGGCCATCTGTAAAAACATGCCCAAGATGTGAATCTGCATGTTTGCTGCGGACTTCGACTCTGCGCATGAAAAGAGCACGATCTTCTTTTTCCATAATGTTTTCAGGTTGAATGGGTTTGCTGAAGCTTGGCCAGCCTGTACCGGAATCAAATTTATCTCTGGAGCTGAATAGTGGCTCGCCGGAGATGATATCGACATAAATACCAGCCTTTTTATTATCCCAAAATTCATTCTGGAATGCTGTTTCTGTTCCATTCTTGCGTGTGACTTTGAACTGTATGGGTGTTAATTGCATTTTTAGAACTGAATCTTCGGGACGTGTCCAATCGTTCATGGTGAACTCCTGAGTTTGGGATATTTTGAAAAACTACGTGGATGTCGTTTTTCAGCACGCAAAAGCAAAAGCGCGGTCTTGCCTTTGCTTACAAAATCAAACACTTCGCGTGCATGATTTTGGCAGGCCATAAATGGCCTGCACAGATACTCTGGCTTTTTCAGAGCACCCTTAGTGAAATCGCTGAAAATAATAAGAGTGTAAGCATTATAAATAAATGATTTTCATTTGAATGGTCGGACTATTTAGGTGGTTCTTATAACTTCAGGTTTTTATACTAACACAGATCACCAGTCACTTGTTCGCTTGGTTGTTGTTTCATGGTGGCTTGAGTTCCGCGCTTCAATTTCAGCTTTGATCCACGCCGGGATTTCCCCCGATTTGGCTGCCTCAGTGATTTTGCTTGCTACATATTTATCTTTGCAAAGTTCCCGAACTTCTTTTGTCTGACGGCTGCTTTCATCCAGAAGGTGAATATATTCTCTACCTGTTATGTTTCCATTGGTGAGCATATAATCAGTGAACCAGTGGTTTGTAGCCACTTGTTTACATTTATATGATGGATTTGATGGCCCTTGATGTGGATCATGCGTGAATGATTGAAATTTAGGATCACGCTTCTCTTGTTGATTCTCCGTTTCTTTTTCCAGAGAATTTTCTTCTATCTGTCTGTTTGTTGTTTGTGAGGCCGGTTTTTCCTGTGGGTTTTTAGCGAGTTTCGGAGAATTTGAAACTTGATAAAAAATTACCAGAGCAACGATAAGGAAAAGGCCAAGCACGGCACTGATAATGATCTGTATCGTATGCCTTTTATGTGTATCGGAAATTTGATCCTGTTCCGCTTCAATGCTGGCAGACTGCTCTCCCTTGGGTGGTTGAACATTCTTTTCAGGCGTCTCTTTCGAGGTGCCTTTAGCGGTGTCATTGGCTGTCTCTTCAGGTGTCTGTTCAGAAGATGCTTGGGGTGATGGTGTGGAGAAAATGGTGATTTCAAATGATTCTTTACAGCTTTTGCAGCGAATGCTTTTACCTGACGCAGAACGAACCTGATCGTTTACGCCATACTTTTTCAGACAATGTGGGCATTGAATGTATTCCAAACATGACTCCTGCATAAGCTAAATACGGACAACATACATCAGTGTATCAGATTTGGATATTTATCGGCGAAATCGAAAAAAAGATGAGCGCGGTTTGCTATTTAGAGATCTAAAAGTTTTTGAAGTTTAATGGTTCCGCTTATTAATTTTTCTTTGTCAGGCTTGGACAATTTCTTTATTTTAGCTTCGATTTTCAGGGCTGTCGAGCGGTCACCGATTGTTTGGTTAAAAATAAGTTTAAGGTTCTTTTTGCCTCGTAGGTATTTTGCACCTTTGCTTGTCTGGTGTTCTGAAAACCGTCTTTTTATATCTGTGCTGATGCCTGTGTACAAGTGTCCGTTTTCCAAACGAATGAGATAGAGAGACCATAACACGTTATCGGGTTCCTTTTTGATAACATCACTCACACGATTAGCTTGCTTCATTTTATGTTACGCATTTTCAAGTGCTTCACTGGCCAACATCCATCTCTCTTCAGTTTCGTTTAATTGTTGTTCAATTTGATGATGTTCGAGGGTCAGTTCTTTTAATGTTGTTTTGGCAGAATCTGCATAGATGGCTGGATCAGCCAATTGGCTTGCAAGCTCAGACTTCCTGATGTGCAGGCTTTCCATGGTTTGTTCCATTTTTTTCACCTTGTCACGCAAGGGTTTAAGTTTTTTTCTATGTTCTGTATCCAGTCGCCGTTGTTCTTTGCGCGCCACCTGCGTATTTGAATCCGGCTCAGTTTTGAGGTTGGAAAGTTTTGTGTTGGTTTGATCTGTTTCATTGATAAAAAGCTCATTCATCATCCCTTTTGCATAGTCCTCCAGGTCACCATCGAAGAGATCCACCTTGCCATGCATGACAAGCAGTAGTGAATCACAAACGGTGCGTAAGAGGTGGCGATCATGTGAAACGAGTACCATGGCCCCTTCAAAGTTTTGCAGCGCAAGTGTGAGAGCATGGCGCATTTCAAGATCCAGATGATTGGTGGGTTCATCGAGCAATAACAGGTTGGGTTGCTGATAAACAAGCAACGCTAGCACCAATCGGGCTTTTTCACCGCCGGAAAGCGGGCCAACCGGATTGGTTGCCATGTCACCATGAAAAGCAAAACCACCAAGAAAAGTGCGAAAATCTTTTTCTGTTGCAGTGCCTGATAGCTGATCATTGAGTATTTGAAAATGCGTGAGTGGGGAGTGTTCGGCAACAAGCTGTTCGAGTTGGTGTTGAGCAAAGTAACCGATTCGCAGACCTTGCGCCTCTTCACGTGCCGCTTTTCCCGATGATATTAAAGGTGATATTTCGCCTGCCAATAGTTTGATGAGTGTTGATTTTCCTGCGCCATTTGGGCCAAGCAGACCAATACGGTCTCCGGGCAGCATACTTAGAGAGGTTTGATTGAGAATGGTTGTATCGCCATAACCTGCATCTGCTTTGTTAAGGCGTAATAGCGGATTGGGGATATGGCCAGGATGACTGAATGCAAAGTGAAAAGGGGAGTCCACATGTGCGGGTGCGATGAGTTGCATACGTTCAAGGGCTTTGATTCGACTTTGTGCCTGTCTTGCTTTGGTTGCTTTGGCTCTAAAGCGATCAATGTAGCTGGTCATGTGTGAAACCTGACGCTGCTGTTTTTCATAGGTTGATTGCTGCAAGGCAAGTTTTTCAGCACGCAGTTTTTCAAAGGCTGTGTAGTTGCCCCTGTAGAGGGTGATGGATTGTTGCTCAACATGCGCAATCTGATGAATACAGCGATCCAGAAAATCTCGATCATGCGAGATAAGCAACAATGCACCTTTGTAGCTGCACAACCATTTTTCCAGCCAGACAACAGCCTCAAGATCAAGATGGTTGGTGGGTTCATCAAGCAGCAGCAGATCAGAGCGACACATCAATGCCTGTGCAAGGTTGAGCCGCATACGCCAGCCACCGGAAAAGCTGGAGACAGGCAGTTCTTCCTGATTGGCTTTGAAACCCAGTCCATGCATCAAACGCGCTGCTCGTGAGTGCGCTGCATAGCCATCAATCTGCTCCAGTTTTTCATGTAATTGAGTTAACCGAAGCCCATCTTCAATGCTTCCACCCTGTTCGGCTTGATGAATTTTATTTTGGATTTGGCAAAGCTCTTCATCACCCTGTATCACGTATTCGATGGATGCTGTTGCAACGGCAGGGGTCTCTTGTGCTACATGTGAGAGTGAGATGTTGTCTGCCATCTTAAAATGACCTGCATCTTCCTCAAGCTCACCTTTGATCAATGCAAAGAGTGAAGACTTGCCTGTTCCATTGGTTCCGGAAATACCGACTTTATCGCCTGCATTGACAGTGAAACTGGCATTTTCAAAGAGAAGCTTACTTCCACGGCGCAGTGTAACTTGATCAAAATTGAGCATGCGGCATCCTAATATAATTTGATACAAGTAATACAGACTGTTGAGCTTTCCTAAACCTGAATGGTGTGCTATACAGTTAACAAAGGGAGAAGCTTATGACGAATGTGAAGGCGATCTTTCCGGAAGGTGAAGCGTTACGAAGCGCAGTTCGCTGGGTTTCGAAAATGCATCAATATGATTTGAAGTCGATTGAAGAGGCATGCCAGCGTTATGATCTGTCACCCTCTGAAGAGGAGTTTATGATACGCCATTTTGTGCATCCAGGTAGCAAAAAGTCTGCCTGAGTTGTATATGCGTTTTTTATGTGAACGTTCGGCCTGTTCCTGAGCGACGGCTTTTTTGTTTGGCTTCCAATAGATGAAACTCATGACCTCTGAGAACCACTTCGTTACCACAACCTTTACAAGCATTACCAAAACCTGAAAAAGGTAAAATTTTGGGTGTCCCACACGTTGGACAATGGCCACGGCGTGTTTTAAAAGGCAATACAAGCAGGCAAACTGCCATGACGCTTGAGGTGAGGATTCCGGTCATAGGCATAAAGAGTGTAAGCACCATGCAGCCCCCCCATACAGGCAAGGTATAGAGGAATGCCTGCAATGGCGCAGGGGATGTCACTGATGTAGCGATCGTTTTACGAACTGGCTGTGTCATGAAATACTTAAATCAATGCGACGGTTTACCAAACGGTGAAACCTGTTCATCGCCTTCAGCAACACCGGCTGCATCCATGGCATTTTTTTCAAATACTTTTTTTTCTGTGGCTGGAACAGGAGTGGTTTTTACGCTCTCTTCGCAACCCAATAGAGCGAGCAGCGCGGTGGCAATGACGATTTTTAACATCGGCACAGACTAATTTTTCCATGCCTGTTGTACAAACCATGTTTTGTCTACCTCATCCAACAAGCTGTATGGAGATGTCTGATCAAGCAGCCAATCAGCCAATCAGCTAACGAATCAGCCAGTTGGTTATATTGGCTGGCATCAATGGGTAATTGTCTGCGTTTAAATTCGATCAGAAGTTGAGCCTTCGTGATGGATGGAAGCAATACATTTTCAGCATGAATCAATAAATTTTGTTCTGTTTTTTCGGAGACGTATAACAGGGCAATGTTGTGTTGTTTTTTTATCGTGTTGAGTTGCTCGAGTACACTGATGTCAGATAAAAGATGAAAGTTGTGTAAAATCAGAAGGGTTTGTTTTGTTGTTATGGCTTGTGACACCCATGTCTTTAAATCACCTTCATGAGTCTTTAAATCGGTTTGAAATACAGATAAAGTATCGGGCAATGCATGGCGTAAATCCTGTAGTGTACGTCTGCGGCCTTGCCCATGTGGACTGATGAGATTGATGTGTGCACCGTTAAAAAGCTGTTCTGCAAGCTTCTGGGTGAACTCGGGACGTAGATGACGTTGTTCGGTCATGATCAGGTCAGAGGTGGCTGCGTTACTCTTTTGGGAAGCACCCGTTTCATTTCAGTTTGTAACTCTGTCTCATCAATTAGGCCTTTGTGAATCAGCAGACGAATCAGTGCATCGAGTTGTTGCTGATTGACGGGGTTTTGTGTGGGGGAAGGCGCAGCTTCAACCGATGGTTTTTCTTTTTCAGGTGGGGAAGCTTGCCCCGGTTGTATGAGTTGTAGCAGTTCATCATCTGCATGCCCTGTAGGTTTAAGTCCACGTTGAGTCTGCACATCCTTCACGGCATCGCGTGTGGATGCACCAAACAGACCCGGCTGATCATGCATAGGATAACCCATTCTGCCCAGCAGCTCCTGTAGCATGCTGATCCTTTTTCCCCGCATAAACATTTTAAGTGGTCTGGCCATGGTATTCTCCAAAAGGCGCAAGCATAGGTGCTGGTCGTGCATAAACAAACTGAATCAATCAATCCCGATCAGGGATTGATTGGGCTGAGCCTTACTGGTTTAAAATATATTCATGGGTAAGCTGCAAATCTTTCAAGGCTTTCAGGTGATTTAATGCGCAATGCGATGGCAAAACATATTCTGGTGAAGACAAAGCCTGAAGCTGAAAAGTTGAAGCAACAGCTTGCCAACGGTGAAGATTTTGCCAAGTTAGCCAGAAAATACTCGACATGCAGTTCAAGAAAACGGGATGGTGATTTGGGAGAAGTGTATCCGGGCCAGATGGTGAAATCGATTGAACATGTTATCTTCAAAAAAGCGCTGCTTAAGGTACACGGGCCGATAAAAAGCCAGTTTGGTTATCACCTTGTGGTGGTCTATTTCAGGAATTAAAAGAAACCCGAAGTGAGCGGAAACAGTGCCTGCACTTGTATATATCATGCCCGGCACTAAGATCGCGAACCTTTCAAGGCATATCACACGTTTCATGGGACAATTAAATTGATTTTCACATCTGGTATCACAATGCAATTTGGGGATAACCCCCTGTTTGAGAACATCTCGGTTAAATTTGGTGATGGCAATCGCTATGGCCTGATTGGGGCGAATGGTTGTGGTAAATCCACGTTGATGAAGATTCTTGGTGGTGATCTGGTTCCAACAGCAGGCACGGTGAATATCGACCAGAATGAACGGCTGGGTAAATTGCGTCAGGATCACTTCGCCTTCGAAGAGCATACGGTGCTGGATACCGTGATGATGGGGTATGAAAAGCTATGGCAGATCAAGGAAGAGCGTGATCGTATCTATGCCAAGCCTGAATTTACTGAAGAAGATGGCATGCGCGCCGGTGAGCTCGAGAGTCAGTTTGCTGATCTGGATGGTTACAGTGCAGAGCCCAATGCAGGTGAACTGCTGCTGAGTATGGGTATTCCGGTGGAAGATCACTATAACCTGATGAAATCCATTGCACCGGGCTGGAAACTGCGTGTCCTGCTGGCGCAGGCTCTATTTGGTGATCCTGAGATTATTTTATTGGATGAGCCAACAAACAATTTAGATATCAATGCCATTCGCTGGCTGGAAAGTGTGATCAATGAGCGTAACTGCACCATGATCATTATTTCACATGATCGGCATTTTCTTAACAGTGTCTGCACCCATATGGCGGACCTGGATTACGGCGAACTTCGCATTTATCCGGGTAATTATGATGATTACATGGAGGCTGCATCGCTGGTTCAGGAGCAACTTCTCTCTGAGAATGCCAAGAAAACAGAAGAGATTCAGGAGCTTGAAGCCTTTGTTCGTCGCTTCTCGGCCAATGCATCCAAAGCGACTCAGGCACAATCACGTGCTAAAAAGCTTGATAAAATCAAGCTGGATGAAGTGAAACCTTCAAGTCGTGTGAATCCTTTTATGCGATTCTCTCAGGACAAAAAACTTTATCGTAACGTGCTGGAGTTGAAGAGCCTCAGTAAGGGTTTTGATGAGCAGCCGTTGTTTGAGAAATTTGATTTGAGGATTCCAGTCGGTGAGCGGGTTGCAGTGATTGGTCCGAATGGCATTGGCAAAACCACCTTGCTGCGTTGTCTGGCGGGTGATCTGGAGCCTACCAGTGGCGATATTAAATGGTCAGAAAATGCGAATATTGGTTATTATGCTCAGGATCATTCGGCTGATTTTGCAGAGGATGTGTCCCTATATGACTGGATGGCCCAGTGGAAGAAAAAAGAGCATGGTGAACAGGAAATCCGCGGTAATCTCGGGCGCATGTTGTTTTCTCAGAATGAGATTAAAAAATCGGTTAAAGCGCTCTCCGGTGGTGAAAAGGGGCGTATGCTGTTTGGCAAATTCATGTTCCGGAATCCCAATGTGTTGTTGCTTGATGAGCCAACCAACCATATGGATATGGAGTTCATCGAATCACTCAACTCAGCACTTGAAAAATATGAAGGCACTTTGATTTTTGTCAGTCATGATCGAGAGTTTGTATCTTCGCTGGCAACCCGTATCATTGAGCTGACACCTGAAGGTATCGTCGATTATCATGGTAGCTATGAAGCGTATTTGAAGAGTCAGGGTGTCGTTTGATTCAATAAGAAAAAATCACATCCCTGTGACTTTTCTTTAACGCAAAGCCAAAAGCGCGGCTTTACCTTTGCTAACAAAGTCAGACGCTTATACTCATGGTTTTGGCGATCCTTCCATAGAACGCACGGAAGCACGGAATAATCAGCACTTCCTTAAAGCTAAAGCGAGGTGGATATGGACAAGCATAAAGCATGGTTTAGTGTGGCAAAAAGCGGTGATGAAGATGCACTGAAACTGGCCATTGAGTCTGGCAGCGATGTTAACGCTGTGGATGAACTTAAAAATACGGCTCTACATTATGCAGCGAGCCAAACGCATCTGAACGCGGCCAATGATAGGCTCACTACACCGCTACATCTGATGTATGTGGATGACAGAAGCAAATGAGTCATCAGTATAAAACAGTTCAGGTCGCAGCATTGATGGAACAGAGCGGTGTGAAGTTTGGCACCAGTGGTGCGCGTGGGCTGGCGGACGATATGACGGATCGGGTCTGCTATGCCTATACGCTGGCCTTTTTGCAGCATCTCAAGGATGTTGGTGATCTGTTTCCGGGGATGGGTGTTGCCATTGCCGGAGATTATCGTCCAAGCAGTCCGCGTATCATGGCAGCGGTGGCGATGGCGGTTCGAGACGCCGGCTGCATTCCGGTCAACTGCGGTCTGATTCCAACACCTGCCGTAGCCTTTTATGCCATGAGCCAAAACATACCGGCCATGATGGTGACCGGCAGCCATATCCCCGATGACCGCAACGGTATCAAGTTCTACAAACTTGCCGGAGAGATTCTTAAAGCGGATGAACAGTCGATGTGCTCGCAGCGTGTCGGTATTGCCGATGGCCTGTTTGATGTGCGTGGCTGTGCAGTTCAGCCTTATATTTTGCCTGATACGGATTCTACTGCGAACCGGATGTTTGTGCAGCGCTATCTCGACTTTTTCCCGGCAGGTTGTTTGAAAGGCAAAACTGTGGCTGTTTATGAACACTCCACTGTGGCGCGCGATATCCTTGGTGAGGTGATCGAAAGTTTGGGCGCAACCGTGATTCGCCTTGGCCGCTCTGAAGTCTTTCTACCTGTGGATACCGAAGCGATTCGCCCTGAGGATGTAGTCCTGGCTCATGATTGGGTCAAAGCATTTGCTGTTGATTGTATTGTCTCTGCCGATGGTGATGGGGATCGGCCACTGGTGAGCGATGAGGCTGGTAACTGGCTGCGCGGTGATGTGGCAGGGATTTTGTGTGCCCGTTATCTCGGGGCTGAACATATTGCTACGCCTGTAAGCTGCAACAGCGCGGTGGAGAAGAGCGGATGGTTTCAGCAGGTTGATCGCACCCGCATCGGTTCACCTTTTGTGATTGCAGCGATGGACAGGGCTTTGCAGCAGGGAGCAACAAATGTGGTCGGTTACGAAGCCAATGGCGGCTTTTTAACGGCAAGCGATATCATGATGGATGGGCGTATTCTCAGAGCACTGCCAACCCGTGATGCAGTCATAGTTCCTTTGACGATTTTATTGATGGCAATCGAGGCTGATTCAACCATTTCGGAGCTGCTGAACAGATTGCCGCAACGTTTCACATTCAGTGGCCGTCTCAAGGTGTTTCCGACCGAATTGAGCCAAACTAAATTGTCAAGGTTGAACACTGCTGATTCAAATCAGAATATCATTGCTGCTACAGCCTTGTTTGGAGAGATGTTTGGCGATGTCTTGAGTATTGATTCTACCGATGGCATTTGTATTACGTTTTCCTCAGAAGAGGTGGTGCATTTGCGTCCATCCGGCAATGCGCCCGAACTGCGCTGTTATAATGAAGCGGGTAGTGAAGTGCGGGCTGAGGAAATGAACAGGCTTTGCATGATGTTGCTTGAAAGCTGGCGCTAATAAAAAGTTAGATGGAAAGACGTGTAACAACCATCTTCTCTTCTGTCATTTCCAGCATGGCAGAGCGAATGCCTTCGCGCCCTAACCCTGAATGTTTGCTGCCGCCGTAAGGCATATGGTCTACTCTGTAACTGGGAAAATCATTCACCACAACACCACCAACTTCCAGATGTTCAACTGCATATTGAATGGTTTTTAGGTTATTGCTGAATATTGCGGCTTGTAAGCCATAATCAGATTGATTGATGCGGTTGATGGCTTCTTCTGTGTTGATAACCGGACTTACCGTGATGACAGGCCCAAAAACCTCTTTACAACAAACCCGCATCGACTCTTTTACATGTGTCAGAATTGTGGGTTCAATGATTTGTCCTTTGGCCAGGTTGATGCGTTTGCCGCCCTGTTCAATGACTGCACCACTGGCTTCTGCTTCACGAATCCAGCTAAGCACACGTTCGGTTGCTTTTGCTGTGATCAGAGGACCTGTGATGACGTCTTCTTCCTGAGGGTTTCCAGCTTTTATCTTGCGTGTCTCTCTGATGAGATGTTCCAGTAGTGTTTCATAGACATGTTCATGCACGTAAACTCGCTGCACCGAGATGCAGGATTGCCCTGCATGTGAAAAACCTCCAATGGCCAGTTGGTAGGCCGCATGCCTTAGATCGGCAGTTTCATCGATAAATGTACCGGAGTTGCCACCCAGTTCTAAAGTAACACGCTGTTTGCGTGACAATTGTTTTAGTTCCCAGCCGATTTCAGGGCTGCCTGTAAAGCTCAGTATTTTGATGGTATCGCTTTGCAACAGTATAGGGATGTCCTGATGTCGCATTGGCATAGCATTTAAGCTGCCGGCCGGGAAACCGGCTTCACTGATGATGCGGGCCAGAATGAGGGCGGTGATGGGTGTGTTGGAAGCTGGTTTTAGAATGACCGAATTCCCGGAGGCAAGTGCCGGGGCTACTTTGTGTACAACCAGATTCAATGGAAAATTAAATGGTGTGATAGCAAAGATAACACCGATGGGTTCACGGCGTGTATAGCCTTCATAACCTTCACCACGTGCCATGCCATCCATTGGAATTTGTTCTCCGGAAAAACGTTTTGCTTCTTCAGCAGCCCAAATAAAGGTGGCAAGGCTGCGTTCAAACTCCTGCTCAGCAAACATGCGTGGTTTTCCACCTTCGAGGATCATCGCATCGACAAGTTCTGTGCGAGCGTCGTTAAGAAGGTTAACCACCCGGCTGAGCAATTCAGAACGTTGAAACCGGCTGAGAGACTTTAATTTTTGAAACGCTGTCTGACTGCTGGTTATGGCTTCTCTAATCTGGCGACGGCCTGCCATGGCAACGGTGCCAACCAACATGCCATCAAATGGGGAGGTGATTCTCAAATCTGAGATCATGCCTTGACGGGCTTCATTATTTAGCCAGAGATAGAAGTGGGGTACCTCTGATTCCTGATTGGCCGGAACGTCAATTTTATGGGCTAACATGTTTTTATTTATAGCATACATTCCAGTTAGTGGGGTGTTGAATAATGGGCAACTTACCTTTCATGAAAACATCAAAGAAAAAGCATTAAATATATCAATGTTTCTCTAGTGGCGGAGATGAGGACGCATCAGTACACTCCCGCTCCCATGAATCAGCAACGAATTCGAAATTTTTCAATTATCGCCCATATTGATCACGGAAAGTCCACATTGGCAGACCGTTTGATTGAAGAGACTGGCGCGCTTTCAAAACGTGAAATGAAGAAACAGGTGCTCGATTCGATGGATCTGGAGCAGGAACGCGGTATTACCATCAAGGCGCAAACCGCCAGTCTGGATTATCCGGCTCAGGATGGTGAAATTTATAAACTGAATCTGATTGATACACCCGGCCATGTAGATTTCACCTATGAAGTATCACGTTCTCTGCAAGCCTGTGAAGGCGCATTGTTGATTGTGGATGCAACACAGGGTGTAGAGGCACAAACACTCGCAAATGTGTATCTGGCGATGGAGAATAATCTCGAAATTATTCCGGTCATCAATAAAATTGATCTGCCTTCGGCGGACATCGAAGAAGCCAAACGCCAGATTGAAGAAGTGATCGGTCTGGATGCATCGGATGCGATTGCGGTATCTGCTAAAACGGGTGAGGGCATTAATGATGTGTTGGAGGCAGTTGTTAAACATGTGCCGCCACCGAAAGAACATGATGATAAGGTGCTGCGGGCATTGATAGTGGATTCGTGGTTTGACTCTTATGTGGGAGCCGTGGCTCTGGTGCGTATATTTGATGGCGTGATGCATAAAGGCGATAAAATCCGTTTGATGTCAAATAAAACGGCGTATGAAGTGAATGATTTGGGTGTGTTTCAGCCAGCGCCGGTTTCGAATAAAACATTGGTGAGCGGATCTGTGGGTTTTATGATTTGTGGCATTAAGAATCTGGCTGATTTACGTGTGGGTGACACAGTGACCATGGATCGCACACCAGCTGAAGAGCCATTGCCCGGTTTTCGTGAACCCAAAGCGATGGTGTTTTCGGGCTTGTACCCGGTGGATTCCGGGGACTATGTGGACTTGCGTGATTCCCTGGAAAAACTGAACATGAATGACCCTGCATTTACGTATGAGGCAGAAAGTTCTTCTGCACTGGGACTGGGTTTTCGCTGTGGTTTTTTGGGCATGTTGCATATGGAGATCATTCAGGAACGTTTGGAACGCGAATATGGTCTTGATTTGATCACCACAGCACCTTCCGTGGTTTATCGTATTTATTACACCGATGGCACGATGAAAGAAGTGGCCAATCCAAGTGATTTTCCTGACCCTCAACTGGTATCTAAAATTGAAGAACCAACGGTGCGTGCAAATATTTTTATGCCGGAAGAGTTTGTCGGTTCATTGATGAAATTGTGTCAGGATCGACGTGGTTTTCAGGTGGACATGAAATTTATTGGTCAGGGTCGTGTGATGTTAACCTACAATCTGCCATTGGCAGAAATGGTGATCGATTTTTATGATAAATTGAAATCAGTTTCGCGTGGTTATGCCTCGATGGACTATGAATTGGCTGAATTTCGTCAGGAAGATGTTATCAAACTCGATGTGTTGGTGCATAGTGATCCTGTGGATGCATTATCCATGATTGTGCATCGTTCGGTTGCCGATTCACGTGGACGTGCCTTGGTGAAAAAATTGCGTGAGCTTATCCCAAGGCAGCAATTTGATGTGCCGATTCAATCGGCAATGGGCGGGAAAATTTTAGCGCGTGAAACGGTGAAGGCTTTGCGTAAAAATGTGACGGCGAAGTGTTACGGCGGTGATATTACACGTAAACGTAAGTTGCTTGAGAAGCAAAAACGCGGTAAAAAGCGGATGAAATCGATCGGTAGTGTTGAGGTACCGCAGGAAGCGTTCCTCGCAGTTCTGAAATTAGGGGAAGAATAAATGTTTGCCAGAGACCCATCTGTAAAAAAACCATTGTGGCGAGAGTGGTTGGAAAGTCTGATTGTGATTGCGCTGCTCGCGATTGTGATTCGCAGTTTTATTGTTGCACCATTCAAAATTCCATCATCAAGCATGGTACCCACGCTGGAAGTTGGAGATTATCTGTTTGTATTTCGTTATTCTTATGGTTTCCGTATTCCATTTACAGATGTTCAGATTGCACCTTCGGCTGCCAAACGTGGTGATGTAGCAGTGTTTGATTATCCTGAAGATCGCAGTAAAGATTACATCAAACGTATTATTGGTATTCCGGGTGATGAGATTCGTTATGAAAAAAACAGGCTTTATGTGAATGGCAAGGAGATGAATCTCAAACAACAGGGTAGGCGAGCCTATTATCTCTCAGATGGTAGCGTGGACATGTCCATGCAGTTTGAGGAATCTTTGTTTGAAGTGAATCATCCAGTGTTGCGTAAAGATTTTTCCATCAAAGATGGGGTTTGGAAAGTGCCGGAGGGCCACTACTTCATGTTGGGTGATAATCGAAATAATTCAAGAGATTCACGCTTTTGGGGTTTTGTACCGCAGAGTTATCTGGTTGGAAAGGCTGCGATTATTTGGTGGTCATGGGATCATGCCAAGGGTGAAGTTCGTTGGGATCGTCTGGCTTCTCTGATTCATTAAAGAGATAACAGGGTGATTGTTTAGAAATGGGGTCAGGAGAGCTAAATGATGAAAGATGAACGCGGTTTTTCCATGATAAAGATTTTGTTCTGGCTGGCTTTGATTGGTGCGGGCGTGGTTGCTGGTTATAAAATCATACCCGTTTATAACGCGCAGTGGAAAGTTCAGGATACTTTTACCGCACTTTCACGGAATATGGCAAACAGCGATGAAAGTGCAATTCGTCAACGCCTTCCTGAACTTTTACGCATCAAGTATCTTGCAAAAGGTGATGTTCCAGATGAATTTTATGAAAATATTGTCATCAAGACCAATGGAAAGAGCGTAGAGATTTTTTCTGAATACGATGTAACGATATGGCTTCTTGGCCCGGTTGAAGGTGTTGATCCTGAATCGGAGTATGTCGAAGTTGATCTGAAAGGTATGGATAAAATTCGCCATAAAGCCCGTCAGGATTTTCATTTTGAGCCTTATGCCAAAACCCCTTGATCAAGCGAGCCTGAAACGACTTCAAGGCACAATTGCTTATCAGTTTCAGAATGTTACATTATTAAAACGGGCTCTGACACACCGTTCAGCATCGACCAACCATATGGAACGCCTGGAGTTTCTGGGCGATGCAGTGTTGGGCCTGGTGATTGCGGAGTATTTACACCATAAATTCCCTCAGTACACAGAAGGAGAGCTTTCACGCATGCGCGCTGCTCTTGTGCGTAAGGAGAGCTTGCTGAATATCGCCGATCGTTGGTCGCTTGATGATTGTCTGTATGTGGGTGAAGGGGAGCGTAAAGCAGGGCAGCTGAAAGCATGGTCCATCGCTGCGAATGCCGTTGAGGCTGTGATTGGTGCTGCATTTGAAGATGGAGGCTGGAATGAGTCCCGTGCACTCATTCTACGTGCATGGCATGTGTTATTTGAACGGGTGAATCTTGATTCTGTGCGTGATTCTAAAAGCCGCCTTCAGGAGTTTACCCAGGGTGAAGGTTGGGGCCTTCCTGAATATCATGTGACTGACCATGGTGTGGGAATGTCACCTCGCTTTTCAGCTCAGTGTACCGTGAACGGTAAACTGTTGGGTGAGGGCACAGGAGATCGAAAAAAATCTTCGGAGTTGGATGCTGCCGAAAAAGCTTGGAAAGCACTAAATGAGTCATAAGGGTGACCTTCATAGGCTAGATGTTATAGATTTTAAGTGCTTTTTTTATTCGCGAGCGGCCACTTCATCTATAATCCTGAATAAAATGTTATGCTTTAAACTCGGGAATACCTTGATACCATTTAAGACTTGTTCCTAACCCCTGTTGGCTGGTATAATCAATTTTTAGTCAGAAATATATTTGACCCAGTTGCTTATTTCTACTTGGTTTACAATGCTTTACATACACTAAATCACCTTAACTTTTTAAAAGTCAGGTGTCAGCCCCTTTTTTATTTCTATGAAAATAGACCAGCGAAATTATCCATGATATAATATTTGCAACTGATACAGCGGTTAAAAAATAACACCAGTTCTCTACATCTATATTCATATCACCTCAAAATAGGATGAGGGGGTTAAGTCTTGAATGGTGCATTATCATTCCCTCTCTGAGTTTCGGGGACAGCCCCAAAATTAATATCTTAAATGCATTTTTAAGAAGTCTATGACCGCTGCTCTGACTCAGAAATTAATATATACATCTTTATTTTTACGATGAAGGGTACTTGGCTAGGAAGTGCTTTCAACCAACCACTGGGCATTGGTAATCTGTGTTGCAGGTAATGGGGCAGCATCGATAATCTTTATCATTACATTGTGTTTGTTTTTACCGGAAACAAGAAACCACTTTTCACGGGCTGTATTGATGTAGTGAACTCCCATTGAAATGCGTTTTGATGGGGGTTTGGGTGCATCAAACACCGGCACTGCCAGATGTTTATCATCCAGTGCCGGGTTATGGGGGAACAAACTTGCTGTATGCCCATCTTCGCCCAGTCCAAGTAAAATCAGATCAAGCTGAGGAGCCTTTTCGAGTATGTGCGTGTAACGTGCGGCTCCCTCGTTGGGGCCAAGTTCGGCAGGCATGGCATGAATCTGCGTGTTTGGTATCGCGACATGATCCAACCAGACCTGTTTTGCCATCGTATCATTGCGCTCGACATGGCCCGTGGGAAGACAGCGTTCATCACCAAAATAAATATGCAGCTTATTCCATGGGAGATGCATGGATGCTAACAGCTCATAGCAGCGCTTGGGTGTTGTACCTCCCGCCAATGCCAAATGGAACGTTCCGCGTACTTTGGTAGCAGCTTCACAAGTTTCTTTGATGCGTTCCGCAGCAGTTCTTGCCAACAACTCCGCATCAGAAAAGGTTTCAATATTCATGTTTCTTTGTTGATATATCACGCCATTTCCCTTCACAATCTGCGATTAAATCATCCAGGCCCGGAACATCAATGCTGCCTGCGGGATAAGTCGAAATATCTTTCTTTTCAGACCAGTTTTTCATGATCGGCTCAATAATACGCCAGGACTCTTCAACCTCATCAGCCCGTGAAAACAATCCAGCTTCACCGAGCAAAACATCATGAAAGAGTGTCTCATATGCTTCCGGTATTTCGGAGCCTGCAATACCGTAACTGGCATCAAGCTGTACACCACGTAAATCGGTTGATAATCCGGGTTGTTTGGCTGTCATGCTGAGCAGCATACCTTCATCGGGTTGCAAGCGAAAAATAAGTTCATTATTACGCACGTTACTGTCATGTAGATCAAACAAAGTCTGTGGCGGTGCTTTAAAACGGATGCAGATTTCAGAAACGCGTTCCGGTAAGGCTTTACCTGTCCGCAATAAAAATGGCACGCCTTGCCAACGCCAGTTATCAACATAGAATTTCACAGCCGCGAATGTTTCAGTTGTTGAGTCATCAGCTACACCTTTTTCATCACGGTAAGCGGGTAAATCGATGCCAGCTGCTGTGCCTGCTGTATATTGTGCTCTGACTGCTATTTTATCGACATCTTTCGGAGTGATGGTTCGAACCGCCTTGAGCACCTTTAATTTTTCATTTCGTACATCATCAGCACCGAGTGATACAGGTGGCTCCATCGCTACAAGCGATAGCACCTGAAGTAAATGGCTTTGAATCATATCTTTAAGTGCGCCGGAGTTTTCATAATAGCCAGCGCGATAACCGATACCCAATGATTCAGCCACTGAAATCTGAACATGATCAATATAATTACGATTCCATAGGGGTTCGAGTACTGAGTTAGCAAAACGGAAAACCATTAAATTTTGAACGGCTTCTTTGCCCAGGTAATGATCAATGCGGTAAATTTGCGACTCATCAAAATATTGCTGTAGATTTTGATTTAGATTCTGCGCACTCGATAAATCCATACCAAAAGGTTTTTCTATCACGATGCGACGAAAACCTTCAGATTCATCCACTAACCCAGCTTCACTTAGATTTTTTGCAACACATTCATACCAGGCAGGCGGTATGGCGAGATAAAACAGTGCATTCTTTTTGCCATTCTCGGCATGCAGTATTTTGGCAAGCTGTTGATACATTTCAGGGTCGGTCAGATCGCCGTTTACTAAATCAAGCTTATGTGAAATGCGCTTCCAGGATGGTGGATTCAGAACAGCATCGGGAAAATACTGTAATAATTGATCATGCACATAATTGATCCAGTGTGATTTTGTCCAATTCTCGCGTACGGATCCGATAATGCGTGAATGCGGGCCGAGCAGGTTCCAGCGATGCATGTGTGCCAAAGCAGGCAACAGTTTACGCTTGGATAAATCACCGGATGCACCAAATATTACAATGTTGGTGGGCTCTGCTTGCTCACTGCCAATGATGGATGCGAATTTATCTCCCTGATTATCAGGCATCAGGATTTTTCATTTCTGTTGTCTATAGGCTTGATCGCATGCCCACCAAAACCGGCACGCTGTGCATTTACAATTTTACCACCAAACGCATCTTTTTGGCGGCTGCGGAAACGCATTTGCAGTGCCAGAGTGAGTACAGGTGCTGGAATGCCGAGATCAATCGATTCTTTAACCGTCCAACGCCCTTCGCCTGAATCATCCATCCAGTCGGATAGGGTGGAAAGATCAGCATTTTGTTCCAAAGCATCGCCGGTCAGATCAAGTAACCATGAACTTACAACAGAGCCATGCTGCCAGACACGTGAAATCTGATGCATGTCCAGATCAAACTCTTTTTTGGCCTGCATCAACTCAAAGCCTTCAGCAAAGGCCTGCATCATGCCGTATTCAATGCCATTATGAATCATCTTTACAAAATGTCCTGAACCTATAGGTCCCATGTGACCCCAGCCTTTGCCATCGTCGGATGCTAATGTGGTTAAAGCAGGAGCGATCAGATCAATGGCTGTTTTTTCTCCACCAATCATCAGGGAATATCCATTTTGTAAACCCCAGACGCCACCCGATGTGCCACAGTCGGCAAATAATATGCCTTTTTCTGCCAGCTCGGCACCGCGGCGCTGGCCTTCTTTGTAGTTAGAATTACCACCATCAATAACTAAATCACCTGCTTCAAGACCTGCTTCCAGAAGTGCAGTGATACTTGCATCAACAAACTGATGCGGAACCATGATCCAGATGACTCGTGGTGCTTCCAGGTTTGTGATGATATCTGTCAAATCAGTTACAGCAGTCACTGAAGTAAATTCAGCTTCCAATGCCTTACCCGGAGCTGTATCGACATCGTAGGCTTCGACTTCATGCCCTGCCTGTGCCAATCGTTTCACCATGTTGCCACCCATACGGCCCAAACCGATCATTGCCAGTTTCATATTACTCTCTCCTGAAATTTATATATTGTAAGCTGTGATCTAAGCTGAATCACACCTGTTTTTCCAGACACCGTTGAGTTTTTAGCATATAAGTTGTTCAAACCCGGTTGCGGTAAATGATTATTATAGACATGTTTTCCTGTTGGGTTGCAAAATATTTTGATGGAATCGAAAACATGATGCCTTATAGCTGTCACAGGACGGATACTTTACCCTCTGACGGGTTCAGCTTTGAGCATCCAGTATTGGGGTGAAACCGGCAACCATAGATTGAATATCAGTTATCAAAGACATATTAAAGTCAGGAAACCTTTGGGCTGTATAAAAATCAACAGATTACAATATATATCCTTTGAATTTAGGGAGTTGTGATGATTTACATTTGTGATTTGGATCACATTCATGCCTTGTTGATAACATAAGATGCAACATGATTTTCGTTTGGGGAGAATTGTGTTGATTGATTTTAAATGGTTAGAAGAGAAAGTGTTTTTGCGGCCGCTTGCTGAGCAGGAACAGAAAACCTTGAAAGACACCGTTGTTTTGGAGTATTTTGCTAAGGGTGACATCGTCACGTTGCGGCCTGAAATGGGTGGGGTTATTTATTTGCTGAAATCAGGACGGGTGGATGCGGTACTTGGTTTTAGTGGTGAAAGTCTGAAACTGTCTGATCTGGGCGAAGGTGCACAGCTTGGTGATATGTCCTTTCTTGATGATGCAGAAGCAAAAGCTTCCATCATTGTCAAAGAAGATTGTGAGGTTTACAAAATTACCCGCGATGCACTTGCCAGACTGTTTGTATATCATCAGAGCGTAGCGAAAGACTTAACATTCGGCATTATGCGAAATATGGGCCGCACGCTTCGTCATATGAATCTTGTCCATGCAGATTATTTACAATACATCCAAGGGCCTAAAGATTAACGCAGCCAGAAGGCTATTTGCTTTTGGCCTTCAGTATAAACAGATAAAATGATTTTTATCTGTGGCCGTTTTATTTGCTATTAAATCGTTTTCTTTTGGGCCGAAAGAACCTTCCGGTGTATCAGCATCATGGGCATTTCGAAATGCTTTCAGGTGGTTATATTTACGTATGTCGCGCAATAACACGGTTGCTTTGAGCAGAGTGGATAAGTACCTTCCACATCCCTTGAAACAGGGCTGTTGATAAGCGGAGTGAGTGATGAGTATTGAAGACCAGATTTTAGGTTTTAGAACACGGGCAGAAGACTTTGGCAATCGCATTGATGCGATGCGGAGGTCTCTTTGACGTTGCAGTCAAAGAAGAAGAGCTCGTTGAGCTAAACGCTCGTATCGAAGACCCGAAACTTTGGGATAATCCTGATGTTGCCCAGAAGCTGATGCAGGATAAAACCCGGCTGGAACGCGTATTGAAAAGTTTCCATGGTTCAGAAGCAGCATTGGAAGATGCGATCACATTGTTTGAAATGGGTGCTGAGGAAGGGGATCAGGATTCTCAACTGGAGGCTGTTGAAGGTTTGGACGCGGTGCAGCGTGAAGTTGAAGCGCTCGAACTGGCACAGATGCTGGGTGGTGAAACCGATGCAGAATCAGCGTTTGTCGATATTAACGCAGGCTCAGGCGGTACTGAGGCTCAGGATTGGGCTGAAATGTTGCTGCGCATGTATTTGCGATGGGCTGAGCGCAGAGGATTCAAAACTGAGCTCATGGAATGTACCGCAGGTGAAGAGGCAGGCATCAAGTCTGTGACTGTTTCGATTAAAGGTGAATATGCTTACGGTTTCTTGAAAGCGGAAATTGGCGTGCATCGGTTGGTGCGTAAATCACCGTTTGATTCGAGTAACCGCCGACACACATCATTTGCATCACTTTTTGCATATCCGGATATTGATCGTGAAATTGAAATTGACATCGATCCGGCAGATGTGCGCACCGATACCTATCGTGCATCCGGTGCTGGCGGTCAGCATGTGAATAAAACCGATTCTGCGGTGCGATTGACTCATATACCAACCGGTGTGGTGGTTCAGTGTCAGAATGACCGTTCACAGCATAAAAACCGTGATGCTTGCTGGAAAATGCTTAAAGCACGTCTCTATGAGCGTGAAATTGAGATGCAGAATGCTGAAAAGCAGGAAATGGAAGATGGAAAAACCGATATTGGTTGGGGTCACCAGATTCGTTCTTATGTGCTGGATCAGTCGCGAATCAAGGATTTACGGACAGGTATGGAAACGGGAAATACACAGGCATTTTTAGATGGTGATATCGACGCATTTATTTCAGCCTATTTGATGGGTGTGAAACGTGGCGATTCTGATGAATAAGCGAACGTAACACTTTATTTTACTTTATTTTTTTTCTTCTCTCGCTACAATGCGCGGCCTTTCATCGGCAGTGCCGTTAAATTTTGGAGGTTTTGTATGATCAAGCTCTATTCGGATCCGCAGTGCCCGAACTCGCATCGGACCCGTATTGTTCTCGCAGAGAAAGAATTGCCAATTGATACTACCGAGCTTGAACCAGAATCACTTCCGGCTGATTTTCTTGAAGTGAACCCATACGGGAAGCTTCCGACTGTGATTGATCGTGATGTTGTATTTTTTGAACCTTCAGTGGTAAATGAATATCTGGATGAACGTTACCCGCATCCTCCGTTGAAGCCTGGTTCACCGGCTGAGCGGGCTCAGATGCGTTTGGCGGTATTGCGGATTGAAGAAGAGCTTTATCCGCTCTATTTTAATCTTGTTAAGGTCAAGAAAAAGACTGAACCATTGAAAAAAATGCGCGCATATCTGGATATGCTTGATAGCTATCTGGCTCGTCAGGAGTTTTTCGTTGGGGAGCAATACACTCTTGCTGATGTGACGTTGGCACCGATTCTTTGGCGTCTTTCTCCAAATGGTGTGGATACGGCTAAATGGAATAATCTCGAAGGTTACATGGATCGCATTTTTGAACGCCCTGCATTTGAGCGCTCACTGTCTGAACACGAACAGATTCTTCAGGATCGTTTCTAAGGAGCTTTGAAAAGCGCGGTTTTTTCTTCGCGTGTTAAAAAACTATATGGACGTAGTTTTTCAGAATATCCTTAATTTATAAGCCTGAAAGTTATTGATTAAAAAAGAGCGACCTATGGGTCGCTTTTTTTATGTCTTGCGTGTGAATAATGAATATTATTGCTTTGCATTCATTTTTAAGAGGCATTAACTTGCAATGATGCGTGATAAAGTAAGAGAGACCATCGTCCGTGCTGCAAGCAAACGCATGGCACATTATGGCTATCGCAAAACCTCAATGAACGAAATTGCAGCGGATTGTGAGATGAGTGTTGGCAATCTATATCGCTTTTATAAAAATAAAGAAGCGATTGCAGTGGCCAGTGCGCATGCCTGCTTGTGTGAGAAGGCAGTGCAAAGTGAAGTTGCGGCAGAAGGTGTTGGCACAACATTTGATCGGCTATATGGCTATTTGTGTGCGCGTCTTGGTTTTATGCACAAATTTGTCTCCGAAACACCACATATGCATGAGATTGTTGAGCTGATTTCAACACGTCATCAGGATCTGTTACAACTTTATGAAAAGAGAGCCGTCGATTATCTGGCTATGATCCTTAAAGAGGGCCAGTTCAAGGGAACTGTAAAATCCGGTGATGTTGAATCAATGGCTGCCGATCTTGATCGGGCGACCATGTGTTTTAATATGCCAATGTGCATGTATGGCCTGTTAGCCGAGAAAGAACAACAACTTTATTCACTATTGAAAACTATTTTTAAAGGGCTGGGAAGCCAGAAGGAGGAAGGATGAAAAACTTTTTTAATGGGGTTGTGCATTGGCCTAAGCTAACGATTACGCTGGTTTTCTTGATTTCGATGGTGTTGGCATCACAAGTGCAGCACATGACCATTGATACAGACACCGAAGCCTTTATTCCCAAAGGGCATGAAGCCACACTGAATAATGACCGAATGAAAGAGATTTTCGGAACACCAGATCTATTGTGGATCGGCGTGATTCAGGATGCGGGTGGTATTTATCAGAGCCATACACTTAAGCTGATTCAAACACTGACTGAAAAGGTAAGGCTTATTCCTGGCATTGTGGATCAGGATGTTGTTTCGATGGTTACTGAAGACAATATCTATGGAACTGCGGACGGTATGGAAGTTGAGCCATTTATGGAGGCGGTACCTGACAATCCGGCGGGGCTGGAAAAGTTGCAAGCATCACTCAAGGCATTTGATATTTATGATGGTTTTATTGTAGCCAAGGATGGATCTGCTGTAGCCATACTGGCTGAGCTGGAGCCGCACGAATTACTCATAGAAAGAGGCTTGGATAAGTTTGCGGTGTATCAAGCGGTGCAAACCATTGTGGACGAGACAGCACAAGGGAGAAGCGAGAAGTTTTATGTGGCGGGGCTTCCCGTTGCAGAGGCAACACTAGGGCTTTATATACAGGAAGATATGAGCGTGATGATGCCACTGGTTTTTCTCGTATTGATGATTTTTCTGTTTTTTACTTATCGGTCGATGCGCGGCGTGGTGATTCCAATGCTGGTGGTGTCATTTTCGACGCTTGCGGCGCTTGGCATCATGGCGGCTGTGGGTGTGCCGATGTATCCGACGGGCACGATGATTCCAGTGGTGCTGATGGCGATTGGTGTGGCGGATGCGATTCATATTCTTGGTAAATATTATGAGCTGGTACTTCTCAATCCTGATGTGGATCGAAAAACGCTGATTCTCGAAACCATGGAAGAGATGTGGCGTCCGGTTGTGTTGACTTCCTTGACGACGGCAGTGGGTTTTTTATCGTTTTTGATGATGGAAATGGTACCGCTGGAGATGATGGGACTGTTTATTGCTGTGGGTATTCTTTATGCGATGTTTGTTTCGCTAACGCTGGTGCCTGCCTTGCTCTACCTGTTACCGGTGAAGGCACCAAAAACACTGCTGAAACGATCGCAGGAAGCAGGCCTTGAAGAGGCAGGGTATATCTCTGGAATACTTGCCGGTCTGGGGCGCTGGGTGAGCCACAATTGCGAAAGAACACTGCTTTTGAGCAGTGTGTTAATGTTTATCGCAGCCGCAGGTGCTTCACTGGTCTATGTGCAGGACTCTTACATTGCCAACTTCCAAAAAGACTCGCTGATTGTCAAAGCAGATCAACAGATCAACAAACGCTTTGTCGGTTCTTATCAGCGAAATATCCTGCTTGAGGGCAAAGAGAAAGATGCGTTTTATAAACCCGAAGTGCTAAAGGCAGTCTGGGCATTTCAACAGGATGCCGAGCAGGTTGCCGGTGTAGGCGGCAGTATCAGTATTGCTGATTTTATTCGCCGGATGAACCGGGTGATGAACGAGGATAGGGAAACAATGGCCAGGATTCCGGATTCATCGAATCTTATTGCTCAGTATCTTCTGCTCTACTCCTTTTCAGGCGCACCGGATGATTTTGCGGAGGTAGTGGATAGTGATTATCGTCAGGCCAACATTCGTATTTTTTGTACATCGGATAATTTTATTGAAGGCTCCGATATCGAGAAGGAGATAAACCGTCTTGCACATCAACACTTTGATCCGCTTGGTATGGAGTGGAGCATTGCAGGCAATGCTCACATCGGTTACGTACAGACCAAAATGATCACCGACAATCTTCGTTTTAACATGCTCACCACAGTGTTTACGATTTTCCTGTTTGCCTGGGCCATGATGCGTTCACTGGTTGCGGGCCTGTTTGTGATGGTGCCTGTGCTGGCAGCTGTGATTCTTAATTTTGCGATCATGGGTATCACGGGCGTTACGATTGGTTGGGGTTCATCCATGTTCACCTCTGTTGCCATCTGTATTGGTGTGGATTATGCCATTCACTTTATTTACAAGGTAAAACATGAATATGAACGATTGCCGGATATCGTGGCGATTTTGCCGCTGAGTCTGGCAACAACAGGTAAAACTATCTTTTTTAATGCTGCGGTGGTGATTGCAGGGTTTATGGTGCTGCTTGCCAGCCAAATGCCGCCCAATCAGCAGATGGGACTGCTCGTATCCGCTGCCATGTTTTCTTCATTTCTGGCAACACTTACGGTGCTTCCCGCACTGATTCTTATCGCACGGCCTCAATTTCTTTTTAAAGGAGAAAAATCATGAATATGGGACAATTTGCGCTGCTCGTTTTTACACTCTCCATTTTAATTGGTATGGGTTCGGTACTCTCCTACAGCGAGGAGTTATCAGGATTGGGTGTGATGCAGCAGGTGGATGATCGTGATGATGGTGATGATCTTATCCAGAAGATTCACCAGAAGTTGCTTGATAAGCGCGGCAGTGTACGAGAGCGGGACATGATCTCTTTTCGCAAAGATTACGGTAAAGACAGTAAATCAATCTCCTACTTTCTTGAGCCTGCCAATATTCGTGATACAGCACTGTTAACCTATGATTATGATGGTGTTGCGAAAGATGATGACCAGTGGCTTTATCTTCCTGCGTTGAAGAAGGTGCGACGCATCTCATCATCGGATCGTGGTGATTATTTTATGGGTACCGATTTCACGTTTGAAGATATTAAACAGACGCCGGAGCTTGAGGATTATTATTGGACGCTGACCGGGTCCAAAAGCATAGAGGGTCATGATTGCTGGGTGGTTGAGGGTGAACCGAAAACCGATGCTTTGAAAAAGAATCTCGGTTATTCCAAAACACGTGGTTACATCCGTAAAGATATCAACATGAATATCCGCACTGACTACTGGGATCGTAAAGGGCAGGAGCTAAAACATTTCAAGATCATCGAAGTAAAACAAATTGATGGTATCTGGACTGCAACTTCCATGATGATGGAGAACGTGCAGACAGGCCATCATACCGAGATGACATTTACTGATCAAAAATACAATTCAGGTTTAAGCGATCGTACATTTTCCGAACGTATGCTGAAGCGTGGTTATCGTGCAAAATAGATCAACGATGCGTTGATGATCGGGCATGATACATAAGTCTGTTTTTTCACTTGTAACAGTGCTTCTTTTTCCGTTGCAGGCTTTTGCATTAGAGTGGTCTATGCATGGTTCAGTAAAAAATGAGACATCCTATTTTATTTCGGGTGAAAAACGTTTGGACAAACTTCAGAATCGCCTTGATTTGAAACCGGAAGCGATGTTAACGGACCGTCTTGAGTTTCGGGGCAGGGCACTGCTTTGGTATGATGCGGCGATGGATATCGAAGCCAACAATGTTACAGACCTGACGCCTGCGATAAAAAAACACTATCGAACTTATATCAAGAGCAAAGAAGCCTATTTGCTGTATGGTGGTGATGCTTTTGACCTGCGCCTTGGTCAGCAACAGATTGTGTGGGGCAAGACAGATGGTTTAAGAATGCTCGATATCGTGAATCCATTGGACATGCGCGAGTTTCTTTTGGATGACTTTCTTGATTCACGTATCGGTTTGGTTGCTGCGCGTTTGAATTATTATACTTATTTAAACGATCATGAACATGAGTTTGAATTTATTGTGATTCCTGATGCAAGGCCTGCAGAACTTGCACCAACTGGTTCACGTTGGGCTTATGCCTTACCAACATTACCTACCGGCATCACACCCGTGATTCTTAAAAGTGAGGAACCCAATTGGAGTGCTGGAAACACAGAGTACGGTGTCGCCTGGCGTGCGAATCTTGATGGATGGGATCTTTCTCTGAACTGGTTCTATGGATGGAAAGACACACCGAATCTGCAAAAGAAGCTTTCGGGCGCAACCATGTTCATCACGCCTGTTTATTCTCGCATGCATACGGTGGGGGGCTCTTTTTCCAATGCTTTTGGAGCTTTTGTGGTTCGAGCTGAGATGGCGGTGAATATCGATGAAGGGCTGGATGCAAATGGCATCACAGCAGCCTCTTCAGTGGCTCACCATACAACATTGAATGCAGCGGTTGGCGTTGATTACACCGCAAACAACTGGACGGTGAGTCCTCAGTTTTTTGTGCGTCATCTGACCGGTTGGGATGCAAACATAAGCGAAGATCGAACGTCCGGTTTTGTCAGTCTGCTTCTGGCAACGGACTATTTGAATGAGAAACTGAAGCCGGAAGTGAGTGGGCTCTATAATTGGGCTGATCGTAGCTGGATGGTTCGGCCCAAAGCCAGTTATGAGTTCAGCGATCATATCAAAGTCATCGTTGGGATTGACCTTTTTGGCGGTCAGTCATCATCTTTTTTTGGACAATTTAATGATAATGACCGTGTTTATGGTGAACTTGAATACACGTTTTGAAAAGAAACGACTACAACGAAAAGCTTTAACCAGACGATCTTTATTTCACCATTTTCATTATTTTCTCCTTTTGAGCGTACAGCTCAAGCAGAAGTAGACTTCATTGATTGCAGTAAAGCTGCGTATCTATGCCGACTTCTGCTCGAGTTGTGTTTATAGCCTGTTTATTTGTTAGATTATGCCATTTAATAACGTAAAAAACGTGCGCGAATCCGCCCTGCCTGTTCACCAAATTCAAAGGTTGCAAGGCCTGAGAGGATGAGCAGTGAGCCGCCAATTATTTCAGGCGTCAATGGCTCACCATTGAGCATATGGCCCAATGCCAATCCACAGATGGGTGTGATCAGTGTCAGCAGTGCTACACGTGTTGCCTCGACTTTACTTAAAACGTAATAATACAAGGCAAAACCCAGCACTGATCCAAGCAAGGCAAGGTAACCAATCGCACCCATGGTACGTGCCGATAATTCGCCTGGCATCGTTGCATCACTCATGGCCCAGGCGATTAAAAAAAGTGGTGCGGAAAACAGTAGCCCGCCACTGGTCATCACGATGGCAGGTACATTGGCATCGATCCGTTTGATCCATACTGCGCTGGCACAGTGGATTGAAACAGATACAAGCATGCCAATCACACCCAATGCTGCCTGATCGTTGAACGTAAAACTGGTGCCAAAGATGGTGATAAGGCCCACGAGCCCCATGATCATGCCTAAAAGACGAGACCGAGTGATGGCATCACCATTCAGCCACAAACGTGCCATCAGTGCGGTAATAACCGGTGAAAGGCCAAAAAGCACGGATACCCAGCCGGTTGGAATGAATTGCACAGACCAGTAAACGCTGATCATGCCACCAAAAATGCCAATGCCACTTATGCTATAAGCAAGAATAGCACGGTGATTCCATTTCATACCTTTATCCAGTATTGCCGCGACAATCAATGCCAGCACAGCACCAATGAGCATTCGGCTTGTGACACCAAAGATGAAACCAGTCTCCTGACTGCTCCACAGGATGGCTAGCGGCGTGGTGCTCCAGATCATGATGATCCCCAGATAAGCTGATGGCACAGACATTTTTCTCTCCTTGTTTATTTGATACGTCATCAGACATTTGTTCCGACCAAAAAAAACGGCCACAGATTCGTTTGAACCTATGGCCGTTTGATGGTCTTTGTATGAAGTCGCTATTGGCTAACTTAAGAACACACTCCGGCGCACAGGTAAGGTGATTCGGCGGGCGGCTAACCAGCTAAATTGCACGACTTTGACCTGTTTCATTTGTGTGTTCATGGCCGCAAGCATGCTCTGGAATATATTTGTGTCAACGTTGGATAAAAAATCAGTGTGTCGATGAAGCCATATTGACCGCGTCGATTTCAAATAGAGGAAACGTAAGGTCATCTAACTATCAATATGGCTTTTGATTTATGGTAGATATTCACAGTTCGAAATAATTGGTTTATATTTAATATTGGAGAAAAAACCCAAACAAGCCGCGTTATCAATGTTTGTGTGTGGAGAAGTCTTTATCGATAGGAGGGAACATGCGACTCACAATTTTGATCATTGGGCTTATTCTATCGGCCACAACGGTTTTGGGAGGAGAGTCCCAATCTGATTCATTAGATTCTGTGAATAAAGGCACCGTGGTGTTTCATATAGAGGGTTTCGATAGCATCAAGGGCAAGGCCATGTGTGCCATGTTCACACAAAAGAAATGGCTCGGTAGAGGTTATGGCGATACCGCCAGAATTGTGAGCAGAAAAGCCACCTGTGAGTTCAAAGATATTCCCTATGGTATTTATGGTATTGCCGCTTTCCACGATAAGGACAATAACGACAAGTTTAATACTTTCTTTGGGGTTCCGACGGAATCAGGGTGCTTCTCTAATAATGCACCTGCCATTTTTGGACCGCCTTCATTTAAAAAAGCCCGCTTCAAGCATGAAAAACCAGAGACTGTACTATTTTGCAAAATTGGCTGATGGCGTGAGTGAACCATAAAGCTTTTCGGTCTATAGCAGAAATTTGCAGTCTGTAATAATTCGTCTATATTCAATATCGAAGGGAAAATCTGAACAAACCGTATCGTCAATTTCCATTTGCGTTTTGATACGCGATAAAATGGAACATTTACTACCTGTGGAAGGGAAGTTTGTGGGATGTCGATGACTCATATTTTCCCGGTTATGCATTTTTAATGAATGCAAAGCAGTGGAGTTCAGAAACCACTTTAAAAACGGGGCGAATCCCGAAAAGCCATATGAGTAGGGACTACAAAAAAATAGTGAAAAGGGGCATTATATGTCAAATGAAACAATGATGGAATTAACTGCAGATGCTGTGTCTTCAACAGGAGACGGTGAATGGACAATCGAACTTTATGACCTTCGTGGGGAATGCATCATCAACGTGGAAACGATGATCCAATGGAGACCCAAGCAATCTAAAATCGCGTTATACAAGGGCTCTCCTCCAGGCGACCCTAATAAATCGGATGCAGATACCTGGTGGGTATATGGAGATAGTGATTGGAATACCGGCAAACCCTGGGGTCCAGGCTGGTCTGCTGCGTTGATTGCGATGGATGGTAATTCGTCAACAGGTGGATCTTATCACTATGTAGCCAAAACCGGGGTAACCTCGTAAAATAAAAATGAGTGAATGAAGTCGAGGCAGGCCTGAACGATGTTTTTTGACAGGCCTGCTTCCTGTTTTTAAGGATAAAAAAACCGAGGTAAATTTCTACACATCACCAAATGTGTAAACAATGCGATTAATTCCTACACATAGTCTGACTAGTAAACATCACAATAGTGGATTGATAGGCATCAATTGCCAGAAGAGCGTGCGAGAACGTTTGATCAGAGAGCTATGGCTATCAGGATCATCAAGACGCGCATTCCAGCTGTTGTCCGGGAGCATGTCCTGGCGAATAGCAGCTTCGACCTGTTTGGCGAGTTTCTCGTTGTGAATGATTACACCGGTTTCGGTATTTAGATTGATAGAGCGTGGGTCGAGGTTAAAGGTGCCGATGTAGGCGATTTTTGAATCAATCACAATCGTTTTGGCATGCAGCGCAAATTTGGGTTTTTTATGTTTTAGCTGTTGGTAACGCTGCATGAGTTGCTGTTGATTGGCTGCATTTGGTTTGAATTCATAAATATCAACACCTGTTTTCAATAGTGATTTTCGTTGTGAACGATATCCGCTAAAAGCCTGTAGGTTGTCGGTTGAAGCCAAAGAATTTGTGCTGATTTGAATTTTTATACCTTGTTTGATCAGGTCACGAAAGAGGACTTTGGCTTTGTGGGGTAAAATAAGATACGGCGACTGGATGATGATTTGGGACTTCGCTTGTTTGAGTAGGTTTGCAAGGGCTGTAGCGCTGCGACTTCCTCCGCCTAAGCTGAATTTATTGTCATTTTTCCCCGGCATATCGTTTATGACGTCTATATCACCCCAAATCAAGGTGTGGCTTAATTGTTTGAATTGATTCGGGATGTTTTGAATAGATTGACGTATTTCGGGTTCGAAATTTTCTGGGGATTGTGCATAGTGATGAAGCTCTTTGTAGATATTCTGGACGGTTTGGTCATCTACAACAACATGTTTTTGCATGATTCCGATGCCATCATACAATTCTTCTGCGGGTATGCTGATTGGGTTCAGCCAGAAGCGTTCAAAGCTATCACGCATCTTTTTGACTGCGGAGCCTAATAATAAAACATCCCTGTCTCTGAAATTGTATTCATGGTCAAAATCGAAATATTCATCTGCCATGTTACGGCCACCGGTGATTGCGAAATCGTTATCAACGATAAAGACTTTGTCATGCATGCGTTGATTGAAACCGCGAAAGTCTGTGAGAAGGTTGATGACACGTTTATGAAAAGGTGTGCCGACAGAGTGTTTCGGGTTGTAGATGCGAATGCCTATGTTTGGGTGTTTAGCCAGAGCAAGAAGGGTTTTATCCGGTGCATCAATGAGTAGATCATCAACAATAACACGTACGTTTACACCACGATCAGCCGCCCGTAGCAGTGATTCGGTAGCTAAGGTACCAATATTATCACTGCTCCAGATGAAATATTGAACTTCGATGCTTTTTTGTGCGTGATCGGCCAACCAGGCTCTTGCGAGTAAAGCTTCTTCACCTCGCTCGAGTACATATGCAGCAGATTTTCCAGGATGTTGCAGGATTTGTTGATGGAAATTTCCGATGTTGAGTTTCCCTGATATTGTTTTTGCCAGTGTGGTTGTGGCTATCAGAGATGAACCAAACAGAAAAATGCAAATGATCAGAGCCCATCTGATCAAGGGTGATTTAGTGTTGGCCTTATTGGGTAAAGTTTTTTTCAATAACCCAGGTTTGGAGCTAACCACTTCTCAGCTTCATCCATGCTCATATCTTTGCGTTTGGCATAATCTTTCACCTGGTCTTTGTTGATCTTGCCGACGGTGAAGTAGTGCGCTTCGGGGTTGGCGAAGTAGAGGCCTGAGACGGCTGCGGTTGGCAGCATGGCGTAGGACTCGGTGAGACTCATACCGATGTTATTTTCAACATCAAGAAGTTGCCAGAGCGTGCCTTTCTCGGTGTGTTCCGGGCAGGCAGGGTAACCAGCGGCAGGACGGATGCCTTGGTATTTTTCCTTGATCATCTCTTCGTTGCTTAGTGTTTCATCTGCTGCATATCCCCAATAATTGGTGCGAACCTCTTTGTGCAGCATTTCTGCAAGAGCTTCAGCCAGACGGTCGGCCAGAACCTTGATCATGATGGCGGTGTAATCATCATGCTCGGCTTCATAGGCTTTGGCCTTCTCTTCTGCGCCGAAGATGCCAACGGCAAAGCCGCCGATGTGATCGTGAACAGTCTGATCGGTTGCATCTTTGGCGACAAAATCACTCAGGCAGAGATTGGCACGTTTGTCTTTTTTGTCGGTTTGCTGGCGTACAAAATGGAAATGAGCCGCTTCGTTTTGATGCGCCTCATCGTGGTAAACAATGACGCTGTCATCAACGGTTGAAACGGCAGGGAACAGACCAAACACAGCCTTGGCAGTAAACCACTCTTCAGCGATGATTTTATCCAGCCATTGATTGCCATCATCAAAGAGCTTTTGTGCCTCTTTGCCTTTGTGCGGATCATTCAAAATACGCGGATAAGCACCATTGAGCTCCCACGCGCTGAAAAAGGGTGACCAATCGATAAACTCACGAACATCTGCCAATGAAATGTTATCCAGCACCTGCACACCCAACTGTTTGGGTGCAGAGACAATGGTTTCAGTGTTTAGCACTGTTGAATTTGCGCGTGCGGCATCCAGAGTCAACCAGTCGGTCTGTTTCTGGCGGCCCAGGTATCGCTCACGAACACCTTCATACTCTTCACGTGTCTTCTTCACAAAATCAGCGCGGTAGGTTTCAGAGATAAGATTCTGGGCTACACCTACGGCACGCGAGGCATCTTTTACCCAAACAACCGGTTCATCGTACTCCGGCATGATCTTAACGGCTGTATGCGCCTTGGAGGTAGTCGCTCCCCCCAGCATGATTGGCAGCAATATACCAAGACGTTTCATCTCTTTGGCAATGTGCACCATCTCGTCCAGAGAAGGGGTGATCAGTCCTGATAGCCCGATGATGTCCACATCATGTTTTTTTGCCTCTTCAAGGATCGTTGCGGCTGGTACCATCACACCCAGATCAATCACTTCGAAGTTGTTGCATTGCAGGACAACGCCTACGATATTTTTACCGATGTCGTGCACATCACCTTTCACCGTTGCCATCAGCACTTTGCCGTTGGAGGAGTTTGCTCCCGCAGCCTTCCCGGCTTCGATGTATGGCATCAGATAAGCCACTGCTTTTTTCATGACGCGGGCAGATTTCACCACTTGCGGTAAAAACATCTTACCCTCACCAAACAGATCACCGACCACATTCATGCCATCCATCAATGGGCCTTCAATGACTTCGATGGGTGTATCAAATGCCAAACGGGCCTCTTCGGTATCGGCATCGACAAAGGCATCCATACCTTTGACCAATGCATGTTCCAATCGTTTGGTCACAGGAAGTTTGCGCCACTCATCATCGACTTTTTTGGCGACTGCGCCATCACCGCGATAGTTCTCCGCAATCTCAAGCAGACGATCGGTGCCATCTTTGCGGCGGTTAAGTACCACATCTTCCACGGCGTTTTTTAGCGCTTCAGGCAGGTCATCATAAACGGCTAACTGGCCAGCATTGACGATACCCATGTCCATGCCCTGTTTGATAGCATGGTAGAGGAATACGGAGTGAATCGCTTCACGTACCGGATTATTACCACGGAATGAGAAAGAGACGTTGGATACACCGCCGGAAATCATTGCGTGTGGCAGATTTTGTTTGATCCAGCCGGTCGCTTCAATGAAATCAACGGCATAGTTTTTGTGCTCGTCGATGCCAGTGGCAAAGGCAAAGATGTTTGGATCAAAAATGATATCTTCAGGCGGGAAACCGCATGTTTCGGTTAGAACTTTGTAAGAGCGGGCACAAATCTCAGTCTTGCGGGCAAATGTATCAGCCTGACCCTGTTCATCAAAGGCCATCACCACAGCTGCCGCACCATATTTTCTGATGAGTTTAGCATGCTGGATAAATGCTTCTTCACCCTCTTTAAGCGAGATGGAGTTGACCACGCCCTTGCCCTGAATGCACTGCAGGCCTGCCTCGATGATCTCCCATTTGGAGGAATCGATCATCACGGGTACTTTGGAGATGTCGGGCTCGGAAGCGATGAGGTTCAAAAACGTGCGCATGGCAACCACGCCATCAAGCATCGCCTCATCCATGTTGATATCGATAATTTGAGCACCGTTTTCAACCTGTTCGCGGCAGATATCGAGTGCGGTATCGTAATCACCTTCCATCACCAGACGTTTAAACTTGGCAGACCCGGTTACATTGGCGCGTTCGCCAACGTTCACAAACAAGGATGTTTCATCAATATGAAGCGGCTCAAGCCCGGATAGGCGACACTGCACTTTCACATCAGGAATTTGACGAGGAGCAACACCCTCTACCACCGCTGCCATTGCTTTGATATGTTCAGGGCCAGTTCCACAGCAACCACCAATAATGTTGAGGAAACCAGACCGTGCCCACTCACCAATTTCAGCTGCCATCTCTTCCGGTGTTTCATCATAACCGCCCATCGCATTGGGCAGTCCGGCATTGGGATGGGCATTGATATAACATGAAGATGAGTTCGATAACTCTTCAATATACTGGCGCAGTTCTCCTGCACCCAGTGCACAATTTAATCCTATAGAGATGGGTTCTGCATGTACCAGAGAGTTGTAAAAAGCCGTTGCCGTTTGCCCCGACAAGGTGCGTCCTGATGCATCGGTGATGGTGCCTGAAATCATAATCGGTAGCGTGATACCCATCGCTTCAAAAGTCTCTTTGATGGCAAAAACAGCAGCTTTGGCATTGAGCACATCAAAGATGGTTTCAATCAAAATAATGTCAGAACCACCATCAATCAGACCTTTGGTGGCGACTTTGTAGGTTTCTACAAGCTCGTTGAAGGTCACATTACGAAAGCCGGGATCGTTCACATCAGGGGAGATCGAAGCAGTGCGAGAGGTTGGGCCAACCACACCGGCTACAAAACGGGGTCGCTCTATGGTTGAAGCGGCATCGGCCGCTCCCGGCGTCGTGCCTCCCGCGGCACTTGCACGTTCATGTGCGTCGCATGCTTCACGTGCCAGTTTTGCACCTTCTACATTGAGCTCATACACCAGCTCTTCCATATTGTAATCAGCCATCGAAGCGGCATTGGCATTAAACGTATTGGTTTCAAGAATGTCCGCACCCGCATCCAGATACGCGGTGTGGATGTCACGGATAATCTGCGGCTGGGTGAGACTGAGCAGATCATTGTTGCCTTTCAGCTCACTGGGCCAATCGGCAAAACGTTTGCCGCGATAGTCGGCCTCTTCCAGCTTGTAGGCCTGAATCATGGTGCCCATGGCGCCATCGAGAAGCAGAATGCGGTTGTTAAGTTGTTGTGTGAAAATTTCAGTGCGAGACATAGGTCGGAAGCTTATGCAACAGCAGGGTAGGGCTCAACAGAAATCAGCAAATACGTTGTCGCAGTGTGGGCTTAAAGTTTGAATTCAAACCTTGTCAATCATGGTACCGAGGGCCGGAATCGAACCGGCACGGCCGCAAAGCCATTGGATTTTGAATCCAACGTGTCTACCAATTCCACCACCCCGGCATAAGAACGATTACTTGGTAAAAGCGCGCGGAATCATTGTGCCGGGCAGCATATGTGTCAAGCTCGGATGTTGTTTTTCAGCTGTATGTTCGATGCTTGCTTGGGTGACTTGCAATTGAATACAATGTCATAATACTGATGCGGGTATTCGAGAAAGTTTATAAATCAAAAATATAAGAACAGGAATATGGCGCAACAACAGTCTGAAATTAATCGTGACTTTGATATTGTTATCGTCGGTGCAGGCGTGATTGGCAGCGCTTTGGCGATTCAGCTCAGTGAGCTTGGGTATCAGGTTGCGATTGTGGATGCACATCAGGCAAATTATGCATCTTCAGATCCAGAGCGTGTGATTGCACTTTCTCATGGCTCGATGTGTTATCTGGATGGGTTGGGTGTCTGGCAGAATGTTAAAGCTTCTGGTGTGGGCCTGATACGCCATATTCATGTTTCTGAGCCGGGTAATCATGGTCATGTTGAGATGGATGTTTCAGAAGCGCAGGCGCTGGCAGCAAACTCCGGGCCGGGCATGGACGCGCTGGGTTATGTGGTTGAGATGGGCCATGTCTTAAAACCCTTGCATGAAAAAATGAATGGACTGGTTGAATCTTTTGTACCTGCCTCTATTGAAGAGATTTATTTTGGATCAGAAGAGAATACAACAACACTGAACATTTGCGTCGAAGGAAAAACCATATGTCTGAAAACCTCTTTGCTGATTGGCGCTGATGGCAGCCACAGTCAGGTCAGATTTAAAGCAGGCATTGGCACAAATGGGTGGGATTATAATCGTTTCGGGATGGTGTTTTCCGCCAGTTTTGAGCAGGAACATCAGAATATTGCCTATGAATGTTTCCGCGAGTCTGGCCCATTGGCTTTTCTGCCGATGGCAGATGGCCGTTATTCGATTGTCTGGGCGCTTGCACCGACTGAAGCCATGCGGCTTCTTCAGATGCCGGATCTGATGTTTATTAAAAAACTGGAACGTGCAGCAGGAACAGATGTGATGCAGCGTTTTGGTCCGATTTCAGAAATCGGTAAACGTTTCTGTTTCCCGCTCGAATTAAGCATTGCCAAGCACTATGCCAAGCCCGGTGTTGCCTTGGTGGGCAATGCTGCTCATACGATCCACCCAGTGGCAGGGCAGGGCATGAATCTTGGTTTTCGTGATGCGGCAGTTCTTGCAGAGGTGCTTTCAGGCGCAGTTTCAGAGGGGCATCGTACCCACAATCATCCGGGGGCTTCGATTCTGATGCAGGCCTATGCTGAAAAACGCCGTGCTGATGTTCTGGCCGTGGCAGGGTTCACAGATTCATTGGCGCATGTGTTTGGGCTGTCACTTCCGCCTGCAAAACAGGTCAGGGCAGGCGCGCTGGATATCCTGCAAAAGATGCCTTCATTGCGCTCGATATTGTTGGGGCAGGCATCCGGTATCGCGCAAATGGATAGGCTGAAGCTACCCAGCCGACTAACAAACAGGAGTCGTGGATGAGCAAAACCCTGAAACACGCTGCGCTGGAACCCGTTGATCTGATCATTGTGGGTGGCGGCATGGTAGGGCTGACGGCTGCCTGTGCATTGAAAGATTCCGGTTTACATGTTGTTGTGGTGGAACGTTCAGAGCCGGTCGTGCGCAAGTCTCTGGATCGTGATTGCCGTGTGAGTGCGATTGTGCTCGGTAATGTCCGTATTCTTCAGGGTTTGGGTGTTTGGGATCATATTACGGATGTTGAACCGATGCGTTCGATGAAGATATGGGATGATCAGAGAAGCGGCGGCATCCGCTTTGATGCCAGCGAGCTGGGGAGTGGGGAGCGAAGCGAAGAGGCGCTGGGTTATCTGGTTGAAAACTCAAAGTTGCAGGCCGAGCTGCTCAAAGTTTTTCATCAACATGATTCGCTTGAGTTGTGTTGTCCTGTCTCTATCGAATCGGTGACATGGAAATCAGAGCATGTCGAAGTGACTTTGGATGATGGGCAAGGCTTTTCAGCACCGCTAATCATCGGTGCTGATGGGGCGCATTCATGGCTGCGTGAACAGGCAGAAGTTGGCTGTTATTCCCATGATTACGGGCAGAAAGGCATTGTCGCTACAGTGCGCCCGCAAATGAACCACCACGGCGTTGCATTTCAGCGTTTTTTACCGACAGGCCCACTTGCCATGTTGCCCATGTCAGATGGCCTCTGCTCGATTGTTTGGAGTGCCAAAAATGAAGAAGCTGATCGTTTGATGGCACTTGATGGCATAGCATTTTTGGAAGACCTAAACCTTACCTTTGGTCCTGTATTGGGAAGAATCGAAGCGGTCGGAGAGAGAGCCGCGTTCCCACTGGTTGCTCGTCTTGCCAGACACATGGTTCGTCATCGTATGGCGTTGATCGGAGATGCTGCCCATACCATTCACCCATTGGCAGGCCTTGGTGTGAATCTTGGCTTGCGTGATGCGATGGTGCTGGCGCAAGAGATTGCAGATGCCAAACGTTTTAAAGAAGATTTTGGTGAACTGGATGTGCTCAACCGTTATATGAAACAGCGGTTGCCGGATGTATTAAGCCTGTTGGCTTCGATGGAAGGTTTCCATCGGCTCTTTACCCATAACTGGCCGGGACTTCCTGAATTGAGAGGTTTGGGTATGCGACTGATCGGAAACAGCGGGCCGATCAAGCAATTGTTGATGCAGAACAGCACGGGTTTGAATTTACCTGTTCCTAAGCAGATTAGTTGATGAATGCTCACAGGAAATATGCCAAATAAGACTTAACCCCCGATTACTTAAGTTTTGGTTAAGGCTTTATTGTACAAAGATGCAAAACTCAATCTTTACGTCTACATTGCACCTATCAGTTTCTCATGAGAGGGAGGGCTGGTAAATTAACAAATAATTTTCATATCAAGGGAACTTAATGGCAGCCGAGAACAACAATTTTGAAGCAAGTCTGTTTAAGACGGCTGATAAACTGAGAAAAAACATTGATGCCGCAGAATACAAAAATGTGGTGCTGGGGCTTATCTTCCTCAAATATATTTCTGATTCATTTCAGGAGCTTTATGAGCGATTAGAGGAGGATGAGTATTCCGACCCTGAAGACAGGGATGAATATATTGCTGAGAATATTTTTTTTGTCCCTGAAATTGCCCGTTGGAAAAACCTGCAAGCCAAAGCCAAGCTACCTGAGATTGGTGTCGCCATTGATGATGCTATGACTATCATTGAAAAAGAGAATACTGAGTTAAAGCATGTTCTCCCCAAAGTGTATGCCAAGCCCAACCTTGATAAAGCATCCCTTGGTCAGCTTATTGATGTGATTTCTGATATTGAGCTTAAAGCACAGGACGAAAGCTCCAAAGATTTGCTTGGTCGTGTGTATGAGTATTTCCTTGGTGAGTTTGCCAATGCCGAAGGTAAGAAAGGCGGTCAGTTTTATACTCCCAAGAGTATTGTAAAACTGATGGTTGAGATGATTGAGCCATACAAGGGCAGAGTCTATGACCCTGCTTGTGGTAGTGGCGGCATGTTTGTGATGAGTGAGAAGTTTGTCGAAGAGCATCAGGGCAACGTTCAGGACATCACCATTTACGGGCAGGAGTCCAACCAGACCACCTGGAAACTATCCAAGATGAATCTGGCGATTCGCAATATCAATTCTCAGTTCGTAGCCTGGAATACAGAAGGCACATTCTTAAAGGATATGAACCCTGATTTAAAAGCCGATTACATTCTTGCCAATCCACCATTTAACCAAAAAGAGTGGGGGCACGGAGTGTTGCAGGAAGATGGGCGCTGGAAATATGGTGTGCCGCCTGCTGGCAATGCCAACTTCGGCTGGATGCAGCACATGCTTTATCACTTAGCCCCTCATGGCGTGATGGCAACGGTACTCGCCAATGGTTCGCTAAGCTCCAATACATCAGGTGAAGGTGAAATCAGAAAGAACATCGTAAAAGCCGACCTCGTGGATTGTATCGTAGCTCTGCCCAAACAGCTTTTTTATAACACAGGTATTCCCGCCACCATCTGGATTCTTCGTCGTGGAAAAGAAGTCCGCCGTGGTGAGACATTATTCATTGATGCTTCAGAAATGGGCTTTATGAAAGACAAGGTTCACCGTGAGTTTGCCCCTGAAGATATTGAGACCATTGAGCAGGCTTATCATAGCTGGAGAAATGCCTCCCAACCCCCTGAAGGGGGAGATAATGTTAAGTCTCCTTCAGGGGATTTAGGGGCTTATGAGGACATCAAAGGCTTCTGCAAATCATCCACTCTCGCCGATATTGAGAAGCATAGTTTTGTACTCACGCCAGGGCGTTATGTAGGCATTCCCGATGAAGAGGATGATGGCATCCCTTTGAAGATAAAATGAAGGATTTGACCACCACACTTGCTGCTCAAATGCAGGAAGAGAAAGATTTGGATGAGCAAATTAAAACACAACTTGCCAAGATTGGGTTTGAGTTATGATTAAATTGCTAGGCTGCAATCAAGCTCATTGTGACGAATGTGTCAGAATTAAATTTCTAAATCCGTCGAATTGACCAGTTTGGGAGTTGAAAGTGTTTAAGAAGAACAAAAAAATATTAGTCCAAGGCAGTGAAATCACAGTTGTTGCTGTAAAAGAGCAGGATTATATATCACTGACCGATATGGTGAGAGACATTGAAAATGGCCTTGTGCTTATAGAAAAGTGGTTAAGGAATAAAAACACCATAGAGTATCTTGGTATTTGGGAAGAAATTTATAACCCAACTTTTAATTCCCCCGAATTCGAGGGAATTAAAAATCAGGCAGGGTTAAATCGTTTTGCACTTTCCGTAAAGCAGTGGGTAGAGAAGACCCAATCGATTGGAATCGTTGCCAAGGCAGGGCGATATGGTGGAACTTATGCTCACAAAGATATTGCCTTTGAATTCGCATCGTGGATTTCACCTAAGTTCAAAATATTTCTTATCAAGGAATTTCAACGCCTCAAAGAAGAAGAGCAAAAGCAGCTTGGTTGGGATATTCGCAGAAACCTTACAAAAATTAATTATCGTATTCATACCGATGCCATCAGAGAGAACCTGATTCCTGTTACGCTAGGAAAACAACAAATCGGGCATGTTTACGCCTCAGAAGCTGATGTATTGAATATGGCATTGTTTGGCAAAACAGCAAAGCAGTGGCGGGAAGAGAACACAGACAATAATGGGAATATCCGTGATGATGCCAACATGTCGCAATTGGTTTGCCTAGCGAATATGGAAAGTCTTAATGCGGTGTTTATTCAGGAAGGGTTGGAGCAGTCAGAGCGATTAACCCGATTAAACCAGATTGCCATTGCTCAGATGAAGATATTGGTGAATGATAATGGCGCAAAAGGATTGAAGCATGAATGATTTTAAAGCCTCTCAATCCCTTGAAGAGGACTTTGCTGAGCAAACCAAATCGCAACTTGCCTGCCTGTGCGTTGCACGCAGACAGGCCAAGATTGGATTTGAGCTATGAGTAATCGGTTAACTCTTTCAAGCATTGAACTGGCGGTGTCCGATGAGCCATGAAGTGAGTATGATCAATAGCGATGAGCTTCAGAGCAAGATTTTCACTATCCGTGGCTTGTAGGTGATGATGGATAGAGATTTGGCTGAATTATATCAGGTTGAGACGAGAGCGTTGAAACAAGCTGTTAGGCGAAACAGCAACAGGTTCCCTGATGATTTTATGTTCACTCTGAGTGATTTAGAGATGGATTCGTTGGTATCACAATCTGTGATACCTTCCAAAAAGCAACTTGGTGGAGCAAAGCCCTTTGTCTTTACAGAGCAAGGGGTCGCAGCGCTTTCTTCAGTGTTGACCAGTGACCGAGCAATTGAGGTAAACATTCATATTGTGCGTGCTTTTGTGCAAATGCGAAGGTTTATAGCCAGTAATGCGGTGATTTTTCAACGCTTGGACAGCATAGAACAGAAGCAATATATCACTGACACCAAGCTGGATAAGGTCTTTGAAGCCATCGAGGCGAAAGACATCAAGCCAGAGCAAGGCATCTTTTATGATGGGGAAATCTTCGATGCCTATGTGTTCGTGGCTGATTTAATCAAGAGCGCCAAGAGATCGATTGTATTGATTGATAACTATGTGGATGAAAGAACGCTGACCATGCTCTCAAAGCGAAGGACAGGATGCACAGCGACAATTTACACCTACAAGGTAAGCCAGCAATTAAAGCTCGATTTGCAAAAGCATGCAGAGCAGTACCAGCCCATAGAAGTTAAAGTGTTTAAACAATCCCATGACCGTTTTTTGATACTCGATGATAATGAGGTTTATCACTTCGGTGCATCACTTAAAGACTTGGGTAAGCAGTGGTTTGCATTCTCCAAGTTTGATAAAGGGGCTTTGGAAGTCTTGGGGAAGTTGGGTCATGAGTAGTTTGCCAGATGGGTGGGTTGAGACTTCTCTTGGGGATATGGGGAAGGCAGTCACAGGAAAGACTCCTTCAAAAAATAATCTTGAGCATTGGGGCGATATTCTGGATTTCATAACGCCTACTGATTTTAAAGGTGATGGTAAATTCTTATCGCAGGTGGATAGAAAACTATCAGATGAAGGAAGAACTGCTTTCAAAAGGCTTGTGATACCTTCAAAGTCAGTAGTTGTGACCTGTATCGGTTCAGATATGGGAAAAGTTGCGATTAACAAGAATGATTGTGTGACTAACCAGCAGATAAACTCTTTAATTATTAATCAGGATAAGTACAACGCTGATTTTATCCACTATCTGCTAAAAGCTTCGTACAAGGTTCTAAGACTATATGCCGATGGTGGCTCTACTATGCCAATCATCAATAAATCAACATTTGAAAGCCTGACCTTTGAAATCCCCCCTCTCCCCGAACAAAAAGCCATTGCGGATATGCTTTCTTCTTTTGATGAAAAAATAGCGCTGCTGCGTGAACAAAACAACACACTGGAAACCCTCGCCCAAACGATATTTAAAGAGTGGTTTGTAAATTTCAATTATCCCGATGCCACAGGTGAAATGGTCGATTCCGAACTCGGAGAAATCCCCAAAGGTTGGCGGGTTGGTTCTTTTGATGAGGTGGTTGAATTTAGTAATGGGTATGCTTTTAAAGCGAAAGAACTTATTAAAGAACCAACCAATAATAGCTTCGCTGTTTTTAAAATGGGACATATTAAGAAAGGTGGTGGCTTTAACCCAGCCAAGACCAAAGATTATGTAGAAAAAGAAAAATGCTCCAAGCTATCGAGGTTTGTTTTAAAGAAGGGCGACATTTTGATGTGTATGACTGACATGAAAGATAGCACGTCTTTACTAGGTCATACGGCACTAATGTTTGATACTGAAGCTTATATAGTGAACCAGCGGGTTGGGTTAATTCGTGCAAGAAATGAAGTGAACATTGACTACCCTTGGCTTTATATGCTTACCAATAGTATGGAGTTTATTTCTGACTTACGGAAGAGGGCCAATAGTGGTGTGCAGGTCAACTTATCTACTTCTGAGATTAAGGACAGCAAAATCATTATTCCAAATAAGCAAATTAATACTGATTTTGATGAGCAGGCTAAACCAATATTTGAGAAAATTCAGAACAATGAAGTCCAAATTCAATCTCTATCAAAAACTAGAGATGCTCTGTTGCCTAAATTGATGAGTGGCTCAATTAGAATTGGAGAGTAAGGTTTTCAACGGGAGATAATATGATAATAAAATCAGTTGCTATTCACGAAATTATTAAAGAGGTCAATACGACCTCCGCTGAGGTTTATTGTTCCAAAGAACTTCTTGATGTTAAAGACTTAAATATTCAGAGAATTATCTCATCTCTGGATGAATCCTTCACAAGGAAAACTTTAAGAAGTAACCAATGGGGTCAGACTCACTGCTGTCCCATAGAATGATTAATAGATGCTTGAGAACGTTACGAAACAACAGGTTGCTTCATATCCGGTTTCATTGGACATGAATTCTGTCTATTCCTCCTCGGTATTCCCGAGAAGACACAGACCCAGGTCTTCACAACGTTTTATTGGATATCTGACCAAGCTGAGCATGGCAGGTATGCTTATGTGGGACAGCAGTGGGTCAGACTCGATTGGTTTTTCTTCATGCTCACGTCAGCGCATGCGGGCAAGTGTTATGGTGAGATTTAAACCATGAGCTACCAACCACCCTTCACTATTACCAGCGAAATCATTGATCTGATTGCAGAGATTTCTGAGCTGATGGGGGAAATCAAGCATTTGAATGAGTCGCATCTTGCGGTGCGCCTTCGTAAAATCAGTCAAATCAAAACCATTACTGGCACTTTGCAGATTGAAGGAAACACACTGAGTGAGCAGCAGGTGACAGCGTTGATGGAAGGCAAACGTGTGCTTGGCACCATGCAAGAAATAGAGGAAGTGAAAGGTGCGATAGAAGTTTATAATCGTATTGAAGCGTTTGATTATAAAAGCCTTGAGAGCTTGCTTGATGCACACAAAGTGTTGATGGGTGAGCTTTTGACTCATGCAGGTCAGTTTAGAGATAAAGCTGTTGGTGTTTATGGTGCGCAGGGTGTCGCCCATGTTGCACCACCTGCCAATCAAGTGCCGGGATTGATGGCAGATTTATTTGCTTGGCTCAATCAGGCCGAGGTACACCCTTTGGTGACGAGCAGCGTGTTTCATTATGAATTTGAATTCATTCACCCCTTTATTGATGGTAATGGACGCATGGGGCGGCTATGGCAACATATCATCTTGCAACGTTGGCGCGAAAGTTTTGCACTTGTGCCTGTAGAAAGCATGGTTCGCGACCATCAGCAAGACTATTATCAAGCTTTGGAGCAAGCTGGACAGGATGGAGATTGTACGGTTTTTGTGCTGTTTATGCTGAAAACTATTCGTCAGTCCATTGTAGATGTGAAATGGTATGGCGACCAAGTAAGCGACCAAGTAAGCGACCAAGTAGAAAAATTACTCGCTTGCATGTCTGAAGTGTGGTTGAGCGCGGCAGAGTTGATGGTACTTGTGAATATCTCGCATAAAGCAACCTTCAGAAAGAATTATCTGATTCCTGCGTTGGAGCGCGGAGATATTGAAATGTATCACCCAAGCAGCCCGCGCAGCCCCAAGCAGAAGTATAGGAAGGTGATAAAGCCATGAGCCTTGATGAAGAAGCTATTGAGCAAAACCTAATCGACCTGCTACAACAGCAGGGATATTCCTATTTTAATGATGCAACCATTAACCCAACAAGTGATAACCCACAACGTGATGCCTTTGATAGTGTTGTATTAGAAAAGCAATTTAATGCTTCATTACGGAAGCTAAACCCTGACCTACCAGAACCAGCCTTACACGAAGCCTTCCAGCATGTGCTGCACCTTGGCACAAATGACATCATGACCAACAATGAAAAGTTCCACCAAATGCTTTGTGATGGCGTGACAGTCGAGCATTTTCAGGATGGTAATTCTGTTGGTTTGCAGGTGAAGTTGATTGATTTTGTTGACCATCAAAATAATGACTTTTGGGCGGTGAATCAGTTTGTCATCAAAGAGAATAACCAGTCCAAGCGCTTGGATGTTATTCTGTTTGTGAATGGCCTTCCTTTGGTGGTGATTGAGCTTAAAAGTGCGACCAGTGAAAAGGCGACACTGGAAAGAGCTTATACGCAGATTCAGAACTATAAGACTGCCATACCCTCTATTTTCAACTATAATGCCCTGTGCATCATTTCAGATGGCATAGATGCACGGACTAGCACGGTGTCTGCCCCGTATTCACGCTACCTCGCCTGGAAATCGCCCAAGAAAGAAGAGAATGGCATCCTGCCTGAGCTACAAATCATGGCAGAGAAAATGCTCAAGCCTGAAGTGCTACTCAAACTGATTCGATTTAATACCGTGTTTGAATCTGAAGAAATCAAAGATGAGAAGACTGGCATTTTATCGCTGGTGAAGGTTAAGAAGGTTGCGGCTTACCATCAGTTTTATGTGGTTGAGAAAGCGGTGCAATCCACTTTGCGGGCGATGAAACGCTCAGAGGATGAGGTGAACGAAGACCCTGCCGCTTACGGTTTGAAATCAGTGCAGGGGCAACCTGTGGGTGATCGCAAGATTGGGGTTGTTTGGCATACTCAAGGCAGTGGTAAATCGCTCTCTATGGTGTTTTATGCAGGGCAGTTGGTAGTCGAACCAGCGATGAAAAACCCTACGATTGTGATTCTTACCGACAGAAATGATTTGGATGACCAACTCTTTGGTACGTTTGGCAACTGCACATCACTTTTGCGGCAAACACCTGTTCAGGCAAGTAATCGTGACCACCTGAAAGAGCTTTTAACTGTTTCGGGTGGCGGCACTGTGTTTACGACCATTCAGAAATTTTCCTCTGAGAATGGCAGCAACACTTATGATGCACTATCAGACCGAACCAATATCGTCGTTGTCGCTGATGAGGCACATCGCAGCCAATATGGATTTACTGGCAAAGTGGATGACGAAGGCAATATTAAGTACGGCAATGCCAAACATCTAAGAGATGCCTTGCCCCATGCTTCGTTTATTGGCTTTACAGGCACGCCGATTGAGAAAGAAGACAGGGATACACAACAGGTCTTTGGTGAATATATTGATGTATATGATATTGCTCAGGCTGTAAAAGACGGGGCGACTGTGCCGCTGAGCTATGAAAGCCGATTGGTGAAGATTAAGTTTAATGAATCGGTTTCAAAACAGATTGATGCACTGGTTGATGGCATTAAAGGTGCAACCGATGAGCAGCTAGAGAAATCGAAAAAGAAAAACGCACAGGTGAATGCCATTGTCGGACATCCCGACAGGCTCAAAGACATCGCCACAGATATTATCACCCATTTTGAAGCAAGGCAGGAAGTGTTTGAAGGCAAGGGCATGATTGTCTGTATGACTCGCCAGATTGCCGTTGATTTGTATGCTCAGATTACTGCACTCAAACCTGAGTGGCATGAAGAAGGGCTTGAAAAAGGTGCAATCAAGGTGGTGATGACCAGCTCATCCGATGACCCTGCAAGCTTCCAGCCGCATCATACCAATAAGAAAGACCGCAAAGCTTTGGCAATCAGGCTTAAAGATGCCCATGACCCGTTAAAACTGGTGATCGTGCAATCCATGTGGCTTACAGGCTTTGATGCGCCACCACTGCATACACTCTACATTGATAAGAAGATGCAGGGTGCTGCTTTGATGCAGGCTATCGCAAGGGTGAATCGGGTTTATAAAGATAAACCTGGTGGCTTGATTGTGGATTATATCGGCATCGGGCAGGACTTACGCTCTGCCATGCAGGTATATGTTGAAAGCGGTGGTCAGGGTGAAGTTGTCCTTGATATTAAAGAAGTGATTGCTGGCATGATGAGTAAGTTTGAAGTTGTTGAGCAGATGTTTCATGGCTTTGATTACCACGCTTATTTTAAAGCTGAGACTGTTGAGAAGCTTAAAACCCTGCTTGCAGCCCAAAACTTTATTCTGGCTGATGAAGAATTAAAAGACCGATTCATGGCTGAAGTGACTGCACTTTCAAAACTCTATGTGATGGCAGTGCCAAGTTATGAAGCTGAGAAAATCAAAGATGACGTGGCTTTCTTCCAAGCCATTAAATCACGCATCAGTAAATTCTTCTCTGATGGCGGTGATGGCGGCGTTTCAGACAAATACGTTGATTCAGCCATAAAACAGATTGTTGATGATGCACTAGCCAGTGATGGTGTTGTTGATGTGTTTGAAGCTGCTGGTGTGAATGCACCTTCATTGGATGTTTTGTCTGAAGAGTTCATGCTTGAAGTGAAAAATATGGAGCATAAGAACCTTGCTTTTGAATTACTTCGCAAGCTTTTAAATGAAGAGATTAAAGTCAGAAAGCAAAAGAACATGACGCAGGGTAAGAAGTTCTCTGAAATGTTATCCAGCGTGATTAAACGCTATCATAATAATCAGATTGATACGGCTCAGGTGATTCAGGAGTTATCTGATATCGCCAGAGATATGAAGCTTGAAGATAGCAAAGCACATGAACTGGGATTAACGCCTGAAGAGTATGCCTTCTACTCTATCCTTGCTCAGAACGATTCCACCTCATTCTTAGAAAACCATAAAATGAAAGAACTGATTCATTTGATTGTCGATATTATCAGAAAGAATGCCACGGTAGATTGGAACAGGCGTGATGATGTTAAAGCCAAGCTTCGCTTGTTGGTGAAAAAGGTTCTAATGCGTTATGGCTATCCACCTGATTTAGCCAAGATGGAAGCAGATAGAGTACTTGAACAAAGCGATTTGTTAGCAAGTGAGTTTTCTGGAGCGTAAATCTAAGAGTAACCGAGATCAGGTCTTGTTTGGTGCATTCTTGCGATGCCTTTGGAGCCCTGAGGAAATTCCAGGAACACATTGTTTGTTTTAATCAGTTAATCATTCAGAATTGAATTCGCGCAGTGAATAGCGGTCTTTGGGTGCGATTTCTTTTATTTTAAACAGGCCGGTTTTGTTGTTGTATACGTGTTCAACCAGCCAGGCTTGTTCGGCCTCGCTTTCGGTTTCCGTGATCATTTTACTCCACACACCTTTTTTGGGTTTGCCAAAGCGGTCTGTATAACGAAATTCAGGCAGCCAGAAATAGCCATGGGCTCTGAGAGCATCTTTTTTCTCAAAGGGCGCATGCACAGCAAACAGACGAAAGCTTTTTTCACGGGCATGGGCCAGCAATACACCCATCGCCAGTTTATTGGATTCCGGCAAGGCGCGGGTGAGTAGGTGCAGGGTTGCCTGTGCATCATTCACGGCGCGATGTCCGTCAAAATAGAAACCAAGCCTGTAGGCGAGGTAATCCAGTTTGTGGCTGGAAACATTTTCATCTGACCAGTTGATATTGTTAAAGGTGCAGGCCCAGTTTGTATCGAGAGCTTTTGGCAGTCGTCGCTCCAGCATTTGGCGGTCAAATGCTGCATTGTGTGCCACGATCAGGTCTGCTTTTTCCAACCACACGTTAATTTCATCATCGTCCAGTCGTTGTCCGGTCAGCATGTCATCGGTGATGCCTGTGATTTGCTTGATGATTTCTTCCAATGGCTTGCCGGGGTCTTCAAAACCATCATAGGTATGCAGAATACGGTAAATCAAACCTGTGCCGGCATCATATTCAAAGGCAACAAAACCCAGCTCGATAATGCTATCTTTTGCTGTATCAAGGCCTGTTGCTTCGGTATCAAGCACCAGTCCGATGCGAGGTGTGGCGGGAGAGCCGTCTCGATAACGTTCAGGTGCATTCAGGCGCTGGATCACCCGGTATTGATCTGATTGTTCCAGATGCTTGATGGCATCAATGTCGTTCATAATCTCTCCCGGACAGCTCGTAGTGAAAACATGCACAAGACTGCACGTTGCATCTCAATCAGGCAAAATACGGAGGAAAAATAAGGCAGATGTGTAGTGGATGAGTACAGTAGTCAGGGTTTGAACAATGTGGATTCTCTTCTATCATGGGTTGAATGGAGTCTGAATAATATATGATTATTTTGTTAAAAATGATTAAAAACCACTTAAAATATAAAATTATGTAAATGATTGTATCCAAAAAATGGCAAAAATAACTATTTTATCCTATATATTATTGAATATTTTACTTTTCTTTAACGCAAGAAAATCTATCTGCTTAGAATCATTTGTGTTGCACAGGTAAAAGAGCATGCTGATTGAATAAGAGGTTGGCCTGGAATTGCCTGTGAACATCAAACAGATTGACTTTGAATGATCTGCGGAGAGGTTTTGTCCATGTCGGATCAGCTCATCCATATTCTCCCTGCACACGTCGCCAATCAGATTGCTGCAGGTGAGGTGGTTGAACGCCCTGCATCCGTGGTCAAAGAGCTGTTGGAAAACAGCCTTGATGCTGGCGCAAAATCAATCACAGTGCGTATTGCAGAAGCAGGCAAGAAACGTATCGAAGTCGAAGATAACGGCTACGGCATGTCTGCTGCCGATGCAGAACTTGCCTTGAAACGCCACGCCACCAGTAAAATATCCACGACGGAAGACCTTCATCACATTGCCAGCCATGGATTTCGTGGTGAAGCACTGCCTTCGATTGCTTCGGTATCCAGATTTCGTATGCAGACATCCCTTCAGGGAAGCCATGAAGGGGTCGAGTTGCGTATGGACCTGGGCGAGTTGGAAACACGTCCGGCAGCGCCACGCAAGGGAACCCGGATCGAGGTTCTGGACCTTTTTTTGAACACACCTGCACGACTAAATTTTATGCGTACGGATAAAACCGAAGAGGCAGCCATCATTGAGGTGATGCGGGGGCTGGCGATTTGTAACCCTGCGGTTGCTTTGAACCTTGAACTCGATGGTCGCAAACGATTGTCATTTACAGAGGGACAAAATGAACGTGGTCGTGTGATTGCGGTGATGGGAAGCGAGTTTGCCGGCAACAGCATCGAACAGCGTATTGAACACGAAGGCATTCAGATTTCAGCCCATTTGGGTCTGCCGACCTATCACCATCGTGATACATCACGCATGCTTTTTTTGGTGAATGGCCGTGTGATTCGCGACAAACAATTGATTGCCGCGCTAAGGGCCGGTTATCGGGATGTGATGTTTCATGATCGTTATCCGGTTGCAGTGATTCGCCTTGAGATGGACCCGGTGAATGTGGATGTGAATGTGCATCCGGCCAAGCGGGAAGTGCGTTTCAAATCGCCTCAGGCGGTGCGTGCAGCCATTGTTGCCTGTGTACGGGCGGGTGTTGAACGTATGGGACAGACGGTTTCTTCGATGCCCACTGATCAGGCTTTGCAGGCGATGCAAAAAACATCTCCTGCCTTTCCAGACGCTGCATCGGGTTCTTTTTCGTATCAATCAGGCAGTGGTGCGGGATTTAGCAGCGGAGGGCGATCAAAGTTTGCCTCTGGAGCCCGATCATCCAACGCTGCCGATCTTCAACATCTGCTTTTTGGTGCGCCTATGCGGGAATCAGCGCATGAACCGGAAGCTGGTTACGAGATTCAGGGCACACTGAACCTTGGAACACCTTTGGCGCAGATTCACAGTTGTTACATTTTGTCTCAGAGTGAAGATGGCGTTGTTTTGATTGATCAACATGCGGCGCATGAACGCATTACTTATGAAAAAATGAAGTCCCAGCTTGATCGTGGGCAACTTGCAGAACAGATCATGCTTACACCTGAGAAATGGAGTCCGGGGTTATCGATTGCTGCATGGCTGAGTGACCATGCTGAAACGCTGAAGACCTTTGCTGTGGATCTCGATCAGACCACTGAAGAGAGTTTTTCTATTCGCTCTGTGCCTGCGCTTTTATCCGGGGAGTCACCGGTTGAACTGGTCGCTGAACTGGTGGATGCATGTATGCTGATTGGTTTTGAAGCTGAAGGTCGGAGCAGGGTGTTGGAGCGCTGGCTTGGTAATCGTGCTTGCAAAGGTTCGATTAAGGCTGGGCGTATGCTGGCAATCGAAGATCAGGATGCGCTGCTTCGTGAGATGGAGCGAACGCCGAATATTGCACAGTGTAATCATGGCAGGCCCACTTATGTGCGGTTATCGCTTAATGATCTGGATCGGTTATTTGGTAGAAAGGAGTAATGCTTCGCTGAAAAGTAGACTTCATTTTCCTGATTACACAAGAAAAAAGCAAAAAAGAGACCTCGTCCACCTTTGCTCTTCGGACGCCCTCAACTTATCCGGTTGGCCCGCTTTGTTTCGGGAAAATTGAAATGACGGATTTGCGATGAAGCAGGTGTTAAAAGCAGTCGCTCTGATGGGGGCGACAGGGACGGGAAAATCTGCGCTGGCGATGAAAATCGCGCAGGCGTTTGATATTCCCATTATCTCCTGCGATTCGATGCAACTCTATCGTGGATTGGATATCGGTACGGCAAAACCATCGACCGAAGAGCGACAGCAGGTTCATCATGAGATGATTGATTGTGTCGATCTTTCTGAAACGTATTCGGCGGCACGTTGGGCGGATGAAGTCGCGGCGGTTATTAAGGCTGAAAATGATCAAGGTAATGTGCCGCTTATTGTTGGCGGTACGGGCATGTATCTGCGGGCGCTTATTGAAGGTTTTTCGGATATTCCAGCTGAAAAACCTGAAATTCGTGAAAAACTCCAACAATTACAGAAAAAACATGGTGCAGCACACCTTCATGCCCTGTTGAAAGCGGTTGATTCGGAGAGTGCTGACAAGCTTAATGAGACTGATACACAGCGAATTATGCGTGCGTTGGGCGTCTATCAAAGCAGTGGAAAAACACTCACCTATTGGCAACAACAGGGTGGAGACGGAGATAAACAAACAGGCCCTGACGGACGAAAGATTGATTGTCCGGTGGTGGTGCTGGAGATGCAACGTGAGCTTTTGCGTGAACGCATTGCCAAACGCTTTCATGCCATGATGGATGCTGGCTGGCTGGATGAGACACGCTGGCTGGATGACCAATCGTTGGGTGAAATGCATCCAGCGGTCCGTGCGGTGGGTTATCGCCAATTACTTCAGCATTTGCATGGAGAATTATCGCTCGAAGATACGGTGCGGGATGGCATTACGGCGACAAGGCGTTATGCAAAACGGCAGCAGACCTGGTTCCGTAATCAGACACCGGATGCGATGTTTGGCGATGCTGAGGCATGTTTTGAAGCCATTTCTAAGGTGTTGAATCAATGAAAACTTTTAATCATTCTGCCCACAGAAGGGCGGTAAAGTTGAACGTTAAAATTTGTAAAAAAGCAAAATTGTACTTTTTGCTAGGGAAATAAGTTGGCTGAATTAATTTCGACAGAACGGGTAAAAGATCGAGTTGTTTCTATTCATCCTCAAATAGATAGCAGAAGTGCTTATGCTTCACGCTCTCGTCAGGAGGAGTTTGATCGGCTGGTGCTTTCCAGCGATTGTGATTTGCGTGAGTCGCTTCCGGCTCCGATTCGGCGAATGACGGCTGCCACACTGTTTGGTTCCGGGCAGGTTGAGTTGATTGCCGAACAGGTCCAAATTCATGAAGCGGATGTGGCTTTTGTGGATCATCAGCTAACACCTGTGCAGCAGCGTAATCTTGAAAAAGCATGGAATAGCAAAGTTGTGGATCGTACAGGTTTGATTCTTGAGATTTTTGCTGCCCGTGCCCGCACCAATGAGGGTGTATTGCAAGTGGAATTGGCAAGCCTGAATTATCAGATCAGTCGTCTTGTTCGTTCCTGGACACATCTGGAACGACAACGTGGTGGTTTTGGTTTTATGGGTGGGCCGGGTGAACGTCAGATTGAGCTGGATCGTCGTATGATTCGGGATCGTATCAAATCGGTTGAAAAGGATTTGCTGCATGTCCGGCGTATGCGCGCAACACAGCGTTCAGGTCGTGAGCAAAGTGAAATCCCGACGGTTGCACTGGTGGGTTACACGAATGCAGGCAAATCCACACTTTTTAATCGCCTGACCAAGGCTGATGTCTATGCCGCAGATCAGTTGTTTGCCACGCTGGACCCAACCCTGCGCATGCTGGAGTTGCCGGGTGGAAACAAAATCATGCTCTCAGATACGGTGGGTTTTGTTCAGGATCTTCCGCATGAACTTGTGGATGCCTTTCGATCAACATTGGAAGAGGTCACCCGCGCTGATCTGATTCTGCATGTTCGGGATGCATCGGATCCTGAAAGTGCGAATCAGAAGGCGGTGGTTGAGGCAACACTGATTGAGCTTGGACTTGATGGTGATACTGCACCGCCGATGATTGAGGCTTTGAATAAGATTGATCTGATGCCTGAAGTTCGTTCGTCTATTCAGGAAGAGATCGCAGGCAGTCGAATTGCAACATCGGCATTGACCGGTGCGGGGTTGGACGAGCTGCTTCAGTTGCTATCAAAATGGTATGAACAGGATATGCAGGAGTTCACATTGCAATTACCGGTTTCTGATGGAAAAACGTTGGCCTATTGTCATGCACATGGAAGGGTGTTGGAGCAAAAGGTGAAGGGTGAGCAATTAACGGTAACGGTGCGTATGTCTCCCAAACATGCTGCAAAGGTGCTTTGACGGCCCCTATTAAATAAACAGCGTGTGATTTCTCCACCTTTCCAAAAAGCTTCTTTCACCTACAATAAAGGTATGAAGTTTTTACTGTGTTCTCTCTTGATGATTTCGGGGCTGTTTCTTTCTCCTCCAATGATTAAACCGCTTCAGGCTGGTTGTGTTAAACAGGCCGGGCTTGATAGCAATATCGAACATACGTCTGAAACAAGCAGGGTTGATAGAAATAAGATTGATGAAGACAAGATTGATGCAGAGAAAATTAATATAAATAAAATTGAATCCAGCACTAAAAAGAAGCTTGAAGCGGAACGTGCCGCTGTTGTGAAAACAGCGCCTAAGAAGGCTGTTAAAGTGATGCAAAAGAAGTTAGCTCAAACACCTGAAATTAATCTTGAACAATTGGTAGGGCGGCTGAAAGAAACCAAAGCGATTGGTTTTCTAACCAAACTTGCGATTCGTTCCGATGTGTTTGATTTTAGAGACACAGTTGAATCATATCGAAAGAAAAAGGCGTTTGAAGCAAATGCGGAGATGTTGAAAGGGCGTTTTGACGGGCTGTTGTTAAAAATCATGACACTCCTGGAGCGGGATCCTGATCTTTCCAAAGATATACATCTTGCCCGTGATTCGATCTGGAAAAGTTTTGTGGAGGTACAATCATGAAAATTTTATGGGTAAGCATGGCATTGTTTTTTTTGCCGACTCAGGTTCAGGCAGTCACTTCAGCAGAAGATATTGCAACAACGATTATGTTGCGTGGGCATCCCTGTGGTGGCACGGCAGTTTCTCAGATTGAAGATCAGGCTGATGGCGCGGGTAATCGAAGCATTCGTGCAACGTGTCCGAACGGGAATCGATATCAAGTGGATGTGAGCAGTGAAGGGCGTGTGAGTGTGAAACGTCTGAACTGAGTGATGGTATTTGTTTGATTGTGAGAAATATTACATTGGTTTGTCTGAAAGGGCGTTAAATTCTCTGTCTATTTTTAATACAGGAGCGTGATATATGAAACTGTTTGCAATACTCATGGCATTTCTATTTTTGATGGTCTCAGGTCTGGCACCTGCTGCAATGGCCGATTCAGATAAACATGAAAAGAAGTATAACAAATCAAAAAAACATGATCGTGACCACAAGAAATACGATGATGATGACGAAGATGATGATCATCATCATAAAGACAGGTATAAAAAGCATGATGATGACAGGGACAAAGATAAAAAAGAAAAACATAAAAAAATGAAGGATCACCATGATCACGCCAGTGATAGAGGTGTAGAGCAGCGGGATCAAAACTCAAAGCGTGCTGACAGGGCGGCAGATCTCAATGATATGCAGGATAGCACCGGACAAGGTGGAAAACAGACTCCGGCTGATCCGAAAGATTCCAGAGGTTTCTTTCAAAAATGGTTTGGCGGATAAACATCGTCGAAGTCTCCAAAGCGTCACCATCTCAAAGCCTCTTGCAAATGCAGGGGGCTTTTTCATTTCAAAGCATTCATATTCATCAATTAGTCTTATCTTTAAAGTTATTTTTGTGAAGATTATTGGTGAGTTCATATTAAATTTACACAGTAATTTTTTGAGTCTTGCATTTACGGAAACATGACTTATCGTACGCTTTAAGTGATGTGGATCGTAACATTGGGCAGGATGTGATTCATACAATGCGGTAGGGGAAGGGGTAAAGCTATGGGCGAAAAAAATAAAGCTTCCATGCGACAAAAGAGCCAAAAGGGGTTCACTCTCACTGAGATGATGGTCACCATTGCGATTGGTGGCATTTTGATGGGGATTGCGGTCAATGCATATGCTGATATGCGGGAAAGGACACGTGCTAAATCTGTTGCTGAAGAGATTAATTCCACACTTACGGCTGCAAGATTGCAGGCATTATCTAGTCGATTGGATACAAGCGTAGCCTTTGATTTTGCGAATGACAGTGTGACTTCACCGCTATGGCCCGCAGGGCCAAGGGTTTATCCCGGAGTGGATTTGGTGGCGTTTAAATTTACAGGGTGCCAGCCTAAAACCAGTGCAAACAACGCTATTAAATTTAAATCAACGGGTGGGGCATCAGGAAGCCCGGGTGTGCTTGGAAATATGTCGATTCTTGTTCGGCCGACAGCTGGCGGCTCGTCAGCCTATTATCTGGTTGTGAATGGCACGGGCGGAAGGGTAAGGATGATGGAGAGATGTCCATGATGAAAGGTTTGAATATGCAGCATTCGAATTATTTGGAACGGGGCGAACAAAGACGGAAAGAACAAGGTTTTACGTTGATTGAAACGATGATAGCGATGCTGATTGGTGGCATTGTATTGTTGGCCTTAGGTGGCATGTTGACCACGTCTATACGCACCAATCAGCAAAGTGAACATCGTATGGAGGCTGTAGCAAAGGCTCAGTCTATTATGGCCTATGTTTCCGCCAAAATCACACCAAATTATACTCAAACTACGGCGCGTAGCCAAGCGCGCCAGCAACTGTGCGCGCCAGGTAATATCGGGTTGGTGGGGGCATGCACTGCCGGAAGAAGAGAAAGTATTTATACATCGGTGGTTACTTTAACGCCGACAACAGTGCCGTTGACAGGTTCGGTAGGTGTCCACGTACAGCTAGCGTGGACTGAGCATGGCATGAATAAAACAGTTTCGTTGTCATCGCAGGTGGTGTTGTGAAGTACGGGATGAGGGGGGCTATGTGGCGATAGAGAAAGTTGGGGCGAAAAAAAGTGTGGTAATGTTTTTGGATCGTGGATTTACGTTGATTGAGATGCTTGTGACGATGCTTATTGCGATGGTGGTGTTAGCAGCGGTTTTATTGAGTTTCACACAGCAAAACTCTGAATATAATTATCAGAACAAGCGCATAGATGCGTTTCAAGATGAGGAATTCGCCATTAAATTTATCATGGAGGATATTGCTAGTTCGTTGTACCGTCAGGTTGCGGGTACAGATTCGATTGTGATTGCCAATACAAATATGAATGGTCCTGGGACTGATTCTTACACAGCAGGTGTGGGGTGGCAGGTGTGGGATGCTACAAGTGCGGCTCTTAATCATAGGGTGACTCGTTGTTATCTTTTTAGAGGGGGCTCGATCCGATTGGATAGAGATTTTGCGGGAACCTGTGATGAAACAACTTCTTTGACCTCATTTGCACCAATTCTCGACAATGTGACATTCTTTCGTGTGTTTCAAGACACAGCGGGGGTGACTCCAACTCTGGGGGTGGATACGCCATCTGGTGTGCCGCCGGGGTTGCCGTCTAAATCCATGTTGGATTCTAATGGAACATTGGTGACGAGTATTCCTGGGTATACCATTTTAATTGAGATGGCCGTGGATGCAGGGTATAAAAATGGCTCATTTCAGGATGTGATGGGTGTAGATGTGCGGACCACAGCGGACAAGCGCAAACGGATATGGCGTTATGTTCAAGTTTATCCGGGCGCAGTTGTGCAATAGCTACAATGCTGACAAGTGCTCGTAGGGATGGGGTGTATTGAGATGAAATGTAATGTAATAATAAAAAAAAGCGGAAGAGGAAAAATGAAACATTATATTAATGCGAATGAATCTCGTGGCAATAAAGATGTTCAGGAGCGAGGATTTATTCTGCTCAGCGTGATTGTATTGTTGTTTATTTTAACACTGGTTGGTGTGGCAGCAATGTTCAAAACCAATATCGAAACCAAAGTTTCAATATCTTCTGTTGATCAAGCAAAAGCCTTTGCCGCCGCGAAGGCGGGATTAGCTTGGAATTATGCTAATTGGGATGGAGCGGGAAGCTCAGAGAAAGAAGCGATTGTGGTAGCTGTGAAAGCCGGCACGGCATCAGTAGGTATTTATAAAGAAAGCCTGACTCCTGTGCAAATGTCTGATGTGGGCGCGAATGTGGCAGCGATTGATGCTTATGTGGCGAACAATAGCAATATAACAGTTTATGATGTTAATGATCAAGGAGCACTGGCTGATGGCGTCTGGGGTGTTGGCTCATTGCCGCAGGTGGCACTTTGGGCTGCCAGTTTTGAGGATAAAACTGATCCGGAATACCCCTATGCAACACCCAATACGTCATCATGCCCCACATGTAATATTGTGGTTTATGCTTTGAGTCATTCGGGTAATGCCTATTCGTTGCAGCGTGAAGTTCAGGGTGTGGCCACACACTTGCCGAGTGGCATGGCGGCCATTAACAATGTGCCGAATAGGGCATATTGGGCTGATTTATGTAGCGGCAGCAATGGCTCGACAACGCAGTCGACTATGAATCCACATGGTGTGGTGGGTGAGGACACCCCTGCTAGGCCCGATGCAACGACTAATACACTCGAACATGATTGGATGATCGAGGCAACTCAAGCTGAATATGTTATTGATCCCAATCAAGAGAATATTCCATCCGGTTTTGCATTTAAATCGAATACAGGAACGGGGCTTTGCAATGGCGAGTGCCCGGAGTTTGAGGTTGAATTTCCTATTACCAATTCGGAAAATACGAGTACGGTTGCGGTGTATGACACGGTACCGTTAATTGCCTATTCCGGTCATAATAGCGTTAATAACATGCGTGTGGACTACGCCACTCAAACGCGTGATACGGCGGCCCCGAATGCAGCCGATATGCCGACCAATAAATTACCACATAAGTTGGTTCATGATAATTTACTTGGCACGAGTGGGCAGCTAAACGTAATGAATTCGGGAGGGCAGGTGTTCGATCTGGATGCTATTCGTTGGGGTGCAGAACAATTTACCTGCCGTACTAATAATGGTGGTAAGTTTTGTGCCAAGGCTAATACTTTGAAAGTGGCGGTGCATAATGGCAGGACTGTACGCAATAACGGCGTGAGCGTAACCGGTGATGTCAATGCCGCACCCGTAACTGGACGCCTGACATTTATGGAATTCCAATACAATGTGGCAAATGCGATTCCGATGTTTGGTTTGGTACGGGTGATGTATCCGGCGGTTGCGCAGACTGAAGCTGATGGATCTGGTATTTGCAACGGGACAAATGTGCAACTGTATCAAACGGAAGACGCCAGTGAAAAGGCAAATTGGAGTGCTGGTGTTAATGATTATACCGGGTCACCAACCGTCCGTGATGCGGATGGTAACCTTGGAAATAAAGCGAAGCTAATCGTGTACGGGAGCCTTATGGTTGATTTTTTTGCCGATCAGAACGCTGATTTCCTGTTTGATCCGGCCAGTGGCGAATATCTTTTGAGTAATTTGGATAATGGCGAGAGTAAAGCCGAGATGCGGGTGCCAGAGTTGATTAATCCAGCACTTCCTGATGATAGCTATACTACACTGGTTTCTTTTCCCGGTATTACGATGGGTAGTAACGCCAGTGCAGCAGTGAACCTAGCCAGCCCAACGGGTGGGTATTTTCCGTCTTCTGAGGGCATGGTTCCTTCAGCTGCGGGAACAGCACAGCAAATAGATGGACGTATGAAGTTGATGCAGCCGGTTAGCGCTGTAAACAACGCATCCAAGCTTTTTGCTATTGGTGATTCTGTTCGTACTTCAGGCGGTATCGGGGCAAATACGGCCACATATTTTACCGCTTATAAGAGTCGTTTAGAATATTACTATAATTTTGCCGTAGCGACTGCGAATCATAGTGATCCAAACCAATGGCCGATTGCGGCATTTCCTGGGGCACTGTCCGATGATTTTTGTATCGGACAGCAAGATTGTTTGGCTTCCCCAGCTGGAAGTGGGCCGAATAATAAAGGTGACAAATTCCATTTGATGTTTCCGAGTGGTTACATGCATGGATGGAAGGTGGCATTAGCGACATTGAATGTGAACGCAGCGGAGTGGAATGGGTTGCTGGATGGTATTGATACGCTTGCAGCGCAAGCATCTGTAGATTCAACACTTGCGAACAAAGGCTCGCCATTTAATTCTTCGTTTATACCTATGGATTACAGACAGACTCCGGCTGTTGCATTTGCCTCACTGGCGGCCAAGGCTACTGTTTTGAAAGATACAAATACCAATGACCATCTGTATTTCTATACGGAGGCAGATGCCACTAGCGGTTATGCTTTGCTTACTTCCAAATGGGCGGATATTCCAGCATTCAGTTATTCGGGCGGCTTCATGCAGATCCAGCATGAAACTAACATTTCCGGTGTGGTTTATACACCGGGGCCAATGTCTTGGGGCTCTGAAGATGATACGGGTAACCCAGGAACGGGATATTTCAATGGTGCGATTATGTCTGGATTCGGTTTTTCCCGAGGTGGTGAGGATCCGGGAAGTGTCGGTTACGCTGTTGTAGTGTTTGATCCACAATCAATGGATAATTCGAACATTCCAACGCTAAATTATATATTGCGGCGATATGCTTGGGAGCAGTTACATTGATGCTGTTTAATGATGTGCTTTCTCATGGCTTCTTACGTAAGAATTTTGGTCTTGAAAAATGAGAAATAATGCTAAAAAAGAGATGAAGTAACTATTTTATCTTAAATCATTAATTTTGTTTTGATATTTTTAACTAATGAGTTGATTTTTGTGCAACCAGATGCAGGTATCGACCAAGGTGTAGATAAGGCTCATGTTGTGCATATTTCATTTCGATGCGCACGATCTCTTCGATAGGGCGTTGATCCCGGATGCGGCGTTCCATGTAATCATAAACGACACGCACACCTGCACGACTGAGTATTTCAAATTGCCATGTCTCCAGCCAGTTTTGCACTTCTTCAAGGCATAGCGGGTGATAAGGGGTGAGCCCACCTTCATCGCCTTGTAGATGATCGCTCTCTGCTTTGCGCCAGTTGCCACGAATCAGATTGCGGAATACCAGCGCATCCCGATTGTAAAACATCAATGAGAGGTTACCGCCGGGTTTGATCAGATGCGTCAGATGATTGAGTGTTTTTTCTGGCTCTGCCAGCCATTCAAGTACGGCATGAAACAGAATCAGATCAAACTGACCAAGATTTTGGACATGAAGCGCCTGAACAGGTTGATGAAGCAGTTCGATTTTTGCTTTTGGCAGTTCTTTTTCAAACAGCAGGCCTGTCTCTTCAAGCATTTTTTCGGATAGATCGGAGAGCACCAGCTCATGGCCCAGCCTGGCAAGGCGAAGTCCCATTTGTCCAAGTCCACAACCTGCATCGAGGATGCGCAGGGGTTTACCTTCAGATAGTGCGGGGATGCTTTGTAACAAATGTTCCCAGACAATGGCCAGACGTATTTCACCTTTGGCACTGCCATAGATGTTTCGGGCAAAACGTGTGGTGAGATCATCAAAATTTCGGTCAGATTGGATCATAAGTGTTTTTTGTTTAAAGAGATCAACATGGATGGCAAGAATAGCCCTTCTGAATTCATTTGGGCATCAGTTATTGGTTTGAAGAAAAAAATGGCGACTTGGAAGATTAGCTCCAGGCCGCCATTAAGAACAGCATCAGCCTTATTCAATGGTTTATTGTAATTTTTGACGAATCCAAAGGGTTTGCCCCGTGCCGATACCCAGGATTGTATTATCCTTCATGACAGTAATAGCGGTAACCTGACCATCTTTGGGTGCGGCAACCCAGTTACTGCTTAATGTTGCACGCATATAAAGATTTTTGTCTGTGCCGACCCCCAGAATCGTTCCATCCTGCATAATGGCTACATTGGTGACCTGACCATTTATGTGTGCTTGAACCCAGTTGCTGCCCAATGTTGTACGCGTGTAGAGGTTTTTATCTGTACCGACCCCCAGGATCGTTCCATCTTGCATAATGGCAACACTGGTGACCTGACCATTTATGTGTGCCTGAACCCAGTTGCTGCCCAATGTTGCGCGTGTGTAGAGGTTTTTGTCTGTGCCGACCCCCAGGATTGTTCCATCCTGCATAATGGCAACACTGGTGACCTGACCATTTATGTGTGCTTGAACCCAGTTGCTGCCCAATGTTGCGCGTGTATAGAGGTTTTTATCTGTACCGACACCCAGGATCGTCCCATTTTGCATGATGGCGACATCAATCACTAAACCGCTGTTGGGGATATTGACCCAGCTTTTGTGCCATTCATGTGGAAAATGTTTCACAGAGCCGGGTGTGGCCAGGCCCCATGCCTGAAGTGTATCGGTGACATAATTCAGGCTGGGAAGCGGTGGCGCATAGTGACCCGAAGCATTACTCACCCAGATAATTTTACCGTGATAAACTTCAAGTTGTCCGGCTGACCAGACGTTTGTCCAGCCGCCATTAAGTTGGGTGTGGCGTACAAACATGTGCGGGCTTTCGCCATTGCCCGCCGGGTTGCCTGGATAGCTATAGGTCTTGTTGCCATCGGCATAGATGCCTTTGTCATCGGGCCTGTCACTGCGACGAATAAGTAATTTATTGTCACTTGTGCGGTAAACAAAGATGTAGAGCCCATCGGCGGGTGTTTGTCTCATGCCTGACTTGAGCTCAGTGACCCAGTTCAATTTGATCCAGTCCATGGGTAGTTTCCAGCGTTTGTCGAAGTTGATGGCCCATTGGCCGATTTTTGTGCTTGTCCAGCTGCTCGGCCAGCAGACACCTTCACGATTGCCGTAGTAGCCGCTGTGACACTGTGATTGATACTCTGTACATGAGGTTTTGATAGGTATGCAACAAAAGTTGAATGGGAAGTAGACCGTAATGGATTTTGTGCAGACACTGCATGGCAGTTGAAGCAGACCACCGCAAGCTGATGCAGCCAGTGTGCGGGTTGATCTTGTGCTGACCGTACTGTTTTTCTCATACACGTTACTTTGCATCGCCGCGGCAATATCTTGTGCAGAGACGTTATAACCATGGCTTTTCGCGATAGCTTCAAGCTGGGTATCTGTTTTTGCAGCACGCAGTTGATCATTGAGGGCAGCATCGGCTTGAGCCGCATCAATCAGGCGAACAACATCGGCGGGAACGGTGGTACCTGAGGTGGGTAGTACATCGCAACAGGTGACATCCAGTGATGTGGCTGTGGTTGCTGTATATGTATACCAGTCATTGCCTTTGCTCTGGCAAAAAGCTTTGGCTGTAGCATCGGCTGTGCTGCCGGCACTGACCGTGGCCGTGCCATTCTGACATGTTGGTGTTGCTGCCGGGGCTGCCTGTACAACGGGTGTTGTTGTGGTTAGAAGGGCTGCAAATACAGCCCAGATGAATGTTTTCATTTTTTAAATGCTACCTTCCCTTTATGTTTCTTACGGCAGTAGCGTAGACAAGGACAATGTATTTGCCAAATGGAGAGTGGCTGGAAAAACATTGTAAGGGTGAAAATTCTAACGGATGAATTTCTTCGCTACCGTCGCGATGCATTCCAGATTAACATTGCGCATACCAACCCAATATATTGGTGCATGTGTCGATCATATGAATAACGAATATCAGAGTGAGAGTGAATAAAAATGGGCAGAGCTTACCAAAACAAAAAAGAATCAATGGCAAAGACCGCTGGTGCCAAAAGCAAGGTTTACTCTAAATATGGCAGAGAGATCTATGTGGTAGCCAAGAGCGGTGGTGTTGATCCTGACGGTAATCTCTCCCTTCGTCGTCTGGTGGACAATGCAAAGAAAGATCAGGTTCCGGCACACGTCATCGAGAAGGCTATCGAGAAGGCTAAAGGCACGGGTGGTGAGGATTATGCCTCTGCACGTTATGAAGGTTTTGGTCCCGGTGGTTGCATGGTCATTATTGATTGTCTGACTGATAATTCGACCCGTACATTTAATGATGTGCGGCTCTGTTTTACTAAAAATGATGCAAAGCTCGGCGGGCCAGGTGCCGTCGCCCATATGTTTGATCATCAGGCTGTTTTTGTGTTTAAGGGTGATGACGAAGATGCCGTGCTGGAAATGTTAATGGAGGCAGATGCTGATGTTAGCGATATCGAATGTGAAGAGGGCATGATCACGGTGCTTGCGCCCAATACCGAGTATTTTAAGGTCAAGACTGCGTTGACTGAAGCAATGCCGGGAATCGAGTTTGAGGTTGACGATATCTCTTACGAGCCACAAACCCTGACTGCTGTGAGTGGTGATGATGTGGAGGTGTTTGAGAAGTTTCTCGATGCCTTGAATGATTGTGACGATGTGCAGAAAGTTTATCATAATGCAGAGATGGCCGATTAATTTGATTCCAGTGTATGAACATAAAACACGAAGGGTTGATATGTCATCGTGGGTTTATGCTAAGCTGTTGCCAGTGATGATGAGATTTGGAGGGTGATGTGATGATAAAACAGGTGATAGCAGCAGGATTTACAGCACTTTTACTCAGTGGATGTTTGGGTGATGCGGTTTATTTTAAGGGTATCAGTGATGGTGATACAGTTTCAAGCCCTCTGAAAATTAATATGGGTGTTTGCGGAATGGATGTGCGCAAAGCAGGTGAAGTGGTGGAAGATACGGGTCACCATCATCTGATCATAGATGGCGATTGCATTGCGAAAGACGAGACGGTTCCCAAAGATGCAACACATAAACATTTTGGCAAAGGGCAAACTGAAACAACCTTGGATCTTGCGCCGGGTGAACACACCCTGAGCCTGCAATTTGCCAATAGTATGCATAGTTCCTACGGTGCGGAAATGTGTGAGACAATTCATATTAAAGTGGAGTAATTTCACATGAAAGTGTCTACAAAAATTTCCAGATGGGTTGCGGGCAGGGCAATTGTAGTCATTGGGATCTATTTTGTTGGCTGTTTTGTGATGTATCGTGTGCCTGCTTCCAGTGAAATTGAATTTTTTGAAGGGAAAATACTTTATCAACTCAATGAGACGATCGAGACAAATCGTCAGGTTTTTGAGGAACTTCTGATGCAAAATCAAAAACTTAGGCTTAAAAACAACAGTCTCTGGTATGTTTCAACATCGGATCATGCAAAGCTCTGGCCTGAAAATCCGCTTAAAATGTATAAGAAAGGTTATACCATGCAGGTCAGGCTCAAAGCACAAAAGCTTTTGTTTGGCGGCTATTCGAGAGCAGAAATCGTGACATATAAAAAACTCGATGAAAAACCAACCGTCTGGAAGTGAATCAGGACATTTGCTTTGAAATGAATAATTTAGTCATCACAGATCAAAAAGAGGCAATGAGGTGTACAATGATTGGAACGCATTTGGGTGGTCATTGGGGGCAGTCGGATGATCTTGGAATGATGAAACAACCTAGCCAGATTAAATAGCCTGATAAGTGCATTCACGCAAACCATTTCTAAGTTATTTTTGATGAAGAAACTTCGAATAATTAAAGGTTTTTTCATTTCATACGATAAATACACAGTTGGGTCAAAAGGTATGCATGAAGACAGGAAGTTGTATGAATGGAAGCAGGAAGTTCAATACCACAACCAGTATTAATCCTTGGCGGCGGTCGTGGCGGTTCAGCATTTGTTGAGTTGTTTAAATTTGAGAAACTGTTTCGTATCGTTGGCGTTGTGGATATGGAGCCAGATGCCCCAGCTATAAAATTAGCCAAAAAATTAAATATTCCTACCTTTACTGATGCTGAAGATGCTTTAAATGCCTGTAATCCCTGTACTGCCTTTAACTTAACCCATGATGAAGCTGTTTCAGAGTTAGCTTCAGAAATCATTGGTCCAAGCAGTATCATTGGAGGCTTTGAAGCCAAGTTAATCTGGCAGATGGTCACACAATTAAAAGATACGCGTGATGAACTTCATAAAAATCAGGAGTTGACGCAATCTATTATCAACAGCGCTATGGAAGGAATTATTCTTATTAACACTCAGGGAATCCTTAAAGCATTTAATCCTGCTGCGGAAATTATGTTTGGCTACACGCAGGAAGAGGTGGTTGGGAAAAATATCAGCATGCTTATGCCAGAACCGGATAAGAGTGCACATGATGGCTATCTGGATCATTATATAAGGACCAAGTCTGCCTATGCTGTGGGTGCTGCAAGAGAAGTGATTGCTTTACGCAGGAATCTTCAAACGTTTCCAATGTCTCTGGCAGTCGCTGAAATCATTTCGAGTGATGAACATTATTTTGTTGGCCTTGTGAGTGATCTCTCCGAACGTAAAAAGAACGAAGCGGCAATTAAAAAACTGGCGCATTTTGATGTTGTCACGGGACTTCCAAATAGAATATTGTTTTTTGACCGGTTTGATAATGCTCTGGCCCAGGCTAAAAGACATAGTCAAAAATTAGCAATCCTGTTTATTGATCTGGATGGTTTTAAAAATATTAATGATACACTTGGTCATATTACAGGTGATACATTGCTTAAAAAAGTAGCGACTCGATTACTTAAATCCATACGAGAGGTAGATACAGTCGCTCGCTTTGGCGGTGATGAGTTTGTTGTTCTCCTCACTGATGTGAAAAACGAGAAAAATATCGCTTTGGTAGCAGATAAAATATTGGCCAGACTTTCAGAGCCGTTTATCATTGATGTTGAGAGTTGTAAGATCAGTGCAAGCATCGGTGTTTCAATGTACCCGAATGATCATACAGAAAAAGATTCGCTTATTAGTCAGGCAGATATTGCCATGTATGCTGCTAAAAATGGCGGAAAAAACAACTATCGTTTTTTCGAGAATGGCATGAAGCCCGAATAACCGAGAATTTCGCAGGTTTGTTTAGTTAGCTTGTTCTGAGCGTATGATTAGCAGTTGTTCTGAATGTATAGTCGAAACCGTTTTGATTGTCATGAATGACGGGGTAAGAAAAACTGCGAAAAAGGCGAGGCATCATAATCTGGGGACTGTTTTTCACCGTCCGGCCCGTTATAGTTGGGCGAAATTAACAAACAGGTTACCTTATCCATGCAGCCATACTATGTAACGACGCCGATCTATTATGTAAATGATGAGCCGCATCTGGGCCATATTTACACCACCATCGCTGCGGATGTATTGGCGAGACATAAGCGTATGTCGAGCTTTGATACCTTTTTCCTGACGGGCGTGGATGAACATGGGCAGAAGGTTCAACAGGCTGCCGAAACACGTGGCATTGAGCCGATTGAACTGGCCGATACGGTTGTGGCGCGTTATGAAAGCCTCTGGCCACAGCTTGAGATTAGCAACGATGATTTTATCCGCACCAGTTCCGAACGCCATAAAAAAGCTGCACAGGCGATGTGGCGCAGACTTGAAAATGCTGGCGCGATTTATAAAGGTTTTTATGAAGACTGGTATTGTGTGCCATGTGAAACCTATTGGAAAGAGACACAGCTTAAAGAGGCTGAATGTTGGGAATCCAAAACATGTCCTGATTGCAAACGTACTGTGGAAAAGGTGCAGGAGGAGTCCTACTTTTTCCGTCTGAGCGGTTTTCAGGATCGTCTGATTGAATATATCAAGGCCAACCCGGACTTTATTGCCCCTGAATCACGTAAAAATGAGGTGCTTCGGTTCATTGAATCAGGTCTGCATGATCTGTCTGTATCCCGAACGACATTCTCATGGGGTGTGCCTGTGCCGGGTGATGAAGATCATGTGATTTATGTCTGGATTGATGCGCTGACTAACTATCTGAGTGCGCTGGGTTTCCCGGATCAGGAAACTCCTAAACATTGGCCTGCCGACGTGCATCTGATTGGTAAAGATATTCTGCGTTTTCATGCTATCTACTGGCCTGCGATGTTGATGGCTGCTGATCTCCCCTTGCCCAAGCGTATTTTTGCCCATGGCTGGTGGACGGTTGAAGGTGAGAAAATGAGTAAATCACTGGGTAATGCGTTGCGCCCGGCAGATCTTCTGGCTGATTATGATGCCGATGTGATTCGCTACTTTCTGTTGCGTGAGGTGCCATTCGGACAAGATGGTGATTTTTCCTTCGATGCGCTGAAACTTCGTTATAACAGTGAGCTTGCCAATGATATTGGCAATCTGCTAAACCGAAGTCTGGCGATGTTGAATAAATACAATGACGGTGTGCTGGGTGAACCGGGTGAAGAAGAGGCTTGCGATAGAGCGTTGATTGCCGATGTTGAAGGCATGCAACGGGATGTTGATGCATTGTTGAATCGTCAGGCATTTCATTTGACACTGGAGAGAATCTCTTTGGTTGTACGTCATGGAAATCGCTATGTAGAAGATAATGCCCCATGGGCGTTGGCGAAAGCAGGGGATACAGCACGTCTGAATACAGTGCTTTATCATTTGGTGGAAACACTGCGACTGGTTGCATTGCAACTGGCACCATTCATGCCTGTAAAAGTAGAAGCCATGCTTGCACAAATCATGTCGGCAGATGTGAATGCCTCTGAATTGATGTTCCATGATCTTGGTGGCTGGGGACTATTAAAAGCAGGACACCCATGCCGTAAACCTGAACCTGTTTTTCCGCGAATGGACTAAACTAAAAACATGCCAAAAAAGCTACTTAAAAAACTCATGCCGGATCATAAAAAGATTCGGGAACACAAGTGTTTAAAATGTTTTGGTAAGTTGTTGCATAATCCTGCACTTTGGCATTTGAACCGCCATTCGGTGGCCAAAGCATTTGCGGTGGGCCTGTTTTTTGCATGGGTACCTTTACCATTCCAGATGGTTTTGGCTGTGGGTGGGGCGATTCTTTTTCATGCCAATATTCCGATCGCTGCAACATTGGTCTGGATCACCAACCCTTTTACGATTCCGCCATTCTTTTATGGGGCATATTTGCTGGGTAGCATGGTGGTTGGCAAAAGTGAAAGCGGGTTTGAGCCTGAACTTTCAGTCGAGTGGTTGCTGCATGGCATGTCGGCAGCCTGGCAGCCTTTTTTACTTGGCTGTTTCATCATTGGCACATGCTCAGCGCTATTAAGTTACCTTATGATTCAGTTTGTATGGCGCTTAATGGTATTGCGCAAATGGCGAAAGCGTCATGTTCTTTCAAAACACGCCTGAATCAGTCGGCAAGGAAGGTGCATGGCAGGAGATTTCAGACTCGCTGGTAACAGCCACGGGTGTCGGCAATAAAATCACACATAAACGCCCATTGAGCGGGGGCAGTATTAATTCCGCTTTCTGTGTTGAAACCGAACAGGGCGACTCTTTTTTTATCAAACTTCATCAGGAAAATCAGCTTTCGATGTTTGAAGCTGAAGCCGAAGGTTTGCAAGAGCTTCGCAAGGCGAATGCGATTCGTGTGCCGGAGCCCGTATGTGTCGGTGCAGGGCAAGGTTATGCATGGATTGTCACGGAATATATCGCCTTCGGCAAAGCTAATCCCCAAACACAGGAAACATTTGGCCATCAGTTTGCCCGGATGCATCGATTTACTACTAAATATTTTGGCTGGCATCGAAATAATACCATTGGCTCTACGCCTCAAATCAATAGATGGCGTGATAACTGGATTGAATTTTATCGCCAACACAGGCTTGGTTTCCAACTCAAACTTGCAGCCGAAAATGGCTTTAAAGGTTCGTTACAAAGCAAGGGTGAGCACTTAATGGCTGATCTGGAGAAGTTTTTCATTTCATACACACCTATCCCATCTCTCATGCACGGAGATTTGTGGGGTGGAAATCAAAGTGTTGATGATGCAGGTAACCCGGTGATATTTGATCCGGCAGTCTATTACGGTGATCGGGAGGCCGATCTTGCTATGACGGGTCTGTTTGGTGGTTTTTCAACTACTTTTTATGATGCCTATCATGAAACATGGCCGCTGGATGCTGGTTATACCGTCCGTAAAACTCTTTATAATCTCTATCACATCCTCAATCACGCCAATCTTTTTGGCGGCGGCTACGCTATGCAGGCTGAATCTATGCTGGATCAACTTTTAGCGGAGTGCTGAGTTAGTTAAAAGATGGCGTTCTGAGATAGGTAAAGCATCTTTTTTCCAAATCGAACTTTGACTTTTGAACTTAGATTCATAAAGCCGTTTATATTGTCTGAAAAACAAAAAAACTTAATTTCAAAGCTATTGACGTGACCTGCTTAGATTATCACGCCTGTTTTTGCATCCCATATTTATGGGATGTTTGTTTATGATGTGAAGGTTTAATCTTTGTCTACACATGGGAGGGGTCTCATGTTTAGAAAGAATTTACAATATGATTAAAAAGTATCGTGGTGATACATGGGGTGTGATGAAACCTTTCTATTTCGCAGATAAAAAAATGGGTATCAACTCTGCTTTGGAGATGCTTTCAGAGCGCTCTCATTATTATGAATCCAGTCGAAATATTAAAAACACAGCCAAACTTATTAATTTCTTCTCTGCAAAAAATTATCCGCTGAGTGAAAATGGAACACTCGAATTTAGTAAAGTCTACCAAACTGAAAGTGAAAAGACCGTCTATTTTTCTCCAAACTATAGAATAAAAAAGGAGAGGATTAATAATATAAATGTGCCTGACATCAGATTACGATGGAAGGCTGGAGATATTGCAGTCATTGATGAAAGTCAGGAAGTGGCGACCCTTGAAGTGACGATTGAGTCACATGATAAAGAGGGATATAAAACACTTCAGCATGATTTGTCGTGTGATTTTGTTTATTCTGTGATTGCGGAAGATACCGAAACAGCAATCAGTGAAGTCTCCATACCATTCGATCAGTTGATTGATTTTGAAAATGGTACCTATCAGGCCAGCATGACGATCTACGGCACAGAAAACCTTGGATTGATCGTGACTGCTATGACAAAAAAAGAGTGCAGTGCAAACATTAAGATTACTGCTGAGGCGAAGATGCTGCTTCCAAACGTGCAGTATAGCGTGGACTTGAACACCTACTATGCCCCAGAGTTACATAAAAAACTGGTGAACAAAGGGCTTGTCGCTGAGAGTATTGTCAACAACGCAAAGTTTCGAAAAATCAAAGCTGAACCCATCAACAGACGGGAGCCGATCAAGGTTCCGTTAACGACCATTTCCAGAGTTTCATCCATTAACCCGGCTAGCACGTTAGATACCGGTGGTCGCGGGTTACGCCGGGATGGCAATGGTGTTCACAGGATTTATGATTCACGGCTGGTGAGCACGCCGTTGCTGGTGAGTCGGCCTGTTTTTATTCCAACGGTTGTGACTACGCAGCCTGTTACGACCGTTGAACCGGCGATTACTGCTGAACCTGTCGCAGTCGTGCAGCCAGTGATGATCGTTAAACCGATCGTGATGTTCCCCAGTTTAATCTCGACACCTCAAATAGCAGTCAGTGGATTAAGTGCAATCAATTCAATTGATTATGGAAGCTTTTTGAAAGCATCAGCCTTGTCAGAAGAAGGGCTTGATCAAAAAGACATTACTGAAGCATTTAAAAGCTCAAACTACTTGGTCGCAGGTAAAAAAGCGCTGCAACTGATCCACTATAAGGATTTAAGTGGTAGAAAGATGTCAGTGGTTAAAAAGCTGAGTGCGAGTAAAAAAATAAAAGCGTTTTATTCCACTCAGAATTACGGACAGATTTACGAAGATATTCCTGACCATATTATGGATTCGATATTGGGTGTGGATCAGGATCCAACGGTTTTATTGGCCTATAACCTGACTGTGGGCAATGAATTGAAGGTTCTTTATCAAAGCCCTCAACAGCAAAATCTTTTCTATTTCACACCTGAGACATTCAAATTGGGACGTGCCGATAGTCCACCATACGAGCCACTGATGAAGATCGGTTTTAAAGAACTGTTGCTCGAAAGTGAGGGTGAGAGTGCCAATATCGATTACCGTGTGGAGGTAAGTTTCACAGCGCTACCGGATATCGAACAGGGTCTCTATGAAGCCGCCCGCACAGACCCGTTGCTTAGTGAAATTGCTGGCGGAGGTATTGTGCTTGCACCTTTAAATACCGGTTCAGCCACACTCAACCTTGACGCTTTTATCGCCGATTATAATGCGGAGATCACGGCACAGGATGTATCCACGGACGCAGGTATTATGGTCTCTTTCGAGATCGGCTCAGAAAATATGGATAAGTTATATGCTGAGTTGTTACCAAAAACAGCGCCCGGCATTCATGGTTACGTGCGCAGTAATCTGTCGAGTGGTGGCAGTGTGGATGTTGCGTTAAACGTCTCACTGCATGATACGGTTGGCGCAATATTTAGTCAGCAGTTTTATCGGAATGAAACCGATGCGGCAGGCACATATCGTGTCTTGTTAACCAATGAAATTGAAAGCGAAGTCTCTGTTAAAAGTGCCAGGCCGTGGATTATTTCATCAGATGGCAGCGGGGTGACTGGAACAATTCAATCAGGCTCCTTTGATGTGCCATCAGGCTCTTCCCAGGACATGATCGTGCAGGTTACCCCCTCAGATGCTCTGGTTAGTGCCATCGAGATTGATACCGAGCACAGCGTTGTTTCTGATGATGAAGTGTTGTGGAATCTTTTGACCATCAATAATGGTCTCTCTTTTTATGCCTATGAAATTGAGGTGACAGCAGCGGATGCATCGCTGTTTGGGACCGCACCTTCGGAGAGTGTTGGACCATTAACGGCATTGAAGATTGAGTTTAAAGAGGGTGCAGATGCCCTTATCAGTGCTGAAACATCTACAACCAGAGCCATTTTATATAAATCGATTTTGGCAGATTTACAGGACAAGCCACTGACTGAAATTTATAACTACCGTATCATTAACATGCATGGTGAAGAGGAGGGGGCACGTGGTAACTGGATCGAAGCGCAGGGCACACTGCATGCTTATCCGGTCACACCCGTGTCGAGTTAGTTGTAGTGCTGAGCCTGCAAGATACGCTTCTGCTGGATGATAAGCTGATTGGCTTTCGGGCTCATCAGCAGTTAGACAGGCTATATCTTCTGCCGAGTGCTGTTGAACTGAAAACCGATGCAGATGAGAATCCGCAATTTATGCTGCTTCTCTATGCAGGCGAAGAGAGAGAGCGGAGTTTTTTAACACTACAGCTGGCTTTTCAATACCCTGAAACAGATGCGTTGTCGGAGCTGATCTCAGATCAGAGTGTGGTCAGTCATGTTCCATTTGAGTCGGGCTCAGTTCGTATCAGCATGACAGTTCCAGACGTGGATGATAACCGGACTGTTGAAACGGAGTGGGCGGATTTTCAGATTGATGATGATTTACTTTCAAAAGTAACCATAGAGCTGGACAGAAACAGTTCTCTTATCCTCGAAGAGCTGCTTAACAATAGTGACACAGCCGTTGAGCCGCTACAGGTTGAGGTTGAGGTTCGATACAGTGGTTTTCGGGGAGCTTTTCCCGCAACGTTCAGTTTCAAACCGTACGATCTTTTTCAACACTACATGACAGAGCTTGGCCTGCCTGGTGATGCCATGATGGATTTGAATGCTATTGATGTTCCAGCTCTGCCTGTTGAAACAGTCGATGAGATACATCATCGCTGGATCACTCAGGCTGAATCAGAAACAGAGATCAGACCGATTGAGCAGGCTACAGATAGTCATGTGATCGATGAGCTTCTGTTACGCCTCTCCAGCATGGCCTGGAAACAGAATGGTGGTGCTATGTATGAGCTTCAGCCGGTTGCATTGTGGCAAGGGCTGGAGCAACTCTCCGTTGATGGTGAAGATATCTCTCTGGACGTCACTGTCAGCTGGAATCTGCGGGCACCCAGGATTGATCACAGGTCATGGCACTCCATCTGGAACTTTTCAGCATTCTGGCGTGGTTTAAGTGATGATGTGAAATCCGATCTGTTTTCAAAAGTTCCAGTGCCTGAGCCGTTTTCTCTGATACCCATCGACGTGGTTAACAGTTTCTCTTTTGAGAGTGGCGAGTTTAAAAAAGTCATTCTCAAACTCCACTACTACGGCGCATCCCAGGAGTGGGAGGACCATGAACTCTGCCTTAATGATATTGAGGGTATAGGCGCAAGGAATATTGCTGTTTTACCGGATGGTTCACCCTTTTTCTACTATTACGCCATTGAGGCGTTTTATCATGCGCCAGCCGGGGGTGGCTGGCCGCCGCAGCCGATAAGAACAGGTATAAAAGAGAGTAAAGATCCTTTTATCCATATTTCGCCATCTCTGCTTGGCATTCAACAGCTATCGATTCAGGTGCAGGAGAGTGCGTTTGATTCAATCGGAGATGTTGAGGTTCAGCTATGTGAAAGAACCGATCCGAATGATCAGGGTCATCAGACAACCGTTATATTAAGCAGAGAGACGCCTAAACGGGAGATCACCACCCGGAAAGGGGATGTGGCCTACTACCATTTTTACCGAATTTTGATTCATCCCCCCACAGGGCTCGAAGCAGAATCTGTCGGCAGCGAGCAGTGGCTATCTGTTCCGGAAGAACGAATATTGATCACATCGTACCAGACGCAAGTGATCGCACCCGATTTTATCGAGCTGAAATTATCACCTTCCGAGGCTTATCCGGCAGATATTGTTCTGCTTTACCTTAAAGCATCAGATGCGACAGACTCATTTGAGGGTGAACTGATCAAGCTTGATCAGGAGACAACAGAGTCATCCTGGGCACTATGGCGGGAGACACTCTTTTCCGGACTCTCTTACAGGTGGAAATCCGAAATCTATTTCAGCAGTGATGCAGGACTCCCTGCAGCTCTTTCGGATTGGAAGCTCAGCAGTGAAGAGCGGCTTCTTTTTGATTCATTTGAGGAGGATGCGTGATGCTTCTGCTGGAGCCTGAAACTCTCTCCAATGGGTCAAGACTTTTCCCCGATGATCAAAAAGATGAACGCCACTATTTTGAGACGGCTGGCGGCATCAATGTCTCCAGACTGGCTTTTAAAAAAGGCTCTGATGCTCCACATCAGTTTGTTTGTGAGATCAACCTTTCACTTGCAGAGCAAGAGAAGAGTCTCCATGGGCCTCTGTTCAGCACGGGCAATACCATGCTGATTCCATGGGAGAGTGCCAGAGTGAATATATGGAGCGTCTCTGAAGATGGGGTGAAGCTATTATCAGAAGGCAGCACCTCAGGTTATGGCTCACACAACTCGGTGCACAGGGCTTCCCCTGATTTTCTTCCAGGTGATATATATCTGACCACAGAGCTTGCGTGCAGATGCAGCTCCCATGCCTCAATAAACAGATTCGAATGGAGTGCCAATGCGGAGCAGATATTTCCGGAACTGATAGCTGAAACAACCCGGATGACTCAGCGGGCTCTGGATAGTGGTGAGGTTTTTACACCACACAGTGTTGCACTGAAGGTATTGGAAAACATGCGGAAAAAAAAGTTGTTAAGTCTGCAAATAAAAGGTTTAGGTGCCAAATGTCTGGATCAACAACTGATGATTCAGCTCGCATCAGCATGGGTTGAAATCGCCTATATGGGCAGTTGTGAATGTTGGGAGCCGGCAGGACCCGATCTACAGGTGAAGTGTCTGACGCCGGTCATTCCAAACCTGGAAAAAATTACCTCATCACCGCTGAAATATCGGCATCCGATACTTTTCAGGTTAGGTAAGGTGATGGAAAACAAAGTCAGTGGTTTAAGTTGAATGTTTTTGAATGGAATCATGTTTGTTGTTTGATCAATTATGTTTTATTAATAAGAGAAAAGGGGTAAGATTATGTTAGTACTGTCCAATTCAATCGATTACCGGGATATCGGTGTTACCGTCTACCGGGATGACACCGTAAAATACAAATTCTATGGTTTTCCTGATGCACCCCATGTGCGCACCAATGAAGAGGGACGTCCGATCTTTCTGCTCACCAAATATGCATTCTCCGATCAGGACAGGGAGGATGATCCCGAACTGCCAATGGGCGGCGGTTATGTGAATCTTGATACTGTCTTTGCCATGACTTCAACACAGGAAGAGGAGGCCAGGACACGTCTGCAGGCGATGCTCGAAAAAGAGTGGAATCAGAGCCGTAATCTTAACCCTGAAGACGCGGACTACAGCTATCAGGGGCCGGATGCTGAGTTTGCAGCACCGCAGTGGACGGATGGCGCAGTCAATTTTCAGGTGGTCAATGATGCGAATCTGGTTCAGGGAACCCTAAGTGAAGGCAAGCCAAGCCTGTTTGGCGCCAATAATGCGATCTTTAATGCAACGCTTACACCGGCGGGCGCCACCTTTTTTGAGAAAACTCTGACCAACACCGATGGCAGTGGCATTGATCTGACACCCATTCAGGTGGTCTATGATCTGACCTTTATGCGTCGCCTGCCACCGGCAACGATCCGTATTTGGGGACATGTGAGTGAAGTCTATCACGCCATGTCTTCGCTTGAGCATGAGCATGATGAGAATGGCTGGTCGGAAGATGATTTCAGTACCAATGAGACCTACACTGAAACACTGGTGAAATCGGAGTATATTCATATCGATTTCGACCGTGGTGAGTATGAGTCAGAGGATGTGGAAGAGCTTGAGTCCTTTGCCATGGGTACGGTGCAGAGCTGGCTTCAGGAGAATCTGTTTGATCGTTTCACACCGCAGGATGTCGGCTATCCTGATATGGAAGATATTTATGGGAAAGAGGCCGATGTCTACCGCCTGAAAACGGTTGATCAGATTACCTCAAACAATCTAAATCTTGTTATTACGACTACGGGACTAACGGAGATGACCATCCACCCGCAGGCAACGCTGGAGAGTTTCTTTGGTGAGATGACACCCGAAGAGATCGCTGAACATGTCCGTGAAGTGGATTTGGAAGATGATTTCTTCAAGACACTTGATCTCTCTGCCAAGGCATATGCCGATTTCTCCGAGGTTCAGTATGTGAAGGTGGATGTGGAGTATGATGGTGAGGGTGGACTTAAAAATGATAGTTTCACCTTCAAAAGCGATGATGATCCCGCCGGCTATTGGAATCCCCGGCTTAATAATGCAAGCAGGGAGTATCGCTGGCGTTATGAGGTCGGTTTTAAAAGTAAACCTGATGCTACTATCAGCACCGATTGGGAGCCGGAGACAACCCGTAGCCTGAATCTCAACGTTGGACGTCCCGGTGAACTCAATGTTGATGTTCTGGCGGGCCAGATTGATTGGGAAGATACTGTTGAACAGGTACAGGTTACTGTTACATATTCAGATAGAAGGAACGATATTGATGAAGAGTCGGCTACGATTATTCTCACCAAAGAGAATCCCAGTGGTAACTATTCACGCTGGCTCTATACGGATATCGAACAGCCCATTGACTATCAGGCAACCTACTTCCTGAAAAACGGTAGTGAAGTCGAGGGTGATGCCGAGCAGACCACCGGGCGTGAAATTGTGGTCAATGACAGCTTTGTTGACCTGCTCGATGTGCTTATTGTAGCAGCTGGAAAAATAGATTCGGTTAATCAGGTGGTGGTTGATTGCCGCTACACCGATGATGCCAATGATTTCACCTCCGTTAAACATTTTTCAATTAGCAAACAGAGCTTTCTGGGGAGCTGGAAGGTGCCTCTGATCAATCCTGATAAGCGCGAGTGGGAGTGGAAGAAGCTGGTGCTTTACAAAGATGGCACCAAAGCTGAGAGCAGCTGGCAACAGCTTGATGGCAGCCAGACGCTTGCTGTCGCCTGGGATAGTCCGCCGTCGCTGGATGTTTCGGTGAACCCTGCACTGCTCAAATTTGATCGTGCACCGGTTGTTGAGGTGAACCTGACCTATAAGGGCAGCGTAATCGAAGGGGAATCACCCGCCACCTTTATCTTTGAAGAGAAGAAAAAACAGACATGGTCGCTTCGGGTCGAAGATGACGAGGTCAAGGATTATGACTGGGAAGTCACCTATTACGTGATTGATGGCGATCCTATTGTGGTGAGCGGAACCAGCGACAAGTCCACATTCCTGATTGCCAGAACACCGGCGGCATAGGGTGGTTGATTCAATAAGGGGAAGGAGAGTGAAGCTATGATGTATCTGGAAGCACCCTTTTATGAGATAGAAGGGGTCTCAATCTATTCGGATTATAATGATCCACTGCAATACTACTACATGCCGGATGCACCGGAATTTTCGATGGTTGAACATGAAGTTGATGGTGAGGTGGTCAAAAAACCTGCGCTTCTCTTCATCAAGTATCGGGAAGACCTGGATGATTACGATGGTCAGGCCGACCATCCAACCGGCGGTGGCTTTTTAGCCTTTGATGTGGATCTGGGTTATGAGTCGGATTTTCTGGACAAGGTGAAACAGAAACTTGAACAGGAGTTGCGTACGACAGGACGGCTCACTGATCCGATGGCAGAGGTCAAGCTGAGTCCACCACAATGGAAAGAGGGGAATGTACAACTGATGCTGCTTGATCGTCGTAGTGATGTGCAGCCACTCGATGATGATGGAACAACGACCACCACTACAGACCAGCCCGAACCGTCCAGGGAATGGGTCACTGAAGTGCTGGGCGCAGGCATGCCCTCACTCTATGGCGATAATCGCGCGATTTTTTCAGTTGGGCTTACCAAAAAAGCGACAACACTGCTGGAGAAATCTTTTGAAGCCGATGATCAGAATATTACGCCGATTGGCGTGATCTATAATTTGAAGTTTGCTGCGTTAAGACCCGCTTTCAATGTGAAGGTCACTGCCAACTGGGAAGAGGTGTACCACCATTTCAGTGAGCAGTTCTCAGTCGATCTGCTCTTCTTCTCATCTGATGTCTCAACGGTTGTTGATGAACTTGTTCAGAATCAGGTGATTAAGATCGAGGCGGTTGATTACGGTGTGGGTGATGAGGGCGGTGGCAGTCAGATGACGCAGGCGCTCAATGAGTTGAAGAAACTTGTGCTGGATAACTTTTTTGAGTCAGCCCTGAGTCCTACAGATCCGGCAGGTAAAGGCACAGCCGGTGATGTTGAAGATGTGCTCATGGCTATCCATACCTCGCTCTACCCGCATGCGGGATATTCCCGAAAAGATTTGACGCAATCAGAGGTTCGAAGCTTTGATGCCGAGATGTCGGTGGTTAAGGCAGTCGAGAGAACGATTGCACCTCAGGCTCACCTGAGTCTTCTCTTTGGTAAAGCAGGGTTGGAGAAGGGAAATGTTGTGGGTGAACCGATTGATCTGAATGATCCGTTCTTTCAGGCATTTAAACTGGATCTTACCAGTAACGTGGATTGGGATGGTGATGGCATTGAACTGCTTGGCGCATCCGTGATTTACGGCCCGAATGGTGATGAGAGCGATCATCGGGAGGATTTTACGCTCAAAAAAGATCATATCTCTGATATTTATGAAACCAATTTTGAAACGGATGCAGGCTTTGATTATCGTTATAAATGGGAAGTACAATTCAAACCCGATGATGATCTGCCCGGCAGTGTGCCCTTTCTGAAAGTTGATGAAAAAAGTCAACGTGGTGGGCCACTGGTTCTGAATCCGCGTGAACTTTACAGTGACAGGAATCTTGAAATTGTACCATCAAGAAATCTGGATTTTGACAGCTTTGCTGAAGCTCAGGTTGAGCTGATGTACATTGATGCTGACAGCGGTTTTGCTGATACACACACCGTGCTTTTGAAAGCGCCTGAAGCCAGAGAAAATTATCGATTACGGTTGCAAAAAGGTTGGTCGGATACGATCTATTATCGAACTCGGTACTTTAAAAGCAGTGGTGGTGAATTTGTTATACCGGATCCTGATTCAGGTGAATGGGATGAGACCGACAGCGATCTTTTGGTTGTTTCTGATCCCTTTTCAACCCGGATGAATATAAGGGTGGTGGTCGCCGGTAATACCAGTGAGCTCTCAAGTGCATTTGTTGATCTTGAATATGAAGATGTCAGTAATGATATCCATGAATTCGCTAATTTCTATTTTGATGAAGCGGAAATGCGCAAGCCACAAACATGGTCTCTAAAACTGGCTGATCCTGAATTGCGGCGTTATCGCTACAGGCAGACGCTTATTTTTCAGGATGGCAATGTGATGGAAACTGACTGGCAGCGCAGTGATAAATCAACACTGGTCGTGGGTAAAACCTTTGCCATGAAGATGGAGGTGAATGTCGCCACATTTGGTGAAGCCTTTGCTGAAAACAATTTGGCAAAAATATTGGTCAATCTGCGCTATCAGGACGAAGAGAATGGCGTTTTGAAAGAGGATACCGCGACGTTCTCATCTCTGGGCGACAGATACACCTGGTATGTTGAACTCAAAGATCCTGCCAAACGTGAATATAGCTATGACGTTGTTTATGAGATGCAGGACGGATTTGAACACAGTTCAGGGCCATTCACAGCGCGTAGCAGCGAACTGCACATTACAAGCAATGTGCCTGAGTGAACGAAGATGGATAAAAAGAGCGTTAAATTAAGAGTGAAGAGGGGAATGAAATTATGAGATGGGTAAGAGTACATTCACATTTTGATGTCTGGGCATCCAATGGGCCGGCACCAACATTCTGTATTACCAGTGATAATGATGGAGAGGCATTCCTTGAGATTGCCAAATATCCCGAGCTGTTGTTCAGGCCGGTGAGTGATCCGAGTGACATGTGGAACTGTTTTTTCACACACACAGGCTCGAATGATGGCTCAGTGGCTGCGACTACGATCACCATTACGGGCGGGCATGCTGAGTATACCTTGCCTGATGCGGTCTGGGCACAGATGAAAAATGTTGCCGGAGAGAGCACCAGAGGGGCTCTCTATTACCGGGTGAAAGCGAGGCCAACCGGCTCCAGCTCGGAAGGGTATACCAGTCATACCGATACAGCGTGTCAGGATCGTAATGTTCCATCGATTGAGATTACACCTGTTGCCGGAACGCCAACAGCAGCCTTTGATGACAGTGAGGCATTGGGACACCTTACCAGTTGGGAGCAGATGTTTATTTTTCTCTTCCCTCTGATGGGAGATGATCCCGAACATCGTGCGCTACAGACGATGGTAGCACACCCTGTCTATCGGGATCAGTCCTCTTCGCGGATACGCGCCAAGATGTTGCAGCTCTTTATCCGATCCGGTGGTGAGGGCAGGCAGCTTTTTGAACGGTTGCTCGATCTGCGCGTGGCGGTGGGTTCAAGTGCCGGTGGTGGACATATGACCGAGCCTGCACTTTTCTGGCGTGATGAGAGAAGCGAAGGAACAACACTGGATCATCTTCTGGCACTATGGGATGTGCAGCTTGACCCGCGTGTGCCGCTTCTGCCAAGTAAAGTTATTTTTGAAGCCATCGTTGAGCTTATCGATCCACCGGGCCAGATCAATCAGGGCGCTGCGGGAACCTGCGCTGCCACTTCAATTCAGACCTATACAGCACTGCGTAATCCAGCTGAGTATGCCCGCTGGTGTCGTTATATTCTGGATCGACGACAGAACCACACGGTTACGCTTGCCAATGGAGGCACGATGCGTGCTAATCCGGAAGCCTTTGATGTGGCGACATGGCGTACAACTCAGCCTGCGGCAGGAGCCAACTGGCAACTGGTCATTGGCCGTACATACAGTGAGCGCGGTATTCAGGCTGCGCTCATGCAGTATGCACATACCGGTGCGGGAAGTTACGACCCGGAACGGGACAGTTTTGTTACATGGCTCGGTACAGCGCTTGGTAGTGGCTTGCAACTGCCGGAAGTTAAACGGGCTCTTGATGCTATTTTCAATCAGTCATGGACGTGGGACTTTGGTGGAGGAACTTCAGCATCAGCTCCTAACGCAGGTGCTGCAACCAATGTTATGTCGCACTTTCAGAATCATGGCTTGCCTGTTTATATCAGCATTCTTTGGGGTACCGGCGGGCATGGCGTACTCGGACTTCGTGTAGAGAATAATCGTCTTATTTTTCGCAATCCACAATATCGTGGCAGTTATCCACCATCAGCAGCACATGTTAATGGCGCTGCGATGGTGAGCCCGACACGTACGATTCATAACGTCAGTCGATCTGAAGAGTCGATGGATTTGGCAGGGCTTCAGGCAGCTATCCGGGGGTTCTGCCATGAGTGATTTTGAGGTCACGTCATTCCAGTTTGAAATTGGGAGGAGAAGAGAATGTTATATTTAGATCGACCAATCGGCCCGCTTAGAGGCCTCCAAATCTACCGGGATCATGCTGACCCTAATATGTTTTACTATGTATCCGAACGGCCACGCCTGGCAATGAACGATGGCGTGCCGGAATTTGTATACCTGAAATATGCGCGCGACATCACCGATAATCCTGCATTCTCTGATGATGATAAGGCGAGTCTTGGCGGTGGCCTGCTGGCTTTTACTGTTGATCTCTCGATTGATCAGGATGAGCTGGACGCGATTAAGAATGAGCTGGCTCAATATTCCGGTGGTGGCTCGGTTACACTGTCACCGATCATGTTCGAGGATGGAACCGTTAGGCTAAGTATGGTGAGTCAGTCCGAAGATGGTGAGACGACTGCCACTTCGGGAAGGCTGCAGATTATTGAGACAACATGGGGCGCGAGCAAACCTTCTCTCTATGGTAATAACAGAGCTACATTCGGCGTGGGTTTAAGTCAGGAGGGTGCCACGCTTCTGGAGGAAGCACTCAAGTATGGCGTTGGTTTCATCGGTGTGATTTATGATCTGAAATTTTTGGGTATGCGCCCATCATTTAATGTGAAGGTGACAGCCAACTATTCCCGTATTTACAATCACTTTGAGGCAGAGGTTGGGGTGCAGGCACAGATTAAGGCAGTTCAGCTTGCCGCCGAGGTGGGTGTTGGTTTTCAGAAACTGGTGGATGATGGTTCCATCAAGATTGAAGTGACCACGTTCACCAATGATGAAGATCTAAAAAACCAGGCTGATGCAGCACTGGAGTGGGCTAAGGCGAAAATCACAGAAGATCTTTTCAAATCTTCGTTGACTCCACCGGGGTTCATGGCGCGTACGGTTGATCCGCTTACCGCGATGATGACATCGCTCTCCAGTGCGATGGGTGGAGCTGTCAGCAATGTGGCGCCAAATCCTCGGGCGCCGGCACCAGCCACACCGGTTAACAGACCACCCACCCCTACGCCACCGGCAACATCAGGGGGGTCACCACCAGCCACGCCTGCGGTACCTGCGACAGGAACTGCGCCAGCGGCTACAGGAAGTGCACCAGCAAGGGGAGGTCTGGGTCTTGCACCTTCCAGAACCTCTTCAACCGGAGGTAACAGTGTGGATCGTCCTGAGGCAGCCCCTTCAGGTGGAAGCAGCAATGCAGCAGGTGGAGGTGAGAACACGCGCACTGGCAGTGTCATGCCGTTTAAAGTGGCACTTTCACTTAAGTATTATCGTCAGGAAGAGTTGAAAACGCGTGTGTTTGAATACAATAAACAGGCTGCTGAAGAGCGAATAGCTGCGCCTCAAGGTCTGTTTACCACACTGATTGAAGGACACGACCTTTCAAGCCGTATTCTTGAGATTAATCTGGATGATGATTTCTTCAAACGTCTTGTCTCCGATGTGGGCGTGGTCTGCGACTGGGAGAACGATGGCATTGAGCTGGTTAATATTAATACCGAATACCCCGGCAATCTTGCTGATGGCGAAGATCCTGACCATGTGGACGGGTATATTTTCAAACCTGAAGCAGAGGAGCGGAAAGAGTTCACAACCTGGCTGAATGATAGCAAGGATATGAGCTACCGTTATAAAGCGGATGTACACTTCAAAAACAGTAGCCCGTGGGTGGGCAAGGATGCGGTGCTACATGGCGAGTGGGAATCCACACGAGTGCGTCAGCTGGTGTTTAACCCTTTGGATAAAATTGGTCTGTTAACGGTAAATGTTGCAGCGGATAACACGATTGATTTTCAGGTGGTTCAGCAGGTTGAAGTTGAAATTCAGTATGATGATCCCGGCAATGATTTCAGTATCGAACACTCATTTCTTCTCACCGGTGATCATAAAACCGATGTCTGGAAGGTCCGTCTTTCGGACCGACAGAAGCGTTCATTCCGCTGGCGGGCGATCTACTCATTGACCGATAATGTAGAGACCACCAGCGACTGGACGGAAACAGAAGATACCATGGTGATTGTGGGCAGTCCGTTTGAAGGCAGCAAACGTATTCGCCTGACACCCACGCTGAAGGCTGAAGATATCATTGAAGCCGTTGTAGATCTTGAATACAGGGGTGAAAGCGGATATCGGAAGAATTTTCAGGAGGTGTTCACACCCGATGATATGCGCGGCAGAACCATCAGATTTGGTACGCTGCTGAAAGACCCTGCCAGCTACACCTATGAGATCATAGTGATTCGCGCCGATGGAAGCGACTATTTTTCTGACCGAATCGAGAGTGATAAAGGGGTCATTATTGTTGATGATAAAGAGGGGCAGGAGATATCGCTTAACGTCAAACTGCTAGCTGAGGCATCACATTGGTCAACGTTGCATGCTGTTGAGGTGATCATTCAGGAAAGTGAAGGTGTCACAGATTCACTGTTGTTTACGGAGAGTCAGGCTGGAGATCGAACGCATATCATCGGTCTTTCTGTCGATGCATCTCTGGAATATCAGTGGCGTTTGGTCTCTTATTTCAGGGATGGCACCAAAACCGAGACCGAATTTGTAACCGAAAGTGACCGAAATCTAGTGGTTCCTTTGAGCTAGCAGTGTGATGCAGATGTCATCACCCTCTCTTGCAGATGATCAGAAACAGACGCTGGCTGTGTTGTCAGAAGAGAGGACAAGACGGCATCTTTATCATCTTGCGCTTGCCAATGGGCTGGGTGGTGAAGGTAAGCGCATTGTAGATTCGATCTGTCATGCCAGTAGCGGCGCATGGCAGGTTTCAAAACGAAGCGATGGTTCCGGTATCAATGGTGGTGGGCCGTTAGAGATATCGGTGCGCTCGGATTCACCGGGTACACTGCGCTATGCCAGTTGTGTCGGGTTGCCGGAGTTATCGCCCATGCATCGATTGCAGCTTGGGATTGATGCGTTTGAATCCTGTCTGAACTGCTATATTGCAGGGGTTGAACAGGCTCAGGATTTTATCACACCACTAAAACTATGGCGTCAGCAGCTTGATGCCGCACGTGGCCGATTTGGTTGCTACCTGGGTGGGTGTCACGCTCCGGCAGGTTCAAGGGTGAAATTATACATTGATCTTTTCTCTTCCGGTAACGCCAGACTGGGGTTGCATCATGCACAGCGGCTTATGGCGATGTACGGGCAGGATGAAGAACGTGAGGGGGCGTTATTCTCATCGGCTTCAATGGATGTTATGGAGCAACTGTTTGAGATCGCCATTCCACGCATGCTCTCCATGGAGTGGAGTACACAGAAGAAGAATTTTAGTTTCAAACTTTATTGGCGTTTTTTGAATGGGAGAGTATCACCGGAGCGTGTTTGTAACATGCTTTCTGCTGACCCTCAGTTTGGCATGGATGTAAGCGATGCCTTTCGCATATCTTCAGGTGGATTCTATAGCGACCGGATGCCGACAGCAGGGTTTGTTCATGCATGGCCATGGGCTGCTCAGGGCGCAGTCGGCTTTTACTCCATGGCACCTTCAAGATGGGCCAGAACTCCGAAAAAAAAGGAGGCCATCATGGCACTTTGGCAGGCGTGGGGTGGTGATCAGAAGACATTGGACAGGACATGGAAACTGGCCAAAGGCAGGGCGCATCAAACAACACAGGTGCCAACACTTACGCTGTTAGGGCTGGCTGAAAAACCGGGTGGAGAGCGTACAGTCTCTGCCTATTTCAATCCAATTTGGTAACAGTGTATGAATAAAAGCTAACGGAGGACAAAATGTCACAGGCAAAATCATTATTGGATCTCATGCAAATACGTGCGCATAACAGAGATTATCTTGAATCAATCAACGGCACGTTAGGAACGGCGTTGGGGTATAAAAAGAAAAGCGGTTTTGGTGTTTCAAATGAACCGGCCATTATCGTGTTTGTGCCAAGAAAAATTAACCCGAAATGGATTCCAGGTACAAACTTGATTCCTGACCGGCTGGAAGGCCCAAGTGGTCTTTGGTGCCCTCTGGATGTGGTTGAAGGGGGAAAGGCCGAAGCTGAAGATCCGGTTCCTGATTCACCTTCGGAACTGGCTGAGCGGCTTCGTGGCTGGGATGCACAGGTCTGGTCCGGTTCACAGGTTGCTCACTGGGTGGGTGAAGAGGGCAGTTATAGTATGGGTACACTTGGCGCTTTTGCCAAAAGAAGAAGTGATGACAAGCTCGGCTTTCTGACCAATAAACATGTGGCGATTGAAGCCGGGCAGAAACTGTATCATCCGGTTCCATGGGGCACACATCTGGGTACAACCACAACAGTTCATGAGTTTGTGCTGGATGAAAATTGGTATACAGGTGTTGATGAAGAAAACAGCTGGGTTCGAGTCGATTGCGCATTTGTGGAGTTGGAGAGCAGCTTCGATGTGAATGATATCAATCCAGAGATGATGGGCGTAGGCAAGCTGGGATCGGTTAAAGAGATATCACTAAATGATATGTCGATTCTGGGGCAGAAGGTGCTTCGTGTTGGCCGCACAACCGGATTGAGGTATGGGACGGTCGTTGGTTTCGGCTATGAACATCGTGATGGCGCTGATTTTTCTGTCTATTCAGACCTGCTCATTCTGGGCGATGATGGTATTCCTTTTTCTACCCATGGTGATAGTGGCAGTTTGATTGTGACCCATGACAACAAACATCAACCGATAGGCCTGCTGTGGGGTGGCTGGCAAGAGAAGTTACGTACAGGTAGTGCGCAGGAAAACTGGACTTACGGTATTTCGCTCTCGCGGGTTCTCAATCTGTTGAATATTGATCTTGTAACTGAATAGGGGGAGTCGGCATGTACGAAGTGCGATTTTATCAGGGTGATTATAATGATCGTCAGGCGAAAGCAAATGAAGATCAATGCATTGCTTATGTGGAACACCATTTTAATAGCAGTTCCAATGTCGAAGCAGGTTATTCAATGGTTGTAACCGGAGCAAATGCTTCACAAACAAGTATCAATTGGGGACGTTGGTATGCAGGTGCAGTCTCAAGAGGTTTGGATGTTTCTCTTGGCGGTGACCGGGGTGTGGTGGTAGGCGGCTACAATGGTCTTGGGGACTATAACCTTCGTTATACTGATATGCCGGCGGTTCTTCTTGAACCGCTGTTTGCCAGTAATCCATGGCATGCGACTCGAATCAGGGATGAAAACAGTCAAGCACAACTGGCCGGTATTTTAAGTGAAAGTATACAACGCTTTTTTCCACAAGGTGGTGTGGTTGGGTTCAGCGTTGGACATAAATACAAAGAGTCAAATCCAAATGATCGCGGTGCTTCAGTCTATGGCGGAGGAACAGAAGCTGATTATGCAGAGATTGTGCTCAATAAAGCTAAAATTTTGTTGGAGTCAGTCTCTGAGGTTCAGACAAAGCGTGAGGTTCGTGTATTGCAGGGAACTGATCTTTTGTGGGCTCACACAATTGATGCGGATACGAGTGTAACCTGGGATCCGGTTCTGGGTGTTTTACAGCTTGGCAGTATTAGTGGGTAGAAAAATAGGAGGAAGATAATGATATCGTATAGCATTTTAAGTATATCTAAAAAACTGCGTGAAATCGGTTTTAAATCAAGTCTGTTTACGAAAGTAGACGCAGAAGAATTCGACTCTGCCGGTATTTCCATCGTTCCTGTGAGTGTGCCTGTGCATCCGGGGCATTCTCTATGCCCTTTGTATCAACAGCGTTTGTTGCAACACTGTCTCATGGTTGGTTTAGTGTTTCTATTGTTCGGTTGTGCGACACCCAATGTTAAACCTTTTGCTGAGCAAACAGCAAAATTAGCTACGTCAATTTCAATGGAACAAAAGGCGGCTGCATCTGAGTTTGTCAGTATTTCAACGCGTTTGAAAAAGCTGGCGAACGAAGCACACCGAGCCAAAAAGAAAGACCTGAAGACGGCACTGCTTGAAAAGAAAGATAAGCTGGACAAACAAAAACAAAAAATAACAGCCTATGATCAGATTGTTAAAAGCACACTGCAAAAGGCGGTAGAGTATTCAGATCAGTTGGCGAGTCTTGCTGAGGCGGGTGAAAACGGAAGCGATGCTGCAGGTGCATTGATTGGCACGGTTAACGAATTTGCCTCGTTGGGTGGTCTTGGAACCGGGCTGGTTACCGGCAGTGTGGCGCAAGCTTTGAAGTTAGTGGGTGAGCTACATGTAAGAAAAGAAGCGCAGGATTCACTCGAAACAGCCACAAGGGCAGCACAACCGGCTGTCAATGCGTTGGCAGATGTGGTGATTGCTATCTATGACATTAATGGCCCTTACTACAAAATTGTCACAGGGCTTGAAGTGAAAGCGATTGCATATTTAAGAGATGATGCAGGCATACACACCATCGGATTTTATAATAAAATCGACATCATGCGTGACGAACTTTTTTTCAAGGTTAAAAAACATATGGCTCGCTTTGATGCCAAAAAAGGTTTTTGTGTAGATGGGGGCGGTAAACAGCAAAAGAGCTGTTTTGCTGCCAGAGATATACAGACGGTGGCAGATTTGAACAGAATGATGCAGCAGGTGGAGCCTGTTGCGTTGAAGTTTGAAGCGGATAAAAAAGAAATAAAGCGGCGCTTTTCTCGAAGAATGAGTCATGCACGCATGATAGTAAAGGCTGTGAAACAGTGGCGTGTGGAGCATCAGAAGATCGCCGGGATATTAGAAAAATGTGGTGGCATGAAATTTCAACAATGTCAGAGCATGAGCGTTGGTAACCTTAAAACGCTTGTAAGTGAGCTTCGGGAAAAACTTAAGGCGGAGGATAAATAAATGGCATTAACAGATACACAACGAAAAATGAAAGAGAGCGCAGAGCTTGAGCTGCTGATCACAGGTGTCATGGGTGCTATGCGTAGGAATAATATTAATGCAGTCAACTCAGCATTGCAAAAAGTCGATGATTTCCGCTCAGATAGCACCTTTGCTGACCTTGTTTCGCGTGCTGGCGAGGTATTGGATACTGCAACTGATGACTTAATCGATGATGGAATTGGTAAGCTAGGCACGTTAGTTGGCAAGCTTGATGTGGCGGGAGAAACCTTTAAACAGGCCGCTGAGCTGGCTGAAACTGGGCAGAAGGAGCTGTTATTGCCAATGTTGGCAGCGAATGCAGCCAAAACACTTGAACTTTTTACGGAGTTTCAGGCCGGAGTCGAGAAGCTGCAAAGTGATCTGGAGGCTATAGATGATCTGAATGTGGAAAGTATCATAGATATTGTAAATGCTGTGAAAATTGCGAAGAGCACAATGAACGACCTTAAAGATAAGGTGGAAGCTATAGCGTAATCTGTGCTGAATTTTAAAACAGAAATTTACAGGGAAGACTGCTAATTTTTTATTCCCTATAGATCAATTATGCATTGCTGATGTGCTTCATATATTGCCTCTGAACGAGAGTGCACATTCAATTTTTTATAGATGTGTTTGATATGTGTTTGAAGTGTGGAAATCTTGCAGCCGATGATTTTGGATGCTTCATTATAGCTGTAACCTTTGGAAAGCACGACAAGGATGTCAGTTTCCATTTTTGTTAATTTCATAAAAGATTGTAAAGCATGATGAGTACCCTTTTTATTGGTTTCTTGGTGTAGATTCAAGTTAAGTGATTTGTTTGCTACTGTGAGATATAGAGAATGTAATAACTTATGAGCTTTTAACAATTCATCATGATCCAAACACACAGCGCTATTATTTGAAGCGTGATAGGCTTTTTTTTTGTAGCTCTGTAAATGTTGTTGAATCGACTGACATGTTGCATTGATTACTGTTAATTTTCGTAATGGGTGCTGTTGAACCATTATTTCCTCTCCTTTATTCCCATCGTATTTGTAGACGGTTATGAAGTGGTTTACAAGGAAAATATTTTTAAAGGTCCTTTGAATAACTCCCGATTTATGTATTCTAAAGCCAATACGAAGGTTGCGATGGGCCAAGTGAGTTTTGCTGAAGCGGAGCATGATAAACAAGCGTTGGAAAACACGCCGGGAGTTATTTCCGGGTGAGATTGAGGTACTGATTCCATGGAAGAGACTGGAATGTTCACTGCCTTCAACTGATCTACAACTATTCAGACCGTGCGATGGAAGATGCCTTGTATGAGATGGTAGAGGTTGACGTCCGCTTTGATGGATACATACACCAGCCGATATGTATATCACTGCCGTCTGCTTGAACATGAAGATCACGATACGATGCATCAGTTTATCGTTACTCGTGATGATTTGGGTCATTCGGAACATATGAATATGCCAGTTGTATCTGTCGGGCCATGATTTTAATCGACAGTTTATGATGGAGATTTTGAATTTGATTTGACCATTACGAACTGTTTTTTAGTGATATTTACAGGCGGCTATTGTAGGCGAATGGTTGAGTTGCAGTGGATAAATCTGGACGATTGGACAAAAAAAGAGTGCATCCCGCTATTTTTTCAATCATAAGCATTGCATATCATATGAATGTTTAAATGAAAGGTATTGATTATGGGTATGAACTGGTTTCATACGTGTGAAAGCACTGGGTGTAACTGAATGGATTTACTGTCGGAAGTTCTTCAAACTGTAAAATTGCATGGAACCGTTTATTTCCACGCTCGATTCCAATCTCCGTGGGGGATGAAAATCCCAACGGGGGAACATGCTAACTACCACATTGTGACAAGCGGAGCTTGTTGGCTTGAAACGGATGCCGTACAAGAACGTATCCTGTTACAGAAAGGGGATATGGTGCTTTTTCCCAGAGGTGATGCACATGCTCTGGTAGACTCACCGCAGTCAAATGCTGTTGCTGCCAATGAATTGCTCAATAACGCTCGAAAAACCAGTTCAAATGAAATTGTTTTTGGTGGCGGTGGCTCGGAATCAACCGCTTTGATATGCGGTCACTTTGAATACAATAGGCAATGTCCACACCCGTTATTTGAAACGTTGCCACCACTCATTCACATTTCTACCAATGATTGCTCCGATGCAACCTGGTTTGCTGCGGTCTCAGAGCTGGCTGCACAAATTTCAGCCGGGAACGGCATGGGTAAAGATGCTGTCATTAACAGGTTGGCTGAATCACTTTTTATTCAGACCCTTGGTGTTTACGTAGACTCTATGGATGACTCATCCAGCTTTTTAGCGGCGATATTGGATAGAAATATTGGGATGGCGCTAAAAGCAATGCATGGTGATATCGCACATGATTGGAATATCGCAGAGCTTGCAAACATTGCTTTGATGTCGAGATCGTTATTCTCGGCGAGGTTTCACAGCATGGTGGGTGAGCCACCCATTTTATACTTGGCACGGTGGCGTATGTTAAAAGCCCGGGAGATGCTCACCAATACTGCGATGCCGATTAGCCTGATTTCTGAAAAAGTTGGTTATCAGTCAGAGTTTTCTTTCTCTAAAGCGTTTAAGAAAATGACAGGGCTGACGCCTGGGGTGGTAAGAAAATCGGTTATGATTTAACCTTTTCTTTCCAGTCGAATAAATATTGCGTTGAATATCCTTGAATGAGGTGTTCATACGTCTTATGGAAACAAGGCAAGGCTGGACAGTGAATATCCAGACTTGCCTTTGCTTCAAGATAAAATCACTTCACAGGCAGAAAATCAAACTTGGTGTCTTGATACATATAAAATTCACAAGGTTCTTTTGAAATACATGCGGTTTTATGTGCAGCATTGGCCGGAACATACCAATAAGAACCCGGACCCATTTTTTTAGGTTGATGTGGATCCCCGGTCATTGGATTTGTGATGGTTCCTGAAATAACGATGGCATGATAACTGTGAGAATGGGTGTGCTCAGGCGTAATGAAATCACCCGGGAATTTGCCAAAGGTTCCATGAGATTTTTTAAACGTATCACCATAAGCAACAGCAAACTGAATGGGAGCCTTTCCAAAAGGGTTGATCCAGTTCAACGCACTGGCAGGCGTAAACACACCAGCAGACTGAGCCGTGTGATCCATAGGTGTTTCTGTATTTGCAGGGGTGAAATCAAAGTTTGTGCTTTGATGCATATAAAATTCACAGGGCTCTTTTGAAATACAAGCGGTTTGATGAACAGCATTGGCTGGAACATACCAGTACGAGCCGGGATCCATCTCTTTGGGTTTACCGGATTCTCCTTTCATAGGGTTGGTCATGGTTCCGGAGATGACAATGCCATGGTAAGGATGCGAATGGACATGCGCAGGGGTGATGAAATTACCTGGGAACTTTCCAAAAGTTCCATGAGGGGTCTTAAATGTGTCGCCATAAGCCGTGGCAAATTGAATGGGAGCTTTTCCAAAAGGGCTGACCCATTTCAATTCACTGGCCGAAATAAAGGTTCCCGAAGGCACGTAAATTGCACTGTGTTTTTCTAGATGTTTATCTGAACATGAGATGAGAACAGAAGTGAACAATACTAACAATACATGAAAAAATATTTTCATCACAAACTCCTTTGTTTTATTTAAGATATAAAACTTATATCGTGGAGATGATACTGAAGTGCATGATAAATATGGACAATGTCAGGGAGCCTATGTTTTTTGTTCAATCGTCTAAAAGGCTTCAATCTCTATCATATCCTCAATCACGCCAATCTCTTTGATGATGGCTACGCCGTGCAGGCAGAGAGCATGATGGATCAACTGCTGGCTGAACGCTGACTTTTTGTGAATGACTGCTTTTGCCCGGGTTTTATTCGTTCATTGAGGAATCGTCATGGCTGGGCTATCTTCCTCGCCGTTGAGAAAACCGGAGGGATTCAGATCATCTCTCCCCGGACAAACCCAGGAAAAGGATAGGTAATCATGGCTAGAAAGTTTAATTTCAGTGCTGGCCCGGCAATGTTGCCGACAGCCGTGATCGAGCGCGCGCAGCAGGAGATGCTGGATTGGAATGGCTCAGGCATGTCCGTCATGGAAATGAGCCATCGCGGTAAAGAGTACATGTCCATTGCTGCAAAAGCAGAGAAGGATTTGCGCGAGGTGATGGGAATCCCTGATCACTACAAGGTACTCTTTCTTCAGGGCGGTGCCTCTTCCCAGTTTGCAGCGATTCCGTTGAATCTTCTGGGCGATAAAGCGAGTGCGGATTATATCAATACCGGCATGTGGTCGAAGAAGGCGATTGCCGAAGCCAAGCGCTACTGTACTGTGAATATTGCTGCGGATACTTCTGATAACGGTTTTACCACTGTTCCCACACAAGCGCAGCTGAAACTCAATCCAGATGCTGCCTATGTGCACTATACGTCGAACGAGACCATCGGTGGCGTTGAGTTTGATTACATCCCGGAGACAGGTGGTGTACCTCTCATAGCAGACTTGTCTTCCAGCATTCTTTCGCGCCCGATTGATGTGTCCAAATTTGCGATGATCTATGCCGGTGCACAGAAAAATATCGGCCCCGCCGGTCTGACTATTGTGATTATCCATGAAGATCTATTGGGCAAGGCGGCTGAGAACTGCCCGACCATGTTCAACTACGCGATCCATGCCGAAAATGATTCGATGTACAACACGCCGGCGACCTATAGTTGGTATATGGCGGGTCTCGTTTTCGAGTGGATTAAAGAGCGGGGTGGACTTGAGGCGATGGCTGAGGTCAACAAGCGCAAGGCGGATAAATTGTACTCTGTAATCGATAGCAGCGATTTTTACGGTAGCCCCGTGGCAATCAATGCACGTTCCTGGATGAACGTACCATTCACGCTGGCTAACCCCGATCTGGATGCTGCTTTCCTCGCAGGTGCTACAGAACGGGGATTGGTGACCTTGAAGGGCCATCGCTCCGTTGGCGGCATGCGTGCCAGCATCTACAACGCCATGCCGGAAGAGGGCGTGGATGCGCTGGTTGCTTACATGCAGGAATTTGAAGGCAACCAAGGGTAGCAACCAGTTGCTGCGACATAACAAAGCTGTCTGCGAAAGCATTGGGTGTTGAGAGTTTGATTGAGAGAATGTCATCAATAATCGGTCGTGAACTGGTGAAAATAGGGCTGGTTCAATAATCCCATAGTTAAATGCAGGTTAGAGCAGAGAGAGTGCATCGGGAAGATCAGCAATGCCGGGAATCACCAGATCAGCTTTGATGCCTTGTTGTTGGGAAATTTGTTTTACGAATGCTTCACGGTATTTACCTGTTTGAACCAAAGCCGTTTTAAGTCCTGAGTTTTGAGCACCACCAATATCTGATTCGATATCGTCACCAATCATCAAAGCGTGTTCAGGCAGTGTATTGAGTTCTTTGCAGATGGCATGGAAGAACTGCGTTGATGGTTTGCCGAGAATGACAGCATCTTTCCCGGTGGCATATTCAATGGCAGCTACAAATACACCCAGATCAAGATGCAGTCCGTCCGGTTTTTGCCAGAAACGATTTTTGTGCAGAGCCAGAACCTGAGCCCCATCCATGACCATTTGAAAAATCGTACGCAGTGTTTCAGGTGGATAACCTTCACCGCCAATATCACCCATCACCACATAATCGGGATGAGATAAACTTTGTTGAATATCCTGAAAATCTTCGTGCAGCGAATCGCGAACAAATAGAGCCGCTTTTTTGTTGCCAATAAGGCGATTGGCGAGGGCTGCAGGGGTGTAAATGGAAGACTCAGGAATTTCAATGCCCATACTTTGAAGTTTTTTAGCGATGATTCGACGGGGTTGGGTGGTGGTATTGGTAACGCCAGCGATGTGGTAGCCGAGTTGCTGTACTTCTCTGACCGCTTCAGCAGCGCCATCGATGATATGCTCACCAATATACAGGACACCATCGAGATCAAAAAGAATGGCCTGAAGATTGTTTTTCTGCTTTGCATGCATGCACAACATTATAGCAAAAGGTGGAAGGTTTAGTGTGGAGGGGGAAACTGTTACACTCCCGAAAATTTTGAATTGGCTAGTGTGCCCCCTTGTAATTAAAGGAAAGAAAGGAACCATTCATGAACGAACAGGAAATGCTGAGTATGTATGAAGATGCAGGTGCGTTGTTAAACGGACACTTTGTACTCTCAAGTGGTAGACATTCATCACGTTATTTGCAGTCGGCATTGGTGCTGATGTCTCCGGCAAACGCTGTTGCGCTTGCGGGTGAGCTGATCAAAAAAGTGAATGCGGCTGAAATTGATATGGTGGTCTCACCTGCGATTGGCGGTCTGGTCATTGGTCAGGAGGCAGCCCGCCAACTGAATAAACCTTTTATCTTTACCGAACGTAAAGAGGGTGAGATGCAGCTTCGCCGCGGTTTCACGATTCCTGAAGGTACACGTCTTCTGGTAGTAGAAGATGTGATCACCACGGGTGGCTCTGTTTGTGAATGTATGGCTGTGGTGCGTGAACATGGTGGAAAACCTGTGAAGGTGCTGGCGGTTGTGGATCGTGCACCCAATGCGGAAGGTCGCTTTGATGTGCCACATGAGACGGCGATTGCATTGAATGTGGAGACGTACGCTGTTGATGATTGCCCTTTGTGTCGCGAAGGAATCATTCCTGTAGTGAAGCCCGGAAGTCGTGGTGTTGCTTAATGCGTAATACTTCTATCCGTTGTTACCCTTTTGGTGGGGTGGGTGAATTTGGCAAAAACATGATGGTTTATGCCATGGGTCAGGATGCTGTGATTGTCGATTGTGGCATGGGTTTTCCAGATCCGGGTCAGCATGGTGTTGATTTGGTGATTCCGGACATTTCAGCGCTTGAAGAACTGAATCTGAACATTCATGCTATTTTATTAACACATGGGCATGAAGATCATATAGGTGCGCTGGCGTTTCTTTTTCCTCAATTGAAGCTGCCGATGTATGGCACACCGATCACGTTGGCACTGATAGCCGGTAAACTTGAAGAGCGTGAATATAAAGGTGATTTAAGGCCGCTTCCTGACGAAAGCACGATAAAGGTTGGCCCGTTTGAGGTTGAAGCAATTCCAGTGACACATTCAATTATGGATGCGGTCTCCATTGCGATTCATACCCCTTTGGGAGCCATTATACATACGGGGGATTTTAAGTTTGATCCCGCTCCGATTGATGGCAAGGCTACCGCATTGCATCGTTTTTCACTGCTTGGTGATCAGGGTGTGCTGCTTCTGGCATCGGATTCGACCAATGCCACGCGCCCGGGTAGCACGCCGAGTGAGCGAACGGTTGGTCCAGCGCTGAAACTGGGTATTTCACAATGCACAGGCAAAGTTGTGGTGACGACATTTTCATCAAACATGTTTCGCATTCAGCAGATTATCGATGCTGCCGTTGCCTGTGGCCGAAAAATTGCCTTGGCAGGGCGTAGCCTTGAGAAGAATGTTGGTATTACACGTGATCTGGATCGTCTTTCTATTCCGGCGGGCACATTTGTAGATATTAAACAAATATCTGATGTTGCGGATCGTGAACTTTTGATTATCGCAACCGGCTCGCAGGGTGAGTGGCGCGCAGCGCTGGCTCGAATTGCACAGGATCGTTTTACCGGTATCCGTTTGGGTGTTGGTGATCTGGTTATTTTTTCTTCATCCAATATTCCGGGTAATGAGCGGGTGATTGCAGGGCTTTACAATCATATTTATCGCCGGGGTGCGCGAGTACTGCATGCAGGTAAAGCAGCACTGCATGTTTCAGGCCATGCACAGGCGCATGAATTGAAAACCATGATGCAGTTGACCCGACCCAAATATCTTTATCCTGTTCATGGTGAGTACCGCAATTTGATCGAGCATCAGGATCTTGGTGTTGCGACAGGTATTCCATATGAAAACACCATTATTGCTGAAAATGGTCAGGAAGTGCTGGTTGATGAACATGGCATTTCATTGGGTGAGAAGTTTCATGCAGGCGCTGTGTTTGTGGATGGTTCAGGGCGTGATGAGGTAGACGATATGGTTCTGCGTGATCGGCGCGTGCTTGCAGATGAGGGCATGCTCTCGGTCACGGTATTGATCAGTCAGCATGAGGGCAGTTTGCTCGGCGAACCTGAATTATCAGCCCGTGGCTTTTTGCATCAGGAAGTAAGCGAAGCTGTATTATCGGATGCGGCAAAAGATTTACATATTTATCTCAATAGTATGAGCCAGGAAATGTTGGCAGATATCGAGGAAGCCAAAGAAGAAATTCGTTTGTGGCTTCGCCGTTGGTGTAAAAAACGCATTGGGCGCAGACCGATGGTTTTGCCTGTGGTGATTGAGGTTTAAGATTTTATGAATGCAGGTGCAATCCTTCGCGAGGCTTTAGCCTTTGCCATTCTGGCAGTGGTGCTGGTGACTTCACTTTCACTCTATAGCTTTTCGGCACAGGATCCTTCCTTTAATCATGAAACAACGGCTCAGGCGATGAACCTGGTTGGCGTGGTGGGTGCATATATCGCTGATTTTTTCTATCAACTGTTTGGTTATGGTAGCTGGCTATTGGTTGTGCTGGGTTTTGTGCTGACACTGCGTATTGCGTTTGGAAGGCTGCCGTATGCAGGTGGTTGGACGTCATTATTCTGGTTGCCATGCCTGTTGGGTGTTTCAGGACTCATTGATGCACATGAGGGGATGATGCCTGAGGGCCTGCTTGAGTTGCTTCCTGCGGGTCAGGGCGGTGTATTCGGAGTGCTGCTTTCTCAAGGGTTGACCACATCCCTGCATGCCATGGGAAGAGATCTTATTTTGATTACACTGACCCTGAGCAGCTTCATTGCTGCATCACATTTTTCACTTTTAGCAGCCATACAACGTATGGGGTTGCTCACTATGGCCTGTACAGCATTTGTACTGTCTCTTTTTGAGCGTTGGCAAGGTAAAATTGATGTGCGTCGTGATCGTATCGAAGGCCGGGAAAAGCGGCGTGAAAAGAAAGTTTCGCGACCTGTACATATTGCTGAATCTGAGCCGGAGGTTATGAAACCTGCTAAGGTGACAGTTTCAAGAAAGGCCAAAGAACAACAGCAGGGTGAGCTCTCTCTTGGCACACCTTCAATAGCAGGCTTTTCTCTTCCGAGCCTCTCTTTATTTACTGCAAAACATGAAGATGGCCATGCTTACAGCGCAGAAACATTGCAGGCAATGGCCAGAATGCTGGAAAAGAAACTTCTGGATTATCGGGTTGAAGGCCATGTGGTGGCAGTGCAGCCAGGCCCTGTGGTGATTCAGTTTGAGTTTGAGCCTGTGCCGGGAACCAAAGTGAACCGCATCACGGCACTACAGGACGATTTGGCGAGGTCGATGGCGGCAGTCAGCGTTCGTATTGCGGGAAATATTCCGGGTAGAAACGCGATTGGCATTGAAATACCTAACGAAGAACGCGAGATGGTACTCATGCATGATGTACTGGCGAGTAAGGCTTTTTCAGATAAAAAGAAAAAACTTCCTTTGGCGCTCGGTGTTGATATTGCAGGGCGTCCTGTGGTAACCGATCTTGTAAAAATGCCACATCTTCTGGTTGCAGGCACAACAGGTTCAGGTAAATCCGTCTCAATTAACACCATGATTTGTTCCATGTTGATGACGCATTCTCCCAAGGATCTTCGCTTGATTATGGTGGATCCGAAGATGTTGGAACTTTCGATGTATGACGATATTCCACATCTTCTGGTGCCTGTGGTGACAAGCCCACATAAAGCCGCCAAAGCGCTGGCATGGGCCGTGTACGAGATGGAGCGGCGTTATCAGTTGATGAGTGAAGCCAAGGTGAGAAATCTTGAAGGTTATAATAAGGCTGTTGATGAAGATGCAAGTGGTGAACTGAGCCGTCTTCCTTTTATTGTGATTGTGATTGATGAATTGGCCGATTTGATGATGGTGGCTGGCAAAGAGGTGGAGCAGGCTATATGCAGAATCGCTCAGAAGGCACGTGCGGCCGGGCTGCATCTGATTTTGGCAACGCAGCGCCCGAGTGTTGATGTGATCACAGGCTTGATTAAAGCGAATTTACCAAGTCGGCTCTCTTTTCAAGTCTCTTCCAAGATTGATTCCAGAACAATTCTGGATCAGATGGGTGCAGAACAGTTGCTTGGGCATGGTGATTCACTGTTTTTAAATGCTGGCCGCGATCTTACCCGTGTGCATGGTGCATATATTTCAGATAGTGAAGTGCTTGGTTTGGTAGAACATTTGAAAGAGCAGGGTGAACCGGAATATCGCCATGAAGTGTTTGAAGTGAAAAGCCCGGATGAACAGATACAGGGCGCTGATGAAGAGAAAGATTCCAAATATGATGAAGCCGCCGAACTGGTGATTGAGAAGGGGCAATGTTCAGTCTCGATGGTGCAGCGTTATCTTCGTATTGGTTATAACCGTGCAAGTCGTATCGTTGAACAGATGGAGCAGGATGGTCTGGTTACACCGCCGGGTTCCGGCGGCACACGTAAGGTACTTGCAAGGTCTTCTGCTGATGGTGGGGGCGTGATCGAATGAATCTGTTGCGAATGGACCTGTTTCGTATCCATTTATTGTGTTTGATGTTTCTCTTTGTGCCGATATCACATGGATATGCGCAAACAGGAGCTACAGCGAGTGTTGAGGGTGAGGATGTTAAAAAACTAACACGGGCACTTTCAAAAATGGCAGAAAACGCAGGTTTTTCATGTCTGTTTCGGCAGGTTGTCTATTTTTCTGAGGGTGGAGAGCAGCACTATTCCGGTACGCTGGCGATCAGGCGACCTGGACATTTTCGCTGGCAATATGTTGTGCCGTATGAACAACTCTATATAAGTGATGGTGGTGTGGTTTGGCATTATGAAGCTGATTTGATGCAAGCTGAACGTATGGAAAGCCTTGATGCGGTTGATCCGGTTGCGATGAAATTACTCGATGGCCGGGTCGGTGTAAAAGATATAAAGTTGCTCGCCACAGAAAAACTTGAATCCGGTGATATTGCATATCGTATTCAGATTGCGGACGGTCCTGAGTTGATTTTGACATTTTTAGCATCTGGCGATCTTCATTGGCTTGAAAGTGAAGATATGCTGGGTAACCGAAACCGAATGATTCTTTCAGATGTGGATAGACAAACGCCACCCAAAAGTATTTTTTCATTTACACCGCCTGAGGGTGTTGAGGTGATTGATATTGCCGGTTCAGTAGATGGTTGAGTGATAGGTCAAAATAACGGAATGAAATTTATTGGTGGGGTATACTGAGTATGAAAAAGATAAGTGCACTTGTGCTGTGTTGTATGTTTGCAACGGTGGCTGAAGCGGGAGGTTTTGCAACTTCAGATATGTCTGCCTCAGGTATGGGCGTGGCGAATGCGGTTGTGGCGGGTGCTGATGATGTTTCAGCTGCGGCTTATAACCCATCAGGACTTGCCTGGCAGGATGGTATTCAGGGCATGATTGGTATGAATTTACGATATCGGAATAGCTCTGTTGATCTTGGTACAAGTACCGGACCTAATGAAGGAAATACGAGTAACGTGAATCATTTGTACGCTTCATGGATGCCACGGGATGGAAATTTGGGTTTTTCTCTCGCCTATAATCAGCCTTATATGTTGGAAAATGATTGGAGTCTTGCATTTCCCGGTAGTGCTGGGAGGACATCGATTAAGATGAGCCGCCTTTCATTGGATACGATTTACAGATTGAGCAGCTCCATGGCTTTTGCAGCGGGTGTAGACTGGTATTTGACTTCCGCCACATTAACGCAAGGTGGATCTTCATTCTCTGGAAATGATAAAGCCGCTTTTGGAGGCCATGTTTCCATGAAGTGGAAACCTGCGCCGATGTGGTCGGTGGGTATGCTGGCACGACTGGGTTCAAACATTAAACTTTCAGATTCGGCTAATCAGAGCTTGAAGGTGAAACTTCCAGATGAGTTTATCGTTGGTGTTTCTTATGATGTGGCAGATGCGGTTCGTTTGGAGCTCGATGCCAATTGGAGCCGTTGGTCCAAGCTCAACGATTTGAATGTTCTTTCGGGAAGCACGGTTGTGCAATCGAATGTACTGGATTTGAAAGATAGCCTGACTTTGATGGCAGGTGTGACATGGTTTTGGAGAGAAAACAGTCAGTTTCGTTTTGGTTATGCTTATGATCAGGGAGCAAACAGTGATCAGGGATTCCATCCGGCAGTTGCGGATCAGACCGCACACAAAATAAGTCTGGGTGCGGGTGGCGATATGTTTGGCCTTCATCTTGACCTTGCATATATTTATACACTCTATCCTCAAAGTAAGGTGAGCGGGGCCTTTGCGGGTACGTATCGCGATCGTCGGCATTCACTTGCATTGTCGGTTTCCAAAGGTTTCTGATTCTGTCTTCACCTGAACTGTTTGATACAGCTGCGGCTGTAAACAGTGCTGTGCCGCTGGCTTATCGATTACGGCCAGATGTATTGAGTGATGTTGCCGGTCAGAATGAGTTAACAGATGAAAATTCATGGTTTTCCGTTGCGCTGAGTGAAGGCAGGGCGGTCTCAGCTATTTTTTGGGGGCCGCCAGGTGTAGGTAAGACAACGCTGGCCCGTATCATGGCGCAGTCAGCGGATATGCCCTTTGAGCAGTTATCAGCAGTGTCTGCAGGTAAAAAAGAGGTGCAGGGCGTGGTTGATCAGGCCCGACGTGAAGGGCGTAGTTACCTCCTCTTTCTGGATGAGATTCACCGTTTTAATAAAGCTCAGCAGGATGTGTTACTCCCTTATATGGAAGATGGCACATTGGTGCTGGTGGGTGCGACGACGGAAAACCCTTCCTTTTCATTAAACAATGCACTTTTGTCCCGTTGTCGTGTGATTGTTTTAAAACCTCTGGATCAAGCATCCATTCAACACATTTTAAAACGGGGCATTGCACTTCTGAACAAAGAATCCATGGCATTTAGTGTCAATGATGATGCACTTAAATGGCTGGCAGCAGCCAGTGATGGCGATGCGCGTTATGCATTAAATGCCTTACAAAGCCTGTTTGAGGCGGATGCATCCAGAACATGGGATGAAAAAGCAACTGCACAGCAGTGGACACGCAGACAAGGTCAGTATGATCGCGATGGCGACGCTCATTATGATCTGATCTCTGCGCTGCATAAGTCGATTCGTGATTCTGATGCCGATGCAGCATGCTACTGGCTGGCTCGCATGCTTCAGTCCGGTGAAGAGCCGCTTTATCTGGCACGCCGGATGATCCGCATGGCAACTGAGGATGTTGGTCTGGCCGATCCTAAAGCATTGACGTTAGCACTGGATGCACAGCGGATGTATCAGATTCTGGGCTCACCTGAAGGGGAGCAGGGCTTGTTTGAAACGGCCATTTATCTCGCGCTGGCAGCAAAAAGTAATGCAACCTATATGGCAGAAAAGGCTGCACGAAAGCTGGCAAAAGAGAGCCAGCATCTGGATGTGCCGAAACACTTAAAAAATGCACCCACCAAACTGATGAAAGAGCTGGGGCATGGGCAGGGTTATCAATATGCTCACAATTCTGATGATGCCGTTGTCGCACAATCACATTTTCCTGATGCGATGGATGCCGTTTCTCTTTACCAGCCCACAAGGCGCGGTTTTGAAAAAACGTTGAATGAGCGTATGCAGTGGTTGAATGAACGCAGAAAAAAGGCACAGGAAAGCGATGTTTAGCATTGGGAAAAAAGCCCAGTGATTCAACAGATCACAGCCGTGGCAATCGGTGGAGCGGCAGGTGCAGTGCTGCGCTGGCTGATGGCAGGTTCAGTGCAACGTTTGGCAGGTGGAGCATTTCCATGGGGTACACTGGCGGTTAATGCACTGGGTAGTTTTTTGCTTGGTTTTCTGTTTGTCTGGTTGATTGAGCGTTCAACCGCCAGTGAACTGGTGCGCTTGGCTCTCACGGTGGGTTTGTTGGGAGCCTTTACAACATTTTCAACCTATTCACTGGAATCAATTCGTTTGCTTCAGGAAGGTGCGTTGGGCATGGCTGCTGCCAATGTGATCGGGCAGGTTGTGATTTGCCTGATTCTGACGTGGTTAGGGATTCAATTAGCCCGTTTTATTTAACAAAATTTTAAAGTTATTTTATCTTAAAGCTGCTTTTTAAAACATTTTTTATAAGTTTATTTGATAAATATGTAAAACATTTACTGAAATGACCATTTTATTCAAAATTTTTCAACAACCTTTTTCCTGTCTATGCTTTGGTCTATAGAAAAGGATGGCCGATATTACAGATTGTTGCAAAGCATTGGGGGTCATATAATACGGGGTAAGTCTTGTTTTGCGGATTTTGTTGGGAAAAGATTACACTTTTCTGTTATGAGAAGTGGCGATGGCAAGAGCGTTGCGCATTGAGTTTGAAGGGGGGCATGTGGCCTGCGAGGCCATGTCTGCTCCGATACGACATTTGCCATTAAATGAAATTGCATTGTCTGGCATGGAGCGCAGCGATTGGATGGGCGAAGTATACCGGTTACACGATGTAGGCGGTTGCTACATATGTTGGATTAGATCACGCTACGGTGAGTCGGTTAATCAAGGAGAGGGTTGGAATGCGCGAAACAAGACTTGGCCCCTTTTGTTCTTAAAACGGGATTTTAACAGGCAACTGATTTAGCTTGTGCGGAATGAATGCAGAAACGGCACAAATGGCAAATAGTTCTACAGACTGGCTATTGATCTTTAGTTGCTGGTTCATTGCGACCATATCAACGCTTGGCAGTCTTTTTTTCAGTGAGGTTATGGAGCTGACACCATGCGTTTTATGCTGGTATCAGCGGATATTTATGTTCCCCCTGCCCATCATACTTTTCATTGGCTTTTACCCTGTAGACAAACAGGTGGTTCGCTATGCGCTGCCTGTTGCGACCATCGGTTTGCTGTTCACTGTGTACCATTGCCTGCTGTTTTTTGGCGTCATACCTGAAAGCCTCCAACCATGCAGTCAGGGCGTATCCTGCAAGGATGCCAATATGGTGCTGTTTGATGTTCTTCCCATCCCGCTTCTTTCACTTGCCTCGTTTTCAGCCATCATAATTTTATTGCTCATTATTCGAGCCAGGATAGATCAATGAAAAAAAATAACCTTGTCATGATGACAGCTCTGTTGCTGGTACTTACCTTTATCGCAGGGGGTTACCTCTACAAATCTCAGCAGACACAATCTCAGGCTGAACTTGCCAGACAAAACCATGAACTCCTGATTAAGCCGTATTCGCCCAGAGCGGGAAGCCCTGATGCCAAAGTAACCATTGTTGAGTTTATGGATCCGGCTTGTGAAACCTGCAGGGCTTTTTATCCAGCGGTCAAAGAGCTACTGATTGAACACAAAGGCAAAGTGAATCACGTGATTCGTTATGCACCCCTTCACGATGGTTCCGATCACATCCTGCAAATTCTTGAAGCCTCTAGAAAAATGGGTACTTACTGGCCAGTGCTGGATCTGATGTTTGCATCGCAGCCGCACTGGACCTCACATCACAAGGCTCAACCCGAGGTACTGTGGAAATATCTTGAGCATTATAAATTTGATGTGGCTCGCTTAAAGCAGGAGATGAACGATCCGATGATTGCCAGGAACATTGCCCAGGACCTGGCCGATGCGAAGCAGTTGGGTGTCAGTAAAACCCCATCATACTTCGTCAATGGCATACCTCTCGCTGTTTTTGGTTATGATGAACTACGGGCGCTCATTGATAGTGAAATCGCGAAAAACTATTAATATCTGGCAACACTTTAAATTAATCTTCACAGCCTTTCATCTACATAGTCTTGATCTTTATTCGTTTCGAGTTGATTCTATAATAATGAAATCAGACTTAAGTTTTTATAATATTTAGAAGAAATATTTACTAAAAAGTGTCTGAATATACATTTTTAACATAATATTTTTGATGAAATTGAATGAAAATAGGTATAAACACTCTTTTTTAATAAAATTTTACTATTTCATTTCAGCAGAGCGAATGCTTTTTGCGAGTTTATCCAATACACCGTTGATAAAGCCACGTGCCGATTCATCGGCATAGGCGCGGGTAAGTTCAAGCGCTTCGTTGATGATAACACGGTAGGGAATCTCCAGCCGGTTTTTCATTTCCCAAACGGCCAAACGAAGAACGTTCAGTTCCACATTGGCAACACTTTTGAGGCTGCGTTTTACGGCAGGTTTGATGAGTTCATCGAGTTCATCTTTTTGTTCGGTGATGCCGTAAACCATTTCACGAAGGTAGGTTTCATCCTGAGCACCCCGTTCTTCTTCCTGAATACGTCCGCTCAACAGATGGGGGAGGTCGGCATTGTCGTTGCCACCACTGTGCCATGCATAAAGCGTTTCAATCGCTGATTCGCGTGCCTGATGACGGTTCGGGCTGTTTGTTTTTTTTCTATTGCTCACGAGTTTTTTAATTCCTTTAATGTTGTGGCGATTTCAACGGCAGTCAGCGCTGCTTCGGCACCTTTATGGCCATGGGCTCCACCCACTCGATCCAGAGCCTGTTCCAAGGTATCTACTGTGAGAATGCCATTGGCAATGGCGATGGTTCCGCGTTCTGCAATTGCACCAATGCTATCCATCGCGACACGGCAAACATGCTCAAAATGAGCGGTTCCGCCTTGAATCACGCAACCTAAACATATCAATGCATCATAGTTGCCGGAATCTGCCATGTTTGCGGCAATGGTTGGGATTTCCAAAGCACCGGGCACATGGACAATTTTCAAATCAGCATCATGGCTTCCATGTTCTTTTAAAGCAGTCACCGCACCATCACGAAGTGCAGACGTGATATTTTCATTAAAACGACTGACGATAATACCGATTTTCATACCCGTTGCATCAACACTTCCGGCCAGATGAGGCGCATCGAGACTCACTCGACATCCCCTTTAACATTTAACATGTGTCCCATCTTATCCCGTTTGGTTGTCAGATAGGTGATATTTTCATCATGTGGACTTGTTTGCAATTGCACACGTTCAACGACTTCAAGACCATAACCATCTAACGCAATGATTTTTTTAGGATTATTGGTAAGAAGCTTCAACCTTCTTAAGCCAATATCGCGTAAAATCTGTGCGCCGATGCCATAGTCTCTGAGGTCTGCTTTGAACCCGAGTTTCTTATTGGCTTCAACCGTGTCATGGCCCACATCCTGTAGCTCATAGGCACGCAGTTTGTTCAGCAGGCCGATACCACGTCCTTCCTGTCGTAGGTAAAGAATCACACCTGCACCTGCTTCAGCAACCTGACGCATGGCAGCATGCAATTGAGAACCACAATCACAACGACGGGATGTAAAGACATCTCCGGTCAAACATTCGGAATGGACACGGACCAGACATGGTTGTTCTGCATCAAGCTCGCCCATCACCAGTGCGACATGTTCGGCCTTATCCACAACATTGCTATATCCAAGCATACGAAAATCACCGAACTCTGTGGGCATCCGTACTTCAACTTCACGTTTGACCAGTGAATCATGTTTTAGTTGATGGCTGATCACATCAGCAATACAGCCTACTTTTAAATTGTGTTTTTTTGCGAATTTTTTCAGTTCCGGCATACGTGCCATGGAACCATCATCATTCATGATTTCGCAAATCACGCCGCTCGGTTTCAATCCCGCCATGCGTGCCAGATCGATACTTGCTTCTGTATGGCCTGCGCGAACAAGAAGACCACCATCACGACCCACCAGTGGGAACACATGACCCGGTGTGTGGATATCTGCTGCCGTAGCATTTTCATGGATCGCTGTACGAATGGTGTGGGCACGGTCATAGGCTGAAATGCCAGTGGTAACACCTTCTGCGGCTTCAATCGATACAGTGAAATTGGTTTTGAATTTCGAATTGGTATTGGCGACCATCAATGGAATGTTGAGCTTTTCTGTTTGCTCCTGCGTCATGGCAAGACAGATCAGACCACGACCATGTGTTGCCATAAAGTTGATCGCTTCAGGGGTCACCCATTCGGCGGCCATGACAAGATCACCTTCGTTTTCGCGATCTTCATCATCGGCCAGAATAATCATGCGTCCAGCACGAAGTTCATCAATTAATTCTTCACAACTGGCTAGGCTCATCTGTTCTCCTGCTGATTTGTATTTTGTGTGTTTTGCATGTTTTGAAAGTCCATGATCCGTTCCACATAGCGACCCAGCATATCGCTTTCAAAGTTAACACGCTGTCCTGTGGATAAATTACCAAGGTTTGTGTGGGTTAATGTATGGGGAATCAGGTTGACGGTAAAGCAGCAGTGATCCACTTCATTGACCGTCAGACTAACACCGTTTATCGCAACAGAACCTTTTTTTACAACATACATGGCAAGTTCAAGTGGAACAGAAAAACGAAATACTCTGTGTTCACCCACGTTTGTAACCTCTTCAATCTTTGCCAGCCCATCTATATGACCGGTTACAATATGGCCACCGAGAGGATCCCCGACACATAAGGCGGGTTCAAGGTTGACCTTATCACCGACTTTAATATCTGAATGATGTGTGAGCTTGAGTGTCTCTTGTGAAAGCGTTGCCGAAAAGCCGCCCTGAGCCGGAAAACCGGTGATGGTCAGGCAGCATCCATCCACGGCGATTGAATCACCCTGTGCCCAATTGTTTGTAGCAAGGGATGTGGAGAAGTGCATATGAGTCTGTTCAGGTTCCCGATCAATCGAAAGAACCTGACCCACATCCATAATAATACCTGTAAACATTGGGCGCACTATACCTATAGTCATTCGGCAATTCACTGAAAGCTTTTGTTTCAGGATCATGAAAGGCTATGATGATGCCATGTTTGAGTTACATACGCGCCTAAAAACTGATTGCATTCATATCGGAAATTTTCCATTATGCCAACTGCTTTTAATGAATGACGCCAACTATCCATGGTTCATTCTTGTGCCGCAAAGAGATGGCATTCGTGAGATATTTGAACTTAGCGAAGATGATCAAAAACAGCTGCTTTGGGAATCCTCACACTTATCCAAAGTGATTGCAGCGTATTTTAAAGCAGATAAAATCAATGTGGCTGCGTTAGGAAATATGGTTCCTCAACTTCATGTTCATCATATTGCCCGTTTTACCGATGATCTGGCATGGCCTGCGCCTGTTTGGGGACATGCCGATGCCAGACCTTACAAAAAAAAACAGCTGGCCGGACTTGTTGATTCATTTCGAGATGTTTGTTTGGTCTAAAACCTTAAAAAATATACCTTCTTTGCGGGATTGTGCGTTTTTTTAATGTATGCGATAACTTCGCCATGCTTTTTCACGTTATTGATGACCAGCCAATTATTTGCGAATTTATGAGTAGCATCTTTCATGATATGGGTCACGAAACACGTGTGTTTAACTCACCTGTTGAGTATTTGAACTTTCTGGGAAGCGATGAATATACAGCTCCGGCTGCTGTTTTCAGTGATGTTTCGATGCCATTGATGAGTGGTTATGAAATGATCAGAAGGGTAATGATCGAGCATCCTGATCAGAAATTCATTGTCATCAGCGGAAAACCGGAGATACAGGATGAATATCGAAACTATGCCTGTATGTTTCTTAATAAACCTTTTGCTGTAGAAGATCTTGAAGAGGTTATTGAGTCACTGGGCCTTCAAGAGGCTGCGTAATACAGCTTGCCATCACCATTCACAATCTGACTCAGCTATAATTAATACTATAAATGATTGATATGTTTATTGCCTGGTGAGGATGTACGTATGTTTCATATGGTTGATGATGATGAGCTTGTTTTGGAGGCACTATCTTCGATTGTGAATACGCTGGGTTATGAGTGCAAAACGTTTTCTTCTCCTGTTGCTTATCTGAAATACATGCAAAGTTCGGATTATCAGCCTCCAATTGCGCTTTTGTCAGATGCAACCATGCCAGACATGGATGGATTTCAACTGTTAGAGACAGTTCATCAACATCATCCGGAAATTCGAACTGCAATTATTTCGGGATATATTGATTCAATGAATGCGTCGAAAGAACATGTTTGTGTGTATTTGCGAAAACCGTTTTTAATTCCTGCTTTGGAATCCATGCTGAAAGCCTTTACACTTTGTCACAAAGATGGTTGTGATTCGGAACGTTTTGGTTGCGCTGCAATTAGTGATCAGGCGTTATCTGGAACGGATCAATGGCGTTGCCCACTTATGAATCGCGGTAAAAAATAAGTAAGAGTCAAAGCTCTCTCCAGCCATCAAAAGCTGGAAAGTAGAGGGCCATTTTAATAGGTCGCTCAGGGTCCATGGTATGTAACAGCTCTTTGTACCCCTCAAGTTGCGGTGCATAGCGCTGCTGTTCACTATCAAGGAATGTATTCAAATCACCTCCTTCATGTGCGCCGGTTTTATAATCGATAATCCAGCGCGTGCCTTGCTCATCAATAAAACTTCGATCAATGATGCGCTGGCAAGCCTGTCCATTTTGCATGAAGCTAAGTGTCCATTCACAGTGAGCATCTTCATGTTGATTGGAGAGTATCCACTTTCCGAGTTTGCTATTGCGTGTTCTTTTCAACCCTTCTTTGCAGCGTAGCAGGGCTGATTGCAGTAGCTCACCTGAGAGACCTTCTGCGATCAGCATACGTTGCATAACATGGATCGCTTGCGTTGTATGTTGCTCCCCCCATGTTTCGATGCCATGTTCAGCTACTTGTTGAAGCATCATATGCAGAGTGTTTCCAATCGGTGTGGCCTCCGGCCCTGCCCAACCATATTCAGGCTCTTGATTGATTTCGGCAACCAGCTCAGGCAGTGGCCGGGGTATCGTTTTAATGCGTTGCAGTGATTTTTTCCGGTTGGGTTTTATCACTTCATCTGTTTCAAGCATCGATATTTCTGCACCAAAACAGCTGTCAGTTCCTTGTGAAAGCGATGGTGAAAGCAATTCCAGCAATGAGCCCTTTTGGGCCTCTCCACTTTTTTTCGATATACCGCCAAACATATGCAGTTCGGTTTCAGCCCGTGTACAGGCAACATAGAGAAGACGAGCGAGTTCGTTGGTCTCTTTGCGATTTTCAACAGATTGTATCAGTGAAAAAAGCTCGTCTTTGCTGCGTGTTTCTGCTTTGGGTGACATTAAAAACAGAGATTTTCCCTGCATGGGCACATCAGTGAATGCCAATAAGGGTTGATCATTGCCCTTGGGTTGCTTGCCCAGTCCTGGAAGTATCACCATGTCCCACTGTAGTCCCTTGGCTCCGTGCATGGTCATCAGCTCAACCTGTTCGGCTTCTTTACATGCATTGGGTGCGGCATAAAGAGTATCAATTCGTTCATCCAGTAATGTGAAATCAACCCGGGCATTTTCATCAAGGGAGTTGATCAGTGCGAGCAGTGTTTCCACGTTGGTATGCGCCGTCTCGTCCAGCATGGATGGCATGCCCAGACGTAGCCATGCAGATGTGACCAGTTCCCGCGCCTTTATCTTTCCACTGACTGCCATGCATGGTCTCAGTGCCTGTTTTACATGACTAACCCGGAGCTTTGCATCAGGCCCAAGTTTCGAGATGCTTTGTTCATCTTCGATAATCTCCCAGATATTTCTGTGGTCATCATGTAGCAATGCGAACATATCCGCTGTGCTAAGCCCGCAACACACAGAGCGTAATATTGCCAGCCATGATTCCTTGTCTGCCGGGTGCAATAACGCACGCAGCAGCGCGCGCAGTGCCCGTACCTCAGGTCTTGTATTCAACGGCAGAATTTTAATCGCACGAAAAGGAATATGTGCTTCGCTAAGCGAAGGCATAATGGCGTGAAGATGTTTACGTGTTCGGGATAAAATGCCAACACGCTGACCTCTGCTTATGGCCTGCTTAACAAGTATTGTAACGGCACTGGCCTCTGTTTCATCATCATTTTCAAGATCACCGGAATGCTCCAGTCGATGTAGCTGGACACGACCCGGATGCGATAACCCCGCAACAGCATGAGCGTGTTCAATGGCCCCACTGATTGCATCCTGTTTTTTAGGAAAAATATGGCTGAATGCCTGATTTACCCATTCTACAATGACAGGTGAGGAACGGAAATTCTGTTCCAGCTGTAAACCTGTGACCTTTGGCAGGCCTGCTGAATTGTTTGCAGCCTGAAGGAAAAGCCCGACCTCTGCTTTGCGAAAGCGATAAATGGACTGCATGGGATCGCCCACCATGAACAGCGTTCGCGCATCATCCTCCTGCCAGCCGGAGGTGAGACAGCGTAACAGGTTCATCTGTAACTCCGAGGTATCCTGAAACTCATCAATCAGAATATGATGAATGCGGTAATCCATTTTCAGCAGCAGGTCGGAGGGATGACCATGTGTATCACTCAGGGCATCAAGCGCACGCAGAGCGATCTCAGTAAAATCAGCTTTACCCTGTCTGCTGAATATGGATTGCAGATCAACAACCGCCAGCGGCAAAAGTGCAAACAAAGACTCAACCATTTGCCATTGTGTCGGCGTAAATGTGGGTGTGTCAGGCAGACCACGAAGCTGATGCATGGCATCGGCCAATCCGGAAATGTCAGTAAGCAGGGATAATATCGCCAGCATCTGCTGTTTCTCATCTTTTGCAGATGTCGGAAAACCCTGGGTTTTACTCATACTTTTTCTGAATTGAGGCTCTTTACTGGTAAGAAGGAAGTTCGCTAGTATTTTCCAGTGAGTTAGATGGTTCGTATCACAACTGGCTGGCCACATCGTGATATCTGTTAAGATGGTGTTGTTAAGCTCTTTTCCTGCAAAATGAAGCAGTGAGGACAATGTTGTTTTAACCTCCAGCGGTATCAATGCATCACATTGCTGAAGTTGATTGATGATGAACTCACTCAGATTTGATTCAATTATTTGCTTGAATGTTTTGGTGTTTCGACCATGGCTGGCTATATATTTTAACCACTGCTCTCGATTCCCCAGCATCTTTGCCATCAAATCGATCACAGCAACGGTATTATGATCCTGATGCAGGAGTAACGCCTCAACAGCAACAGAATCCTGCTGCATTGCCCGATGCAGTGTTTGTTCGGCGGCCTCTCTGTATACGGCTCCGCTATGTTCGTTCGGTGTTGGCATGTCACCAAGCCCTGATAACAGAGGTAGCTGGCGCGCCAGTGCTCCGGTCAGGCTATCCAGGGTCATGATTCTTAATCGAGCAGGATGTTCAGATAGATTCCAGCCACGTTCATCAGAACGTGCGAGTGCTTTGTGAGCAAGCTCCCACGTCACCATCCTGTGGGAATTTTCATCGTCCGGTTTTTTTATAGACAGGGCTTCAATCACCCGGTTGGCCATCTCCGCAGCGGCTTTGCGTGTGAAGGTGAGCGCCAGTATTTCTTCCGGTTCATCGACGGTTGCCAGAAGCGCCAGAATTCGCTGAGTCAGAAGTTCCGTTTTTCCAGAACCTGCCGGAGCCTGTACCAGATATGAGTGAGCTGGATCTATGGCCCGTTTACGAATTATTTCACTCATGATTCAGATCTGTTTTCCATATCAAACCCGGTCTCTTCAATTCTGCAAAGCGCTTCCATACCACAATAGGTACATGCTGCCTTATTTCTCGGAGATACATCGCTTCTGCCGTTGATAAATTCTTCTGCAAGCATATCCAGACTTGTTTTCCACTCATCTAACAGTCGCTGCCAGTTTTCAGGACGGTTCCTTTTGCCATCACATACAGCAACGCCATCAATCTCTGTCTCTTCGCCGGACAAACCTTCAAAGCCCATTTCGTGGCCGCTTCGAACCGTTGCAAATGTAACCGCATCATGTTCAGTCAATCCACTTGCCAATGCATAGAGTGGCAGTTGTGGTTCTTCTATTCTCTCACCCAGCCATTTGGAAACGGACTGTTTTGCCCCCGTTTTGTAGTCAATGAGAATTTTTCGGCCAGTAGCATCCTGATCGATTCGATCTGCATTGATACGAAGCGGCAGCTGTTGAGCGCTGTGCTCAGGGAGCTGCAATGAAAATTCTTTTTCGGTTTCGATCACTTGAAATGCAGGACGCATACATTCGAGCTGTAGCCATTCGGTTAATAATCGGAACATGCGTTTCTTTTCAAATTGTTGAACAGAAAAATTGTGAGAAGATCTGTTCTTTTGCCAGGCATGCTCGATCGCAGCTTGAATGAGTTTGTCACGTTCCTGTTCATTAAGCGCAAGCAGAGCCGATTGTGATTTCAGTTGATGCCATATGAATTCGAGTGCCACATGAATCAATGATCCCTTGGTGCTGGGCTCAATGCCCGGCTCGGTATCACCAAGTGCAGAGACTGAGAGGCGATGTGCTACAAATGCACGAAAAGGGCAGGCAGACTGGTTTCTGATAATTGCGGTGCCACCACGGATTTTTTCATCTGCGAATAAAGGGATGTTGGTTGAATCATCATAGGTCTCAAGTTCTGCTGCCTGTTGATGGTTGATTTTTTCATTTGCTGTACGTATGACAAGATCTTTAAGGAAGGCTGAAGGTTTCATTTCCTGTTCAGTTTTTTGTTTTGCATAGCTGATTTCGATGTTGGGTGATGCCCATAAAAGCTGCTGCCAAAGCCATTGGGAAGATTCAAATTGAAGTGATCCGTGGCTCATCGGTATGCGATATTTTTTTTGTAGCGCGATTGGCAGCAGAGGTTGTGGATGTGCAGCAGGTGGAAAGGCCTGTTCATCCATGGCCAAAACAAAAACATGGTCAAACGCCAATCCTGCAATCTGAGCAAGAGGCATCACTGTAATGTTAGGGTGTTTTGCTATCCGGATCATCTGTGTTTCCGAACAGGTAGCATGTAACAGGGAAAGAAATTGTGTCCAGTTCATGCTGGCGTGTATGGCATCGGCGCTAACCAGTGATGTTAATACATCTTTAAAGCTGTTGACCTGCCTGATTTCTATATTACTGCGCACGACTTCGTCATCAAAACCTGTCTGAACGATGCCGGTGCTTTGCAGAAGTGTATGAACCTCTTTCACCCATTGGCTTACTGACCTGGCGGGAGTTGCCCAGCTCTCCAGCGTTTTGATGATGCTGTGGAGTGCCGGCAAGGTTTCAACATCTATTGATGTAAGTAAGTGTTTCAGGGAGATATGGTGCCGATTTTGTCTGCGAAACATAGCGTCGAGCGAAGCACGGCCCATCTTTTCTTTTTCGAACCCCTTTAACCATGGAGAGAACAACAAGGTTGAAAAATCACTAAAAGCGATACTCTTTTTTCCCGCCAGTGAAAGTAAATGCAGGGTTTGTTGAATCATCGGCCAGTCAGACAGTGGCCTGCCCTGCATGGTGACTGCTTGCTGCTCATAAAAAGGATTGGTACAGGTTTCAGGGATGAGAGCACTGTCCAGTTCGCGGCGAAGAGAATCGATGTCGGAAAAAGAGTTACTGGTCAAAATAGCAATTCTAAGTGTGGGTGTTTGACTTATCAGGTCTTGAATGCGGGAAACAAGCTGGTGCAATTCAGATGATTCATCGAGGCAAGCTGTCACTGTGGGTGTAGCAGGTTCCAGGTCGGATTGAACTGTCAAAATTTCACAGTTTTTTTCTTTGAGTTGGGCAAGTAGAGCCTGTTGAGCAGACGTGAAGGTTTCAAAACCATCCAGTATAATGGATTTAGGGAGGGTTAAGTTTTGTATCGCTGGATTGATCAGAGAAGTAAGGTCTGCGGCCAATGCTCTTTGTTGAAACTGTTCGTTTTTTAGCTCCAATTTGATGGCTTTGATCCATCGGGTCAACGCATCACTCTCCTCACCATTGAATGCAAGTTCAGTGAGATTGATTTTGTACGCCTGCATATATGTATAAGCCTCTGAAGCACGAAGAGCGAGACCTTTCAGCGATAAACTTCGGTTGTATTCGCTTGCACGCAGGTCATCCCGTATGACTTTTTCCCATAAAAGCTGCGCTTGTAATTTTGAGAGCGGAATCGGAGACTGAGGATCCTGTTCAAGCAGTTTTTTGAGCCATTCATCCCAGAATAAAATGGGAGGCGTCGCGATGACTTCTTTGTTTGCATCAAGCAATAGCCTTCGTTTCCACTCTGTAACCAGTTGTGGAGTGGCAGTGATAAGTAGCGTATCTTTGTTCAAAGCTGAAAGAACGTGAAAGGCTTTAATAAAACTCATATAATCTGTTTTGTCATTCGTTTTCAATCTGTTTTGAACGTGTTTTCAGATTGGAACTTGATTTTATTGAGCATTACGATTTCAATAGCTGATGTTGATGGCATAAGCACTTGATCGTTTAACAAGGAGAGGTTATGAGTCAGGTTAAAATGACATGCCCAAAATGTCAGGAAAAATTTCAGGCGGAAAAAGCAGATATCTATGAGTGCCCCAAGTGTGGCACCAATATCCGTCCTAAAAAAACAAAAGTTGATCTTGAGGCAACACAAAAATTTCAAATTTGATTACTGGTCTGGTGCTGTAAACTTTTTAATCGGCACCAGTTTTCCGGGGATTACCTTCCCCTCTTCATTCACATGTGCAGGAACATAATATTGTTTCTCTTCGGGGGCGCTGGTCATTTTCTGCCAGGCTAAAATAGCACAGGTCAAACCAATGATGATGGCTGAAATATTAAACAAAACCGAAGGTGAGCCATGTTTTTGCGGTGTGACATCGATGATTTCTGCTTCCTGTTTTTTTTGTGCCTGCTTAAGACGAAACCATGCTCTTGAAAAGAGAAAAAGGTTTCTGAGCATAAACATCAGCATTGCCGGCCCAAAAAAGAAGAGCATGGATACAAAAATACTACGGATCATTTCTGCATTAACTCCTTTACCCGAGTGAGGTATTGCAAAACATCGGGATCTCGCCCCTCACGCTGCGCGTAATAGACTGATTCGGCCAGTATTTCCAAAACCCGGTGCAATGCATCATGACGACTGATACCTTTATGTGTCATCATATGTTCAAGAGCGGTACCAACTTCCGGCGGTTGTTTGGTGGCAACCTGCTCTTCCAGTGCCAGATGCAGAGAAAGATGCAGGTAAGGATTCATACCATCATCGACATGAAAATCGCGATCGAGGAAAGACTCCATATCATCAAAAAAATGATGATGTTCAGGATGCATTTCAATCACACGCGCAATGCGAATCTGCATGGCATCAAGTGGTAAATGATCTTTTGCACGCTGCCACGCATCCCATAAAACCTGGCGATGGGCACGTAATTGTTCCCTGTCCGGTTCATTGCGCGGCTCTGTTTTGGCATGATTCATATTAAGATTAAAGCCTCCGATGGTTCAACACTGGCATAGTTTGGCGTATTTTATTCAAATTGTTGAGTGAAAAATCTGCAACAATGATGCCTTCTCTGTTTTCGGCTTCATTTTCAAAAGAGGCAATGACTTCGCCCCAAGGGTTAATCATCATGGAATGCCCCCATGTTTTTCTTTCACCTGGATGTGTACCACATTGCCCCGCTGCAAGCACATAGGCCTGATTTTCAATCGCTCGGGCTCGCAATAATGTTTCCCAGTGTACTTGACCTGTTGGCACAGTAAATGCGGCAGGCACGGTGAGAATATTACACCCTAAATTGCTGTAATGACGATAAAGCTCAGGGAAACGCAGGTCGTAACAGATGCTCAGGCCAATGTTCCAGCCATCAAAGCTGACATGTTCAGGCAATCGGCCTGCTTTAATGCTCTCTGATTCGCAATAATGCTCATCCGGCAGATCCACATCAAAAAGATGTATTTTATCATAACAAGCAATGCATTCGCCTGCGGATGAAAAAACAGGGCAACTGTTGCGTATTTTATCGCTGTGCTCACTTTTTAAGGGAACACTTCCACCAACGATAACGATTCTATGTTCACGTGCCTGATCTGCAAGAAAGGCCAATACAGTCGAATCCTTTTGTTTTTCAGCAATGGCCAATTTATCAGCTTCATCGGCGCCCATGAAAGAGAAATTTTCAGGTAGAAGCAGAAGTTCACAATCCTGTTCTGAAGCTTCTTCTATCAACGAGGCAACCCGCGCAAGATTGATGTTTTGATCTGCACCTGAATTGAGCTGGATGCAGGCCGCGCGAATCAATGTTTGATCAGGCATGTTTATTTTTTCTCAAGCAGGATCATTTTCCTGTCCTGATCAATGGTCATGCGAAAGCCTGAGAGAAAACTCATGCCAAGCAGGCCTGTGGTGCCGTCCGGTGAGAGCTTCTGCACGGTGGAAAGAATGTTTTGTTGTTTGATGCCACCTGCTTCAACATTGGATACGGATATCAAGGGCGCAAGGATTTTTCCATTGGCAGTCTGTAGGGTGACTTTCTGTGCATTGCGTGTATCAAGTCGGGCACGTTTGGCAATGGCAGGTGGGATCGCCACATAAGTCGCGCCTGTATCAACCACAAATTGCATTGCAATGCCATTTACCCGACCTGATACAAACATATTACCGTTGCGCTCGATGTACTTCATCTGCATTTTTGTCTTTTCAAGATTAAATGCCGGATTGGATATTGCATTGATGCTTCCCGAGTTTTGCTGTTTTGATCCACTCACTGGCTTGTCTGTGTAGTGGGTCTTTCCAGACGCATCCACCCATTTATAGATTTCTGCCGCTGCGATACTGCTCCATAACAGCGACATCAGGAGAAACAGGCATGTGACGGGTTTATACATAGGCGTTATACACCGTGTTTGGATGCAGCATCTGGTGATGCGTAGCGTCCGATATTTAACACTGCACCAACATTGGCTTTATCGCTGAGCACAGGCACCAACTTATCTGTCGTGCACGTCATCAGTGTCATCATGCCGGGGCCATGGCCTCCCAGCGGAGAATCGGAATGGATCACCACACCAATGGTAATCGAGCCCTTGCGATAGGTACGTCCATAACGATTGTCATGATCAAGCACAGCAACAAAATCACCAAAGCGGAGTTTGTCGAGATGATACTCTTTCACCACCGTATCATCATGGCAGAGGATGTCATAGTCTCCGGTTGTCATCGAAAGCGCACCAATGCCGCTGCCCATGGCATAACCCGGCACCATCACATGCACAGGCACTTCAATTTTGCCGTCTTTGCGTTCTTTAAGACCCCATTTTCCAAGCAGGTCAGGATCAAGGTTGTAGATAAACACCTCATCGTGATCGATGAGTTTCATACCCTGACCATGGCCTTTGACAAGAAACTTGTCATCGCAGGTCAGTTTTTCCAATGTCTCATCAGGGAAATCGAGCATCAGATGATCCACACCCCCGTGATGCCCCAATACGGTACCAATCTCGCCTTTGGCTTCACCGGAGATTACCCGCACCTGATTGCCACAGCAGGACATGAACTGGTATCCCGACGCACATTTATTGTTTTTATGATCCAGCTTGCTTGAAACGCCGGATTCAATATGTTCACCGGCCCAGCCAAAGACTGAATCGCCGATTTTAACGTTGTAGGTGATGCCACCGGTAGAAGGCCAGGAGAAGATTTCACCTGCTGCGCCGACTTCAAATGGTGCCCACTGATGGGCAGCAGCAACGCCGCCCTGTACAGCAGTCATCACAAGTTGATCTCGATTGGTTTTAAGGCTCATGTTTTCTTCCCTGTGTTTGTCTCTTTAATATAGTGCAAAAATTGACTTGTGCGACCTTCACGGATGCCACGTTGTTCAAATTTGGTAAATACCCGGTTTTCATCCCGATCAATATAACCGGATTTTCCGGCGATGTTACGAAGTCCCGGTGTTGCATCAAGAATGGTACGCATCCATTCGGCCAGTTCCTGAACATCTGAGGCCAGTTTGATAAAACCACCCGGTTTCAGCCGGCTGACCATCAATTGGGCAAAATCTTTTTGAATGATTCGACGTTTATGGTGGCGGGCTTTGGGCCACGGGTCAGGGTGATTCACCACGATACCATCAAGCTGTGCTTCCTGTACCTGATTTTGTAAAACAAACTGGGCAGGGAGCTGGGTGATTCGGGTGCGTTCAATCACCTCTGCATCTTCAAGTCGCCCGACAGCCTTGGCGACACCGGGCAGGTAAATTTCTACGCCAATCAATGTCCAGTCCGGGTGGCGGGTTGCCAGTTGAACCAGAAAATCACCATTGCCAAAACCAATCTCCATCACAATGGGGGAGTCATCTGGAATTCTGGCATCGTTGAGTGTCATAGTTTTACTCAGGCCAATGATAGGCAGCCATTTGCTCAGGCGTGCCTCCTGTCCGGTTGTGACAAAGCCATTTTTGCGGCCATGGGTACGCATTTCATGTTGGGAGAATTGATCTCGAAATTCTTTGGTAAGTCGCATGCCGCCGATGATACGGGGCAGGCATGTTTGGCACAAATGGGGATTGCATGTCGGGTTTACATATGGGAAGCGTTGGGTTGTTTCAGGTTGCATGTATCAGCATTTTCCCAAACATAAATAACATGTGTGGATAGTGTCATGAACGTAATAAATGCAGGGAATGTATAGCCCTTTTATTGCTGTTTCTCTCTCATGCGTAATATTGTCATTTGACATTCCCCTCCCTTTTCTTTTTACTGATTCATCTAAAATAACTCTTGGGAGAGGGGGATAGCATTTTGAATCAAGCTAATTCATATTTAAATAATCAGTATCGCAGTAAGCTGGATGAAAGGATGGTGTTCTCTCTTTCTCTTTTTCTTTTTAGTTTGATGGTTGTTTTTAGCTCAATAAGTTCTCTATACGCAGCAGAATGCAAGATTACCAATTATGGGACATGGTCTCCTGCTGAAGTGATATATGAAACGGCTTCTTATAAGTCGTATTTTAAAGGTACTGTATCCAAGCCACATACTACTCTTCTTGAAGGTCAGACACGTATACGCAATGGTTATTGTGATCCTGGCTATAATGGTGTGGCCACAGAAGACATCCAGGTTGGTCAATCTGGGACCATGACTGCTGGAGTTTCATACGAACAAACTAATTGGGCCCGGTATTGTGGAACAAGTATACATCCAAACAACTTTCAGGGTGGCGTATCCCCTGTTTGTAAGTGGAAATTTGCACCTAGAGTTACCATAAATCTTAATAAGACAGTTATTGGTAGCTGTGAGATAATTACAGGTAGTGTTACTATTGTGGAACCTGCAGGTACAGGTGGAACAGTCGCATTAACACTACCTGATGGAAGGGTGCTTTCGCGTGGTTATTCACTCTCATCAGGAAGGAGTACTGTCGGTTACGAATTTCAAGCTTCATTTGGTTTGTCACAGGGGTTCTCTGCTGCAGGATATGAGGGGAAGAGTCTGGTTTTCAGTGCAACAGCAATTTCTAACAATAGTGGCAAAACAGGGGTAGGTTCGGCAACGGTACAAGTATTAGCAGCTAATCAGACAGCTACACTTGCAGTCAACCCTGTCTCGGTTGAGTCGGGTATGCCCGTTACGGGCACACTCAAAGTAAGTAACACATCGACATGTCCTTTCACAGGCAGTGTGATTGTTCATATGGGTGGTCAGACGCAAGCGATCTCCATCAATGGGTCAGGAAACTATGTTTTTTCATTTCCAACAATCGGGTTGGGCCTCGGAAGCTATCAGCTTACAGCTTCCGGTAGTATAGCAGAACAGCTTGCCAGTATTTCACCAGTTACAATCACAGTCGTGGCACCACCACCGCCAGCTGTGGATATTCCACAATCCACCCCGGGTGGGCCGGATACGAACTCCGGTAGTGGTGCGCCAGGTGGTTCATCAGGTGAACCTAGTGCGGGTGGAGGCTGTTCGCTTAGTAGTAACCAGACGACACCGAACCCGATCCGTCTGGCTACGGGTAACAAAGAGCATTCAGAAAATGATCTTTCGATCGGTGGTCTGAATATTGAACGCAACTATCACTCGCAATCCAATCACAATGGCCGCATGGGTTATGGCTGGACTTATAGTTATGGCTGGACATTAACACCGCCTGTAGCGGGCCAAGTCACCATCCGTCGTGCAGATGGTAAGCTGATGGTGTTTAATGATGATGGCACGGGCACGTATGTTCGTCAGTTGGAACGCATGGATGAGATGGTGGTGGCTACGGCCACCGGTTGGCGTTATACCCATCACAATGGTTCTTACGCTGATTTTGATTTGGCTGGCAAGCTTATTTCATTGAACAGTGAAGACGGCCAGGCAACTTCTGTTGCTTATGATGTGTCGGGTAACCCTGTCAGCATCACCGATCCGCATGGACGCAGTGTGGCTGTGGCTGTAGATGCGGGTGGTCATATCGCATCCATCACTGGCCCAACGGGTCGTGTATGGAGCTATGCTTACGATGTGAACAACAACCTGGTCTCTGTGACGTATCCTGATGGCACGTCACGCCAATATGTTTATGCTGATGTAAACGACATCCACAACCTGACTCAGGTGATCGATGAGGCTGGCCGTGTCTATAAACAGGTGACGTATGATGCTCAGGACCGCGCCACGGTCTCTGCATTACCGTTAATCGGTTATAGCGATACGATTACCTACAATGTTGATGGCACGGTCTCTGTAACAGAATCCGATGGCACAGTTCGTACCTATATAATCACAAATGATAATGGTATTCCGTCTGTCACCTCGGTTTCAGGTGGCGCTTGCGCCTGTGGCACAGCGACAGATTTCACCCTTGATCCGGTAACAGGCCTTCTTATTGGCGACACCGATAAACAGGGCAAAGCCAACAGCTACACCTACGATGCCAACGGTCGTCTTCTGACAAACACGGAGGCGGTTGGTACGGCCGTGCAGCGCACGACGGCTTACACGTATGATGGCGCTGGCCATGTTGCGAGCGTGACCGATGCACTGCTTAATACCAGCAGCTACAGCTATGATGTTTCCGGGCGTCGTATCACTGCTACCGATGCGCTGGGTAACATCACCGGCAATACATGGAACATCAATGGCACGCTGGCATCTGTCACGGCTGCTGATGGCGGCGTGACTTCGTACAGCTATGATCTGTTTGGTCAGGTGGCCTCGATTACCAATCCTGATGGTTCTACGCGTTCGATGCTCTATGATGGTGCAGGACGACTGGTTTCACTGACTGATGAATCGGGCAGCACCACGACTTACACGTATGATACCAGAGATCGTGTTCTCTTCGTTGCCTATGCCGATGGTACGACCACCACGAACAGCTATGACGCAGCCGGTGATCTGGTCTCGACCACCGATGCAGCGGGTCTGGTCACTACTTACACCTATGATGTTGAACACCGCCCACTGACGGTCACCCGGCCGGATGGTACGACTGTAAGCTCCACCTTTGATGCCAAGGGCAATCTGACAGCGCGTGATATTCTCGATGCAGCCGGTGTTTCAGCCACCTCGGAAACAATGGCCTACGATGCCGATGGTCGCCTGACCTCAACCACGCATGCCGATGCCACGGCCACATCCAGCACTTATGACATGGTGGGCAGGCTTCTGACCACAACCGATGAGTCGGGCAAGCTCAGCACCAATACCTATGATGCACTGGGACGCCTGATTGCTGTCACCAATGCCAATGCCGAGATTGTCACCTACGCCTATGATGATGCAGATCATCTGATTCAAAGCACGGCTGCCAACGGCGTGGTCACAACCTTTGCCT
>JAJFLC010000013.1 GCA_021772895.1 Mariprofundaceae bacterium | reverse complement strand
GACATGCTACTTCGGTTCTCTGATGCTTGATGCCCAGCAACCATAACCCGAAGCAAAAAAGCTTTGATGTGAAGATGGCTTCGTTGTCCGTGCGAATGAATGTTGGTTTACCGTAATGCTTGATGGCAGTGATAAGGTGTTCCAGAAGCGTGATGGATGCCTTGTCAGCTAAAACAGTTAAACAGAGGGCAGAGCGACTCCGATGTTCTACGACACCAAAGATGTTATGTTGCCTGCCTGTTGAATCCATTTACCCGTCAGGTCAATGCCCCAGACAAGGTTGTGTGGCACAGACTTAGGGCGCCTGTGTTTAATCTTCCGGCGCAACACCTGAATCTCATACTGTGCTATTAATAACAATGTGGGCAGCTTTACCGGTTTCTTTATCTTAACAGGCGCTATTCTTCTTTCAGGGCTTGCGCTTGATTACCTTGGAAAAAAAACAGGGCTTCCGCGTGTCACCCTGTTGCTTCTGTTCGGTCTGTTGATCGGTCCTTCGGGCTTCAACTTTTTTACGGAGATGAGCAAGGCATCGTTTCCGCTGATTACAGATGTGGCGTTATTGATGATCGGTTTTCTTCTGGGGGGGCAGTTAACCCGGCGTAACCTGCGCAAACATGGTCGCGTGGTTCTTGCAATATCTCTGCTAGCAGCATCATTAACAGCCATCATGGTGCTGACAGGCCTGCTTCTGCTCGGCATCAATCCGCAGATCGCGCTCCTGTTGGCAGGTATCGCAACGGCCACAGCCCCCGCCGCCACGGTGGACATTGTGCATGAGATGAAAGCCAGAGGCGCATTTACCCAAATCCTGCTTGGCGTTGTGGCCATTGATGATGCGTGGGGTCTGATCATTTTTGTTGTGATGCTTACAGGCGCAGGTTTTTATGCAGGCGAGGCAAATGTTGCACTGTTTCTTGCCGGAATATGGGATCTTGCAGGCGCTATTCTGGTAGGTATCGGACTTGGAGTTCCCGCAGCATTTCTCACCGGGCGTATTCAGCCGGGTGAACCGATGCTGGTTGAGGCGCTCGGCGTGATATTTCTATGTGGAGGCGCCGCTCTCGCCCTTGATGTTTCGATTATTCTGGCAGCGATGATCATGGGCGCGACCATCGCCAACCTTGCGGTTCACCACATCCGGCCATTCCATGCGATTGAGCATATTGAATCACCGTTTATGATTCTCTTTTTTGTGTTAGCTGGCGCATCGCTTCATATTGATCTGCTACTTCAATTAGGTTCTGTTGGCGTTGCCTATATTGTATTCAGGGCTTTAGGGAAAATATCAGGTGCATGGTGTGGTGCGGTGATAAGCCATGCACCCGGCCCGGTGCGTCGCTGGACGGGCATGGCCCTGATGCCGCAAGCCGGTATTGCTCTGGGTATGGCCCTTCTTGCTGAGCAGCGGTTGCCCGGACCCGGTAGTGTTGTATTGAGTATTGTGATCGGAGCCGTGGTGATCTTTGAACTTTTTGGCCCGTTATTAACCCGCATCGCCATCAATCGCGCCGGTGATGCAAACCATTAGCTGACATCAGGCTTTTTATTTATTTGCGGGATTGCGTTGTGTGGTTCGCTGGCAGGAAGTAGTTATTTGTTTAGTATTTTAAGATCATCGGGAAGTGTATAGTCAGGGTATACAAGCCTGAATGTTTCAAGTTCTTTGATGGCTTCATCTCTGTTTTTTTGTTTAAGAAGGTTTCTGATTTTAACAATCCACGCTTCAGGGTCGGGAGATGCCTGTCCTTTTAATAGCTCAGGTTGAGATGGTGCGGCTGAATCAGCTTCGGAGAGGTTCTCTCTGCTTCGGAATGGTGATGTGCCCATGACTTCCTGTTTCAGTGGTTCTTTCGACATCATTTTCAGGTTTTTTGCAGGTGCTACTTCCATTTCAGCGGGTGCTGATTTCATCTCCATGGCGGGAGAGGATGCACCTGCTGCATCTCTTTTTTCAGTCTGTTCTTTGTTCACAGTAGTTTTTCTCTTTCTCAGGTCGCTTTGTACATCATCCAACCTCTCTTCGACTTGAAGGGCAGGGGAAGTAACAGAGGAAGGCTCCAGTATTTCAGGGTATTCCTGCTTCATTTGAATAAAGAGTGTGGCGGTTAACATTACCAGTGCAAATGAGGTGAGTGGAAACATCCAGCGCATGCCTCGCCATGAAGTGTTTTTTGTTTCAACAGCGTTTCTGGCCTGAGTCAGAATGGCTGAATCAAGCCCCATGGGTGGTTCTTCTATGCGGCTCTGCTGATAGATACGGGAGATGCCTTCATCGTGCATGTTGTGATCCGTCTCATTCATCACAGGCTCCCCATACAGTGGCGCAGCCTGGAGATGGCGTAACGCATACGACTTTTCACCGCTTCCTTGCTGCTCTCAATGGTTTTGGCGATCTCTTCCAGTTTCAGTCCAGCCTCTTCTCTGAGTAAAAAGACCTGACGTTGCAAGGCAGGCAGTTGCTCAAGGCAGGTAAGGAGTCGTTGAATCTGCTGGTGGATGTCGGCCTTTTGTTCAGGCTGTTCATATGCAGCGGATATGGCACATATCTCATCATTCTCATCACTGTTATCAATATACTGATCCCACTTGCCATGTTTGCGGTAGTGGTCGGTAAGCCGGTTGCTGGCAATTCGGTAGAGCCATGTGGTGAAACGTGCAGAGGCCAGGTAACTGGCTCTTGCGCCGATCACACTGGCCCAGACCTCTTGAAACAACTCTTCGGCAATGGCTTTGGATTCACATGAGCGTAGCATATAACGGTAGAGTGGGGCTTTATGACGCAGATAAAGCTGCTCAAAAGCACGGCTATCGCCATTTTTGTAATGGAGCATCAGATCTTCATCTGCGGGTTCATTGATCGTTGCCATGCAATGAGAATGTAACCTTGATCTATCAACATGAAAAGGGCGCCTTCCCGCCCGATAGATGGGAAGGCGCGCATGCATATTATTCGATGACCAATCCATCATCACCCGGATGAACAGGCTGAGATTGATGCGCATGGCGTGTATCAAGTGCCTGTGCTGTTTTCACCAGATTGATAAATTCACCTTTATAGCCCGTGTGATCATCGCCACGTGCCTTGCCAGCAAGTTTCAAAAGATCGTTATAAGAAAACTTACCTGAATATTCTCCACCACGTAGCAGATCACCAAATGCAGCGACAGATGCTGAAAAACGGAAACGATCGGTTGTTTTACCCAGTGATGATTTGATCATACGTTTGTGCAGAGGATATTCGATGAGGCTGCTTTTATCCGCATTTGGCTGTTTATAACGCAGACGTAGAAATGCGATTTCGCCGTTGCTGTGTTTTTTGTTGTTTATCTTTTTTGTTTTGTAACGCAATGGATCAATAAGGCCATCGTTGCCATGCAATGTCACTTCATACAATGCTGTGACGGTATGTCCTGCGCCGATTTCGCCTGCATCAATGTTGTCGTTGTTAAAATCTTCACGTTTGAGCATACGATTTTCATATCCGATCAATCGATACTCTTTCACCAGCGATGGATTGAATTCAATCTGTATTTTCACATCTTTGGCAATGGTCATCAAGGTTGATCCGATCTCATCAACGAGCACTTTTCGAGCTTCATTGATGGTATCGATATAGGCATAGTTACCATTGCCTTTATCGGCTAACTGTTCCATCAGATGATCATTGTAGTTGCCAGCGCCAAATCCGAGTGTGGTCAGTGAGATGCCGGACTTCCGTTTGTTTTCCACCAGATCAGTGAGTGCTTCAAAATTCACTGTGCCGACATTAAAATCACCATCGGTTGCCAAGATCACACGGTTGATACCGCCTTTAATGAAGCCCTGTTCAGCCATGGCGTAGGCCAAACGAATGCCTGCACCACCATTGGTAGAGCCTCCAGCCTGAAGCTGATCAAGTGCGATACTGATTTTTCCGTGTTGGTTACCCGGAGTGGGCTCAAGTATTACACCGGATGCACCTGCATAAACCACGATAGAGATTCTATCTTTGTTTGAAAGCTGGCGACTTAACATTTTTAGAGAGGATTTAAGCAGGCCAAGTTTGTTTGCCGAGCGCATGGAACCTGATACATCAATGAGAAATACAAGATTTGCAGCGGGCAATAAGCTTTTATCCAGCGCATAACCTTTAATGCCGATGTGTAGCAGATGATTTTGTTTGTTCCAGGGCGATTGTGCCATTTCAGTGGTCACACGAAAAGGTTGTTTGCGGCTTTTGGGTGTTTGATAATCATAAGAGAAATAGTTGATCATTTCTTCAATGCGTACGGCATTTTGTGGTGGAAGTCTTCCTTCATTCAGCATGCGGCGAATATTGGCATAGGCACCGCTATCGACATCCACACTAAAGGTGGATACAGGGTGTTCGCTGGTCAGTTTGACCGGGTTATATGTGATGTTGGCATAGTTTTCACGATCCTGTGTTTCAGATGGCCAATAGACCATATCTTGAGGTATTTGAGGCATATTCTGATGTATGATGGAGGCTGATATCGACATGTCAGCATGCGTTTTCATTTTTGTGGACATCTCTTTTTTTTCAATGGATCGGTCTCTGCGTTGTACGAATTGCTCTCCTTGCGGAATTGATTGATCAGTGATTAACGGACTGCTGTTGCTTTTAGCTCTCACCTGCATTTGTTTGTTATCAGTTTTATCCTGAAGGGTTTGTCCTTGCGTATTCGTTTCATGTTCAGGGGTAAGCCCATCTTTGTGTTCAACTGTGCATCCGGTGATGAAGGCGCAAAGCAATAAAGATGGAATTACGAGGTTCAGTTTTACGTTCATGTTTTTTCTCCTGTTGTTTGTCGAGTCAGGCATGGCCTGTCTTTATAAACGCAGGAGCGGTGAAAAAGGGTTAAATGGATAATTCTGATAGCGACGAGCGCATGGGTCATGACTTCAACTCAGGAATGGCATGAAACCAAACACTTCAATCATCTCTGGTGGTATGAATGCATTGCGTCTTTCAGCTTTCTTCGAAAACCTGACTGTGCATAAGTAACCCTGGATTTTCTAAGTCAAAACATAAAAAAAGGCCCTCACACGTGGAGGCTTTTTTTATGCCGTGATTACACGTGTAATAGTTGGGCAAGGATAAATAGCATACAGAGAAAGAATCCGGTCATAGGCACCCAGACAGGGAGATTAATGCCTGCTGGTTGCACGCTGTTTTTTTGCATCTTCAGTCGCCACAATGTGAAATTGATAGCGGCAAAAACCACGAGCGTAATAAAACTGGTGAACTGTGCGAGTGTTAGCAAGGGGAAGCTGAGTGCCAGAATAAGGACAGTGATTGCAACCGCAGCAGTGGCGATGAGAGGGGTTCTTGTATATGGATGAACCATCGCAAAAAGTGGTGGAATGAGGCTTTGTTTGCTCATGCCGTACAGCATGCGGGATGTTTTGATGATCTGAATTAATATGCCATCGGTAATCGCAAAAATGCTGATGATGCCAACCATTGTTTTGATCCAGCTTTGTTCTTCTCCAATCAGAACTGCCAATGGTGCGGTGCTGGCGGCCAGTTTTGCCGGATCAATCGTGAGAATGGCAGTGAGTGAAATCAGAACATAGAGCAGGGTACTGATGATAAGAGCCAGAATAATAGCCATTGGCATATTGTGCTGGGGCTCTTTGACCTCTTCTGCAACATTGATCATGTCTTCAAAGCCGATGAAGGCATAAAAGGCGATAAAGGCCCCAAAAACAATCGCTCCCCAGATTTCCAGCCTGTCAGGTATCAGTTCCGGAAGCCGCTCGGGCAGAGTAGCCAGATTATATGAATTGAAAATGATGACCAAAATCAAACCAGCAATAGAGATCATTGTTGAAAAAACGGCGACAGATACCGATTCGCTGATACCCCAGGCAGCAAGCAGCGCAAGCGCAGCAACAAGCAGAATAATAATTTGCCAGGAAGGCAGATCGATGAATATCTGGATATAACCCACCGCGCCATTGCTGATGGTGGCTGCGGAGATGATACCGATGGCGGTCACGGCAATGCCAGTTCCTGTTGAGAGCCAGTGACGGTGGAAGGTCTCTTCCAGATAGATGGCTTCGCCAGCACTTTTTGGGAAGCGTGATGAGAGTTCCGCATAGGAGAATGCGCTGAAAGCGGCAATGATCGATGCGATTAAGAATGAAACAGGAGCATAGACACCTGCAATGCCTGCAACTTTACCCATGAGAACAAAAATACCGGCACCAATAATGGTTCCGAGTCCGTAGAGGGTGAGAAACGGCAGGGTGATGGTGAGTTTAAGTTTGGCCGTTTCTCTCATACTATTTTCGTTTCTCTATTGTTTGTTTTTTTAGATGGCGCGTCAGAAAACGATCCAGCTCGTTGGCAAAAGCCATGCGGTCACTGTTTGAAAAAGCAGCGGGGCCTCCTGTGCTTACACCGCTGCCACGCAGATCATCCATGAAATTGCGCATGGTTAAATACTGTTTCACATTGGCGTCACTATAAAATGTACCGCGTGGATTCAGAGCATGGCCGTTTTTTGCAATAACATCGGCAGCAAGCGGGATGTCAGCAGTGATCACCAAATCCCCGGCCTGCATTTGTGCAACAATTTCAGCATCTGCGACATCAGCTCCGGCGGCTACTTTAATCATCTGAATCAGTGGAGACTTTGGCGTTTGCAGTGTTTTGTTGGCGACCATGGTTAAGGGGATCTGTAAACGTTCCACTACGCGGTAGAGAATATCCTTGATGACCTTCGGGCAGGCATCGCCATCAACCCAGATATGCATAATTTAATACCCCTCCATATTGTGCCAACCATACTACCTGCTTGCTATTTTTGCTATCGAGGGTACCTTGCGCAACATCTCGCCGCACCTTCGGTCTGTGTAGCGAATGATTGCCAATGATTTAACCGTGATTGGCTCTTCAATTTAATTATAACTGTGCCTAGACCGTCCGGATGAACTTCGGCAGGCATCGAGTTGGAATAAAAAAACATATGACATTTGAAAAACTTGGCCTTTCGCCAGAGATCCTTCGTGCGGTTTCTGATCAAGGTTATACAACGCCTACACCGGTACAGGCTCAGGCGATCCCTATGGTTCTTGCAGGTCACGATATTATGGCTGGAGCCCAGACAGGAACCGGCAAAACAGCTGGTTTTACGCTGCCGATGCTGAATATTCTTAACAGGGAGCATGCAGAACGTGGTGAGGCGAGCCATGATAGAAAAGGGCGTCGCCATATTCGTGTATTGGTGCTGACACCTACCCGTGAGCTTGCTGCTCAAGTGAATGATAGCATTGTCACTTACGGTAAATACCTTTCACTGCGCTCTACCGTGGTCTTTGGCGGTGTAGGCATCAACCCTCAGATTGAAAAATTAAAACGCGGTGTGGATATTCTGGTGGCAACACCGGGCCGACTGCTTGATCTGGTGAACCAGAAAAAATGTGACCTCTCACGAGTGGAAATGCTGGTGTTGGATGAAGCAGATCGCATGCTTGATATGGGATTTATTCATGATATTCGTAAAGTGCTGGCGCTGGTACCTAAACAACGTCAAACACTGTTTTTCTCTGCAACATTCTCGAGTGATATTAAAAAGCTGGCCTCCGGTATTTTAAAGGCACCCAAATTGATTGAAGTTTCGCGTAATGAAACGTCACATCAGGTGACTCAGGTGGTTCATCCGGTAGGAAAATCCCGTAAACGTGAACTTCTTTCACAGCTGATTCGTACAGAAGAATGGAAACAGGTACTGGTTTTTACCCGTACCAAACATGGTGCGAACCGTCTGACCACTCAGCTCGGTACGGATGGCATTGAAGCCGCTGCGATTCATGGTAACAAGAGCCAGACAGCGCGTACCAATGCACTCAAAGGTTTCAAAGATGGTTCGATTCGTGTGCTGGTGGCAACTGATATTGCTGCCCGTGGCCTTGATATCGATCAGTTACCACATGTGGTGAACTATGAGTTACCCAACGTGGCCGAAGATTATGTGCATCGCATTGGGCGTACCGGTCGAGCAGGCAATACGGGCGAGGCAATGTCTCTGGTCTGTAACGAAGAGGTGAAATTACTTCGTGGTATTGAAAAACTGATTGGCAAGCCTGTTCCACAGGTCGATATCCCCGGTTTTGAAGCAGATATCTCAGTTCATGTTGAGCCTGTGAAAGATTCTGGCCGTGTTCAGCAGAACAGGCGTGGTGGCGGAAGTCGTTCAGGACAACGTCGGGGACAGCAAAGCGGAGGAAATGGTGGTGGCGGGAATAGTCGTCGGAGACCCTCTCGTCCGGGTCGCCGTGAAAGATCTGCCTCTAAAGATTAAGTGAATCATCAAGGCGTTGCTGTAAAGCAGCGCCTTTTTATTTAGTGTGTAAATAAACACAAATACGAACCAGAAAACAGCAGTTATTTTCTTAAGCCGAGCCTTGTCACAGAGACAGTATATGCATGCCATATCTATATGAAAAAATATGTTCTATAATATAGGTGAGAGGAAATTTTCATGCGTATTATTGAATTTTGCCCTGGTTGCGGAAGATCATTTATACCTTCGGAATTTTCTTTTTCTCTTTCTAAAAATATAATGTTTTCTATTTTGTCGGTTGGTTTTTGGTTGCCTGTATGGTTTTTCATTTCCTGGAAACAACACATGAGAAGTAACTGCATAAAATGTGGAAGAGAGCGCACATTCATCACTGAATCCTGATGGCTTAAAAGAAACGATTTTCAATATCTGTATTGATCAGATCAAGCATTTTTAATTGGCTGTTTTTATCGAAGATAATCTTACTTTATGTTTTTCCCAGGGTTGTGATGAGTGATGTCGAGTCGATCAATGCGTACATCGGTGACGCCGGAAATTTGAGAGGCAATGGCTTTTAGAGCTGCACGAACATAGGCAGTAACTTGCATGGATTGTAATATTTTATCGGCGGCATGGTATTTGCTCTGTTCGAATGCCTTTTTGGCCTTGCTGCGAACTTCTTCGCCGCTTTGTGCATTCAGTCTTGCCCAACCCACATCGGTTCTTATTTCAAGTTTGGAAATATCTGCATCAACAGAGAGTACTTCGACCTTGGTAATCGTGAGATGGATTTGGCCGTTGATGCTTTTTGTTGCATGAATCGCATTCGGCAGCACACCATAATAAATTTTGATGGGCGCGCGCAGGATTGCTTCGGTCTGGCCCAGAGGAATATCGATGCCGAGAAATGAGAAAAAGGCTTCGTTACTCCAGGTTTGTTCATGCATGGTTTCAATAAAACCTGCCTGAATGGCGGCATCCGGTTTCATGTCAATGAGCATATCATTGAACTGCTGCACTTCGGATGTTTCTACCAGGTGAGGAGCCAGTCCGCTGAAAAACTTCGGGGCGGAAAACCAAACCCCAGCGGCTAAAAACAGCGAGGCAAAAATAATGACGATCAATTTGCGCATGGTGTGATTATAGATGATATGGATTCAGCTATGCAGTGTCCCTGCTCACCTATGAATGCCGCCCTGTTGTCATTCAAAACTTCACAGATTATTAAGTGTTCTGTCCCGGAATACCTAGTGGAAAAGGCTCCCGATTGCACATCATCTTCATATGGTCTAATACTAACAATAGGTAGTCTAAAATGTAGGAAGGGAGGAATATCATGAAAACACTTGGAGCAAGACCGGGAGATATCAGGGATTGTCTATTGGGAGGGAATACAGACGCATGCCGAAGAGTTTACTTTGGTTACTATCTGTGGCCAAGGCTTCAGAATCTATTAGAGCAACTAAAGCTTATTCACTCACCTATCCCGCCAAGACCGTGGCCGGAGCCAGACCCATCACCTTGGCTCTTGCAAGAACTCGTGCCAGTATTACTAGCACCTTATTTAGGGGATCCGAATCCACAACCAAATTTACCGATAGATAGCCAACTGAAGACAATGATTGATTTTCGGAATGGGCTACAGGATTTTGTGAAAGAACTCGACAATGAAATCGAAAGCCTTGAAAAACGAGCCAAGAACAAATGTTGATCGTTCGCACGTTGTTAGTTTTGGTAGTAGTAGCCGATCCAGCATGGCGTGAAGGCTTGGAATAATGCCTCTTTTTCCGCCGCGTGTAATTGGTCCTATTTCGCCATGTAATACCTTCGTGCTGGTAAAGGGCCAGATTCCAGGGAACGATGTGCGAGTTTTTGCGGATGGAAGCCTTGTGGCAAGTGGATTGGCTACTGCTGTTGAGCAATTTTTTGATTTGATTCCAGGAATAGTACTATTACCGAACCAACTCATTAAAGCACAGCAAGTAAATACAGCTGGTGAAGTTAGTATAGATCATCCAGATGGTATTGAGGTGATGCCAACCCCAGCACTGCGTGACATGGGGCGCATCGCCTGGTTGAGCCGGCTGCACGAATGTGGACGTTGTCTCATGATTGGCGGAGCTTATCCCGGCTCACGTATTAAGATTGTAGATACTGCCGGAATGACTATTAGCGAGCGTGTCGTGTATGGAACAGTTGCACGCATGTCTTTGAACAGACACATCCTGTCAGCAAGTGAAATTCTCACAGCGCAACATGAGGCGTGCGGTGTGTTTGGCCCGGACGTGCTTTCGCCGACCTCAACCTCTTTTATGAATGCTGATCTTCCTCCACCTGTAATTGATGAGCCGCTCTTTGCATGCATGCGTCGTGTGTATGTTAGGGGTGTTTTTGAAGGAGCGGCAGTCAGACTCACAAGAACAATGGGTAGCGACCTCACGGGATGCTTTGATGCTCCGGGACTTTATTTCGCCCTTGCACCTGGAGAGGAGCTTCATGAGGGGGAGGAAATATCTGCTCTGCAAGGCTACCCTGATTGTGAGCGTTGGAGTCTGCCATCACCGCCACGGCCGGTTAGACCAGCGTCTGAGGTGCCTACGCCCCGTATCTTGCCTCCTCCGTGCGTTGGTACGGATCGTATCGTCATTGAAAATTTAGTGCCTGATGCAATTGTACACATTTTCGCTAATGGAGTGGAAATCGGGTTTACCGCCGCCTCGGATATCACCGATGTGTTTCTGATCTTGCCATCTATGCTGCCTTCAGGTGTGGATGTGATTCTTCTAACGGCGACTCAAGAGCTTTGCGGCTTCCCCAGCGGAGTCTCAGATGGAGTGCCGGTTAAGCCCGGCCCGGTAGACGTAAGTCGATTAAAGATGGGTGAGTTGTTTGAGTGTGTTACAACGGTGCAGCTTGATAACACGGTTCCCAATGCTTTGATTATTGTGCAGTCTGGTTTTCGTGGCCAACTCGCCCGGACTACGGCAACTTCCGATGTGACACTTGTGCGAGTTCCGGCGTTAAAACGAGGCGAGACAATTGTTGCTTCTCAGCATACCTGTGGCGCATCGTCCTCAACTGCAATGGCAGGAGTCATCTCTTATTTCAATGAACTCCCAACGCCAACGGTGAGAGGGCCTGTTCTCGCCAATGATGATTCTATTGAGATAATAAATATTCTGCGTGGAGCTATCGTGGAGGTGTATGTAAACGATGCACTGGTCGTATCCACTGTAGGTATTGCAAGAGAAAGCTTTACTACTGACACAACGATTGTGGCGCTCTACCACCCCATAAGAAAGGATGATCGAATATCCGCTATTCAGCGGTTATGCAGTATGGAAAGCAACCCTTCACCGGAGGTGACAGCACAGGAATGCATTGGTCAGATACGCCTCGGTTTAAAAAGCATATTGGCCGAGGGTGAGACAAACCATATGGGCTCTCTTGTTGTTCAAGCTGGTTGGGCACGCAGATTGTTCAGAAACTTTAATATTGAGGTGAAAATCATCGATAAAGAAGTGCTAGATATCCCTCGTTTTAGAGCTTTTAATCATATGGACACGGGTTTAATCAGTGAATTGTCTAGATATAGAAACAATCTCAGTGTAGGTGATATTGCATGCTTTATGATTCCTGATGGTGATACAGGCGGTGCACAGCTTCGTGGCAGTAGCCATGCCCTTATTTGGTGGGGCAGTGATCTTGTGTTCCATAGTTGGTTCCTTGCCCATGAGGTAGGGCATGTCTTTGGCCTGCCCCACGCACCTATGGGCGAAGTAGATCGTGTGATGCATCCAGGAGGATTCCCGCCAGCATCTCCATCAGTGACCATAGGATTAAATGGCGATGAGTTAGGAATTATTCAAAGAAATACACGATTCCTACATCCTTGTTAATGAGGAGGTGATTTGTGAAGCGAAAGATGTTCAAAGACAAAGTAATGGCAGAGCTTATGGCCATTGAACTCGATTACGAGCGTGCGAAGAAGTTGGGGGTGAGGGCCATCAGGATTCTCGAATCAATCATTGAACTGGGTGATGAGCCACTTGCCACGCGAGCCGTATATCTTGCTGCTCATATCGGCGGTCGTCGAGGTGAAAGTATTGTGAAAAAAGCTGCGAAACACCCGTTAGATTCCGTGCGTATTGCGGTTGCCGGATCTCTGCATCTTTTACCTGAATCGGAGGCTTTGGATATGTTCTCCTTTCTTATTGGTGATATTAGGGATGATGTCGCATTTAGTGCTGTGCGGTCAGTTGGTAGAATTGATGGCTCGAGAATGCCCCAGTTGCTGGCAAGTATTATGACCAATCATCGCGCCGAATATATTCGTTATGAAGCAAAGCGAATTTTTTATTCTAAATCTATAATGTGAACAGATCTAACCGAAAAAAGACATTCTAATCTTCGCACACGAGGCATTAATTCAAAAGAATACTTGATTAGCTATGGGCAAGATAAGTTATTTGTATGACAAGGTAACGGTAGGAGAGGGAGATGTGGGAGAGTAATAAAGTGTAGGAATTAATCGTGTTGTTTACAGAATGTCGATGACAAGGAGTGACTGAGAATTGATGAGGGGTAGATTCAATTGATATTTAATTAATCTTTTCCGACCGTCCGAGACCACCGTCGAAAACGAGCATTTGGCATTAGCGTTTATTGTGAATCACAGTAGTATGCCTTTTTGTCACGATAACTTGTTAGATTCATTACAGCCTGTATTTCTTTTAAATGATGGTAGCTGTCGTTGGTGGCATCCTTGGGGCTGACCTGCTCCCCTTAAATGGTAGCAGTGTTGGATTTTATCTAATGATTTTTGAAGGGGAAGGGATGGACAAACTCAGCTGTTTTTACATAGTTCTTTCGGGGTATTCTTTTTCTCACGCATATGATCTAAAATGAAAAATCGAGGACAACAGCAGCAAAAATCACCATCCCAACAAAATTGTTATGAAGAAACGCAGCAATGTACTCCGTGTGCTTTCGCCTTCTAATTAGATACTGGTGATAAACCATCAGCCCAAGCACTGCTATGAGACCCAAATAATAAACAGCCCCCAGATCAAATGAAAGGCCAGCAAAAATCATCAATGCTATAAATGAAGTTTGGAACAGCCCGATAACAGGGCGATCATATTCACCAAACAACACAGCAGTTGATTTTATGCCGATAAGCAAATCATCATCACGATCCGCCATTGCATAGATGGTATCGTAAGCTACAACCCAGCATAAATTAGCCACGAATAATATCCATGCCTCTACAGGCACAGCATTTGTCTGAGCAGCAAATGCCATGGGGATGCTCCAGCCAAACGCTGCCCCGAGGAACAGTTGTGGCCAGTGTGTATAACGCTTCATGAAAGGGTAAGCAGTAGCCAGAAGCACGGCAACAAATGACAAAATAATGGTAAGTTGGTTCATCAGCAAGACTAAAAGGAAAGCCGTTATACAAAGCAACGCGAATAGAATCAGGGCTTCTTTTGGAGAAACTTCCCCCGTAGCCAAGGGACGAGTCTTTGTTCTTGTTACATGTGGATCAACTTTACGGTCTGCAAAGTCGTTAATGACACATCCGGCACTACGCATCAAAAAAGCACCCAATACAAACACCAGCAAAACCAGGCCATCAGGATGACCACCACCTGCAATCCAGAGCGCCCATAGAGATGGCCATAGAACCAGATAGGTTCCAATGGGGCGATCCACACGCATTAGTCGACCATAGGCTTCGATACGCTGTTTAATCATGGGCTGTTCTTGCCGGGCATATATCGTTCTAAAAAGAAAACCAAAAACCCTGTTATCATGGCAGGCATGATTTCATAAACCAGGCTTGAGAATCCCAGTTCGCGCCAAAGAAGGAATGTTGTGACACCTGCTCCCATCATCGCCAGCGCCATTTTCTCGGAGGGCTTTTTTCCCAATGCGTAAATGGTAAGTAGTGGTACGAATGCAGCAGCAAGCAAACCCCAGGCAATCAAGACCAGCGCAAAGACGCTTTTGTTACCTGAGAGTGAAAACCCCAGTGCAGCAAGCACCACTACAGCAGTAGCTATTTTTGTAACCTCATATCCAGGCTTAAAGTCAGGGAAGAGGTCACGGGTAATTGAAGCAGAACAGGAAAGAATCAGAGAATCAGCTGTGGAAATCGTAGCAGCAAAAAGACCTGCTAACATAAGACCCACCATCGCCTCAGGGAGCAGTTGCATTGAGATCATCGGTAGTGCCAGTTCCGGATCGAATGAGCCAACTTCCGGCAAAAGCAGTCGTGCCAACAAACCTACGACGACAGTAGCTGCATAGAAGATGATAAACCATGCATAGTAATAGACACGAAAACGGTCAATATGATTTGCATTATCCAAAGCCATGTAACGGATCACAATATGAGGCTGCCCTGCAACGCCAAAACCGGCAAAAACCCACCCGACTACAAACAGAATCGAACTCAACCACGTACCGTCAGGAAACCAGAGCATGTATTCAGGCGTAACCTGAGTAAGATCATTCCAAATTTCAGTGGGTGTTCCCAGATGCATGGTTGCCATCCACATCAGCATCAGCATCGATACGATCATCACGATTGATTGTGCTGCATCGGTCCATATTGAGGCACGGATTCCTCCGCTGTAGCTATAAAGCAGCACCATGCCCGCACCAATGATTGCGCCCGTGGAAAGATCCCAGCCAAAGAGTACCGAAAGAGCTTTGCTTCCGGCTGTGAATTGAGCTGCGGCATAAGCACCGAGGAAAAATATCGTTAATATGCCAGTGACGCGGCGGAGAAGGTTGAAATTATGATGGTTCCACTGTGCCAGCAAGCCACCAAATGAATGAACGTTCTCTCTCTCAGAGGCAATACGAACCTTCTTCATGATAACCAGAGAAGCCACCAGATCCCCTGCAATCCAACCAATCATCAGCCATATCGAGGACAAACCCGTGGTGTAAGTAAGGCCAATCATACCAATGAACATATAGCCACTGTTATTGGTTGCGACTGCTGAAAGCCCCGCAAGCCAGGGCGAAACATTACGACCGGCAATAAGATAGTCGTCAGTGCTCTTTTTCCGGCGAACAACTGAAGCTGCGCCAATTCCGGCGAACAGCAGCAGGAAGAGAATGAAGCTAAGTTCCATCATTGGCTGTGAACTCTATCGCTTTCTCAGTCATTAACCCTTATAGCCAGCTCCTGGCAGATATGCGCCTTCAGCATCATGGGTTTCCTTGCCTGTCACTGGTGGGTTAAATACACAAACCATGCGCATGGTTGTTCTCGCTCTTAACCAATGGCGCTCATTGCCATTGAGCAGATATACGCTTCCGGCTTTAATGGCGTGGACCTCACCATTTTCAGTGTTCTCGACTTCGCCTTCTCCTTCAATGCAGTAGACTGCTTCGATGTGGTGTTTGTACCACAGCAGCGTTTCTGTACCTGCGTGAATAATCGTATCATGCAAGGAGAAACCAACTGCATCATTGTTCAGGATGAGCCGACGACTCTCCCAATTGCCACTCTCAGCGCGAACATCGCGGTCACTGTTGATAATCTCTTCAAGATGCCGAACGATCATGCCAGAACCCCGTCACGAAGATCCTTGCGACTTTTCAGAACAGCCGCAATTGATTCATCAACAATGTTCAAACCTTCTTCGATCAGTTTTTCTTCAATCGTTAATGCTGGAAGGAACTTCAATACCTGACCATTTGCGCCAGCTGTCTCAATAATGAGATTTCTGGCAAAAGCCTCTTCTGATACTGAACTTGCAAAATCGGGATCAGAAAATTCAATACCCCATACCATGCCGACACCACGTAGCTCTGCTTCAATCTTCGCATGCTTCTCAATGATTGCATTCAAGCCATTCTCAAACAGTTTTCCCTTATGGGTAATGCCATCGGCAAAGGCCGGAGAATCCCAGTACTCGAGTGCCTTGGTAGCCGCTACAAAAGCGAGGTTATTGCCTCTGAAAGTGCCGGTATGTTCGCCCGGTTTCCATTGGTCTAATTCGGGGCGCATCAATAGAAGTGACATCGGAAGACCTGTGCCGATCGACTTGGAAACCACCACCATATCCGGTTTGATACCCGCACGTTCAAAGCTGAAAAAGGTGCCCGTACGTCCGTTACCCATCTGAATATCATCGATAATGAGTAGAATATCGAATTCGCGACAAATCGACTCCAGTTCCTGCAGCCACTCATCACGCGCTACATGGATACCACCTTCACCTTGAACGGTCTCCACAATGATTGCTGCGGGCAGATCAACACCGCTACTCTGATCAGAAAGAAGCTTGCGCAGATAGGCCATGCTATCAAACGCTTTGCCCATATAGCCGTCGAATGGGAGAAATGCGCTATTAGCCCGTAGGCCATACGATTCATCGCGGTAGAATGAGTTTCCGGTTACGGCCAGAGATCCCATGGAAAGACCGTGATAAGCATTGGTAAAAGCGAGGATGTTAGAACGCCCTTTAACCATACGAGCAAGTTTCAAAGCAGTCTCAACCGCATTGGTTCCAGTCGGGCCGGTAAACTGAACTTTGTAGTCCATGTTACGCGGCATAAAAATGGTATCGCGAAGTTTTTTCAGAAATTCTCTCTTTGCTACGGTCGCTTTATCAAGGCCATGAACAATCCGATCATTCTGTAGATATTCGATCAGAGCTTCGGTGACGGTAGTATTGTTATGGCCATAGTTCAGTGAACCTGCGCCAGCAAAAAAATCGATAAACCGGTTGTTGTGCTCATCAAAGATTTCGGAGCCTTTTGCGGTATCGAACACCGCAGGGAACGAACGTATATAACCCCTTACCTCAGATTCCATCTCTTCGAAAATTCTCATGTATTCCTCTCAATTAAAGTTTTGCCAGCCGAATCAATTGGACCAATACGAATTAGGTTTTCCTGTTCATGATCACCATTCCCAAACATTTTTGCCGGAAAAATAAGCTCTTCAGACATGTCGCATTTTCCATCTTTGGCCAAAGACCTGAACAGAGATCTAGAAGCTTCATTAGAAGGATTGACAGTCGCTTCGACATAGCGAATACGCTTCATGTTATGACGGGAAAGGAGATGACGGAGCATCCTTTTTGCCAGGCCCTGACCGCGCATGCCTGTATCGACAGCAACCTGCCAAACAAACAGGGTGTCTTGACGTTCGGGTGGAATAAAGGCGGTAACGATACCGACCAGTCCACCCTCCTCTTCAACAACAACACAGGTTGAAGAGAAGTGTTCGCAAAGAATGATGTAACAGTACCGGGAGTTCAGGTCTAACGGCTTATTACGCTCAACAAGTGCGTGAATAGCCGGACCATCATTCGCAACAGGTGCACGAAAAGACAAACGGCCTGCTTCCTTTGTTTCGAAATCGTTTCCGGTAAGCATTGCCGCCAACCCTAATGATTCAATTTAATATATCAAATCGGTACGGTTAAGGTGAAAGTCGAATGTTCGCTGGCATTTATACCCTCGGCGTACGTAATGTTTAAGTATGCGATCCCATTCACTATACTTGTGAAAGCGAGGAATTGAGTATGGCTTCAAACAGTAATTTGGCGTTTAGAATTTTTAAAGAAATGCGAATACTTATCTATTCTCTTTTTGGTGGCGGTTCTTTCGGCGCTGTTTTGCTCAAGTTATGGCAAGACAATATACAGGGCTGGGCCAATGAAAAAATTTCCAGCGGCATGCCGACTGTGATGGAATATTTAGTGTTGGGCATTGGCGTACTAGCGGAAAATCCTCTTTTATGGGTTGCAACAGGATGTTTAATTGTTATCGCCTTTATCTTCTCCCATGCATATTACTGTGGATGGGAAAATAATAATGCGGCAACAGGGGATACATTTAGCGTTACAAGCACGGTAACTAGCGCAGAAGATGTTTTAGATACAAGAATACCTCTTATTGAACTGCGTGATGAAGCAACCGGAAAAGGATGGGATTTAAGCGGCAAAAACGAGCTGGTGTTGGAGTTTTGTCTTGCGCTTCAACAGGCCGGACTGGATGGCGAGATACAGTTTTATGGACGTAAAAAAGTGTCTGACAATTTTGAATCGCATAATAGACAGCAGCCGCTTGATTTAATACCTACTGACCATTGGAGGAAATTCCAGATAGAGCCAATACGATTCATGATTAATGATAATTTTGCTTTTCGTACGTATGTATTCCCAAGCTTGAAAAGTGATGGATATGTTGATCTTCATGTTAATACAAAACAGGCTATGAAATGGTTAGCTACAACAGCAGAAAAGGCTAAAAAGGTGGACCAAAAAAAATGGCAATAGGTAAACACACAACTTGTTACGTACCCGAAGGTAATAGCCTGTTCGCTTTTGGCATGAGTGCTTATTGTGACTCACAGCAACCTGTCTTTTTATCACAGTAGCCTGTCGTTTTCATAACAACCTGTACTTTCTTGAGTGATTGATACAGCTGGAATCGTTGGGGAGATTGTTTTACTTATCGGGATTTTAGACGTGTGATCTGGCGGCGTGCCCGTTTATCGGGTCGTTTGTCCGGTGCAGGGGCTGATGCGGCATTAAATTTGTGCTGTTCAGAAAGTTTTTTGCGTGCTGCGATGCTGGTTTCGGTCTCTGTGTAGAGGCCTTGGGCAATGGTGGCGGAACCACGCTTGTCTGCCAGTCCGGTGATATGAATGGTGAATTGTTCCGAACCTTTTTGAATGATGATTTCATCACCGACTTGAACGTTTTTGGATGCTTTGCTGCGTGTGCCATTAAGCCATATATGTCCGCCTTTAACGGCTTCTGTTGCAAGGCTTCGTATTTTGAAAAAACGGGCAGCCCAGAGCCATTTATCGATACGAACGTTATCGGTCATGATTGCCAACATAACCTTTGGGGCGGATAGCAACTGTGTTTTTGATTCGGGTAGACACCTTTCCATCTTTCCGTACATAACTCATTTCAAAACAGGGTGTGGCATAGCCATGCTTATCCAGATCCTGTTGAATCGTTTTTATTTGTTCATCACTGAAATCAAAATGAAGCACCAGATCAGAGCTGCCAATACGCAAAAAATCGATTTCCAGTTTTTTGGTGGCAACGCGGTAACCGGGGAATCTTTTGACACAGGCAAGGGCTGGAATCGGGTCAGCAAGGTTTGCCTGAAAACCACCAAATATATTTCCGGCAGCGTTGGAAGATATCCATGTCAGCGGTAATTGAATACGGACATGGCTCCAGTCATCGGTGAGTTCCAAAACCTTTAAGCGCATCATCCAGAAGGGTGGGTACCATGGGAAACGTCTGCCTTCAGAGAGGAAACTCAATGTTCTTAATAGTTGCAAATTTTTTATGACCATGACCCTGTGATCATTAGGCGTTCTGTAGGTGGTGTCAAATCACAATAATTTTTGCTTATGATAAGCATAATTATTATAAACATGCCTTTTTGAGAGCCTAAGTTAGATTTGCGTTGAAGTTTTCATGCTGGAGCAGACCATGACCGGCAAAGAACAGTATAAAATTCATGAAGAACTATTCTATCAGCCGCAAGCTGATGAAGGAAAACTCTACGGAGCAGCCTATGCTGTACATTGTCTTGGAAGCCCAAAAAGCAGATAAAAAACTGATGCTGGTGCTTACCGATGGTGAACCGGCCGATATTGATGTCGATGATGGTCAATTATTGATTCAGGATACACGCCAGGCGGTGAAAGAGCTCACTCAGCAAGGCATTTACAGCTATTGCATCAATCTTGATCCCAAGGCTGATGAATAGTTGAAGGTATTTTTGGTCATCATTATACGGTGATTGATAATGTGGGTAAATTACCTGAAAAATTACCGAAAATTTTCATGGCACTGACGAAGTAGTTTTTATGCCTGACTGATTTGGATTACGGCGGTTTTGGCGGCAGCTAAAACAACTGACTTTGATGTCAGGGTTATGGTTTTACTTTTGCATGGGCAGGAAGAAGGTATCGCTGCCCTAAGATAATGATCAGCACGCCGCCCAGTATCATCATGCCGGATAATATTAATCGTTGGGTTATCGTCTCAGAGACAAAGATGATACCGCCGACAGCTGCAATAATGGGAACCAGAAGTTGAACAACTGCGGCCACTGTGGCTGAGAGCCCACCAAGTGCGATATACCAGAGTGTATATCCAATGCCTGATGCAAGTGCGCCGGACATGATGGCTAACATGATCCCTTCAGATGATAGTTGAATGCTTGGCAAAGCCATTAAAACCAATGCAATAACAAAGGGTGTGGTTCGTAAAAAATTAAAGGCTGTATCGGAGAGAGGGGATACCGTTTTTTTGCCTCTAAGGGTATAAATTCCCCATGCGATTCCAGCCAGTGTCATTAGCACGAAGCCTGAAAATGAGGGTGTTGTAACATCCGGCAATACCAAATATACAAAACCAGTGAATGCTAATAACAGTCCTGACCATTCGAAGATATGTAGCCGGTTGCCAGCCATGACATGCGCAAAAATCATGGTGATTTGCACTGCACCAAATAATACCAGTGCGCCAGTACCCGTATCCAATGAAACATAGGCAAATGAAAATGCGGTGGCATAGAGAAATAACATCAATGCAGATATCCAGCTTCCTTGTTTGGGTCTATCGGTATGATTGGAGGGCTGAGTCTGCTTGGAAGTAAATTTCAAAATCACCATGAGCATGATGATACCGGAGGCCAGACGCACCACAGTAAAGCTGGAAGCATCAATGGTGTTATTATCCAATGCCAATCGGCATAAAACTGAATTTGCAGCAAATGCAACAAGTGCCAACAATGTGAATGAGACAGTTTTTAGCAGGGAATGACTATTTCCCATTAAAGTGAACTACTTTGATAAATAATATGCACTAAACTGTTAGAAATCATCGCATCGTTTACCCTATTGTTGATTCATAGAAATGCTATAATTTCACGCTTGTTATCTGAAGCCAAAGTGGCTTGAGGTAATTGAGTAGATATGCGAATTATGTTATGCATAATCTTGTTTTATTTAACTGCAATGCTTAAAACATCGTGTTCTTGTTAGCTGCTACTGATGCCTCGGAGACGATTTGCAACACATCCCAATGTTCAATGATTTTTCCGTTGTCATCAAAACGAAAAATATCGATTCCTGCGTAATTTTGATCTCCAGGCCATTCCTGAAAACAGTGTAATACAACATAATTTTCTTCAGCAATGATTCGTTTAAAAGAGACTCGTTTTCCGGGATACTCTTTTGCCATCTGTTTGAAATAATCTATAAAGGCTTTTTTTCCATCACCAACATGGGGATTATGCTGGATGTACACATTGCCTACATACTTTTCTACAGCCTCTTCAGGTTTACACTGATTGAACATCAGATCGTAAAAAGCTACCGCATTTGTTTTATGTTGTTCAAATTTATTTACCATGATCCATATGCCTTTACGCCAGAAGTGGGGGTGGGAGTGGGATGAACATGTGAAAAAATAAGCTGTGAAACGACATGTTTTTTGCCTCTGTCATGCTTTTTTTGTAAAACGTTGGACTGAATAATATATGACTGTTCCCAACAGTGCGCTAAATATGCAAAACTGGTGTAACGCACTGACTGTGACGAGTCCTAAAAGAGTGTTTGTTTGTGATAATGGGTAAAATGGTTGAACATCGCTATGCATCATCGCATCTAATACCACATGGCTGTAGGTGCCAATAAATGCACTGGTAAAAACTACCCACCATGTAATATTGACCGGGTTATTTTTTTTAGAGATGCCAATGATTTTTAGCCCGGCCTCTGATAAATACTTACCCGATAATGCTGAAAAAAAAGCCAGGAATGTGGCTCCGATATATGTATGAGAAAAGCCATGAAGGTGCCCTTCACCTGTCAACAATACGATCAACGGCTGAATATCCATGACGATTTGAGCCCAGCCAAATACCATCAAACTAAAGCTGCCTTGCAACACAGCCTTAATAAGTATTCCCGGCCCCATGTGGAAAGGAGTGAATGGCATTTATATTGTTAAAATTGATGACATCATTTGGCTGTTGGAGCCTCATTGAATTTCTTCAGATTATCAGTGATTTTATGCCATGGTGCTTTTGAATCTACAAACAGATGAAAGGTGGGATCTTGCGTGGGTGAATCATCCAGCACGCCTAATCTGATATTGTACTTTTTACTGTTGAGCTTTTTTGAAAACAGACTCGAACCACAATTTTTACAAAAGCCCAGATCAGTATTTTCAGTTTTATGATAATAGGCTATAAACGCTTCGCCTTCTGTAATCTTGAAATCAGCAAAATCAACACCGGCAGCAGTAGAAAAAGCAGCCCCGGAAAACTTTCTGCATTCAGAACAATGGCAATGACCCATATATAAAAATTTGTCTGGAACCTGTAATTTTACTTTTTTGCATAAACAGGAGCCGTTTAAATATTTCATTGTGAACCTCTATGTTTTTTCAGACCACCTGTTTTGGATTAACGGGCGATATCTTCTTGTGTGGCGATGTATAAATTTTCAACCTTTGTTCTTGCCCAAGGGTTTTTGCGCAGGAACTTCAGGCTGGATTTCACGGATGGATCGTGATTGAAACAATTGATGTTGATCAATATGCCCAACTCATCCCAGCCATAATGTTCAACCAGACTATTCACAATCTTCTCCAGAGTCATGCCGTGCAGGGGATTGTTGGTTTGTTGATCACTCATATATTGTCTCTTGTTTTGTCATGATGAAACATATTTTACTCGCTTATCGAATACCGATCCAGATATTGTGTTTTGTGCCACGTTTTGCCGTTTGTGCCCGTACACTCCGTTCTTTGACTTGAAAACCAACCTTTAGCATACGCCGGGTAAAGGCTACATCTGTGAAGGCCGACCAGACGGTGAGTACACCACCGGGTTTAAGTGCATCATAGGCGTTGTTTAGCCCACGCAGGCCATATAGCGCATCATTGTCATCACGGGTAAAACCATCTGGCCCATTATCGACATCCAGCATGATGGCATCGAAACTGTTTTTACCCTCATGCATTACTTTACCAACATCCTGTTCGACCACGTGAACCCGTTCATCATTGAGAGGGAACCCTGCCACGACACCCAGGTATTCACGATTCCACCGTACAACCGCAGGCATTAGCTCGGACACGGTTATCCGTGCGGAAGCGTGGGCATGAGAAAGAGCTGTGGCCAATGTGAAACCCATACCAAGACCGCCCACCAGCAGATGGGGTGATTCTAAGTTGGTAACATGTTCACAGGCCAGCTCTGCGAGCGCATCTTCTGAATTATGAAGACGGCTGTTCATCAGTTCACCATGTTTATCCACGCGAATCGAGAATTCTTCAGCACGTTGATAAAGCCGCAGGGTTGTGCCGTGATCGGTAGCGGTATCAATAAGGTTATAAGGTATCATGCTGTTCTCTTTTATTCATAGTGGATTATATCTTCATTGCATCGAGAAAATAATCATAGCAGGCGTTCCCTGTGATACGGTTAAAATTCTTTTGTTTCGAAATGGCAGGTTACTTTTGTGCCGTATCTTTCGCAGCATCTGAGCCAACTCAGATGAGATGTCAATATAACCATGGCCGATTGTACGCTTCGTGATGATTATCTGGATAATGATTTTACAGTTTATATGATCAGATAAAGCCCTGCAAAGTATTTAAAAGTAAAAGGCAGAGCTGAATGCTCTGCCTTTTGTGCATCCAACGGTGGTTAACGTTTAATGGTCAGGGTTGTGATGTTTCTTAACACAATCCATGCGTTCTTTATGCATGGTTTTGGCTTTTTCACGTTGTTCAGGTGTTAGAATTGCATGAATCTGTTTACGAATCTGTGCACCTTCTTTGATTTTTTTTGCGACCATTTGAGCCTTTTCTTCTGCGAGTTTGTTAACATTTTTTTCATAATCAGGTGATGATGGATCCAGTTTCATGATGGCTCGGTGAATCTCTTTATGTCCATCACGATGATTCTTTTTTGAATGTTGTTTCGTTTTGAGAATGGTTTTGATTTGATCCGCCTGCTGATTTGTGAGACCAAGGCGTTCTTTCATTTTTTCAACATGACGTTCGGCTTTGTCGCCGCCAAAAGCCATCGCATTTGTACTCATGCCGATAAGGGCAAGTATGCCAATTGTGGATAAAATAATTTTGCTGTAATGCTTCATTGCCTACTCCTGGAGAAGTTTAGTTTGCAGTATATCACTGCATGGGGGGAACCTTCTGCTTTATTTTGTAAAATAGAGTAGACCATGCGAAAAGATTTGTAAAAAATGTGTAAAACCATGTAAAAATAGAGTTGAAAGACTCACTTTGGAAGTAAAAGTATGGCAAGCTGGCCCTTATGATAAACCCTTCACGAATATTGATTGCAGATGATGATCAGGCGTTATGTGCTTTATTGTCTGAATACCTTCAGGGCGAAGGTTTTGATGTGGTTTTGGCTTATGATGGTGAAAATGCATTAAGACAGGCCCAACATGAGATCTGTGATTTGATGGTGTTGGATATCATGATGCCAAAATTGAACGGGATGGAAGTATTAAAAGAACTTAGAAAAAAATCATTACTACCTGTTGTAATGCTTACTGCCCGGGGTGAACCCGTGGATCGAATTGTCGGGTTGGAAATTGGTGCGGATGATTATCTTCCAAAACCATGTAACCCACGGGAGCTGGTGGCTCGGATTCGTGCGGTTCTGAGGCGTTCTTCACTATCGACACATTCAATTTCAGATCGTTCAGATGAATCTATCGAAGTAGATGATATTAAACTGACCGCACAAACACGAACGGTTCAAAAGCAGGGCCACACTCTTGATCTGACCAGTACAGAGTTTGATTTGTTGATGCAGCTGTTATCCAATGCGGGGCAGGTGGTAAGCAAAGAGATGCTTTCTGAAAAAGTTTTGGGGCGACGATTGGCTATGTATGACCGGAGCATTGATATGCATGTGAGCCATCTGCGTAAAAAACTTGGCTCGTTAGCTGATCATTCGGAGCGGATTAAAACGATTCGGGGAGCAGGCTATCTTTATGTGAAAAAAACTGTGAATTCTGATGCCTAAAATATTTTGGAAAGTGTTTTTATGGTTTTGGGTGACAATGTTACTTACGACTTTTGTGACATTCTGGTTGGGTAATTTATGGTCAGAAAACCGGGATATTTCGGCACGTCATATGGCCCATATGGAAAGTCTTACAGCTTCTGCTGAGTCCATCATTGAAGCGCGTGGTGTTCAGGCTCTTGGCCCCTGGCTTCGACATATCCGAAAGCGGACACCTTTACGTATGATGCTGGTTGATATCAGGACGGGAAAAACTTTACGAGGCCGTATGTTGCCTCCCCATCTTAAGATTCATACAGAGCCACAGAGTTTAAGTCGTGAGGGTACAATCGAGAGTGAATTTGAAGGACGCAGAAGTTTATCGTTACCTATTAATGCTCCGGGCGAGAGAACGTATCGTCTGATCACTGAAGTGCCTGATCATTTATCCAGCATGCATAATCGTGGCATGCATGCTGCCCGGTATTTTGCAGGTCACCGTATATGGATTGCAGTGGGTATGACGGCACTTATTTGTTTGCTTTTTGCTTATTTACTTGTGCGTCCAATCAGGCAGATGCAACGGGTAGCCCGAAATTTTGGAGAGGGAGATTTGTCTGTACGCTCAGAACTGGGGCAGCGAAGGGATGAAATTGGTGATCTGGCCAGAGAGTTTGATGAGATGGCCAACCGAATTGAGTCCATGATGCAATCACAGCAACGTTTGCTACGTGATGTGTCGCATGAGCTTCGTTCACCGCTTGCAAGATTGCAGGTTGCATTGGAGCTCGCGCGTAAACGAACCGGGAAAGAAGCCGAGACAGAACTTAACCGAATCGATCATGAAGCCCGGCAAGTTGATTCAATGATTGGAGATATGCTGACGTTGGTAAGGCTTGAGAGTGGCGATTGGAGTGGCAGGGGTGAAGATCCGGACGAAAGAATGGGACTGGATGAGTATGTTGAATTGTCAGCGCTGATTGAGTCGATTGTATCAGATGCCAATTTTGAGTTTGCAGCACAGCATAAACAGGTTCGTGTTTCTGAAGTAGTTGCGGCGACAGTGAAAGGGAATGCTTCTTTGATCTACAGTGCGATTGAGAATGTGGTTCGCAATGCCATGAAATATACACCCGCTGATACATTTGTTGATATTTACATGAAAATGAATGTACAGAGTCGGGTTGGGAGCGGGGTTGGGAATCAGATCCAGGTCGAGGTGCGTGATTACGGTGAAGGTGTTCCTGAAGAAAGTTTCTCCAAACTGTTTGAACCCTTTTATCGGGTTGGGGAATCGCGTGATCGTCAAAGCGGGGGTTTTGGTTTAGGGCTTTCTATTGCAGCCAGAGTGATTCGATCATGTGGTGGCAGTATTCATGCTGAGAATGCAGAGGACGGGGGATTAAAAGTAATGATCAGTCTCCCAATTTTGAGCGAGGAAGAGATCGGGTCTAACGTTTAAACGCTTTTAAACGATCCTGTCGTTGGTTATATAAAATCCAGCCATCAAGTGCCAGTGCAGCAACAATGGAGAGCCAGAGCGCCCAGATGGGTTGAGAAGTGAAGTCGGAAATTTCTTTCATGCCACCACTATCGGTTATATTGGCGTAGAGTAAAAAACCCAATACAAGGTGGCCGGCAACCAGCGTGGCAATCATCGCTAATGCCCAGAAAGCAGTCACCAAAAATGTGATGTTTGATGTGCTGCCCGGACGTTTAAGCGCCATTATTTACCGAATCCAAAATATTCAATTTTTTTAACACGCAATGCATTATCATAAGTGATTTCTATCGTGCGTAGTTTATCTTTTTCTGTTTCAGAGTTTCGGTGATCTTCAACATAACGGACACGATTTGGGTGTAACGGGTCTTTTATTGCAGGTGAACCAAGCAGCGTTTCGACGCGAAAGCGTGAATCGCCTTCCTGAATGGACCAGACGTTTTCATTTTTAAGCACATTGCCCTGATGGATTTCATAGGTTCTGCATGCTGAAGTCGAGAGCAGCAGGCTGAGTGCAAGGAGTTGTAGCGTTCGTTTCATATAATTTGTTTTCATGCCGTATCTGCTGGGCCTCTATGGTTTGTTTCGAGTAATGTTACGTAATCTTTAATCCCCTGTTCAAGTGACCATGATGGCTGCCAGTTTAAAATGGCTTTGGTCTCTGTCAGGTCCGCCTCGGTATGCATCTGATAAAAGGAAAAAGGATTATCAAAATATTCAACATCAAAGCTTGTTGCAAGCTGTTTGCCGATATTTTCAACAATATCGTTGAAGGTACGTGCTTTGCCGGAGCCGACATTGCAAACACCTGAACGAGGTGCTTCAAGGGCCGCCAGGTTGGCATCAATGACATCACGAATGTAGACAAAATCACGCATCTGCTCACCGTATTTGAATAGGCGAAGCTGTTCACCAGCTTTTGCTTTCTGATAAAGTTGTAAAATCATCGATGCGGTTTTATTGCCTTCGTGTTCGTTTTTATGATGTTCGCCGGGACCAAAAACATTAAAATAACGCAAGCCTACAATCGGGGCAGAGCTTTTTTCATACCAGCGGGTAGCCACACGATCCATTGCCAGTTTAGAGAAGCCATAGATATTTTCAGGCTCTTCACCGCTTCCGATTCTGTTGGGTGCTGCGGAATTTCCATACGTGCCCGCCGATGATGCGTACACAACCCGGGTACCGGATGTCGCCGCTGCTTTCAGGATGGCAGCAAAAGCATTGGTATTGACTTCAACCATCAGGCGTTGATCCATCACCGTGGTATCTGTAATCGCAGCCTGATGCATGACTGCGGTGAATTGACCGGCAGCGATTTCGTCCATCAGATCAAAGTCATCACAGTCGAGTGCACGCACTTCACAATCAACATGAATAAGATTACGCCAGTCACCCGATGAAAAATCATCGGCAATCACTACTTCAGTGTTAGTGCGTTTGCTTAACGTTGCAGCCAGATTAGAGCCGATAAAACCAGCGCCACCCGTAATCAAAATTCGATCAGTCATCAGAGTATAAATCCTGTGTTAAAATTAAAGATTTGAACCTTTCCATTGTAATTGTAAGTCGGCCAGTGCCCGAACGGTTGCATCGTTGCAGATTGGATAGCCAGCACGTTCATTTATTTGATTCATAATGGCTTCGGCAGAAAGTGTTTTAACCTGCTCTACGTCCAGATTGATTTCAGCCATAAGTCTTGCGACCCAGCTTCCGATACCAGGAAGTGCTGCAATCTGTACGATACGGATCAATGTTGCTGCACGTTCAACTTTGATTTGACCACCACTGGCTTGCGAAAGCTCTTCAGCATCCGTTTCACTCAGCCCATTTAATGGTCGGCAGAGCAGTTTAAGAATAACCCATTCACTTTCGGTGATGAATTCTTTGTCTGCATGCAGTGGGAATGATCCCGGAAGGGCCTGCACATTGTTCATGCATCATCCTTATAGGCGGTTGCACCTGCGATATAGGCACCTTTTAACGCCCATTTCCTGATTTTGGCATTAATGCGGATCGAACCTGTAAGGTTGGCACGACGAAGTTGGGCGCCTGTCAGGTCTGCTTCACTTAAATTTGCGTTAGACAGGTTTGCTTCATAGAGATAAGCACCACGAAGATCTGCACCTTTTAAGTTTGCGCCGGAAAGGTTGGCATGGGCAAGGCGAGCACCTGAGAGATCAATACCTGCAAGGTTATAATCCGAAAGATTGTAGCCACCAAGGTTCTGAGCATTGCCAATTTTCTGTTGTAAATCATCAATCGACAGTTCCATTTTGGTCTCTTCCATTTTGGCACCATCAAGATTGGCGTTTTCCCGGCTGGTGGCACCTAACTTTGCATGGCTTAAATTGGAATTGCTTAAGTTGCAGCCGGATAAGTTTGCACCTGTGAGGTCAATGCCGGATAAATCTATGCCGGATAAATCCATGCCGGACAAGTCTGCACGGACAAGCGAATGGCCCTGAGAAATTTTGTTTTCTAATTCTTTAACAGCATTCATAGGTCTCTCCTCGGAAGCTGGATAGTACGGTTCCTAGCAATCGGTTCAATATGTTTCTAAGATTGTGGCAGGGGAGCTAAGCTCTTATGTAAGAAGTTGCGGTGAATGGCGACTCAAACAACTTCAAACTTATGTTGATATCGAGGGTAGCCATGCATGCAACACTACCGCTTCTGAAAGAGAGCGATTTTCCGGCCATTTCACGTGATAGCGTAGAGACGCTACAGGTTAATCTGGGGTATCTCTGTAACCAGACATGCCAACATTGCCATGTGGATGCGGGCCCCAGGCGCAAAGAGATCATGGATAGAGAAAATATCGATGCCGTGTTGAATTACCTGCGTGTAAAAAAAGTTAAAACGCTGGATTTGACCGGGGGAGCACCGGAGATGAATCCTCATTTCAAGTATTTGGTGCGAGAGGCAGGAAAGCTTGGCGTGCGCGTGATTGATCGTTGCAACCTAAGCATTCTTGAAGAAAAAGGTTATGAGGATATGGCGGCATTTTTGGCCGAGCATCAGGTTGAAGTAGTGGCATCACTGCCTTGTTATCTGAGCGATAATGTTGATGCGCAGCGTGGTAAGGGTGTGTTTGATGCGAGTATCAATGCATTGAAAAAGTTGAATGCATTGGGTTATGGTGAAGAAGGTTCAGGTTTGAGTCTTACGCTTGTTTATAATCCTCAGGGAGTAAGTCTTCCACCCTCGCAAGAAGCGTTGGAAATCGCATACAAACGAGAACTTAAACTTCGCTATGGCGTGATCTTCAATCAACTGTTTACGATTACGAACATGCCCATTAAACGCTTCGGTAGCTGGCTGGTTTCCAAAGGTGAATTTGAAGGTTATATGCATCTTCTTAGAGATAATTATAGCGAAGAGAATCTTCATGCAGTGATGTGCAAAAGTTTGATCAGTGTGGATTGGCAGGGCTATGTATATGACTGTGATTTCAATCAAATGCTGGCCTTGCCGTTGATGCTAAAGGGTAAATCACGGCCTCATCTGAAAGATTTGATGGCGCATGATTTGAATGGGCAACCGATTGTTGTGATGGATCATTGTTATGGATGTACCGCCGGGCAAGGTTCGAGTTGTGGCGGGGCTTTAGAGTGACCTTGGCAGTTTACCCATTGAAACATAGGAAAAGAATATACTGGAGAATGAAATGAGTCATACAAAAAGAGATGCAGTTCGTAATCATGTGCGGGATAGCTATGCTGAGGTAGCCAAAGCGAGCAATGAGGGTGATGGCTGTGGTGTGGAATCCAGTTGCTGCGGTGTATCTGATGATACAGCGATCAATACGTTGATCTCGACCCGGCTCGGATATTCTGAAGAAGATCTCGCCAAAACTCCAGATGGGGCGGATATGGGATTGGGTTGTGGTAATCCACGTGCGATTGCCAGCTTGAAAGCCGGGGAAGTAGTGATTGATCTGGGTAGTGGTGGCGGGTTTGATGCTTTTTTAGCTGCACATGAAGTGGGTGAACATGGCCATGTGATTGGCATCGATATGACACCGGATATGCTGAGCAAAGCACGTCACAATGCGGAGAAGGGTAAGTTCAGTAATGTTGAATTCCGGTTGGGTGAAATTGAACATATCCCTGTGCCTGATAATACAGCTGATATTATTATCTCCAACTGTGTGATTAACCTCTCGCCTCATAAAGAACAGGTGTTCTGTGATGCATTTCGTGCATTAAAGCCGGGTGGTCGTTTGGCAATTTCCGATGTGGTGGCAACTGCTGAAATGCCGGAAGAGATGAAAAATGATCCGGTTCTTCATGCAGGATGCATGGCTGGAGCCTCCCTGATTGATGAGCTTGAAATGATGATGAGTGAAGCAGGATTTGAGAAAATTCGTATTGTTCCGAAAGATGAATCCCGTGAGTTCATACGTGATTGGGCACCGGGGCGTGGTGTTGAAGCGTATGTGGTTTCAGCCTATATCGAGGCGGTCAAACCGGGCGGATGCAATACGTCATCTAACTGTTGTTAATCTAATTTGGCGATTCGCCAAACTTGCTACAACTTCGGCATGACTCTATCATGCCGCCATGCGCGCTTTGGCCCTCATAGCTTTTTTTGCTTTGCAGCTCTCCGTTTTCACATGTGGATTCGACATTCACGTGCATGCAATGGGTTTTGATGAGGGTCACGTGGCAGAGCATTTTCATGATGATCATAATAAGCACGAGCAGAATTCAGCAGAGCATGGATGCCATGTGCACGCATCACATACATTCACTGCTTTTGATGCGGAATATATTGAGAATGTGCCAGTGATTTTTGCCGGACAGGATTATCTGCTATCAGAATCAAACCTTAAAAACCTGCCTCTTTTAGTCGAACACCCTCCAAAATATTTCCACAGTTGAGTTCCATTTCATAAACGCCTGAACAGGTCTGTCTAACCGCTCTGCTTGATTCTGTGTTGTGAGAAAAGGTTCTCAGCTTCCCCATACAAATTTTATCACAGGGGGAAACTGTGCGAATATTTTTAATGACAGCAGGAATGCTGGCATGTCTGTCACCATGGCATGCATATGCAATGACTTTAGTAGAGGCAATGGATGCTGCGTCCAAGCAGCACCCGGAACTTCGAATATCTGAACAAAATGTTGAAGTGGCCCGAGGCCAACTAACAGAGCAAAGCGCCTATGCTTATAATCCTGAGTTGTCGTTGGAACCTCAACGCCGCCGTTTGAATGGTGGAGGTACTTCCAACGATTATTATATAGGTCTTTCTCAAGGAATCGAGCTAGGTGGAAAACGTGGCTATCGAGAGCAATCAGCTCAACAAGGACTTCATGCAGCCCATAGTGAAAATGAATTAAACCGCCAACAATTAAGCGTTGGAGCAGCCAGAGCATTTGTGGCGCTTTTCTTTTCAAAACAACTGTTCGATTTGCGTAACAAGCAGAGCATGATGCTTCAACAACTCAGTCAGGCGATTAATCGTCAAATGGAAGCGGGCGAAGTGAATCAGTTAGATGTGAATCTTGCACGCGCTGCATTCACATCTGCGTTGCGTGCCAAAATGGGGGCAAAGCACTCTTTCACCCTAAGTCAGGCACAATATTACATGGCACTTGGTGAACCTGGTGGAGAAGAACTGGCCAATCCCGAATTGCCTCGGCTGCTTGTGGATTGGAAGCTGCCTGAAAATCCATTTGATATTGCGCTTCAATCCAGACCGGATTTCGCAGCTCTGCGTTTAAGATTGGCACAATCCAATGCCAAAACTGATCTGGCCAAGGCTGAGCGTATTCCCGACCCAACACTTAGCATTATGGCAGGGCGGGAGGCAGGGGAAAAACTTATCAAAGTGGCCATTAGCTTTCCTATTCCCCTTTTTAATAGCCATAAAGGTGCTTACAAGCGTGCGGTGGCTAAGGCATCTCAAGCAAAGACCCGGTTAGAGTGGTCAGAAAAAAAGCTGCGCCTGGAAGTTCAGGCTGCACTTTATAATCACAAGAGTGCAATGCAGGCGGTTACCAGTGCATACCAGACAGAAGGGCCAAGGCTCTCTCCTGACAGCATCAGATTGGCACAGACTGCATTTAATGCGGGTGAAATGGACTTGGAAGAGCTTGTCATTCATGCCAATCAGGCTCTTGAGGCTCAAGTAACAGCAATGGAAATCATGAAACAGGGTTGGCTTGCCCGCATTCGATTAGCGGAAGTTCTTGGTCACCCTGAATACATCCTCGAAGGAATTCAAAAATGAAAATAATAACTATATCCATATTTACGTTGGCTCTATTGATGAGTTCGCCTGTGTTCGCAGAAGAGCAGGGCCACAATCATGAAGAGGCTGGACATGCTGAAAAATCTCCTGATGCCCATGAAGAGGGCGAAGTTATCAAGCTGACGCCTGTACAGATCAAACAGGCTGGTATTGAAACTGAAGTCATGAAGCATCGGACCAGGCTACAAGCGATCCATGCACCCGGAACCGTAGCTTTCGATGCTTATAAATTAGCTGACATCACCTCATTGATCGACGGTGCCATCCATGTCCGTCATGCGCGATTGGGCGATGAAGTTGAAAAAGGACAAAAGTTGGTGACGCTTACAAGTTCGGCGCTCGCACAAGCTGAGGCAGACTATCTAAGGGCTGAAGCTGAGCATCGCAAAAGCAAACTTGATTTGCAGCGACTTGAAGGCCTGGTGAAAGAGAAAATCATTTCCCGGTCGCGTTTTCAACAGGTGTCCAGTGTTCATCAGGCCGCTCACGCGAATTTTGCAGCTTCCAAGGCCTCATTGGCTTCATACGGCTTATCTAAAGAGAGAATCGATAACCTGATGAATACAAAACAATACGGCCAGTTAACGCTGCATGCACCAAGCTCCGGAACCGTTATGGCTGATGATTTTCGTATCGGGCAGCATATTGCTGCTGGCACACGCCTTATGCTGATCGCGGATGAATCAACAGTCTGGGTTGAAGTGAAACTCCCTCAGTCACAGATGGAAGGTATCGAGATAGGACGATCCGCTGTGGTATCCATAAAAGGCAAAGAAAAACAGTACCCGGCTAAGGTTATCAATATTCATCACCAGCTTGATGTGACCACCCGTACGGTAGGTGTGCGCCTTGAAGTTAAAAATCCTGAAGATGCTTTGCATCCGGGTACGTTTGTAAGTACCGGGATAGAAACAGGCGGTGGTGAAGCGGCCCTGTTATTGCCTGAGCAGGCGATTCAACGGCAAGGAAGTGAGTTGATCGTCTTTATCGAAGAAGAACCAGGACATTTTGAACGCAGAGAGGTTCGAACCGGCAAACCAGGTTTGGGACTTGTTCCGATTCTTGAAGGCGTGAAAGAAGGCGAATCCGTTGTTGTTAAGGGTGCATTTGTCCTTGCTTCAGAGTTGGCTAAATCCGGCTTTGAAATGCACAACCATTGAGGCTGCCAATATGTTTTCAAAATTAATTGATGCCGCAGTAAATAACCGCCTTCTGGTTATTCTTTTATTGTTAGGTTCTGTTGGCTACGCACTGTTCGTTGTGCCAAAGCTGAACCTGGATGCTTTTCCCGATGTGACCAATGTGCAGGTGCAGATTAACACCGAAGCTCAAGGCCTGGCATCCGAAGAAGTGGAGCAAGTTATTACCTATCCGATTGAGGCAGTGATGTATTCACTTCCTGATGTTGAGGAAGTGCGCTCAATTTCCAAAACAGGACTTTCGGTGATTACCGTCGTGTTCAAGGAAGGAACGGATATCTACTTCGCCAGACAACTGGTGTTCCAAAAGCTTCAGGATGCCAGTCAGACCGTTCCGGTGTGGGCTGGAACACCCAAGGTCGGCCCGAACACATCAGGTCTTGGTCAGGTATTTCAGTACATTCTCAAATCCGATCCGGAAGCTGACTTTGATGCAATCACTTTAAGGGCCTTAAACGATTGGGTGGTGAAGTTGATGCTGATGCCGGTTGAAGGTGTGACAGACATTCTCTCTTACGGCGGAGAAGTCCGCCAATATCAGGTACAAATCAATTCCGAACAGTTGCTTTCCTACGGCCTCCATATTGATGAAGTGGTCAGTGCTGTTGAGGCTAACAACCGCAATGCCGGTGGTTGGTATTTGCCACAGGGTGATGAGCAATTGGTGATTCGTGGTGTTGGCTGGGTGCCCGGTGGTGAAGATGGCTTGCAAGCGATTGCCGCTATACCAGTCAAAACCGTGAACGGCACATCAGTACGCATCCGCGATGTGGCGACTGTGGCGTTTGGCGGTGAAATTCGTCAGGGCGCAGTTACGATGACCGAGCGTGCAGAAGATGGAAGCATCAAATCGCTTGGTGAAGTTGTTGTAGGCATTGCACTCAAACGTTTTGGTGCCAATACAAAGAACACCATTGATGATGTGAAATCACGTCTGATGATTGTCCAGAAAGCACTACCGCCGGGTGTTACCATAGAACCATTTTACGATCAGTCTAAGCTGATTGATCAAGCGGTTTGGACGGTAGAAAAAGCTCTTTTGGAAGCTTTTGTACTTATCATCATCGTACTGCTTCTTTTCCTGATGAATGTGCGTGCTGCCACATTGGTATTGCTATCGGTTCCAATCTCAATTTTGGCTGCTCTGGCTGTCATGCAGCACTACGGCATATCTGCAAACCTGATGAGTTTGGGTGGTCTGGCGATTGCGATTGGTATGATGGTCGATGGCTCCGTGGTGATGGTGGAAAACATCTTCAAACATTTGGAAAAGATGCCGGATGAAAAGCGTGGTGTAGCACTGCGTATCACTGAAGCCTCAAAAGAGGTGGCGCGGCCGGTGTTGTTTGCTGTGCTGATCATCCTGTTGGTCTTTACGCCTCTGTTCGCGCTGGAGGGTGTTGAAGGCAAGATGTTTACGCCGATGGCGATCTCTATCTGCTTCGCTATGTTTGCATCCTTACTGGTAGCCATTTTTGTTATGCCTGTGCTGGCAACTTATGCATTCACCGAAGGTGTGGTTCACAAGGATAGCCCGATGCTGGTACCCATTGCCCGTGCTTATCATGATTTTCTGGAACGTGCATTGATGGCTCGTAAAACAGTTATTGGCGGGGCGGGAGTGGCTTTTGTCCTTACACTTTTGACTGTTCCATTTCTGGGTACGGAGTTCGTTCCGGAACTGGAGGAAGGAACACTTGCGATTCGCATTACCCTGGCCCCATCCTCTTCACTGGGTTTTGCCAAAGGTGTGGGTGAAAAGCTGGAGAGGGTGCTGATCAAAAACTTTCCTGAGGTCACATACGTTTCAGCTCGAACAGGTCGTTCTGAAATTGGTGGTGATCCGGAACCCGTGTCGAATGTTGAACTGTTTGTCGGTCTGGAGCCTGTTTCCGAGTGGACAAGTGCTGGTAACAGAGAAGAGCTACAGAATCTCATGCGTGAAAAGATGGAAGTTGTTCCGGGTATTCTGATCTCCTTTACTCAACCCATTGCCATGCGTGTTGATGAGTTGTTATCAGGCGTCAAAGCAGCATTGGCCATCAAGCTTTTTGGAGCTGATCTGAAAGTGTTGGCGGAAAAGGGTAAAGAAATCGAAACACTCGCAAAAAACGTAGAAGGCACGCGTGATGTGGAGATGGAGCAAATTGAGGGGGAAGCACAGTTGGTGATTCGCCCTGATCGCAGCAAGTTGGATCGTTTCGGTATTCCCGTGGATGATGTGATGACGCTTGTTGCTGATGCTATTGGTGGCGCAACTGCCGGGCAAGTGATTTCGGGTAATGAACGTTTTGATATTTATGTGCGATTGGCGAAGGATTATCGCAATAATATCGAAGCCATTGGCAGCCTGATTTTGCAATCCCCTGATGGTGCATGGGTTCGCCTCGAAGATGTGGCATCCATTGGCGTAGAGCAAGGACCACCCATGATTAAGCGCGATGATGTGCAGCGCCGTGTGGTTATTCAGAGCAATATTGAAGGGCGAGATATGGGCAGCATTGTCTCTGAACTCGATCAACGCATTCAAAGCGAGGTCAATTTGCCGCCAGGCTATACGGTTGTGTTTGGCGGTCAGTTTGAGAATCAGCAACGGGCACAGGCCAAATTGATGGTGGTTGTTCCGCTATCGCTGCTGATGATCTTTCTGTTACTTTATTTTGCATTCCATTCGATTGGGCAGGCAGCGCTCATTATGCTTAATGTGCCCATGGCATTGATGGGTGGCATTTTAGCTTTGTTAGTATCGGGGCAGTATCTGTCTGTGCCATCCAGCATTGGATTTATTGCCCTGTTTGGTGTGGCGGTGCTCAATGGTGTGGTTCTGGTTGATGCGATTAATCGACACGTAGGAGATAGCCGAGACATCAATGAAGCTATTCGTAATGGTGCGGAGAGCCGACTAAGACCGGTATTAATGACTGCCATGATCGCAGCCCTTGGACTTATTCCATTGCTTCTGGCAACAGGTATTGGCTCTGAAATTCAGCGCCCCCTGGCTACAGTAGTGGTCGGCGGGCTTGTATCCTCCACGCTACTGACACTATTTGTTTTACCATGTCTGTATGAGCGTTTCAGTAAAGATAAGGTCGCTGAAGACTATCCAGTATGACTGGAGATTTGAATTGTAATCGACCTAGGGATGTTCTGAAAAAGCCAGAGTGTCCGTGCAGGTTATAGGTGGCCTGCCAAAATCATGCACGTGAAATCGTATGAGAAAAAAACTGTTGTAAGAGGCTGGACACTTTATCGACTCAATGTGTGCGGTTAGAAAAAAGCCGTAAAAAGGTTTATAAATCGAGGAGAGGCCAGATGATTAAATTGAATAAAACACTAGGGATGGCAGCAGCGATTATGTTGATGATGGGAAGTTTCGCATTTTCAGCCACAGCTGCCCACCATGAAAACCCGTGTAACCCATGTGCAATGAAACACGCTAATCCATGTGATATGAAAGATATGCATAAGAAACATGCCAACCCATGCAATCCTTGCGGTATGAAAAAGCATGCTAACCCATGTAATCCTTGTGGTATGAACCCATGCGGTGATGCTGGTAATACACCGATCAGGAAACATGCGTTTGATAACTTTCAGCAGGCTGCTGCTGCGGGTAAAAAAATGTGGAGCGATGAGTCACTTGGAACGGCGGGTGTTTCGTGTAAATCCTGTCATGCAGATTATGAGTTGTTGAATCTGGATAAGAATCAGAACTTTCCCCATTATGTTGAAATGGTGGGTGATGTGGTGACGCTTGATCAGATGATTAACTATTGCATGTTAAATCCGATGAAGGGCAAACAATTTGACAGAAATTCGAAAGATTTAACGGCCATGGCAGCCTATTTTCGGGCATATCGGATGCAGTATTTGCGAGCCAATCGTAAATAGAGAAGTTTTAAGTAAGTTTTTTTACCTTGTTCAGGATATCCAGAATGAAAAGAAGATAATGCAAGAGGCAGTGAAATCGCTGCCTCTTGACGTTTTTGAGTGTTGGTAAAGGATCGCTGAATGAAAAAAATGATATTTCCTTTGATCTTGTTGGCAGGTGGGTTAACGCTCCTGTATTTTTATTCGCATCAAATAACTGAATCAGGGCAAAGTGTTGAAAACATAAATCAGCCACAGGGCAAAATAGAAATTCAGGATGATCAGTCTGGGGAACTACCTGAGCAGGTAGGCCTTGCAGAACAGGAAGAAAGTGATGCCGATTTTATCGAGGCATACTGGACTTATCCTATAGCCACAAAAGGAGATGCACCACATACGTGGTCTGCATTGGAAAAGAACTTGAAACCTGAAGCTTGTGCGCAGTGCCATGTTGAACAGTTTGATGCATGGAAAAAAAGTCTGCATGCGGGTGCTTATTCGCCGGGTTTGATTGGGCAGTTTCCTGGCATGGGTCATGGAGAAGGCAATGATTGCTTAAAATGCCATGCGCCTCTGGCAGAGCAAAAATATATTTCAAATCAGGATATGCTGAGCTCACTGAAAACAAAACTTCAACATCCCATGGGTTTTTCAGAAAAAGGGGAGTTAAGTAAATCAGGGCTCCCGCTCCGCCATGCGGGAGTGACGTGTGCAGCATGCCATGTACGTGGTTGGCAACGTTTTGGACCGCCACAGCGGAACACAGGGAAGACAGGCAAGGTTAAAGTAGATGCCCATGATGGTTTTACTGGCATAAAGGGTTTTGAGGAATCAAATTTCTGTGCTTCTTGCCACCAGTTTCCTCAATCTTATGCGATCAATGGAAAGCCATTGGAAAACACCGTGAAGGAATGGAAGGAGAGTCGCTTTGCCAGAGAAGGTGTGCATTGCCAGAATTGTCATATGCCGGATCGCAAACATGAGTTTCGGGGCATTCATGATCTGGAAATGACAAAAAAAGGGCTGGACTTTACACTTGAGAAAAAGGGCGGAGGCGCTTTATTGCGTATCCATTCTAAATGGATCGGACATGCTTTTCCGACTTATGTCACGCCGAAAGTGGTGGTGTTGGCTGAGGCTATTGATCATGAAGGAAATATTTTAAAAACATGGCAATGGGAGATTATTCGCGAGGTTTATTTTGATGAGGGCTGGAAGGAGAAGAGGGATACACGCCTGATGCCAGATGAGACAAGGGACTTTGAAATTTCAGAAGTTCCAGCTAAAACAGATCAGGTGCATTACCGCGTTAACGTTATCCCGGATCATTTTTATAAAGGGATTTATGAGGGATTATTGCATGATGATTTGGAAGTTGATGCAGAAACTTTAATCAGGCAAGCCATTGATCAAGCTGAATCCAATGATTACACGCTCTACGAAAAAAGTGTCAGGTTATAGTACCAGTATAGTTAATGCTCGGAATGTGTTGTGCTTTGTTTAAGAGCTGTTTCGATTCGTTTGCGATCTTCATCGGAGAGGCATATATCGTCATCTTTTTGTTGATGATGCATGCCAAACAAAATTTTGTTTAGCAGTTTAAGGTTGTCAGCATAGTGCCTGCACATGCCACAGATGCTTAAGTGTAATCGCAGTTTTAAACGCTCCCAAAAAGTCAGATTGCGTTCAAATGCATCGGATGCAAGTTGACTGGCCTTCTGGCAGAAATGTTTCATTTTTAGCGGGAGCCTCCAAACCAGTGATGTTCCAGACACGTACGCAGTGCGAGCCGTGCACGATGGATTAGCACATGCAGATGAGTCGAAGTGATGTCCGCTTCCTTACATATAGTATCGGTATCTTCACCTATAAGCTCACGCATTTGGAAAATAATTTGCTGTTTCTCAGGAAGTTTACTGATACAGCCCTGCAATGTTTTTTGAAACTGTTCGCTTTCACAGAGTTCTTCCGGGTTTTCTTTCCAGGCTCGAGGTGCCTCCAGCCATTTCCCATCTGCATCAAACCAGGCTGACGTCGGGTCAGATTCGACCGCATCGGCGAGTTTTCTATCTCTGATCTCTTTGCGGATATGGTCAATGATTTTGTGTTTGAGAATGCCTACCAGCCAGGTTCGGACAGAGGACTTTCCGGCAAAGTTCTTCCATCCTTTCCAGGCTGCTAAAAGAGCTTCCTGTACCATATCAGCAGAAAGTTCTTCGTTACGCAGGCGGGACATAGCATATCGGTAGAGGTAATCGCCATGGTTGGCCAGCCAGTGTTCAGGATTTTCTACGCTTTTATGCATAATGCAAAGCATGCCATGGGCCTGGATAGCGTCAAAGCAATTCTCCAGTAAACGGTATGCTTCTTGCTGACATAGGATTCAAAGAAAAAGTTTTGGGCAGGAATGAATGGATAGCGAACTTAAAAACAGGTTAATGAGCATGGTGGATCAGATGCCACCGTTCCCGAAAAGTGTTCACCGGGTTATTCAGCTTACCAATGATGTTAATTGCGCACCCAAAGACCTTGTGCAGGTGATTGAATACGACCCAGTCATCACCATGAAGTTACTTAAACTGGTGAATTCAGCTTATTTTGCATTAACAAGAAGTGTTTCTTCGGTTAGGCATGCTGTGGTTTATTTGGGGTTAAATACCGTCAAAAACCTTGCGCTGAGTATTGCCACAGTGAGTTCATTGCCAAGGAAAAGCAGTGCTGAATTTGATATTAATAAATTTCTTCTTCACTCTTTAACGACTGCATCAATTGCTCAGCGCCTTGCAAAAGATTATCTCAAACGTTCGGATGGCGGTGATTTTTTTGTAGCGGGCTTATTACATGATTTTGGAAAAGTGGTTTTGGTTCAGTTTATGCCGGAAGAATTTGGCCGTGCTATTATTATGGCTCGTGAGGAAAATATAAATCTACATGATGCGGAAATGAAAATTATTGGTGCAAATCACACGGAGATTGGTGCAATGCTGGCTGAAAAGTGGGAGCTACCGGAAGATTTAATATTATGCATCCGCAATCATCATACACCCAATGCACTCGATGCCATCGATGATTGTATTTTTGCAGCCGATCAGGTGAGTAAAAGATTAGAATTCGGTTTTAGTGGCAACCCAATCATTGAAGCTTTTCCTGAACATATCGTTCAGCGCTTTGGAATGGATCTGGATGGAATGATTGAATCGCTGGGAGACATGCGTGGTGAAGTTGAGAAAGCAGAATCTTTCATTTACATGTGACCCAATCCCTGTGATAGGGTCAGCACATGAAAATTAAGTTTTGGGGTGTGCGGGGTTCAATTGCTTCGCCGGGGCCTGCTACCGTAAAGTATGGTGGTAACACAACGTGTATTGAGGTGCGTAGTGATGCTGGCGAATTGATTATTCTGGATGCTGGCACCGGAATTTTTCCACTTTCTCAATCGTTGTTTTCTGAGTTTCCTTTAACATCAAATATTTTTAATACACATACGCATTGGGATCATATTCAAGGACTTCCATTTTTCATCCCGTTTTTTGTGCCCGGCAACACGGTGAAAATTCATGGTGCGGCTGATCCAGTATCGCAAAAAGGTATTTCCGAAATTCTGACCACTCAGCTTCAATATCGATTTTTCCCGATCCGTGAAGCGGAACTTAAAGCGGACATTGAATATTTTTCACTGAAAGAAGAAGAGAAAATTATCATAGGAGATGCGGTCGTGACACCGGTCATGATGAATCACCCTGTGATTAATTTTGGGTATCGGGTGGAGTGTAATGGCAAGTCGGTATTTTTTACCGGAGATCATGAACCATTGCGAAATATTTATACGGTGGATGAGCCCGAAGAATATGCTGAATATCAGGCGATTATGGCTGAAAAAAACAAATCAATTATGGATGTCATCAACGGCGTGGATGTGTTAATCGCCGATACCTCATATACGCCTGATGAATACATGCAAAAAATCGGATGGGGTCATGGAACCTTTGATACATCCATTCAGATGGCAAAAGAAGCCAAAGCAAAAACACTGTATTGCACGCATCATGAACCGACACGAAGTGATAATGCGCTTGAAGCTGTGTTTGCCGAAGCGCTTGCACGCAACCCACGACATGATGGCGATCCTGAATACTTCCTTGCACAGGAAGGTTTGGAAATCGAACTGTAGTGTTACATATCGACCAGCATTGACAGTGAGGTGGTTGACTTAATCGGTTTGTTCAACCGTGTTCTCGAAATTTAAATTATTATCCTTTAACTTATGCACATGAGATACGCTGACAGGAAAACTGTTTATACCTGGGCTGTGTATGACTGGGCCAATTCGGCTTATTCAACCACGGTCATGGCCGGTTTTTTTCCTATCTTTTTTAAACAGTTCTGGGCAGCTGATTTAAGTGTGAACGAAAGCACATTCTGGCTCGGTATTGCCAATGCAGTTGCAGGTCTGGTTGTGGCATTGCTGGCACCCGTGCTGGGTGCGGTGGCAGATCAGGGCGGTTTGAAAAAACGGATGCTGATCAGCTTTACTGTATTGGGTGTGCTGATGACAGCCGGACTTTTTTTGGTGGCGCACGGCGCATGGGTGCTGGCTGTGATGCTTTATGTTTTTGGTGCAATCGGTTTTTCCGGTAGCAATGTTTTTTATGATGCGCTGATTGTTGATGTGGCTGAAGAGCCTGAGTTGGACAGGGTTTCAGCACTGGGTTATGCACTGGGTTATATCGGTGGAGGGTTGCAGTTCGCTGTCAGTGTGCTGATGGTGCTGTACCCTGACTGGTTTGGATTGGCAGAGAGCAGTGAGGCAGTGCAAATATCATTTCTTATGGTTGCGCTTTGGTGGGGCCTGTTTACGTTGCCATTGGTTGGTTCTGTTCATGAAAGAGGAGAGGCAGAGCGGGTTGAATGGCGACAAACGTTTGTTGCAGGCTGGCAACAATTTATCGAGACATTCCACCATGTCCGCAGACTGCGTGTTGTGTTTCTCTTTCTTGCAGCGTATTTCCTTTATATCGACGGTGTTGGAACCATTATTCGTATGGCGGTCGATTATGGTCTTGCACTTGGTTTTGAATCGAGTGTATTGATTATAGCGCTGCTGTTGACTCAGTTTGTAGCATTTCCTGCGGCATTGGCATGGGGGCGTATCGGCGAAAAATGGGGTGCAAAAAACAGTATTTTGATTTGCATTGGTGTTTATATCGGTATTTGTCTCTGGGGTTATGGCATGGAGAGTACACGTGATTTTTATCTGCTGGCCGGCACGATTGGACTGGTTATGGGTGGTATACAGGCACTTTCACGATCGATGTATGCACGATTGATCCCAACCAATCAGGCGGCTGAGTTTTTTGGCTTTTATAATATGTTGGGTAAATTTGCGGCGGTATTGGGTCCGCTGATGATGGGAGCGGCCAGCATGCTCTCTGGCAGTGCACGAATTTCTATTCTCGTGATTGTTTTACTGTTTGCAGCTGGCGGAATGTTGCTCTATCGTGTAAATATTGAAAATAGCGGGACTAAGCATGTTGAGGAGGTGCGCTGATGACAGTGCTTTGGATTGTACTTGGTGTGATTACTTTTTTTATTCTCTATACCATTGTTATTTATAACAGGCTGGTAAAGATGAAAAATCGTTTTAAAAATGCGTTTGCGCAGATTGATGTGCAGTTAAAACGCCGATATGACCTGATTCCTAACCTGGTTGAAACAGCCAAGGGATATCTCAAACATGAGCAGGACACACTCACACATGTGATTGAAGCGAGAAATCAGGCGATGGCTGCGATGAAACGTGCAAGTGCACATCCAGATGATGGCAATGCCATTAAAGCCTTGGCCGGTGCGGAAGGTTTGCTCGGTGGCGCGATGCTCAATTTTAATGCGCTGACTGAAGCCTACCCTGACTTGAAGGCTGATCAGACCATGGCGCAGCTTTCCGAAGAACTGACCTCGACGGAAAATAAAGTCAGCTTTGCCAGACAGGCGTATAATGATGAAGTCATGGTTTACAATACCCAGCGTGAGACGTTTCCTGATGTATTGTTTGCAGGCATGATGAATTTCAAATCAGCCGAGCTGTTTGAAGTTACAAATCCTGAAGTGAAAAAGCGGGTTGAAGTCAGTTTTTAATTCTGGACTGATTATTTATACATATGAACAGGGCCAGTGACTCATGAACTTCTTTGGTTATCAGGAGCAGGCACGTAAAAATACGGCAATTCTGATTGTCCTTTTTGTTCTGTCGGTTATTTTGATCAGTATGGCTGTTTATTTTGCCATGGTATTGGGCATTCTGATGGGGCAAATGTTTGTTGATCAGGATACAGGTTTTATGGGTTTCTCAGCCAATCAATTGTGGAGTTGGGACGTGTTCTATGTATCAACCGGTATCACACTGGCTGTGATACTGGGTGGCAGTGTTTACCGTATTCGAGCACTTTCCGAAGGCGGAGGGGCTGCAGTCGCCCGGATGCTGGGTGGTACTTACCTTCCATCCGCCAGCCGGAGTCCCCTTGATCGAAGATTATTAAACGTGGTGGAAGAGATGGCCATTGCATCGGGGTTGCCGGTGCCACCGGTTTATCTTCTTGAACAACAGGGCATCAATGCATTTGCAGCAGGTTTTTCACCTTCAGATACCGTGGTGGGCATCACGCGCGGTGCGCTTGAATTGCTTAATCGTGATCAATTGCAAGGTGTGATGGCACACGAGTTTAGTCATATTCTGAATGGTGATTCAGCCATGAAGATGCGCATGATGGGATTGTTGTTTGGCATCACGCTGGTTTCGGATGCAGGCATTGTATTGATGACGATGAAACCGACATCGCGTTATTCCCGTGAGCGAGGTACACACCCCGGGCTTCTGGTGATGGGGTTGTTGCTCTTTGTTGTGGGTACGGTTGGCGTTGTGATGGCAGATTTTATTAAACGTGCGGTATCACGGCAGCGCGAGTTTCTTGCCGATGCATCTGCCGTTCAATTTACGCGTAATCCTGCGGGCATTGCAGATGCTTTGAAAATTATTGGTGGTTATAAAGCAGGATCGAAGGTTTCGCATGTGGCAACAGGGCAGGTGAGCCATTTCTTTTTTGGTAATGCGTTAAAATCCTGGTATGCGAGTGATTGGTGGGCAACACATCCACCGCTTGAAGAGCGTATTAAGAGAATTGAACCGAGGTTTGAAGGGAAATTTGAGAAGGTAAATTATAAGACCCGATCATCGGCCAATATTTCACATGCTGCGGCTGAACTTATGGTGGCACCTGATGATGAGGTGGCCGTTTCATATGTGTCACCTGATGATATCATTTCAAGGGTGGGTAGCCCGAATATTGAGTCAGTTCAGGAAGCCACACTGCTCATGGCCAAAATGCCTGCAAGAATTCGTGATTTTGCGCATGATCCTTATACAGCCCGAGCGGCGGTTTATGCACTGCTTTTGAATCGGGATACACAAAAAAAGAGGGTGCAGTTGCAAGTATTGGAAAAAACAGCCGATCCGAGTGTGTTCAGGGAGACGCTGGAGATTCAGATGGAAGTTGAGGGTTTGGCTTCGGAGTTACGCCTGCCATTGGCTGAGATGGTTTTACCTGCTTTGAAGGAGATGTCCTTGCCTCAGTATACGATATTTAAAAAGTCAGTGGGTGCGGTGATCAAAGCTGATCATTCGGTGAGTCTGTTTGAGTTTGTACTCTATCGAATGCTGATCAGGCGATTGGATGGTGAGTTTACCAGAAGTGCACCGTTGCCGATGAAATATTACCGAATGAAGACCATATTTCCACATGTTGTCGTGGTACTTGCCCTGCTGGCAAGAACAGGCCATGGAGAAAATGCCGCGTCAGTTTTTACCGAGTCGATGGCTTTGCTGGTAGATGAAGAGCATCTGCTACCGGATAAAAAGAATGCACGGTTTTCTCATTTTGATAAGGCATTAACCGAACTGAACATGGCGACACCTCACCTGAAAGAGTCGATTCTGAAGGCCGCGGTGCATTGTGTGTTATGTAACGGTGTGATCTCGGTGAAAGAAGGTGAACTGCTGCGTGCGGTCGCCGATGGTCTGGATTGCCCGATGCCTTTGATGGTGGCTGGTTAGTACGCCACCCAAAACATTCGGTAACACTTATATTTATTTGCGGCTCAAGGTAAGCTTGCCGAGCTCATTGGATTTTAGATGGGTGTAAACGATCTGGAGGAAGACAATGGGATTAGGTACAACTGAACTGGTGCTTATTTTAGTGATTGTGCTGGTGCTTTTTGGCGCACGTAAATTACCTGAAATTGGTAGTGGTCTTGCCAAAGGCATCAAAAGTTTTCGCAAGAATATCTCGGATGATCAAACAAAAGATGCTGAGACCAAAGACGCCGCAGAACCTTCTAAGGATGATACAAAGGCATCCTGACCGCTGATGGTTTGTTACACACATTGTTGGGTTGATCGACATATCGTTAATCATCACACAGATAACATATTGGTTTTTTTAAACGATGCCTGACATCGGGGTGCTTGAGCTGATTTTGATCGGTATTGTCGCATTTCTGGTGTTGGGGCCGGAACGGATGCCCGAGCTTATTTCACAGGTAGGCAATGCGATTCGTCATGCACGTCGATGGATGAGTGAGATGAAACATCAATTTCATCAGGAGACCGAAGGGCTTCGTGGCGAGGTTGATGAAGTCAAAGATGCTGTGTCCGGAGGTTTGAGCACCATGCCGGATGATGTGGCAAACAAGCCTGGTGGTAAGCCGGTTGCCGATATCCAGGCAAGCAACAAAAAACAGGCAGATAAAAAAGCGGAATGAGTAGCTCTTCTGATAAACTTTCAAGTGCCTCTTCAAATGTGCACTCAGATGTATCCTCAGAGGCACCGGAAGTACCACAGGTGTCGCTACTGTCACACCTTAAAGAGTTGCGAACCCGCCTGAAAATTTCTGTGCTTGCTTATGTGATCGGCGTGGCTGTGTTGATGAACTTTTCTGATGTGATCTTTGATTTTATCTCCATGCCGCTCAGAGCAGCATTGCCACCCAATACACCGCTGATTTTCCTGAATGCGCCGGATGTTTTTTTTACGTATCTGAAAATAGCACTGGTTCTCAGTATTTTTATCACGGCCCCCATCACTTTTTATCATGTATGGGCTTTTATTGCGCCGGGGCTTTATAAGCACGAACGTCATGCCTTTGTTGGCTATTTTGTTGCCAGTCTGCTGCTTCTTTTTGCAGGTGGGGCCTTTGCCTTTTATATCGTGTTTCCCTTGATATTTGAGTTCTTTTTAGGTTTTTCCACCGAAACCATTCAGGCGATGCCTGCGGTGAAAGAGTATCTGACATTGGTGCTGAAGCTGTTGTTTGCCTTTGGTTTGAGTTTTCAGATTCCGATTGTTGTGTTGATGCTGGTGCGCCTTGATCTGGTAAAGCCAGAGACGCTGGCAGCCAAACGACGTTATGTGATTATCTGGGCTTTTATTCTTGCTGCGATCCTGACGCCGCCGGATATTATTTCTCAAACACTTTTAGCCTTTCCAATGATGTTGCTTTATGAGGTAGGAATCATGCTGGCAAAGATGAATAGAGATAAGAAGAAAGTCGCCGATTAAGTAAAAGTGCTGGTCGATGCAACACAAGCTTAAGTCATCTCTGATGATGGCAGTTAAGTTTTTATTTTGACCCGTTCACCGGGGAATGTGTGTTCAAAAAGCTCTAGCATATCCAGATTATTCATGCGGATACAGCCGTGAGAAACTGGCGTTCCAAGCATTGCTTCATCATGGGTGCCGTGAATATAGATGTAACGTGATTTGGTATCGACTTTACCACGATTGTTTTTACCGGTTTCGATACCTTCAAGCCAGAGAATTCGTGTTAATATCCAATCTTTTTTTTGGTCATCGATTTCGGGACTGTAAATGCAGAATGGTTTACGTGCCTTGAAGGCTGTGAAGAGCGGGAGATCATCGCCGATTTTTTCTGCAATGCGGTGGTTGCCTAGTGGGGTTTGAAGACTTCCTTTAGTATTGCCTGTGCCGTTGGCGGCAGTGGAGACAGGGTACGTGTGCCAGACGCCACTGTTGCGGCGGTGATGAAGAAGTTGATCGGATACGGATACAATAATCATCACGCAAGTATAACAAAATTTATCGGGCTTGTGTGTAGCGCATTAGTTTCTACAATGCGGCAAAAATTTCATCGGGAGTAACCATTCATGGATCTCAGTAAAATTCCGGCAGGCGATAATCCGCCGCATGATATCAATGTAGTGATTGAGGTGCCGCAGCATGCCGATCCGATCAAGTATGAGTTGGATAAGGCTTCCGGGGCTGTGTTTGTCGATCGCTTTATGCACACCGCGATGCATTATCCATGCAATTACGGTTTTGTTCCCAACACCCTTTCAGATGATGGTGACCCGACAGATGTGCTGGTGGTTTCCCAGTTTGCGCTGATTCCGGGCTGTGTGATCCCTTGCCGCCCGATTGGCATGTTGCAGATGGAAGATGAGGCAGGTATGGATGCAAAGGTGCTGGCAGTTCCTGTATCCCGTCTGAAACCGGTTTATGATCATGTTGAGAGTCCGAGTGACTTGCCAAAGTTTCTGATTGATCAGATTCAGCACTTTTTTGAGCATTATAAAGATCTTGAACCTAATAAATGGGTGAAGGTGACAGGTTGGCAGGGCGCTGAAGAGGCACGTGCTGAGATCGTCGCTTCAATTGCTCACCTTGCGGAACAGGAACAAGGTTTGTCTTGACCTGTTAGCTGATTTTCCTTTATAAAGGTGACTGAGAAATCAGTCGCCTTTTTTATATGGGCGGTCAGGGAGGCTTTGTATGGGTGAGGAGATGATACCGGCGATACTGGGTGTGGTTGGGTTGATGATTGCCTTTTTTCTTTATCATTCGGTGAAAAAATTCCCGGCGGGTGAAGGTAAGGTTGTTGAGATTGGCGAGGCGATTCACCTTGGCGCCATGGTATTCATGAAACGCGAATACTCGATTCTGTTAATTTTTGTTGTCGTTGTTGCTGTGATACTGGCATTGACACTGGGTGTGAATACCACCATCGCATTTCTTGTGGGAGCAGTCTGTTCGGCGCTTGCCGGTTATTTTGGCATGTTTGCTGCCACAAAGGCGAATGTACGCACTGCGATAGCCGCTCAAAATCATGGCGCACCTGAGGCGCTGACCATTGCCTTTTACGGCGGTTCCATCATGGGTCTGGTGGTGGCCTCACTTGGCCTTATCGGGCTTGGCACGCTTTATCTCTTTTTTGGTGGTGACCCTCATACTGCGCATGTGATTCACGGTTTTGGTATGGGTGCTTCGTCTGTAGCCCTGTTTTCACGTGTGGGCGGGGGTATTTTTACCAAGAGTGCCGATGTGGGCGCTGATCTGGTGGGTAAAATCGAAGCGGGTATTCCAGAGGATGATCCACGCAATCCCGGTGTGATTGCTGATAACGTGGGCGATAATGTGGGTGACGTTGCCGGTATGGGTTCAGATATCTTTGAATCTTACTGCGGCGCGATCATTGCCACCATCGCGATGGCCTCAACGATGGCGGCTGATATACTTGACCCGCTTGGCAAACAGCAGGCACTGATGTTTTTGCCACTGGCGCTGGCTTCAGTGGGACTGATCTGTTCGGTCACTGGTATTGCACTGGTCAGAATGTTTGCTCATAAAGAGCCGCAACTGGCACTGCGTATTGGCACGATGGGTGCATCAATTGTTTTTATTTTAGCGGCTTATGTATTGGTTACTTATGTTGGCGTTGTAGCATCTGTTTGGGGTGCTGTGGTTGCAGGTGCGATGGGCGGTATCATCATTGGTGTGGTGACTGAATATTATACCGGTGGTAGACCTGTACGTGATATTGCCAGATCAGGTGAGACTGGCCCGGCGACGGTGATGATCTCGGGCCTTGCGGTTGGCATGCAGTCGGTGGTGATCCCGATGCTTACAATTGCTGCTATTATTTATGTGTCGACCTCACTGGCAGGTATTTACGGCGTCGGCATCGCTGCCGTGGGGATGTTGGCAACGGTAGGGATTACGATGGCGATTGATGCTTATGGCCCGGTCGCAGATAATGCAGGCGGCATAGCTGAGATGTCCGGTATGGGTGAAGAGACACGCAAAATCACCGATTCACTGGATGAACTGGGTAATACCACGGCTGCCATTGGCAAAGGTTTTGCGATTGGCGCAGCGGCATTGGCAGCGCTTGCAATTATCGCTGCCTTTGTGGAGACGGTTTCTTTGCATCATAAGGACTTTTCCTTGAACCTGAATGAGCCTTTGGTGCTGATTGGCTTGTTTATCGGTGGGATTTTCCCGTTTTTAGTGGCTTCGCTCACCATGACGGCTGTGGGTGATGCTGCGTTTGAAATGATCAAGGAAATTCGGCGACAATTTCGGGAAATTCCGGGATTGATGGCAGGAGAAGCTGAACCGGATCATGCCAGATGTGTGGATATTGCGACGACGGCAGCATTGAAAAAAATGGTATTGCCCGGCGTGCTTGCAGTTGCAGCACCCGTTGTGGTTGGCTTTGGCCTTGGGGCAGAATCACTGGGCGGTATGCTGGCAGGTGCGCTGGTTTGTTGTGTATTGATGGCATTGATGATGGCCAATGCAGGTGGTGCATGGGATAATGCCAAAAAACATGTCGAAAAAGGTAATCTGGGTGGCAAGGGTTCCGATGTGCATAAAGCAGTGGTGGTGGGTGATACTGTGGGTGATCCGTTTAAAGATACCTCAGGCCCATCGATGAATATTTTAATCAATGTGATGGCGATTGTATCGCTGGTCATTGCACCGCTACTGGGATAAATAGATAGGAATAAGGAGAGAGAAAATGAGTGAAGAAACAGTATCAGATGATTTGAAGTCAAAGGTGAAAGATAGCAATGTATGGATTCGTCTGCTTTTCATGCTGCTATTTTTTATTATTTATAATGTCGCAGAGGTTGTTCTGGCCATTGTTGTCTTTTTCCAGTTTTTAACGGTGCTCTTTACCGGCAACAAAAATGAAAAAGTTCTTTCGCTTGGCGCCCAACTTTCCGCATTTGTTTATCAGGTGTATCGTTATCTGACTTATAACAGCGAAGTACGTCCCTTTCCATTTGGTGATTGGCCTTCGGATGTAGAACTAACTGGCACAGTGGTGGAAGAGAAAAAGCCTGCTCCTGCCCGTAAGCGGGCCCCTGCAAAAAAGAGAACGCCGGCAGCTAAACCTAAAAAAGAAAGTGTGGCAGAGGATAAAGAAGGTTAAGGCAGCGTTGATCAATTTAACACTTCTATGCAACCCATGGAGGGGTTGCCAAATTGGAAATGTAAGTGATCGGTTTGCAAGTGAAAGGAAAGCCGCAGTTTTTCTTTTATATGCTGATTTATAATATTCCACTATGAATCAGCATCTCCCTAAAAAATAGAAGCAGGCAGTATTTGATTAATGTCCGACCTTAAACATGAGTTTCCACTTGATAAAAATCTCACTTATCTGAATCACGCCGCAGTTGGTGTTTGGCCGCGCAGGACTGCTGATGCGGTCAAGGCTTTCGCTGAAGAGAATATGCGACAGGGTGCGACGGACTACCCTAAATGGATGAAGGTGGAGCGGGAGCTTCGTGGTCGGCTGAAGTGGCTGGTGAATGCACAAAGTAGTGATGATATTGCGTTGCTGAAAAACACATCGGAAGGCCTTTCGATTGTTGCATATGGGCTGGATTGGCAAGCAGGCGATAATATTGTTTCCACAGATCAGGAATTTCCATCGAATCGGATCGTTTGGGAATCACTAAAATCGAAAGGTGTTGAATTGAGGTTTGCTGATATTTCGGGTGATGATCCTGAAGCAGCGATGCTTGAGCTGGTTGATGAACATACACGTTTGATGACGGTTAGTTCCGTTCAGTTTGCGACGGGTATGAGGATGGATTTAAAACGGCTTGGTGAATGTTGCAAAGAGAAAAAAATCTTTTTCTGCGTGGATGCGATTCAAAGTCTCGGGGCGCTTCAGTTTGATGCGCAGGCAATTCATGCAGATGCTGTGGTGGCAGATGCACACAAGTGGTTGCTTGGGCCTGAAGGCATTGCGCTGTTTTATGTTTCTCCGGAATGGCGTGATCGATTGAAATTGAATCAGTTTGGTTGGCGTATGGTTGAGCAATCAGGAGATTTTGATGCGCTTGACTGGAAACCGGCAAAATCAGCACAAAGATTTGAACCGGGTAGCCTTAATATGCTTGGGGTCCATGCTTTTCATGCAAGCCTGTCATTGTTTGAAGAAATTGGCATGCATGAGGTTGAGCGTAGGGTGTTGGAGCGTGCTGACGCTTTGATGACACAAATATCCGCACACGCTGATTTGGAGCTGCTGACACCAAATCAACCGGGACGATATGCTGGCATCGTCACATTCTGGCATAAACAACTGGATCATGCAGGCCACGCAGCGCTTTATCAAAGGTTGATGGCATCACGTATTATATGTGCTCACCGGGCAGGGGGCATCCGTTTTGCGCCACACTTTTATTCTAATATTGAACAGTTTGAGAATGTTTGGGCTGAGATTATTTAGATTACTTTTTTTGCCGTGAGGTCTGATGCTTTGCAGTTATCCAAAGCGGCGGTAGTCTGCGCCACCCTTCGTATCTGAAGGATTCCTCTGGAGGATTTGCAAGATGACTGAGCGCACACGTTGTGGTGATTTTCGAAAAGAACAAATAGGTGAAGATGTCCGTCTTAATGGCTGGGTACAGACCAATCGTGATCATGGTGGCGTAGTTTTTCTTGATGTACGTGATCGTTATGGTCTGGTTCAAGTGGTTGTACACCCTGATACCCCGGATGTTCATGCGCTTGCCCATTCTCTACGGCAGCAGGATGTTGTTGAAGTCAGTGGTGAAGTGATTGCGCGTGATGCTGAGGCGATCAATCCAAAATTGCCAACGGGTGAAATTGAAATCAAAGCGTCTTCAATCGTGGTGCAAAACCGCGCTGAGACACCGCCATTTTCGATTGATGATGATTGTAATGCCGGTGAGCAGCATCGCCTTGAATATCGGTATTTGGATTTGCGTCGTCCTTTGATGCAGAACAATATGATGCTTCGTCACAAAGTAATCCACGCAGCACGGAATTATCTGGACCAGCAGGACTTTCTGGAAGTTGAAACACCTATTTTAAATAAATCCACGCCGGAAGGCGCACGTGATTATCTTGTGCCTTCACGTGTTTATCCCGGCTCTTTTTATGCACTTCCGCAGAGCCCGCAGATATTCAAACAGCTTTTGATGGTGGCGGGCATGGATCGCTATTATCAAATTGCCCGCTGTTTTCGTGATGAAGATCTTCGTGCAGATCGTCAGCCTGAATTTACACAGGTGGATATTGAAATGTCATTTGTTTCACAGGACGACGTGATGGCAAAGGCTGAAGGACTTATTGCTGCGATGTTTGAAGCAGGGTTGGGTGTAAAGTCCGGCATGCCTTTCCCTCGTATTACTTATCAGGAATCGATGGATAAGTATGGTCTTGATCGCCCGGATGTGCGTTTTGGTCTGGAACATGTTGATGTGACTGATTTGATGAAAACAGTGGATTTCAAAGTGTTTCGTGGACCAGCCGACAACGGTGGACTGGTGAAAGTGATTCGTGTGCCTGAAGGGGCAAGTAAACTCAGTCGCAAGCAGATTGATAACTATACCAAGTTTGTCTCTATTTATGGTGCGAAAGGTTTGGCATATATCAAGGTGAACGATGTGGCGGATGTTCCGGGTGGTTTGCAATCACCGATTGTGAAAAACCTGTCCGAAGAGGTGTTGAAGGCATTGCTTGAGCGTTGTGGTGCAGAGAATGGTGATTTGTTGTTTTTTGGTGCTGATACAAAAGAGGTTGTGAACAATGCTCTGGGTTATCTGCGTGTAGAGTTGGGCAAAGATTTAGATCTGTTTGATGTGAGCGATAATCAATTTGTTTGGGTCGTGGATTTTCCCATGTTTGAATGGGACGCTGAGAACAAACGTTTGCAGGCATTGCATCACCCGTTCACTGCCCCTTATGATGCAGACTTGGACAAGCTTGAGACAGCACCGCTGGACATGTGTTCACAGGCATATGATCTGGTTTGGAACGGAACGGAGATTGGTGGTGGTTCAATTCGTATCCATGATACCGAGGTGCAGGCGCGTATATTGAAAGCATTGGATATTTCTGAAGAAGAAGCTCGGTTGAAATTTGGTTTTTTACTGGATGCATTGAAATATGGTGCGCCCCCTCATGGTGGCCTGGCCTTTGGTTTGGATCGAGTGCTGGCCCTGATGGTGGGAGCTGAATCCATTCGTGATGTGATTGCATTTCCGAAAACTCAGAAAGCGGCAGACCCGATGAGTGATGCGCCTTCTGAAGTTGCGGATAGTCAATGGAAAGAGCTTGGCTTGAAAAAACGCAGGACAGTCGTTTGACAATTCGAAATCAGGAGCAGATTCTTAGTGACATGTTTGCTTTCAATATGAAGTGGTTGAGCGTGGCAGCGGTTGCTGTTTTTCTTTGTGCATGTGCAGTTAAACCGCCTGTGCAGGAGATGGCTGAAGCACGTTCTGCCATTGAAAGTGCTCAGCAGGCCGATGTTAAAGGTTTTAAGGCAACGAAGGTCCTTAAAAGTGCTGAAAAGAGCCTGAAAGAAGCCGCAGAAGCGATTGACAGGAAACACTATGAGATGGCGCGTCGAAAGGCAGTTGAGGCAAAAAGACAAGCTCAGCTATCGGTAAAAATGAAGCATCGTTCTGTTAATAACGATTAAAAAATTGAAGTAGTTCAACACGAGGTTGATTATGTCTTTTGATAAGATTCGCATCCCTAAAACAGGCAAAAAAATCACTATGGGCAAAGATGGGAAACTAAATGTTCCTGATCAGCCGATTGTAACCTTTATTGAGGGCGATGGTACAGGCCGTGATATCTGGCGTGCATCCCAGCGTGTTCTCGATGCGGCTGTTGAAAAGGCTTATGATGGCAAACGAAAAATTGCATGGATGGAAGTTTATGCAGGTGAAAAAGCATGGAACCTGTATGGCCAGAGCGATGATGCATGGTTGCCTCAGGATACGCTGGATGCATTTAAAGAATATCTGGTCGGCATTAAAGGCCCACTGACAACACCGATCGGTGGCGGCATTACATCGCTGAATGTTGCACTTCGTCAAAAGCTGGATCTTTATACCTGTGTTCGACCTGTGAAATATTTCACAGGAGTTCCGTCGCCTGTAAAGAAACCTGAAGATGTCGATATGGTGATCTACCGTGAAAATTCCGAAGATATTTATGCTGGTATTGAATGGCCAGCAGGCTCGGATGAAGTGAAGAAAGTGATTAAGTTTCTTCAGGAAGAGATGGGTGTTACCAAAATTCGTTTTCCTGAAACATCCGGCATTGGTGTGAAGCCGGTTTCACAGGAGGGCACAGAACGTCTGGTTCGTGCTGCGATCCAGTATGCCATTGATAATAATCGTAAGTCTGTAACCCTAGTCCACAAGGGTAACATTATGAAATTTACTGAGGGCGGGTTTCGTAACTGGGGTTATGATTTGGCCAAGCGTGAATTTGGTGGGGTTGAGATTGATGGTGGCCCGTGGTGTGAACTGCCAAATGGTATCGTGATCAAAGATGCGATTGCAGATATCGCACTTCAACAGGTGTTAACGCGTGCGACTGAGTTTGATGTGATTGCGACGTTGAATTTAAATGGGGACTATTTGTCAGATGCGCTGGCTGCACAGGTAGGTGGTATCGGTATTGCACCGGGTGCCAACATCAATTACAGCTCTGGCCATGCAATTTTTGAAGCGACTCACGGCACAGCACCCAAATATGCCGATAAAGATATGGTGAACCCATCATCTGTGGTGCTTTCCGGTGAAATGATGTTGCGTTACATGGGCTGGACAGAGGCTGCTGATTTGATTTTGAAAGGCATCAATGCGTCGATTGCTGCTAAAACTGTCACTTATGACTTTGAACGACTGATGAAAGGCGCAACCAAGTTATCAACTTCAGGTTTTGGTGATGCGGTTATCAGTCATATGGATGATGTTGCAGGGTCTGATAAAGAAGAAGCTGATCAGTACGATGAAATGGCAGCTAAATTTAAGGAGCTGTTTGAAGCAGGTGCAGAAAAATCTTCTGAATTTGCTCAAATTGCTATGGAAAAGGCGCGTAAGCAGTTAACGGCTGCCGGTGCTGTCAGTGAAGAGCAAGGCAAGAACTTTAAAAAATTCCTTGAGCGTGATTTTAGTTCGATGGCCGAAACCTTTCGTGATGAAGCAAGGATTAAGCTGAACCCAACACGGCTTGGTACGGGTGCATTGGCATCGATTTCATCGTTGTTGGAAGCTGCAGGCTCTGCACTTACTGGCGCTGCGGTAAAAGCAAAAGAATCACTTTCATGTCGATCCGGTGAAATTACAGCGGCTGGTACACTCACCTGTGCTGCCTGTGGGCATGAAATGCATTTTAAAAAGACAGGCCGTATTCCGCCATGTCCGAAATGTCATAAAACAGAGTTTAAAAAGAGCTATTAATTTTCTTATATCAACCAAAAAGAGCGCGATAATATCGCGCTCTTTTTGGTTGTAGCTTTGAATAACTGCTTAGAACTTAAAGAAGACTTGATAGCTTTTTTACGCCTATGACGCAGATGGGAAATTTAGTGTTATTTATTTAATGCTATTTGTTTGTTTTCCGATAGATGGAAAGCATGGAAAGTAAATGAGAGAAAAATATCGATCTATTCTTGATAAGGCGTCTATAAAACCGTGGTTCATAATGTTCAAAGTGATGCTGGCAATTATCATTGTAGAAGTTGGCATTATGATGCTTTTTACAATGTTCCCGTTGCCTCAGTTGGACGAATATGAATTGGCATTTTTGGATGCGTTTTTACTCGGTATTTTAGTTGCGCCTATGTTATACCTTTTTCTTCTGCTCCCATTACAGCGGCAGACGATCAATGAACAAACAAATCGTTTTTTAATGTATGATTCTCTTACGGGCCTTCCAAGACGAAACCTGTTTCGTAAATTGGTAGAGCATGAAATAAACAAGGCGAAAAGAGAAGCTTACTGCGTGGCAATGATTGTGATTGGCCCAAGCGATTTATCTCGAATAAATCAGTCTTTTGGCTACAAAATTGGTGATGAATTGCTTTCTCAGTTGGCAAAACGAATACAATCGATATTGAGAGAATCAGATATTGTTGGCAGGCTGAGCGGAAATGAGTTTGGTGTGTTATTGCCCGATACAGATGTCAGACTTGTTAAAAATATTATCAAAAAAATTAGTGAAGCGTTGGAGGACGTTTTTAAGATTGATGATATTCAGGTTGATATTATGAGTGTGATGGGCGTATCAATCTTTCCTGACCATGCTGATACAGCCAGTGACCTTATCAGACGCGCAAATATAGCGAGAACCAGAGCTAAACATGAGAAGCTCGACTATGATATTTATGATGTTCAGGATGAATCTGCATCGCATCAACGTTTGCTTGTTTTTGGGCAGCTACGCAGTGCTATCAAGGCTAAGGAATTGGAACTCTACTATCAGCCGAAAGTAAATTTGGATAATGGAGAAATTTCTGGTGTGGAAGCTTTGGCACGCTGGGTTGGGGAGTCAGGCCAGTCTCCTGCTGTTTTTATTCCACTTGCTGAGCAGACGGGGCTTATAAATGAAATTACCCGGTGGGTTTTTGAAACAGCCGTGGATCAATGTTGTGAGTGGAGAGAGAAAGGCTTACTTATCCCTGTATCGATTAACGTTTCGCCTCGAAATTTATATGATCCCGACATATTCGATTTTTTTATGCAGTATGTGGAAAAAAAATCTTTACCTTGCTCAATGGTAACCGTTGAAGTCACCGAAAGTGCAATTATGAAACATCCCGAGACGGCAATTGAATTACTATCGCAATTGAAGCGGCATGGATTCAAAATTTCCATTGATGATTTTGGAACGGGCTATTCCTCTCTCGCATACCTTAAACTCCTCCCTGCAACAGAGCTTAAGATTGATCAGAGCTTTGTAGCAAATATTCTGTTGGACGAAAAAGATGAAATTCTCGTTAGATCAACCGTTGCACTTGCCAAGGATTTGAAACTTCAGGTTGTTGTTGAAGGTGTGGAGACCGAAGATGTGATTGAGAAGCTCCATTCATTTGGTTGTGATATGGGTCAAGGTTATCACTATAGTCGCCCACTCAATCCTGATGCATATATCGAATGGCACCAGCAGTGGAATTTGGATAAGGCGCACAATTCATCTTCTGCACCTGATTAAAATATTCTGTGCCTGCCATTGTGTTTGTCATCCGCCGTTATATTTTTTACTGATGTTTCTGATGAGTTTTTTAAATGCCTTCGCCGCTGGAGACGGAACCGTCTGCAAAGACAGCCGTGGTTAGGTATTTTTCACCGCCATCAGGAAAAATCGTAACAATTTCACCGGGTTCTCCAGCTTCAGCCAGCTCTTCAGCAACTTTAAGTGCTGTAGCCAGAGCGCAACCGCAGGATTGACCGGAGAGAATGCCCTCCTCAGAGGCAAGGCGTTGCGTCAGATCATAGGCTTCATCAGTACTGATGCCGATTTTTCGATCATGAACGGATTGATCATAAATTCCCGGAACGATACTGGATTCGATATGTTTCAAGCCTTCAATGCCATGAAAGGGAGAATCAGGTTCTGTAGCAATGATTTGGATGGCCGGGTTGATCCTTTTCAGGAAACGGCCTGTACCAACCAGGGTGCCGGATGTGCCAAGTGATGCAATAAAATGGGTGACCTTTCCATGTGTATCACGCCAGATTTCAGGCCCGGTGGTCTCTTCATGAGCTGCTGGATTGGCAGGATTATTATATTGGTCCGGTTTGAAGTAACGATCTGGTTCAGATTCATAAATGCGTCGTGCCTCAATGATGGCACCATCGGAGCCTTCAAGCGGATCGGAGAAGATAAGCTCGGCACCAAAGGCACGGCAAATGCGCTTGCGTTCATCCGAGACATTACCCGGCAAGACAAGGCGTACTCTATAGTTCAAAGCAGCGCCGATCATGGCCAATGCAATACCTGTATTTCCTGAAGTGGAATCCAGAATGATTTTATCTTTGCTCAGTTCACCCGATTGAATCCCGTTTTGAATCATTTTCAGGGCAGGGCGGTCTTTGACTGAACCTCCGGGATTAAAACGTTCCAGCTTTGCTAAAATACGAATGTTTTTTGGTAGGTGTGCAGTGATGTTTTTTAACTCTGCCAGAGGCGTGTTACCGATAAGATCAAGAATTGCAGGCAAAAGAACATCCTTTGTTTGTGAATTATTGTTGATGGGGCGCCAGTCTGATCTGTTCAGGCTTTCCTGCCAAGTTGTTCGATAATGTGGATGATGTCCGTGTCTGCAAAGGGCCATACAGGCGGATCCCTTGTCAATAGGAATTGGCGCAACAATTTGGAATCACAGCCTGCATCTTTCAGGTTTTTTAAGGGGGTTGATTGATGGCGTTTGGCAAGCCTCTCACCTTGTGTGCCTACCAGAAGTGCATGATGAATATAGATCGGGGTAGGCAGTCCTAAGAGATGCTGTAAAAGGCAGTGGATGGGTGTGCTGCTGAATAAATCTTTGCCACGAATGATGTGTGTGATTTTTTGTTTGGCATCATCAATCACCACTGCAAGGTGATAACTGAATTCGATATCTTTGCGCCCAATGATGGTATCACCAAACAAAGCAGGTGATGCAGCGTGAAAATGCCCATGTTGGTCGTTCCAGCCGATGGGGGCGTTGATGAGTTCCATGGCTTTTGTGATGTGAAGTCGCCAGGCAAACGGTTCATGTTTCATTTTTATTTCTGACCGGGATTTGTCTATGTTTCGACAAATGCCGAGATAGGGGTCTGAATGATCGTTTGCATGAGATAAATCTGCGTACAGGGGAGCAGTATGTGAAAGGTCTGTATGCGGAGCGGAACTCATGCGTTCAATCTCCTGCTGAATATGTTTTCGGGTGCAGAAACAAGGGTAGATGACACCCAAATCATGCAGTTTTTTCAGGGCATCTCGATATGCCTCATGCCTGTTGCTCTGTTTGATGATATCACCTTGCCAGTGAATGCCGAGCCATGTCAGATCATCGATGAGCTGTTGTTGGAACTCTGATTTACACCGGGTGTGATCAATATCCTCAATACGAAGAAAAAGCTCTGCGTGATGTTTTTCAGCCCACTGTTGGCAAATTAGAGCTGAAAAGGCATTGCCGACATGGAGTAATCCTGTCGGGCTGGGGGCGAAGCGAGTCCTAAGTTTCAAATTTTGTACTCGAACTGTTAATTGCCTGGTTTGCTGGTATTTTGAGTTGTAACCATGCTGTTGTCAGAGGCCGGAGGTAGAATAAGCAACTGACCCTCCTGAACACGTTCAGGGCGTAATAAAAGTGAAATTTCATCACCCGCCTGAAAGCGCAATTCATCATGTGGGATCATCATTTCATTATTTCGGCACACTGCCAGCGGTTGTATACCATGGGGAATTCTTATACCAGCCATCTTATGCCCAATCAGAGGCGAGTCTTCTTCAATGATGCGGGTTTCATGCATGAGACGTTTTCTTTGTGCCTGATCATGCCAATAGGTGAATGTATAGGGCTTGGCAAACAAACGTTTGGCTTGAAGTTGTTTGATCATGCTGGCGTGTTTATGTTCATCGCCTTCCTGCAAAGCGACATAGACTTCATTCACATGGAAATTATTTTTGGCAAGGTTGGCGATCAATAGATTATGATCGGATGAACCGGTCATCGCGAGAACTGCACCGACTTCTTCAGTATGCAGAATTTCCATGTAAATCGGGTCAAGCGCATTGCCACAGACAGCTTGAAAATTGGCGCGTTTGAGGTTGTTAACAACATCCACGTTTAAATCCAAAAAACGGACTTCGCGATTATCTGCAAGTACCCGGCCGATTTCGCCACCCATTTGTCCACCACCGACAATAAGCACAGAGCGTTCATCTCTTCCGGTGACACCCAGCCATTTGGCCAAGGGTGAGGCAATAAAACTGTATACAAAAACGGATGCAATGATGATGATGTAAACAAGAGCAAGCAGAACCTCTGCGTCTTTATATTTTTCTTCGATTAGAATCAGTACAAAAAGTGATGTGATCGCTGCCGCAACAACACCGCGCGGGGCCATGGCCCCAAGAAACCATGTTTGAGAAGGGCTTAAACCCGTTTTAATGGCAGCAAGCCAGGCACTGAGTGGTCGTGCAACCAGTGCTAATATACTAAATACGATGAGTCCTTCCCAAAGGTGTTCCTTGACGACAAGAAGGTTTAGGTTGGCAGCCAGCAAGACAAATAATACAGAAATCAGCAGGATGGAGAGGCTGCCCTTAAAGTGGCGGAGACGTTGAATGTCTGGCACGTCCATTTTTTGTATGGCGGCACCTGCAACCAGTACGGCCAGAAGGCCTGTTTGTGAACTGATGCTGTCGGCTAAAATAAACAATCCCCAGACAGCGGCAAGGGTAAAGACTGTGCGAACTTCTATATCTTCAACGATATTACTTTTCAGTATGAGAGAAAGCAGCCAGCCTCCTGTCAGACCAATCGCAGTACCCACAGAAAATTTTGTAACCACAGCTTGAACGGTGATCAGCGCCGTGGGATCAGGCATTAAAACAAGCTGTAACATGACAATGGCAAGAATGGCTCCCACAGCATCAACAAGCATCGCTTCACTGGTCAGGATGTGGGATAATTCGCGGTCTATACGTACCTGACGTATGATGGGTGTGATAACGGTGGGGCCACCAACCGCAACCAAAGAGCCAAACAGCAATGCAAGGGGCCAGCTGATGCCTGCCAGGAAGTGTGCGGCAGTTCCACCAATGATGATGGTTAGCAGTGGCCCAAAGATGAGAAGTCTCCCGACAACCCAGCCATGTTCTTTCAAAGATTTAAGATTTAGATTCAGACCACCTTCAAAGAGAATCACGGCAAGCCCGAGTTCAATCAGGGTATGTAGTGCTGGCTGAACTTTTTCGGCGTGCAGGATATGAAAGCCATAAGGGCCAATGGCCATGCCTGCCAGCAGCCATAAAAAGATAGGTGGGAACTTCATCTTCGATGATGCGATCTGACATGCAACAGCAATAAGCACAGCGATAACAAAGATAGTTGTTGGGTATTCGGTCAGTCCCATATATTAGATACGTCTTTTTATATGCATGATGCACATTTTACGCTTTGTAGCCAGAGCAGCAAGCATCTTTGACGATATACAAAAACGGAGTGATTTAGTGTTGACAGAGGGGCTTCTTCACGTATGGTTCGCCGCTCATTTTAAGGCATGGATTGCAATTTTATAGCAATCCTGGGAGTTAAAAAGATTGGCAAATCATGCATCTGCACTAAAACGCGCACGTCAGGACGAGAAGCTTCGTATTCAGCATCGTTCACAAAAATCAGCAATGCGCTCGGCAATTAAAGCGGTTCATACGGCTGTTGCAGTCGGCGATAAGGCTGTCGCAAACGAAGCGCTGAAAACTGCGATTTCTTTGCTTGATCGTGCTGGACGCAAACATCTTATTCATCCGAGTCAGGCATCACGCCGTGTATCTCGTCTGAATACACACGTTAAGGCAATGGCCTGATTCAATAGTTTGATTTTATTAAGCCCGTCATATCCAAGGATACGACGGGCTTTTTTTTGCCCGAAATATGGCTACCGTTTCGGATAGCGACTGGATGTTCAGTTGTTCAGTAGACTACCCAGAGAGAGATTAATTCAGGGCATGCTTAAAGCCTTTGATGGCGATCCTGATTATGGCTGTATGAGGTGTAATGCCCCTGCTCGTTTGGCACGGGTGTTAAGTCAGACTGATGCGGCAGAATTGAAGGCCTCAATGCTTAGGAAAATTGAAAAGGAACGTACGTGATTTTTTTCTGAACGCTGATAGTGCGTGTTTGATGCGCCAAAAGCTTTAGGTTTAATTTATTCCCACGTAGGGAAGGGAGAATAATAATGTGTGGAACTAGGTCCGGTCCCGTAGCTGTTTCCTTAGTTGGAGGCTTAAAATATACATTTGTATTATTAGCATTTTTATTGTTAAGTGGATGTGCATCAAAGCATAACATGCAAACCTCAGGACCAAACTATCTTGGTGGTGGGTATGATGTCCAAAAAATTAATGGCAATACATATCGAATAGTCGTTAAAACAAATTTTGCACCATATGAGAATTTATCGGGTGCCCGTACAATGTGGGAAGAGCAAGCGAAAAAATCATGCGGTAGCTCAAAATACAGGGAGGAGAATGTGAAGGAATACACCTATAAACATGTCCCAGATTTTGTAATTATTCCTTACATAATCACAGTAAAGCTTGCTCATGCAATATGTGATGAATTGCCTCTAAAAAGTTCTTCAAATTAACCAGTATAAAAGCTTCGGAAAGATTCAGAATTCTTGCTCATTTGATTTTAATTGCTCAGGTTTAATTCACATCCCATAACAGGAAGGGTTGTTTCGATTGAAAATTATTAGGGTTTGGCAGCTAATGATGGGGTTGATCGTTTGAAACGATTTTGCATGGAGAGGTACATAACAATCGTATTTTCTACTTGGTTTCCACTTCTCAATCCATAGGATGCGTGCATGTCTATAAGCGCGCCTGATTTACAGCTCATTATTCTTAAAGGTGCGTTCGCACTCTCCGATTTTCGTAAGCAGAAACTGCTTGATGTTGCCGCATCAAATGGCCTCTCCATTGGATCTGTCAGTGCCCATTTTATCTATGTTGCAGAAGTAGAAAGCTCATGGAACGCAAGCGATACAGAGAGGCTTGAAAGCATCCTTGGTGATGATCCTTTGCTATATAGCGCAGAGGCTTCTGATGAACTGTTTCTGGTTACCCCGCGAGTAGGGACGATTTCATCATGGTCTTCGAAAGCGACGAATATTGCCGGGCTCTGCGGACTGGATTCATTGGGGCGAATCGAACGGGGTATTGCCTATACCATTACTGGAACATCTCATGATGAGCATGCTGAGCTTGGAAAGCTGATCTGTGACCGTATGACTGAATCTGTTCTCGCAAGTACCCATGAACTGTCACAGCTTTTTTCACATCAGAAGCCTACAGCACTTGCTACTGTCGATGTGATAGGTGGCGGCCATGAAGCACTTGAAAATGCCAATGTGAAATTGGGTTTGGCCCTTTCAGATGATGAGATTGATTATCTATTTGAAAACTTCACCCGGATGTCTCGAAACCCATCGGATGCTGAATTGATGATGTTTGCTCAGGCAAACTCTGAACATTGCCGGCATAAAATTTTTAATGCGGATTGGGTGATTGATGGCGAAGTGATGGGGCGCTCACTTTTTTCAATGATTCGTCATACCCATGAGAGCAATCCTGAAGGTACACTGGTTGCCTATAGTGACAACTCTTCCGTGATTCAGGGTGGCAGGTCTCAGCGTTTTTATCCAGACAGTGATGGTAGTTATGCTGCCCATGATGATGATACTCATATTTTGATGAAGGTAGAGACGCATAACCATCCGACGGCAATTTCTCCTTTTGCAGGCGCTGCGACCGGATCCGGTGGTGAAATTCGTGATGAGGGAGCTACAGGTATTGGCTCCAAGCCCAAGGCAGGCTTATGTGGCTTTTCAGTTTCCAATTTGAGAATCCCCGGCTTTGAACAGCCATGGGAAACGGATCATGGCAAACCTGAACGCATTGCTTCTGCACTTGAGATCATGACCGATGGCCCGATTGGTGCCGCAGCATTTAATAACGAATTTGGCCGTCCAAATATCAGTGGTTATTTCAGAACATTTGAACAGAAGGTGGGTGATGAGCTGCGTGGTTATCACAAGCCGATTATGTTGGCGGGTGGTGTCGGTAACATCGATGCGCGCCATGTACATAAACGGGAAGTACCTGTCGGCTCGTTGATTATTCAGCTTGGTGGCCCTGCGATGTTGATTGGTCTTGGTGGTGGTGCGGCATCCAGTATGGATACCGGTGCAAATGCAGAAGCTCTTGATTTTGATTCGGTTCAGCGTGGGAACCCTGAAATGGAGCGCCGTTGTCAGGAAGTTCTGGATCGTTGTTGGCAGATGGGGGCTGATAATCCGATTCTGTTTATCCATGATGTTGGTGCGGGTGGATTGTCTAATGCTGTACCTGAGCTGATTCACGATGCGGGCCGGGGTGGCTGGTTTGATCTGAGAGCGGTGCATAATATGGAATCGGGCATGAGTCCGATGCAGATTTGGTGTAATGAGGCGCAGGAACGTTATGTGCTGGCAATTGCCCCTGAGGATCGTGAATCTTTTGCGGCTATTTGTGAAAGAGAGCGATGTCTTTTTGCTGTGCTGGGTGAAGTCATCGATGATGAACATTTAACCGTTAACGACCCTGAGTTTTCGAATAAACCCGTTGATTTGCCATTGGAAGTGTTGCTTGGAAAAGCACCCAGGATGACACGGCATGCTTTTCACGTTGAAGCTGTTGTTGAGCCTTTGGATTTGAGTGTGATTGATGTTTCTGAAGCTGTGAGGCGTGTGCTGCGTCTGCCGGCAGTGGCCAGTAAAGAGTTTTTGATCACAATTGGTGATCGCTCTGTCACAGGCTTGGTAACACGTGATCAGATGGTAGGCCCCTGGCAAGTGCCGGTGTCCGATGTGGCAGTGACTTCAACTGATTTTGAAACTTATACCGGTGAAGCCATGAGTATGGGCGAACGGACACCCATTGCATTGTTGGATGCAGCAGCATCCGGGCGGATGGCTGTGGGCGAGGCGATCACCAACATTGCGGCAGCTTCGATTAAAAAACTGGGTGATGTGAAACTTTCGGCCAACTGGATGGCGGCATGCGGGCATGGAGGAGAAGATGCTCACCTTTATGATGCGGTGCAGGCAGTGGGTATGGCACTTTGCCCTGAGTTGGGGATTTCGATTCCAGTAGGCAAAGACTCACTTTCGATGAAGAGCGTGTGGCAGCGTTGTGATGAAAATGGCGATGATCAAAGCATCGAGATGACATCGCCTCTTTCTTTGATTATTTCTGCTTTTTCACCTGTCGTTGATACACGTAAAACCCTTACGCCTGAGTTGCGTAGTGATAAGGGCGAAACCGACTTAATCCTGATTGATTTGGGAGAAGGTAGGCATCGTCTGGGTGGTTCCGCACTGGCTCAGGTTTATGGCAAGACCGGCGAAGAAGTGCCGGATCTTGATTCTCCTGCTTTGCTGAAATCTTTTTTTCAGGCAATTCAGAGATTACATGCAGAAGACCTTGTGCTTGCTTATCATGATCGTTCAGATGGCGGACTGTTTGCAACTATTTCAGAGATGGCGTTTGCAGGTCGTACGGGTGTAACAGTGCATCTTGATGCGCTTGGAAGTAACGAGCTGGGTGTCCTTTTTGCTGAAGAATTAGGCGTGGTGATTCAGGTCCGCAGAGAAGATCGTGAAAAGGTTCTGGCGCATTTGGCCAGTGAAGACGTGGGACATATTAGCCATATTATTGGTGAATTAAATGATGATCTGCGCATTTCGTTTTGTTATCAGCAACAACGCGTGATTGATGAAGATCTGCTTGAGCTTCAGCAGATGTGGAGCGAAACCAGTTATCGAATGCAAATGTTACGGGATAATCCTGAGTGTGCCCGTGAATCTTTTGAAGCCATTGCGAATCGTGATGACCGAGGGCTCTATGCCGAGCTGACATTTGATCCGGCCGAAAACATCAGCGCGCCATATTTGACCGGGGCTCGCCCGAAGATGGCGATATTGAGAGAACAGGGCGTGAATGGTCAGGTTGAAATGGCAGCAGCCTTTGACCGTGCCGGATTTGAAAGTGTTGATGTGCATATGTCTGATATTATTGAGGGACGTTATTCGTTTGATGACTTTAAAGGCATGGTGGCATGTGGTGGGTTTTCGTTTGGTGATGTGCTGGGTGCAGGCCGTGGATGGGCGAGTTCGATCCTTTTTAATGCGCGTGCGCGTGATCAGTTCGAGTCATTTTTCTCCAGGCAGGATACGATTGCGTTAGGCGTATGTAATGGCTGCCAGATGATGAGTGGTCTGAAAGAGATTGTGCCGGGTGCTGAGGCATGGCCACAGTTTGTGCGTAACAAATCGGAGCAATTTGAAGCACGTTTGTTGATGGTTGAAGTGCTTGATTCGCCATCGGTTTTTCTGGCTGATATGCAAGGTTCAAAATTACCACTCGTGGTGGCGCATGGCGAAGGGCGTGCCTTGTTTGGAAAAGGTGATGTTCCGGCTAACAGCCATGCTGCCTTGCGATTTATCGGTGCAGATGGGGAAGCAGCAAACAGTTATCCGCATAATCCCAATGGTTCGCCGGATGCTTTGACGGGTTTTACAACTGATGATGGGCGTTTCACTATTATGATGCCGCATCCTGAGCGGATTTTTAGAACGGTCCAGAATTCATGGCACCCGGATGCATGGAATGGCAATCAATGGTGTGAAGATGCACCATGGCTACGCATGTTTCGCAATGCGAGAAAGTGGCTGGATTGATTTAGGAATGTGTCGAATATATTGAATAGACATGTTCATCTCTTCTTCCGAACATCGCGAATTGACCTGTACAAGTAAAAAGATTTTTGGCCTGATATTTTATTCTGATATTTTCTTTAAAAGGTGGTGCTCATGCACGTACGAATGGGTGGTAAGTGAGATGCTGTTTTGTTATGATCCGGGGCCATTGTGAGTAGCTTAAATACACGTTTCGTTTTTGTTACCGGTGGGGTTGTTTCTTCACTCGGTAAGGGTATCGCGGCTGCCAGTTTGGCGGCCCTTTTTGAAGCTCGTGGTCTAAAGATTACGATGCAGAAACTTGACCCCTATATTAATGTTGATCCGGGCACGATGAGCCCCTATCAGCATGGTGAGGTTTTTGTGACCGATGATGGCGCGGAGACCGATCTTGATCTGGGCCATTATGAGCGGTTTACCCATGCTCAAATGAGCAAACGTTCCAATTTCACAACGGGCCGGATTTATGAATCAGTGATTCGTCGTGAGCGCAGGGGTGATTATCTGGGCGCGACAGTGCAAGTCATTCCGCACATTACAGATGCAATTAAAGAGGCTGTTTTGAGTCTTCGTTCTGATGATGTGGATATTGCACTGGTGGAAATTGGCGGGACTGCGGGTGATATTGAATCGTTGCCATTTCTTGAGGCTATCAGACAGCTTCGTTTTGATCTGGGCCGAAAAAACACAGCATTCATTCATTTGACCCTCCTGCCATACATTGCTTCGGCAGGTGAGATTAAATCCAAACCAACGCAGCATTCGGTGCAGAAGCTGCGTGAAATTGGTATTCAGCCCGATGTGTTGCTTTGTCGCAGTGAGCATCCGATTCCACAGAGTCAAAAAGACAAAATTGCGCTGTTTTGTAATGTTGAAAGAGGTTCTGTGATTGAAGCGCCCGATGTGGATACGATTTACGGGGTACCACTCTCTTTGCGTGATGGTGGTTTGGGTTCGGTGGTTCTCAATCTCTTTGATATGCCGGATTCCGAACCTGATCTTTCAGAGTGGGAAGATATTTGTCATAAGATTCGTACGCCTAAAGAAGAAATTCGAATTGCGATGGTTGGTAAATATGTTGAACTTGTCGATGCTTACAAATCGGTGAATGAGGCACTGTTTCATGGTGGTATGGAGCATGCTGTGCGTATCAAAATTGATTACATTGATGCGGAATCCTTAGGCAAGGGTGATTTGAATACTCTGAAGGATGTACATGGCATTCTTGTGCCCGGTGGATTTGGTGAGCGTGGTACAGAAGGGAAAATTGCTGCCATTCAATATGCCCGTGAAAATAAAATTCCGTATCTGGGAATTTGTCTGGGTATGCAGTTGGCCGTGATTGAGTTTGCCCGTAATGTTGCAGGCTTGGAAGGTGCGACAAGCAGTGAGTTTAATGAACGTGCCAAGCACCCTGTGATTGCGTTGATGACCGAGTGGGAGCAGGAAGGACAGCGTGTTCGCAGGTCGGGCGCTGATGATCTTGGCGGAACCATGCGTCTGGGTGGTTATCCGTGTAAGGTTATTCCGGGTACCAAAGCCTTTGAAGCATATGGTGAGAGTGAAGTTCGAGAGCGTCATCGTCATCGTTATGAGTTTAATGATACGTATAGGCAGCAATTGATTGATGCAGGGCTGATTATATCGGGGACATTACCTGATGATTCGTTGGTGGAGATGGTTGAAATGGCAGGTCATCCCTGGTTTGTTGCGTGCCAGTTTCATCCGGAGTTTCTCTCGCATCCTTATAAACCGCATCCGCTTTTTGCCGGTTTTGTGGGTGCCAGTAAAGCCCATTCCAAGCAGGGCGTGAAAAAACAGATGGAGAAGTCTGTATGACAACGATGCATCATATATCCGTGGGTGACTTTCAGATTGGCAATGATCTGCCATTTGTGCTGTTTGCAGGGCCATGTGTGATTGAGGGTGAGTCTTTCACTTTGGAAGTGGCAGCTCAGCTGCGAGACATTGCTGCAAGGTGTAATGTACCGTTTGTGTTTAAATCCAGTTTTGATAAAGCAAACCGTACCAGTGTGGATGGGTTTCGTGGACCTGGCATGCAAGAAGGTTTGCGTATTTTACAACGGGTTAAGGATGAGGTGGGTGTGCCTGTCATTACTGATGTGCATACGCCTGAGCAAGCGGCTGACGTAGCGAAAGTTGCAGATATATTACAAACACCGGCTTTTTTGTGTCGGCAGACTGATTTTATTCAAGCTGTTGCCAAAGCGGGTAAGCCTGTGAATATTAAAAAAGGCCAATTTTTAGCACCATGGGATATGCCGCATGTGCTTGAAAAGGCCAAAGCAACCGGTAATCAGGATATCATGCTTTGTGATCGTGGTACCAGTTTTGGTTATAATAACCTGGTTTCAGATTTTCGTTCACTATTAGTGATGACTGAGACGGGTGCACCCGTTGTGTTTGATGCGACACATTCCGTACAGCAGCCGGGTGGATTGGGTGGAGCCACGGGTGGTAATCGTGAATTTGTGCCGGGGCTTTCCAAAGCTGCTGTTGCTATGGGTGTGGCGGCATTGTTTATGGAAGTGCATCCGGACCCGGATAAGGCATTATCTGATGGGCCAAATTCATTACGGTTGGATGAGTTGGAAGCACTTTTGAATAAATTGCAGCGACTGGATAAAATTGTAAAAGAAAAATAACCACGAAGATGAGTCGAGGAGATTGTGAACTCTCCGGGTGTCTTGTATCTTCGCTGGTGAAACAAGAATGAAATTTTAAAGCGTGTCGACAATGGGGTCGATAAGGAGAAAGAGAAAAGTGAGTGAAATTGTAAGTGTACATGGTCGTGAGATTTTTGATTCCCGAGGAAATCCGACAGTAGAAGTTGATGTGAGGCTGGAGTCCGGTGCGTTTGGGCGTGCTGCCGTGCCGAGTGGTGCATCTACAGGTCAGCGTGAAGCTGTCGAGTTGCGCGATGGTACAAGCCGTTTGGGTGGTAAAGGTGTTAAAAAAGCAGTGTTGAATGTAAACAGAGACATTGCATCCGCTGTTGTGGGTATGGACGCCGCGGATCAGCGTGGTTTGGATCACGCGCTGATTAAGCTGGATGGTACGCCAAATAAAGGGCGTTTGGGCGCAAATGCAATTCTGGGTGTTTCAATGGCTGTGGCCAAAGCTGAGGCAGCAGAAGATGAAGTGTCGCTGTTTGAACACATGGGCGGTGAAAACGCCACATTGATGCCTGTTCCATGTATGAATGTGATCAATGGTGGTTCACATGCTGATAATAGTATTGATTTTCAGGAATACATGATTGTACCTGCGGGTGCATCCAGTTTTTCTGAAGCTCTGGATATGGGTGCAGAAGTATTTCATGCGCTGAAATCGGTTCTTCAAAAGGCCGGTCATGTGACTGCGGTTGGAGATGAAGGTGGCTTTGCACCCAATCTTGGTTCGAATGAAGAGGGTGTCACAGTCATTCTTGAAGCGATTGAGAAGGCCGGCTTGAAAGCGGGTAAGGATATCGTTCTGGCAAGTGATATGGCTGCTTCTGAGTTTTACAAAGATGGTAAATATGTTTTGGCTGGTGAGGGCAACCGCTCTTTGGATGCAGAGGGTATGGTGGATCTGATCGAATCACTTTGTGATCAGTATCCGATCGTTTCTGTTGAAGATGGTCTGGATGAAAATGATTGGGATGGCTGGAAGCTGTTAACGGAGCGTGTGGGTCATAAGGTTCAGCTGGTGGGTGATGATCTGTTTGTAACCAATCCTGCTATTTTGAAAGAAGGCATTGATAAAAATATTGCCAATGCATTGCTGGTGAAGGTGAATCAAATCGGCACGCTTACTGAAACTGTTGCCGCAGTCACTATGGCGCATGATGCGGGTTATCGTTGTATGATGAGTCACCGTTCGGGTGAAACTGAAGATGCAACGATTGCTGATCTGGCGGTGGCACTTTCCTGTGGACAGATCAAAACAGGTTCTGCGTCACGTTCAGACCGTATGGCCAAGTATAATCAGCTTCTTCGTATCGAAGAGTCGCTGGGAAGTCGTGCCCGCTATGCCGGACATGGCGCTTTTCAGAAGGCATAAACACTGAAAGATAAAAGTGCCGGAGCGACTTCTGGGAAGCTAAAGAACCGGCTTTTTATTGGTTTGATAGTTCTGGCTCTGTTCTGGATGAGCTGGGATCTTGTTTTTTCTGATCACGGTTATCGTGTTTACCAATCTGAAAAAGAAAACCTCGAAATGATGAAGGCTGAGCTTGAAGAGATGAAAGCGGTGAGGGAAACATTGGCAAAGGAAATTTTACGATTGCGTCATGATCCAAAAGCACTTGAGGAGCTGGTTCACCGTGAATTGGGTTATGTGCATCCGGATGAGTATATGCTGATTATGCCGGGCAATAAAAAAAATGCCGTTGGAATAAAAGAGGAAGATGGATCATGAGTGATGTTGTAACCCGTTTTGCGCCATCGCCAACAGGTATGCTACATCTGGGCAATGTGCGGACAGCTTTGCTTAACTGGCTTTATGCTCGCAAGCATGGTGGCCGTTTTCTACTGCGTTTCGAAGATACCGATCGTGAACGTTCGGAAGCTGAATACATCGAGGCCATTGAAGATGATTTGAAATGGCTGGGGCTTGATTGGGATGGCGAAGTTATTTTCCAGTCTGCTCATGCTGAAAAACATCGTGGCGCTTTGAATGCACTTGAATCTTCTGGTCATGCCTACCGTTGTTTTTGCACCGAAAGTCAGTTGAATCTGGATCGAAAACTAGCGACTTCGCGTGGACTTCCTCCCCGCTATTCAGGCCGGTGTAGAGAGCTTTCAAATGAAGAATCAGTTGAACGTGCTGAAAATGAATCTTATGTATGGCGCCTGAAAATAAAAAACAGTTCCGGTGAAGTGGTTGTGAAAGATGCGCTGCGGGGTGATGTCAGTTTTGCCTGTCGCGATCTGGATGATCCTGTTGTTGTACGATCCGATGGAACATTTACATTTTTGCTGCCCAATGCCATTGATGATGCGCTCGATGGCATCACGCATACCATGCGTGGTGATGATCATTTGACCAATTCTGCTTATCAGGTCTGGTTGCTTGAACGGTTGGATATGAAAGTGCCTGTATACCTGCATCATGGTTTGCTTCTTGGACAGGATGGCGCAAAGCTTTCGAAACGAACAGGTAGTCACAGCGTTTCTCATCTGCGTATTGAAGGGCTTTTGCCGGCGGCACTCATTCAGTCCATGGCACGCCTTGGTCATCCAAACCTGCCTGATGACGTTGCGGATGCGAATGAAATCGCAAAGCTTTTTAATGCGGAGCATGTTTCGACGTCATCCGTGCGCTGGTCGGATGAACAGATGTGGCGATGGCATGAGAAGTTGTTGCATGCCTTGCCTGCAATATCTCTGGCTAACTTGTTAGGCGGTCACTTTTCTGATGTGGATCACGAAAAGCTTGTCGGTCTGGCTGAATTGCTTGGGGGTAACCTGGAGCGTGTTGAGGATGCATTGAAATATGCACGAATTGTGGATGTTACAGCGGACTTTCAAGATGATGAACGTGTATTGCGTTCGGCAGGAATCGATTTTTTTAGGCAAGCACTGGAAACCTGGAATGGCTCGTCTGGCGTTGATTGGAAGGGTTGGGCTGCAAGCGTGAAAGAATTGACGGGCTGCAAAGGTAAACAGTTATTTTTACCGTTGCGTGTTGCCTTAACGGGTATGGAACATGGGCCAGAGATGAGTCATGTGGTTGCATATCTTGGTCGTGAGGGTGTGATTTTACGGCTGGAAGATGTGATCAGGCGAGTAAACGCGTGAACTTGCAGATCTATAATACGTTGGCACGTAAAAAAGAGGAATTTACACCGTTGGTTAAAGGTAAGGCTGGCATGTATGTCTGCGGCGTGACAATTTATGATCACTGCCATGTCGGACATGCCCGAGTCATGGTTGTTTTTGATGTGATTTACCGCTGGTTGATGCAGCTTGGTTATGAGGTGAATTACGTGCGTAATTTCACCGATGTGGACGATAAAATCATTAAGCGTGCCAATGAAGCAGGCATTGAACCTAAAACACTGACCGATGAAATGATCACAGCATTCCATATGGATATGGATGCACTATATTGCTTGCGTCCAACGCATGAACCGCGTGCAACACTGCATATGAATGAAATGATTGATATGATTACTCAATTGATTGATCAGGGTTTTGCCTATGTTTCAGATCGCGGGGATGTGCTTTATTCGGTGCGTAAGTTTGAAGGTTATGGACAACTTTCAGGTAAAAAAATCGATGAACTTGAATCTGGTTCACGTGTTGATGTAGATCGTAGTAAAGATGATCCGCTTGATTTTGTATTGTGGAAGCAGGCTAAATCTGGAGAGCCTGCATGGGATTCACCTTGGGGTAGCGGACGGCCTGGCTGGCATATTGAATGTTCGGCTATGAGTTGTGCGCATCTGGGCAGCACCTTTGATATTCATGGTGGTGGTATGGATTTAAAGTTTCCGCATCATGAAAATGAAATTGCACAGGCGCGAGCTGCCAATGGTGGGGCATTTGCTCGCTACTGGTTGCACAATGGCCTTGTGAATATTAATGCAGAGAAGATGTCCAAGTCGCTGGGGAACTTTTTCACTATCTGTGAAGTGTTGAAAAAATATGATTCTGAAGTGCTTCGAATGTTTCTTCTGGGTACCCACTATCGTTCACCGGTGGATTTTTCTGATGCAGCGTTGGATGTTGTAAAAGTGGGGCTTGATCGTTTGTATGAAACAAAACGCCGTCTGGAACAGATGAAACAGACGGAGCAGCAGCTTGTCACGGAGAAAGGGCTCCTGTCTGATGCATTTGTTGGAGCCATGAATGATGATTTTAATACGCCGGAAGCATTGGCGGAAATTTTTCAAACCTGCAAAGAAATCAATCGAAAGCTTGATGCAGGTGAGGGTGTGAGCAGGCAGGTTCGTGAATTGACTGCGATGACGTCTCTTCTCGGAATTGTGCAAAAGGATGCTGATGCATGGTTTCATGGCGGAGCCAATAATGCTGAGGTTGATGCCGCGTGGATCGAAGCGTTGATTGTTGATCGTAACAAGGCAAGAACAGAACGAAATTTTGCACGTGCAGATGCTATTCGTGATGAGCTTGCAGTCAGGGATATTATTCTGGAAGATGGGGCAGATGGAACAACTTGGAAAAAGGCTGATTAAGTTAAATGTCTAAAGAAAGCTCAAACAGGGTTGCGGTTATTCTCGCAGGGGGCTCAGGCACGCGTCTGTGGCCTCTCTCTCGTCAGCAGTTACCAAAACAGTTTTTGAATTTACAGGGTGATGAGACACTACTGGAAGGTACGATTTCACGGTTAACCCCATTTATTTCCAAAGATGATGTATGGGTGGTCACCAGTGAAGCCCATGCAAGTGGGGAGGCTTATTCTGCATTAAAAGATTTGAATACGATTCTGGAGCCAGCAGCTAGAAACACGGCACCTGCGGTGGCTGTGGCGGCTGCGCTTTTGATGGACCTGACAAAAAGCGACCCCGTGATGCTGGTTTTGCCAGCAGACCATTTGATACAGGACATAAAAAGCTTTCATCAGTGTTTAGACATGGCCGTTGATGTGGCGGAAGAAGGGAAACTTGTGACGTTTGGCATTAAACCCACTCGTCCGGATACAGGTTTTGGTTATGTTCAGGCTGCGTCGGAGGCAGATGGAAATGCCTATCCCGTATTGCGTTTCACCGAAAAGCCGGACTTGGCGACGGCTGAGTCTTTTCTTTTGCAGGGATCTTATTTTTGGAACTCAGGCATGTTTGTCTGGAAGGCATCAGTCATTCTTGATGCGATTCAGAAACACCTTCCTGATATTTGGTCTGTTTTGGAAAATATGCGTAATAGATGGAACAAAGACGAACCCTGGCATGAAGTGATTCGCCATGGCTTTGCTAATATGCCCTCTATTTCAATTGATTATGGTGTGATGGAAAAGTCTGAGTCTGTCGCGCTTATACCTTGTGACATCGGATGGTCGGATGTCGGAAGCTGGGATGCAGTTTACGATATCTCGGATCATGATGAAGATGGCAACACATTGGCTGGCGATGTACTCAGTTTTGATTGTAAAAACTCACTCATTCGCAGTGAATCCAAACTGCTTGCGGCAGTGAACCTTGAAGATGTGATTGTTGTAGAGACACCGGACGCTATTCTGCTTACAAAACGAGGAGAGAGTCAGCGTGTCCGCGAAATTGTTGATAAAATCAAAGCACGGGGAAGTAAAGAGCATGTTGAACATGTGACGGTTTATCGACCATGGGGAAATTATACCGTGTTGGAAGGTCGAAATAGCGGGTATAAGTTAAAACGCATTGAAGTATCACCTGGCGCGTCCCTGAGCTTACAAAGCCATCAGCAACGCTCTGAGCATTGGGTAGTGGTTTCGGGGGTTGCCACTGTAACACGAGGTGAAGAGGTCTACACAGTCTCCAAAAATGAGAGTACCTATATCGCTATCGGTGAGAAGCATCGACTTGCGAACAATGGCGAGAACCCTCTTCAAATTGTAGAGGTACAGGTTGGTGATTATCTTGGCGAAGATGATATTGAGAGATTTGATGATCATTACGGCAGGGGTTGTGAGTGAAGAATGATCAAAGTGTAGCAATTGTAGGCATGGGATATGTTGGTCTGCCTTTGGCATTGGCCTTTGGTCGTGTCATGCCGACTATCGGCTTTGATGTTATTGACGAAAAAATCACTGCATACAAAGAGGGTTACGATCCAACGGGAGAGATGGAGGAAGAGCTTTTTGTGCTGGCTGATCAGTTAAGCTATACAACTGATCCATTGGATATTTCTCATGCAGATTTTATCATCGTAGCAGTTCCTACACCAGTTGATAATACACATAAACCTGATTTGTCGCCGGTAATCAAGGCTGCTGAGGTAGTTGGATGTCATATGAAAAAAGATGCCATCGTTGTATTTGAATCAACAGTTTATCCGGGTGTTACAGAAGAAATCTGTGTTCCGATTCTTGAAAAAGAGTCGGGATTAATATGTGGAAAGGATTTTAAAGTAGGCTATTCACCGGAGCGTGTGAATCCGGGCGATAAGGTCCATCGGCTTGAAACCATTGTGAAAATTGTCTCGGGTCAGGACGAAGATACTCTGGATAGAGTCGCGTGGCTCTATAAGCAGGTCATTGAAGCGGGAGTGCACAGAGCGCCGACTATCAAGGTGGCTGAAGCGGCTAAGGTGATCGAAAATACACAACGGGATGTCAATATTGCGCTCATTAATGAATTAGCACTTATTTTTCATAAACTTGGTATTGATACGCAAGATGTACTGGAAGCCGCAGGTTCAAAGTGGAATTTTTTACCATTCAAGCCGGGGCTGGTCGGTGGGCACTGTATCGGCGTAGATCCATATTATCTGAGTCATCGTGCTGAAATCGCAGGATTCAGGCCTGAAATTATCAAGGCAGCGCGCCGGATCAATGACGGTATGGGGCGCTGGCTGGCAGAGCAGACGATTGTTGAAATGATTCGAGTCGGTGCGAAAATCAAAGGATCTCGTGTAGGAATATTGGGCCTGACATTTAAAGAGGATTGTGCGGACCTCCGAAACACCAAGGTTATTGATTGCATTCGTGAACTTGAATCTCTGGGCGTAGAAGTGCTGGTGCATGATCCTGTGGCTGATAGCGATGATGCGCAGCACGAGTACGGGATTGCATTGTCTCCGATTAAACAGATTAGGAACGTCGATGCGCTTATTGTAGCTGTGGGGCACAGGCAATTCACTGGCATGGGTGCGGTTGATTTGCAGTTAATGGTGAAGTTTGGTGCTCCCGTTATGGACGTAAAAGCCTTATTTAACAGGCCTGGCAAAGGCATCAATGAACTAAACATTTGGAGAATGTGATTCTTGTTGAGGCAGGTTCTTCGGTATTCACCAGAGCGTAAAGTGATCTTTAGAGTGTCCTGCATCAAATAGTCATCTTGACAGTGTTGGTTTGGAGCTGTTGTATGTGCGTTCATATGATGAACGCACCCCAAGACGATACAACTAGCTATGGATTGCTAAAAGCTCTGGATGTTAACCCTAGCCTTTCCCAGCGGGAGTTGGCTCAGCGTCTAGGTGTTAGTCTTGGCAAAATAAATTTTTGTTTGAAGGCTCTGGTTGAGAAAGGCTGTTTGAAAGTAAATAATTTTCGCAACAGTGATAATAAACTTGCTTATTCCTACTTGCTTACCCCGAATGGGATTGATGAGAAGTCGCGTATGACAGTGGCTTTTCTTCAGTTTAAAGTGAGAGAGTATGATCGTCTGCGTAAAGAGATAGAGGATTTGAGAATTGAAGCAGAGCAACAAAATTTAATGGATGAGTATCATTCTGTAACGCGAAAAGCCGAAAGAAGGGAAAGAGAATCATGAAAAAAGCATTGATTACAGGGGTAACAGGACAGGATGGAGCATATCTGGCGGAGTTCCTTTTGAACAAAGGATACGAAGTTCATGGCATTAAACGCCGCACATCTCTGATTAATACAGACCGTATTGATCATCTTTTCCGAGATCCGCATGATCTAGATCAACGATTTGTCTTGCACTATGGAGACATGACTGATTCAAGCAGTCTGATTCGGATTATTCAGCAGGTACAGCCAGATGAAATCTATAATTTGGCTGCACAAAGTCATGTGGCTGTATCATTCGAGGAGCCAGAATATACTGCCGATTCAGATGCGATAGGAGCACTGCGAATTCTTGAAGCGATTCGAATTCTTGGATTGGAGAAGAAGACCCGCTTTTATCAGGCTTCTACTTCGGAGTTGTATGGTGAGGTTCGGGAGACTCCCCAAACAGAAACAACAGCATTTTATCCACGTTCTCCTTACGGCGTTGCAAAGCTTTATGCTTACTGGATTACAGTGAATTATCGTGAGTCTTATGGGCTTTATGCCTGTAATGGTATCCTCTTTAACCATGAATCGCCTCTTCGTGGAGAGACTTTCGTGACTCGCAAGATAACTCGTGCATTGGCTAGAATTAAGTTAAACCTCCAAGATTGTTTGTATCTTGGAAACATGAATGCGTTGCGTGACTGGGGGCATGCAAAAGATTATGTGGAGATGCAGTGGATGATGCTGCAACAGGATGAGCCGGACGATTTCGTGATTGCGACTGGGGTGCAATATTCTGTGCGCGATTTTGTCAATGCAGCTGCAAAAGAGATTGGGATAGCGATTATCTGGAAGGGTTCAGGAGTTGATGAAAAGGGATTTGATGCTGACGGTAACTGTATTGTTGCCGTAGATCCTCGTTATTTCAGGCCAGCGGAAGTGGAGACGCTTCTGGGTGATCCAACTAAAGCCAAAGAGAAACTTGGATGGGTGCCAAAAATTGGCTTTAAAGAATTGGTTAGTGAAATGATACGGGAAGATCTTATTTCTGCTGAAAGAGACGTGCTAGTGAAAAAGCACGGTTATAGGGGCTCCCCCAAGAGTGAATAAAATCGAAATAACCATTCTAACGAATGGCTTACTGAGGGTTGATTTAAGGGGGGTGAAATCATGAAGGCAGTTATTCTGGCAGGTGGGCTTGGGACTCGTATAAGTGAAGAGTCCTATCTAAAACCAAAGCCAATGATTGAAATCGGTGGCAGACCAGTCTTATGGCATATCATGAAAACTTATTCTGCCTACGATATTAACGATTTCATTATCTGCTGTGGCTATAAGGGTTATGTTATCAAAGAGTATTTCGCCAACTATTTTCTGCATATGTCTGATGTGACGTTTGATATGCAGGAGAATTCGATGGAAGTGCACCGGAAAAAGGCAGAGCCGTGGAAAGTTACGCTGATTGACACAGGTGAGAATACTTCGACTGGTGGGCGTCTGAAAAGGGTGACGTCATATCTTGATGATGAAGATTTTTGTTTCACATATGGAGATGGTGTGTCCGATGTTGATATTGGTGAGCTGGTTCAGTTTCACAGGAATCAGGGTGGGTTGGCAACATTGACAGCAGTTCAACCACCTGGCCGTTTTGGGGCACTAAATATTCAGGAAAATACGATCAAGTCCTTTGAGGAGAAACCTCAAGGGGATGGGGCGTGGATTAACGGTGGTTATTTTGTACTTTCTCCCAAGGTTTTTGATTTGATTGGTGGCGATACAAGTGTCTGGGAGCAGGAGCCTCTAAAGATGTTGGCGAAAGGTGGGCAACTATCGGCATTTCATCATCACGGTTTTTGGCAACCGATGGACACCTTGCGTGATAAAACGTATCTGGAAGAGTTGTGGCAAGCTGCTAAAGCTCCGTGGAAGGTGTGGTGAATATGAAACATCAGTTTAATCATGTGTATCATGGAAAACGGGTGTTGGTTACTGGTCACACCGGATTTAAAGGGTCGTGGCTCTCTCTATGGCTTTCAGAATTGGGTGCTGAGGTGTATGGCTATGCCTTAGATGCGCCGACTGATCCCAGCTTGTTTGATGACGCTGATGTTGCCTTTGTCTTGGCTGGCCATGAGATTGGTGATGTGCGTGATAGGCAGAATCTGAAGACTTATGTGAGAAAGGTGCAGCCGCAGATTGTATTTCATTTGGCTGCTCAGCCATTGGTTCGGTTCTCTTATGATGAGCCCGCTGAAACATTTGAAACGAATGTGATGGGGACGGTAAACCTGCTGGAAGCAGTGCGTAACACGCCATCGGTTCGAGTATGTCAGGTAATCACATCGGATAAATGCTACGAGAATCGTGAATGGGTATACGCCTACCGGGAAAATGATCCGATGGGAGGGTATGATCCATATAGCAATAGCAAAGGTTGCAGTGAACTAGTGGTATCCTCTTATCGCCAGTCATTCTTCCATTCCGACAGAATCAGTGAACATGGAGTAAGTCTTTCCTCGGTACGGGCAGGTAATGTGATTGGTGGTGGTGACTGGGCATTGGATCGTATTATTCCTGATTGCATTCGTGCATTGGAAAAATGTGAGCCGATCAATATCCGTAACCCGCATGCTATTCGACCTTGGCAGCATGTTTTGGAGCCGCTTTCCGGTTATCTTTGGCTGGCAGCTAAGCAATATCAAGAACCCGGAAAGTTTGAAGAAGGGTGGAACTTCGGGCCGGGAAGCATCGGCAATGTTCCAGTTTCGGGTATTGCTGCAATGGTGGTGAAGGAGTGGGGTTCCGGCTCATATTCTTGCGAGCATCCCGATGCAGATAGGGTGCATGAGGCAAAATTCTTGAAGCTGGATATAACCAAGGCAAATGATGTTTTGGAGTGGCATCCGGCTAACAGTGTTGGTGATGCCATTGATATGACTGTGGGGTGGTATCTGGCCTGGTCAAGTGGCACAGAAAGTTTGCGAGAAGTGACGATTGATCAAATCCGAGCATATAGTGAAAAAGCAGCCCGATCAGGCATCTTCTGGGCAGTCAATAGGGATGGACAATGAGTAAGAAATTGGAAGGCCTGAGAGAAAAAATATCAGAGTTGGTTGCTGAGTATGCCGAAGAAGACCTGGCCCCGAAGGTGTTTGTTGCTGGTGAATCGCATGTGCCTGTTTCCGGAAAGCTTCTCGGTGCCAAAGAGGTACAGTATATGGTGGATGCCAGTCTTGATGCTTGGCTTACCACTGGCCGCTTTAATGACGCCTTTGAAAAACATTTGAAGAAATTTCTCGGCGTAAAACATGTGTTAACTGTTAACTCTGGTTCGTCTGCTAATCTGTTGGCTTTTTCGGCATTAACTTCGCCAAGGCTCGGTAAACGTACACTTAAACCGGGTGATGAAGTGATTGCTGTGGCTGCTGGTTTTCCAACTACAGTGAATCCAATCATTCAGCATGGTTGCGTACCGGTATTCGTTGATGTGCATATTCCGACCTATAATATCGATTCCGACAAGATTGAAGCCGCCATTACAGACAAAACTAAAGCCATTATGATTGCACATACGCTAGGCAATCCGTTTGATTTAAAGAAAGTCCGCGAGCTTGCAGATAAACACCACCTCTGGCTGGTTGAAGACTGCTGTGATGCCCTTGGCTCCACCTATGATGGGAAGATGGTTGGTACCTTTGGTGATATTGCGACATTAAGCTTTTACCCTGCGCATCATATCACCATGGGTGAGGGTGGCGCTGTGTTTACCAATAGCGGCAAGCTGAAGTTGATTCTGGAATCGGTGCGTGACTGGGGCCGTGACTGCTTTTGCGATCCCGGTAAAGATGATACCTGCGGTAAACGTTTTTGCTGGAAATTGGGAGATTTGCCGGAAGGTTATGATCACAAGTACATCTATTCGCATGTTGGCTACAATCTAAAAATCAGTGATATGCAGGCAGCTGTTGGACTAGCTCAAATGGACCGATTGGAAGGCTTTATAGAGGCCAGGAAGAAAAATTTCACCCACTTGAAAAAAGCGCTGGCGCCACTGGAGAAGTACCTGATCCTGCCCGAGCCAACGACTAACAGTGAACCGTCATGGTTCGGTTTTCCCATAACGATCAGCGAAGATGCTCCATTCTCACGTGTAGAACTATTACGTTATCTGGATGAGAATAAAATTGGCACGCGCTTGTTGTTTGCCGGAAATCTCACCAAACAGCCTTATTTTCAAGGGTTGAATTATCGTATTTCCGATAATTTAAACAATACAGACCGCATTATGAACCAAACCTTCTGGCTTGGTGTTTTTCCGGGGTTGAGTGAATCAATGCTGGACTACGTTGTAGAGAAGCTCGAAACATTTATTGATGTGAATGGCTAATTTAAGATGAGCAGAAAGGCTGTGGTTCAACCAAAAAATAAACTCAGGATAGCCATTATCGGGAGCGGAAATATTGGAACGGATCTTTTAATCAAGATTTTACGTTCTCCATCACTTGAATGTGGAGCATTTATTGGTAGAAATTTATCCTCTGTAGGTATGGTTAAAGCACTTTCTTTGGGCGTTACCGTCTCGGCTGACGGAATTAATTATATTGTGCAGAATCCAGACTGTTGTGAATTGATTTTTGATGCAACATCAGCCAAAAGCCACCTTGAGCATGCCCCTGTTTTTAAAAAACTGAACAAGCGAGTTATCGATCTTACTCCGGCGAAAATAGGATTGATGAGTGTACCTAGTGTGAATTTGGAAGATTCTCTCGCAGAATTTAATGTCAACATGGTGACATGTGGCGGACAAGCCTCTATTCCGGTGGCATATGCCATTGGCCAAAGTCAGACTGATGTTGATTATATTGAGGTTGTTTCAAGCATTGCTTCACGGAGTGCCGGGCCAGCAACCAGACAAAATCTCGATGAGTACATAAAAACAACGGAGGAAGGGCTTAGAGAATTTTCAGGTGCGACCCGAACCAAGGCCATACTTAATTTAAACCCTGCCGAACCATGCATTGATATGCAGGCTACCATTTTTGCAAAAGTTAATAACCCGAATATCCCCAAGTTAGTCGAGATTTTGGAACCACTGGTTGAGAATGTTCGTAAATATGTTCCTGGTTACGAAATTATTTTTGGGCCGATTGTGGAAAATGATCGTATTGTGGTGATTGCAAGGGTTCGTGGACTGGGTGATTATTTACCAGCCTATGCAGGTAACTTGGACATTATTAACTGTGCTGCGATTGCCATGGCTGAAGAATATGCAAGTCTTGCTCATAGTAAAGGATCGACGGGGGAATGATGGAGCGTAACTGCACAATTTCTATCAGCGACCCTACACTGCGAGATGGGAACCATGCGGTAGGCCATCAGTTGGACGTTGAACAAATTGCAGCATATTGCAGGGCTGCTGATGCTGCGGGTGTATCTATCGTTGAAGTTGGGCATGGAAATGGTCTTGGCGCATCCTCACTATTGGTTGGTGAAGCCAAAACACCGGATAGTATTGCTTTAGAGGTTGCGAGAAAAAACCTTACCAAGTCTAAGTTGGGTATTCACGTCATTCCAGGTTTTGCTACAATCGAAAGGGATTTGAAGCCAGCATTAGGGATGGGGGTTGATGTGGTCAGAGTTGCTGCACATTGCAGTGAAGCTGATATTTGCGAACGACATATTAGTTTCTCTCGCGGTCAGGGTGTGGAGGTCTGGGGTTGCCTGATGATGTCTCATATGATTTCACCCGTATTTCTTTTAGAGCAAGCCAGGAAGATGGAGTCGTATGGTGCAGAGGGAGTTGTCTTTATGGATTCTTCAGGGCATTTTCTTCCTGAAGATGTTCGCAAGCGAGTAGAGTTGCTTGTAAGTGAGCTTTCAATTGCTGTTGGATTCCATGCACACAATAACTTAGGACTGGCTATAGCAAATTCAATTGCAGCCGCCGAAGCAGGTGCAACATTATTGGATGGTTGTGCGCGAGGATTTGGTGCAGGCGCTGGGAACACCCAGCTGGAAGTGCTTGTTGCCGTTCTAGAACGGCTGGGATACAGGACAGGAATTGATTTATACAAAATCCTAGATGCCGGTGATCTTGCTGAACAAATACTTATGCAAAAAATACCATCGATAACATCGGTTAGTGTTGTGAGTGGTACGGCCGGGGTGTTTTCCGGTTTTATGAGGCCAGTTTCACGCATTGCTAAGGAGTTTGATGTTGATCCTCGCGATCTGTTTTTTGAACTTGGACGGTGCAAGATCGTGGCGGGCCAAGAGGACATGATCCTAGAAGTTGCCAAAGAGCTCGCCCTACAGGCTGCGAAAGGAGGTAAATGAAAGTGAAACGCCAAGAAAGAATACGTCATGACTGTCTGAGAATTTTGGATGGTCGAGATAAAGAACTAGATCCATTGCGTCAATCTGAGTTGGTTATTGTTGGTGGAACCGGATTTGTAGGGACATGGATTGCTGAAATGGTTACAGCCCTCAATGACGCATATCAATTCGGAATCAAACTATCCCTGATCTCGCGGAGTACCGAACAGTTTTCAAATCGATTGCCTCATTTAGCCAATCGGGAAGACATTCATCTAATCAAATCTGATGTCCGGCAACTAGGCGAATTTCCCATGGATGCTGATTGGGTAATTCATGCTGCGGCCAACCCTGATATTCGTACGCATGCATCAAATCCTCTTGATACAGCATCGGTGGTTGTTGATGGAACCATGTCGGTGATGAGAACTGCCGAGCGTCTAGGGCGGTTAAAGAAACTACTTTATCTTAGTTCGGGTTTGGTTTGTGGCCCTCAGCCTGCCTCAGAAATGGGCTTGGCTGAAAGTGCTCAAGGGGCAGCGGCACCCGATGCCAGCTTTGTTTATGCCAATTCGAAGCGTTTTGCAGAGACAATTTGCTCTGCCGCACGTGCGCAATCCCGTGTTCCTGTGCTGGTAGCTCGTCCGTTTTCATTTGTTGGGCCGTATCAATCATTGGAAACACCGTGGGCACAAACTACATTTTTATCGGATGCACTACAGGGGCATGCCATTCGGGTGTTAGGTGATGGACAGGTGGTTAGAAGTTATCTTTATGGCAGCGATGCAGCATATTGGTTTTTGAAAATATTGACCGCAGGGCAGGGTGGCGATGTTGTTAATGTGGGTAGTCCAGTTGGTACTTCCCTACAGGATTTGGCTAAACTTGTGGCTCAAAACTTTGAACCATCCCCGGAGATTATGTTTAACACCTCACCACGCAGTCTTGGGCGCTCTGCTCAACTGTTACCGGATACAACGCACGCTCAAAATGAATATGGCCTGTCCGCGTTCACATCCTTGGATGAGGCCATTAAATTAACTGCACAATGGCATCTGATGCAAAACAGCCAGGAAAGGGGATGATTTTGGTGGAAAAAAAAGCATGTGATTTTATCGCTGATTTCTTTGCAGATCAGGGGATACTTCATGTATTTGGAATTGTTGGTGCGGGAAATGCACAAGTTTTTGATGCAATCACTCGCCGTGGTTTTACAGAAATCATCTGTGTTCATCATGAACAGGCAGCAATTATGGCTGCTACGACCTATTATCGCACGACAGGAAAGGTTTCTGTCGTGTTGCTGACGACAGGGGCGGGATCTTCAAATGGGGTGACCGGGGTTGTGAGCGCATGGATGGACTCGATGCCTGTTCTTGTTATTTCCGGAAATGAAAACTCTCGATTTACATCTGTAGAAAATCCACTTCGAATTTGGGGCGTGCAAGGATACGACAGTACTCAAATGGTTGAGAAGGTGACCAAGTGGACTGATCGCATCATGGAACCGGAGAAAGTGCTTGATGTGATTTCTCGGGCATATGCCATTGCAGGTGCACCAAGACAGGGGCCGGTCTGGATTGATATACCTATGAATATCCAAGCTGCGATGATTGACGAGGCTGAATTACAGCCTGCTGCATCGAGCTTGGAAAATGCGGAAGCTAATTTAGATGATAATCAGGCTAACACCCTTGATTGTAAAGATGGGGTAAGTGCCGTTCAGAAAATACTTACTTCCTCCACACGCCCAGTTCTTTGGTTGGGAAATGGAATCAGGTTGGCGGGCTCTGAGCATCTTGCAAAAGAATTTGTTGAGACCATGGGTATTCCAACTCTGGTAAGTTGGCAAGCCTGTGACATTCTGGATTCCGATCATCTATTGTGTTTTGGTAGGGCTGGCGTTTATGGACAGCGAGCAGCTAATTTTGTGCTGCAAAATTGCGATGCGCTTATTTGCATTGGGACACGTTTAGCCATCCCTCAAGTTGGCTACGATCTGACGGAGTTCGCTCGTGCGGCTCAGGTGGCCATGGTTGATATTGACTCAAATGAGTTACTGAAACTTGGTGATCGAATTCAAGCCCCGATTCTGAGTGATGCTGGTAAATTCATGGAGCAGCTCTTGAGCCATACCAAGGAGTCGTTTTGCCGACCTGACTGGATAAAACAATGTGAAAGCTACCGTCAACATTATCCAGTTGTAGGTCCAGAGCATGCTGATATGCAGGATGAATCAGAAGTCAGCTTTATTAACTCCTATCGTTTTATGCAGTCGCTGGAACAATATTTTCATGACGATCAAATTGTGGTGACCGATATGGGTACTGCACTGCTATCGGCTCACCAAGTGCTTAAATTCAAAGCTGGGCAGAGAATGATGACATCGACGGGACTGGGGGAGATGGGGTTTGGTTTACCTGGAGCCATCGGTGCTGCCATTGGCGCAAATCGAGAGGTGATGTGCCTGAATTGTGATGGCGGTATGATGCTGAATTTGCAGGAGCTGCAAACCATTGCGCATCATAACCTTCCAATCAAGATTATAATTTTTAACAATGATGGTTACTTGATGATTAAACATACTCAAAAGGCACTGTTTTCTGGTCGCTATTCAGGTTCAGATCGAAAATCAGGCGTGACTTGTCCCGACTTCTCAAAAGTTGCCTATGCTTTCGATATTCCATCATTCCAAATTCGGACATGGGAAGATACAGAAACCATTATCCCTGAGGTACAAGCAATTAATGGGCCGGTTATCTGTGAGGTGTTTACACATCCAGAGCAGCCGTTTGTACCAAAACTTTCTCTGGTAGCGCAAAAAGATGGCTCAATTATTTCGCCGCCACTCGAGGACTTGTCTCCATTATTATCAAGAGATGAGATGAGAGAGAATATGCTGATTGGGCTTCATGATAAATCGAATACTTTAGAGACAGGTACCCTGGATTAATGCGTTCATGAGCAACCCCCATTCTCTGGTCACTAATCGGATTGTTTCAGAAGATATTGAAGAGATTGCCAATGTCACTTCAGTGGACTGGAACATGCTTGCCAGAAAACGCGTGTTGATTACGGGAGCCTCTGGTTTTTTGCCTGCATACCTTGTTGAAACGCTACTCCATTTAAACCGGACAAGGGATCTTGATATTCACATTACTGCGTTGGTTCGTAATCGTGAAAATTATACAAAACGTTTTGCGAATCACTTGGATAATCCAAATCTGACGGTGCTGGTACAGGATGTTTCGAAACCCATCAGCTTAGCTTTGCCGCATCATTTTATTATCCATGCGGCCAGCCAAGCGAGCCCAAAATTCTATGGCATTGATCCTGTGGGAACTCTTTCGGCAAATGTGTTGGGTACAATGCAATTATTGGAGTTGGCGCGTAATCACCCGGTGATTTCATTTATGTATTTTAGCAGTGGAGAGGTCTACGGTGAAACACAGAATATTCCGACAAAAGAATCGGATTATGGATATATTGACCCAACATCAATTCGCTCGTGTTATGCTGAAAGCAAACGTATGGCTGAAAATATGTGCGTATCTTGGCACGCACAGTATCAGGTTCCAACTAAGATCGTGCGCCCGTTCCATACTTATGGTCCTGGCATGAAACTTGATGATGGTCGTGTTTATGCGGACTTTGTTAGAGACGTTGTCGAGAATCGTTCCATCGTAGTAAGAAGCGCGGGCACTGCATCAAGAGCTTTTTGTTATCTGGCAGATGCAACGGCTGGATTCTTTACAGTTCTCTTAAATGGGGAGAGCGGTGTTTCTTATAATGTAGGGAATAGTCAGGCAGAGACTAGTATTATGGATTTGGCGAATCTTCTTGTTAGCCTTTTTCCCGAAAAAAGGCTTGCCATAATCAAGGAAAATCATCAGGCAAGTCAAGGATATCTGCAAAGTCCAATTACAAGAAATTGCCCGGATATATCCCGGATAAGTTCTCTCGGATGGAAACCCAGAACAAGTTTGGCAGATGGATTTAAGCGAACAATAGAGAGTTACTCAATATGACATCATTACAAAAAATACGTGATCAGCATCTTTCTGGTGCGTTGAACAAACCGGAATACATTCAGGAAATGTACCGGCTTCGTCATGCTCAATTGTTTGAGTATGCAAAATACCTGGCACAAACTGATGTTGAATCAATAGAGATTCGTGATGGTAAAGTCATCATGACATCAAAAAGATATGGCGTTCGCATGCTTTGCCCGGAAGGGGACCACCGTGTTGCACCGATTGAATCGCTTAACTTTCTAGGGTACGAGGAAAAAGATACAAAGATGATCTTGAAGCTTGTTCCAGAGCAGGGGGTTGTATTCGATATTGGCGCTAATATGGGTTGGTATTCGCTTCTTATTGCGCGTTATTGTAAAGTCAGCCAGATACACGCATTTGAACCTATTCCTAAAACCTACTCTCATCTAGAGCAGAACATTAAGCTGAATCAGCTAACCAATATTGTTACTCATCCATTTGGGTTGTCCAATGAACGTAAGGATTTGACGTTCTATTTTTATCCGGAAGGGAGTGGTAATGCTTCTTCAGAAAACCTGAGTGAACGGACAGACGCAGAGTTAATCACCTGTCACGTAGAACGGCTGGATAACTTTGTAAATGCCAATGAACTACATATCGATTTCATTAAATGTGATGTTGAGGGCGCTGAGTTATTTGCATTTCAAGGGGCGGTGGAGACGCTACAGAGAGATAAACCCATTGTGTTTGCTGAAATGCTACGGAAGTGGTCTGCGAAGTTTAACTATCATCCGAATGAAATCATCGATCTCTTTTCATTACTTGGATATCGTTGTTTCTATGCAGAAGGCTCCACATTAAAAGAATTAGCTAAAATGACAGACGAGACGGTAGAGACCAACTTCTTTTTCCTGCATTCGGAAAAACATGCCAGTCAAATTCAATTTCAGGGCTAGTTTTCTGAGAAAATTAAAGGGAAAAAGTTAAGTCGGAGATATTGAGTCGAGATGAAGATACTAGTTACTGGATCCAACGGTATGCTCGGAAGAAATCTAGCTGAAAGGTTGGCTGTTGATCAGAGCATTGACCTTATAACTCCAGGAAGGAACGAACTGGACCTTTTGGATCAGCAGGCTGTTGCGGCATACATGGCGAATTCTAAGCCTGATTTCGTATTTCATCTTGCTGCCAAGGTGGGGGGGATTCAGGCGAACATCAATGAACCTGTCGAGTTTCTTGCTGATAACCTGCTAATGAACACCCATGTGATTCTTGAGGCAATGAATGCAGGGGTGAAGAGGCTGGTCAATCTGGGAAGCTCCTGCATGTATCCAAGGGGTCGTGATATCCTACGGGAATCTGATATGTTGACTGGAGAGTTGGAGCCAACCAATGAAGGATATGCATTGGCAAAGATTTCTGCTGCAAAATTGTGTGAATATATCAACAGAACCAAGGGCTTAATGTATAAAACCGTTATTCCCTGTAATCTGTATGGCAGGTATGATCACTTTGATGTTGAACGCTCACATATGGTTCCAGCTGTGATTAGAAAGCTGCATGAAGCCAAGAATATTGGTGCTCTTGAGGTGGGTATCTGGGGCGATGGGGAATCACGCAGGGAGTTTATGTATGTTGATGATCTGGTGGACTTTCTAGTGCTCGCGATGGAGCGGATCGAGGAGTTTCCTGGTATGGTTAACGTAGGCCTTGGTTATGATTACTCGGTGAATGATTATTACCGCATTGGAGCCGAGGTTGTCGGCTGTGAAGTGGGGTTTGTTCATGATCTGTCTAAGCCTGCTGGAATGCGCCGTAAACTCATGGATGTGTCTGGAGCTGAGGCTTTGGGCTGGAAAGCAAAAACAACACTTGAGGCAGGTATGAGAATGACATACTTCTATTTTTTGGAATCTAGGAATGGGGAATAAACGTAAGATGACGAATATGCATTATGAATTAGCTGCATCATCATGGGGCGAAGAGGAAATTCGTGCGATTGAGAGTGTGATTGCTCGTGACCAGTATACAATGGGACAGTCTGTAGCAACATTTGAGCGCGAGTTTGCCAAAAAGTTTGGTAGCCGCTTCGGAATCATGGTGAACTCCGGCTCGTCAGCCAACCTGCTTGCCATTAATGCAATGTTATACAAGAAGGAGAAGCCCTTTCAGCCCGGTGATGAGATTATCGTTCCCTCCCTATCCTGGTCTACAACTTATTATCCGATCCATCAATGCGGCATGAAATTGGTATTTGTCGATATTGATTTGGAGACCTTGAACCTGGATGTTACGCAGCTTGAGAATGGGGTGTCAGAAAAAACACGTGCTGTTTTTGTGCCGCATATATTAGGAAATGCGGCCGATCTGGATGCCATCCAGTCCTTTTGTGATAAATATGATCTTTATCTTATTGAGGATAACTGCGAATCCATGGGGGCGACTTGGAAAGGCAAGCCTACAGGGACATTTGGTATATGCGGAACATTCAGTACTTTTTTTTCCCACCATATGGCTACGATGGAAGGTGGGATGATCCTTACCGATGATGAAGAAATGTATCATATAATGTTATCTATGCGCTCACATGGCTGGACACGCCATCTTCCTCAGGAAAATCTGGTGTGTGAGAAAAATGCCGATTTATTTTATGAATCATTCCGTTTTGTATTGCCCGGTTATAATTTCCGACCAGTTGAGATGTCAGGAGCCGTTGGTCTGGAGCAGTTGAAAAAACTGGATGGGTTCATTGAAAAACGACAGGAAAATGCCGTTCATTTTGTTGAACGGTTTTCCGGTGATGAGCGCTTTATTATTCAGCGGGAATCGGGTATCAGCTCATGGTTTGGTTTTTCGTTGGTCATACGCCCGGATTCGAGAGTCGATAGAAGCAGAGTTGTGCAAGCACTTAATGCAGCTAATATTGATGTGCGCCCTGTTGTGACGGGAAACTTTCTGGTCAATGATGTAATTAAACATCTGAACCATCGAGTGGTTGGTAAACACCTCAATTCGCAGGCGGTTCATGATTATGGATTATTTGTCGGCAACCATCATTTTGATATCCGTTCAAAAATTAATTACTTACATCAAGTGCTTGAGTCCGTTCAATTAAATAGTCTCTGATGGGATTGATTTTTTTTGGTCGCATTGCACAGGCAGCGTTGGCTCTGCTTGCTCTACGTATCATCACATCCCTTCTTACCCCTGAGGAGATGGGCCGTTGGTCGCTTCTTCTGGCAGTAACCTCTTTTTTTGTGTTAGCCATGGTTAATCCTTTGGGGATGTTCATTAATAGGCGTCTTCACTCTTGGGTAGAGAATGGAAAAATTGACCGGTATATGATCTATTATTCGATTTATCTGAGTGGCGTTGGTCTGTTTTCAGCTTTCTTGCTTTATGCCTCGAACACCTATTATGTAGCCGTTCCCGGAATGCCATTATTCTGGGTGGTCGCTCTTGTTTTTTGCGCCATTATCTTTGCAACACTAAACCAGACTTATATTCCTTCGCTGAACCTATTGGGATACAGAGGATGGTTTGTAGTTCTGACGTTGGGAACAGTGATTATTAGTCTGATCGCATCAGTGCTGCTTGTGACCTGGTTTAAGCCAGAGGCCGTGTTATGGCAAGGTGGACAATTGATAGGGCAGGGTATGCTAGCCATTGTCGGCAGTTTACTTTTCTTTCGTTTTACGAAGGATCACAAAAAACAAAATAGCAGCTCCGAAGAATTGCTAGTTACTTCAGCTAAAGTATTTACTGTGCTTGCATTTATCTGGCCACTTGCCATTTCTGTTCTGTTAATCTGGGTACAAAGTCAGTCCTATCGCTTTCTTGTTCAGGATGTGATCGGTCTGGAAGCGCTGGGTCTATTTGTAGTGGGTTATGGTGTCAGTGCATCGCTTATTGGTGTCTTCGAGTCAGTGATCGGCACTTATTTTATACCGACATTTTATAAGCGAACCTCTTCCGAGGACAGGCATGAACAAGCTCTGTCATGGCATGAATATGCATCAGCAATGTTGGCCAGTCTACTGGTGACCATTGCGATTATTATTTCTGTTTCTGATGAGTTAGCACGTGTATTGCTTGATGAAAAGTTTGCTCCGGCTGCTCAATATATTGTATGGGGAGCATTAGCCGAAGCTGCCCGGGTAACAGTGGGAACTTATGCGCTGGTGGCTCATGCCGGTATGGATACAAAGAAGCTTATTGTTCCCAATGTTTTTAGCGCAATAGCGGCTCCATTGTTTGTTTTCCTGTTTATTTCTGATTGGGCGGCTCATGGTGTGGGAATGGCTTTGGCGATGGCTGGTTTTATAGGGGTGATCTCAAGCCATATGCTGCTTTCTAGAACTTTTGAAATTATTATGCCATGGACTAAACTGTTTCAAGCGGGGGTGATATCACTACTGTTAATAGCTGTTACTGAAGCTGCTCATGCTATGTTGGGTGTTAGTGATACGCTTGTTGAATCATTTTTTTGGTTGTTAAGCATGGGAGCTGTTTTGCTGGTTATTTTATTCATGCTGTTAAAATCTCAAATAGACCGGGAGGTGGCCTGATTGAAAGTTTTATTGGTTTGTATGAAGTACGATTATGGTGATCCTAACCGAGGCCTCTCATATGACTGGAATCATTTCCACCTAGGGCTAAAAAGTCACTTCGAGGAGGTTCGTTTCTTTGACTATTTAGGCCTCACTCAGGAGTTGGGGCAAGAGAGCATGCAGCAGGCTTTGATTGATGAGATTACAGATTGGCGGCCAGATGTGACGGTTTTTTCGCTTTATACCGATCAGTTTTCCACAGGATTTGTCAAAGGTCTCCAGAGGTTAACTAAAACACTCTGCTTTTTTCATGATGATGGATGGCGTCGGGAGTTTGTTGCTGAGTGGGCACCATGTTTTGATGTGTTTACTACGACGGATATTACTGGTGTAAGAAGATATGCGCGCAACGGATTAAGCAATGCTGTTTTTGTTCCTTTTGGAGTAAATGAGCAACTGTTTTGCCCAGCCTCACACCTTGCTAAGGACATAGACGTTTCATTCGTTGGTTCTTGGCACCCATATAGGGAGTGGCTGGTCTCTAGGCTTCGAAAAAGTGGTGTGAAGGTTGAAGCTTTTGGTTATCGCTGGCCGGATGGTATGCTAAGTGAAGCAAAGATGATTGAACTGTTTCAGCGGTCAAAAATCAGTGTTAATATGACGAATTGCCCCTCTTGGGATATTAGATACCTGCTCTTTTCACCGCGTGCTTTATTGAATCGCTTTCGCTCCACTAAGGTGCATGAGCAGATCAAAGGGCGTCACTTTGAAATCCCTGCGTGTGGAACTATGCAGTTAAGCTATTATGTGGATGGATTGGAGAAATTGTTTGAACCTGGAAATGAGATTGTTATATACCAAACTCCTGAAGAGCTTGTCGATAAAACTATTCGCTATCTCAATGATCCTGAAGAGCTGGAACGGGTGACAAAAAACGGCCTGGATAGAGTGCGTCGTGATCATGGATACGGTCAACGGTTTCTACAGGTATTTCAATCGTTGGGGTGGTGTTAATGGATCAACCTTTAGTCTGTGTTTGCATCCCATGTTACAATGCAGAAGGCACACTCCATGAAACCTTGGCTTCAATCATAACACAAAGCTATCCAAACCTCGAAATTCATATTTTTGATAACGCTTCTACTGATAATACAGTTAAAATTGCCCGTGAATTTGAAGATGATCGGATTCAATTCCATTTTGCTGAAGCAACTAGTAGTGGAGAAAAAAATTTTACCCGCTGTTTAAATCTTGGAAGAGGTAAATACACCGCCATTTTTCACGCTGATGATCTCTACCAGCCGGATATTATCGAAAAAGAGGTGCAGTTTCTCGAGAGCGATCAGGATGCAGGAGGTGTTTTGACATTTGCCAATATTATCAACGAAAACGCCCGAAAAATAAGGACTGCGTATGTACCATCTTACCTAAACCTTGGTGTGGGTGAGAGTGGTTCTTTTGAGTTGGCTTGCATTATAAAGGCTGTGCTGAGAGAAAATAATTTTTTCTTCTGCCCGAGTGCAATGATTAGAACAAAAACCTGTATAGGGGTGGTGAAAGAGTTACGTGAAGGTACGTTCGGTTCAGGAGCAGACTTGGATGCATGGCTCAGAATAGCCGAGGCTGGGAAACTTGGATTGATTAACTTACCCCTGTTACAATATCGAGTGAGTACATCCCACTTTAGTCATGGTTATAATAAGATGAAAACGGACAGGGCAGACCTGTTTACAATCCTCGATTATTGGATGGCCAAACCTGAAGTCGCCGCATGCCTTGATTCAAACGACCTACAGTGGTATCAGATATGGTTAATGCGGGATAATGTTGTAAGAGCCAGAAATGCCCTGCGAAAGGGCGATGTTAAACTCGCAAAGGAAATATTGGATGATGTTTTTTTTTCTTGTTTACTGAAAGACGCTATGACTTCCTTGCGAGGATTGAAATTTTTTGCACTTTTGCTGCTAACGTTATTGAGATGTCGGGTGCAGTGAGAATAGAAGACGTTAATCGGCGGATGAAAAGGATAATAAGTGTCATTACCTAACGATAAATATATTACAGATGATTACCTGGATCACAATCCGAGTTGGGACATAGAGGATAGCTCTTGGAAGGCAGGTCATGTGAATAGAATTGTTTCCGATAATCACCTGATTTTAAAACATGTATGTGAAGTGGGTTGTGGTGCTGGTGGTGTACTAGTCAGCTTGAAGGAAATGAATCCTGAGGCCTCATATGTCGGTTATGATATTGCACCGGCAGCGGTAAATTTCTGGAAAAAAAGTGAGCATGCTGGAGTTGATTTTTTACTAGGAGATTTCTTTGAGCTTGATTCAAACCATTACGATGTAATTCTACTATTGGATGTGCTTGAGCATGTGGTGGACCCCCACCAGTTCTTAACAGAGTTAAAAACTCGCGCTGATTATCTGGTTATCCACTTTCCACTTGATCTTTCGGTAGTCAGTGTGTTTCGTGAGCGCCCATTGCTACATGTACGTCGCAAGGTGGGGCATATCCACTATTTTACGAAGGGGTTGGCATTTGAATTGTTGAAAGAGTGCGGTATGGAGGTGGTTGACTGGCGCTACACAGAGGCTGCATTTAATGCTCCGCAACGAACGTTGAAGACCAAATTTTTCTCGTGGGTCCGTTATTTCGCATATGCCTTGAATAAGGATGTTGGTGTGCGTCTGTTTGGAGGCGAGACCATGATGGTGTTGGTGACTCCTGAACGAGAAAAACGCCAATGAAGAAAAGATTTTTTATAGACCCGCCATCGCAGGCATTTTACGGGAATCGTTTTTTTGTTGACTCTGGGTTAAACAGAGATGATTGCTTACGGCCATGGATTTTTTTGAAAGAGAGGTGCGAGGGGAAAGGGATTGAACTTAACACTCTTGACCTGTGGGATCGCAAAGGTGGTCCAGTAGAGTACTATTCACTTGGTATGCTGGACAATCTTGATGAAATGGCTGCGCAGCAGGATGTCTTGATGAAAAGTTTTTATGTTTTTGAGCCTCCTGTAGTTGACCCATCAATCTATAAGGCGCTTCCAAAGCTAACCTCACTGTTTGAGGAGGTGTATGTCCATAATACTCATGGAGATGGATATGCATTTGATGGGGTGGATCAATCCAAATTGAGAAAATTATATTGGCCACAGCCGTTTAATCATGTCATTGAATCTTTCTGGGCGAACAGGGACAGGAAGAGACGAGTTGTTGTTATTAACGGCAATCATAAGCCTGCCTCTCGAAATGAGGAACTTTACAGTAAGCGAATTGACGCTATGGTGGCATTGTCGAAGACAGACTTGGTTGATTTGTATGGTCGAGGATGGGATCGATGGTTGTCGCGTTCTTCAATGTGGATACCATATTGGAAGAATCGAAAGCGCTTGCTGTCTATCTACAAAGGTGCATGTGAATCGAAATTTGAGATTCTGAGTCGCTATGAATTCTGTCTCTGTTTTGAAAATATGCGTATGGATGGCTACATGACAGAGAAGTTGTTTGATTGTTTGTATGCAGGATGCATTCCAATCTATTATGGGGCTCCTGATGTCGCTGATTATGTTGACCCTGAGATTTACATTGATTTTACTGAATTTCATGGATGGAATGAACTTGTCAATCATATTATGTTTATACCTAAATCAGATATCGAAGCAATGAGAGAGAAGGGTAAAGAATTTTTAGAAAGCAAAGGTATGGAAAAATTCCATAATTCACTGATGTTATCGATGCTCAAATAGTGTAGCATTTTAATTTGAAGGATGAAAAGTGTTGTTTTGAACTGTAAAAAGTGGGAAGGGAAGACCAAGTAATGAAAGAAAGTTTTATAGATCGTACTATGATGTACTCTTTGATATTTACTACGGTTTTCTCATGGTTTCTTTTCCCGTTTTTATTGAAATTTTTGTATCCCTCTGTTTTTAAAATATCTTTTTTGTTGATTCTGTTGGCTGTTTTTCTAATGCATTGGAAATATTCAAATGTTAACAAATTTGAATTTTCTAGGGAACAAAAAATATTCTTTTTCCTATGGGCTGGGTATTTGTTTGCATTGATGGTATCGACCATTTATGCAAATGACTTTTATGCCTATAAACAATTTTTGAGTAATTGTTTGAAGGTGATGTTTTTTATCTTTATTTTGTTACTTATTGATAAAGTTTACATTTATAAAACATTTACAATTTATGCAAACTTGATGGTTATTAGTGTAATTGCTGCTTTGGCTGTTTCTATTGGGGTGGGCATGGAAATACTTGAACCAATTTCCACGCTGAGAAATGAAGAAAATATCGAAAATCATTATTTGTTTGATGTGTACTGGGGAAGTTATTACCGACTATCAGCGGTTTATGCGCCATTTCCGCTATTTAGAATGCAAGGGTTTTCAGAAGAGCCAGGAACTTTTGCTTTTGCTTTGATGCCAGCCATTTTTTGGATGTTAATTGTGAAAAAAGCCATAGTCCGCACGTTAATTCTAGGCGTTGGCGTGTTAGGGAGTTATTCAATTGGTATTGGCTTGGTTTTGCTCGGCATTATTCCATTGTTATTGAAAGTGAGGTCGATCAGATCCACAGAAATTTTGTTTGTGTCAGGTTTGTTATCGTTGCTTCTTTTGATGTTTATCATCCCTATTAAAACGGGGATGCCATTATTTCAATGGATTGCTCAACTTGATTACCCTAGACTAGATGCTAACTCTGGTGGGCTAAGTGCTGGCTCTGGTGGTGGGCTAAGTGCTGGCTCTGGACCGAGGAATGCGGATGAATATAATGCTTACGCTTGGTCTTCGGGGTTCATTGAAAATAAAACGCCTTCAATGACTCTTAGATATGAAGCAATCTTGATTGTAGGCGATTACTTGAGTAAGCATCCTTTTGGGACGGGAGCTGGACTTGGTATGACTACTGTGGATTATGCGATAGCGGTTGGCTTTGCCAATGCAGCATTGGAATCAGGGGGTGTAGGGGGAGTATTTTATATTTTGATGTTTTTATTGTTAACTTGGTTTGCTATCCAAATGGTCTGGAAATCGGACATATCATCCTCTGAAGACAAAATGCGAATAGCGATAGGGTTAAGTGTTCTTGCTTGTATGATGATGGGGTTGCAACGCCAGCAGCCTGATATAAGTTTTTGGCATATGTGGATCTATGCGGCACTGTTTTATTTGACGTTGAAACCAAAGGCTGGAGACTCGCAGATATAGGTTGATTTCATTGTTGAATATTTGTATTGAGAGAGGGTAGTTAATGTTTGCAGTTGCCACTGTGGCTTCATTATTAGGGTATGGGCTTTTATTAAACCGTTTTTTTAAATGGCCATTGGAATCCACGTTTTTGTTTGTTGGAACATCAATTACTCTTTTTCTATATTTTGCAGCTCTTGCAGATGTACTAGGGCCTTCTTCTCAATTGTTGATGGGGCTTGGGATTATTCTGTTTGTTGCTCTTATCATTCCTGTTGTAAAGGAAACTGGCAATGTCTCTATTACATCACCAGGGACTGTTTTCTTTCTTGTAGGCTCAATACTTCTTACTGTTCTTGTTAGTACTGATTATTATAGTTTTTTTATCGCATGGGATGACTTTTCTAATTGGGCGAGAACAGCAAAAGTTATCTATTATAACAATGGACTGGTTCAGGCAGATGACCCTGTATGGCAAAAAGATTATCCTCCTGGATCAGTTCTTTTCCATTACTTCGTGTTTCAGATTTCCGGCTTTAGTGTATCCGCAGCCTTTTTTGCTCAAGGCCTGCTTATCCTTGCAGCGTGTTCACAACTATTGTTAGCAGTGCCTAAAGGTCGCTGGCTTGCTTTAATTCTTAGCTCTCTCTTTTTTTACTGTTCCATTCACTATTTTGGAACTGGCTTTCATACCTTGATGGTAGATCTTCTGGTCGCCTTGCTGTTTGCTTCCGGCGTTGTTAGTTACTGGTTAAGTGACCGCTCTTCTAATGCAGTTGTTAGAATTATACCTGTAATATTGGTTTTGCCTGTAATAAAGATGATGGGAATGGCATTTGCGGGCATCATTATTGCAATTATTGTGTTTGATCAGATGTGGCTGTTAAAGCAAAAAAAGAGTGTTATAAGCTCTTTACTGCTTGCTCTTTTAATGGTTCCAGCACTATTTGTGATTCATGCAAGTTGGCAGAATCATTTTGAATCGATGGGTGCGACAAAAACATTTAATCCTGATGTTTCCATTGAGAAAATCATCAATAGCTTTGACTCAAATATATCTACTGAACGTCAGAAGATAACGATTGAAAGATTTGTGGAAGCCAGTACTCATCCAAAAAACGCTATGAAATTCATATTAATTCTTATTGCTGCTATGATGATCATATATTTTGAGAATAATAAGACCAAAAAAGGCAGTGCCGCTATTCAGCTTTTCGGATTGCTGGGAGGGCTAGCTGCATATCTCTTATTGTTACTGGTTTTATACCTGTTCTTTTTTGGCGCATATGAAGGGCCGAGACTGGCTTCATTTGCGAGATATCTTGGGACATACATTGTAGCTCTATATTTAATTCTTTTTTCAATATTGTTACAGAAACAATTGAATGAGAACTCTGGCAAAAAAGTTACGCTTGTGTTTTTGTTATTATTCACAGTTTCGACAGCTATGCCATCAACTCGTCATGTAATAACAGATTTGAAGTACGCTGTTGGTTTGGCTGAGGTCTCATCAGGAATGAAAATGCTGGAAAATTATTCGGCGGCTGTTTCAGTGAAGGTTCCTGAGGATAAAAAGGTTTATTTTATTTGGCAGAATAGTACAGGGTATCAGATGCAGGTGTTCAGTTATGGAATTATTCCCCGCTTAAGCAATCAGGGATGTTGGTCCGTGGGGGAAAAATACTATGCTGGAGATGTCTGGACATGTGCAATGGATACGGAAGAGCTGGCTAAATATGTTTCAGGATATGATTATCTGTTTGTAGGACATGCAGATGCTGCTTTTTGGAAACGTTACGAGAAGTTGTTTGGTAATAAAAAGTTCGAGGATGGAGAACTGTTTAAGGTTGTTCGAATCGAAGGGAGTTTACAATTTTTACATGCTGTTTTGTAGAGGAATTTATCCATAGTGAAAACGAAAATCGGGTTAAGTAAATTGAGCTGTGGAAATCAAACTTGTCACTGTACTCTAGGTGGGAGTTAATGGTCGATATTGCTATCATTTTACCTGCATATAATGAAGAACTCACAATTGCAGAAACAATTGAGGCGTTCTATCGAGAGCTTCCAGATGCAAGAATTATTATTGTTAATAATAATTCAGACGATGCAACCGCTTTAATTGCTCAGGATACGTTGAAACGTTTAAATGCCTTTGGGGAAGTGATTAATGAATTCCGGCAAGGTAAAGGTAATGCAGTGCGTCGTGCCTTTATGAATATTGATGCCGATATCTATGTCATGTCCGATGCTGATATGACTTATCCGGCTAACAGGGTACATGACTTGATTAAGCCTGTAATTGATGGCCAGGCAGACATGGTTGTTGGTGATCGCTTGAGCAATGGAGACTACAAGCAGGAAAACAAAAGGAGTTTCCATAATCTTGGAAATAATTTGGTAAAAGGATTGGTTAATAGGCTTTTCAGGGCCAATCTTGCAGATATTATGAGTGGCTATAGGGTCTTCAGTCGTAAATTTGTTAAGAATTATCCTGTTATGGTTGAGGGGTTTGAAGTTGAAACTGATGTTACTCTTCACGCTTTAGATAAACGATTCAGAATTATTGAGATTCCGATTGAATACATTGATCGCCGGGAAGGAAGCTTTTCTAAACTGAACACATTCTCAGATGGTGCTAAGGTGATTTTTACAATTGCCCAAATCCTCAGGCATTATCGGCCACTGCTGTTTTTTTTCGCTATTGCACTACTTTTCGGGCTATTAGGGTTATACTATTCCATTCCTGTATTCGAAGACTGGTTTACATATCAGGAAGTTCATCGTTTACCTTCAGCGGTACTTGCAGCATCCCTTGAACTCGTTGCAGTGATGGCAATTGGTGTTGGCCTGATTCTGGATTCAATTACTCATCAAAATAAAATGTTTTTTGAAAATGGGTTGATTAAAGATGCGTCACAGCAGCGGATAGAAAAAAGCTGAAATGACATCTCTTCAATCAGTAGATGACTTGGTCTCGGAGGCTAACTCATTTCATCAGGCAATGTTTGGGCGATTAGCTTCTAAAAATTTCACTCAGTACTATGTTCGTGCAAATCAGGAGTGCCCGACCCTGAATGCGAATCAAATGGAAATCGATGAGATTTGCACGTTAATCAGGGCAGGAGCAAATATAACAAATATTGAGTCTGCACTCCGTGATAGAAAAAAACGCCACCCATTAGTAAAAAAAATGATTCTAATTTCTTATCTTTCAGAATGTGACGGTGCCCATATTGAGTCATTCCGGCCGTCTAACCGAAGGTTTCAGTTTTGGTTGACACTTCCTTTTTGGGGGCTCAGGGCCCTGTTCAGAAAATTTCTGGGGAAATTGTCCTTGGAGAGATATGGAATTTGATACCGTCATAGTGGGTTCTGGAGCCGCAGGTATAGCGGCTGCCTTGGAGTTAGAGCACTCGGGGACTGCTATTATTGATGTGGGTAATATTGCCTCATCGCCATTTCATCCTGAAACACTTAGTGATGCTAAGAGGTCTGGGGAACTCGAAGAGTTACTTGGAAGTAATTGGGAAATGTTGGCAAATTTGGATTCTCCAAAAATCCATTCAAAACTCAGGGCTTCCCAAATGCGATATGTTCATAGTGGAGTTCCATTTTCTGTAACTGATGAGTCGAAGAGTATTGTTAATTCTGGAAGGGGAAGTTATGCACGAGGAGGGTTTGCCAACGCTTGGGGTGCTCAGGTTTATCGTTACACACAGAGTGATTTGGATGCTCTTGGAGACTGGCCTGTTATGGCTAGCGAGCTTGAACCATACTATAATCGGCTTGAAGCGCACATGGGTGTGTCGGGATTAGTAGATGACTTGAGTAGTTTTTTTGGAGGAGCAGAAAAATTATTGGCTCCTTCTCCTATTATTCCGTCTGCATCCAGACTTCTCTCACTTTATCAGAGAAAAAAAGATAAGGTTAACAAATCAGGTTTGCTTTTAGGGCGGCCAAGGTTAGCTGTGTTGACGGAAGATTATGCTGGTTATTCGGCATATAATTTTGGTGAGACGGAGTTTTTTAATACCGGTCATAATTCTATCTACACTCCTCAAAGAACTTTGGATGAATTGATTTCCCGAGGAAAAATTAAGTACCTTCCAAGGATTCGACTTGATGGTTATCTGGAGAAAAATGGTCATGTAGAGCTGTTAACTTCAAACGTTGATTCAGGTGAAAATGTTCGTATTAAAACAAATCGCCTATTACTGGCGTGTGGAGCACTACAGACTGCACGGCTCGTAATGCTAAATAACAGAGCGTTAGATGCTTCTTTGTCTGTTTTGGAACATCCGCCAACCTTGTTGCCAGTAATTATGCCATCGTCAATTGCATCAGAGTTGCCAGTGATTAGTTATCCTATCCAACTCGCGGGTTGTTTCGATCATGCTGGAGAGAAACAGATGCTGAGCATCTATTATGCTGGAGGAATGTTAAGGTCGGATCTGTTGCCCGATCTTCCCTTTTCAATGAAGGAAAACCTTTGGTTGCTAAAGAATATTCTTTCTGGACTTTTTGTAGTTCAAATTTGGCGACCTTCGATACCACATTTGAAAAACCGGCTGAAACTTGATGTTGATAATGAGATAAGGCTGGAATACCCCGTTAGCCCTAATAATCATGGAATCCAGAATTTATTAAGATCCTTTAGAAAAATTGGGTTGTATGGGCATGAGCGGTTTGCTCAGGAATCGCCAGTTGGCTGGGGATTTCATTTTGCTGGTACCCTGCCAATGAAGGAAACGCCATCGGAATTCAATACAGATAGACTCGGACGCTTGTGGAATTGTAAGAGAGTTCACGCAATAGATGGGTCGGTTTTACCCTCTCTTCCAGCCAAGAACCTAACCCTGACCATTATGGCGAATGCTGCCCGAATTGCAGCATCTTTACCGAAATGAAAATAATGATTTCTGGTTCATCCGGATTTATTGGTGGATATATCTTGAAGCGGTTCACTGACTGCGGGCACACATTGCAGCTTTTGCTTCGTAATATTGATGAAGAGTATGGGGATTCTGTAAGTTGTATTATGTGGGAGTTGGGTCAGGAGCTACTAAATGAAGATTTTAGTAATGTGGATGCACTTATACACTTGGCCTACGATTTTTCTGGAAGCAGAGGAGCAGAGCGATCATTAGCTGGAACACTCAAGCTTTTTAAACAGGCACAGGCTGCAGGAGTGAGGAAACAGGTGCTCGTATCATCATACTCATCTGGAAGTCATGCTCAGTCGGTATACGGTATAACCAAATATAAACTCGAGCGCTATTTCGTTGAGAACAACCAGGTTGTTGTTCGTCCAGGTCTTGTTATTGGAGAGGGAGGATTGTACGGGCGAATCAAGCATGTCTCACACCGATGGCCTATTATACCCTTACCGGATGGCGGAAGGGGTGAAATGCCGATTATTGATGTCATGTTATTATCAACGCTACTTCTTCAAGTTGTCGAAGATACTTCTGATCAAAGAGATTATAATTTGTTTGAACCAGAATTAGTGAGTTTGCGAAAGCTTGTACTGAGATCGGCCAGTGAGGTTGGCAGAAAGCCACTCATTATTCCGATTCCTTCATTGCTCATATTACTGGGCTTGAAATTTTTAGAGTTTTTGAGAGTGAAGTTGCCCGTTAACAGCGATAACTTAAATGGCTTTTTATCAAACCAGGGTGCTGAACATCAGTCTAGCCTGACATCTAAATTGGAGTTGCTGAAATGAAACAAGCAGTGAGCTGGTTGCGTGACAAATTATATGACTCACGAGTCCGTGGCGTTAATGTGGACGATAATCAATTGCTTTCCATTCATCGTCAGATTCTTCTTGAGAAGCCTCTAATGCGCCATGTGTTTGAAGACTTTTATTCCGAAATGCTTGATGGTTGTGAAAAGTATTTTTTAGTCAACGGGTTGGAGGTTGAACTGGGGAGTGGGTCCGGATTTTTTAAGGAAATCCGCCCTAACCTTATTACTTCGGATGTCAGGCTCGGAGACCATATTGATCGGGTGTTAGATGCGCAAAATCTGGATTTGGCTGATGAGTCTGTCAGATCGCTATATGCGATTAATGTCTTTCATCACCTGCCTGATCCAGAACAGTTTTTTTTAGAGTTGATTAGGGTATTGAAACCAGGTGGTGGCTGCATACTTATTGAACCCCATTACGGAATGCTCTCACGTCTTGTCCATACATATTTACATACAGAAGAACAGTTTGACCGAAAAATGAGTGGATGGGTAAATCCATATTCTATCGGCCCGCTTTCGGGTGCAAATCAGGCACTTGCTTATTTGGTTTTTCATCGAGATAGAGAACACTTTGAAGAGCTGTTTGGCCATGAGTTAGAAATTTTAGAGATGAATACTTTAAGCAATGGCTTTAGATACCTAGCCTCTGGCGGAGTCAATTTCAGACAACTACTTCCCTCATTTGTAGAACCACTTATAAAAGCGTTTGAATGGTTGCTTACTCCTCTGCAACCAGTAACAGCACTTCATCAAATGGTTGTGATTAGGAGGCGTGAGCAAGTTGATTGTGAACATGTGAAAAACAGTTGATATTTTAAATGCCACAGAAAAAAATAATTGTTCGTCAGTTTATTCTTTTTGCTATTAATGGCGGGATTCTGGGCATTGCTTCCTGGGCAGCTCAGCTGTGGATATACCAATTGATCGGTAGTGGCAGCAGTCTCAATTATGCAATTTCTACAGCTATCATTTACCCTCCGTTTATTATTGTTAATTATTTTATTCAAAGGCATGCGATTTTTTTAAGAAAGGGTTGTTTTTACAAGTTTATAGCCGCAAATTTTATTATGATGGGGCTGGTAACCGTATTCTCTCCAATTTGTCGCTGGGTTGTCTCAGAATTATCTAATCCTATGTGGGGGGACCAATTGGGGTTTGTTATAGCGGCACTTATGTGTGCCCCTCTGTCTTTTTTATTTAAGAGATATTGGGTTTTTCGTGCCCATGAAGTAATATTAGAATGATAACGGTTAATTGAATTGGTAGAGTTGAATTTTAATTTGTTAGGATAAGAAACAGCGAATAGTAATGAATAGTTCTCGTTTAATATTACATGCTCCTAACGTTCATTGCGGTGGTGGGCTTACCCTTTTAAGGACATTGGTTCAGGCGCTTCCTGATAATAGCCATATTATTGCTGATGATCGGTTGCCTTTATCTGATGATGATTTGAAGGCTTGTCAGGTCAGTCGAATCCAACCTTCATTCTTGGGGCGCTTGCGAGCAGAGAATCTCTTAAACAAGGCGGCTAAACAGGGTGATCAGATTCTCTGTTTTGGAAATCTTCCTCCACTTTTTACGCAAAAGGCTAGGGTGATTCTCTTTCTTCAAAACAGGTATCTAGTAGACAATATTGATTTATCTGGGTTCCCTTTAAAAACTCGCTTGCGTATTACGATAGAGAGGTTGTGGTTCAAACTGTTTGTCAGGAATTCAAATCAAGTTGTTGTTCAAAGCGCTTCAATGAAACGTCTGCTTGAAGATAGTTTTTCTGTTTCAGCAGCGATTTTACCTTTTGTTGCAGATACTCATAATGATGTGATTACTAATAGCTCTGAAGCAGAGGATAAAAAGCTCTATGATTTTATTTATGTTGCTTCAGGCGAACCTCATAAAAATCATCGGAATTTAATTAGGGCATGGTCGAATCTTGCAATGAAAGGCGTTAGACCATCGCTATGCCTTACTTTGAATGCAGATCATTTTTCTGAGCTCATTGCATGGATTGATAAAGAGAAGAAAAGTAATGGTTTGAACATCTGCAATCTCGGCTCAGTTGGTGGAGATGATATCCTAAAGCTTTACAGGAAGTCTGGCGCACTTGTTTTTCCTTCCACACTTGAATCATTCGGACTTCCCCTGATTGAGGCAGAACTGACCGGTCTACCCATTATTGCATCCGAACTCGATTATGTTCGGGATGTGGTCGACCCGGAGCAGAGCTTTGATCCTGCATCACCTGTTTCAATTGCCAGAGCCGTCAAACGCTTTTTAGGTGAAACCGCGGATCGTGTTGATTGGATGGACGCCAATGATTTTTTAAAGACTCTTTTGCGGGATTAATTGGTTTGCGAATTCTTATAGTTAGCCAGTATTTCTGGCCTGAAAACTTCCGCATCAATGATCTGGCACGGGCTTTGAAAGAGCGGGGTCATGATGTTTCTGTACTAACAGGTGTGCCAAACTATCCGACTGGTAAGATATCTGCTGGGTACAGTTGGTGGAACAAACGCCGTGACACAATACAGGGGATTTCAATTGTTCGCGTTCCTCTTTTCGTAAGGCGTGAGAGTAAAGCCTGGCAATTGGCGCTTAATTATCTTTCGTTTATGGTTTCCGGTTGTCTGTTGGGACTATGGCTGTTGCGCAGGAGGAAATTCGACATCATCTTTGGCTATGAACCTTCACCGATTACTGTGGCTATACCTGCGATAGTGATGAGAAAACTCAAAAAAGCACCGATGCTATTCTGGGTACAGGATCTCTGGCCGGAAAGCCTGTCAGCGACAGGAACAATCAACTCGCCAGTGATTTTGTCTACAGTAAGACGTATGGTGAAATGGATCTACCGAAACTGTGACAAAGTGTTGGTTCAATCCAGAGGTTTTATTGAACCAGTTATAGCAGTAGGTGCTGAAACCGAAAAAATAGAGTATTTCCCTAACTCGGCTGAGGCACTCTACCAACCTGTCAGACTTGCTCCTGATGCTAATGAAAGAGTGGAGGTTCCGGCCGATGGTTTTGTTGCCATGTTTGCTGGCAATCTGGGGTCTGCACAATCGTTGGATACGATTCTCGATGCTGCAGAGTTGTTAAAGGAGAAACCGATTCACTGGGTCTTCCTTGGTGATGGTAGGCGACGTGCTTGGATGCAGGAGCAGATAGAGTTGCGCGGTTTAAGTCGTGTGCACCTTCTGGGAAGCAGGCCTGTTGAAACAATGCCTGCCTACTTCGCGCTAGCGGATGCTTTGCTGGTGACGCTACGTGCAGATCCAGTCATGACTACGACTATCCCGGGTAAGGTGCAGTCATACCTGGCATGTGCTAGACCCATTATAGGTGCTCTTGACGGAGAGGGGGCGAAGATCATTGATGAGAGCAATTCAGGTTTTGCAGTTGCATCCGGTGATGCAAAGGGATTGTCAGAGGCTGTGTTGAAAGTGAGTGGAATGAGTGGTGCTGAACGGCAAGCTATGGGCGATGCTGGGCTGGCATATTATAGACAGCATTTTGATCGGGAGCATTTAGTGAGTCAGTTGGAAGGATGGATGCACGATTTGGTAAAGGAAACAAAATGAAGATACTGATTCTGGGTGGGAACGGTATGCTTGGTCACCAGTTTCTACGGGCCTGGCAGGGTCGTCATGATGTGAGGGTCACACTGCACCATCAACCGTCTGATTACGCAGCGGATCTGTTCACATCGTCTAACAGCTACTATGGCATTGATGTCAGTTCAATTCAAAAGCTTGAAGAGGTGATGCAATCATTCAGACCCGATGCAGTGGTTAACGCCATTGGTGTGACTAAGCAGCGCGCGGACGACTCCAGTCTGATTCCGACAATTGGGATCAACGCGCTGTTTCCCCATCGGCTGGCTGATCTGTGCGGTAAATATGGGGCAAGGCTGGTGCATATGAGTACCGACTGCATCTTTTCCGGAAAAATCGGATATTATGATGAACAGGCTGTATCTGATGCCGGAGATCTGTATGGTAGAAGTAAATATCTTGGTGAAGTGAATCAACCCCATGTGATCACTTTAAGAAAATCTACGATTGGACTGGAGCTTGACGGAGCCCACGGTTTGATTGAATGGTTTCTTGAACAGAATGGGGAAATAAGAGGCTATCGTAAAGCTATCTATTCAGGTTTGATTTCAATTGAACTTGCACGGGTTATTGAAGATGTTCTGGTCAATCACACAACCCTGAGTGGTATCTGGAATGTCGCCAGTGAACCGATCAATAAGTACGATCTGTTAGTAAGGCTTGCTAAACGGCTAGATCGTGAAGATGTTGAAATTGAGCCTGATGATGGATTTGTTTGCGACCGTAGCCTTAATGGGGCGGCATTTTGTCGAAAAACAGGTTATATTGCGCCTTCGTGGGAAGCGATGCTTGATGAGTTGGCTGATCAGATAAAGGAGCGCGATAAATAACCATGTTCAATAACAAAGTATTGATGATTACCGGGGGCACAGGTTCTTTTGGGAATACTGTGCTCAAACGCTTTTTGGCGAGTGCTGTGCGAGAGATTCGCATCTTTAGCCGTGACGAAAAGAAGCAGGAAGAGATGCGCATTTCGATGAATCATGAGAAGTTGAAGTTCTATATTGGTGATGTTCGCCATTATGACAGTGTTTATCAGGCAATGAAGGGGGTGGATTATGTGTTTCATGCCGCAGCTCTTAAGCAAGTCCCCTCCTGTGAATTTTATCCGATGGAAGCTGTACGCACCAATATTCTGGGTTCAGAGAATGTGATGAGTGCCGCGATTGCTCAAGGTGTCTCGCGGGTGGTTATGCTAAGTACGGACAAGGCCGTCTATCCCATTAATGCCATGGGGATTTCAAAGGCAATGATGGAAAAACTGGTAGTGGCCAAAGCGCGTATGCAAGGCGATGGCGATACAGTGATTTGTGCTACCCGCTATGGCAATGTGATGGCTTCACGTGGTTCGGTCATTCCCTTGTTTGTTTCACAACTCAAAGAGGGAAGGCAGCTCACAGTTACTGATCCGAATATGACACGTTTTTTGATGTCATTGGAGGATTCAGTGGATCTGGTGCTTTATGCCTTTGAACAAGGTAATCAAGGCGATGTTTTTGTACAGAAAGCACCTGCTTCAACAGTTGCCGATCTGGCGCAGGCATTAAAGGAACTGTTCAAAAAAGATAATCCGGTACATGTCTTTGGTACACGTCACGGCGAAAAGCTATATGAGTCCCTTATTTCACGTGAGGAGATGGCTAAGGCAGATGATTTGGGTGATTATTATCGGATCCCAGCCGATAATCGTGATCTTAATTACGCACAGTATTTCAGTGAAGGTGAGGAGATAATTTCTCACTTGGATGATTATACATCTCATAATACAGAACGGCTGAGCGTGGAACAGATCAAGAAAGTTTTATTGAAATTGGACTACATAAAGGAAGAACTAAATGCTTAAAGTCATGACTGTTGTGGGCACACGCCCTGAGCTGATTAAACTCTCACGTGTAATGGCAGAGTTGGATCGCAGTGTGCATCATGTGCTGGTGCATACGGGCCAGAATTACGATGATGAGTTGAACCGGATATTCTTCGAGGACCTGGAGATTCGCCAGCCTGATTATTATCTGGATGCAGCTGGTACGACTGCTGTTGATACCATTGCACAGGTTCTCTCCAAGGTTGATCCGGTGATGGCTGAAGAGAAGCCCGATGCTATTTTGCTCTACGGTGATACAAACAGTTGTATGGCTGCCATCGCTGCCAAAAGGCACAAGATACCGGTGTTCCACATGGAAGCAGGTAACCGCTCCTTTGATGATCGTGTACCTGAAGAGATTAATCGCCGCATTGTGGATCACATTAGTGATATCAATATGCCGCTTACCGAGCATGCTCGCCGTTATTTGGTCGCAGAGGGTATCAAGTCTGAGACTGTAATTAAGACTGGCTCCTGCATGCAGGAGGTGCTTGAGTATTACGCACCGAAGATTGAGATGTCAGATGCGGTTAAACATCTGGGATTGAAGCCTAGACAGTATTTTCTCATCAGCGCACATAGGGAAGAGAATATCGACACGCCAAAGCGTCTGGCAGGTCTGTTGGAATCCTTGAATGCGCTGGCTGAAACCTACGATGTTCCAATTATCTTTTCTGTGCATCCGCGTACGCGAAAGCGGCTTGATGATCTTGCGCATGGCAATATTGATTCCCGTATCCAGTTTATGAAGGCCATGGGCTTCCTCGACTATATTCAGCTACAGAAACAGGCCATGTGTGTGATTTCAGACAGTGGTACGATTGCTGAAGAAGGTTCCTTGCTTAATCTTCCCGCAGTAACGCTGCGTCAGGCTCATGAGCGACCAGAAGGTATGGATGAGGGGACAGTGATTATGTCCGATGTTGAGCCTGAAAATGTTTTAAATTCTGTTGCTATGGCACTCGCTCATTTTGATGCGGAGAACCCTGGGATTCGACAAGTTGCTGATTACAACGGGGGCAAGGTTTCACTGAAGGTGGTGCGTATCATCCAGAGTTATACCGATTATGTCAGGCGGACTGTCTGGCGAGAGAGCTGAATTGAAAACGGTTCTGGTAACTGGCACTACAGGTTTTATCGGTCAACACCTCTGTTCCGTTTTGCTCAAACGTGGGGTGGAGCTGCACATACTTGGACGAAGGCAGCCAGAAATTGATGCTAAATTTCATTATTGGGATCTGATAGAACCTCTAAATGCAACGTCATTAGCCGGAATTGACACGATTTTTCATTTGGCTGGAAAAGCACATGCGTTGGCGGAAACACGGCAAGATGAGGATGAGTATTTCCAAATCAATACTGAATCTACGCGAAAATTACTTGAGGAAGCCAAAAAATCGGGAGTTCAGACTTTTGTTTATTTCAGTAGTGTGAAAGCAGTTGGAGATATGGATGGAGTGATGGATGAATCGGTTTCAGTGGAGGCTGATACGCCATATGGTAGGTCAAAAAGAGCTTCAGAAAGACTGGTTCTGGAGGGGCGGTATGTTCCATGTCCGATCGTAATCAGGCCTTCTATGGTGTATGGTAATACAGAAAAAGGAAACCTTCCAAAAATGATCAGGGCTATTTATGCAGGCAAATTCCCACCTCTGCCAGAGATGAATAACAGGCGATCTATGGTGCATGTTAATGATGTTGTTCAGGCAGCCCTTTTGGCTGCCGGGCATGCGGAGTCTGCTGGTAAAACCTATATCGTGACTGACGGTGAAAACTATTCGACACGGCAGATGTATGAGTGGATTTGTGAGGCACTTCATAAACCGGTACCGATTTGGTATCTACCTCTCTTTGTGTTGAAGTTGATGGCAGTGACTGGGAATACCATTGGAGCACTCAGCGGCCGTAGATTTGTTTTTGATTCTGACACACTGGATAAATTAACAGGGTCAGCGTTGTATAGTTCAGAAAAAATTTGTGACGAATTGGGATTTAATCCAAAATATAATTTACGCGATAGCTTGCCAGAGATTGTTCGGTTTCTTGGGCTAAACAAATCGTGATTGCTCTATCAATTATGGCAGGGCAGTTGACTCTTACAGGGATTTTGTCATGGTGGTTGTGTAGGCAATTTATCAATCCTGATTCGCCGCTTCATCTACTGGATCACCCGAACGAACGCTCACTGCATCAAACCCCTGTTCCGAGAAGCGGCGGTGTTGCTATGATTATTGCAATCATGTGCGGAATGCTACTTACGCCATTTTCCTACTCAGAGTCTGTGTGGTTGCTGGCTGGAGGAGGCTTTGTGATATCGATCGTTTCAATGGCGGATGACTGGATTGATTTGCCAGCAAGTATTCGACTTTTGGTTCACATGGCGGCATCAGTTTGGGTTGTGCTTGGATTGGATGTGGATACATCGATGTTTATTAATCATTGGGTTGGACTGCTGTTTTTTATGCTTTCGACCATCTGGTTGATAAATCTTTATAATTTTATGGATGGAATGGATGGTCTTGCAGGTGGTATGGGGGCGATTGGTTTTAGTCTTTTTGCAATTGCAGGTGTTTTCCATGCGGATATTGAATTTTCACTTGTGGCGATACTGATTGCTGCTGCAAACGTTGGTTTTCTGAGATTTAATTTTCCCCCAGCTAAAATCTTTATGGGCGATGCCGGATCAGCAACGATGGGATTTCTTGTTGCTGGACTTTCTATGTGGGGCCTTTCTCTAAACCTGTTTGAGCTGTGGTTTCCATTATTGGTTTTTTCACCTTTCATTTTTGATGCTACGATTACGCTGATTCGCCGGGCATTAAAAGGTGAAAAAGTATGGCGAGCTCATCGGGAACATTATTATCAAAGATTGGCATTGGCGGGCTGGGGACATAAAAAGACGGTGGTTTATGAGTATATCCTGATGTTTTTTGTTGGCATGAGCGCGATAAGCATGCTATATTGGAGCGAGGCGGTGATGATTGGCTTGGGGTTTTGGGCACTGGTCTATTCACTGCTTGCATACAAAGCAGATATGTTTTGTAAAAAAAATATGGAAGGGAAATCATGAAATTAAAATCTTTATTTATGGCAACGCTGTTTGCCTGCACAATGCTTATTGGTTTGAATGCTCAGGCATCTGATCAAATTAACATCAATACTGCAACCGTTGAACAACTCCAAATGGTGAAAGGAATTGGACCAAAAACGGCTGAAGCAATTGTTGCTTACCGTAAGGCGAATGGTGGTTTTGGCAAAGTTGATGACTTAGAAAATGTAAAAGGCATTGGTGAAAAGAAACTGAAAAAAATTAAAGGTGATCTTACAGCAGGAAAAGCTCAGGACCAAAATGATGGTCATCATATGGAGAAACATGATAGTTAGTTTTTTACTGTCTGTTAAAGAGCGTGGTTTAAACCACGCTCTTTTTTTGTTATAACTCAGAATTATGAGTAAATTATCTATTTGGCAAAGTCGTTGGATGGCATTATCACATGATATCATCTGGGTACCATTGGCATTATTGTTGGCATTTTGGTTTCGTTTTAATCTTGGGCTGATCCCCAGTCCGTATATTTCTAAGTTTTGGCTTATTGTAGGCATTGCTTTACCTGTACACGTGGTCTCGTTTTATTATTTTGGGCTTTACCGAGGCATATGGCGTTTTGCATCTGTTCCTGACCTGATACGAATCCTGAAAGCCGTTGCAGTGGGTGCATTGATAACTTTTTTGATTCTGTTTATTTGGCAGCGGTTGGAGGGGGCCCCTCGTTCAGTTATTGTGCTTTATCCATTTTTGTTAATCGCAGGGCTTGCATTTCCAAGGTTACTTTATCGTTGGATGAAGGATCATCACCTTGGGTTTGCAGTTCGGCAGGGAAAGAGAGCTTTGATCGTTGGTGCTGGCAGGGCGGGCGAACTGCTAGTGCGAGACTTGTTGAAGGACGAGCAATATCAACCAGTGGCATTTTTGGATGATAACAGAAAAAAACATGGCTTGGACATCCATGGTGTGCGTGTTATTACTGGGACTGATTTTTTTGAAGAGCAGGTCGAGCAATTAAATATTGAAATTGTTTTACTTGCGATGCCAACAGGATCTGCTGCATTGATGCGTAAGTTGGTTGATCAGAGCGCTATGTTAAAAGTTCCATGCCGAACATTACCATCTCTGCCGGAACTGACTGATGGGAAGGTTGAAGTCGGAACACTCCGTGATATTCAGATTGAAGACTTGTTGGGCCGTGAAGAAATTGTTCTGGATGACGTGCAAATTCAGGGCTTTCTGAAGAATAAGTCTGTTTTGGTAACGGGTGCCGGTGGCTCAATCGGTTCAGAGCTTTGCCGTCAGATTCTCCTGTATCACCCTGAAAAACTTATTATGTTGGATCATGGTGAATACAACCTTTATCAGATCAAAGGTGAAATTGGGCGTAACAAAGTTGTTTCTGTGGTTGCATTATTGGGAGATATTCGTGATGAATCCCGGATGAAGTGGGTATTTGAAACATACCAGCCTCAGATCGTATTTAATGCGGCAGCTTATAAACATGTGCCACTGGTCGAAGAGAACCCTGCTGAGGGTATAAAAACCAATGTGCTTGGCACATGCAAGCTTGCAGATATTGCAGTGGAGAATGGTTGTGAGAAATTTGTTCAGGTCTCGACTGACAAGGCGGTGAATCCAGCCAATGTGATGGGTGCTACCAAACGTGCTGCAGAAATTTACTGTCAGAATTTGAATGCTCGTACATCGAGGACAGCATTTATAACAACACGTTTTGGAAATGTACTTGGTTCGGCTGGCTCAGTTGTACCTTTATTTCAAACGCAAATTCAGCAGGGTGGGCCAGTGACCGTAACTCATCCTGAGATCACACGTTACTTTATGACTATCCCGGAAGCTGTTCGCCTTATTCTTCAGGCGGGTAGCATGGGAATGGGTGGTGAGATTTTTGTGCTTGATATGGGTGAGCCAATCAAAATTGTTGACTTGGCAGAGCAGATGATTTGTCTGTCAGGCATGGAACCTGAGAAGGATATTAAAATTGAATTCACCGGCCTTCGTCCGGGTGAAAAACTGTTTGAGGAACTTTTCCATAAAGCGGAATCATTAATGGGGACAACACATCCTAAAATTATGCTTTCTGCCAGCCGTGAAGTGGATTGGGATGAGATGCAGTCGCTGCTTGAGAAATTACGTGTTTCATGTGTAGAACGTGAGGTCGAAAAGCTGCGTGTCCTGCTTCAGGAATTGGTGCCCGAGTTTGTACAGAACTCCACCTTGGACTCACCTGTTAAGCCTGATGGGGCGATTGTTCACTAAATTATTCTGAATGAATCCTTTCACTTTTGTTGAAGTTGCAGTCTTTTCACCGTTACATGGCGTGTATAGTTATCTGTGGCCAGAGTACTTGGGTCTACCTGTTGCAGGGCTCAGAGTCCGTATTCCTTTTGGAAAAGGCTGGCGTACCGGCATTGTTATTTCGATTCTTGAGTCTGCGCCAGACTACCAGTGTAAGCCAGTTGATGATCGGCTGGAGTTAATACCATCCTATCACGCTTCGTATTTGTCCTGGATCGAACGGGCGAGTCGTTACTATCTGGCATCATTTGGAGCATTTCTTGAAACAGCTCTGGCTTGGGGAAGTGTAGATGAGAAGCGAAAGGTGCGCCTCTTGAATGCTGAAAAGCTTGAGCGGAGTGATCCTGATCTGGCTGCGGTTTTCACAACAAAGCGTTCGCTTTCTGTGAAAACAATTCGAGAACGCTGTAGCGGCCCGGCCTTGTTTTATAGAGTCTTACAAGCTATTGAGTTCACTTATCTTGAAGAGTGCCGGAGTAAAGCTAGTGAGGATAGAGTCACTACGGATGCGAATAAAGATCCTTTGATCGAGTTGCGCTCCGCACAGCAAAAAGCCTGTGATGCGATTGTGGCGGCCTTTGATCATTTTAAAACATTGCTTCTGTTTGGCGCTACGGGCTCAGGTAAAACTGAAGTTTATCTGAATGCTTCGCAAGCGATAGTTGAACAGGGGAAACAGGTATTGATTCTGGTGCCGGAGATTGGTTTGACGCCGATGTGGTTATCCAGATTAAACAGCAGATTTCAGCATGTTGGGATTTGGCATTCTGGCATGGGTATTTCCGAACGTATCCATGTTCGGCAGCAGTTGAACAATCTGGATGTGCTTATTGGTACGCGTTCGGCACTTTTTCTACCGCTTCCACGCCTTGGTCTGATTGTGGTGGATGAGGAACATGATGCATCATTTAAACAACAGGATGGGGTCAGTTATTCCGCGCGGGATATGACTTTACTGCTTGGGCAGGCGCTGGAGATACCTGTTGTTCTGGGGTCAGCAACCCCAAGTCTTGAGAGCTGGCGCCGGGTGAAAGAGGGGAGCATGGCGTTGCTTGAGTTGCCTGAGCGTATCCAGTCACACGGGCCAATGAAAATGAATGTGGTTGATATGCGAAAGGGTGAGCATGTGCTCTCTTCACAGTTGCTCAAAGCGTTAGATGAAACACATCAAAACGGGCAGCAATCTATTCTTTTTCTGAATCGCAGAGGATATGCACCGGCTTTGCAATGTACGGCATGTGGTGATGTGCCAACATGTCGTGCCTGTTCATTGAAACTGACACTGCACCGCAGAGCAGGGCAGTTACGATGCCATGCCTGTGGTCTGGTGCAACGTGTGCCAAGCAGTTGTGAGGTTTGTGGTGAACAGGCTTTGCTTCCTTTGGGTGCTGGTACGGAAAAACTGGAAGAAATATTGGCTGAGAAGCTTCCAAAGCTACGGTTCGCCCGTTTTGACAGGGATGTCATTACAAGCAATCAACGTTTGCAAGAGACCTTGGAATCTTTTTCATCCGGGCAGGTTGATTGTCTGATTGGCACACAAATGCTGGTAAAAGGGCACCACTTTCCCAATGTGACATTGGTCGGTGTTGTAAATGCGGATATGGGGTTAAGCATTCCCGATTTTCGGGCAGGGGAGCGTTGGTGGCAGCAAATGACGCAGGTGACAGGACGTGCAGGTCGCGGTCAATACCCGGGCAGAGTTATCATTCAGAGTAATACGCCGGATGCCCCCTGGTTTGATCGTATTGGTGATGAATTTGCGTTGCAGGTGCTGGATGATGAACTTGATTTGAGGCAGCAGTTGAATTATCCACCTTATGCACGCTGGGTACGCATCGTTTTTTCATCGATACAGTTGAATAAAGCAGAGAAAGCTGCAAATGACATGGCGGTTCATCTACAACGCTGGAACAGGGTGCAGTTCAGTGGCCCGATGTTGTGTCCACTTGAACGTCTGGCAGGTCGCTATCGGGTGGAACTCTTGCTGCGCGATACAGAGAAAAAGACATTACCATGGAAGTTAGCACCTCTGCTTGAAGGCGTTAAAATCCCTTCGGGTGTACGCCGTAAAGTCGATGTGGATCCACTGGATATGATGTAACACAGTCAGGGTGACTATTTGTTCATGTGGAAAGCTTTCAGCCCTCTTTTCGCTGCTTAGTGTTTGTTTTTATTGCGTGCTCGATTTTATTGGATACTGGTACAAACAGTGTTGTCTGACTCATAAATATGTAGCATCTGCCGTTTGCCCTTTTCGAGATGGATTTAGTTTTTGAGATAAATTCAGATGGGCTAGATTCAGGAGATGGCATGAAAGAGCAGAAGATCAGTGTGCAGGGCGCACGGGTGCATAATCTTAAAAATATCAGTCTGGATATTCCCCGTGAGCAACTGGTAGTGATTACGGGTGTATCAGGATCAGGCAAATCTTCACTTGCTTTTGATACGCTTTATGCCGAAGGGCAACGCCGCTATGTTGAGTCTCTTTCGGCCTATGCCCGCCAGTTTCTTGGTGTCATGGAGCGGCCTGATGTTGATACCATTGAAGGACTTTCTCCTGCCATTTCCATCGAGCAAAAGACAACGAGTCGGAATCCACGTTCAACGGTTGGCACCATCACAGAAGTGTATGACTACCTGCGTCTTCTTTTTGCTCGTATCGGTCAGCCTTTTTGCCATGGTTGCAACAAGCCGATTACATCGCAGCCGGCAAGTCAGATCATTGATGCGTTGATGGAGTTGGAAGAAGGTACAAAACTGCTGATTTTGGCCCCAATTGCACGGGCCAAAAAGGGTGAGTTTCGCCGCGAGTTGGAGAAGGCAGGCCAGGATGGTTTTGTTCGTGTTCGAGTCGATGGCGAAGTGCTGGCACTTGAAGATGTGGGTGTGCTTGAAAAAAACATCAAACACAATATTGAACTTGTAGTTGACCGTTTGGTGATCCGTGATGGTATTCGCATACGTTTGGCTGATTCAGTTGAGACTGCACTAAGGTTTGGTGATGGCATGATGATGACGTTGTCGGGTGATGAGCTTACTTCATATTCAGAGCGTTTTGCCTGCCCGGACTGCGGCATTTCATACCCTGAAATTGAGCCGAGGCTTTTTTCGTTTAATTCACCCGTTGGCGCGTGTCCGCAGTGTGATGGCATTGGTACTCAGACAGTGTTTGACCCTGATATCGTGGTACCGGATGCCTCGCTTTCACTGAAACAGGGCGCGATTGAAGTATGGTCAGGCCGTGAATCTTTTATGTATCTACAAACACTTGAGGCGGTCGCAAAATATTTAAAAATCAGTATGCGTACACCTTTTCATACGTTGCCTGATAAAGCCAGAGAGATGTTTTTGTATGGATCGGGAAAAGAAAAAATCAAATTCGAGTTCTCAACTTCGATGCAGGAACGTGTGGTGGAGCGGCCTTTTGAGGGCGTAATCCCCAATCTTGAGCGCAGATATCGTGAAACTACATCGGATGACGTTCGAGAAGAACTGAGTCGTTATATCAACGCCATTGATTGCCCGACTTGTCATGGTAGCCGTTTGACCCGTGCAGCACGGCATGTGCTGATCAACGAGCGAGCACTGCCTGATATTGTGGCTATGCCGCTTCGGGAATCAAAGCAGTGGATTGAATCGCTCAAACTTTCTAAACAGCAACAGGCTATTGCTGAAAAGGTTCTGGAGGAGATTTCTGCACGTATTGGTTTCATGATCGAAGTCGGGCTGGATTATCTGAGTCTTGATCGAACTTCAGGGACCCTTTCGGGCGGTGAGTCTCAGCGTATCAGGTTGGCCACACAGATTGGTTCTGCATTGGTTGGTGTGCTCTATATTCTTGATGAACCGTCCATTGGTTTGCACCAACGGGACAATGATCGATTGCTGGGCACATTGAGAAAATTACGTGATCTTGGCAACTCAGTGTTGGTGGTTGAGCATGATGAAGATGCAATTCGAACGGCCGACTGGATTATCGATATGGGTCCGCTTGCGGGTGAACATGGTGGTGAAGTGATTGCTCAGGGTAGTCTGGAGCAGATTCTTGCAACTGAGGGCTCTTTAACTGCTGATTATCTTTCGGGTCGCAGAAGTATTGCAGTACCAAAACGCAGAGTGGTTGATGTTGATCATCCGATGGTCGGTGTTGAGGGAGCGACAGAACACAACCTGCAAAATGTCACAACGGGGTTCCCTCAATCTCGTTTTACCTGTGTGACGGGTGTTTCAGGATCTGGTAAATCGACGCTGACCATTGATACACTCTATCGCGGTCTGGCTCGAAGCAAACGGCAGATTTCACAGCGTGTAGGTGCGCATTCGGCTTTGCTTGGTGCTGAATTGTTTGATAAAATTATTGATATTGATCAGAGCCCGATCGGGCGGACGCCGCGTTCTAATCCGGCTACCTATACGGGTATTTTCACACCGATCCGAGATCTTTTTTCTGCTGTGCCCGAGTCCAGAGCGCGTGGTTATAAGCCGGGGCGTTTCTCTTTTAACGTAAAAGGTGGCCGCTGCGAGGCATGTCAGGGTGATGGCATTATCAAGGTAGAGATGCATTTTCTTCCTGATGTCTACGTTTACTGTGAGTCATGTCAGGGCGCTCGTTATAATCGGGAGACACTGGATGTCCGTTACAAAGGCAAAACCATTGCTAATGTGTTGGAGATGACGGTTGATGAAGGTGCGGCATTTTTTGATGTCATTCCAGCCTTGAAAAACAAACTGGATACACTTCAGCAGGTGGGGTTGGGCTACATACGTCTTGGTCAATCAGCGACCACACTTTCAGGTGGAGAAGCCCAGCGTATCAAACTTGCCAAAGAGCTGGCAAGGCGGGCAACGGGCGATACCCTTTATATCCTTGATGAGCCAACAACAGGACTGCATTTTGAAGATGTGAGGAAGCTGTTGGAAGTGCTGCATGCATTGGTGGAGCGTGGTAATACCGTGGTGGTGATCGAACATAATCTGGATGTAATCAAAACAGCTGACTGGATTGTTGATATGGGTCCCGAAGGTGGTGATCGGGGTGGCCAAGTGATGGTGGCAGGTACGCCGGAAGCGGTGGCAGCATGTGAAGCCTCATGGACAGGACGTTATTTGAAGTCTCACTTGTAGGGAGAGATTGATGACATGTCGATATTGGAGCCCACGGGTTGATGCGTTGAGCCCTTATGTGCCGGGTGAACAACCGCAACAGGGTGAAAGGCTGATAAAGCTTAATACCAATGAGAATCCTTATCCTCCTTCACCTGAGGTAGCCAGAATGCTGGCGGCTTATGATGTGGAAAACCTGAGACTTTACCCTGACCCGGATGCCAGAGCGTTGAGAAAGAGCATTGCAGATTATTATGATGTGGGTGTGGAGAATATCTTTGTCGGGAACGGTTCCGATGAGGTTTTGGCACATTCATTCATGGCATTTTTCAAACAGAAAGAGCCCATTTTATTCCCGGATGTGACTTATAGTTTTTATACGGTTTATTGCGCTTTGTATGACATTCATTACAAAGCATTGGCAGTGCATGATGATTTTACGATTGGACTGGAAGCTTATTCTCAAAGCAATGGGGGCATCATTATACCCAACCCTAATGCACCAACGGGCATAGGCCTTTCACTGAATCAAGTCGAACAGTTGCTAAAAAAGAATCGTGATTCTGTAGTAATTATTGATGAGGCTTATGTTGATTTTGGGGGAGTATCCGTAATTCCGTTGATTAAAAAGTATGACAATCTTTTGGTGATTCAAACGTTTTCAAAATCACGAAATTTAGCAGGCATGCGTGTTGGTTTTTCAGTTGGAAATCAACAATTAATTGATGGGTTGGAACGAGTGAAAAATTCATTTAATTCCTACCCGTTGGATACGCTTGCACAGGCTGTTGCGATGTCAGCGATTAAAGATGATGTCTATTTCAAAAAGGTTTGTGCAATGATCATCGCATCACGCGATTTGTTGGCGAAGCGACTGGAATCTTTTGGTTTTGAAGTATTGCCTTCTGAGAGTAACTTTTTATTCGTAACACATCCTGAACACAAAGCTGAATCACTTTATGCTGGCCTGAAAAGTAAAGGGATGTTGGTCCGTCATTTTGCAAAGTCACGTATCAATGCATATCTCCGAATCACAGTTGGTAAAGATGAAGAGAACGCAGCACTTTGTGATGCGCTGGAACTGATTTTGAAATAAGGGGCTTCTGTGGCGTTGTCATTGGACATGGATACCTTTAGCTTTCAGCCTCATTTAATTCTGGGATGTGGAGTTCATCATGCTGAATAAGGCTACTTTGATTGGAAATTTAGGCGCTGATCCTGATACTCGCTTTACTCAGGATGGTACCTGCGTATGTAATCTTAGACTGGCTACCACTGAGAAGTTTAAAAACAGAAATGGCGAACAGCAGGAAAAGACAGAATGGCATCGTGTTGTGCTCTGGGGTCGCCTTGGCGAGATTGCCAATCAATATCTGAAAAAAGGTGCACGTGTTTACATTGAAGGCAAGATCGAAACCCGCAAGTGGCAAGATCGTGATGGTAATGATAAATACACCACTGAGATTCGTGCTACTGAGATGAAAATGCTGGGCGGTGGCAACCAAGGTGGTGGCGGCGGAGACTTCGGTGGATCTCAGTCCGGTGGTGGTTCACAGAAGAGCGGTGGATTTGATAAAGCGCCACAGAAAAACAATGATCCATTTGCAGACAGCCCAGATTTTGGCGATGTTCCCGTGGATGATGATATTCCATTTTGATGTCTACCATAGTTAGAAATGTTGCATAATAGATAACCCCTTTCTTAAGAGCCCCTCCATCTGTAAAGATGTGAGGGGTTTTGTTTGCAATGGTTTGTCTGCCTGTAAAAAGCTTGTATTGTAGGTTGGATGGAATGTTTCAAATGGCCAGATCGCTGGTGGAAGAACTGGCAGTGGGGCACAGCTTTACTGGCTGGGCCAGTTCTTTGGATTACTCTTTATTGGGTTGATTCACCTGTCATTACATTGAGCTGGATCATAGAGCGAACTTGGTTGTTTTTATCGATTGTATTATTTTACCCTGTTTTGGAAGAGATCGTATTTAGAGGGCTCGTTCAGGGTTGGCTTGCGGAGAAACCTTGGGGAATGTTTAGAAAATGTGGTATTTCAGGTGCGAATTTTCTGACTAGTATGATGTTTGCCATGTTTCATGTGATTGCACATGCACCACTCATGGCGGCGCTTGTTGTCTTCCCATCGCTTATTTTTGGCTATTTTCGGGATCGCTATGATGGTTGGCTACTGCCTTCGATATTCCTTCATTGTTATTATAACCTGGGTTATTTCATTCTGTATAAACCTCTAATTTAAAATACGAACAAGACGTTTAGCCGTCGATAGACTCGCGTAAGTAACGGAACAGCATGCGGGCTGATTTGGGTGGTTTCCCCTGGTTTGCTTCTTTGATGGCTCCACGAACCAGTTGATTGAGTTTTTGCCTGTCTACATCGGGGTGTTTCTCCAGAAACTCACTCATGGCTGAGGCACCTTGCTGAATCAACCGGTCTCGCCACTTTTCAATGTGGTGAAACTCGTTGATACCTTTTTGATGTTGCAGATCGCGTTTTTCGATGAGTTGTTGTAGTTCGGTTGTATCAATGGAACGCAGAAGCTTACCAATAAGTTTGAGTTGTCGTTTTCGGGCAGTATGTGAATGAATGTTTCTGGCATGGTCAATTTCCTGCATAAGCTCATTGGGCAATGTGAGACTCTGGAGTGTGGATTTTTCAAGTTCCACGAGTCTTTTACCCAATTCAAAAAGGGCAGCCGCTTCACGTTTGATTTGGCTTTTGTTGGGTCTTACATATTCTTCTTCATCATCAGGTTTGTCAGTTTTATACATAAGGGTTATTCACCTCTGCGAACACGTTTGATTTGGCTTCGGTGTTTTTTATTGGCAAGTCGTTGTTCATTAAGGCTTGCAGGCATTGAACGTTTTAATCTGATTTTTGGTTGAATCGCAGCTTGTTCAATCAGCAGTTTAAAACGGTGTATGGCATCTTTTCTGTTGGCATGCTGGGTTCGGTGCCGTTGTGATTTTAAGACAAGGATACCATTGTTGTTGATTTTGGAGCCAGCAAGTGAAATGAGACGCTCACATACATCATTTGGAAGTGACTCGCTGTTGAATACGTCAAAACGAAGCTGCACAGCGGTCGCAACTTTATTAACATTCTGCCCACCCGGCCCGGATGAGCGAACAAAATCCAACTGGATTTCATCCTCATGAATGGCAATCGATGTTGTGATCTGAAACATCAAACCTGTTCGCGTGTCTTGTGAAATAAAATGTCTGGCCACTGCTCAATGGTGTAATTTAATTTCCAAACACTTGGTGCCATATATGTCAGGTAGCCATCGGCATCTTCAGCGAGGCTGTGTTCAAACAGGCGTTTAAACTCTGCGAGTTTTTTTTCATCGTCAGATTCAATCCAGCGGGCGGTTTGAAAGTCTGTCGCTGTATAGTCAGCCTCAACCTTGTATTCGGTTTTTAAACGTTCAACGGTGACATCAAATTGAAGCACACCCACCGCGCCAAGAATATAGTCACCACCCAAGAGGGTGCGGAATACCTGCACGGCGCCTTCTTCTGAGAGCTGGATGAGTCCTTTATGCAATTGTTTGCGTTTCATGGGATCTTTCAGGCGAATACGGCGAAACATTTCAGGTGCGAAGTTGGGAACACCCGTAAATTTGAGTGCTTCTTTGGTGGTGAACGTATCGCCGATCCGGATGGTTCCGTGGTTATGAATACCAATAATATCACCCGCATAGGCTTCATCGATGTGGGCACGATCCTGAGCCATGAATACGGTGGCGTTGGCCAGCTTCACATCCTTTCCAAGGCGATGATGGCGAACGCTCATGCCTTTGGTGAATTTGCCGGAGCAGATACGGAAAAAGGCGATGCGATCTCGATGTGCAGGATCCATGTTTGCCTGAATTTTAAATGCGAAGGCTGAAAAGCCTTTTTCATCTGGAGCAACCGTGCGCTCTTCAGCTTTTCGTGGTCCGGGGGCAGGTGCAAGTTCGACAAAGGCATCAAGTAATTCTTTTACACCAAAGTTATTGATGGCACTGCCAAAAAATACAGGGGTCTGGTTTCCTTTAAGGAAATGATCCAGATCAAATGGGTTGGCAGCGCCTTCAAGAAGTTCTATTTCCTCTCTAAGCTCAGCGGCTTGAGTACCAAGAAGTTCATCGAGTTTGGAATCATTCAGATCAGTAATTTTTACGGTTTCAAAATGATTGCTATCCGCACCGGCTTTGAATAGCTGGAGTTCTTTTTTGTAAAGGCTATACACACCCTTGAATGCTTTGCCCATACCAATGGGCCAGGAGAGTGGGGCGCATTCAATTTGAAGCTTTTCTTCAATTTCAGTCAGGATATCAAGCGGCTCAAGGCCTTCCCGATCAAGTTTGTTGATAAAGGTGACGATGGGTGTGTTCCGCATGCGACACACTTCCATCAACTTTTCAGTCTGTGGTTCAACACCATTACCTGAATCAATCACCATCATGGCTGAATCGACAGCTGTGAGTACACGATAAGTATCCTCCGAGAAGTCCTGATGGCCGGGGGTATCAAGCAGGTTGATTTCAAAATCACGGTAATTGAATTTCATGACAGAGGATGCAACCGAGATACCACGCTCCTGCTCAATCTTCATCCAGTCACTGGTGGCATGGCGGGTGGCTTTTCTGGCTTTAACAGCGCCAGCCATTTGAATGGCACCACCAAAAAGCAGTAATTTTTCGGTTAATGTCGTTTTACCGGCATCTGGATGCGAAATAATGCCAAATGTACGGCGTTTTTCGACTTCGTGTTTCAGACTCATCTTTACCTCATATCTTAATTCGCCGGAGTGTAGCGCGGCAGACCTGTGAAATGAACTGGAGGTACACGTAAGCAGTCAATGTGCTAAAATAGTAATAGAGGATTAAGATATGAGAATTCCCTCTGAATTAAGTGTACGGGCTATCAATGATGGTATTTTCATTACAAAGGGTATGACCATGACACGCCTGATTCGGCGTATTCAGCGCAGTGAAGGACATCTCCCCTGTTTTAGAACAGACGCCCGTGATTTTTGCCAGGACACAAAAGAGACATGTGAATGGGCGGATGACTGCAAACATGCTCTGATTGCTCATTGGCAGCGATGAAGAAGTGACTGTGGGTATCGTCTTTACCCGGCGATCAGTATCACGTTAACAACACCGATTTAACACCGGTTTGTTTCAATATAAATTCCTGTATCATCAACAAACTGCTCAATGATGGGTAGGGTCAGGCTTGCTTGCCAACGCGGATTACCAGAGGTTTACGTTTGGTATATCAGGAGAGATGACGATGAAACCACAGCAGGAATTAACCCGGTATTATAAGTGGCTTAGAGAATATGGATATAATGACTCTCATTCTGGCAATATCTCTGTACGGAATGGAGATGCTGTTCTTATCACGCCCACGAGTGCCTGTGCGGACACGCTTTTACCTGAAGATTTTGTCACATGCGGCATTGATGCAGTGATTCCTGCCGGGGCTTCAGGCGATGCTGCATTGCATATTGCAGTGTATCAACGCAATGCAAAAGCCAATGCAATGATTCATAGTCATGGCGCTTACAGTATTGCGATGACGTTAAATGGCGAAGATTTTGTTCCTGTCGATTTTGAAGGGCAACTTTATTTCCCTAAAGTACCAGTCATTACAGTCCCTTATGAAACGTATTTTGCAGATGCTGCGGCGAAGGTGGCGGAAGTGCTGGCTGAATACCCGGTTTGTATCGTGCGAGGACATGGTGTTTATGCTCAGGCTGAACATCTGAACCTTGCATACAAATGGACCTGCTCTTTGGAACTTTCAGCAAAAACAGTTTTTTTGGCAAAGCAGGCTGGAACTGTGGCAAAGGCCTCCGTTTAATTATGGAGACATTGAAATATGTACACCTGACCTGCGCAGGTCTTACAATGCTGTTTTTTATGGGTCGTGGCTTGATCATGCTGCAAACACCGGACTTTGTGAATCGGCGATGGGTCAGGAGAGTGGCGGAAAGCATTGACACGATCCTTTTTTCGACAGGTGTTTTGCTTGCATGGATGACTTCCCAGACTCCCTGGGGTGATATCTGGTTGGCTGCAAAACTCGGGATGCTTTTAGTTTATATTTTATTAGGCATGATTGCGTTTCACTGGGCGAAAAGTCGAGCTGTAAAATTCGGCACGTGGCTTTTGGCTTTGGGTGTGCTGGTAATGATTGTATCGATCGCGTTAACACGAAATCCATGGCCGTTTGAAGCGTGGGGTACTTTTTTCAGTTGCACGTTTGATACGTTGATTTAATTGTTTTTAAAACAAGGAGTGTAAAGATGGCATTGGTGGGTTCGATTCACGTTAATCATGGTACAAAACTTCCGGAGTTTTCATTGCAGGATGCTTCAGGGGTATCATATCAAAGCAGTCAATTGGCTGGAGAAGAAGGTTTGTTGGTTGTTGTGACCTGTAATCACTGTCCTTATGCGATTGCAGTCTGGCCACGTGTCATTCGACTGGCAAAAGCGTTTCGTGCGAAAGGAATCAATACTGTAGCGATCAATCCAAATATTCATCCTGACTATCAGGAAGATTCTCCAGAAGCCATGAAAGAAAAGGTGACCGAGTGGGGGATTGATTTTCCTTATCTGGTGGATGCAGATCAGTCTGTTTCAAAAGCGCTTGATGCGCAGTGTACACCGGATATTTATCTCTATAACGCTGATGGAGAACTTTATTACCATGGCCGGATTGATGATTATTGGAAAGATGAAAACAAAGTTACAAAACAGGAGCTGATTCCTGCGGTTGAAGCCATGATCGCAGGTCATGAAGCCCCTGCAACTCAGTACCCGACAATCGGTTGTTCAATTAAATGGCTGGATGAATAGACGTGCTTTTGTTGAAATGAGCAAAGAATAAGGAGGGGGGGATGTTGATGTAAATATTATAAACTTTCGGAAGGGAAATAAAATGTGTCAAAAGTTAATCATGGGTATTATTTTTGTTTTTTGTGCTGCCAACCATGGAATCGCAGGTAATGTAGAAGCGGGCGCACAAATTTTTGAAGAGCTTTGTATCCATTGTCACAGGCTTGATTATAACGATAAATTTGGGCCGGGCCTTGCTGGAATTACAGACAGAAGGGATACGGAATGGCTGGATAAATTTTTAAAGGATCCAGCTAAAATGATTAAATCAGATGAATATGCCCACACGCTTAGAGAGAATAATAAATATGGCCTGACCATGCCTTCACTTCCTGAAATGCAGGATGCAAAAAAACGGCAGGATATGATTGAGTTTTTAAAAGCCATTCAGTAAATTTGGCGTTGTTTTTTTTAACCTATTGTTGTGTTAATAGCTGTTTGCGAATAACACTGCTTAGCTCATCCATCGTATAAGGTTTTTCGAGAACGAATTCATCGCTGGAAGGCATATGTTCGCCGTTGATTGAACTGTCTTTATCATACCCTGTAACAAAAATGATACGAGCATTTTTTCTGATGCTGCGGATATGTCGGGCTGCTGGAACGCCACCCATGACAGGCATCGTTAAGTCTATAATGACCAGATCAATCAATTCATTATGCTCAGAAAAAAGTGTGACAGCTTCTCGACCATGGCTGGCTTCAATGATTGAATAGCCCAGAGATTCGAGTACTTCCTTCTGTGCTTTTCTGAGCGCGCCATCATCATCTGCTAACAAAATGGTTTCGCCATTGCCAAGCACAGCATTGTGGATGGTTAAATCCATCTGTTTAGAAAAATCATCACTGCAAATAGGAATGTAGACTTTAAAGGCAGTGCCTTTGCCGGGTTTACTTTGAACCTCAATGGTTCCATTGTGGCTTTGGATGGCACCATAACACATGGACAATCCAAGCCCTGTTCCTTTGCCAATCTCTTTGGTGGTGAAAAAAGGCTCGAAGATTTTGACGAGAGTTTTAGGAGGAATGCCTTGGCCATTATCAGCTACGGTGAGGATGGCGTAGTCATCAGCATAAAGTTCCGGGTGTAGTGCTTTAAACGTATTGTTTGCCTGATAGGTTTGTAGCTTGATATGAATGGTTGGTTTATCAGAATTCTTTAATGCATCGCGTGCGTTATTCACCAGATTCATCAATACCTGCTGCAATTGGGTACCGTTGGCTTGCACAGGGATTTCCTGAGTGTTGTCACATTCATAACGGATTTTGATTTTTTCTGAAACCGCGACTTCAGCCAGCTTATATGCTTCATTCATGAATGGAACGAGGTCAAAATATTTGAATTCCACATGATCCTTTCTGGCAAATGTGAGTAATTGCCGAATCATATCGGATGCACTCATGACAAGGCTTTCTACATTTTCCAGTTTACTGTTCACTTCAGGGTCTGCATCAATTTTTCTTTTAACCATAAACAGGTTGGCATTGATGCCTGCCAGCATATTATTAAAATCATGGGCGATACCACCGACAAGTGTGCCTACAGCATCCATTTTCTGGGCTTGGTAGAATCGTGTTTCACTATCCTGTAGTGCTTGAGATGTTTCTTTGTGTTGCTCGATTTCATCCTGTAATTCGTCATTAACTTTTTGCAGCGCATGTGTTCGTTGTTTAATGTTGTGTTGAAGGCTGTTTTGAAGGTGTTGTAGTTCAGAAATATTTTTTTCATATCGTATCTGTAAACGCTCGAATTGCATTTCAAATACGGCTGCAACCAACGAAAAAAGAATAAAGATTATGGGGTAATATAAAAGTGCCTCGTTATTGTAAGGTAACGTGTATAATTTCATGAAATGCGCAATTACAGAAGCTGAAGAGGCTGTGAAGTAGGCCATGATCCAATACCAGGCAGTCGGTAAACCCATGACTAAAAGTGCTATAAATGGAAGGATCAGAGTCCATAGCATGCCAGTGCTACCTACACCGCCATCAATAAAAATGGCGATAAAAACCATAGTCGCACTGAACATCAGCAGGTTTTTTGTGAAAGTGAGAGAGCGTTTATCAGAAATCATCCTGAAACATGGATAGAGTAATGCAATTGCAAACAGCTCGACGATTGCCAGCCATGTATGATGATTCAGGAAATTAATGATTGAAAAAATAGCGCCTGTTGGAAAAGCAATGCTTGCAATTAATATGATTGTTTTACGCTGAAAGTCGATTTCCTGCGCTTTGCTGGATGTATAGCCGGTAAAAAGTTTTTTTACCGTGTTAAAACGAAATATTTTCAATATTCCACCTTGTCCCGTTAGGCGATAAAGAGTCTGATTTAAAGTTTGATTTATATTATAGCAAGTTTGTTGCCGAGTGATTTAGCGGATAAACAGCTCGAAGGTTTTACATTTTGGATAACGGCCGCAGACCCAAAAGAGTACACCTTTGTATTTGCCGGACTTTGCACGTTTAAGAACCATGCGGGACTGGCAGTTTTTGCAGGAGCGGAATGCTTCCATCGAAACAGTGGCCACCATTTCATCCGGTGATGGACTCTGGCCCTTGAGGTAAGGGGTCAGCATCTGTTGGATTTCTGGCATGGAGTAACTGGTTTTGACGGGTAAGTGAAAGACCATCACGCCAACTTCCTGAAGCAGGTCGGCAGAGCGGGTATCTTTTTGGGAGGCTGAGGCAGCACCGACATCTTCGAGTTGAATGGCACATACAACTGCCAGCGTTACACGATCACAAAGAATGAAATCGATATGACTTTTCCCCTGTTTGGCAGCCCTTTTAAGGCGAGTTTGATCAACCCCTTTTTTGACAACGGCGATATCAGAAAGTGATACCTTGGCCATCACGTAATAATCTTTACCAGCGACGCTATCAAGCGTATTAAAACAGGCCAGTTCAGGCTCGGTTAGCAGCGAAGGAATATCATTTTTAGAGACTTCCTGTATCGGAAGGGAACTTTTTTTTCTGCGAATCAGTTTCATGGTTAAAACCATGATGATTAAAACGGCAAAAGCCAGACTCAAAAGAGACCAGTCAGTTGATGTCGCAGGCATGTAGTTGAGCAGCATTTCCATTAGGGGAACTGTATCATAATTGGTGTGCCTCAAACCAGTTTTTCCCTTTTCCAATATCCACGGCGAGCGGCACATGAAGCGTTACAGCGCTTTCCATCACTTCTTTCACAATGCGACTGATTTCATTGCTCTGTTTCTCCGGGCATTCTATGACCAGTTCATCGTGAACCTGTAGGGTCATTTTGGCATCAGGGTACACATATTTAAGCCGTTTATGCAGGTTGATCATGGCGACTTTGATGATGTCAGATGCAGAGCCTTGCAGCGGCGCATTGATCGCTGTTCGTTCCGCATAAGCGCGGTGCATGCCATTTTTGGCGTTGATATCCGGCACATACACCCTATGGCCCAGAAGTGTTTCTACATAACCTTGTTCTTTGGCATGTTCGAGTGTCCGATCCATAAAGTTACGTACAGTCGGGTAACGTTCAAAATAAGCATCAATGAAGGCCTGCGATTCACTCCGCCCCAAGCCAAGTTGCTTGGAGAGACCAAATGCACTCATACCATAGAGAATGCCAAAATTGATGATCTTGGCATGGCGGCGCATTTCACCCGTTACATCTGAAAGGTCGACATTATTCACAGCGGCGGCGGTCGCGGCATGAATATCCTGAGCTTCTGAGAACGCTCGAATCAATGCCTCATCCTGTGAAAAATGGGCCATCAGACGCAGCTCAATCTGCGAATAGTCTGCGGCAAGAAGAATGCTCCCTTCTTCAGCGATAAATGCTTTTCGAATCATCCGGCCTGCTTCTGTACGGATGGGGATGTTTTGTAAATTAGGTTCAGTTGAAGAGAGGCGGCCTGTGGTTGTGATCGCCTGATTGTATGATGTATGTACCCGTCCGGTTTCAGAATGAATCAGTTTTTGCAGGGCATCGGTGTAGGTGGATTTGAGTTTGGAGAGTTGGCGCACTTCCAACACAAGACGAGGAACTTCATGTTCATCGGCCAGCTTTTCCAACACTTCCTGACCTGTTGCCCACTGACCGGATTTGGTTTTCTTGCCACCGGGAATTTCAAGCGTATCAAAAAGAAGTTCACCGAGTTGTTTGGGTGACTGAATATTAAATTCCTGGCCTGCCGCAGCATGAATTTTTGTTTCTAATACATCAATGCGTGTGCCAAATTCACCGGACAGTTTTGCCAACGTAGCTTTGTCGATTTTTGTGCCTGTCCATTCCATGTCCGTCAGCACATATGAGACCGGAAGTTCGATCTCATCATGTCGTTTAAGACGATTTTCAGCATTGAGCCTTTCTTTTAAAAGCTCTGTTAGACGTAGCGATACCTCTGCATCCTCAGCAGCATATGGAAGTGCAGTTTCAATCGGAACATGGGCAAAGTTGATCTGTTTGGCACCTTTCCCGGCAACCTCTTCATAAGCAATACAGTGATGGCCGAGATAGTCTTCTGCGACTGTATCCATCTTGGGTGGATATTTGGCGGGGTAAAGGCAATAAGCAAGCAGCATGGAATCGGCTGTAATTCCGGAAAGATTGATGCCTGCGCGCCGTAATACCTGCGCATCGTATTTGAGGTTATGGCCGCACTTGGCTTTGCTGGCATCTTCAAGGATAGGTTTTAATATCTTAAGTACGTGCTCTCGATCCAGTTGTTTGGGTGTTGGGTCAAGCAGATCGGCTGCACGGTGGCCAACGGGCAGGTACCATCCTTCACCGGGTTTAACGGCAAAGGATAGACCCACAATCTCTGCATCATGGGTATTCAGTGATGTGGTTTCGGTATCAATCGCAATCAGGCTGGCATCGTTCAGAGCGATCAGTAGCGCCTTGAATGATGTTTCATCATCAACAAGCCGATTATTACACGGGATGTTTTCTTTCGGTTCAGATGGTTTGGACGGTTCGGATGTTGGGCTGGAAACATCTTTGGGCGGGGTCGTTTGTTTTATTGCATCGCCACCATACTCTTCAACCAGTCGTTTAAATTCCAGTTGTGTAAAAAGTCTTGCCAGCTCCTCACGGTTTGGCGTTTGGGTTGCAAGGTCTGCAATGCTACATCCGACAGGTGTTTCATGATCCAGTGCAACCAGTCGATAAGAGAGACGCGCATCATCGGCAAATTCAATCAGATTTTCGCGCCGCTTGTTCTGTTTGATTTCACCAGCCCTGGCCAATACACCTTCCAGATCGCCATAAGCATCAAGCAGTTGTACGGCAGTTTTTGGACCAATGCCGGGCACACCGGGAATGTTATCGGCTGAATCGCCAGCCAGTGCCAGAAGATCATGAATACGTGTGGGTTCGACACCCCATTTGTCTTTGACCGCTGCTGGATCATATTCAATGTCTTTCATGGTATCGAGCATGTGAATGCGCTTGTTGACCAGTTGCATCAGATCTTTGTCTGTGGAGACAATGGTGACATCCCAGCCCTCTTTTTCTGCCTGAATTGCCAGCGTGGCAATCACATCATCTGCTTCATAATTCTCAATACAGATCAGTGGCAGGTTAAACGCATGGGTAACTTCCAGCACCTTTGGCCATTGTTCTGCCAATTCTTCCGGCATGGGCGGGCGATGCGCTTTGTATTCCGAATACATTTGATTGCGGAACGTGCCACCCTTGGGATCAAATGCGACAGCGACATGGGTAGGCGCAAGCCTTCCCAATACGCTCTTGAGCATTTGCACATAGCCGAATACGGCATTGGTAGGTTCACCTTTGCTGTTGGTGAGATGGCGGACGGCGTGGAATGCACGAAATACGTAATTTGGCCCATCAATGAGAACTAAGTGAGGCATGCAGACTCCAAGTCGGGAATAGGGGAGGAGGATGCCTTAGATGAAGAAAAGCGGCAATGCGTAAGCCTTCCAGTTTGTTCTTTTACCTTGTAATAAAAAAACCGACAAATTGCCAGTCTAACGTTTAAGCCTAGCCGCGCCATTTTTTGGCACCGGCTGAAGCGCTTTGATTATAAGGCAGTTTGCTTAGTTGGCCATTTCTCTTCGATTAGATAATGACCTTCTGACTCTCCAGCATACCACCACGAAACCGCAGAATTTTTACCAGATTCCTCCCACAGCTTTTTAAACGAAGTTGCATCAATTGGCGTGGTCTCTTTGCACCCAGACAATAGAAAGACGAAACAAAAAGCCATTATCAGAACTGGATTAAGTTTTTTCATTTTGCCTTATAACGTGTTGCATGAGCCGAATATTTTGGAACGTAGTGACAAAATATGTCGGACTCTATGCGTCTGTTATGTTTTTTATTTACCATAACCAACTACAATAATTGCTGTTGCTGCGCTTATCACTGACGCTATAGAAGACACTAATGCGAAAAGCCATAACCTAGATTCACGATTGCTACGCTCTGCCTCAAGAACTCTCCGTTGTAGTTCACTGTCATCTGCGCGTTTATGGCGCCCCATTTTGCTTTGTGTAATTGGATCACCTTGAATATCAATTCCAAGCTCAATAGCTCTTTTTTCAAGCTCATCACCTTGCAATAATTTATTCAAAGCCATTCTCTATCTTTAAAACATAACTTGTTAATACGTGTGTTTTTTCCATGTATTTCCCTTATACGCCCTTAGTTTTTTTGATGTTGCCTATGAAAGATAAAACAAGGAAGGAAGCTTTTTGCGGGTGCATTTAACTTGGGGTTCGGATTACACCCATGACAATACCAAGAATTTGAATATCACCATTTTTTAGATAAATAGGGTTCAGAGCAGGGTTGGCGGGTTGCAGGCGTACACCATCTTTTTCGATGTAGAATTTTTTGAGTGTGACCGTCTCACCATTGATCATTGCAACGACAGATTGACCATTCTCTGCGGTGGCACGCTTTTCCACCACAATCACATCACCATCTTCGATGTTATCATCAATCATCGAATCACCACGCACTCGAAGGGCATAGGTATCTTTACGAACCATATTGGAGGGGACAGAGATATTTTCCTGCTGTTCAAACAGATCAACAGGTTGTCCGGCAGCGACCCAGCCAAGCAAAGGGATCTCAGTCATGTCAGCAGCTTCAATCGGCAACACATCAGCTGTTGCAGGCCATACAGGGCGATCTTTTTTTGGAATTAAAAATTGAACATCAGACATTGGCATCTCCCTATGCACACAGGTTAAACAAAATATCTGCTTTTGAACATGGAAATTAACACTGCATACCTGGAGCAGGTGATGTTTGGAGTTTACGAGACGGGTTTTGCTATTTTATCCTTTTAACTGAGTTAGGATTTTATCAACATCAAGATAATCAATGTGAATGAATCGAATATTGTCATTGGTTTTTAATACGAGACTGGGAAAACTGAATACCTGCATGTTTTGAGACAATTTAATTTCATGGAAGAGCTGTTCTCTGGTTGATGAGGCATGTAAGTCGTCTTTGAACCGGGGAATGTCCAAGCCGAGGCTTTCTGCACAACTTACCAATACTTCGTCATCTGATGGATTTTTTGCATGCAAATAATAAGCGGTTTGTATGGCATGAATCATTGCATCTTCGATGGATGTGTCCTGAGCCTTTGCGGCAATAACTGCGCGGCAAGCAGGGTAAGTTGAACGTCTGGGGCTGTTTTGCTGCCAGAATTCAAAATTGAACATGGTATCGGGTACCTGTTTTTGAATGGTTTTCCAATGGCTTCGAATTTCCTGTTGCATGGCCGGAGTCATGGGTGTCTGCGTGTCCGGGGCTAAACCACCGAGCAAGTAGACCACCTCGATGTTTGCAGGGAGTTTGTTTTTTACTTCCTGCCATACGGGGCGAAATGCCCAACACCAACTGCACATGGGATCGTGTATATAATACAGCGTGGGCATGTTTAGTGGCTCATACGTTTCAAAATCAGCGGCTGAACACCCATTGATGACCAGACGATAAAGTCGGGTTATAAACATAATCTTCAAGATCAAATGTTTTGATGGATTCAGGCTCAGTGATTTGATTGTCGATGATATACCGGCACATCAAACCACGGGCTTTTTTTGCGGAAAAGCTGATGATTTTATAGGTGTCACCACGTTTTTCTTTGAAAATGGGCGTAATGATCTCTGCACTTAGTTTGTTTGTTTTTACAGCTTTGAAATATTCGTTGGAGGCCAGGTTGATCAGGATATTGTCACCTTGTTCTTTTACCGCCTGATTGAGTTTATCTGTGATGATAGAACCCCAGAACTCGTAGAGATTGCGACCTTGTGCATTGGCAAGCTTTGTACCCATCTCAAGCCGATAGGCTTGCATCAGATCAAGTGGGCGAAGCAGGCCATAAAGGCCTGAAAGGATGCGCAGATGTTTTTGTGCAAAAGCAATGCCTGTTTTATCCAGTGTTTCTGCATCAAGGCCTGTGTAAACATCGCCTTTGAAGGCAAAAAGTGACTGTTTTGCATTTTCTGTTGTAAATGGCTGCTGCCACGTTTTGAAACGTGCGGTATTCAAATCTGCCAGTTTCATGCTTATTTTCATGAGTTCAGCAATGTCGAAACTGTCTTTTTCTCGCAGGATATTGATGAGTTTCTGAGACTGACCCAGTAAATCAGGTATGCTGAACTCTGAGCTTGGAGCGGGGAGTTTGTAATCCAGTGTTTTGGCGGGGGAGACGATCATTAACATGGGTGCACCCTACGGTCTCTTGATTTGTTCTGACAAGCTTGCCATGCTCAACAAATGGTTGAGGCGGATCAATTAAAACAAGACCAGCGATGGATGAAGCGGGCTATTCAGCTTGCCAAGAAGGGCATGGGTACAACACATCCTAATCCACGTGTTGGAGCTGTTGTTGTTAATCATGGGGTGATGGTTGGAGAAGGTTGGCATGAACGGGCTGGCGAGCCGCATGCAGAAATCCATGCATTGGAAAAGGCAGGCCATAAAGCCCGTGGGGGAACGATTTATATCACCATGGAACCATGCTCATCCAGAGGCAAAACACCGCCTTGTACGGATGCGATTTTAAGGGCGGGTATCTGGCGGGTGGTGTTTGCTTCATCCGATCCGAATCCGGACATGGCGGGTGGCGGAAAGCTTCTGGCCGCTCAAAATGTGGAAGTCAGTGGCGGACTCCTTGCTGAAGAGGCTGATAAATTAAACGAGCCGTTTTTTCATTATATTAAAACAGGCAGGCCTTATATTATTGCAAAAGGTGCGATCTCTCTGGATGGAAAACTTGCGACTTATCGCCACGACTCGCAGTGGATCAGTGGTGAAAAATCACGTAAACATGCGCATAGTTTGAGAGCAGAAGCTGATGCGATTGTTGTGGGAACAGGCACACTTATCCATGATAACCCATCGCTAACGGTGCGTGATGCGAAGGTCAAAGGTGATGTGCCGATGCGTGTTGTGATTGGCATGAAAACACCCAAGTTTTTCCCGAACTGTAAATTGCTGGATGATGTGGCAACAACACGAATGTATGTGCGGATCATCAATGAAGAGACAGCCAAATGGCGGGATGCAGGCGTGCAAATCGGGCGCGCGCCGAATCTGATTACGATTCTGAAACATCTGGCACAGGATGGTTGTTTGAATCTTTTGCTTGAAGGTGGCGGCAAGCTCCATGCTGCCTTTTTTGAATCGCAATTAACCGATGAACTGGTGCTTTATCAAGCCCCGATACTGATTGGTGGTAGTGATGCGGTGGACTTGTGGCATGGAAGGGGTGTCGATCAGGTTAGCCGGGCATTGCGATTGGATCATATTCAGCGTCGTAAGTTGGGAGATGATCAAATGATTCGAGGCAAAGTTATCTATCCGGAGTGATTTTCAGCCGGACTTGAATCGACTGCCACTGCTTATCCCTTCGCTTGGCTGGTTGTCTGGGTTGGCGATTGCCAGAATCGATACGATTTCATTTGAAATTGCAGGCATGCTGGCGGTTTTGTTAACTGCATTGCTGTTCTCTCTACTTTCAAATCAAACGATCAGAATTTTAATCATCACAACACTTATCGGCATGCTTTGGGGGATGGCAGCACTGTTTTGGGATGTTTATCGGATTTCAGTCGATGAGAGTTGGCTCTCCGGAAGGCAACAGGTTGTGGCTGAAGTCGAACAGGTTGATCTCTCATCCGCATATTTGCGTTTACGGTTGATTGATGTGAAACGTGATGATGGTGCTGAACTCATAAAAAATGGGACAGGCAAGATAGATGTTTACCTTTATGGAAAAGATCGAACATTAACTTTGTCATCAGGCCAGATGATTCAAGCTTCAGTGAAACTTCATTTGCCAAGAAACAAGCTGAACCCCGGTGCTTTTGATTATCGCGCTTACTGTTTTGATAAACACATTGCCCTGATCGGAAGTGCCAAAGATGTTGTGCTCATCGATGACAAAACTTCACTGCTGGAAAAAGTGAGGCAGCGTATTATTGCGCATCTTCCCTATCCCTCCCTCAATGCTTCTTTTAATCATGATGTTTCCAGTTCTCAGGCTGATGATGGTTCCGGCATTATCAGAGCACTGCTTTTGGCAGATCGAAAGCATATATCCATTTTAGTTCAGGATGCTTTTGCAGCAGCGGGTGCAGCACACCTGCTGGCTATTTCAGGGTTACATGTCGGCATGATGGCTGGTTGGGCTTTTGTGATTGTCTGGTGGCTGATAACGCGCAGAGAAACATGGATTGTGCATCTGCCTGTACGTAAAATAGCACTTTCAACAGGGCTTCTTGCAGCCGTGCTTTATGCCACGGTAGCCGGTTGGCCGATCACCGCCCAAAGATCGGTGCTGATGATGGCAGCAGCGATTCTTGCATGGTGGCTTCGCAGTCGTTCTGAGCCGTTAAACACCATGTTTGCTGCTTTGATCCTGCTTTTGCTGGTTGATCCGGCAGCCATTGTGTCGATTTCGCTCTGGTTATCTTTTGTGGCGGTCACAGCACTGCTTGTATGGGCAGGGAAAGAGAAAACTCAGGAAGGGAGAGAAGATGAAAAAGGAGTCATATCTGTATCTCTAAGAAAGTGGGTAGGAGGTCTATTCTGGGTAAGTTTGCTCGCGGCAATGGCTACACTACCAATCATTGCAGATCTGTTTGGCAGAATTCCTACCTATACGCTTGTGGCAAATCTGCTGCTTGTACCTCTTTACAGCCTGTATGTATTACCGTTTTCAATACTCGGTGAAATTTCGGCTATATTAGGTGCCGGGGATGTGGCTTACTGGTTGTTCGACATGGCTGCAACAGGCATCACGTATGGCAACAGTTTTTTAATTTCATTAAAAACATGGCCAGCAGGAAATCTCTGGGTTCCTGATATTCCGCTGATGACAGGTCTGTTATACGGCACAGGTATTTTGATATCCGGTTTTTTTCTACTGCGAAAGAATTATGTGGCCCTTTTGGTATGCAGCTCACTTTCGTTGTTTTTGTATCTGACACTGGTGATACCGGAGCGTTACCCGGAAAATATACAAATGACAGTTTGGGATGTAGGGCAAGGGGCTGGCGCGACGTTAGCAATGCCTGATGGGAAGGTCATGGTGATTGATGTGCCGGGCAGGTACGGGAGTAAATTTAATGGTGGAACCATGCTTGCAGCAGGCTTGAGGGAGCAAGGGCTGGTGCATGTGGATGTGTTGGTGCTTTCGCATGCACAATCCGATCATGCAGGCGGTGCAGGGCGTCTGTTGGATCATCTTCGCAGCGTCAGAGAAGTGTGGCTGGCTGATGTGCCTGCGAATCGTGATTATCGGGCCATGAACGATGTGGTTGCGCGGGTTTTAAAACAGGGTGGTGATGTTCATTGGCTTAAACAGGGAGACGAAATGAGTTTTGGAGAAACGAAAGTGGAAGTTTTATGGCCGCCCAAAGGATTTGATCCAGCCAACGGCAATCATACTTCGCTGGTGCTTTCGATGCTGTTGCCATCGGGTCAAAAACTTCTTTTTCCCGGTGATGTGGAGAAGGCAAGTGAATTAAAGATCATACAACAGGGGTTGAGCCACCATGATGTGGCACTGATTCCTCATCATGGAAGCCGGACATCCAGCAGTGAAAAATGGGTTGCAGATGTGAGTCCCACGATTGCGATTGCGCAGACAGGTTGGAAAAATCGTTATGCTTTTCCATGCCCTGATGTGATGCAACGGTATCAAAAACGGGGTGTGCAACTGCGGGATACCAAATATGGCGCTGTGACGATTCGTTTTGATGATAAGCCTGGTCCGGGTACTGATCGTGGGGTTGATTCCGGGGTTCATCGTGGCATGAAAATTGAACAATTTCAGAGTGAAATGAGAGGAAAACGAGAAACTGCATTGCAGTGGTGGCAAGCAGCCCTATAATCCCGGCATCTTTCCAGCGGGGGTGATTAGTGTACGAATTTATCGTTCAGGGCGGCATGGTGATGTATATCCTGCTGGCCGCTTCTATTTTAGCACTGACAATTGTTTTTGAACGTAGCTGGAGCCTCAGGCGTTCTGTTGTGCTTCCCATTGACAAAATTGTGAGTATTGAAACCGCAGTTCGTCAGGGAAATGTTGATGCTGCGATGAAGGCCTGCAGTGATAATAATACAGCAATGAGTCGGATTTTATGGGTGGCACTGAAAAATCGTGGTGCAAGACGTGCGGTCATGAAGGAAATTCTGGAAGAGATTGGCCGTCAGGAAGTGGCACATCTGGAACGCTATATTGGTGTGCTGGGGGTGATAGCTGCGGTTTCTCCGTTATTGGGTTTATTGGGTACAGTCGTTGGTATGATTGAGGTGTTCCAAGTGATCTCAATTGAAGGTGTTGGTAAGGCAGATATTCTGGCTGGTGGTATATCCAAAGCCTTGAATACAACGGCTGCTGGTCTTTCAGTGGCGATCCCTGCACTCGTTGCATATCGTATTTTTGAATCGCGGGTCAATCTCTTTGTGATTGATATTGAACAGCATGCACTTCGTTTTGTTGAGCTTTTAAAAGGCGAGCGTGAATGAAGCTTCGCGAAAAAAAGAAAACTGATTATCTCGTAGATATCACGCCATTGGTTGATGTCGTTTTTCTGATGTTAATCTTTTTTATGGTCTCGACCAGCTTTAAGGTGTCGAGCAGCTTGAATCTGGAGCTTCCGGCAAGTCATTCCAAGGCACAGCAGACTGAACAGAAAGAGGTGGTGATCAGTATCGACGGATCCGGTCAGCTTTTTGTTCAGGATGAGCCCGTGAAAGATGGCGATCTTCGCAGGCGTATTCTGAATGTTAGCAAGGGTGATCCGAATATGCGTGTTGTGCTGCGTGCAGATGCCAACGCACGTCATCGTCGGGTGGTGTATGTATTGGATACAATCAGAGCCTTGGGTATGGGTAAAATTGGCATTGCAACGATGAATGCCGGATCAGAGCCTGAATCGGGCGGCAGTGGGGAATCTAAATAATCGTGCGTATTGTACAGAAGTTTGGTGGTACATCGGTTGGTAGTCTGGAAAGGATTCGCAAAACGGCAGATATCGTAGAATCTTCCCTGCAAGAAGGGGATGAGATCATTGTAGTGGTCTCTGCGATGAGTGGTGAAACCAACCGCCTGATAAATATGGCACGTGAAATGGATGCCAATGCACAGCCTCGTGAAGTGGATGCACTGGTTGCAACCGGGGAACAGGTGACGGCAGCACTGCTTGCCATTGAGTTGCGGCGGCGTGGTATTAAAGCCTGTTCCTTTAGTGGCGCGCAGGCTGGTTTTCAGACGCGAGGGAACCATGCCAAAGCGCGGATTTCGAATATTGAAAGTCGTCATTTAACCAAACGGCTTAAACAGGGTGACGTGCCTGTGGTTGCTGGTTTTCAGGGCGTGGATGAATCAGGCAATATCACAACGCTTGGACGCGGCGGTTCAGATACTTCCGCAGTTGCACTGGCAATTGCGATTAAAGCAGATCGTTGTGATATTTATACCGATGTGGATGGTATTTATTCAACCGATCCACGCATTGTATCCAATGCATCAAAGATTGATCGTATCAGTTATGAAGAGATGTTGGAGTTTGCATCGTTGGGTGCAAAAGTTCTTCAGACCCGAAGTGTGGAATTGGCGATGCGGTATAAAATGCCGATTCATTTGCGCTCCAGTTTTGAACCTGTAGAGGGTACGTTAGTGATGGAAGAGGACGAGACGATGGAACGAGAGACGATTACCGGCGTGGCATATAATCGCGATGAGGCCAAGGTTACGATTTTAGGTATTCCTGATCATCCGGGCATTGCAGCCAATGTGTTTGGGCCTGTTGCCCATGCAGAAATTAATGTTGATGTGATTGTCCAGAACGTCAGTGAAAAAGGCTTTACAGACATCACCTTTACGGTACCGCGCAGCGATTATGCGGCAACGATAGCGTTGCTTGAGACCACACGTGAAAAAATGCAGGCGCGTGATGTGCTTGGTGATAACACAGTTGCCAAGGTATCCATCATTGGTGTGGGCATGCGTTCGCATACCGGTGTTGCCCGAAAGATGTTTGAGGTGCTGGCAAAAGAGAGTATTAATATTCAGATGATTACCACCAGTGAAATCAAGGTAACGGTGGTGATTGAAGAACAATATGTGGATCAGGCTGTGCAATCATTGCATCGTGAATTTGGGTTGGATCAGCCCGAAACATAGATCAAAGATGTGAGTGAAACTTGCGCATTGTACTATATAAGTCTATTTAAAGGCAGGAGCTTATGAACTCATGCTAATACTTACTCGAAAAACCGGTGAAACCATCACGATAGGTGAAAACATTCAAATTCGTGTTTTGACTGTGAAAGGCGGCCAAGTGCGAATTGGTATTGATGCGCCACGCGAGGTCTCGATCAACCGGGAAGAAGTCTTTGAGCGTGTCCAGGCTGAAAATGCTATCGCTGAACAGACCGTTGAGAATATCACTGAATCTGATTAAACGAACCCTGCACTTAAACCTTTAATGTTAAATAATAGTCGAGTGATGTTTTAAAGTGTGAAATCGATGGTTTTTTAAAATTATCTTCATAAATAATCATTGTAAAAGATACTTTTTCATTGAGTCTATTTAACCTTTAATCAACAGATTAGCTTTTTTCATGCCGTTGTTTGCTGGCGATACGAATTCTTTCTGCTGGAACCCATAACTGTTCAATGAGATATGTTTTCAGGCTTTCTGGATAGTTCTGTTTGGCCAAAGATTCCTGCATGCAATGAAGCCACTGGTCACGCTCTTTTTCACCAATTTTGATAAAGGCATGAAATTGAGGAATGTTGATTGAGCCGTATTTTTCACTAAATAGACGTTCACCGCCCATCCAACCACTTAAAAAACATGTAAGCTTGTCTTTTGAGATCGTTAAATCTCCGGTATGCATTGCACGAATGATTTTATAATCATTTGAAGTATTCATAATGTTGTAAAAATCATCAACCAATTGGCGAATACCTTTCAATTCTCCTGCGGCTTGATAAGTCGCAGAGCTTACGCCGTAGTTTGTGATAGAGGATGACATGGTTTACTCCTTTATGTTTATGTATTGATTATGTTGTGATTGATCGGCCTGAAAATAGATGCGGCTGACACCAATAAAATTCTTTGGGCAGTATTGAGGTCAATCAAGTGCTCTTTTATTCCAAATTAACTGACTGATCTATCATCACTTTCGTTGTTACCTCACGCCAGGCTACTGCGAAACTGGAATAACGCGTAGGTTTTTATATTAAACCTCTCTCTACGTTATTGCTGTTAGCGTGTTGCATCTTTTGGCTCGCCTGCGTTGAACGCTTTGTTATGTAATTTCGCTAAAGTGCTGAAAATAGATGTGTGTTAAGCAGAGAATAGTGGAATGACTTTGAATCTAAATAGTTGCTTGTAACTGATAGTGATAATGACTATCATTAGCATATATGTTAAGAGTCACACCACAACGTCAGGCCATTCTTGCACTGATTAACAGATCCAATGTTCACTGGGATGCTGAAGAGCTGGCGCGTGAGTTGGTTCAGTCTGGCCAGGCAGTGGGTATTGCAACGGTTTACCGAGGTCTTTCGGCTCTGGAAGGGGCGGGATTGATCGCCTCAGTTCAACTGGGAGACCGGAAACGTTATGAGCGAATTGATAAGTCGCATCATGATCATCTTGTGTGTACAGAGTGCGGTAGCCTTGAAGAATTTGTACAGCCTGAGATTGAACGGCTACAGGCACAGGTGGCAGAAGAGAAGGGATTTAGGATGCTGAATCATCAATTGCTTCTTTTTGGCATCTGCTATGCGTGTGACAATCATGATTCGAATCAAGATTTAGATAAAGGGAAAAAGATATGATCTCATCACTTGTTATTGTATTTCGTGAAATGTTGGAGATGTCGTTGGTGCTGGGTGTGTTGTTTGCTGCAACCAATGGCATGCAAAGGACTCAGCGCTGGATTGTGTTTGGAGCGGGCATCGGTTTGCTTGGTGCGTGTTTTGTTGCTTTCTTTATGGAGGAGCTTGAAAATGCTATGACAGGTAATGGGGAGTTCCTGTTTAATGCTGTGGTTCTTTCTCTGGCATCGCTTTTGATTGCCTGGACTGTGTTATGGATGAGCCAACACGGTCGTGAGATGACGATGCGCATGAAACAGGTGGGAAAATCGGTTGCAGAAGGTGAATTGCCAAAAACGGCATTGATGATGGTTTCATTGGCTGCGGTGCTGCGAGAAGGCTCGGAAGCGGTCTTTTTTCTGTTCGGTTTTCTTCAGGCCGGGCATGATGCCACTAGTATGTTTACCGGTGGGTTGATGGGAGTCGTGCTGGGTGGCTTGACGGGTTACCTGCTTTATCGTGGTCTTGTCTGGATTCCAACAAAACAACTGTTCCTTGTGACCGGGTGGTTATTAATGTTACTGGCAGCAGGCATGGCATCTCAAGCGGCATGGAATCTCGTTGTGATTGAGATGTTACCGCCGATTGTTGATTCGTTATGGAACAGCTCTGCATGGCTATCGCAGGAGAGCCTTGTGGGTGAGTTTCTGCATGTGCTAATTGGTTATGATGAAAACCCAAGCGGGATGCAGTTTCTCGTGTTTGTGATTGCATTGATAGCGATGGTCACGGTCAATCACCATTTGCAGTCTGGCCATGGTGAGGCAAAAGCCGCTCAATCGGGCCGCTCATTTTCATGAAAGGGGTGATCGCTCCTGCGATATTGTTGCTTTAGCCTAAACTAAAGGTAAATCGTAGGAGGTTGTCGTGATTATTGAATCGATGATTGAAAGAAATGTGCTAACCCTTGATGAGCATGGCACCATTCTGGATGCCGTAAACCTGATGCGAAAACACAACGTTGGATCGCTTATTGTTACCGGGAAAATGGGATTTCGTGGTCTGTTCACAGAGCGTGATCTGATGGTCGATGTGGTAGGAGAAGAGCGAGATCCATCATCAACAAAACTTGTTGATGTTGTGAGAGAGGACTATGTAAGAGTCAGCCCACAGGATAGTGCCGAATCTTGTCTTGATCTGATGAAGGAGAATAATTGCAGACATTTGCTTGTATTTACCGGTGAGGATTTGATGGGTCTGGTTTCACTCCGGGATATGGTTTCGCTCCTTCTGGGAGAGAAGGAGCACCTCATCGAAGATCTGAAACAGTATATTTCAGCCTGATTTTTTTTATGGTTTTCCGGTGTTTAAGTTTTATCTGATCGTCTATCTTTGTTTGTGTTTTTTCCGAGCGAAAATTCGGTGAGGAACAGTGAACCGGAAATCAGAACAATGCCGATTGAGAAGAGAAGTAAATCATAAACATTTGTAAATTCCATGCTGATTGCCAGTTCGAAAAACTTTACAATTAGAATCATCAAAATCACTTTTCCCAGTCGGCTTTTTAGATCATCCAGACTATCAATGGCTAACATGTGAGATGCAGACTCCTGATCATAAGCCGTATCGATTTTACTTACATAAAGCTCATACAGACCAAACGAGAAAATAAGCAAAACAATGGCAAGTAAAAACCCATCAACAACCTCAACCACATGACCAATGGCTAAAGCGCGAACGCTACTACGAATGTCATTGTCAGATAATGATCCATAATCCAGCAATAAATTGAGTACGTGGTATGCATCAACAGATGCAACATAAAACATCGCAAGTGCAGTAACACCACTGCAAACGACAGCAACGATTACAGTCCAGCGGACTTGCCATAGCCCATTTTCAAAATTTCGCTCCAGTGCTGATATCTCTTCTTTCATAAGTACCCCAATTGATTTAATTTGATTTGATTCATGCTTCCGGCTCGGAAAGTTTTTTCCGGGTTTCGTCAAAATCTGCTTTTCGTGTTTTCATCTGACCGTTTTTTCTGGCCGCTGTTTCAGCAATAAAGAATGAGAAGGCGATGATGGCAATGGACACGGCAAAGATGGTCAACTCTTTGACTGTTTCGTAGTCTGTTCCCATGGAGATGCCAAAAAACTTAACAATCAGAATCATTAAAACCACCTTGCCGAGGCGTGCTTTCAGATCATCAAGATTTTTAATCTGTAGTAAGTGTTCAGCCGCTTCAGTTTGCTGGACGTCAGTGATACGGCTTATATAGAGTTCATAAGTGCCGTAGGAAAAGATCAGCAGCACCACAGCAAGCAGAAATCCATCAATAACTTCAACAATGTGGGCGACAGCCTCAGCGCGTAGCTCTTTGCGTGCATGCTCTTCTACAACGCCTGCATAGTCTGTGAGCATATGAACAATATAATAGGTATCAACTGCGGAAACGTAAAACATGATGATGGCCGTCAAGGCACTGAAAATGACTGCAACAAGCACAGACCAGCGCAACTGCCATAATGAATGTTCAAAAAAGTATTCGAGCTTTGATTGATGATCTTTCATTTAAATACCTCTTAAAGATGGTTTGAGACCTCTCAAGCAAAAACAGGGCCAAGTAAAAACGATGGGATATACATGTAGTCAGGTGAATTGAGGATTAGGTCCGGTAGTATATTTCGGGTATTTTGACATAGGTGTTATCAAGTGTGTCATTTTTTTTGTTTTTAAGTAAATCGAACTTCCAGGGATAGTCTAAAAAACTACATGCACGTAGTTTTTCAGCACGTAATCGAAAAATCTCGGTTTTGCCGTTGCTCACAAATTCAAACACTTCGCGTTAAAATATGCTTTGTATGATTTTGGAAGGCTATTCAAGCCTTCACGGATGCTCTGGCATTTCGGCGCATCCCTAAATACATCGTAATCAAGCTTTAAAGCCGTTCGATAATCTCACTGGCCGTAGCTCTGGGAATAAATTTTTTATTCATATGCACTACAGGTGAATAAGGGCAAAGGCTGCGACACTCGCCCGAGCTGGCATGAACACCGAGGGATTGAAGTTCAGTTAAGAGGGCCTTACCACCGTAATCACTGCATCGAGGGCCATGGCAAATTTCAATGCTGCTCATAGTGCTCTTTGATGGATGTTGGACATTGTTAGTTTAATTTTTTAGCGGCTTCTGCAATACGATTTACGGCATCTTCCAGTGTATCCTGAGAGACTGCATAGGAGAAACGAATCTGGCCGGGTGAACCGAACTCTGTGCCGGGCACCAACGCAACACCTGCGGCATCCAGCAGCCATTCGCAAATCACCACATCATTGGTTAACTGGGTACCATTGGATGTGGTTTTACCTATCCAGCCTGCTACGGATGGAAACAGATAAAATGCGCCATCAGGGGTGATGCAATGTATGCCGGGAATATTGTTTAGAGCTTTGACCAGCCACGTGCGGCGGGTTTGATAGACTTTTACCATCTCATTGAGCTCATCAGTTGGGCCCATGAGTGCTGCGAGGGCTGCTTTTTGGGAGATAGAAGAGGGGTTGGAAGTGCTCTGGCTTTGCGCCTTTCCCATGGCCTTAATGAGTTCCCGTGGGCCAGCACAAAAACCGATGCGCCAGCCTGTCATGCAGTAGGCTTTGGATACGCCATTGAATGTGATGGTTCGATCTTTCAGGTCTGGGTTGATCTGTGCAAAAGTGGCAAATTTTTTATCATCAAAAAGGATTTTTTCATACATATCATCGGTAGCAACTGCGATGTTCGGGTATTTTCGAATGACTTCACCCAAAGCAGCCAGATCATCCGCCGAATAGATCATGCCCGTCGGGTTTGAGGGTGAGTTGATAAACAGTAACTTTGTCTTGGGTGTGATGGCAGCTTCAAGCTGTGCAGCCGTAAGTTTAAAGTTGGCATCTGCGTTGGCTTCAACAATGATAGGTACACCTTCGGCCAACAGGACCATATCAGGATAAGAGACCCAGTAAGGGGCAGGAATGATGACTTCATCACCGGGGTTAATCATGGCCTGCAAGAGATTGTAGATGCACTGCTTGCCGCCAGTGGAGACCAGAATATCCTCAGCTTCGTAATCCAGATCATTATCTTTTTTGAATTTCTCAGCGATGGCCTGACGAAGTGCAGGAATACCGGACACTGCGGTATAGCGTGTAAACCCGGCGTTGATCGCTTCGATGCCAGCTTCACGGGCTGCTTTGGGTGTTTCAAAGTCAGGTTCGCCAACGGAAAGAGATATAATGTTTTTGCCCGTAGCCCGCAATTCAGCGGCTTTGGCTGTGATCGCGAGGGTAGCGGAAGGCTTGATTTTTTGGATACGTTCAGATAATTGAATCATGGCCTAATCATGCCAGAGCTTATCTGATGTACAAGCGTACCCACTTACCAATTGTTTTTATATGGACTTCTTTAGCTGTTTTTAATGTTCCAGACGTTATGATGCTGCGGCATATGGCAGGAAAGACGTATCACCGAAGGCAAGGAGCCGATCTTTGACTGATAATATTCGGGAAATCCCCTATAACTATACCTCCTATTCTGATCGGGAGATTGTTGTCCGGTTCCTTGGCAAAAATATGTGGGATGATCTGAATGTATTGCGCGAACAACGCCGCACAGGGCGTTCTGCACGGATGTTGTTTGAAATTCTGGGTGATGTCTGGGTGATTGAACGCAATGTCTTTCTAAAAAATGACTTACTGAAACATCCTAAACGCCTGAAAAAAATGCGTCATCGTCATCAGGAAAGAATGCAACGCATTACCGGTGGAGCAGAAGACAACCCACGGGCGCAAAAGGTTGCAGCATGTACTGAACGTATGCTGGATGATTTTTATGCCTGGTTTGAAGAAGAACCAAAAAAACGCCGCAAAGCCAAACGTGCACTTGCCAAGCATACACACGCAAACAACATTCATTTTGATGCTTACACCTTAACGCATCATGCGACCGATGCCACAGATTGGCGTTCACATCACCCGTTTTGTGTATTAACGCCTGATTCACCTGATGAAATTCCCGGTCTTATTCGTGCCATTGCTAAATTGCGCCTGATTGTCATCCCGCGTGGTGGTGGGACAGGGCTGTGTGGTGGCTCTGTGCCTTTGTCGAACGATGCGGTGATGATCAATGTTGAGAAATTTGACCATATCGGTGAAGTGAAAACTCAGAATGTTGGTATGAAGGGTGAAGTGGCAGTGATTACAGCACAGGCAGGTGCGGTCACTGGAAAAGTGATGGAAACATCCAGGCCTCACGTCTTTGCAACCGATCCAACCAGTCTATGGGCATGCACGATCGGTGGTAATGTTGCCTCCAATGCCGGTGGTAAACATGCGGTGATTTGGGGCACCTGTGCAGATAATCTGCTTAGCTGGAAAATGGTCACACCGGATGGGAACTGGCTGGAAGTGCAACGCCTGAATCATAATATGGGTAAGCTGCATGATGAGGCTGAAGTGTCATTCAAATTGACACGCACATCAGGCATGGATGGCAGTCTGATTTCAGAAGAAGAGATGAATCTGCCGGGTTCGATTTTTCGCCGTGAAGGTCTTGGTAAAGATGTGACACGCAAAGCCATGGGTGGACTGCCGGGCATCCAGAAAGAAGGCACAGATGGTTTTATTACAGAGGCAACTTTCATCCTGCACCGTGCCTATGATGTAACACGTACGGTTTGTTGTGAATTTTTTGGGCAGAAACTTGATGATGCAACACAGGCATTGGTGGGCATTAAAAAGCATGTTGATGCAATGGATGCTGTGTTTCTTGAAGGTTTTGAACACTTTGATGAAAAATATGTCAAAGCCATTAATTATGTCAGTAAATCGACCCGCCGTGAACGACCGCGTGTGGTGTTGTTGATTGATGTGTCCGGCAATGATGAAGAAGAAGTTGCCAAGGTCAGTGCTGATATTTGTCGCATCGCCTCGCAGGGTAACGGTGAAGGGTTTGTGGCGATCTCTAAAGAAGATCGTGGGCGTTTCTGGGGTGACCGTGGGCGTATGGCAGCTATTGCCAAACATACCCGTGCGTTTAAAATGAATGAGGATGTGGTGATCCCGCTAACACATTTGTCTGAATATAATGATTATGTTGAACATTTGAATATTGAAAATTCGATCTCCAACAAGGTTGATATTGTTGAAGCGATGGGTGATTACCTGATAAAAACGCGTGAACGATTGGGTTCAGATAATCAATTGGTGCGTGAAGAGTTAAATCTTGAAGATGATGTTTATTTGGCTGAAAAAATTAATGAGTGTCTTCAGGTTGTGGAGACGGCCAGCCAAAGCTGGAGAGACATGTTAAAAGGGCTGGATGGACCAGCCAAAGATGTCGCGGCATTGATTGAGGGCAGTGAATATGAGCAGGATGAATCACTGTTTTGTGTGATTCAGCGTGGCGATGTGCGCATCTCATATCGCAAAGAGGTGGAAGCACCTATTCTGGATCGATTGCGTGGCAATGAAACTTTACTGAAAAATATCAGGGCGATTCATCAGCGTGTGCTTTCCGGCCGGGTGGTGGTGGCAACACATATGCATGCTGGTGATGGCAATGTACATACCAATATTCCAGTGAATTCCAATGATTATGTGATGATGCGTAAAGCCCATCATGCGGTTGAAAAGGTCATGGCCAAAGCTGAGGCATTGGGCGGCGTGATTTCAGGTGAGCATGGTATTGGCATTACAAAACTACCTTATCTTAATAAGGAAATTTTGCAGGAAACCGCCGATTATCTTCAACAGGCTGATCCTGATGACTTGTTTAACCGTGGGAAATTGCAGCCGGGGCTGGATTTAGGTCTCACCTATACACCGAGTTTTAATTTGCTGGAGCATGAAGCTGTGATCATGGAAGCGGCAGATCTCACCGAACTTTCGGAAGAAATCTCACCTTGTCTGCGTTGTGGTAAGTGCAAACCGGTGTGTAATACCCATTTTCCACGTGCCAATATGCTCTATTCACCACGCAATAAAATTCAGGCATCGGGCGCAATTATTGAGGCGTTTTTGTATGAGTCACAGACGGGCAATGGTATCTCCTTTGAACAGTTTGAGGGCCTGCATGATGTGGCCGATCATTGCACGATTTGTCATAAGTGCGAGTCACCATGTCCGGTTGATATTGATTTTGGAAACGTGACTGAAAAAATGCGTGCGTTACTTAAAGACAAAGGGCAGGCGCGTTTTAATTTGGGTGCAAAATTATCGATGGCCTTTTTGGTGATGAAAAATCCCGATGCAGTTCGCATCATGCGGGAAGTGGTGATTCGCTGGGGTTATGCAGGGCATCGTTTATTGCATGCTGTGGCTAAAAAACTGGGTCTGGTGAAACCTACAACAGCGGCCAAACGTAACCTTGAGGGTGTTCAGGCCAATGTGATTAATTTTGTTGAACGACCTTTGCCTTCATTACCATTGACCACAAACCGTCAGCAGCTGGGCATTGAATCCCGTGACAAAAACATGATTCCAATCCTGCGCGACCCGCAAAAGGCCAATGGCCGGGCGGTATTTTATTTTCCGGGTTGTGGCTCGGAACGTCTGTTTTCGCAGGTGGGTTTGGCAACGCAGGCAATGTTGTTTGATCTAGGTGTGAATGTGGTTTTACCTCCATCGTATTTGTGCTGTGGGTATCCCAGTACGGCAGCGGGTGATCATAAGACGGGTGACAAAATCACTTATGAAAACCGGGTGCTGTTTCATCGTTTGAAAAATGCCTTGTCCTACCTTGATTTTGAGGCGGTGATTGTATCCTGCGGTACATGTTATGATCAGTTGACCCGTTATCAGTTGCAGGAGGTCTTTCCGGGCGCACCCTTGATTGATATTCATGAATATCTGATGACACAAGGGGTTAAGGCTGATGCTGTGGATGGGGTGCAATATATGTATCACGAGCCATGTCATACACCTTTGAAACGACATGGCTCCGAAGCAGCCATTGAATCGTTATTGAACAAGCCATCCGTGGAGTCAGAACAATGTTGTGGTGAGGCGGGTACGCTGGCTGTCGCCAAGCCTGCGATTGCGGGCAAGATTCGCGCACGCAAAGAAGAGGAAATGGCCAAGGCCAGCAAAAAACTGGCAGAACAGGGTGAAGGAAAACAGAAGATTCTTACCTCCTGTCCATCATGCTTGCAGGGGTTGAGCCGTCTGGAAGGCGAGAGTGGTGTTGAAGCCGAGTACATTGTGGTTGAACTTGCGCGTCATCTGAAAGGTGAAAAATGGCAGCGTGATTTTATCAAACAGGTGAAAAACGGGGGCGTTGAACGGGTGCTCATGTAGCAGTATCCGGTCACGATCATGATTTATCGTCTATTCCCTGATTCCGGCCGTGCGAGTGACATATCGTTAGAAGGTCTTTATCTAAGGCTGAACCTGCATCATGAAGCAAGTGAGGGTGAGGTGCTGATTTACTCGAATTACGTCGCAAGCATTGATGGGCGCATTTCACGTTACAATCCAACAACAGATAATGATGAAGTGCCAAACTCACTCGCCAATGAGCGGGACTGGCGTCTTTATCAAGAGCTGGCGGCTCAAAGTGATGTATTGGTCACATCTGCACGCTATTTTCGACAGCTCGCATCAGGTACTGCACAGGAGATGCTTCCGGTTGGGCATAAATATCAGGACTTGATGGCGTGGCGGATACAACAGAGGCTTAAAAAACAACCAGCCGTTGCCATCTTAAGCCGGACACTTGAGATACCGTTGGATGCGATTGAATTATTACAAGAAAGGCAGATCTATGTATTCACCTCAGATACTGCATCTACTGATAAACGAGCCTTGCTTGAAACATATGGCGTTAAAGTGATTAGCGCAGGTGAAACAGGGGTCGAAGGCATACGATTAAGAGAAGGCCTCATCGATTGCGGTTTTAAAAGTGCTTATATGATCGCAGGACCGGAAGTGCATGGCACGCTGATTGCTGCGGGCGTATTGAATCGGATGTTTTTGACCACACGCTTTACGTTTTTGGGAAATGAGCATACACATGGTTTGTGTGAAGGTGGGCTTTCTGTGCCGCCAGAGATGAATTTGCAGGCACTTTACAGGGATGAAAAAGGTCAACAGCTGTTTGCTGATTATGCAGTTGTTTATACTGCTGAAAACAGATTGGAGAAATTATGAGTCAGGTTGAAATGTTTGGTATTCCTCATTGCGATACGATTAAAAAAGCGCGCAAATGGTTAGTGGCACAAGCCATTGATTATCAGTTTCACGATTATAAAAAAGAGGGTGCAAACCGTGATTTTTTGACTAAGTGGTGTGCGGCCAAAGGCTGGGAAACACTTTTAAACAGACGAGGAACCACCTGGCGCAAACTTCCTGATGATCTGAAAGAGGATGTGGATGAGGACAAAGCGATTCATTTGATGATGGAGAACCCTTCGATGATCAAACGTCCTGTATTGGTGACTTCTGGCGGTATAACGGTTGGGTTTTCACCTGAAATTTATCAGGCACTGTTTGACTAGTGCAACATCACCACGAGAAACTTTTTATTGAGGGGCCTGTAGGGAAATTACAAGCGATTTATCAAACTGGAGAGATCGGTAAAGCTGCGGTGGTGATTTGCCATCCACATCCTCAGTTTGGAGGTACGATGCGCAATAAAGTGGTGTATTGGATGGCACGTGCCTTTGAAAATCTGGGGCACCCAATTTTGCGTTTTAATTTTCGTGGCGTGGAACAGAGTGAAGGAAGTTGGGATGAAGGTTTGGGGGAAGCCGATGATGCGGGTGCAGTTCTGGATTGGATGCACGAAAAACATCCAGAGGTTCCACTCTGGTTGGCTGGTTTCTCTTTTGGTTGTTATGCGGGGCTGACGGCCGCCAGTCAGGACATCCGGGTGGAACGCATGTTTGCAGTCGCACCCGCAGTGAATTTATGGGATTTCTCATTCATGCGTAATGAGGCACGTCCGCTTAAAGTGATTCATGGTAGCATCGATGAATTGGTGCCTCATGAAATGGTATCGGCCTGGGTGGCGCTTCTCGATTCAGTTGAATATCACGAAATTGAAGGGGCAGGACACTTTTTTCCTGAACATATGGAACATTTACAATGGGCACTTACTTCAACGTTGTAGTTTGTTTTTTTTAAATACTGAATCATCGTATGAATAGCCAATTCATAGCGATGGCATCAGAACCTGAACATCTAACACTCAGTGATGCATATTTTATTGAGAAAAAACTTTATTCCAATATCGATTTTTATTCAGGTATTATGCTACGAGTTATAGGTTTTCCGAATCACATGTTTACTGCGTTATTTGCAGTAGCAAGGACACCAGACTGGGTTAGCCATTGCCTGAGGCTTAAGCAGGATAGCAATCATAGCATCGACCGCCCGAGGCAGATTTATACTGGCCCGGATCTTCGGAATCTATAAAAACAAACAAGAGAATTACTGAACGTTTTTAATGAGCGTTCCCGGAACAGGTGTTTGATCTACATTCATGCCGTTGAGTGCAGCAAGTTTTTCTGCGGTGAAGCGACCCAGTATATGATTATCTCTTTTGGCAACTTTTTCCCAGCTATCACCTTGTCTCCAGATGTCGATACGAATTTTTGGTACGTCACCATCTTTTGCCACATCATAATGACGAAACGAGTCACGAATCTGGTTAAACTGTGTTTGATACTTTCCTTTTTCATCTCGCTTACTATAGAGCATGATAATAAATGCTTTGGGACCATCAAGAAAAACCGAAACGTCAATCGCGGCCTTACTGACATGGGGTGCAGATGCCATGACCATGCTTCTTGCATAGGGGTAACCATCTTGCTTGCCGGTCGTGATGGCACCTATATGTCGCCTTGGGAAGAGAGATTTTAATATCTTTTCAGCAGAGTAACGTTTTTGAAGCTCTTTTAGACCCAACATGAAATAGACTTTTTTCTGACGTAGTCTGGCAGTGAGTGTGGCGGGTGAGTTTTTAATGACCCAGTTTTCAGGAAATTCAAGCTGGATACCAAGTTCCGGGTGCAAAAAACGTTGACCAACCACTGCACCATCTTTGCTGCTATCTTTTAAAGGGTAGCCATCGAGTGTCGCAAGCATGGGCTCTTTGCCCACTCGGTTCATACCCTCTTTTTGTATAAGCGATTCTTTTGCAACGGCCTGTTGGATACGTTTTTTTGTTTTCGGATGGCTTGAAAATGCACCGTGATAGCTTTTTACTTTTTCACCGGCATCGGTTTTCTCTTTTTTATTAATGGCATCGTGTCGTTCCAGCGTTTCGAGCAAGCGAATGGTGGCACTGGGGTCATAGCCGGACTTTGACAGGTATCTTAGTGAGAGTTCATCGGATTCTAATTCCTGTTCTCGTCCATATCCCAAAATGATGGATTGCGCCAGAAGGTTACTCAGGTTTGCAGCGGCTTGAGGAATGGGCACAAAAATGGAAGTGACAGTCATTCCAATGTTGTACGCCTGTGCCTGAGTATAACGTTGAACAGCATGGCGGGCTGTTACATGGCCAATTTCATGGCCCAGCACAGCAGCGAGTTCTGCTTCATTGTTAAACTGGGCTAAAAGACCACGATGCACATAGATATAACCACCGGGCAGCGCAAACGCATTGATCGTGCCATCGTCTACCACATGAAAACGATAAAAAAGCTCAGGCCGATCAGATGTCGCGGCCACTTGTTGGCCAATTTTATTTACATAGATAACCAATGGGTCGTCTTTGGGCAATAATGACATTTGTTTGGCAACCATGCGTGAAAGTTGCTGCCCAAGCCTGAGCTCCTGTGATTCAGACATGAGTACAAAGTCCGTTTTTTTGTTGGCCGGGTTGGTTGCGCAGGCTGTTAACATGATGGGAAGTGTTAATAGTGAGAGAATGCTGAGTAAACGTTTCATTGTTTGATTATCTCCAGGTCGTAGGGTGAATGCAAGGCAAGATAGAGTTTTCCTTTGTTGGAAATACGTATGGTTCCATGCACGATGACCCTGTCATTCTTTTTAAGTTTCAGAGGCGTTTTAAACCATTTTCGGTAAGCTCTTGGAATGCTGATGGAGAGCTTGCCCAGTTTAAAGCCCCATCTTTTTTTTCCAATCGAAACAACATGTCCAGAGATTAATCGAAACTGACCAATCAATTTTTCGCTGACCTGTTTTGATTCGAGTCGTTCAAAACGTGGCGTGTTCCAGATACCACTCTTTTTTTGTCTGGCAGCCTGTTCTTTTTTTAAGAGCATATCGGCATGGCGAAAATTGGGAGCAAAAATATATTGGTGGGCCCAACCACGCTCGATCATCTGCGCATTAATCCAGGTTCCATCCCTGAGATATACATGGGCTAAGAGGCGACCATATTTGTCCTGTTTATCCTTATCAAATTCGATGCGAACCAGTTTTCCCTGTATAAGTGATAGAAGTTTCTGTCTTGCTTTTTTTCCCAAGGGTTGACCGGGTTTTCCACCATGGGCAATTTCAGGTGTGTTGATACCAAGCAGGCGTATCTTTTCGCCTGCGCGTGTTTTAAAGGTATCGCCATCGTAAACCTTGTTAACAGTCACCCAACGGCTGGATCCCAGCTGTGACAATGTACCTGCAAATGTCTGATCGTTGAAAAACAGCCCGGAAGTAACGCCTGCAAGCATTAGAAGTAAAAAAGAGTGTGTGCGCATTACAGAGTGATTGGTGTCAGGATTGGCATAGAAATGGGTCTTTAACTTTGCAACGTTCCAACCAGTTCCTGATAGCTCTCCATGTTGTGTTTGGAGAGATAGTCGCGCAGTTCTTCCAGGATCTTGCCACAGAGCAGTGGATCATAAAAGAGACCCGTTCCGACCCCAATCGCATCCGAACCAGTGATGGCAAATTCAATAGCATCTTTCCCTGATGTGATACCGCCCTGGCCCAGAATTGGAATGTTATGTTTGGCCGCAACTGCACGGGTTTGATGAATCTTCCACAATGCCACGGGTTTGATGGCTGGCCCTGACAGGCCACCGGAGATATTGCCGATAATCGGTTTTCTCGATTCAATATCCACAGCCATGCCTACCAGTGTATTGATAACAGAGAGGCCATCTGTGCCAGCCTCAATACAATGGCGTGCAGTTTCAGCAATATCTGCATTGTTGGGTGAAAGCTTGGTGATCAGCGGTTTTTTTGTCATCGGGCGCATCGCCTCGACCACTTTTCCTGCCATCACGGGGTCGTTGCCAAAATGTACACCACCCTCTTTTACATTGGGGCAGGAGATGTTGATTTCAATGGCGGTGACAGGTGAATCATCGAATATAGCTGCAATTTCTGCGTATTCTTCCAGTGAAGTACCGTTGGCATTGGCCCAGAACTGGGTTTCACTGTGGGGCAGGTTGGGTAAAATATTGTCAATCACATAGCGGGTACCCGGATTTTGCAGACCAATGGCATTGAGCATGCCTGATGGTGTTTCGTAAACACGGTGTGGCGCATTGCCCATGCGTGGTTCAAGTGTGGTGCCTTTGAGAATCACCGCGCCAACATCTTTGTTCGAAAAACCTTCGACCCGTGTGTATTCCTCACCAAAACCAACACAGCCCGAAAGCAGTACGATTGGAGATTGCAGCGTTAAGCCTGCAAATGGAACGGATAGGTCAGGAACAGGAGAATCAGATTTAGGCATCGGGTCACTCTAGCTGTATGTGTTTCGTCCGTCATGATGAAAAGTCAGTCGGGGAATATTTTCGTGCCTGAAGATGGGTTGTTTCGATGATAGACGGGATTTTGTTTTTTCGATAACGTCTGTAAATAAGGGCAGAGCATTTCCTTTGTTTGAGATTTGTCATCCAAAAGGCGATGTGAATTTAATGTTTGGGAAGTCAATATTATATTTTATCTGATTTATGTAAGTTCAGCTACCAAGTTAATGGATGAGGATGAGCTATTGCTTCTTCTACAGGAAGCGCGTGAAAGGAATCGTAAACTTGGGGTAACTGGAATGCTTTTGTATAAGGAAGGGAATTTTATGCAAATGCTTGAGGGGGAGAGGCAGGTCATTTTAGAATTGTATGATATGATCACAAAGGACAGTCGCCATAAGGATGTCACTAAAATCATGACGGGAGATATTAAAAAAAGAAATTATGCGGAATGGTCAATGGGCTTTTTCAATATGGATCAGGCCGGAAATTTTCCAAAGTATAATGAATATATTGATCAGAACCTTACGTTAAGGTCGTTTCAGGATGATGCTAAGCATGTCTACAGGTTTATAACGCGATTTAATGAGACTAATTGATAGTTCACCGTATCTGATGAACCGTTTAAGTATGGCCTACGGTCATTAAACTCAAAAATTAGCATTTTAAGGAGGGCTTTTTGGATTTCACCAAAATGAGTGATGAAGAAATTTTGAATATCGTAAATCCAATCATGGATAATTTGATGGGTGCTTCCACAGATATTGATCATGAGAGGCATATCCGGGATTTTAGCGCGAGAATGAAAAATATCGTAACAAAAGCGTATTTTCAAAAGGTCTGTAAACAGTATCAAAGTGAAAAGGGAACCTTCTCAAAAAGAGCATTTGTTGCAGTGTTCAAACGTCCTGATGCTGTCGCTGTTGTTTGGAAACAATGGTTCACAAAAGCACAGGGTGAATATGTTGCAGAGCTTCTGTTGATCGAAGAAGACGGGAAGTATCTTGTTGATCATACGATGATTTTTTAAAAAAATGCAAATGGGGAAAGTGAAGTGAGTATCATTGATCAGGATAAGAAATTTATCCGGGTTAATTAAGCCGCTCTCCCGGTAAATCAGTGACTCTACGCGTCATTAATGTCACTGGCATCACTTAACTATAGATTAAGATTTATTTAAGGATTCATATCATGAAAAGCAAAGAACAGACCGTTGTTTTTGATCAGAAACGCGCTTCTTCTTACGATAAACAGGTCGCGAAATTAGCACCGATGCGTGACGCACTTCATTTTGTTATTCAGATGGTGTTTTCTGAACTCCCTGTCGATGCGCGTGTTCTTTGTGTTGGTGTAGGAACGGGAGCGGAACTGATGGATCTTGCCCGGGCATTTCCACAGTGGCATTTCACTGTTGTAGAGCCCGCAGCTCCGATGTTGGACATTTGCCGTGAGCGGGTTGAAACATGTGGTTTTGCATCACGTTGCACGTTTCACGAAGGTTATCTGGCTTCGCTTCCTGAATCAGATGCGTTTGATGCGGCAACCTGTATTCTGGTGTCTCAATTTTTCATGGGGTCAGATGAACGATGTGATTTTTTTCGTCAGATTGCTGCAAGGCTTCGTCCTGGCGGGTGTTTGGTGAATGCTGATCTGGCTTCTGATATGAGTGCTCCAGCCTATAAAAGCCTTTTTGAAGTTTGGGCACGGACAATGCTATATTCTGAAATGTCTGCTGAAGAAGTTGAAAAACGCCTTACGGCTTTGGGCCAGGATGTTGCAGTGCTTTCGACACAGGAAATTGAAGCTATCATTGCATCGGGTGACTTTGACAAGCCTGTATTATTTTTCCAGGCGCTGTTGATTCATGCGTGGTATGCCAAACGGATGGTCTGAACCGGTCTCAAACATGATTTTTTGTTTGTTTGACATATATAAATGGATGGTCTATTGAATAAACTATCACATAAGAAGGGGGACCCTATGTCAAACAAATCCGATTTATACCGAAGTGATATCTGCTCATCTGGCGTTGACCAAAGAGAATATGAAATGTTTCAGTCGCTGCTTGACCGTGTCTATCTAAAGAGTGCACTGGATCTTCTTCTGGCAGGGCTTAGAAACTCAGTCAAAAGTGAGATGGCCTATAAACATGTTGAACGGGCAAAGGTTTTGAAAATTGCAGGTGAAGGCAAGTATCAGCAGGAATATGCAGCAGGACTTAATCATCGTGCTATAGACCAACTTAAAGCCGCGAGCCAACAGGTGCGTATGGCTGTGGAAAAACTGGATGTCGATACGGATACAACCCGTGAAATTGATGAAGCGATTGGAAACAGTGCATTTCAGACATCTGTCCAAGTTGAGATTTTACCGGAAGTGAGAAAAATACTTTTGGAATCTGATGCAACACCGACTGAAACGGGTTATCTCTACAAGGGGCTTGGCGATGCCGAAGCTTACAGTACCCCGATTCGTAATACGCTGAAAGACCTGGCAAATGAAATCGACAACCTCACGGATACACGAGGAAAGCCGGGCAGAGGCAAAGAGGCCGATACAAAAGGTGTGCCAGTATGGAAGGTTATTGCAACCAAAGTCATTGTCTTGATTATTCGTGCACTGATTGCAATTTGTAAAACATGGAATGCGATTGTCTGCGCGATTATTGAGTGGATTTGGAAACTGATTGAAAAGCGGGTGATTGAAGAGGTTTATGGCTGGTGCAGAGATCAACCTGCCGTTGAAGGGTAGGATGCAAGACCATGCTTTGGCGTCATTATCTCTTGCCTATTTCTCTGGCACTATGCTGGCTATCGGCGGTGGCTCTTTTTTCTTCCGGCTGTGCCAGTCCTGAAATCAAAGAACCCATTGAAGCCACAGATCCTGTCACCGGCGGTCAGGTTGTGCTTCTGCGTGTGCAGGTGAATGAACGGACTGTTGCGGATAATCTGAGAAGTCAGGTTTGCACACCGCAGACACGGGAGTTTGATGACCCGTATGATCCCAACGCTGCCAAGTGGCGTCTCCAACTGCATGTCACTTCAGTCATGGATGATTGCACTCAGGTGACGTTTACCTGTCGGGATGGCTCGACACACAGTAAAAAAGTCTGTTTAAAGCAGCCTGTGGATACCGGATGTAAAAGTAGCAGTAACAAGCCTGTTTTGATTTCGGTATCAAGTTTGTAAAGTACGATCCATGTTTGTCAGGGGATAGTTGATTTGCTCAGTACTCCTTGCATCCTGGATTGATGGTTCTGAGGCATTATTTTTTTTTACCTGGCGTGTCGTACATGTCTCTTTGGTGATCGGTGCGATATTGATATTTACCCTTGTGCCGATATAACAATTAAATGGGTGATTGTTGCGTTATATTTTGGGGCCAAATGTTGGGCACAGGGGGCTTGTATACAGGGGTTCGTTTTTTGCTGCATGGCAAACACTTTAGCTTCGTAGATTTAGTGAATCTCTATTGGTTTGACGGATATACCGAACAGGCGAAATATTATTGTAAAAGTATCTGATGAAAAGCAAAATAAAGCGTATAAAACTGTATGCGAGAATTCAAGCTTGTGTAAATTAAATGGACAGGGTTTTGCTTACGCGTTAGCATTATATTAAATCATAATTGAGGAAAAGGGGAGTGCATGTTATTTAATAATCGTTTGGTATATTGTTTCTTTGTTTTTTTATCACTGCTGATGGGGGTGTTTTCTTCTACAGCTCAAGCTAATTCTATTTCAGGAACTGTGAGTAATAACAGTGGGCAAACTGGCATGTTGTTTGTTGAATTGTTTGATAATCCGCAATTAAATACTTTTTTAGAAGTACAGAGTTTTGGTATTGTTACTTCAGGTAGCTATCAATTGCCTGGAATGGGAAACCTTGTTGATGGTGTTTATTACCTGAGAGCCTCGGTAGATGTTGCTTTAGATGGGCCAGCTATTTCTGCTGGTGAGCCTTTTGTCGTTTCCTCGGCTATTAATATAATTGGAGGAGTACCCGTTTCCGGAGTCAACCTTACAATAGCTAATACTCCGCCAGCTGGAATTATTACTACGATCGCGGGTGGCGGCATTGGTGACCCTATGAGTGATGGTATTCCAGCTTGGGATGCGCTCGTGGATACTAAAGAGATTGTATTAGATAAATATGGAAATATTTACTATTCAGATCGAACAATCGGTTATGATAGAATCAGAAAGATTGATGCTGCCGGAATTGTCACAACGATAGCAGGAAATGCCAATGCAGCCCCATTTTTTGGAGACAATGGGCCTGCGCTTAATGCTTCGTTATTCAACCCACGAGGTTTGGCTTTTGATGCCGTTGGTAATCTGTATATTGCCGAGGCTTTTAATAATGCAATTCGCAAAATTGACACCTCTGGAATCATTACAACTGTAGCAGGGGATTCATATGCTTCGATGATTCCTTTTATGGGTGATGGGGGGCCTGCAACCAACGCCTCTATACTTGGGCCTCGCGATTTGGTGTTTGATGCATCTGGGAATCTTTATGTGGCTGAGCGAGACAACGGGGCGATTCGTAAGATTGATAGCAATGGAATTATTACAACGGTAGCAGGTGATGGGTCCGGATTTTCTGCTCCTATCATAAATGGAATGCCAGCTTCGAGCCCTATTAATGCACGCCATTTAGCTGTTGATCGGCAAGGTAAAATCTATTTTAGTAATGATTTCGATCAGATCATTACAATCGATAATATGATTGAGTACGTTGTGCCTTTTTCTCCGTTTCCTGTAGGGGGACAACTTAGAGTAGTAGCTGGCAATGGTTCACCCGGATTCAGTGGTGACGGTTACTTGGCAGTGAATGCGGCATTTAATCCTGTTAGAGACATAAAGGTAGATTACCAAGGGAATCTTTATGTCGCAGATGCTGGGAATTACAGAGTTCGTAAGATTGATGCTTATACCGGGATAATCACTACCGTAGTGGGTAGTGGCGTTATGAATGTGAACCCAATGTTGAATGGCGATGGAGGGCCGGGCATCATGGCTCAACTTGGCTTCTCAAATGCAATTGCAGTTGATAAGCAAGGTGGTTTATATGTCTCCGATAGTGATCATTTGCGAATTAGAAAGATGGAATCAACTGAAGCCTTACAGCCAAAGCTTGGGACAATCACCGGACAAATTATTAACTTAACGGGTGTATCAGGGCTATATCACATCTCGTTATATAATGATATTTTCTTTCCCGCTTTGGTAGAGGAAGGGTATGCGAGTGGTTTGAATGGTCGATATCAGTTTGGGCCAATTGTCTCAGATAGTGACAAATATATTGTTCAAGCATTTATTGATACAAATGAGAATGGAATATGGGATGGTGGAATTGAGCCATTCACAGAATCAAGATACACGAGAGTTGTGAATGGCGAGCAGTTAAATGCCACAGATCTTGTGTTTTCAAATTTCCCAAATCAAATGACAATTACAGGTACTGTAACAGATTCAATAGGTATGCCAGTGGCAGGCGCATTAGTTCAAGCAAACTCTACGCTCGTGATTACCGATGCTTTCACAGATGCAGCTGGTCGATTTGTTTTCGAAAACCTGCCTGTTAGTTCCCACACACTTCGGGTAGATTATATAGACCCTATGACGGGTTTGCTTTCCCCATTTCCAAATGGAGACATTGGCGGTTATTTTGATGGCAATGGAGGGGTTCTGATCCCGCCTTCATCTCCAGGGAATTATTATTCGCAGTTTGGTGGAACTGTTACTGCAAATGCTCAGCTTTATAACCCAACGTTTGGTACTTCGATCAGTGGTTCGGTTACTTATGCCAATGGTCTGGCTGCATCAGATGCATATATTACGGCATATGATGTGAATGCCATTTGGGACCCTATGACAAGTATGATGTTGCCAGCACCTGTTTCAGTGCATGCAGATGCAAATGGTAACTATCAGTTTGACGGGATATTGCCGGGTACTTACGGCATTGACGTGATGTATTTCAATTCTGCAACAGGTTATCCTGATCTGTTTTTTCCAAATGGTGATGAAGGTGGCCCGATAGGAGCTTCCGGTCAGGTTGCTTATCCACCGGCAGTGCCTGTTCAGTTTACAGTTGCTCAGGGTCAGGCTCTGATTTTGAATATATTTACGCTTGTGGGACAACCTGTTCTTTGAACTTAGTGTATGACCTTTTCCAACAGATCGGAAGCCTGTAAAAGTTGCCCGCGAACATCATGTGTTTCATCGGAGAGTATCTGTAAAAAAGCAGGGGCAATATCTGCTGCAACAGGGACTGTGGCTGGGCTTAATCCTGGAAATGCTCGTTCAAAGCTTCGGGTGCGCATACGTCCCGGGTTGATGGTATTGAAACGCATGCCTGTTGATGGTTGTTCCGCTTGCCACATCGCTGCGGCATAACCCAGAGCACGTTTTGCCATGCCATAAGCATGCCAGTTGGGTTGATCCTGATCGATCATATCACAGGTCGTAAAGATGACCGATGCAGATTTAGCGCGCTTGAGTAGCGGGAACATGATCTGGGTGAGCAGGTTGGGAGCGGTGAGATGAATATCCAGCGCACCTTTGAATACGTCCGGTTTCACGTGTTGCATTGGGGCACAACGTTTCAGGCTGCCTGCACAGTGCACCAGTCCATCCAGATGTGGAACCTGATCTTTCAGGGCAAGAAAGAGTTTTCCATAGTTGTCAAAATCGGTGAGGTCAAAAGGAATACAGAGACAACGTCCGCCTGCCTCTTCAATGCGAGACTGGGTCTTGCCCAAAGCTTCATCATCGCGGCCGAGTGCAATCACATTGGCACCTTTGGCACCTAACTGTTGTGCAATCGCCCGGCCTAAGCCAGAGGACGCACCGGTGACCATGATGATCTTATTTTTAAAATCGTTATCACTTTCAAAACTTTCTTTCTCAAAAGATTTAGACATGCTGTTTACTCCCTGAAGGACGGGATGTTAACCACAGAGAGCGTAGAGGGCACAAGAAATTTTTATGGGCTTTGCACAGGCTGGGATTTGAGTGTGCGGGTGTTATGCTGTCCCCCGACATTTATATTCGAGGTAACACATGGCCGAACATCAATATATCTATTCTATGGAAGGCGTTGGCAAGGTTGTCGATGGCAAAAAAGAGATTCTAAAAGATATCTATCTCTCGTTTTTTCCGGGCGCCAAAATTGGTGTGCTGGGTTTGAATGGTTCGGGTAAGTCTACATTGTTAAAAATCATGGCGGGCATTGATACTGAAATTCTTGGTGAAGCTCGCCCGGCACCGGGCATTCATATTGGTTATCTTTCTCAGGAGCCTGAGCTGGACCCGGCCAAAGATGTGCGTGGTAACGTCGAAGAGGGTGTCGCCGAAACCAAGGCTTTGCTGGATGCATTCAACGAAATCAGTATGAAGTTTGCAGAGCCGATGTCGGATGATGAGATGAACAACCTCATTGAAGAACAGGGCAAGTTACAGGATAAAATCGATGCAGCTGATGCATGGGATCTGGAACGCAAGCTTGAAGTGGCAGCGGATGCACTGCGTTTGCCGGATTGGGATGCCGATGTCACCAAATTATCCGGTGGTGAACGTCGCCGTGTGGCGTTGTGCCGTTTGCTGCTGTCAAACCCTGATATGCTGTTGCTTGATGAACCGACCAACCATCTGGATGCTGAATCTGTGGCATGGCTGGAGCGTTTTTTACATGACTATCCGGGAACCGTTGTGGCCGTGACCCATGATCGTTATTTCCTTGATAACGTGGCTGGCTGGATTCTTGAGCTGGATCGTGGCCGTGGTATTCCATTTGAAGGCAACTATTCATCCTGGCTGGAGCAGAAAGACAAACGTCTCTCTCAGGAAGAGAAAGAGGAGTCCTCACGTCAGAAAGCGATTAAACATGAACTGGAATGGGTGCGTGCTGGCACCAAGGGTCGCCATGCCAAGTCTAAAGCCAGGTTGAAGGCCTTTGATGAGTTGAATTCAGTTGAAGTTCAGAAACGTAATGCCACCAAACAGATTTTTATCCCAACCTCTGAACGGCTCGGTGGTACCGTGATCAAAGCAGAAGGGGTCTGCAAAGGATTCGGTGATCGTGAGCTGGTTGAAAACCTTGAGTTTAACCTGCCACCGGGTGGTATTGTCGGTATCATCGGTGCCAATGGTGCGGGTAAAACGACGCTTTTCAGGATGCTCACAGGTCAGGAGAAACCCGATTCAGGGACACTGACCATTGGCGAAACCGTGCAGCTCTCTTACGTTGATCAGAGCCGTGATGCGCTTGATCCTGAGAAGACAGTTTGGGAAGAGATGTCTGATGGCAATGATGTTGTTTATCTTGGCAAACATGAGGTGCAATCCCGTGCTTATTGCGCCCGATTCAATTTTAAGGGTGGCGATCAGCAGAAAAAAATGAAAGCTCTCTCCGGCGGTGAACGCAATCGTGTGCATTTGGCCAAAATGTTAAAAACCGGTGGCAATGTACTGCTGCTTGATGAGCCGACCAATGATCTTGATGTCGAAACACTGCGTGCACTGGAAGAGGCACTGCTTGATTTTGGCGGTTGCGCTGTGGTGATTTCACATGATCGCTGGTTTCTTGATCGTATCGCAACGCACATCCTTGCTTTTGAAGGTGAAGGGCATGTGGAGTGGTTTGAGGGTAACTTCGCTGATTATGAAGCAGATAAAAAGAGACGTCTGGGCGAAGATGCTACCCAGCCACATCGGATCAAATATAAAAAGCTTGCTTAAAAATATGTAATCCAGGTCACTAAAAAAATGCAAAAAAGGGGCTTTAACCTTGTTATTTTTGTGTATTTTATTAAAAAATAACGCTTGTGAATGTATTTTATAATATTCTAGCAATATAACGTTTTTTTTATGATGTGTATCACTGTTGTGGCTGCAAACGTATTTTAAAATGAACTCCTGTTTAAGGAGTATGATATGTTTGAAAGCTCTTTTTTATCGAATTTGACCATGGTGAATTGGAATTTGGCTATACAGTGGTATTTTAGTCATTTAAACACCGCACCCCTCATTCATGCTTGGCAAGATGGTCAAGCATTTTCGCAACATGATTGGCAGACTTTTCTGGTGTTGAATGTGAATTTTTTAGTGCTGTTTTCTCTTGTACGTCTGTTGATTGCTGTGCATCAAAAATCAGCCTTTCGTGGCTGGGTTCAAAATAAGCGTTCACAATTAACACGCAGACCACAACAAGAGAGCCAGGCAAAGATTGAGGCAAAGGTTACAGGTTCTGAATGTTTGAATCAGGCATACAATCTTCATCGTTTTGCCATGTATGATGGAGCCTTAAACAAATATAAACAGGCCTTTCAATCTTCCCCATACGAACTGAATACTTATTTGGTTGGTATTAAAATCATCTCCGAAATGGAAGAACCGGATCAACAGTTTGTTCAATTTCTCCAGTCTGGTATTGCCAGGTTGCGCACAAAACGCCCCGCGATTTGGAATGAAGTGGCGAGATATGGTCAGGAAAAGGCACCGGGTTTGTATCAGTGGCAGCTTGCTCCATAAAAGACAAAACTCCGTTTTGGTCTTTACGTGCTAAAAAACCACATGGACGTAATTTCTCAGAACATCCTTAGTGTTGAATCAAAGAAAAACCCTTGTTTTAAATATTAGACAAGGGTTTTCTCTTTGTGGCATTGTATGGTAACGGTTACGTACTGGCGCTGATTCCCTAAGTTTTGGTCGCAGAGCATCGATCCATGGGTTAAGTTTTTCAGTTTTCAGAAAACAGAGGAAATAAGTTCGACCATGTGTTGATGGCTAAGGAAGATGGCAATGAAAAACGAAACAAACGCACCGCTACAAGGTCAGTGTTTATGTGGCTCTATTGAATACGAAGTTGATCGACTTGAACCACACATGGGCCATTGCCATTGTTCTATGTGCCGTAAATTTCATGGCGCAGCCTTTGCAACTTTTGGCGAAGTAAAAAAAGAAAACTTTCGTTGGCTTCAAGGGGTGGATCTTTTGAGCAGCTATGTCGCAAGCAATGGAACGATACGTCAATTTTGTAAAAACTGTGGATCAAGCATGACTTTCAAGGCATCAAGTGGACAGGAGGAACGGGTGGAGTTCTCTTTGGGGACACTTGATAGTGAGATAGATATATCTCCCGATGCACATATATATTTTGCATCGAAGGCAAACTGGGTGGAAGTTTGCGATCATTTGCCAAAACATACCGAAGACAGGAACAGCCCACTGGAAGTATAACGATATAATTTAGTCGGTTACGACAAAGCTTTAGGTTTATCGTTGGATGACTCATTGTTTGTTCATATTTCATCTAACGTATGCTGTTATGCAAGTTTATATAGGCTCTGATGGCCCGTGAAAGCTGGTTGAGCTATGATGAAAGCAGAGAGGGGGAATACCCATATGATGAACAGGCATTATCCAGATCAGATTCTTGCACTTCCTAAATTCGAAGGCCCTTTTGATGCTTATGAATTGCAGGCGAAGCATTGCAATATTCTCTTTGCTTCATACCCATCCGGGACGGCCATTGATTCGCATACACATGAAACAGATAACATTGGCATCATTACACAAGGGGAACTTATTTTAACCATGGATGGAAAGACAGAGAGAATTTCGGTGGGTGGCTGGTATCATGTTCCTGCAAATACAGAACATGCGGCTTCATTTGAAGTTGAGACATCGGAAATAGAATTTTGGTTTAACGAAGATGATATGAAAGGATCAATATGATTGGTTATTTAACACTTGGCACCAATGATTTAGAAAAAGCGGCTCATTATTATGACAGTTTGCTTAGTGGGATAGGTGCTACGAGAGCATATAAAACAGAGGAACTGGCCGTCTGGAGCTTTGGTGAAGGTACCGCTCTGTTCTCTATTACGAAGCCTTTTGACGGGAATCCCGCGACAGTAGGGAATGGTGTTATGATTGCATTAGAAGCAGAGAGTCCTGAGGCGGTGGATGTTCTGCACGCTGAAGCATTAAGGCTTGGAGGGAGCAATGAGGGAGACCCCGGACAACGAGGGAAAAGTTTTTATATCGGGTATTTTCGAGATCTTGATGGCAATAAACTTAATTTTTTCTGCCGTACATAATCGGGGACATCATAAAGATATCAAGGTGGATCGTTATTGCGGGCACTATGTGGGCGTTTGCGTGATGTTATGTTCAGGAAAGGAATGATTTGATGAACTATAAAGGCGGTTGCCATTGTGGTGCAATACAGTTTGAAGTTGAAGCGCCTGAAGTGATTGAGTGTCAGGATTGTAATTGCAGTATTTGTTCAAAATCCGGGTATTTGCATCTGATTGTCCCTGAATCCAAATTCAGATTGCTTCAGGGTGAAAGTGATCTGACGACTTACACATTTGGTACTGCTGTAGCCAAGCATAGATTCTGTAAAATATGTGGTGTTAAATCGTTTTATATACCGCGCTCTAATCCTGATGGGTATGATGTGAATGTTCGTTGCCTTGAGCCACAACCCAGGGAATTGATCGTTGAAGCCTTTGATGGGAAACATTGGGAACGCCATGCACATAAACTTTCTTCTCTCAGCAAAGAAAGGCCATAAATATCGCACATGGAAATGATATTTATAACTGAGTTATAATGTATAAAGAGCTTTTCAGCGCAGTTGCGATTGTATTGACCTTGATGGCTTTTTTCCCCTACACACGTTCAATTTTGCAAGGGAAAACAAAGCCGCATCTGTTTTCCTGGGTGATTTGGGGTTCTACCACATTTGTGGTTTTTCTGGCGCAGCTTGCAGATAAGGGAGGGGTTGGTGCCTGGCCAATCGGTGTGTCAGGCATTGTCACTATCTATGTGGCATTTTTGGCATACATGCACAAATCAGATAACACGATCACCCAAACAGATTGGTTATTTTTTATCATGGCAATGTCGTCCTTACCGTTTTGGTATCTGACTTCCGATCCATTATGGGCGGTGGTGATATTAACAACGGTGGATGTGATGGGGTTTGGACCAACCTTCAGAAAAGCATATATCCGTCCATTTGAAGAACAACTCATGTTTTATATACTTTTTGTAGTGCGTAATCTTTTTGCCATCGTGGCGTTGGAACACTATTCACTGACAACTGTTCTGTTTCCGTCGGTGACAGCAGTGGCATGCCTCATATTTGTTTTGATGGTGATGTGTCGGAGGCGGACGACATGTCAATGATCGTGGTAGATCATACTCTGTGGATTGATAAGGTCAGACAAATAAAACTGGGTAGGCTTGTTTTTCCTTTGGGTGCAGGTTGTAATGAATGTGCCAGGTTATTGTGATTCAAGGTGGTAGATGAGTGTGGCTCAAAGTGGCACCCTGCTGTGGCAAGTTGACAGGCCGTTTCCGCAGCAAAAGCGGGCATTCAGTTTTGAAGCTACGATAGAATTGTCATTCTCTCAAACTCTATAGTAATTCCTGATACTGGCAGCATAACCGATGAGGAGCTTGACCTCATCATGCACAGGCTCAATTATCGGCTATGAAATACGCTGAGATTGAATCAGTGTGTGAATGTTATGGCGCGCACTGTTTTGCTGTGCTCAAGCAGGGAAAGCTTGCGAGGTTGAGTTGATATGGAATTTGTTAAACGAGTTGTCTTGGATGTTCTTAAACCCCATCAACCCAATGCATTGGAGTTTTCCAAGGCCATTGCTGAAGTTGGGAATGATTATCGTATAACATTGACTGTGGTCGAGGTGGATGAAAATACGGAAACACTCCGGATTGAGATTGTCGGTAACGCTATCGATTTTGAAGCGGTACAGGCAACTATCAGCAACCTAGGAGGATCTCTGCATAGCATTGATGAGGTGGAAGTGCAGAGTGAAACAGATACAGAATAAATTACCGTGCCGTTCTTAGAACAAGCAAAGTTCCTCCTTCGTATTACCCGTACACACGATATTGTTCGGCGCTACTTTGTGGTTAATGGCTTTGATGGTGCGCTTACGATGCTTGGGCTCATTATCGGCTTCCTAATTAGTGCCTCCGAGAATCTGAGAGTTATAATCAACGTATGTGTAGGTGCAGCCATTGCACTCTGCATGAGTGGCATGAGTAGCGCATATATAAGCGAGGTGGCGGAACGAAAGAGGGCTCTCGATAAACTTGAGGAGGCGATGGCCACTGACCTTCAGGATAGTGCACACGGGCAAGCTGCACGTTGGGTTCCTATACTGGTTGCTCTGGTCAATGGATTAGCCCCGCTAGTTATCTCGCTACTGATTCTTATGCCACTCTGGCTCGCGGACGCGGGCATTACACTGCCACTATCACCGCTCTATCTTGCCATCATCATTGCAATGCTGATGATCTTCTTACTCGGCGTATTTCTAGGCCGCATTGCCGACACCTCCTGGCTGCGTAGCGGCATTCAGGCTCTAGTTGTCGCGCTGATCACGATGGTAGTGATCTACCTTATCGAAGGGAGCTAAATTGGCAAAGACTCAATGGTTATCGGTTGAGGTAAAAAAGAACGATACAGCTTGACTCCCCAATGTCCGCCTTTGGCGGTGGTGACAGGTTGGTGGTGGAACAAAAAACAAATTTTTTTTTGGTTAAATGTTTGGATACCAACCAGTGTAAAACCCCCAAA
>JAJFLC010000012.1 GCA_021772895.1 Mariprofundaceae bacterium | reverse complement strand
GTAATCTTTAAACTCAGCACCACCAGCCAACGAAAGAACCTTCGTGATCGCTGCCGTCAATGTGGTCTTACCATGATCCACGTGACCAATCGTACCGATGTTCACATGGGGTTTAGTACGTTCAAACTTTTCCTTGGACATCTTTCCTCTCCATTCCGTTCCATTTTTTTCATACTCTGCGATGCTTCCGTGCCAAACGATTCGCCAACACATCAACACCTAAACTCTGGAGCCCAGGGCGGGAATTGAACCCGCGACCTCATCCTTACCAAGGATGTGCTCTACCCCTGAGCTACCTGGGCAATCTAGCCCCAGCATGCTGGAGCGGGTGGCGGGAATCGAACCCGCGTCATCAGCTTGGAAGGCTGAGGTTCTACCATTGTACCACACCCGCATCACCAAGACTCAGGTCTCAGCTAACAAACTGGTGGAGAGGGTTGGATTCGAACCAACGTAGGCGTAGCCAGCAGATTTACAGTCTGCCCCCTTTAGCCACTCGGGAACCTCTCCTTCAACACCGCACTTCCCAAAAAGACCGAGGCAAACCAACCTTTTAACAACCCAGAGGGCGCGCGATAATGCACGATTGCCACGCAGAGTCAACTGCGCACGCAAAATATAAAATGGAGCCGGCAACAGGAGTCGAACCCGTGGCCTGCTGATTACAAATCAGCTGCTCTACCAACTGAGCTATGCCGGCCAATTCAATACAACGGGCGGCGCATCATACGCAGCACAAATCCAAACTCAAGTGTTAAATAAAATTAAATATCAGGTATCGAAATTTACTAAGCAAACAGGTCCAGTTTTGAGCCTGTTGAGTCGCCTTCAGAAGCACGCTCTCCCCGCAGATTATAGGAGTCAGGTGATGGCTGAAAAAATTTGTTTTGATTCGAATTGAACTGACCTGGTTGCGTCCTTTCAACTGGAAGAACGGGATTCGAAGTTTGAGACACAACAACGGCCTCAAGCACAGGCGCCTGTACCGGAGGCACAACCACCGCAGGTGTTCTATCTACATGTAACATAACCCCGAACGTAATCGCCATGCCCATACACTAACCAGCTTTTCGAATAAAAACTTGTAATCTAGATCACTAACATACTTTCGCTTTCACTAAAGGTAAATTGAGCATGGTCTCTTATGGATTGGCCGTCGCTACGCCGATACGGTTCCACGCATTGACGGTCGCAATCAGTACAATCAGTTGTGCTATTTCTTCTGCGCTTAAAAATTCTGCGACTTTGCCGTACAGCTCATCCGAAAGGCCCTGATCGGCAATGGTTGTAACGGCTTCGGTGACTTCCAGTGTTGCCCGTTCTTTTTCATCAAACAGATCGGATGTTTTCCAATTCGCAAGCGCGGCAAGTCGCTCATCGGTTTCGCCGTGTTTTTTTGCTGCATCTGTATGTATGCCTTTGCAAAAATTACAGCCATTGATCTGAGAGGCACGCAAGCGAACCAGCTCCTGTAGAATTACAGGCAACGTCGAGGTCGCAAGGTAACCTTCAAGGCCAAACATGGCAGCATAAGCCTCTGGCTGAATCTTTTGGATATTTACACGGTTCGTCATAATGTTTCCTGTTTGTTGAGCATATTTTAAGTAACATCGATAAGACTCCATGCCTTGTTGACGCCCGTATTATAGTGATGTTAATTTTGATTTAAACGACTATAATGTGAAAACACTATTGTGAATTTGGCAATAATAGAGGGTAGGAATGAAGGTAACGATAGAGGAACTGCTGATATTTTCCGCCGTCGTCGAGAGTGAAAGTTTTACTCGGGCTGCGGACAAACTCAATCTGGCTGCATCTGTATTAAGTCGTAGCCTTAAAAAGCTGGAAGCCAAGCTTGAATGTAGTTTACTGCACCGCACAACCCGCAGCATTAGTCTGACACAAGAGGGTGAATGGTTGTTTTCTCAGGCAGCAGAAATTATTGCCAAAGTCATTGATGTTGAAACACATTTTCTGGAAGAAAAACATCAACCTCGTGGTGTGGTCAGGGTCGATGCTGCAACACCATTTACATTACATGGCATTGTACCGCTGATCTCAGGCTTTAACCAAATCTATCCTGAAGTAACCATCGTGCTGGAATCCAGTGAAACCATTATTAATTTAATTGAAAGAAAGGTGGACATCGCAATTCGTATTGGTGAGCTGGAAAGCTCCAGTTTAAAAGCCAGAAAGCTGGGCACTACTTATCGAGGTATTTATGCCTCTCCTGACTACATTGAACAGTATGGCGCTCCCAATAGCAGCGCGGCATTGGTGAATCATGCCTGTTTAGGATTTACCAAACCAAACAAATTAAATACCTGGCCCATTGCGGGAACGAATAAAGAGCCTGTAACGATCAATCCTAAAATATTTGCAGATAGCGGTGAAACCCTCAGGCAACTTGCTTTGCAAGGCAGTGGGATTGCCTGCCTGTCAGCGTTCACCGTTAAGCAGGATGTTGCGGATGGTCGTCTGGTGCCTCTGTTGAAAGATAGAATGCTTAACATCAGGATTCCAGTGTATTTAGTATATTACTCAGACAAGGCTGTGAGTGGCCGGGTACGTTGCTTCATTGATTACATCACTGAGCACATTGATTTGCAGGGTTAAAGCACTACTGGAAAAAGTTACTGCGTGGCGATGAAAAGAAAAAGGGTTACAGAGAGACTGAAAGATAATCAATCTCGCTTCTTGACACAATTAAAATTTGACTAATACTTGAGTTATCAACAATAACTCAAGGAGTGTACATGCAAAAAAATAGTGAACTTATAATTTCGTTGGCCCTGCTTCAAACCCAACTCTTAAAACGAGTCGATAATCAATTAAATATGCATGGCATCAGCTTCTCTGAATTTATGGTCATGTATCACCTTAATCGTGCACCTGAAAAGACAATGCGGCGCATCGATTTAGCCGAGAGTATTGGTCTAAGTGCTTCAGGCGTAACACGACTTTTGAACCCGATGGAAAAAATAAAATTGGTACAAAAAGAACTTAACCCACGCGATGCCCGGGTGAGTCTGGTTAAACTTTCAGGAGCAGGTGAACAGATTTTGAACGATGCAATGATCAGCTTTGATCAAAGTGCAGATTTGATTCTTAAACCATTTAACCCAAAACAGACTGATAAACTTTCTGAACTTATAAAGGCTCTATTGTAATAGAAAAAATGATAAAGAATCACATTGAACCTACTCAGGAATCAGGGCAGCACTTTTCTCCCGAAACGTCTCTGGCAAAATAGTGATGCTGAGCCTCCTGCGCTTTCAATATGTCGAAAATCAGGAAATAAGCGGGCATAAAGAGGTAAAAAGCAATCATTAATTAGCATGTATATGAAACCTCATGCCAGTTTTATGGGCTAAAGATGAAAACAACTATCAATTAGAAGAGATGTGCTATTATTACATATCATGCATTTCAATCGTTAAAAAGGGAGGTATGCCTGTAGCCATGAAGAATAAACAAATGCTTATATCCACATCTTTTATGTCAGCTCAAACAGCCATGCGGGGATTGCTGAAACATCTGCTCACCCTTATCACGAGCTTTATATGTTGTTTTATTTTATCTGGTAATGTATGGGGTAAGGATTATGTGTACGAGTGCGGTGAGCCAAGCGACTACTCCTGCGGCTCAATGAGTGGTGGTGGCAATTGCGCACTTAGTCTTGAAGGCAGTCCTCACACACCTCTTATATATGAAAACATCGCAAACATGAAAAATCCCGAGCTGCGGGTAAGCATGAAATTATGTTATAAAAGCAAACCATTCTGTTCAGACCCTGATGCGCAATGGGGCTGGGGCGGGAAAACGCCTTCCATGTCTAAATATGAGGTTCCACAATTAGAAAAGCCTTCGGATTCAGAGTACAAAGACGGTGGCTGGACCAGAAAAAAAGATAGCCTGTGGGGGCAATTGAACCCGAGTTTAAAAAAGCTCAAACCAACCGATGAGCATGGCGCCAAACTGGATATCAAACTTTATGCGACACAATATTGGTACGACTGCGATTCCTATTATGGCTATAAGAAGTTTACCCGAACCCTGATAAGCCGTGATTTCTCCTGCGGCAAAATCGCCGCACCAAGCTGTGTGCTTTGTACCAAATGGAAAGGCAATCAATGCGCACTATACGATAACACATACTGTTTTGATGGACGTAAAGCAGACACTGATTTCTACGGCAACAATTACTGCCGAGTCGCAGAACTATATCCCAACTTACAAGCCAAAGAGGATGGATATTGTGGCTATCAACATCCCAAACGGGATGTGTGGAAAGCTGAGCCATATACAACCATCATTGATGCCAACAACAGCCAGCTGCCTGCCGATGGTTTGTATATCTTCGTCTATCACAAAGGTAACTATTTCGTTATTCGCCGTAGTGACAGGCCAGGGCAGGATGACCGGGGCTTTTGTTCGGATGGTGATGAAAAATATCTTTGGAAAAAAGCGGATGGCAGCAATCAAAATCCGGATACCTGTACAAAACCGGGTGAAGAAAAACCGTTTGAGCTCAATGCCAAGTTCGTCCGGCACAGCCAGTTGGCTGGTGATCCGGGAGGTAGTGAGAAGTACGTTATTTATGCTGGAGTGCTTGAGATATATAATGGCCGGGTAATTTGGATGAGTAATCGCTCCGGGCATTATCGACCTGATACAATCAAGTTAAGATTTGCTATGGAAGCACTCAAAAAATTGGCGAACATCCAATACCCGATCCAGCATAGAAGCTCCGATGGCAAATCCTGCTACAAACAGCCCTGCACCAAGGAATCATGTGAGAAAATTAAATGTGACGATCCCTGCGAGTCTTTACCGCAGAATTAAGGATGCCCTGAAAAAGTCAGAGCATCCTTAAATCAACAGACACGGGGCTGGTTCGTGCATGATCGGTAACGATTTTGATGGGTTGCATGTATTGCTTGTTGTCATCCCAAGTGCAAGTAGCTTTACGGCATGACTGATTCTTCCTCCAAAACATCAACACCCCACACAGTAACCGTCATCGGTGCAGGATTGGCTGGCTCCGAGGCTGCATGGCAACTGGCGCAACGCGGCGTTCCTGTTCGTTTGCATGAGATGCGTCCAACAACCATGACGCCAGCTCATAACACTGGCAACTGCGCCGAGCTTGTCTGCTCAAACACCTTCCGTGCCGATCATTTGGAAAATGCAGTCGGTCTGTTGCATGAAGAGATGCGACGTATGGGTTCGCTGATCATGCGTTGTGGCGATGAGGCGCGCATCCCGGCAGGCACAGCGTTAGCAGTGGATCGTGAGCAGTTTGCCGAGCTTGTCACGACGGCCCTTAAAGCTGAGCCGCTGATTGAATTTATTGAGGGTGAAGTCACCCAGATACCGGATCAAGGTTTGGTATTAATTGCTTCCGGACCACTAACATCCGATACCCTCTATACAGAGATTCAAGCTTTGACCGGCGAAGAACATTTAAGTTTTTTTGATGCCATTGCCCCGGTGATTGATGCTGAAAGTGTCAATATGGATATCTGTTACTGGAAAAACCGCTACGACAAAAACGTGGAAGAAGGCGAAGCAGGCGATTATCTCAATTGCCCGATGACCGAATCGCAGTACAAAGCATTTATCAAAGAGCTGGTAGATGCAGAAAAGGTCGCTTTCAAGGGTTTTGAAGACATCCCGTTTTTTGAAGGCTGCATGCCGATTGAAGAGATGGCGGAACGCGGCGAAGACACGCCTCGTTTTGGCCCGATGAAACCTGTCGGTTTGGATCATCCGCAAACCGGTGAAAAAGCTTATGCTGTGGTGCAACTGCGCCGTGATAATCGTATGGGCTCTTTATTAAACATGGTTGGCTTCCAGACGAAAATGACCTACGGCGAACAAAAACGTGTGTTCTCCATGATTCCGGGGCTGGAAAATGCCGATTTTTTCAGGCTTGGCAGCCTGCATAGAAACACCTTCATCAAATCTCCAGCACTACTTGATGGCATACTGCGTCTGAAAAAAGAACCGCGTATTCTGTTTGCCGGACAGATCACAGGTGTGGAAGGTTATGTGGAATCAGCCAGCATGGGTTTAATGGCCGGGCGTTTTCTCGCAGCCATCGCACAAGGCAAAGAGCCTGATGCGCCACCAGCCGACACCGCGCATGGCGCACTTCTCGGGCACATCTCCGGCACACGCATTGAAGATTTTCAACCCATGAATATCAATTTCGGCCTGCTTCCACCGGGCAAAAAGAGGGAAGGTAAACGACGTTTATCAAGGGCGGAGCGACGACGATCTGTCTCAGACAATGCTCTGGAAACATTGAGAAAATGGCTAGAAAATATGTAATGAGATCATTCGCCGGCTTAGATTGGACACACACCATTTGTCACGCTCTACGCAAGCTCCGAGCTGGTTAGAGGATGATGCCGGTGTTGCCACCTTCACGCTTGCTGAAAAATGGATTGGAAAATCACCACACTGGCTCTTAAAAAACAGCAAGCTATCCGAAAAGAGAAACAGTGCGCCTTTTCTAAAGTTTATATACCCTTCATCATAGATCACAGGAGACTGCTATGGCCTACAAAGAATACAAAGTTATACAGGTTTCAGAAGGTGCGCTTGGCACCATCTTTTTGGGCGCATCAGGCATGCCAATCAAACAAATGGAATCATCGCTGAACAAAGAGGCTGCCGATGGTTGGCAAATCGTATTCCAAGTGGTGGAAAAGAAACGATTTTGGCTATTTTGGTCCCGGGAAAATGTCATCATCACACTGGGGCGCTAATCATGCTGAAACAGAGCGAAGTGAATGCCCGTGAAGAGGCACTTCGGCTTGAAATTCGAGAATTACCAGATGAGAAGCGCAAGGTTTTTTATGAACGTGCTGAAAAAAAACTGAAAGACCCGGATACGTTTGCTGTACTCAATTATCTGTTTATTGCCGGATTGCATCACTTTTATCTTGGTCGCTGGTTGCGTGGTCTGGCAAATTTAGCCGTATTCTTTGCAAGTATTTATCTGATGTATTTGGGCCAGTGGCAAAATGGTTTTATTCTATTTGCTATCATTACTTTGCTTGAACTCTATGCGCTGTTTCGTTCACAGATTATTGTGAAACATTATAACAACGGTATTTCAAAAAACATTCTTTCATCCCTACAGGACTAGAGACTGTTAAAGCTCTTCGCTCTGATGCGGTTTTTGTTTATTGCACTGGTCTGCTTCACCTTTTCAGGCATAAGTATTGCAACTGACATCTCTATCAGTGATCAACAGGCAATGTTGATTGGTAAAAAAATATTCCAGAATGAATGTGCCGGAAAAACTGCCTGTCTGACATCCTGGAATCAGGGTGAAGGTTTCCCATCCCTGGGAATTGGGCACTTCATCTGGTATCCAAAAAACAGCACGGGACCCTTTAAAGAGAGTTTTCCAGCACTGATTCGGTTTATGCAAACCCGCAGCAGTGTTCAAATTCCGTCATGGTTAAGTCATGCGGTTAAAACAGGTGCACCGTGGTCATCAAGAGACCTGTTTTTAGCCGCTCAGAATACTCAAAAAATGCGCCAGCTAAGAAAGCTTCTATCCGAGACCAAAGACATTCAAACAAGTTTTATGATTCAACGCTTAAATCAGGCGTTGTCTCGTATGTTTGCCATCACCCCGGTTCCAGAACATGCATTGATTCAGCAGCAGTTTGATCGTGTTGCCTCCACACGCATGGGATATTACGCACTGATTGATTATGTGAATTTCAAAGGCGAAGGAACAAGTCCCTCTGAGCGTTATCAGGGTAAAGGCTGGGGATTATTGCAAGTGTTACAGGGGATGAAAAATGCTGACAGTGAGAACGGAATCCTCATCAGTTTTGCAACATCGGCAAAAGCAGTACTGTCACAACGTGTGCAACACGCTCCACCGGATCGTCATGAAAAACGCTGGCTGGCTGGCTGGAAAAAACGGATCAACACTTACACAGCAACTTACGATTAAATCGATGAATTTATTGCATCCAGATTAAGTTTCTCTTTTGCCCAAGCCTGAGTCATACGCTGCCGTTCTTCTAAAGAAGCCGATTCCAGTTGCGTCAAAGCCGTAATCTGCTCTGATAAATTTCGGGGCAACTGCGTCAGCATAAGCGATAAAACACTATCCTTCACCTGCCACTGAAGTCCTTCAGCCACAGAATGCATCACAGCTCTTAAATCATCATCCACTTTTGGAGCAATCATCAAAACCCGCTCCATCATACGCATGCGACTACTCAGTTCGGCAGGGGCCAAATCATGCTCTTCACAACGCCAGGAGATCAGTAATGGCCGATTCATTTCCCGTGCACGTTCAATCAAATGAAACAATGCCAAACCATGAGCAGCACTTGCTGAACCTGCTTCTAAATCCACCATCCAATAAACATAAGGCTCCAGCGTTTCAACCCAGTGACGTACTAAACTAGCGGCTGGTTCCTGTTGTTCATTTGCCAAAACAAGTCCTACATGGGCATGTTCCTGTTTCACAGCATGGAGAAAATGCGTTTTACCAGCAGCGGCTTCTGAACCGAGCCACAATGTACCGCCTTGAACAAGCCACAGCGCAATACGGCTGCATGCATCCTCAACACCCGCATGCCTGACCCATCGGCCATATTCATAACTCACTGGGATTTTATAATTGAGACGCTGTTGATGCATCGGAAATTGCATAAAGCCTATTGATTCTCTTCAAACGTCGCTTTACGGGTCCAGACCAGCATATAATGCAAGCCTGAAACACAGGTTACAGTAAACGTGATCCAAACCACCGTTTGAATCCATAACTCAGTCAACGGATAGGCCATCTGTAGCAGCAGGCTCACAACATACACAATCTGCATAAACGTAGTGGCTTTAGAGATCAGGCTTGGCTCCATCTTCAAGCTGTGTGTCACCATCTCATAGGCTATGGCACCGAGTACGATGATCGCATCCCGGAACACCACGGCCAAAAACAAAAAAAGTGGAACTTTCCCAATCATAAAAAGCGTTACTACCATGCTGATCAGCATCAATTTATCTGCCAGTGGATCAAGATACGCACCGACCGTTGTCCGTTGATCAAAATAGCGGGCAATTGCACCATCCAGCATATCCGTCACACCTGCCGCAATCATCAAGACCAATGCCATGAGCGCTTCACCACTTAAAATGGCATAAACAATCACAGGGGTCAGGATAATGCGAGAGAGTGTTAAAATATTCGGAATATTAAGAATACTTTTCATACAGGCTATTGAACCAGCCAACCGTACGGTGTGGGAATAATTTGCATGCCTCGACGCTGAAACCATGCTGTAATCCACGCATCATCTTCGCCCTGAAGAAGCATCCGATACTGGCGACTGGTCCTACTCAAATACACCGGTATCATCGCTTTCACACGGCTATTTTGGCGCAAAGAATCTTCCAGCACAACCTGTTCCGACAAGCTACTTGCCTGCTCAATTGTCAAAACAAATTCAATGCCATCATCGTGTTTTTGTACAGCAGCCCCAGCAACCACCCCGACCACATCCGTGGACTTTGTATCTCGAACCTTTAACAACAGCTCTTTCACCCATGCCTGCAATTGAGCAAGCGGATCGCCTGTCTCAACACTGCGCGTTTCAGAATATCCCGCCAAAATCGAGCTTCCCTGTACACTCAAATAAATCTGAGAAGCATCAAGCCAACGCCAGTTAGCAACCAGTGCTGGCGCATGTTGATCCAGCACCATGCCTCGCGCCAAAGCAATCTCTTCGCCATAAGAAAGAATCGCCCCAGCCGTTTTTGGCATACGATTATCATCCTGATTGATCATTTGAATCTGCAAATTTAAACGTGGCGCTTCTTTTAGATAGGCAATCTCATGTTCGTCCAGATACTGCCAGACTCGCTGCGAGTTAAACGTGACCTGTACACCGCCGGCATGAGGTACAACACGCAATAAAAAGGGCGTCCCTTTGATTTTATCCGACAAAGACATACGAGCAGAATCCTCAACCACCCGATCCCAAAGCACAGGCAAGGCCTGCTCAATGGCTTCCTGTACGGCAGGGACTTGACCCTGCTCATTGGCTGCCACCTCAACAATCATTCTTGAATCAGTGTCCGCATAACCATAAGCAGATGAAATCAACAGACTCATCATCAATAAGGCCAGCTGTTTCAACCGCCTTACATCAATTTTCACATGTTTCTGGAAAATGGTCATTTCACCACACGAAGGTGGCGCACCTTGCGTGCAATCGGCTCTTCATCAGTTTCTAATACATCTTCTGTTTTTTCACCCTGTGCAATCGACTGCTTTTCTACAGCCCTCTCTTCGCTAATCTCAACAGATTCATCCTGAGTCGGTTCATCTTCCTGCAAACTCCGTACAGCGCTCACAACCGCTCGAATCGTTTCAGGCACATTCTCTTCCCAGACAATGCCATGCTCCATATCTCCCTCCGGTAAATAGGCAGCCCATATGCGTTCCATCGGAATAAGGCATGTATAAACCTGACCGGAAAAAGAAAAATCGGATTCCAATGCATCATCACGAATATGAATCGCCTGAGGCATCCGCATATTTAAGACCAATCGTAAGGCAGGGTCTCCCTTGAGGAAATTTGGTACGATGACTTCATCGCTGGTGGCATCAACCACAATATAGATTCGACCATGTTTCTGAAAAAAATCATTCAGCTTTTTTGCTTTTGCTGCATCGGCAAAACTTAAACTCATCGACGCCTCCATGACCCTAGACACAGGGTGTAAACTCTCAAACTACTCTGAAAAAACAGAGTCTCCAACATCCCCTCTATCACTTCTCCCGACGTGTTTGCACAGCTTTGGCAAACACACGTAAAAGATCTTCAGTATCAGCCCAATTGATACATGCATCTGTGATGCTCGTCCCGAATTCGGGCATTTCACCCGCTTTAACATCCTGTCTGCCTGCATTCAGGTGACTTTCTACCATCATGCCTATAATTTGTCGGTTCCCAGCCGCAATTTGCTCGGAAACATCTTTACCTACCTCAATCTGAAGCTGATGCTGTTTACGGCTATTTGCATGACTGCAATCAACCATTACTCCTGTTTTAATGTTCGCGGACTGAAGTTGTTCCAAAGCTTTGGTGACATTTCCAGCATCATAGTTGGGTTCTTTTCCACCACGCAGAATCACATGACAATCTTCATTTCCACTGGTTGAAAAAATCGCTGAATGCCCGCCTTTGGTCAACGAAAGGAAATGATGCGGGTGTACTGCAGCCCGAATCGCATCAATCGCAATACCAAAACCGCCATCTGTTCCATTTTTAAACCCAACCGGGCAGGAGAGACCGGAAGCAAGTTCGCGATGCCCCTGACTTTCTGTTGTACGTGCTCCGATAGCACCCCAGCTTACAAGGTCAGCAAAATACTGAGGTGTAATCAAATCAAGAAATTCCGTTCCCGCTGGCACACCCATATCATTGATATCTGCTAACAGTTTTCGTGCTAAACGAATGCCTTTGTTAATTTCAAATGTACCATCCAGATTGGGGTCGTTAATCAAGCCCTTCCAACCCACGGTTGTACGTGGTTTTTCAAAATAAACCCGCATCACTATCAGTAAATCTTCTGCAAGCTCTTCGCGAATCACTTTTAAACGCCGTGCATATTCCAATGCCGCATCCGGATTGTGAATAGAACATGGTCCTACAATCACCAGCAAACGATCATCCTCACCATGAAGAATTCGATGAATCGCCTGCCTTGCCAGACATGTTGTATTTGCAGCAATTTCACTAACTGGAAACTCAGTATGAACCAGGACAGGAGATGCCACTTCTTTGATACCGCAAATGCGCAAATCGTCTGTTTGATGCATTACGGGATGTGTTACGGGGTCTCTTACAGACATACTACCTTGTTCCTTCTATCCATTAAACCGAATTAAACCGAAATCCGGCTGCGCCGATTATTGCAGAAAAACAGGCAAATGATTAGTCCGAATATAATTTGAATGTGTTTCATATACTTATTGCGTATCCAAAAAATTGCGGAGTGGTTCTGTAAGCCGGGTTCTGTACTCCTGCCAAAGGCAAAAGCAGTAGCCATTCATCTAGGCCTGTGATTACTCACAGGCTCAAGCAGCCTACCCGGAAGCAGCGCGGGCCACGCCTAGTGCTTCCCTATTTGGCCTTGCTACGAATGGGGTTTACCTCAGCTCTCGCCCGTTACCGCACGAGACGGTGCGCTCTTACCGCACCCTTTCACCATCACCAGTTAAAACTGGCTGTCTATTCTCTGTAGCACTTTCCCGGGGTCGCCCCCGCCGGACGTTATCCGGCATTCTGCCCTGTGTAGCCCGGACTTTCCTCGGCAGGGATATGCGAACATAAACCCTGACGCGACCACCCGAACCACTCCGCTGGCGAATTTTACAGTAAATTCAGACACAAGGCCAAGCTAAGGCATCAACAACGACGATATTCCCTCTAGTTGCAATCATCTTCAAACTAAGAAGGAAAGAAAAAAAGTCTGCAAACACAAGGCTTACAGGACCTCATGATTTTTAAACGCTTAAATAAGTACGAAAACAGATTTTCTATAGGCAATCTATTCTACGCAAACGCAACGCTTAGATTCAATCAGATGCCTGAACCTCAAAATACAAAAGTGAATGATCTGAATATTTTCCCGTCCATTTTTTCTTTTCAGAATTAGTTAGAGCGTTTACCCAACCTCTCACATCAACTTCTTTCGCTTCCCCATTTGCATTTTGAAACTTTTTAAAAGTTAAATTTGTTGAAGCATAAACGTGATCCAAATTACTATCAGGTATCTTTGAGCCAGTTTTACTGCTACTCCACGAGACATCATGAGTTTTCCCGAGTCGCTTCATCCCGTAATATCTTGATGCTTGATTATCAGCCTTCTTTAACTCATCCACTGCAGGAATATCATGACTATAAGGATACTCCATCCCCATTGTATTGAGATCGCCAAGGAAGATATATCGCGACGTCCCTATTCCACCAGCATTCTTATCCAACACTTTTCTAAATGTTATCGCTCTTCCAATCATATCATCTCTTAAGCCCATTCCACGGGGATTGTTCCCACTTGCAACATGAAGAAATAGCAAAGAATAATTAACGCCATCTTTTTTGATTGTTACAAGCAGCCCCGGTCTCATATGAGTTGTGCCAGCCCTAAATTCGGTTTTTTGAGTTATGAAAGAGGTTAGATTATTTCTAACCCCAACTAATATTTCTTGAGTCTGTTTACCTTCCGTTATTTGAAATGTGTATTGCGGAAATTTTTCGGTTAATTCGTCATAAACTTTTGAGCCTGTCACTTCATACAAAGCAAAAATATCCGGATTATGGCTTTTTAGAAAATCTACAATGCGTGCAACTCTGCTCGCTTCCCCTTTAAAGTGTTGGACATTCCAGGATGCAACTGAAAATACTTTTGTCATATTACCCCTCCAAACTTCCCGATTTCATACAACTTATGATTATAGACGAAAAAAACCTGCCTCCACAAGGGAAAACAGGCTTTCTCAGGTTCTCTAAGAACATTCAAATGGTACCGGAGACTGGACTCGAACCAGCACGGATTGCTCCACTACCCCCTCAAGGTAGCGTGTCTACCAATTTCACCACTCCGGCACATTGTTACATACGACTTTTGTTAGCAATGTAGATTTTGTGAAATTTACACTGCGCCCCAGGCAATTGGCTTCTATACCAATTGCGTAATAACATTACTTATTCAGCACTTGGCAGGCCATCTTCATCGCCATTGCTCTTCAATGCCTTAGGATCAAAACCAGTCGTTGGCTCAGATGCCGGGGCAGATTGACTCTGGACAGGCTCTGTAAGGTTACGTTCCACCACAGAACCGGCATCCTGTTGGGTAAAAAATGCCAGCGTTAGGCTTGTTGCCATAAAAGCAGCCGCCAGACCACCCGTCGCCTTACCCAAAAATGATCCTGAACCACGGCTTCCAAACAGTGTCTGTGCTCCACCGCCACCAAAAGATACACCCATATCAGCACCCTGACCGCGCTGAACCAGCACGACACCAATCAGTAGCAGGCCGACGGTCACATGCATTACAATCAACATTGTTGTCATTCGATTCTCCTCAGCTCGCTACGCTTGCAGCGGCTTCTACAATTTGCATAAAGGAATCAGCTTTCAAGCTGGCTCCACCCACCAAAGCACCTTCAACACCTTTACAGGCCATCAGCTCTTTGGCATTTCCCGGGTTCACACTACCACCATAAAGCACACGGCAATCTTTACCCAAACGTTGTAACTCTTCGTGCACAAAAGCGTGCGTCTCAACAACCATTTCCGGCGTTGCTGTTTTACCCGTACCAATTGCCCAAACCGGTTCATAAGCCACCGTCAAAGGTTTATCTTTTGGTGCACCTTTCAGGACTGCAAGCTGTTCTGCCAACAGATGATTGGTTACACCCTGTTCGCGTTGTTCGAGCGTTTCACCAATACAGAGGATTGGCTCCAAACCATGCAACCAGGAAGCATTCAGCTTAGAACGGATCTGCGCATTACTTTCACCAATAATACTACGCCGTTCAGAGTGGCCAAGAATCACATAATGACAACCCGCATCACGCAACATCATCGGACAAATCGAACCGGTAAACGCGCCCTTATCTTCGTAATAAACATTCTGCGCACCCAACACAACACCCTTCTGGCTCAGGGCTTTGCTCATGGAATGAAGAAGCGTAAATGGCGGCATTAAAGCAATCTCAACGTGCTCAGCAGCAGGATTTTCACGCAGCTGTGCTATAAAATCTTTTGAATCCTGAACCAGACCGTTCATTTTCCAGTTTCCTGCAATCAGACAACGTGTTGAACCACTCATATTACCTTCCCTCCAGCATTAAACATGCACCAAAATGGGGCGCGAAGTGTAGGAAAAACAGCCCTTATAGCAAGAGAAACTACAAGAACCCTCGCCAAGAAAATTACTGAGGCTATGGTTTGCGCATGCTAGAGAACCATAAACAAACCGCAAAAAAAGCACTGGGCCAGCACTTTTTAAAAGATAAAAAAGCCATTTGGACGATCTCCGAAGCGGTACCTATGGGTGCTTCCGCCATTGAAATTGGCCCGGGGCCCGGGGCTATTACGGAGCCATTACTTGAACGTGTTCAATCACTTACTGTCATTGAAAAGGATGATCGCTTTGCTTCTCACTGGCAGCAGCGATCAATAGAAAGAGCAGGATTATCTGTCATGCATGGCGATGTTCTCAAAGAATTGGAAGGAGGCATTCACACGTATAAACCCGAGTGGATAGTTGGTAATTTACCCTACAACATCAGCGGCCCATTAACCGCACAACTTGCCGGTCATGCCCTCTCCGGCGGCATGATTTTGATGTATCAACGTGAAGTAGGAGAGCGCATCATGGCTGGCCCGGGCAGCAAAGTTTATGGCGGGCTAAGTGTATTGGTTCGCCACTATTATCATGTTAAACGCCTGCTAACGCTGCCACCGGGGGCATTTTCACCACCACCCAAAGTACATTCAGTTGTCCTCCTGCTAACACCACACGGCAACAGCCCAAAATGTGAATATGCAGCGTTGCAAAAAATGGTTCGAAAAGGCTTTATCCATCGCCGCAAAACAATTGCCAACAATATGAAGGGGTTACTCAGCGCAGAGCAATTGGCGTTGATCGGCATTGATCCAAAATTAAGGCCTGAACAACTCGGTTATGATGCCTGGGTAGAGATCACACTTGCGACACATGCAAAGACAACCTGACGGATACACTTCAACTCTACGCGCATAAAAAAGAGGGGGAAGAAGACTGCCACAACTGCCCGATAGTATTTATCTCCGAAATACTCAACCAACCTTATCATCACGCAAATTAACCAGAAAGTGATCAATTTTTTCACGTAATTCCTCAACCTGGTCAAGCATCATTGAGCTGCTATTAAACGCCTGCGTTGACGCTTGATCAACTTCATCGGCAGCTCCAGAGACATCAGCCGAAGCAGCCTGCACCGCCTGCATGCCCACTTGTGCTTTTTGGGCTCCTCGGGAAATTTCCCGGGTTGCATGCGCCTGCTGCTCCATCGTCATCGCCACATTCTGACTTGACTCATTTATCTCAGCAATAATACCCGTAATATTCTGAATCGCTTCTGAAGCTGTCTTCGTTTCACTCTGCATGCTACAAATCTGCGCCTCGATCACCTCCGTCGCTTTTGCAGTCTCCTCTGCCAGACTTTTCACTTCGTTGGCAACCACAGCAAACCCAAGACCCGCTTCTCCCGCCCGCGCTGCCTCAATACTGGCATTTAAAGCAAGCAAATTAGTCTGCTCAGCAATCACAGTGATCGTTGATAAAACAGAGCCGATTTCAGTCGACACAGACACCAGCTTCTCAACCTTTTCATTGGTCTGTCTGGCCTCACTGACTGCCTGCTCAGAAATTTGACGCATGTCCACAACCTGCTGATTCACCGTCGATATCGAGGTGCTCATTTCCTCAGTCGCAGCAGCCGTCTGTTCGACATTCTGCACACCGGTATTCACCCCTTCCATAGCGGTGTCAGATTGCTGCTTCAGCTTTTTAGAAATCTCAGACAAGCTTTCAGACGAACGTTGCAATTCACTGGCACCATCATCCAGTTTACCAACAAGTGTGCCAACACTGGCATCAAAATCATTGGCCATTTCCTTCTCCATCGCAATGATGGCCTGTTTTTGCTCTTCCTCCTGACACACTTTCTCCTGCTCAGCCTGCTTACGGTCTCGTTCAGCCTCTTTGAAATGCAACCGCATACCTTCCATGCCGGATAACAATTCACCAATGGCATCGGTTCTCTTGACTCTGATCTGTGTATCCAGATCACCGCTGACAATCATTTGCGCCGCATCACGCGCAAAATTGATTGGCGTAATCACAATTCTTTTCAATAACCAGGTCACCACCAGTAAGCCCATGAGGAGAAACACCATATTAAGTAATAGATTAAACAGCAGCGCATCACTGATTGATTGGTCCATTTCTGCAAGTGAAGTTGTAATGCGTATGCCGCCGTTCACTGTTCCGGAAGTAACCTCATGACACATGAGACAATCCACACCACGGGTGTTTTCAGTCGCAAAATAAGGGATGCCTACAGTTAATGTACGGCCCTGTTCATTTTCCTCCACCTCGATAACCTCTTCACCGTTAAGTAAACGGGCATCTATTTCATCGATTGCCTGCTCGTCAGGATCACCTTCACCATACTGCGCCTTAACGCCATCACCACGTATAACCCGGATATCCTCGATACTATCAACCGAAAGAAGTTTATCTCTCAGTGTCTGGCGTTCATCCATCGCGCCGGAGAGCATCAAGGTATTGAGGCTATCAAAATAGTTTCCATTCATAACGGTAAGGTGTTTGGTGCTCAAACTGAGAACCCGTGATTTTTCCTCTTCATAGGAAATCATCGATGAAGCGATAATAATGGCTGTAAATGCAAAAAACACAGCCAGATTCATCTTCGTAGATATTTTCAATCGATTAAAAAACGATACATTACTCATAGTCACCCCGAATGGTAACTATCGGCTAAAAACCCAAATTAGATTAATTTCAGGTGTAATGTGTATGTGTACTGTCTGATCAGACGTTCATTCAAGATGCAAATGGATTGCACCACTCAAGCTTAACGAACCCGATAAATTGGTTTGACGGCCTCAGCCTCTGCCTTCGTGACTTTTAAATCATGCAACAGGCCATCTTTAATTCGATAAATCCAACCATTCACAGTCAGTGGTCTCCCACTTTCCCAAGCTTCCTGCACAATGCGGGTATGGCAGAGATTATCGACCTGACGCATCACATTCAGCTCACACAAACGATCAAGTTGCTTTGACGCTTCACAAGCGAGCATCTCCTGCTCATGAACCATATAGGTATCACGAATGCCGCGAATCCAGTTATCAACCATACCATGATGCTGGCTTCCCAGCGCGGCGCGAACACCACCACAATCGTAATGACCCGTCACAATAATGTGCTCCACACCAAGAACTTCCACGGCATATTGCACCGCAGCCAATACATTTAAGTCTGTATGGTGCACCTGGTTGGCTACATTGCGATGTACAAACACCTGTCCGGGTTCAAGCCCAATGATTTCATTGGCTGGAACACGTGAATCCGAACAACCGATCCACATATATTTAGGATTTCTTAGCTCGGAGAGATGCTTAAAAAATTCCGGATTATTGGCCAGCTTTTTTTCAGCCCAGCGATGGTTGTTCTCGAGAAGGTGATCCACGTTGCTCATAAAGCGAAACTTACTGTGCACCCAGCCATGCATCAAGCTCGCCTTTACGATCCAGCGCGTAAAGATCATCACAACCACCCACATGGCGGTCATTAATAAATATCTGAGGAATTGTACGTGCCCCCGGTGCCCGCTTGGTCATTTCCACCCGCTTTTCAGGCTCTTCCTGCACATCATATTCAACAAATTTCAGCTGCCGCTGTTTTAACAGAGATTTAGCCCGTACGCAGTAAGGACAATAATTTCCCGAATAAACTTCAATTTTTACCATAAGTTAAACTCTACCTGTCACGCAATGTTCGTGCCAGCGAAAAGGCATAAATAGGCTGCTGCAAAACACCCAGTGCTTTTGATGCATAATGAAGCGTTGCACCGGTTGTCATAATGTCATCCACAACCCAAACACGCCCCTTTACAGGCTTTCTCAAAATGCCTTTCAACTGCATCGACGTTAAATAGTCTGCATCAAGGCAAAAACTCTTACGAAGATTTTTTCGACGCGCAAGCCCGGACAATGCTGATTGCCGCGCCTGATGACCATGACGCCTTAATAATTGCCAATCCCACTCACATCCTGCGGCCTCCGCAAGCAGACGTGCCAAATCCGCAGCATGATGTTGTCCACTCTTTTGCATTCTGGAAAGTGGCATGGGTACAGGAATGAATAGATCATCAGGTTGAAACAACGTTTTTAATCGCTGTCTGGCCGTTTCAAGCAACCATCGCACACCTGCATCATCGCCACCCAGCTTCCAGATAAGAATCGCCTCCCGAACAGCTCCCTGATAAGCATAAAGACTCACCGTTTCAATCTGAAAAGGGGGGAAACGTAAACACTTGCCACATGGGCCCGGTGCAAGACCTTCGCTCAATGCCTGCCCACACCTGAGACAAGAAGGGCTTAGCAATGGCTTAATATGTTGCAGACATTGCTTACAACAACCTGATTTACTGACTGAAGCATGACAAAAAAAACAACTGGGCGGAAACAACAGGCTTTCACCTTTGTTCACCCATTTCATGCATTTGGTTGACAGCCTTCCCATAGCAAAGAGCATGGCCCAAATGCCAGACAGTCGCAATTGGTTCAAATCCATACCGCCGGAAAGGGAAAGAAAGTTACTTTCTTCTCAACGTCATGGGCTGTTTATCAAAGCAGATGATAAACAACTGATTAATTTCGCTTCTAATGATTATCTAGGGCTGGCAACACATCCAAACCTGCGTGATGCAGCCATTCAGGAAATTCGCGATCATGGCCTGGGTAGCGGAGCATCTCGTCTTGTATCCGGTGATGATCCATTGCTGCATGAGCTGGAAAACAGACTTGCGCAGTGGAAAGGATTTGATGCCTGCCTCGTCGTTGGCTCCGGCATGTTAGCAAATATCGGCCTGATTCAAACCCTTGCAGATCGGCATACCCGTCTTTTTACAGACAAGCTTAATCATGCGTCGCTGGTCGATGGGGCAAGGCTTAGTGAAGGAAAAGTCGACCGCTATCATCATCTTGATCTCACGCAACTTCAAACCCTTTTGAAAAAACATTCAGCGGCTCAACGCATCATTATCAGTGATGGAGTCTTTAGCATGGATGGGGATATCGCAAACCTCAAAGCACTGATAACACTGGCAGAACAGGAAGACACTCTCCTGTTGATTGATGATGCCCACGGCACAGGTGTGCTCGGTAAAAATGCTAAAGGGCTCACTGATCTATCAAACATCGCCGGGCATCATCGCTTGATTGAAGTCGGCACTTTGGGCAAGGCTTTTGGCTGTTACGGCGCGTTTATTCTCGGTACATCCGAGATGATCGAAGGTTTACGTCAACGCATGCGAACGTTGATCTATTCAACCGCTCTCCCCGCCGCTCTTCCAGCTGCCGCACTGGAAGCTCTGGCACTCATCCAGCAAGGTGATGTGGTCAAACAATTACATCACAATGTTGCCTTATTTAAACAGGAAGCCTCCAGCCTGCCTCTCATGCCCTCTGAAACACCCATTCAGCCGTTGCTGGCAAAAAGTGATTGTCATGCGTTAGAGATGTCCGGGAAACTCAAAAATGCAGGTTTTTTTATCTCCGCTATTCGCCCTCCCACAGTACCGGAAGGCACATCAAGGCTGCGCATCACCCTCTCAGCAAGCCATTCTGAAACACAAATCCATCAGCTTATACAAGCATTAAAAACGATTATATGAGCAAACCCATCGTATTTTTACATGGCTGGGGCCAATCCAGACAGATCTGGTACCGGCAAATGGAAACGTTTCCTGATGCGATATTTTTGGATCTTCCCGGCCATGGAAGCAATCATGAAGAAGAAACAAATATTTCCGACTGGATTGAGTCCGTCGCAGCACAACTACCTGATCAACCATCCGTAATGGTTGGCTGGTCACTGGGTGGCATGATCGCCATGCAACTGGCTCTGCAATGCCCTGAGAAAATTGCGGCGCTTGTATTGATCTCAACAACGCCCTCATTCTGTCGTCAAAAAAACTGGGCATTTGGCTGTAGTCATGAATGGTTCGAGGCATTTGAAAGCGGCATTAAAAACAATGCATCTAAAACCATCTCCCGTTTCTTTGCGCTCATGTTGCATGGCGATGCCATGGATCGTAGTGAATATAATCAGATTGCAAAAAATGCCATTGATGCATCCATGCAACCTTCTACCACAACGCTGAGAACAGGACTGGATTACCTTGCAACAACCGACCTTCGAAAAACAGTAAGAGATATCCAACAGCCAACATTGATATTGCATGGTGACAATGACGCTATCATACCTGCAAGCGCAGGCCAGTCACTTGCTGAATCAATACCCCATGCAATATATCATCTATTCAAACAGTGCGGGCACGCGCCCTTTTTAACACAGCACACAACATTTAATGCAACAGTGGAGACATGGTGCCTGAAGATTTAAACAACTCACACATCAACACAGCACAGGTGAAACATTCATTTTCATCTGCCACAAGTACCTATGATGAACATGCCGTATTGCAACGTGAAATTGCTGACCGCTTATTACAGCATGTTGCTTTCACCAAAATTAATCCCAAACGTATTCTGGATATCGGCTGTGGGACCGGTTATTTCACACGTTTATTATGCCAACAATTCAAAAAATCTGAAGTGACAGGCCTGGACCTTTCAGAAAACATGGTCAAAACCACACAGGCCGCGCATCGCTTACGATTACCCTGGCATGGCCGACGCCAGCATGTTGTAAGTGATGGGTGCCAATTACCCTTTGCCAATGCCTCCTTTGATCTGGTCACCTCAAATCTGGCCATGCAGTGGGTGCCTGACCCCACATTAATGATGCGGGAAATGCGCCGGGTATTAGCGCCGGGTGGTCTCATTCTGTTTTCCACGTTTGGCCGCCGAACACTTCTGGAACTCAGACAATCTCTGGCTGAAATTGCCAATGAGCGGGCAGGGCTGGTATTGCCATTTCCAGATATTACATCACTGGGTAATTCATTGATGGAGCTTGCTGTAGAACTTCCCGTGGCAGACTCAGACATTTTTACACTGACCTATCCAAACACCATGGCACTCGTTCGCGAATTAAAAAACATCGGTGCTTCATCGGCTGCAATCCAAAACCGCCCAAGTGGTCTTTACGGGCGACGCCTTCTGAAACAGCTCGAAGATGTCTACAGTGCAAAACATCAGGATGATCATGGGCGTATTCACGCCACCTTTGAAGCGCTCTATGCACAGGCATGGTACAAAGACGCGGGTTATGAACATGCCGACAGAATCATTCCGATTCAGATGAATGAAGCCGATTAAATATGGGTAAAAAGATCTTTGTTACAGCAACGGATACCGGCGCTGGTAAAACCTTTATCACATCCCATCTGGTGACACTGCTTCTGGATCAGGGTATCCATGCATCGGCAATCAAGCCGATTGCCAGTGGCATATTATCCAATGGCATCAATGGAGATGTGGACACTTTATTGAAGGCTCAACATATCTCTGATCCAAACCTGCTCAATCTTCACACCTTCTCACTAGCGGCATCGCCCAATATTGCTGCAACCGCTGAAGACAAAAGTATTGACCCCAAACAGCTTGTCTCATGGTGCCATGACAAGGCTAAGGAAACCAAAATTTGCCTGATCGAAGGCATCGGTGGATTGATGGTGCCACTCAATGATCAATATCTTGTCAGTGACTGGATCACTGATATGCAACCTTGTGAAGTCATGTTGATTGTCGGTGCCCGGCTTGGTTGTATTAACCATGCTTTACTTACATTAGAACAGCTTAAAAAGTTGAATATATCACCAACATATATCATTATTAATGCGCTGAATGATAGCGATATTGCTGAACAGACAAAAACTTCTCTACAAACTTTTATATCACCCCGAACACAAATTATGATGATACCTTACAAAGCAAAAAAGACGCATTTTCAAACCCTTATCAACAACCTGCTTGCCAAAGACTGAAGCTCCACTACACTCTTTTTTGGGGCATGGGAAAGGGGTATATCAAATGAACGTTCTTTTAGTCGATGATGATCTTATTACGCATGAGATTATCACAGTTTTTCTTCAGCGTTACGGCGAAAAATATGAAATTGAGGTGACACTTAAGGCTCTGCATGATCCGGTACAAGGACTCATCGAGCTATCCGATCATAAAAATTTCTATCACATGATTCTCCTGGATGTGCGCCTGCCAAAGTTTGGCGGTGATCAAATTTACAAAAGCATTTCAAAAAAAGCACCTGAACTTCTGGATCGAATTGTTTTCATCACCGCATCGCCAAACGCAGTCTATGAAAAACTTCCCAATCAAAACCTGCATGTACTGGGTAAACCTTTTCGTTATGATATATTTGAATCAAAAATTCATGATGTGCATCAGCACTATGCGAGCGAAGAGCACTGCTTGTAAACTCATGCCCTGGCAAACTTTCCCGTCGAACCAAATGCTAACAGCAATGCCAGCATCGGCGCGCCCGAATTGATTTTTCCATTGCCCAACCACTGCATGGCTTGTGCACGACCTATCCAAAAAGGTCGAATATCTTCATGCTCATGTTTCATACCGCCCCCTGCTCCGCAAGGTTTCGATTTATCAACCAGACCCAGATAAAGATCAATACGTTCAGATGAACCCCCGGGAGTTGAATAATATTGCCCCAGCGACTCTATTTTAAACGGTTCATAACCTGCCTCTTCAATCGCTTCACGGCAGGCAGCCACCTCAGGACTCTCCCCTTCATCCACCATGCCCGCCACCACTTCAATCAACCATGCCTTATCTTCACGCACAGCAGGACCAATCCGAAACTGCTCGATCAAGAGTACCTCATCACATTGTGGATCATATAAAAGTATCGCAATGGCATCGCCCCGCTCCAAATGTTCACGACGGATACTCTGACTGCCACCTGCAAAACATTCGTGTTCAACATCATAGGCATCAAGTTCAAAAAAACCTTGGTACAAAGCTTTTTTATTCAATAGTTTAAACTGCATAAGTCACCCCATGCATCATACTATCTGTATTTTTTAGAAACGAAAATAACAAGCACCCTTCACGAAACAGACCGCTTGCTGCTACACTAGGCCACATGAAAATTCTGGTTGTTGAAGACGAAGAGCGTGTTGCCCATTTCATCCAAAAAGGATTGAAAGAGGAAGGCCATGCCGTTGACGTATCCTATGATGGGGAAGACGGCGGTTTTCTGGCAGAAGTAAACGATTATGACCTGATTATCCTTGATCTGATGTTACCCAAGAAGAACGGTTTACAAACCTGTAAAGAGATTCGGGATCATGGCATCAATACACCCGTACTGATGCTCACTGCCAGAGACAGTGTAGAAGATAAAGTCCGCGGCCTCGATGCAGGTGCCGATGATTATTTGGCCAAGCCCTTTGCCTTTGAAGAGTTGCTCGCCCGTGTGCGCGCTTTGCTGCGACGCCAATCAGAAAGTAAAACCCCGACACTTCAAATGGCAGACCTTGAACTTGACCCCATGAGCCGTCAGGTCTCACGTTCCGGTAAGGCGATCCGCCTGACCACCAAAGAGTATGCACTGCTTGAATATCTGCTTCGCAACCCGAAAAAGGTACTTTCACGTACCCTGATTGGTGAACATGTATGGGATATGAATTTTGATCCTGAAAGCAATGTGATTGATGTTTATGTTAGTCACCTGCGCACCAAGGTGGACAAAGGTTTTGAGCCAGCACTGATCCACACGCTGCGTGGCCAGGGTTATATTTTAAGCGACGAAGCACCACCCTCTTAAAATTTGTTACTGGGGAGTCACCTCTGCCTTCACTAAGTCTAAACGCGCTATTCAATCGTCTTCGTTCAAATACTTTTTATACCTTTCGCGGGCGACTTGCGATGCTCTATATTGTGGTTGAGCTATCGATTCTGATCATTGCCGGAGCTCTGATCTATTTCACCCTATCCAAACAGGTTTATGATGAAGTGGATGAATCCCTCTACCTGCAAGCCCAGAGTATCGTGAGTGAATTGGAACGTTCACGTTTTCACTACTGGTCCTTTCACCTCAATGAATTTGCCAAACATTTTCACGGTACAGTACAACTGATCGGCGCCAACGGTGTGATTCAATTCGCCACAAACAGCAACCTGATCGGAAAAGGTGGCAATGAGGTCAGCAAAGCCCTTGGCAAAGCACGAGATGATGAATCCACTGTATTTATTTCCACCCTTTCACTGCTTCGAAAAGATAACATTCGGGTCATTGCCATGCCGGTTCACCGGGACAATCATGTGATCGCAATATTATTGCTTGGCCGGAGCACCAATGAGATTCAAGGCTTTTTCAAGTGGCTCTATTTGCTTGGTGGCGTGCTCGGGTTGCTTTCAATGCTTATCAGTGGCGTAGCAGGCTATGTCATGGCTCGCAGGGCTCTGAAACCAATCAATGAAATCACCTCCACAGCACGGGCGGTGGCCGCTGGCGACTTGACCAGACGGCTGCAATCAAAAGTGCAGGATAAAGAAATCCGGGTTCTGGTTAAATCGCTGAATAAGATGTTCGAAGACCTCGAATCAAGTTTCATGGCACAGAAACGTTTTACAGCCGATGCCTCCCACGAGCTTCGCATCCCCTTAACAATTCTGAAAGGCGAAGTTGAGGTTGCATTAAGGCACCCACGTAGCGAGCAGGATTATAAGCAGTTGCTCAAACAACATCTGGACATCATCGAGCGCATGCAACGCATCGTGAATGATTTACTGACACTTGCACGCGCCGATGCAGGGCTACTGGAGCTGGCACAGGAGCCAGTTGATCTGTCACTTTTATTACAGGAAGTCGCCCAACATCACCTGATTCTTTTTGCCGATCACCATATCAATTTAAACATGGATATTCAGGATCATCTGGAGGTCATGGGAGATCAGAATCATATTGAACGTGTCATTTTTAACCTGCTCAACAATGCCTTCAAATATGCGCCTGAGCTCTCAACCATCACATTATCAGCACAAGCCAAAGATGACCTGGCAATCATCACGATCCAGGACGAAGGCCCGGGCATTGCCAAAGAACATCAAGCACGTCTGTTTGACCGTTTCTATCGTGCAGATGAAGCCAGAGCCCGCAATGAGGGTGGTGGAGCCGGTCTTGGCCTTGCAATCTGCAAACGTATCATTGAAGCACATAATGGTGAGATCAGCGTTGAAAGCACAGAGGGAGAAGGCTCGAAATTCATCGTGCGTTTATCGTTGAGCAGTACCAACCCGGAATTTTCTCAACGGCTTCATTCTCTGATCGAACACACATAAAAAAAGGGCAGTGGTCACCCACTGCCCTTGAAGTAAACATCAAACAACTATTTTGGCAATGCAATGGACCAAACATGAAACGCACCGATACTGCCCTTAAGCTGGTGCTCTTTTTTCAAATCTGAACTTACTTTACGATCCGAATGGAAATACACACGTCCATCGGCACTCACACTCGGCGCACCATCACGGCCTGTATCTTTTGTCAGCTGCGTCAGGTTTCTACCTTCACGATCAATCGCCCAAATATCCCAATCACTATGTGAAGTATGACGAAGATCGACCTTTGCCCTGTTGGATGTGAATACAATCCACTTTCCATCCGGGCTCCATGCCGGCTGCACATCCACACTTCGGGAAGATGGCAACTGCGTGAGTTCAGAACCATCAACCCTCATCAGGTAGAGATGCATATCCCGTCCGTCAGGCATTGAAAAAACAATCCACTTTCCATCAGGCGACAACGCAGGGTTCATACCTTCGTTTAAAACTTTTTCCGAACCATCTTTTTCAATCCGGATAATCTCACCGCGATAACCGGAAACCTGCCAGTTATTAAATTCATTCCGAGTTCCACGCGATGCTTTTTTCATATTTCTCAAAACAGTTAACCGCACAGCAATCAAGCCTCCATCATGGAGCATCACTGGCTGGGTAAGATGGCCGTTTAATTCATACAGCCGTTTCATAAGTCCGCCGCCATCAACAGGCTTTTCCCATAGTCCCAGTCCATTTCCTCTCTGTGAAAGGAAGCTTACTTTTTCACCATGCCAGCGAATAGAATCCAAAGCATGCACATCCTCAGACACCATATTTAGTGGATCCCCATTCGACATTGAGCGCCTGGAAATCCAGCTTTTTTTACCATGGCTGACATTCACAAGTATTGTATGAGCACCTGCCGAAACCCGTGGGTACATTTCAGACTCTTTGGGCTCCAAGGTTAACAGGCGTGCATCATCTGCGGGTTTTGCCACGATAGATTTCTTTTCAAACGTGGGTGACTTTAACCAATCAAACAGATTTTCTGCCGAAGCCATCGGTGTTGCTATTAGCAACCCCACTGCAATGATAAATAAGCGTGTCATGATAATGCTCATTGGTATTCAACCTCCCAAAGGTTCCATTTTTCTCCCGCACGCGCCTGCGGTTTTTTAAGGTCACGATTTGAATGAAACAAAATGCTCCGATTATCTTTCCACGCCGGACCACCATCCGTTGCACGAAGCGCATTGGTCACGCGATCAATCTGTCCGTTTTTCAGACTGATCACATAGATAGAGGTTTCACGCACATTGCCTTTGGTATCCCGATTAGAAATAAAGGCAATTCGATTTCCATCCGGGCTAAATACCGGTTCAAAATCACCAAAACGGTTTGAGGTCAATTGCGTTAAATCTGAGCCATCCACATTTTGCATCCACAGATCATAATTACCACTTGTTTCACGTACAAAAACGACACGCTTTCCATCCGGCGAAATTGCACCGTTAAATGCATTTGGAATCATCATCAACTGACTGCTTTTGCGATCAAAAAGAAACAGTGACGGTGACTGAAACTTATTTTTCGTTCCCGATTCAGTAGATTTGTAACCCTGTTTATAACGCCATGCCTCGGAGTGATACATCCGCCAGGTCTGTCCCATCAATTCAGGCTGTTTAAATCCATCTTTAAAATCATCCAGCACACGAGCACGGCGTGTTTTTTCAAGTGATGAGTCAAACACCCAGACCTCACCATTGCCGGATGCTTTAAGATTCGCAGGCATCAATGCACCTGTGAATGTGCTGATATTACCAATCGCGATGTGGCCATCACCTTCAGCTTGCCGCATCCATGCAGAAATTGGCCCCATACGATTACTGATATAACCAATCGAGCCATCCTGAACAGCAACGCCATAACGAATCGCTTCATGTGGCTGTGCCGCAGCAATCGAGCGTCCATCTGCATTCAAATCACCCTTGGATACACGCACAACACTGAATTCATTGTTTTTGCGCTGGCTATAAACAACAAAATTACCTGCCACCGATGGATAAACTATTTCTCGTTTTTTGTCTTCCAACACACTATGAATTGGGTAAATCGCCTCTGGCACCTTCTGTTGCGTCTGAGCTAAAACATCCTGACCCAACGAAGTAAAAGCAATCCCAGTAAGCATTAAAACAGCCCATGGTTTATGCATGTGAAAGTTCTCCTTTTTTTCAATGAAATTGATTTACTGACCTTTTACTTTTCGCCAGCAAACGCGGCGGATCATGTCGGCAATAATACATGATCCGGGTGATATGCATCACATATGAAAAAATCTTAATTTCTGTTTAATTTCATGCTTTGAAAAACGTTTAATTTAAGCGATTATTTGTTAATAAAGCGCTCGATTCGTTTGCGGATCTGGTCACGCACACGGCAAAATTCTGCCATGATTTCTTCTTCCATACCCGTTGCTTTTGCCGGGTCGTCAAAAGGCCAATGCTGTTTTTCACAGCTGACGGGAACAGCAGGGCAGCTCTCATCTGCATGACCACACACCGTTACCAGTAGATCAAGTTCATTGAGCATTGCCATATCTAACTGCTCAGACTCCTGCCCACTGATATCCACGCCTGCCTCTTTCATCACGGCAATCGCACGCGGGTTTTTACCATGCGCAACAATGCCTGCGGAATAGACTTCAAAACGATCTCCACCCAAATGTTTTAACCAGCCCTCAGCCATCTGTGAGCGACATGCGTTACCTGTGCAAAGAAATAAAACCTTCTGTTTCATATTACCCAACCTCTTTTATACCACGTTCGTACCAAATTTTACTTCGATTCACGATCGAAACCACTGTTAACATGACAGGCACCTCAACCAACACGCCTACAACCGTGGCCAATGCTGCACCTGATTCAAATCCAAACAATGCAATCGCAGTCGCCACCGCCAATTCGAAAAAATTCGATGCCCCGATCAACGCCGATGGGCCTGCGACACTATGTACCACCTTCAATGTTTTATTCATCCAGTAGGCCAGCATGGCATTAAAATAGACTTGAATCATAATGGGGATAGAAAGCAATAAAATCACCAAAGGTTGAGCAAGTATCTGCTCACCCTGAAATCCGAACAACAATACAACCGTCACCAATAATGCACCCATTGAGATCGGATCCATGATATGTAACACATCACCCAGTCTGTCTTTTACCAATAACATTTTACGTCCGAGGTATGCCAGCACAACAGGAATCACGATATACAGCAACACCGAAAGCAACAGCGTGTTCCAGGGTATATGGATCGAAGCAATTCCCAACAACAGACCCACAATGGGTGCAAAAGCCACAACCATAATCACATCATTGAGTGCAACCTGTGAAAGCGTAAACTGAGGGTGCCCGTCCACAAGTCGCGACCAGACAAACACCATCGCCGTACAAGGTGCCGCAGCCAAAAGAATGAGACCGGCAATGTATTCGGAAATTTTATCTGCTTCGAGAAACGGTGCAAAAAGATATTGTAGAAACAACCATCCAAGCAGTGCCATAGAAAAAGGTTTCACCAGCCAGTTAATCGCCAGAGTCACCCCGACCCCACGCCGATGATCCCACACTTCATGCAGTGAGCCGTAATCAATCTTGAGCAGCATCGGAAGAATCATTGCCCAGACAAGTATCGCCACTGGCAGGTTAATATGGGCGATTTCCGTGCCTCCCAATGTGTGGAACAACGTTGGAAAAAATGCGCCCAACGTTATACCTGCAATAATGCACAGAAAAACCCAGATAGTTAGATAGCGGGCAAACAGACCCATCGGTTGAGTATTGGATGACATGCGTGATCTCCCATATGAATGGGGCGAATCATATTCGCTAATGCGGATATGTAAATATAAAGTCGGCTACAGTCGATTTATTCCGTCATGATTTATTCTATCGTGAATCATTGTCGTGATTGATTCAATCACAGACAGACAAAGGTAATTTTTTAGCATCCGTCGCCAATTGATCCTCCAAACTTGCTAAGCCTGCAATCGTAGGCATAAGCTCTTTTAGCACCGAGTGATCATTCTGAGAAAGTCGATAATGAACCCATTTTCCATCACGGCGTGTTTCAACCAGCCCCAAATGCCTGAGCTGGGATAAATGCCTTGAAACCGTGCTCTGCGGCAGAGCCAGCACATCCGTAAAATGACATACACAGAGTTCCTGCCTGCATGTCAGCAAATAGATGATCCGCAAACGAAGCGGATCAGATAGCGCCTTAAAAACAAGCGCTGACTGCACCTTTTATTGACCTTTAAAAGTGAATATTCGCTGTAGCGATTTATGGCCAGCCAGCTGATGCACGAGAGCCATGACAACGTGGCCTACTATGTAAACCCATAACACGGTGCCAAGAATTTCATGCACTTCTTTCATTTCGTGGACAAAACCAAGCATTTTCCCGCTTTCTTCCATACCGTACAACATCACAGCCCCTGTCGCGCCCAATGCAAGCACCAGCAATACACCTAAGCCATGCACTGTGCCTGCGATGTAATCTTCTTTTTCCGGAACTTCAAATTTGCCTCTGAGCCAGCCGGGAACCTTCGTACGCAGCTCATGCATGATGCCTTGACGTCCTGTGGTTGTAGCATAAGGGAACAGCTTCGATAAACGTCCATCACCCATGCCAATCACGCCCCAGATCAGGCGCATCACAATCAGCGACAATACAATCATGCCCACCCATTCATGCATTTCGAAAAAGAAAATCTGATCTTCCGCACGAATACGTCCGGGCTTGGGTCGTTTCATCAGCATTTCACTGATTAACTGCAACGGGATACCAACGGCAATACCCCAGTGTAATAAACGGGTAATTTTATCGTAGTTCATCATCAGTTTCCTTTACCAGCAATCGCAGACAAACGTAGACGCAAAGCGTTTAATCGAATAAAACCTTCGGCATCCTGTTGATTGTATGCCCCTTCATCATCTTCAAATGTGCAAAGGCGTTCATCAAACAGTGATTGATCCGATTTACGCCCAAGCACCATCACATTGCCTTTGTAAAGCTTCAAACGAACCACACCATTGACCGTCGCCTGTGAGGCATCAATCATGCTCTGCATCATCTTACATTCAGGTGCAAACCAGTAACCATTGTACACCAGCTTGGCATAACGTGGCATCAACTCGTCTTTTAAATGCGCCGCTTCACGATCAAGGGTCAGCGATTCAATCGCCCGGTGCGCCTTCAACATAATGGTGCCACCCGGTGTCTCATAACAACCACGTGACTTCATACCCACATAACGATTTTCGACAATATCAATTCGGCCAATACCATGTTTACCACCCAGACGATTGAGTTCCCGCAACACAGCAGCCGGTGTCATCACCGCATCATTGATCGCTATAATATCACCGCCCTGATAGGTCAGTTCGATATATTCTGCCTGATCCGGTGCAGCTTCAGGTGAAACACTCCAGCGCCACATATCTTCGCCCGGTGTTGTCCATGGATCTTCCAAGTCATAACCTTCATAAGAGATATGCAGCAGGTTGGCATCCATCGAATAAGGCGATTTTGAATTTTCACGTTTGCGTTCAACAGGAATACCATGCTGATCGGCATACGCCAGCATCTGCTCACGTGAATTCAGGTCCCATTCACGCCATGGTGCGATCACTTTCACATCCGGTTTCAGGCCATAAAAACCCAATTCGAAACGAACCTGATCGTTCCCCTTACCTGTTGCGCCATGAGAAACTGCATCCGCACCTTCCACTTCTGCGATTTCAATCATACGTTTAGAGATCAAGGGTCGGGCAATGGATGTGCCCAACAGATATTCGCCTTCGTAAATGGCATTTGCACGAAACATTGGAAACACATAATCACGTACAAAATCTTCGGTGAGATCTTCAATATAGATAGCCGAAGCACCACAGGCTTCTGCCTTAACACGCGCCTCTTCAACCTCTTCGCCCTGCCCGATATCCGCTGTAAAGGTAACCACCTCACATGCATAGGTATCCTGCAACCACTTCAGAATAATGGAGGTATCCAGTCCACCTGAATAGGCCAATACAACTTTATTTATATTCGAATGAGCCATGCATGACCTCAACTAGTTTTTGATATGTTGTCTTGATAAACTAAACGCGGGGCAGTTTAAGCCATGCTCGTTACAACGCAATGACATCGTATCGCTTTCACGTCTGTAATATCAGGAATTCAAGCAATGCTTTTTGCACATGCAATCGATTTTCTGCCTCATCCCAAACCACAGATTGAGGCCCATCAATCACACTGGCAGCCACTTCTTCACCCCGGTGTGCAGGCAAACAGTGCATAAACAGCGCATCCGGTTTCGCATAAGCCATCACACGCTCATCAACCTGATAACCCATAAATGCTTTTTCCCGCTCTGCCTGTTCTTCTTCCTGCCCCATGGAGGCCCATACATCGGTTGTCACCAGATCTGCATCTTTTGCAGCCAGCAAAGGGTCTGAACTGATGCTCACATCCGCGCCCATATCCCGAGCGGCCTGTAACAATGTCTCATCCGGTGAATAGTCAGCCGGACAAGCAATATTCAGCTTATAACCAAAGGTCACCGCCCCATTGATCCATGAGTGAGTCATATTATTGCCATCACCAATCCATGCCACGGTTTTGCCCTTGATATCACCGCGATGCTCTTCAAACGTGAAAATATCAGCCAAAATTTGGCATGGATGTGTGAGATCGGTCAGAGCATTGATCACCGGCACCGTGGAATATTGCGTAAATCGCTGAACGATCTCATGTGCATGTGTGCGAATCATTACCGCATCAACCATACGAGACAAAACACGTGCTGAATCTTCAACAGGTTCACCCCGGCCCAGCTGTGTTGTGCCTGAGTGTAAAAACAGGGCATGCCCACCCAACTGATACATACCCACTTCAAATGAAATACGGGTTCGGGTGCTGGCCTTGTCAAAGATCATGCCCAGTGTTTTGCCTGCAAGGGTCGGGTGGGCTTCACCGCGCTGCTGCATGGATTTAAGTTCAGCCGCACGTTTTAAGAGTGCATGAGCCTCATCTTCTGTGACATCCAGCAATGTTAAAAAATGCCTCACTTTGTCACCTCACTTCCCGCCCCGGACGCCTCAATGACAGCAAACACCTCTTCAAGAATCCTCATCGCCTGATCCACTTCATCCGCCTGAATATTCAAAGCAGGAAGAAACCTGAGCACATTTGGCCCTGCAACAAGCAACAATAATCCTTTGGATCGACAACCTTCAATGATGGGTGCAACAGCTTCAGAACAGGCAAGCCCCAACAACAAACCACTGCCACGCACCGCTTTGGCTATCGAAAATTTCTCAACCATGACCTCAAGTCTGATTTTAATCCGTGCACTCTGCTCGGCCACGTTGTTCAACAGATCCTCTTTTTCAATCGTATCCAACACAGCAAGTGCTGCCGCACATGAAAGCGGGTTACCACCAAATGTAGAGCCATGACTTCCCGGACCAAAAGAAGCCGCCACCTTTTCAGATGCCAGCATCGCACCAATCGGCACACCGCCACCAAGGCCTTTAGCCAGAGTAAGCACGTCCGGCTTGATTCCCGCATGTTCAAACGCAAACATTTTCCCGGTTCGCCCAATGCCTGTCTGCACTTCATCCAGCATCAGCAATATGCCATGTTCATCACACAGCTTCCGCACACCACGCAAATACTCAGTATCAGCGATGTTCACACCACCTTCACCCTGCAAAGGTTCAAGCAATACAGCGGCCGTGTTTTCATCAACCGCATCCGTCAACGCGCCCAAATCATTCAAAGGCACATGTTGAAAACCCGGTGGCAAAGGATCAAATCCAATCTTAACCTTATCCTGTCCGGTCGCGGTCAGCGTAGTCAGAAGCCGGCCATGGAATGAATGGGTTGCTGTAATCACAGTCCGACGATGCGAACCCGCATCATGGAAATATTTCCGCGCAATTTTAATCGCAGCCTCATTGGCTTCCGCACCCGAGTTACAGAAAAAGGCCCGATCCAGACCTGAAAGCCCCGTCAGTTTAGCCGCCAATTCAATCTGTTTAGGAATATGATAAAGGTTTGAACAATGCAACATACTTGCTGCCTGCTCACTCACCGCACGCACCAAAGCCGGATGTCCATGGCCCAATGTATTCACCGCAATACCCGCAACAAAATCCAGATATTTGTTCCCATCATTATCAAATACATACGCGCCTTCGCCATTCACGATGGTCAAAGGAAAGCGTGCGTAAGTCTGCATTACATTATTCATCAGCGAATATTAGAGGTATGCACAAACAAACGCATCTTTTTATGCATCGGAAACTGACGGCCTTCTCCAGTCCAATGCCATAACGCCTGTTTTCCATAACTCTCCCGCGATTAATTCCTACACTTTAGCATCTAGACTTGTTGTGTCTGTTGCGGGTTTCGATGTCATGTCAGTCATTCTTTAATTAAACTCGCTTATCATCTGGCGTTTACCGTTCCTAACTGATCCAACCCTTGTTCCTGGCCAATTTTGAATACCAGATCAAAAACGCTGCTACCACCAGCGGCATCAGAATAATGCCCATGATTTCACCGAGGCCGAAATCGATATCGACACTAAGAGCGTGGCTCATGGTCACAATCACACCAAGGAGAGACGCGATAAACAGATAGTACGCAGTTGATTTTCTGAACAGAAGTAGAAAGCTGCCAAGCGCACCGCCGAAAACAGCAATGGCAAAACCTCCGGTGGCCCATGCGGGCCTGCCTTCGATGATCGCGCGCTCGGACTCGCGATATGCAGCAAGCACATCGGGATTCATTTGCACAAAAAAGTTCATGACGCCCATCACATTCCAAAGCAGCGCGACCGTGCTGATTAGCCAGAAACTCCAGTGGGTTCCAGCACTGTTTTTATCGTTCACCGTGTTCTCCGATACTTGTCATATTCATTAAAAAGGCATCTGCATCAGCTCAGACACCTCAAGTGACCCGCCGATGTCAAGAAAAGGGCACGCTTTTGCGATAGCGATTGCTGCGTCCAGAGAGTCAGCTTCAATGATGGTAAAGCCAGACATGGATGTTGTGCCTCCGGCGGAAACCGTTCCATCGGCGTTGACTGTGCTTGTACCTTTAAGCGGGTTGGCAGGGCTTACTGCTGCATCGCCCAATGAAGATAACCACGCTTTATATTTTGCGAAATGTTTCTGACCTTCCTCTGGACTGGATGGCTGATTGCCGCCCAGATAAACAAGAACATATTGAGTCATATGCGTTTCTCCCTTCTTGAAAATTAAATTTTATTTTCCTAAAAAATATGCGCCATGGATAGCTAGGATGAAGCGCCTTGTTAGATTTGTACATGGTATGAATTAAACTTATGACCAAGTATCACGGATTTAGTGATTTTGTTATGGGACAATTTTGATAGGAATTTGTAATTTGGCCGGGACTCATGAAGATGGATGATAAGTTCACTATGCCCGAATTCTTTAGCCCAAACCCGCATTGTTTCAAAAATAAGCTTGCCGTAGCCCCAAAAAGGTTTGGCTAAAATAATACCTATTTCATAACCAAGCTCGTCATCTTGAATCCCACACCAACCGGCCAGTTGCTGATCAATTCGTATGCCCCGGACACGACAGCCCGGAAGTGCGTCACAAGCGTTTTTTTGCTTGATCCAATTAGCTAACAACACATGATCGAATGGGTCATGCGGCATAAGATGCTTCCGAACATCTTCGGAATTTAGAATAGAAATCAATGCGTCGGAATTACACTGAGACAAGTTTATATATTCAATCATATTAAAGTCTAACGGCCAATCCCTTTCTCTTTTTTTACCACGTTAGCGTTGATTTAAAATTTTCCGTTGTTGTTTTTCCATTCGCTGCGAGGTGGAATCGCTTCTGTCGTGTCCCAGTGCTCAACAATTTTTCCGACTCGTAAGCGATAGAGATCAAAGAAGGAGGATGGGGTCTGGTTGGTGTACCCTTCGCAAACGGATAGAACAAAATTGCCCTCAGCCAATAGACGATGACATTTTTCATAACTGACTGGAATTGAACCCTCGGTAGCGGGTTTCGATAGAATAGTGCGCAATCCGACCAGATCATCACCAAGATGCGGGCTATGCTCCGTATAGTGTTCTTGATCTATGTAATCATCCAATTTTTCGAGATCACCGTGAATGAGCACATCTTCAATAAATGATTGAATCACTATACGGTTGTTTTCTCCTGTTTTATGATCTGTAACTTCTGTTGATCCATCGACCATTGTATGACCAGAGCTGTTAGGCCCTTCTCTTTTCTGGATATTATCCCAATGCTCAACCGCTTGATCATCTTCAAAGCGGAATATTTCGAAGCCTATATTCCGAGTCGTAAAGTCGTACTCCGTATGAGCGAAGACAAAATCACCATCTTCGAAAACACGCACAATATTCACTTGAGGAGATGTTTTAGACAGGCGCTTGAATAGACTGGCTAACCCTTCGCTGCCCTCATGAGTTTGTGGATTGTGTTGGATATACTTAGCTTCGTTGACTACAGATACCACTGTCGGGTCACCCGTTTCTATTCCTTTCAGCAATTCGCATATCCGTTCTTTTTTGTTTGAACTCATAAAACCTTCTGGTCCAAAAGGGTAACGTCCCCTTTTTCCTAAATTCACCACACTATTCATTACTGACCTACCTATTCTAACCTTAGCAGTCGTTTTTTTACAGGCAACCCACCACCATACCCGACCAACTCTCCGTTGCTACCAATTATGCGATGGCATGGGACTATTAGGCCTATAGAATTCGCTCCATTTGCACTAGCCACTGCTCGAACAGCCTTCTCATTATTGATACTTTTTGCTAGCTTCAGGTAAGTGGATGTTGATCCATATGGCACTTTCATTAACCCATTCCAAACATCTTTTTGAAAGTTAGTTCCCACCATTAATAATGGAATATCAAATTTTTTTCTTCCTTCGTTTAGATACTCATCAACCTGCCTTTTTGCTTCGTCATTAGTTTCATCATTTTGTTCTACAAAATCTGCCTTGAGCCCTCTCTTAATTCTATTATCAACGGTTGGCCTCATTTTTCTATATCTGAAATCCAAAATACAAAGTTTTTCATCAAAAGTTCCAAGTATCAGCTCACCTATTTTTGTTTTGTGATACTGAATATTTATTTGACTCATCTGAATACCTCTCTTAACACATAACAATGTTGATACAGAAAAAAAGGCCATTTACGCTTTACGCTTTACGCTTTCTGGAAAGTAGTAATTGCTCTGCAAGGTCACTTATCACCCATTCCTCAGCGATGAGCCCATCACGAAACTGACTCGTAACCATATCGCGCCAAACAATTTTAAGATCGCTGGCAGGGAAACCTTTGAATTTATCTTTGTGTGTTGCCCGAAGCGTCCTTTGCCATGCTATCCGACCCTCACCTTCCAAAAGTATATCTATATCCATTTGAATGTCAGGAAAACTTTGGTGAAGTGCACCAAGTGTATTTGAACGATGTCATGCCCCCCTTTCACAACGCGGTCTGTTAGATGCACGGCATAGTCTTGCGTGAAGAAATTACCAATCCGATCTAAATTTCCATTGACGATAAGCGTTGTATTCGCTTCCTTAATTTTTGATGCAAGGGATATTTCCATATGACAACTCCTAATTCTGAGACATTGTCAGTTTGTAGCGTCCTAACGTCGCAAATAACTGGGAAAAATAAGTGTTGCAGCTTTATCATAACGCATATTTTTGTCCATGTTAATTTGCCTTGTTAACCTGCTCATAGTCCAATAATATCCGATATTCTCGCTCGTAGTCGTGGAAGTACTTCTTTCTCAAACCAAGTGTTTTTGCTAAGCCAAATATTATTCCTAGGGCTAGGGTGTGGTAGAGGAACAACATCTGGCCAATAATCTTCCCATGACTTTACTAACTCAGTTAGAGAAGAACTCGTTTTTCCAAAGTGGTATGTCTGTGCGTATTTGCCTAATACTAAACTCATATTAATGTTTGGAAGTTGCTCAAGTAGTTGACGACGCCATGCAGATTCACATTCAGGCCGTGGAGGAAGGTCTCCAGATTTTCCTGTGCCGGGATAACAGAAGCCCATCGGTATTATTGCGATTATAGTAGGATCGTAGAATATATTACTTGAAATACCCATCCACTCTCGCAAACGATCCCCGCTAGCATCATCAAAGGGAACGCCTGATTCATGAACTTTTTTCCCTGGTGCTTGCCCTGCAATTAAGATTTTGGCTTTTCGATTAGCCTGTAAAACAGGGTTCGCACCAAGAGGTAAATGCTTTTCGCAAATAGTGCATTTTCTAATCTCGATTAATAATGGCTCTAATGCTGGCATTATTAATTACCTCTATTAAAAAGTCGCGACGCTTATGGCTGTTCGCGTGCATTCTCTGGTTATGTTTTTTGCTATTGCTGCTCAAGTTTATTCCTGTCTGCTTTAGTTAACTTTTTAACTACTAGCTCGTATGATTGCTTAGCTAAGTCGGTTATCATTTTTTCTGGTAACTCCCCATTTAGTAGAATCGTCACCCAATGCTTTTTGTTCATGTAGTAGCCTGGAACAACTGATTCATGTAGGTCTATCAAAACCTTTGCATCAGCTGGTGAACATTTTAATGTTAACCTCGTAACATCCTCTTTCTGTGATACGAGAGCGAACATTTTGCTCATCACCTTGAACACCAATGCTTCAGGCCCAAATGGAAAACTTCCTTCGGAGCCTTTAAGCTTTGATAGGTACATCCCAAGTTTATCTTTTTTCACTATGGCTCACTGGTACTGTTGGTACTATCTTTAAACATAACAGTGTTGATACAGGGGGGAAAATTCCACGTGTTTTTTTATAATGTACGGACATTTTTCCTCCATATTGCATATTAAGGGATGAATACAGAATATGTTGTATTTTCCACCAGCCCTTCAATGTTGACTGTAAACCTGTGGAGATAAAATAGAAAGTCTGTACGGATGCGTTCTATATCCGAAAGAAGTGCTGGCCTCTTTTAGCTGTCGGATACCGTCGACAGTGCAAAGATAAAGGTGGTTCCCTGATCCACCTCACTTGTTACGGCGATGCTGCTGCCGTGCAGCTCCAGAATGCGGTGAACGATGGCGAGACCAAGGCCTGAGTGGTCGCCACCACGGTGACTGTTGTTGACCTGATAGAGCGGGTCAAAAATGTTATCGAGTTCTTTGGCTTCGATGCCACAGCCAGTATCGGATACCTGCACTTCAATCTGACCATTCAGGGCACGCAGGGAGATGACAATGTTGCCGCCACTGTTGACGTGCCGCAGAGCATTGGAGACAAGGTTTTCAAACAGGCGCTGAATCAGGCCAATGTCGCCATCTACAAATCGCAGTTCGGTGTCACCCTGCATCTGTAGCTGAATGTTTGCCTGTTGAGCTGTGGTTTCAAACTGCTGCAAAATATCCTGTACCAGTTCGGGCAATGAAAAGGGTTCGATATGGGGTGCAGTTTGAAAGGTATCAAGCTTGGCCATTTCAAACAGTTCATCCACCAACAGCTTCAAACGATTGCTGAATTTGAGCGCACGCAGCAGATAGGTTTCATGCGTTTCCGGCGTCAGCTCGGACGCTTTGATCTGCATGGTCTCCAGATATCCGTGCAGGGTTGCCAGGGGTGTGCGCAGATCATGTGAGAGACTGGCAAAAAGATCGCGACGCTGCACATTCTGTTCAGAGAGTTGCTCAAATTGTTGAGCAATTTGTTTTGCCATCAGATGAACGTTGTTTTCTAACTGATTTAATTCATCGCCTGCTGCTGTCGAAAGTGTGATGCTTGGAGGTGTTTTAAAATCACTTTTTCGAAATGTGTCAATTTGTGTTGATAAATGGCGCAAACGGCGTGTTAACGGGTAAAATACCAGCAAACCAATCAGCAAACTGATAATTAATGCGATACCAACGACCCACCCACTTAAATACAACAGGTTTTTGTCACGCGCAAATTGCTCTACTTTATCATATTGCTCACCCCTGAGAATGACATAAAGATAGCCGCTGGCATTGGCGGCAGAAGGAATGGGGGTGACAGAAAAAACTTTATGGCTGTCCGGTGCGCGCGGGTCATCGCCCAGAATCGGAAACATGGCATTTTCTTTCAAAAAAGCGTGAATCGGCTCAAGGTCAACATGTGTGCGTTGAACGCGTCCCGGGTCGGCGGAGAAAGATAATATCTTCCCGGACAGATCAATCAGATAAACTTCAATGCTGGGGTTTACATCCATATACATCTGAAATGTTTCTTTCAGAGCCTGTTTATCCAATTCATTTTCACGGACAAGGTTGCGTTCAGCAACCAGCGTTTTTGCCAGATTCCGGTTAAGCGCCTGATCTGTGTGCTGGGTATTTTTCTGAACTGCGACAAAAACAAACAGTGCATACATGAGACCCGTAAGGCCAAGGGTGAGGGCGAGTGTGACTGCAAGCCGGGCATAAAGTGTGCGCATGATTATGTGGGTTCCGTAAATTTATAACCCACACCCCATACGGTCAGGATATACGCGGGTTTGGCGGGTTCTTTTTCGATTTTCAGGCGCAGGCGATTGATATGTGTATTCACCGTATGTTCATAACCTTCAAACTGATAACCCCAGACCTGATCAAGCAGTTGCGTGCGGGTGAATACCTTGCCCGGACTTTTGGCAAAATGAACCAACAGATCAAACTCTTTGGCCGTTAAGGTGATTTGTTCCTGATCAATGCTGACCTGTCGTTTTTGCAGGTTAATCGACATGTCTCCTGTGGTTATTTCCTGTGTTTCCTGTTGGGAACCCTGACTTAGCGCCTCTGTTGAACGAAAACGGGCCTTGATACGTGCCAGCAGCTCAGGGATGCTGAAAGGTTTGGTGATGTAATCATCTGCGCCCATTTCGAGGCCGACAACACGGTCAATCTCAGATGATTTGGAGGTCAGCATAATGATGGGAATATAATGTTTATCCTCACGGAATTTCCGGCACAGGGTGATGCCGTCCATGATGGGCAACATAATATCCAGAATGATCAGGTCATATTGTTTGGCACGGTATTTTTTCAGCCCTTCGGCCCCATCGTGAGCGATATCAGCCGTACAGTTGATATCGCCCAGATGGAGCTGAATCAGGCTGGCAAGATCGACGTTGTCTTCAACGATAAGAATATTTTTTTTCATATCAGTATCTCAACTGTGCCGGATAATCTTGTCAAAGTCCTGTGCTTAACTGATTCGCCGAATATTGATGCGAATCGCAGGGTTATCAAAGCGGTGTGATTCATTCAATGCTGAGGTGGTGAGCCCGTCCAATGCGGTGATAACACCGCGATGAATGGAAACGAAATTGTTCACATCATCACCTATGGCATTCAAATCTGTGGTGAGCCCTGTGATGTTACCAGCCTCTGCCATCGCCTGAAGACTGGCTGAAGCTGCGGTGCCTGCCTGAAACAGGTGTGTGGTTGCAGGATGTGCGCTCACCAGCAAGGGAGTAAAAAAAATACCATGTGTCAGGTTATCAATTTTTACAGTGAAATTTTGTGCCAAAGCTTGCTGTGATAGCAGCATAGCGATAACCATTCCGGCCAGAGAGATGATTTTTTTCATTTAATTCTTCTCCATTTGTTGATTGGCTCTTGTTTAAGAGAAGAAGCATTAAGGCACAGTGAGTTCACATAAATATCACCAACATTTAACTTTTTTATAACAAGGCAATGGGGACATGCCAGAGCCTGGAAAGGATTGCTTTATTCATTGGGGATTGAGTTAAAAGTTATTAAAATGTTAAACTTTTGTGAGCAAGCTGTGGTTATTTTTTATTAACTTCATTTTTGTAGATGGTGTGATGCCAATCAAATTTATTAAAATGGAGATACACAATGAAACACAGAATTATTTTTTCGGTAATCATGGCTGGAATGATACCGCTTCTTTTGAATGCCACACATGCAACAGCGGCACATCATGAGATGAAAGATGATAAGATGATGAAGGGCGACAAGATGATGAAGGGCGACAAAATGATGAAGGGCGACAAAATGACCGGCCATTAAGGAACACGGTATTTAAAGTGATAATTAAAAACGCCGGATTTATTATCCGGCGTTTTTTTGTCACAAAATTTTATTGTTTAAATTAGAACTGATTTATTCATCCAATAGTTTGCGAATGGCTTGCTCGGTTGCTTCATAGCTACCTTCACCCACGTGTTTATAACGAATATGTCCTTTTTTTCCAATCAAATAAATGCTCGGCCAGGCCCAGTTGTTAAAGGCATGCCATATCGTGGAGTCATTATCTACAGCAACGGGATATTGGATATCGTGTTTATTCAGATAGTTACGCAAATTATCCAGCTTCCGCTCATATGCAAACTCAGGCCTATGCACGCCGATGACAGTCAAACCCTCATCTTTATACTTCTCATGCCATTGTTTGATATGTGGCTCGACGTTTGTGCAGTTCCAGCAGCCAAACGTCCAGAATTCAACCAGTGTCACCTTGCCACGAAGTGATTGCATGCTAAGTGGTTCGCTGTTTAGCCATTGTTGGGCATGAATTTCGGGTGCGACAGGCGTTGTCGAGCCACCTGCGCCGAGCAACAAGGGGCTTAGTAATATCAGGCATGCGAGAATCGATTTGTGTTTGCCAGCTTGCATATCATCATCTCCTACTGCTGTGGCTGAAACAGAGGAATGAATTGCCCATGCCCCTCACTTTTCAGTTCGCTGACAGGAATAAAACGCAAAGATGCTGAATTGATGCAGTAGCGCAGGCCTGTTGGTTTTGGACCATCATTAAACACATGTCCGAGATGCGAATCACCTTGTTTGCTGCGCAATTCTGTGCGGGTGGAGAAGAGTGTTCGGTCTTCCCGCTCGACGATATTTTCTTTGACCAGCGGACGAATAAAGCTTGGCCACCCGGTGCCTGATTTGTATTTATCCAGTGAACTGAACAGCGGCTCACCGGAAACAATATCCACATAAATTCCCGCTTTTTTATTGTTCCAATAGGTATTGTTAAAGGGTGGCTCTGTACCGTTTTCCTGAGTGACCTGATATTGCAACGGTGTGAGACGATCTTTCAGACTGGTGGCAGCATGGTTGTTTCTCTCTTCACCCCAGGTTTTGTCCAGAAACTGATCCCGGCCGGAACCTTTGCGATAATACCAATAACGCACAGGATTCTTTTTATAATAATCCTGATGATAATCTTCAGCTGCAAAAAATGGTTTTGCCGCTTGAATCGGGGTGACAATGGGTTGCTTAAAACGCTTGCTTGCAGCCAGTGCCTTTTTGGAGGCTTCGGCCAGAACACGTTGTTTTTTGTTCAGATAAAAAATAGCGGATGTATAAGGGTATCCGCGGTCAACAAACTGGCCACCTGCATCTGTCGGGTTAATTTGGCGCCAGAAAACATCCAGAAGCTCCGCATAACTGATCTTTTTTGGGTTATAAACAATTTCAACGGCTTCCAAATGTCCGCCCGCACCATAATTTTTATAAGTGGGATGTTTGGAGTGTCCATTTGTATAGCCTGATGTGACAGAAATAACACCTGCAAGCTTCTCAAATGGTTTTTCCATGCACCAGAAACAACCACCGGCAAAGATTGCTTTTTCAGAAGTGGACGACATTTCCATCGCCGCTTTGTGCTTATTTTTTGGGCTGTTTTCAGCAATTGAAGTGAGCGGTATGATCAATGCAATGGCCAGAATTGATGTGATGGCAGAGAAACACCAACGATAGATTTTATTCATTTTGAATCACCTTTTACCTTTGAAAACATCTAAACATAAGCTTGAACACGCTATTTTGACGTTTTCATCATTGAGAATTCGTGAATGGTAAATGATAAATATCATGCTGTTATCGCAGAAGTATCACGATTTTATCACAGCTTGGTGAAAATGAGGGGGAGCGATTAAAAAAACAGATCATCCACGCAGGCCATGGATGATCCGGATTCAAGTATGCTGATAACTACAGGCGCATCTGGTCAAGCCAGTTTTCCAGAAAGTGGATATTGAAATCGCCGGATTGGAAACCAGGGTTTGCCAACAGGCGTTGATGTAGTTCCCGATTGGTTGTGACGCCGATAATGGCAAGCTCATCAATAGCACGCTGCATTCTACGGATACATTTTTCGCGACTGCGGGCATGGGTAATGATTTTACCAATCATGGAGTCATAGTGTGGAGGAATTTTATAGCCTGTATAAACGGCCGAATCTACGCGCACACTGCGCCCACCCGGTGCATGATAGAGCTCTACGGTACCCGGAGAAGGGGTGAATTTGAATGGATGTTCCGCATTGATGCGGCACTCAATCGCATGCCCTTTGATTTTAATTTCTTTCTGGGTAAATGCGAGTTTTTCACCATTGGCGACACGAATCTGCCACTCAATCAGGTCAACACCGGTAATCCATTCCGTGACAGGGTGCTCGACCTGGATACGGGTGTTCATCTCCATGAAATAGAACGAGTTATCCGGATTCACCAGAAATTCGATGGTACCCGCACCGACGTAATTCACGGCCTTAGCAGCAGCAACACCTGCGGCACAGATGGCCTGGCGGGTTTCTTCATCCAGTGATGGGCTGGGAGCCTCTTCCAGAACTTTTTGATTGTTTCGTTGCATGGAGCATTCACGTTCATAGAGGTGAATGAGACTGCCATGTGTATCACCAAGAACCTGAACCTCTACATGACGTGGTTCTTCCAGAAACTTTTCGATAAATACGGTGTCATCACCAAAGGCGGCACCTGCCTCGGTCTGGCACATATTAAATGCATTGGGTAAAGCCGGTTCGGAATGGACAATCTTCATGCCACGACCACCACCACCGGAGGCAGCTTTAATGATTAATGGAAAGCCGGTGCTTTTTGCGACCGCTTTGGCTTCATCAACGCTGGCTACCGCACCATCAGAGCCGGGTACCAGTGGAACCTTTGCAATTTCCATTTTAGCTTTGGCTTTTACTTTATCGCCCATCGTACGCATGGATTCAGGCGAGGGGCCGATCCATGTGTAGCCAGACTCAATGACGATCTCTGCAAATTCAGAGTTTTCAGCCAGAAAACCATAACCGGGATGAATCGCTTCAGTATCGGTGACTTCAGCCGCACTCATGATGGCCGGGATATTCAGATAAGAGAGGTTGCTTGCTGCGGGACCAATACAGATGGCCTCATCAGCAAGCCGGGTATGCATGGCATCACGGTCTGCTTCAGAATAGACCGCAACACTTCGAATGCCGAGCTCTTTACAGGCTCGGATGATGCGTACAGCAATTTCGCCTCGATTGGCGATCAGTATTTTATTGAACATGGAAGCCTCTTGGAGAATCTGAGAAGAATGGAATTAAAGCGGAGTGATGACAAAAAGGGCTTGCCCATATTCAACCGGTGATGCGTTTTCAAGTAGAATCTTCTCGATCACACCATCATATTCAGCTTCAATCTCATTCATCAGTTTCATCGCTTCAATGATGCAGAGCGTATCACCTTTTTTCACTTTGACGCCTTCAGATGTGAACGGCTCTGCATCGGGAGATGCCGCAAGGTAAAAGGTGCCGACCATGGGAGATGCAACAATATTTTCATCTTCCATACTCTCTTCTGCAAGGGGTGAAACCACAGCGGACACGGGAGTCGGGATAGTGGGTGCAGCGACCTGTTGAACGACGGGTGCTGCAACTGCTCCCTGACGTGATACACGTACAGTGTGATCACCCTCGGTCACTTCAATTTCAGTGATGTCACTGCTTTGAATGAGGCGAATTAATTTTCTGATTTGAGAAATATCCACGATTAATCTCCTTGTTTGTTTCGTAAATGTTCGGTGATGCCACGAAGTGCCATCGTATAGGATACAGGGCCAAAACCGGCAACGCTGCCGACTGCTGCATCAACCAGAAGAGAGCGATGTCTGAACTCTTCCCGTTTATGAATGTTGGATAGATGCACTTCCACAAAAGGAATACGAGTTGCAAGCAAGGCATCTCGAAGCGCTACGCTGGTATGTGTATAAGCGGCAGGGTTGATGATGATGGCATCTATGGAATCATTGCCAGCTTTCTGGATGAAATCTACCAGCTCACCTTCATGGTTGCTTTGATGTGATGTTATTTCTACGCCAAGTGTGTCGGCGAGTGAGATCAGTTCCTGAGTGATGGCAGCCAAAGTCTGAACGCCGTAATGGCCCGGTTCGCGTGTACCAAGAAGATTCAGGTTCGGGCCGTTCAGGACAAGAATACGTAAAGCTTTCATATTTGCCCCTCCGAAGTGGATATGTCCCATGTGTTACGCATTTCAATCAGGCCTTCATTGTCAGGGCTGCGAAGCAGCAACAAAGCCAACATCGCACGTGCGGCATCGGCTTCACCTTGAGACCAAAGCAGCTTTGCCAGACGCTCGGATATCGGTGTTGCGTTGGCATCCATATTTGCATGTTTTTCAAACGAGGCTGCTTTTGTATGGCATGCGTCTGCTTTTGTATGGCCGTGCAGACGCAAAATATCGCCAAGAAGTCGCCATGCCTGTGGTTCAGATGGTGCAAACTCAAGCACTTCTTTTAATGTGTTGATGGCTTCCTGATAATGTGCATCGGCAGTCTGTTTGCGGGCCTTGTTCAAGCCCTCAGTTACGCCATGCCAATTGTCTGGTATGGGAGCAGACTTGGTATTTTCCCCATGCTGCATGTTGGGGGTAGAAGCAGATGCTGTTACCATGTGCCCCAAGCTACGCGGCAGGAAAAATTGGGTCAAACGCTAATTGGTGGCTTTCTACCCTTTTTTATTCAAAAAACAGTCGATTTTGTTCATTTTGTATACATAAAGGTGATTTTTTGGCATGAATATTTTACTTAATGGTGATCAAAAAAAGGTTGCAGCAGCCACAGTTTCGCAACTTGTGCTTGAACTGGGTCTGGAGAAACGGATGCTGGCTGTGGAGCGAAATCTGGAAGTGGTTCCAAAAAGTGAATATGAACAAACCAAATTGATTGAAGGTGACCGGATTGAAGTAGTGCATATGATTGGTGGTGGATAAAGAAGTGAGATGCTTCTGCACTTTGATATGCGAGTAGGCAGATTCAGACGACTGATTTGATAAATTGAAACACCTTTCCATGGGTGGAGTGGAGATAGCGTTACATGACGGATGTACTAAAAGTTGGAACCTACGAATTTAAGTCACGGTTGATTGTCGGATCGGGAAAATATAAAGATTTCCAGACCACCAAAGATGCAACTGAAGCATCAGAGGCAGAGATGATCACGGTGGCTGTTCGTCGTGTGAATATCACTGATCCGGGTAAAGAGAATCTGCTCGATTATATTGACCCAAAAAAGTATACGGTACTTCCTAATACCGCAGGTTGTTTTAATGCTGAAGATGCGGTGCGCACCTTACGCTTGGCACGTGAGGCTGGTGGTTGGGATCTGGTGAAGTTGGAAGTGCTGGGTGATACCGAGACGCTGTATCCAAATGTCGTTGAAACCATCAAAGCTGCTGAAACACTGGTTGCAGATGGTTTTCAGGTGATGGTTTATACCAATGATGATCCAATTGTTGCCCGCACGCTGGAAGAGATTGGTTGTGTGGCTGTGATGCCATTGGGTAACCCGATTGGCTCGGGTCGCGGGCTGGCTAACCCGTTTAATATCCGGGTAATCAAAGAACGTGCCAATGTTCCGATTGTGGTCGATGCAGGCATCGGCACAGCTTCCGATGCCGCCAAAGCACTGGAGTTAGGTGCAGATGCGGCATTGATTAATACGGCGATTGCCGAAGCCAAAGATGAGTGCATGATGGCAAGGGCCATGCGTGATGCAGTACGGGCAGGGCGTTTGGCTCATTTGGCGGGGCGGATGCCGAAGCGAGCATTTGCTTCAGCATCATCGCCAACCGATGGCTATTTTTGGGATTGATTTAACAATTTTTTTCTTCGGCTGGCTGCGTTGCAAACAGTTTTGCGCTGTTCATGTATGGACATCATAGATTCCGCTGCTCAAACTTCCCGCGCCTTGTTCTCGAAGAAAAATTTTCGCTAACGTTTAACGGACTGTATTTTGTCTCTTTATGCCTTTGTGTTTAAAGAAAAAGGAATTGGAAATGATTGAATTGAAAAATGACTTATTTTTGCGGGCATGCCTGCGTCAGGATGTAGAACGCACGCCAGTATGGATGATGCGTCAGGCAGGCCGTTATCTGGCTGAATATCGAGCAACACGTGCCAAGGCTGGCGGTTTTCTGAATTTGTGCCGTTCACCTGAGCTGTGCAGTGAAGTGACCCTGCAACCAATTGATATTCTTGATGCCGATGCGGCCATTTTGTTCTCAGATATTTTGGTGGTTCCTGAAGCCATGGGTATGGAGCTGACATTTGGTGTGGGCGAAGGGCCGAAATTTCCTGATCCGATCACTTGCCGTGCAGATGTGGAAAAACTTCCCGTATTAAATGATCCATCAAAAGAGCTGGGTTATGTGATGGATGCGGTGAGCACCATCCGTAAAGATTTGAATGGTCGTGTTCCTCTGATCGGTTTTGCAGGCTCTCCTTGGACACTTGCCACCTACATGGTTGAAGGTGGCGGCTCCAAAAACTTTTCCAAAGTCAAAGCGATGATGTTCAATGAACCGGAGAGCATGCATTTACTGCTGGAAAAACTGGCAGATTCGGTTGCAGCTTATTTGAATGGTCAGATCGCCAGTGGTGCGCAGGCTGTGCAGATTTTCGATACATGGGGCGGCATTCTTAATACCCGTGATTACAACGAATTTTCTCTGCAATACATGCAGCGGATCGTATCGCAGCTGACCCGTGAACATGAAGGCCGAAAAGTGCCTGTAATCCTCTATTCCAAAGGTGGTATGGGCTGGCTTGAAGCTATGGCTGATACCGGTTGTGATGTTTTAGGTCTGGATTGGTCGATTGATATTGATGAGGCACGCCGTCGTGTGGGTAATAAGGTGGCGCTACAGGGCAATATGGATCCAACCATGTTGTATGCCAAGCCTGAACGTATTCGTGAAGAGGTAAAAGATATTCTGGCCAAGTTTGGTCATGGCAATGGCCATGTGTTTAATCTTGGTCATGGTATTACACCGGATGTACCACCTGAACACGCGATTGAATTTTTCAAGGCTGTGCGTGAAGAGTCTGTGAAGTATCACAAATAATTAGATTCTCATCTATTTCAAAGGCCGCTCATTGAGCGGCCTTTTTTAATTATTTGGACAGATAAACTTTATCCAGCGCTTCCCTCTTCTCTTGAAGGCTAGTGCCAGGATTAGGGATGATGGACTCAACAAGCTCATTTCTGGATAGAGCAGAAGTTTCACCTGATACATCTTCATCTTGCCTAATACTCTATCTATCCATTTCAGATAAAGTATCGCATCCATTCCTTGAGACCATCATTTGGTGAAACAGAGCTGTGAACATCGTTTGTAAGAATTAAGTCATTTCATGGACTATACTCTCTTTCATACCATTTTTCGGGAGGGATTAAACATGGATTGGATACTTCTTATTTTTGCCAGCATGATTTTTTTGGCTTATGCCAATGGTGCAAACGATAATTTTAAAGGTGTTGCTACGCTGTTTGGTAGTCACACGCTCAGCCATCGGAATTCACTGATATGGGCGACTGTCACCACGCTGGCCGGGGCGCTTACTGCGGCATTTTTTGCAACAGAACTTGCCAAGGTGTTTAGTGGTAAGGGGTTGGTGCCAGATGCGTTGATTACCTCGCCTGAATTTATGTTATCGGTGATGATGGGAGCTGCGTTGACGGTTTTTGTTGCAGCAAAAGCAGGTATTCCTATTTCGACAACCCATAGCTTAATCGGTGGGCTTGTGGGTGCAGGCCTTGTGGCAGCAGGCAGTGATATGAATCTTGATGCACTTGGCAGCACATATTTAATTCCGCTGGCAATTAGCCCGTTGATTGCTGTTGTCGTTGCCGGATTTCTTTATTACATACTTACCACCATTCGAAAAAGGTTTCGTATCCACAAACAGAGTTGTCTTTGTGTGGGCGAACGCCGATTGGATGTGGCGGTGCCTGAAGGGGTTAGCCCATCGGTGGTGTTTTCTTCGCTGGATATTGTGATTGATGATCAGGAAAATTGTGATATCAAAGCGATTGATGTGTATCAGGGGCGTATGTTTGGCATTGGGATTCAGGGCGTGGTTGATGCAATACACGTGCTGAGTGCGGGTGCGGTCAGTTTTGCACGTGGTTTACATGATACGCCCAAAATCGTGGGTGTTGCGATGGCAGCGGGCGCACTTGATTTATATTGGGTCACCTTTATCGCTGCGATTGCCATGACGCTCGGTGGCATATTCCAGTCTCAAAAGATTGCCAAAACGATGTCTAAAGATATCACGTCGATCAATCACGGGCAGGGCCTTGCGGCCAATCTGGTGACAAGTGTGATGGTACTGTTTGCGTCCAAATGGGGTGTGCCTGTTTCAACCACACATGTTTCATGCGGTTCGATTTTTGGTATCGGAAGTATTAATGGAGAGACCAACTGGTCGATCGTTCGAAACATTGTATTTGCCTGGGTACTCACGCTGCCTATTGCTGCCGTGATTGCAGGGATTACTTATGGACTTGTGAGTTTATAATTGGTCGGCACCCCATAGAATGCTGTGAATTGCATCATTAAATGGGGTGATTCTTCTTAAGAGGAACAGGCTGAATTATTTATCATTGAGTTGTTCGCTAAAGTGATAACTGGCAATCGTGAAACCTTGTTTGAAGTAGAATTTATGAGCGGCACCTCGATGGGTGCCGGAATCGAGGTGATAGAAGTTGCAACTCTCTTCTTTTGCCACATTGCGCAACCATTGGATCAGCTGTTCGCCATACCCCTTTGAACGTGCGTTTTCTGAAGTGACAAGATCATCTACGTAAAGATGTTTACCCATGAATAAATTGCTGTAAATACGGTAGCCCGCAACCGCAACAACTTTTCCTCCATCTTCAATAAACGCGAGTTTATAACCTTCTGTTTCCATCTGCCGAACGGTACTTAAAAACGTATCTTTTTTTAGTTGCGTACGCAGCTCGGACATAACATCAAAGCAGTTTTCAATTTCGATATCTGTGGTGGCTTGTTTTGGCATATTTTTTTCCTTATAACTTATAACGTTGGGCTTAGTTGTTATATCGCGCTCTTTATATTCAATGCTTCAAAGTTTTTTATGATTTTAACTTTTTCCGGGTTAAGCCCAGCCAAATAATGTGCTAATTTTGGTTTGAGTTCACGATCAAATGTTTCTATGGTTTTTATTTGCATCTTTTCCATATCACCATACAGGCACCCTGCTGTGATGTGAGGATTTGGAGCCAGTTTTTCTTCTCTTATCCTTGTCGCTGCTCTTTTTTTGCATAAGGAGAAATGTGTATCCAGAAAAATGACCATATCAGATTCAGAAAGGCGTGTTTTCATTTCTTTCCAGTATCCAACGCCATCAATAATCCATGTCTCTGCGTTGAGCCATTCATCATGAAGCTTTTGAAAGGATGGTTGATCTCTTCGCTGCCATTCGGGCAACCAATAGATTTTGTCGATTGAAAAGACTTCTATTCCAAGTGATATACCAAGTTTTTTGGACAGTGTGGATTTTCCTGCACCGGAATTTCCAACGATGGAAATTTTATTTGCCGCTGTGATGTCCAAAACTGGTCTTTAAATATAAACGAAACAGTTAGTCATCAGCTTTTATATTCGCTTCTGCGTTTGTTGTTTCGCTGTTTTCTTCAAGGGCATCTTTGGCATCATCAATGAGGCATCTGATCTCTTCGATGGCGTCAATGTTGTCTGATTCAACAAGCCCGATGATGTAGTTTTCTACCGTACGTGGCAGCAGGTTGGGTTCATCAACTGAACCACGGGAATAGGTGATGAAACCGTTAAGAAAAGCTTCAAACGTTTCATCGTTCAAGGCTTCATAGTTTTTGTTTTTTGATCCGGCCATGAATGCCTTGATCTGGCTACTGCTTAGCTCAAGCCCGCCAAGTTCGAAACAGGTTTTGATTTCGTAATGTTTCAGATTGTTGGCGATGGATATTTTTTTGAGAATATTATTATGGGTCATGTTAGCAATGCTAGACGACTTATGCGGATAAATCAGTATCGATCAAGTGCGTTTGTGATCCGTTGAACCCGATTGATGGAAATACGACACCGGAGCATTTCTACCAATATTAAGACAGCCAGTGCTGCCAGCATATGTTTGACGGTGTGGCCACTGACCCATTGCTGGAGATTAAAAATTTCCTGATCAAAGAATTCGGCTGCTTTAGCAACAATATAAAGCATAAGCATCCAGCCAAAACGATTGCTGCGACTATAATGTGATGGCAGGAAAAACAGCATATAGAGAATCAGCAGAGCGGAGAGACACTGAATGATCAGGTAAAGGCGAAGGTCACCTGCACCCATCAACTCACTTTGATGCCAGTGATAAACGCTGAATATGCCAAGTGCAAGCATGAAAGGGAGGAGTATCAATCCTGCACGTTGATTGATCCGCTCACTGATCATAATGGCTAAGAGCGAGGTGAATAGTATGGTGATGGGTAAACGATCCCAGACCAGTGATGCATTGTCAGGAGACCAGTGATAATAACCCGAACCGAAACAAACGAGAGCTGCTGCTGCAAAAAAGATGGTGTAGGGAATCGCTTCAATGCGTGATTCAAGACAGGGCCCTTGTGTACCTTCGCGGGGGTCAAAAAGAAGTTTTAAACCATACACGGCAGCAGCAAGAAAAAGGATGTTGGAGATTACATTCAGAAAATTTGGAATGCCCAAAAAAGATCTGGAATCAGCAAACTGGTGATATTCAAGCGGTTGAGCGATAGGCGGCACAAAAAAAAGGGCTGCGAAGCAAAAAGCGCTAAACCCTAACATGATGCGAATGTGTAATATTTTGTTCTCTAAAGCGCTCATATGTGGAGCATGATTGCATAGTTTGATTTGGGCAATAAGTGATGTGGCCTACAAATATTCAATATTCTCATGGTTTCTTAATGTTTATACAGGCATTCTTCGCGATCCGGCCATATCCGAAGGTGTAATCATGACAGAAGAAAACAATTCTCAGCCCACATTTAGTGAGCTGAATCTTATCCCATCCGTGCTTAAGGCATTGGATGATGTGGGTTATGAAACACCCTCACCCATTCAGGCTCAGATTATTCCTTATGTGCTTGATGGCCGGGATGTGCTGGGTCAGGCCCAGACAGGTACGGGCAAAACAGCTGCCTTTGCTTTGCCGATTTTATCCCGCATTGATATGGATGAACACGATCCGCAGGTATTGGTATTAGCACCAACACGTGAATTGGCGATTCAGGTAGCCGAAGCGTTCCAAAAATATGCCAAACATATGAAAGACTTTCATGTGCTGCCGATTTATGGCGGTCAGGATTACGGCATTCAGTTACGTCAGCTTAAACGTGGTACACATGTTGTGGTGGGTACACCGGGCCGGGTGATGGATCATATGCGGCGCGGTACATTGAAGCTGGAAAAGTTAAAAACGCTGGTACTTGATGAAGCCGATGAAATGCTGCGTATGGGCTTTATTGATGATGTGAAGTGGGTGCTTGAACAGACACCACCCACACGTCAAATCGCACTTTTCTCCGCCACCATGCCGCCGGTAATCAGAAAAATCGCAGAGAAACATCTGACTGACCCGATGCAAATTTCCATCAAAGGAAAAACCACCACGGCTGTCACCATTCGCCAGCGTTACTGGACAGTCAGTGGCCGCAACAAGATGGATGTATTGACTCGAATTCTCGAAGCTGAACCTTTTGATGGTATGATTATTTTCGTGCGCACCAAGACGGCCACCGCGGAGATTGCTGAGAAACTCGAAGCGCGTGGTTATGCTGCTGCTGCACTGAATGGCGATATTGCACAAAAACAACGTGAGCAAGTCATCAACCGTCTGAAAAAAGGCCATCTTGATATCATTATTGCCACAGATGTAGCTGCACGTGGTCTGGATGTTGAGCGAATCAGCCATGTGATTAACTATGATGTTCCGCATGATACCGAATCATATGTTCACCGAATCGGCAGAACAGGTCGTGCGGGGCGTACCGGTGATGCCATTTTGTTTGTAGCACCGCGTGAACAACGTATGCTCAGTTCGATTGAGCGTGCAACAAGACAGAAGATCGAAAAGCTGGAAATGCCAACAACCGAAGACATTAATGATAAACGTGTTGCTGGTTTTAAACAGCGTATCACCGATACGTTGGCTGAAGAAAATATGGAGCTGTTCGGACAGATCGTTGAGCAATATACGCAGGAACATAATGTGCCTGCCATCGAAGTTGCAGCAGCTCTGGCGCGCATGGTACAGGGTGATAAGCCGTTGTTGGTGAAAGATTCACCGCACATGGAAGAGCGCTCGAGACGTGAGCCAAGAGGAGGATCCAGAGGAGACTCGCGCGGCGATTCCAGAGGAAACCCCAGGGGTGAGGCTGGACGTGATCGTCCACGAGCATCCCGGATTGACCGCAGTTCCCGTGGTGATGAAGGCAGTGAGCCGCCAAGACGCAGGCCAATGATGGATGAGAGTAGTCTGCCAAGGCCGGAGCGTGGCATGGAGCGTTATCGTTTGGAAGTTGGCGAATCCCATGGTGTAAAACCGGGTAATATCGTAGGTGCGATTGCCAATGAAATTGGTATCGAAAGTGAATTTATCAGTAAAGTGAATATTCAGGGTAATTACAGCACTGTCGATCTGCCCGAAGGTATGCCTAAAAAGATTCTTAATACGCTGAAGAAGGTTCGAGTATCAGGTCAGGAGTTGGACGCTTCAGTTCTGGAAAGTTCGGAACATGCATCGGGCGAAATCCGAGAACGTCGCAAACCAATGAATCGTTCAGGTGCTGGGCGTCCGGGCGGTGGCCGGCCCGAACGCAAGTCGCGTGATGCTGGTGGACGTGGTTCTAAGATCCGACAGGGTCAGGATAAAAAACGCCCTCGCAAATAGGGGTTTTAGTGCCTTGAGAGGCATATCGGCATGAAGCGCACAGGATGCGGATACGTGGCTTCTCTTAACTATAAAATGCATCAAGTTCTTTTTTCGCCTATAGCGGCAACCGAATTCGGTGATGCTGTTATGATCAAAATAATCACTCAGCTTAGTTGGTTTTTATTGTAAATGTCCAGATGGCTTGAAATCTGGTGCTTGTTGACATCAGTTGTTTGAGGACGATAGTTCGCGGCGCTATGAAATTGATTACAGTGAAACTTCTTAAACACGGGCTATGGCTACTTGTGCCATTCACCGCGGTTTTTGCTATCTGATGTTTACCTAGTTTGTAACACACCCACACAGCAACCGCGGAGTTATGCCCGCGTGATGCCTGTGTTTTCTTTTCACTTTTATTACCATGTCATTGCTCCGCGATTGCTCTGAAAAAGGAGCTTTTGATGAACATTAAATCGAACGGAGAGAACCGTTCACCATCTCAAAAAAATCCACACATGGTTGCTGGCGTTTTACTGGCGACCGGGGCTGCACTGGGCTTTTCAGCCAAGGCTATTTTTGTGAAACTAGCCTATACCTACCATGTGGATGCCATCACCTTACTAATGTTTCGCATGGCGTTTGCATTGCCATTCTTTGTGCTGATTGCTGTGCTGGAAGAGCGCAAGGCAAAGGCACCGGTGGGAGCAAAAAACATGATGCTGATCATGGGTCTGGGATTGATTGGTTATTATCTTTCAAGTCTTCTCGATTTTGTGGGTTTGCAATATGTGAGTGCCGGATTAGAGCGATTGATTCTTTTTATCTATCCAACGATGGTGGTCATTTTATCGGCAATCTTTTTTGGTAAACGCATTCATAAAGAGGCCACGATAGCGTTGATTTTAAGTTACATAGGCATTGCTATGGCGATGTTGCATGATATTCAGCTATCCGGGGAAAATGTATTGCTGGGTTCAATGATGATTTTTGGAGCGACCTTGACCTACTCGGTTTTTCTTGTGGGTAGTGGCGAAGTGATTCCCAGAGTCGGGGCCAAGCGTTTTACCGCTTATGCCATGATTATTTCATGTCTGGCGGTGTTGATTCAATTTGCCTTGCTTCGTGACATTGAACATTTCGACCAACCTGTTGCGGTGTACGGATACGGACTTGCCATGGCTGTTTTTTCAACCGTGATTCCAGCATTTTTACTGGCATCGGCGATTCACCGGATTGGTGCCTCTTATGCCTCGATTATTGGCTCTTTGGGGCCGGTTGCGACCATTGGCATGGCAGTTGTTTTTCTGGCCGAGCCGGTTTCATTGATGCAAATGCTGGGTGCAGGCTGTGTGATTGGCGGTGTTTTTATTTTGGGCATGAAAAAAGGTTAGCTTTTAATTACTACCTTCTTCTCCGCTTGATATGGGAAACAGTGGCTTTTTTTATCTGAGCCGGACGATGCCTTGGTGTGCTATGCGTTCTGTGATGTTTCGCAGCAGGCACAAGATGCTCGGGGCCATTGCCAATCAGATCAGTACGGTTCATTTGTGTTAAGGCATCGCGCAGCACCGGCCAGTTTTCAGGATCATGATACCGAAGAAATGCTTTATGCAGATCGCGTTGTTTCTTACGTCTGGGTGTAAATACCGGACGTGAACGCTCCGTAATGCGACGGCTGATTTTACCCAGCGGATTGCGTTCTGAATGATACATGGCTGTGGCTGTGGCCATCGGCGATGGCAAAAATGCCTGCACCTGATCCGGTTTGAACTGATTGGCTTTTAGCCAGAGCGCTAAGCCGAGCATATCCTTATCGGTTGTGCCGGGATGTGCGGCAATGAAATATGGAATGAGGTATTGTTTTTTGCCAGCTTTTTTCGAAAATTTATCAAACAATTTTTTGAATGCATCAAAACTGCCAATGCCCGGTTTCATCATTTTGGAGAGCGGGCCTTCCTCGGTATGTTCCGGGGCGATTTTGAGATACCCACCAACGTGGTGGGTAACCAACTCTTCAATATATTCAGGTGACTCGACTGCCAGATCATAACGCAGGCCTGAAGCGATCAGCACTTTTTTAATGCCTTTGAGATTACGGCTTCGGCGATAGAGTTTGATCAAGGGTGTGTGGTCGGTATTCAGATTTTTACAGATGCCCGGGTAAACGCAGGAGGGCAAGCGGCAGGCTGCTTCAATTTTTGGGCTTTTACAGGCAAGCCTGTACATATTGGCGGTCGGGCCACCGAGATCAGAAATGGTGCCGGTAAATCCCGGTGTTTTATCCCGAATATTTTCCACTTCGCGGATAATCGAATCCTCGGATCGACTCTGAATAATACGGCCTTCATGTTCGGTGATGGAGCAGAAAGTACAACCGCCAAAACAGCCGCGCATGATGTTGACAGAGTTTTTGATCATGCCATAAGCTGGAATATCTGCATGACCGTAAGAAGAATGAGGTTTGCGCGAATAGGGTAGATCAAACACGGCATCAAGTTCGCTGGTTTCCAACGGAATCGGCGGGGGGTTGAGCCAGACATCACGATTGCCATGACGCTGGATTAAAGCGCGTGCATTGCCGGGGTTGGTTTCCAGATGCAGTAGCCGTGATGCGTGAGCGTAGAGTACCGGGTCATCTTTCACAGCTTCAAATGAAGGCAGGCGGATGACGGTTGTTTTGCGCTCATTCCGGCGTTTTACAAACGTGATGGGCTGAACATCGGCCGTGGTTTTAGGTTCATCTGAGTTCTTTGAAGCCTTTGAGCTTGAACATGTCGAAGCCGTTTTCATGGCGTAGGGGTCAGGGTGTACAATCAGTTCGCCGGGCGTGTCCACCTCGGTTGAGTCCAGCTCAGTCCAGCCAACGGGCATTTCATTGCGCATAAAAGCCGTGCCGCGAATGTCCGTCATCGCTTTGATGGATTCACCTGCGGAGAGACGTTGTGCGATCTCAAGTATCTGGCGTTCGCCATTACCAAATACCAGCATATCCGCCTTGGAATCAGGCAAAACGGAACGTTTTATTTTATCCGACCAGTAGTCGTAGTGGGCAATGCGGCGAAGGCTTGCTTCAATGCTGCCAATGATGACTGGCACACCTTTGAAGGCTTCGCGGCAGCGCTGAGCATAGACTGTTACAGCATGATCAGGACGTTTCCCGGAACCACCACCGGGTGTGTAGGCATCGGTAGAACGAATGCGTCGCTCGGAGGTATAATGATTCACCATCGAATCCATATTGCCAGCGGTGACACCAAAAAAGAGATTGGGTTTGCCAAGCACTCTAAAAGGGTCAGCTGACTTCCAATCCGGCTGACTGATGATGCCAACCCGGAATCCCTGTGCCTCCAGTGTCCGCCCGATCACAGCCATGCCGAAGCTGGGGTGATCGATATAAGCATCACCTGTGACGATAATAATGTCGCAGCTATCCCAGCCAAGCTGATCCATCTCCGCACGGGACATGGGTAGCTCAGACGCGGTACCAAAACACTCGGACCAGTATTTGGGTGATGTAAATAGAGGGGCAGCGTGAGGCATGGCATGGCTGCTTGAGGTGTTGTGCATGCGGGAAAGTCTAGCAGTTTTAACGAATGGTTGGTGCCATTATATTTTTTGCGGTTGTCGGGAGCGAATTTCTATCTAACATATGTGACATGTCTGATGCTTACAAAATTGAAGTCAATGTATTGCCTGAATATCTCGCCGATCAATCTGAGCCGGATGCGGGGCGTTATGTGTTTGCCTATCATATCAGCATTCGCAATACAGGGCGTGTGCCTGCGCAATTACTGAGCAGACACTGGTTTATCACCGATGAAGCCGAACAGATCGAAGAGGTGATGGGTGAAGGTGTCGTGGGTGAGCAGCCTCTGATTGCACCCGGCGGTGAATATCAATATAGCAGCTTCTGTATCCTCGATACGCCGGTAGGTACGATGCATGGGAACTATCAGATGATCGCTGAGGATGGCACGTTGTTTAAAGCTGACATTCCTACGTTCATGCTGGCGATGCCGGGCAAACTGAATTAATCACCTCCAATATTATGATCCTGTACAGCTTTCGGCGTTGTCCATATGCGATGCGAGCGCGAATGGCACTGCTTCAAGCGGGTGTTTTCTGTGAATTGCGGGAAGTGGCATTAAAAAACAAACCTGTCGAAATGCTGGATATCTCGCCCAAAGGCACCGTACCTGTATTACAGCTCGATGATGGGCGTGTGATTGATGAAAGCCTGGATATTATGCAGTGGGCTTTGGGTCAATCAGGCCCTGATGATGAGCTGGATACATGGCTTTGCCCTCAATCAGGGACACGAGAGGAGATGTTCGCACTGATTGAAAAAAATGATGGTGCATTTAAATATCACTTGGATCGATACAAATACCCCGAGCGTTATGAAGGGGTAGAGTCGGCTTTTCATCGACAACAAGGCAGTGAGTTTCTGATGAAACTTGAAAATGTTTTGAACCAGCATAACTTTTTATTTGGGAATGAAATCTGTCTTGCTGATATCGCGGTTTTTCCATTTGTGCGCCAGTTTTCTCATGTGGATCGTGAATGGTTTGCCCGGCAACCGTGGCCAGCCCTGAAGCGTTGGCTGGAAGTGCTTCTAAGCAGTACGTTATTTGAAAACGCGATGATTAAATATATGGTATGGCAGCAAGGGGACACGCCCATTTATCTGAATGGATAATGGATAAGAAAACTTATCGTATATGAAAATTATATTCTTTGTATTTTTTGAAATAAACAACGCGATTAATTCCTACAACTTAAACGATAAACTGGATTTACAATGTGATCGTTTCTTTACAGATCAGGCTGCTGTTGATGTGATGGCTTAGTTCTACAATATGGTAAGGTTTGGATAGAACAACATCTTCATTTGATGGCATATCACTTTTTAATGTTTCATCCCTGTCATATCCGGTAGCAAATATTATTTTTATATGCGGATGAAGCCTTTTAATCTGACTGGCGGCCTGTACACCACCGAGTATTGGCATCACAACATCCATAATAATGAGTGAAATGCTATCCTGATGTTCAGCGGACTTTTTAATGGCTTCAAGGCCATTTGATGCTTGCAAGGCCCGGTAGCCGATACTTTCCAGCAGGTCTTTACTGGTTTTTCGGACATCTGCATTGTCATCAACAATCAGTATGGTCTCGCCATTACCTAATATCACACCCTCCAAATTCTCATGAGCAGTAACTATTTCTTTTTCCTCTATTAATGGCAGATAAATATGAAAAGAGGTCTCCTTTTTCTGTGTGTTATCGACTTCAATGATGCCGTGATGACTTTTGATAGCGCCATAAGCCATAGAAAGCCCTAACCCTGTTCCCTGACCAACACCTTTGGTCGTGTAAAAAGGCTCAAAAATATGTTCTTTATCTTGATCAGTAATGCCAGAACCATTATCCCGAATAACCAGATGTGCAAACGTGCGCGCGTTGACATCAGGATAATGGTTGATGAAATTACTATCGGCTTCAAATTCTTTAACGGTTACGGAAATCATTGGATTGGGGCTGCTTGCAACTGCATCATGCGCGTTGTTTAACAGGTTCATTAACACTTGCTGTAGTTGCGTTGCATCACCTTTCACGACAAGTTCTTTATGGCAAAACATACTATCAAAATTGATGTTTTCAGGAATACTGGCCTCATTCAGCTTAGACAAGCCTTTCATAAATGAGGTCAGACCAAAGGGTTTCATCGAAACAGTGCCCCGGCGGGAAAAGGTCAGCAACTGTTTGATCATCTCTGCGGCACGAAAGCTGAGCTGCTCTATGCTTTCCAGTTTTTTTAGTACATCGGGGCGATCCGTAATTTTTTTCTTAGCCAAATAGAGATTTCCGGTGATGCCTGTCAGCATGTTGTTGAAATCGTGGGCAATGCCACCGACCAATGTTCCGAGTGCTTCCATTTTTTGAGACTGACGAAATTTTTCTTCGAGTATTTCATGATCAGTCATATCCTGCTGAATGCCTACATAGTGGGTAATCTTACCTTTGTGATTCAGGATAGGGGCGATAGACATAATCGCTGGATATTGGCTGCCATCTTTTCGATGGTCCACCACGGTATTATGCCAGGTATGACCACTTGTGATGGTGCTCCAAAGCTGTTTGTAATAGTCCGCGGTATGAGTCTCACTTTTAAGAATTCTCGGGTTTTTGCCCATAACTTCTTCAGATGTATAACCTGTGATTTTTGTAAAAGAAGGATTTACATATTCAATCACTCCTTTTTTATCAGTGATGATGATGGATTCGCCAGCATGCTCAACTGCATGTGAAAGTTTGCGCAATTTTTCTTCAGTCAGATTGCGTTCAGTGATGTCCGTCGCGATTCCGATAATGCCAGTCACTTCGCCTGCCTGATTTTTAACTTTGGTCTTGGTGATTTCCAATAAATGTTTTTTTCCATCAGCAAAGGTGATGGTTGTATGCGAAAGAGACGGGCCTTCTTTTTTCAGACATTCACGATCCGACTTCAAAGCTTTTGCAGCCATTCCTTTTCCTAAAATATCGGTGAGGCTCGTGGCTGTAAGAAATTTACTTTCAGGCACGCCAAGGGCATCGCAGCAGACCTTATTTACAAATTGATATCGTCCATCCATGTCAACAAGCCAAATGCCAATGGGGGCATGATCAAAAATAATCTGCTGTTCCAGTTTGGTCTTTACGATCATATTTTCATGTGTCTGGTTTTGTATTCGAAGCTCAATACTTTGTTTGGTATTGCGGTAAAATCGAAGTGCGCTTGCTGAGAACATGATAAGGGCCACACATAACATGCCTGTCATCACATGGGTGATCTCGGATTCAAGCATGAAAAAACGGGCAATGAGTGGGCTTAATGCGATGCCTAAAAAAGCAAATATTGGCAATAGCAATGGCGACAGTGAGGTAACGGCTCCAATGCTCATACCACCGACGATAAATGCCACAAAAACCTGATGGATGATTGAGGTTTCCGGGAACAGAAAAATCGAAACACAGCCCCAAAGCATTGCCGCAGCAATAGAACCTATCATGAAATATGCTTCCCAGCGTTTTACCTGCTCTGGTTTTGGTGTGATCAGATGGTAGACATACGTCATCCACGCCCTGGCAGTTGTAACGATGACGATGATGAAGAGCCAGCCGGTTAATAAATAATGGTCAATGATCGGCCATTCAAAAACAACCAGAACGATTGCATTGATCAAGGTGGCAATAATCGTCAATGGCATCGCTTCGTAAAGAAGCTTCACCTGTTCGTGCCGGAGTAAATATTCCTTTTTCAGATTCTAATCCCCTTCCCTTCACCGAATGAGACCGGGCTCTTAAGACCCAATGACTTATTATATCCTATTTGAGATAGTTTTACAGAAAAAAATAACCACTTAACTAGTATGGCTAACTTGCCCTGAGTGATTTTTGACAAGGTTTACCTGCCCGCGATAGATCGAAGTGGCGTTTGTTGTGAAGCGTTATTTAAACAACTTGTCTTCAGCGAATACTTATTCATGTTCTGAATAAATTCTCATTATTATCTTTAAAACCTCTATGTAATTCAATGAGATGGATAGTATTTCATTGATTGCGTTGCAGAAAATAAACGGGCTTTTCCTTTAAATATTTGTGACTATTTGACTGTAAATCGAAAGCCCGTTTCAATGACTTCTGTATGTTGCGTGTTTAATATGCGCCGATGTTAACATTTACCTGGATATTTCTTGTGGCCGTTGCGCTGCATTTTACGATTGAATCATGGCTTGAGGCACGGCATGGCAAACATGTCGCCAGTCATCGTGATGTTGTGCCCGCACGTTTTGCCGATGCGATTTCGTTGAAGGCACATCAGAAAGCAGCCGATTATACACTGGCTAAGCTGAGAATCGGTAAATGGAGTGGTCTTTACGGGTTGGTACTGCTGTTCATCTGGACGTTGGGTGGTGGTCTGGCATGGCTGGATGGTGTGTGGACTGCTGTGGGTTGGTCGTCACTTTGGATGGGAACGGCTTTTCTGATTAGTTTTGCCATGATCGGTACATTGCTTGATCTGCCATTTTCACTCTATAACACGTTTGTGCTTGAAGAACGATTTGGTTTTAACCGTATGACACCCAAGCTACTTATCATCGATATGCTTAAGGGCATTGTTTTGATGTTATTGATAGGTGTGCCGATTGCTGCCGTCATTCTCTGGTTGATGGCCTCTTCCGGTGATCTCTGGTGGGTCTGGGCCTGGGCATTCTGGACAGGGTTTTCCATTTTTATGATGTGGGCCTACCCGACCCTGATTGCACCGCTGTTTAATAAGTTCGAGGCCATGGAAGAGGGGGAAACGAAAGCAGGTATTGAAGCACTGCTTAGTCGTTGTGGTTTTGAGAGTAAAGGCCTGTTTGTGATGGATGGCTCAAAAAGGTCCAGCCATGGCAATGCCTACTTTACAGGTTTTGGAAAATCCAAACGTATTGTGTTTTTTGATACCTTACTCAAGCAACTCACTGTCCACGAGACTGAAGCTGTGTTGGCACATGAGTTGGGGCATTTCAAACATGGGCATATCAAAAAACGCATGTTGGTGATGTTTGCAACGTCATTGGCAGGTTTTGCATTGCTGGGCTGGTTATCGGATCAGCTGTGGTTTTATCAGGCACTGGGTGTGCCTCAGGCTTCAAACCATGCTTTGTTGATTCTTTTTACATTGGCATTGCCACATTTCCTGTTCTGGCTGGCACCGCTTTCAAGCTGGTTTTCACGCAAACATGAATTTGAGGCGGATGCATATGCTGCAAGTCATGCCAATGCTGCAGATTTGATTACGGCATTGGTGAAGATGTATGAAGATAATGCGGCGACACTAACGCCTGACCCGCTGCATTCGGCCTGGCATGATTCACATCCTCCGGCACCTGTACGGGTGGCACATCTTGAAACGGTGATGGGAACTGAAGAGGGTATGAAAACAGCATGAGCAAGGTTATGAATCAAACTGTCGAACTATTATCACCTGCCGGAACCATTCGGAATATGCGTTATGCCTATGCTTATGGTGCGGATGCCGTGTATGCGGGTCAGCCGCGTTACTCTTTGCGTGTGCGTAACAATGATTTTCAGCTGGATAATTTGAAAACCGGTATTGATGAAGCGCATGCACAGGGGAAGAAGTTTTTTGTAGCCAGTAACCTTCTGCCACATGGCAATAAGCTGAAACGCTATCTGGAACATATGGAGCCGGTGATCGAAATGAAACCGGATGCATTGATCATGGCTGATCCGGGCCTGATTTCAATGGTGCGTGAAAAATGGCCTGAGGTGCCGGTTCATCTCTCTGTGCAGGCAAACACTATGAATCATGCAGCTGTGAAATTCTGGCAATCTGTTGGGGTGAGCCGGGTGATTTTGTCTCGCGAGCTTTCACTGGATGAAGTTGAAGAAATTCGGCAGGAATGCCCGGATATGGAAATTGAAGTGTTTGTGCACGGTGCATTGTGCATGGCTTATTCCGGCCGCTGTCTGTTATCGGGTTATTTTAATCATCGTGATGCCAATCAGGGTTCATGCACCAATGCCTGCCGCTGGAAATACGGCATGGAGAAAGGTGCGGAAGATGTCAGTGGTGATATGCTGAAAATGGAAGATCTGATGTCACTGAATCCGGCACCATTTTCTGAATCGACCTCCAGCTGTGGGGATCTGCCACGGCATCCTCTGGCAGATGAGGTGTATATGCTGACTGAAGAGGGTCGGCCCGGTGAACAGATACCTGTCTTTGAAGATGAGCATGGTACTTACATTATGAACTCCAAAGATCTGCGTGCCATTGAACATGTGGAGCGTCTGGTAAAGATCGGTGTGAATTCGTTGAAAATCGAAGGGCGTACCAAGTCTCACTATTATGTGGCACGTACAGCGCAACTTTATCGTCAGGCGATTGATGATGCCTTGGCAGGCCGCGCGTTTGACTGGTCACTGATGCGAAAACTCGATGGCCTGGCTAGCCGGGGTTACACCGATGGTTTCTACCAGCGCAATGATACCGCTGCACATCAGAATTATGAGCAGGGTGCATCTCTGATGTTTAACCAGCGATTTGTTGGTGAAGTATCATCGTATGACAAAGCCAGTGGCAAAGCAGAAATTATTGTGAAAAATAAATTCTCAGTGGGTGATTCCATCGAACTCATCTGTCCGAACGGTAACCAGACTTTCATCATCGATGCTATGCAGAAAGCGGAAACGGGTGAGACGATGAATGTCGCACCGGGCAGTGGTCATTGTGTTACAATCAACTTGCCTGTGGAGCCATCGAAATTTGCGTTGCTGGCTAAAAATATCGCACCCGAGGTAGATCAGGCAGCGGCTGCCTGATTTGTAAATGGCCTGACAATGTTTCTGGCCATTTTGGCGGTTATCATCGGTTTTGTTCTATTGGCCTGGGGCGCAGATCGCTTTGTCGATGGCGCGGCCTCTATTGCACGTCATTTTCATGTTTCTCCAATGATTATTGGTCTGACCATTGTCAGTCTTTGCACCTCGTTACCCGAAATGCTGGTATCTGGCTTGGCAGCCCTGGAGGGTAATAGTGATCTCGGTATTGGCAACGCGCTGGGCTCAAATATTGCAAATATTGGACTGGTATTGGGCATCACCGCGATGATTTCACCAATCTCCGTGCAGTCACTCACACTCAGGCGAGAGATGCCGGTACTTTTTCTGATCATGTTGTTTGCGTTGACCCTGATGGTCGATGGCGATTTAAGTCGAATGGATGGCATGGTTCTTCTGACAGGATTGCTTTTGATGCTCTGCTGGTTGGCCCGGCTCGGCATGCAGGAACGCAATGATCCACTGGAAAATGAGTTCTCCGATGTTATTCATGCTGATATGTCATTGAAAAAATCGATTGTCTGGTTTATTCTGGGTCTGGTGCTGTTATTAATCAGCTCCCGGATTGTCGTCTGGGGTTCAATTGAAATTGCACATATGTTTGGTATCAGTGATTTGGTGATCGGGCTTACGATTGTTGCGATCGGCACCAGTTTACCGGAGCTGATGGCGGCTGTCATGGGCGTGTTGAAAGACGAACATGATCTGGTGATTGGGAATGTAATCGGCTCGAATATGTTCAATATTTTGGCGGTATTGAGTATGCCAGCTTTGATTCGCCCGCAGGTATTTGCCAGTGACGCACTGCTTCGCGATTTCCCGATCATGTTTGCCTTTTCCATGCTTCTCTTTTTGATGGCCTTTGGTTTTCGTGCACAGGGACGCGTAAATCGTATTGAGGGTGCGCTGTTGGTCAGTGGTTTCTCTGCATACCTTGTTCTGCTCTACGTGCAGTCTTAGTTCAGAGTAATGTGGTATCGCCAATGTTCGACTGTCCTTCCTGATCTCTATACAGGCAGAGTAGGCCGTTGATATGATCACACTTCGCTTTAATAAACCCTTTCAGGTTCTGACCCAGTTCACGGATGCCCATTCGGATACAGACAATCGCCAGACACTGGCGGATTTCATTGATGTTCCCGGTGTTTATGCTGCCGGTCGGCTTGATCGTGATAGTGAAGGGCTATTGCTGTTAACTTCGGACGGACAACTGCAAAACCGTATCTCTCATCCCGATCACAAACTGAAAAAAGTCTACTGGGTGCAGGTTGATGGTGAGATCACCGAAGATGCCATCGCCAAGCTCCGCTGTGGTGTTGAGCTCAAAGATGGTATGACCGCACCGGCACAAGCCAAAATCATCGCAGAGCCGGCAAGTCTCTGGCCAAGAAATCCACCCGTGCGTTTTCGGGCAGAGATTCCCACCTCATGGATTGAACTGGAAATCAATGAAGGGCGTAACCGTCAGGTCAGACGCATGACCGCTGCCGTTGGTTTTCCAACCCTCAGGTTAATCCGCTACGCCATCGGCCCAATCACGCTCGATGGATTGAGTCCGGGTGAATTCCAGGCAATCAATGCCCAACAACTCTGGAATCTCTTTCCAAAACAGAGCGCCTCACATCAAACCAACAAAAAGCTGCCTCGTAGATAAAGCCAAGTTGCTTAACTACCGTGGCAAGGTGCCTTTGCCTAGAGCCAGAAGTTTGTCAAACTAGGCGTGTTTAACCAAATTAAATATGAGGCTGTCCCAGATATTGAGTCCCTTTTTCAATATCTGTTATAAGTCAGTCGTAAATACGCACTTAACAATAGTATTATGCCCACCCGAATTAATAATATCCATTCCCCTCCCAAAGGTTTATTCAATCTCACAATTTGGCATGTCAAGGGATGATCCAGCCTAATAACCTACAACTCAAAAGCTTGCACTTCGCGTAACAGATGCACATCCTTACGGTGAATCATGATGAAGTGGAGAAAAGCATGCGTATCTTAACCGGGACTCTTTTAATCGGACTTGCACTTTCCATCACTGCATGTGGTCTCGTACCCAAACAGGAAGCAGGCAAACCCAAAAAACCGATGACTTCAAAATCAAGTGAAGCCGTCAATTCGACACCTCCGGCAACCCCTGTAAACATGATTGCAGAGTTTGATGATATTCCAGTTCCGGTTGAACTTTCCCGTGATGATGAACAAAGCTCAGTGTATGAAGCGCCCGGATTCGCCGTGGGTGTGATTGCTTATGAGGGATATTATAAATCCGCCAGTATCTCAAAATTTTTCCGAACTGAAATGCCAAAATATGAATGGCAATTCATCAATGCCTTCAGTGAAGGGAAGCGTTATACACTGACTTTCCTGAAATCAAACCGATCCTGTTCCATTTCTATCGAAGAGGGATCATTATCAACCAAGCTGGTTATTCGGGTTGGGCCCACTTCTGGAGGCTAATGCAAAGCTATGAAAGCTTCTTTACTTCCTAATTATTCTTCAGAGGACCTTTCCAAATAATCTAATAGTCTATCGGCGTTTTCACACAGCATCGCATAAGCATCTTCAAAACCATCCGGGCCACCATAATATGGATCTGGAACATCTGGAATCATCTCACAGCCCAGTTCAAACTGGCGCATCAATAACACTCGATTTTCCGGCACACCCATCCTTATCAGCTCACTACGATTATTTTTATCCATCGCTACAAACCACTGCCAGCGATCAACTTTCCTAGCGGTGATCTGTTGAGCTGCATGGCGACTAAGATCAAGCCCATATTTTTTTGCTGTCTCTGCTGAACGTTGATCTGCGCCCTTGCCAATATGCCAGTCTCCTGTACCCGCAGATGCAAAATTAAATCTGCTGGCCTGACCGCGCCTGACTGCCCGATCCCGCACAACCACTTCTGCCAAAGGAGAGCGACAGATGTTTCCAAGGCAAACAAAAAGGACCTGAACAGCACTCATCTGATTATTTTTCCCTAGCCTGAAGGCTACGCTCTGCTTGAGACATCTGAAGATAAGCCGGCTGCACATATTTTGGCAGGTTTGATAACACTTGCTGTTCCATTGCGGCTCTCACCACCGTTGCAATGGCCTCTGCCCTATCAATGGCAGGCTCAAGTCTTTTCCAACCTGAAAGAGGTTCAGGAGGCATGGCAACAGATGTATAATTACCTTGCTTGACCTCATTCAATGCATCCCAACTGATACAAAGATCATCCTGCATTGCAACCGTTCCATGGTAATAGCCCACAAACACTTCACCTGCTCTGGCATCCTCCAGAACATATAAAGGCCCTTCACCATTCGCCTGAACAGCTGTGATAGCCAAAGATGAGATGGAAAGCACCGGTAGTTGAAGCGAAGCGTTAATTCCAGCCAGTGCTGCAGCCGCAATACGAAGGCCTGTAAACGAGCCCGGGCCAACGCCAAGCGCCAGTATATTTAGATCCTTCCAGGTGATATCTGCTTTTTTAAGCAGTCCTTCCAGCATAGGCATGAGACTCTGTGAATGAGCGCGACTTCCTTCACTTTTAGCATACAACGCTTCGCGATCCGATAGAAGCAGACAGGCAAAGCTTTTACCAACGGCAGCATCAAGTGCCAACACAGGGTACGTCAAAGGTTATTTTTAATCACAGCTCGAAGCGAATCGCCAAATTCTGGATGCCGGAGCCCCAATATTGTGTTGGCGATCAAAAACCCCAACGGGTTCCCGGCATCAAAGCGCTCACCTTCAATCAACACACCATAAACAGGCTCTTCTTTTGCCAAACGGGCAATCGCATCCGTAAGCTGAATTTCCCCACCTGCCCCTTTCTCAGTATTTTTAAGTAATTCAAACAGCCGGGGTGTGAAAATATATCGTCCAATCATAGCCATATCAGAAGGAGCCTCGCCAACAGGCGGTTTTTCAACCATCTCACTGAGCCGCAGCAGTCCATTTTCATCCTCTGCCTTGACCATACCATAACGATTCACTTCTTCTGCCGGGACACGTGCAAGCCCTATCACTGAAGCACCTGTCTTCTCATGCACCTGACGCAATTGTTTCATGGCAGGCACATCACTCACAACCAGTTCATCTGCTAAAGAAACACCAAAACACTCATCACCTACCCAGGGCGCAGCACACAGAACAGCATGGCCAAGGCCCATCGCATGTTTTTGACGGATATAAGACATATCAACCATGCGTGCAACCGTTGAAACTTTTTCATGAAGCGCATCTTTTCCAGCCTCGTGAAGATTGGCTTCAAGCTCAGCGGAGATATCGAAATGATCCTCAATCGCACGTTTACCGCGACCCGTCACCATGATCACTTCATCCATACCTGCTGCCAGCGCTTCTTCCACACCATATTGAATCAGCGGTTTATCAACGATTGGCATCATCTCTTTTGGCGTCGCCTTGGTTGCAGGAAGGAACCGTGTCCCCAAACCTGCCGCAGGAAAAACAATTTTACGCAAAGTGTGAGTCATTACCCTCTCCCCCCATTAATTATTTGATCATATTTAATCTAAAATCAACTGAATCAGTATCAAGCGAGCCGACCATAAGAATGCAAGCCTGAAAGATACATATTTACACCCACAAAACAGAACAGGGTGACCACAAAACCTGCAACCGCCCACCATGCCAGTGTTTTACCACTCCAGCCATGTGAAATACGAACATGCAGATAAGCACCATAAAAAAGCCATACAATCAAAGCCCAAGTCTCTTTAGGATCCCATGACCAATAACCACCCCAGGCTTCTGCAGCCCACGCAGCACCAAGAATGGTTGCCAGTGTAAATGCAGGAAACCCAACAGCTACGGCTTTATAAGCAAAATTATCTAACACTTCTAATGTAGGAAATGTATTTAAGAAGCTATTTCCTTTCCGTTCGATAAAACCACTAGTCAATAATACGAGGGCTACCAGAATCACTACTGTCATAACAACAGTAGTCCACGGCGATATCCACCAAGACGGCAATACAGAAGATGCTAGTTTGAGAACTTCGCGGACGGACATAGCAGCTACACTTTGATTTGTAACGACATTCAAACAAGCTTGATATGTAATTAGTGCTTTAAAACTTATTGCGATTAATATGCTAGGAATAACAACAATTGAAAAAGCAAAACCTTTAGAATTATTTTTGTTTTCGTAAGTTTCACGCCCTAAAAACAACATCCCTGCTGCACAAGCAACAGCAAAAGAACCATAACCAATAAAATTCAACGGTACGTGAATCTTCATCCAATAAGACTGTAAGGCCGGAACCAGCGGTTTGATATCTGCCTGACCAATGGAATCAAGCCAAATGCCAAAAAACACACCAGCAGCAATAATCACCATCACAAATGCACCCATGGCTTTTGCTTGATAACGGCGTTCAAATGATAAATAGATGCTGCATGTAATACAAAACATAAGAATAAATACTTCATAAAGATTCGATACCGGCGCATGACCAATATCACCATCCAGAAACAGATAAGACTCATACCATCTTAACAACAGCGATGAACCACCTGCATACACGCCTGCCCATGCAGTGAAAGTGGCCATTTTGCCAATAAATGATTCAGGTGCAAAAAGGTATGTGATATAACAAACTGCCGAAAACAGAAACAACATATTCATGGTCATGACAATTTTGCCTGAAACCATGTTCGACTGATCTTCATAAGAAATCAGAGAACTATGCGGCTCAAGAAGCGTAAATATGGCCATTAGAACAAGCATCAGTGTCAAACCATCAAGCCACGGCGTTGTATTCATAATGCTGGGTGAATTCAATCCCGATGCGGCTCTGCCGCCTAGAAACAGGGATGCTACAACACCGGCTACCGCACCAGCCCCACACCAGAGAACACCCTGTAGGCTAAGCAGACGAAAAAGATAAGAATCTTCGTCATAACCGTTGCCTCCAAAAATGGCGAGCAACGTTGCTCCAACCATCAGGCCTATGTATACCCAGAAACGAGAGTGAACGATTCGTCCCTGATAAATTCTATTTAACGGCGATGCAACTGCTACTGTCATACTAACTCCTTATTTAAGCAATGCTGAGACTCTTCTCCAGCTCCCTTAAAAGTTCATTAAATTCATTTTCAAAAGCCATGGCATTACGATTGGACATGCCTGCTATCCGCACCTTCACACCTTTATCCGTTTCTTCAAACAGCAGCCACACTTTTCTGTGAGCCACATAAAGCATGATGCAAAGCCCAAACACCAAAAAAGCACTGCCAATCCAGACTACATCCATGCCCGGATCATGGGCAAGTTGCAGTCCCGTATAATAGTGCTGTTCATAATCATCCAACATCGGAATAAATGGCCATGGCATACTGGGTAGCACACTCATACCTTGAAGTGCGCGCAAACCAAGGTCTTGAAAATCCTTCGGTTTTTTCTCACCATAAACTTCATTCACAGCAGCTTTAAACGCTTCAATCCCGGCAGTTTTTCCGGCATCTTCACCAGCACCCGCCACTTTGTTTCCAAAGATGTGAAACAGCTCCCACTCTTTCGGATTGCTCAAGTCAGGCCCAAGAAAGAAAGACTCAAAATCCCGCACATCGCCTGTCAATGATACCATGATCAACGTTCCCTGATTCTGCCCATTCACTTCAAATGGATTCAGAAAACTACGAACTTTTACGGCTTTCAGATCAGGCCCACGCAAAATGAAATCTACAGCAGGGCCAATGTCCTGAAACTGCTTCGGTTCACCCGGTGCAGCCATATTTTCAACGTTATATGGTTTAAAATCAGTAAATTCCATCGAGATACCGGTTTCAGCATCCGTATAGGTTTTATAAATTTCGGCTTTCACCGTATCGATACGTTTGGAGCCATCAAGCCGAAGCAGTTTCAATGAAATATCAGAGCCACCATCGCCAAAAGAAGCTTGATAAATCCGCACACCTTTATAATAAAGAGGTTCATTTACGATAATGTCAGAAGTTAACATCTCTTTACCATCATCAATAATGGTCAGGTTACTGCGAAATTCTTTTGGCATGCCATTCGGGTAAAAATTAATAATAAATTCATTGCAACGCACATCAAACGGCATTTCCAACCCTTCAACGCCTGTGCCCTTCAAATATGAAATTTTACTTTCGGCCTGTCCTTCTGGAACTGCCATATTACCACGGAAGCCAAACTGCACACTCATCCAGCCACCAATCAGAATCACGAGCATCGCACTGTGAACCAGAATGTAACCCAACTTATGATAACTGCCTTTATCACCACGCAGATGTGTTTTCCCTTCTTCTTTCTGTATCCGCCATTGCCAACTGGTAATGCCTTGAACTTTTTCCTGCACATGCTCTACAGTCTCATTCACAAACACCCATTCGTGCGTATGCGGCATCCGCTTCCATGCACGATCTGCAAGCATCACTTTACGAGAACGCATCTCCTTGAGCATACGGGGAACATTGTGCCAAAGACAAAAAGAGAGGGAGAGCATTAAAAAGCCAAGCAAACTGATAAACCACCAGGCATGGTACATATCAAACATACCCAACCCTCTGAAGACCCAATACCAGACCGGACCAAACTGAGTCAGATAGTCTGCCTGCTCCTGATTTTGGAGAAGCACGGTTCCGATCATCGATGCGAGGGCTAAAACCGTCAGCAAAACAATCGCCAGAGTCATGGATGCGAAGCGTAGTAAAAGAGGTTTTACACTCTTATGATAATAAGACATTAAAAATTCCTATAAATTAGAAAGAGAGTTTACAAGTCACCCGTTACGATGATCAACCACGAAAATTACAAGGTCTTAAGGAAATCAATCACTGCCTGACGTTTCTCAACATCCTGCATAGGCCCATACTTGGGCATCCGTGTATTTGGTTTGATAGATTTTGGATTCTGTAGCCACTCATGCAACCTTGCTTCGGTCAGTATTCCAATGCCACTCTCGGCCTCGCGCTCATAAACACCTTGAAGACCCGGGCCAATCTTGCGCTGATGGGTCAATGAGTTATGACAAACTTTACAACGTTTATTGAAAATCTTTTCTCCGAGCTGTGCATCTGTAGCCAAAGCACTAAACGGCAATGTAAAACAACAAACTAAAAGTGCCAAAAGTGTAATACGCATTCTTTTTCCTCCTAGCCGTAGCCAGTAATGATGCGCATCATGCCATAATAAGCATAAAAGATTAAGACGTGGTTTTTGCATCTGTTAGCGGACTTTCTGCAACCCCCGTTGATTCAACCGAAAAATGCTCGATGCCTCGTAGCTACTTGAACCCATGTTTGCTCTACCGGAGATAAACCGATGCCATCGCATCTGTACAGCATAGCACGGCTTACGAACCATGCCCCCTTTTCTGTTCAAACTACTTGAAAGCAACAAACCACCACACCTTTTTGCCAGATTCCTACATGCAGAGTCCGCATCCACACGAACTGCCAACATACCTCTCTTATAACAAGCCGATGGTAATCCGGGCCTGCCGGGAAAAATCAGCGTTGTACGGCCCGGCCACGTTGTTTTCATCAACTTCCGCAAACCGGATGGATACCAGCGTATCAATGTTCTTGCTGTCTGTTTTGAATCTGCCAAAAGCAAAAAAGGCCCGCCACGCTTTTTAAAGCGCTGCATAGTTTGAACTGCACGACTACTTTCAGGCAAGCAAGCCACACCTGGAAGTGTAGATGTGTAATGCCCGATCACACCTCCCTGTTTTAAAAGTGAGATTGATCGAAGTAGATTGAGTTTTTGACTAGTCCTGTGGAATTGCCTGAGCTGCACGGGTATCTTTCAACTTTTGAGCAAGCGTTTCATCATTCTGAGCCAACATTTGCACAGCCAGAATGCCAGCGTTTTTTGCACCATTAATGGCAACCGTCGCCACCGGAATATCAGGTGGCATCATCACGGTGGAGAGCAGTGCATCCTGACCCTGCAATGGCCCGGCACCAATCGGCACACCAATCACGGGTTTAATGGTTTTAGAGGCCACGACACCCGCCAAATGCGCCGCCATGCCTGCTGCACAAATAAAGACCTGACAACCCGCATCCTCAGCATCTTTGACAGCCTTCACGGTCGCTTCCGGTGTGCGATGAGCAGAGCGAATCAGTGTTTTATTTGTCACGCCGTAAGAATCCAGCAACGCTGCTGTTTTTTCCATAATCGGAAGATCAGATTTACTTCCCATCAGGATCAATACTTTAATATTTTCCATTATCCACCTCATTTCACACACAAATATACAACCTTAATAAGCAAGGTAACAATCGCATTTTTATGCTTGCAGCCTAAACAAAACAGAGGCCTCTGTTTTGCGCATCAATTTACCTTTTGCCAATAATCGAACTTTTCGGGCTTCCACTCTTCATGTTGTTGCTGACGAATCAAGGGAATGGCATAAACGACATTCCAGATATCCCGTTCCGAAAGCTCATCATGCATCTGTGGCATACCGCCGCCACCATGATAAATCTGTTTAAAATAGCCTCTGGGTGTTGCATTTTCATCAGACAAAAAAACAGGCGTGTTCGGATTAATATCTTCACGCGCAAGGTGACTTCCATGCCCGTCATCACCATGGCAGGCAATGCAGTAATTGCTATACAATTGCAAACCTCGCCCTCGATCAAGCTCGATAAACTCAAACCCAAACACCTGAGAAGGAAGCACTATGCCCAGCAAAAGGGCAAAAAACCTAAACCTCTCTTGCAACAGCTCTGTAACCAATATCCTTCCGATAAAAGCCGCCCGGCCAATCAAGGTTTTCCAGTGCTTTATATACCACAGCCTGCGCTTCAGAAACAGTAACACCCAGCCCTGTAACACCCAACACACGGCCACCACTATTCACAATTACGCCATCGTTCACAGACGTTCCGGCATGAAATACTGTTGTCCCCGCTGCTTCGACATCATCCAGACCGGCAATGGTTTGTCCTTTTTTAAATGCCGCAGGATACCCATCGGAGCTGACCACCACACATAGTGCCATACGATCATCCCACTCAAGTGTCACACCATCCAAGCGCTTTTCAGCCGCAGCCAATAGCAATTCTCCTAAATCAGACTTCAGACGACGCATCAACGGCTGGCATTCCGGATCACCAAAACGAACATTAAATTCAAGAGTTTTTGGCCCGTCTTTAGTCAGCATCACACCGGCATAAAGTGTACCGATAAACTCAGCGCCTTGATCTTTCAGTGCGGCAATAACCGGCCGTGCGATTTTTTCCAGCACTTCGTCGGCGACTTCATCCGTAACACAGGGGGCCGGAGAATAAGCACCCATACCACCTGTGTTGGGGCCTTTATCGCCATCAAGCAATGCCTTGTGATCCTGACTTGATGCCAATGGAAGAATGGTGTCGCCCGAAACAATAAACAGGCACGATGCCTCTTCACCAATCAAACACTCCTCAATCACGACCTGAGAACCCGCATCACCAAAGCTGTTTCCCGCCAGCATATCACGGGCAGCATGCACTGCTTCCTCAACATCATATGCCACAATCACGCCTTTACCCGCCGCAAGACCGGAAGCTTTCACCACAATCGGAACGCCCCATGCACGAATCGCCTTTTCAGCCGTATCCGCATCGGTATGCACTTCAAATTTTGCAGTTGGCACGCCTGCTTGATGCATCAATCGCTTGGAAAATGTTTTACTTCCCTCGAGTTCGGCCGCTGCCTGACCAGGGCCATAAACAGCAAAACCTTCAGCCCTTAATTGATCAGCAAGACCTAAAACCAACGGAACTTCCGGCCCAATCACAACAAGCCCCGGCTTCTCAGCGCGAGCCAGCACCATCAAAGCATCTATATCCTCAGCACCCACAGCCACACAACGCGCATCACGAGCAATGCCAGGATTCCCCGGCGCACAAACTACTTCCGATACGGATTCAGAACGTTTCAACTTCCAGCAAAGCGCATGTTCACGACCGCCGCCACCGACTACCAGTACTTTCATTGTTATTCCTCTAGCTATTTTTCAACTTTATAATTGAGTTGTAATTCATCCGCAGGCAATCCTCTGATTCCCCAGTTTTCTTTAGGCGTTTCAGAAATTGTGATTTCAATATCCTGCGCCGATATGCCCATGTCTTTATCTAAACGCTCAAACAGCAACCGAACCAGCTTCTTTTTCGTTTGCACTGAACGGCCTTCAAAACAGCTGATTTCAATAATGATATATCGATCACTTCTATCTTCAGGAAAGAAAAAATCGGTCTTTTCCAGCAAAATAAAACGATGAAATCGTTTATCCTTTGGCAAAGCAAACGCATCAACCACACAACCATGTACGATATCTGACAAAGATTTTTGACGTCCCTCATACGAAGAGCGAAGCGCATAAATTTTAATCTGCGCCATAAAACTTAGTGCCTGAAATGCCTGATGCCGGTGAAGATCATAGCCAGCCCATATTCATCAGCTGCTGCAATCACTTCCTCATCACGCACCGAACCACCCGGCTGAATCACCGCTTTTGCACCGGCTTCTGCCAAAGCCTCAACACCATCACGGAACGGAAAAAAGGCATCCGATGCAACAGATGAATCTTTAATTTCTTCGCCACCATGATGCGCTGCAATACGGGTCGAGTTCACGCGGTTCATCTGACCGGCACCCACACCCAGTGTCACACCACCTTTGGCAAATACAATCGCATTGGATTTCACATGTTTGGCCACCGACCATGCAAAAAGCATGTCCTGCCACTCTTCTTCGGTCGGCGCGCGTTTTGTAACAACTTTACATGCCTCACGATCCAGAATATGCGCATCACGTTCCTGAACCAGAAGCCCGCCATTCACACGTTTGAACTCCAAACCGCCTGTTACAGGCTCAGCAGATGGAGCAAGCAACAAGCGAAGATTCTTTTTCTCTTTCAATGCTTCCCGCGCTTCATCAGTAAAACCCGGTGCAATCACCACTTCCATGAAAGTTTCTGAGATCAACCTGGCTGTATCGCCTTCCAGAGGCTGATTAAAGGCTGCGATACCACCAAATGCAGAGGTAGAATCAGCCGCACGGGCACGTTCATAGATTTCAGACTGCACGCCACCCACGGCGACACCGCATGGATTGGCATGTTTTACAATCACCGCAGCATTTTCATTAAAATCACGCACACAGGCAAAAGCTGCATCGGCATCCGCAATGTTATTGTAAGAAAGTGCCTTTCCCTGAAGCACTTCACAATCAGCCAGAGAGAGGCCAGTATCTTCAGGATCTGCATAAAACGCACCATCCTGATGTGGATTTTCGCCATATCTCAATTCATCCGCAGTTTTGATAAACTGGCGCGTAAAGATGTCCGGAAACTTTCGTTTGCTCTCATCTACGTTCAATGAAGAGAAGTGATTCGCAATCGCGCCATCATAAGAAGCCGTATGTGCAAATGCCTTCACAGCCAGCATGCGGCGCACATCTTCTCCCACTGAACCATTCGAAGATTCAACCTCTTTCAGAACCAGTGCATAATCGGCAGGGTCAACCAGCACCGTCACAAACTTATGGTTTTTGGCTGATGCACGAATCATACATGGGCCACCGATATCAATGTTTTCAATCGCATCATCAACCGTGCAATCATCTTTAGCCACCGTTTCACGAAATGGGTAAAGATTCACACAAACCAGATCAATGCGATCAATGCCATGCTCTTTCATAGAAGCAAGGTCACCTTCATGATCACGACGCGCCAAAATGCCACCATGCACTTTTGGATTCAGCGTTTTGATACGCCCATCCATCATTTCAGGGAAATGGGTATAATCAGACACATCACGCACAGGAATCCCTGCCTCTCTTAACAAACGCGCAGTTCCGCCAGTAGAGAGCAGCTCCACACCGCGATCGGCCAGCGATCGTGCAAAATCTTCTACACCTGTTTTATCTGATACACTGATCAATGCTCGGGTAATCGATGGCATATGTGTCTCCGGAACGAATAATTGGAAGAGACGGCAAGCTACGCATCACTCACCACGGCGCAAGAACCCAATAAAAACTTAACGGGCATGCAATGGCCAAAAAACATATTGGATTTATAAACCACCATGATAAATCAAGTTTCTTGCCAAAACCGCGATACATGTATGAGGCGCAGTGAGAGTGGCCTGGCAACGATGCCACCGGACGATACGCATGGAATGAGCAACCACCTCTTATAACGCAACCTTATATCAACAGAGGTTTAACCATGAAATTGATCCATCTGCTCATGACTACATTTTTTTTATGCGGCTTTGTCCTTGAAGCCCAGGCCCATGGTGGCACATCGTCCGAAGAAAAAGAATTTGACCAAATGTTCAGCACAGACCTCACCGATCTGATGAATATGCGGGTTACCGTTGCATCAAAAAAAGCGGAGAACGTCTCCGAAGCACCGGGCATCGTCAGTGTTGTCACGGCACGCGAGATTCAGCAGTTTGGTGCCAAGAATTTGAAAGAGGTGCTCAACCGCGTGCCCAGCATACAAAGTATCGGTTCGCACTTTTACAGCAACATCATCACCATACGCGGACAGATGCGCACGCACACCAACCGCGACATTCTCTTTTTGATCAATGGCCGACCCCACCGCACCAGTTTCAATGGTGGTCTGCATGGCTCACTGTTACAGGCCTTTCCGATCGAAACCATTGAACGCATTGAGGTGATCCGTGGCCCCGGCTCGGTACTGTACGGCACCAGCGCTTTCTCCGGTGTGATCAACATCATCACCAAGTCAGCCGAAAAGATGGATAAAACTACGCTGACAACAACGTATGGCTCCTTCAATAGCCTTTCAGAGGATGCAGCAGGCGGATGGAAGGGTGATGATCTGGGCATCACGCTTGGTCTTAAAGCCTTTAAAACCGATGGATGGGATTTCAGAGCTATCGATGAAAATAACGTCAATGACCAGACAAAAATGAAAGAAACCGATTTTGGCTCCTTCGGCACGCTGTCTTATAAAAACTTTGAACTGACCAGCCTCTACACCAGCTACAAGCAATACAATTTGGGCACAGGCGTAAAATGGCCTGCGGGCCATGAAATTATACGCCACCTGATGCTCGATGGCGGTTTCTACCACGGTATCGGCAAATCGTGGGAGGCCGACTACCACGTCACCTACAATAGTCTTAAATTTGACGTTGATTCAACCCGACACCGCTTCTCCGACGATGCAGAGGTTGAAGTCACAGTTAAGGGATCGGTACTGGATAACCTCGACCTGCTCTTTGGTGGTGTATATGAAAATCAGCATGGCTCACCCACCGCAGGCATCAGCTACACCTCACACAAGGGCCGCGCCTATGCCGAAATCGCCTATACACCCGTTGAGCACCTCAAACTGACCGCCGGAGTCCAGTGGAATAAGGCAGACAACCAGACATCTAACATCTCACCTCGCTTTGGTGCCACCTATAGCTTCAACGACCATTGGGGAAGTAAACTGCTCTATGGCGAGGCCTACCGCTCCGCCTACGCCAGTGAACGTTTTCTCAACACTGCCAACCTACAGGGCAACCCCGGACTGAAACCTGAAACCATCACCACCACAGAGGCCCAGCTCTTTTACCACAGCACAAACCACTACGCCGCCCTGACCTACTACCACAGCAAGGTCAAAAGCATCATCCTGCGGCAACGTCTGGCAGGCCCGCTGTTTACATTTGTCAATGCCGGCGCAATTACATTTGAAGGCGTTGAGCTGGAAGGCAAAGCCATGCTGACCGATGCACTGAGCCTGCTCGGTTCAGCCACATATCAGCAAAACAAAGATGATGCTGGCCTGAAAGACAGCACATTCACCCCCAACCTGATGGCCAAGCTGGGCCTGAATTATGAATTTTTGCATGGGCACAGCCTCAGCCTCTTCGATACCTACTTTGGCAAACCAACCCCCACCCGGGATGTGGACCCAACCACCGCAGATGTGAATCCTGAACCGGGTGCATATCACCTGGTATCAGCCAAAGTGACATTCAGCCTCAGCCACCTGCTGGAGGCTTCAGATGCGCTTGATGGAACCTTCTCCATCTCGGTGGATAACCTGCTCGATAAAGCGATCTACTACCCGGAAATTAACCGGAAAAATATCAATTCCATTCCCATCTACTCCGGCAGGGCCGTGTACGGCACGCTGCGATTAACATTTTGATATCAACAGGATGGATACAGTCTCATGAATAAAATATGCCTATCGGTGCTTCTGCTATTGTTTGGTCTGATCGGCACGGCCTATTCAACGGTGCCTGCTAGGGCTGCGGATCGGGAATACACGATCAAGGCAATTTTTCTCTACAATTTTTTCAATTACATCACCTGGCCAGCCGACAGCATGCAGCAGGATCAGTCTGCAACAACACTCTGTATTTATGGGGATGATCCCTTTGGTGAAGCACTCAGTTATGTAGAAAAAAAGAGCAGGCCACAGCGCGCACTGCACATCAAAAGGCTTGGCAATAAAGCACTCAACAAAGATACCCCGTGCCACATTCTTTTTGTCAGCCAGTCTGAAAGCGATCGCCTCACAAAGCTGAACGGAGAGATCAACAGGCCCGGCATGCTCACCGTCAGTGATATTCAGGGCTTTGCTGGCAGCAAAGGCATCATAGAGTTCACCAAAGATCATGATCGAATTAAATTGACCATCAATGCAAAACGATTACAGCAAGCCGGTTTTAAAGCCAGCTCCCAACTCATGAAAATAGCCACTGTGATCAAGCCGGAAGCAGAGTAATGTTCGCGTCAGTGATAACCACCATCCGTGACGCATCGATCAGAAAAAAACTGATCCTTCTCATCATCACCATCAGCACAAGCATACTGCTTTTCGCCAGTCTGTTGCAGCTTGTTTATGGTATTTATTATAGCAAAAATGCGCTCGCCAACGAGTTAACGATTACCGCAAACGTACTCGGTGACCAGAGCATCGCAGCCCTTGAGTTTTTTGATCAGGAGTCTGCAAGCGGCACCCTGGCCTCGCTAAAGCAGAACAACTCCCTGCGCGTTGCCTGCATCTATGATGCCAATGGTGAAATCTTTGCGACTTATCTGCATGCAGATCACAAACAGACAGAAACATGCCCTGCCCATCCGGATCATTTAGATCATGCAGGACACGCCGATCAATCAAATCACTCAGATCATCTGTCAGGGCATAATATATCGGTATTACAGCATATATCCCGCGGTGAAACCCATATTGGCATGATCTATCTTGAATCCGACCTGAAACGGGTTGAACAGTTCATTATGCAATACCTGGTCTATGCTGTTTTTCTCATTGTTTTTATTGTTGGGATCGCATGGTTTCTCTCCGCCCGTCTGCAATATATGATCTCCGCGCCTCTGTTTCACCTGGTTGAAACAGCACAACAGTTTTCGAAAAAACAGGATTACTCTGTCCGCGCTGTTAAGGAATCCGAAGATGAACTGGGCACACTGGTGGATGCCTTCAATGAGATGCTCTCAAAGATTCAGTATCGCGATACAGAATTAAACCGTCTGAACGAAGAGCTTGAGCAGAAAGTAGAGCTGCGCACAGCCGAGCTTCGTACCATCAACACCGATCTTACCGATTCACTGGAAAAATTAAAACAGACACAGGATTATCTCGTGCAGTCAGAAAAAATGGCGGCGTTGGGTGGTCTGGTTGCCGGGGTTGCACATGAGATCAACACACCCGTTGGCGTTGGTATGCTGGCCGCATCACACCTGAAAAAGCATGTTGACGAATATCATGAACGCTATGAACAGGGGGTACTGACCCGTAGCGATTTCGAAGCCTTTCTGAATACAACACTTGAATCTACCCAGCTGTTGCTCAGCAATCTCAAGCGTGCCGCTGATTTAATTCATAGTTTCAAACAGGTGGCAGTGGACCAATCCAGCGGCGAACAGCGTTATTTTTCACTTCGTCAATATCTCGAAGAAGTCGTGCAGAGCCTGCGACCAAAACTCAAACACGATCACCACCAGGTCGTTATTGATTGCCCGGATAAGCTGTATATTCAGAGTTACCCCGGTCTACTCTCTCAGGTCATCAGCAATCTGGTTATCAACTCCTCCCTGCACGCGTTTGAAAAAGGCAATCCCGGTACCATTCAGATCACTGCATCCTACACCGACGGCAAAGTTCAACTACGTTATACTGATAATGGAAAAGGCATGACACCGGAAAACCTTAAACAAATTTTTGATCCCTTCTTTACCACCAAGCGTGCAGAAGGTGGTAGTGGATTGGGCATGCACGTTGTTTATAATATCGTTATAAAAAACCTTGGCGGCACCATTCACTGCGACAGTAAACCTGGCGAAGGTGTTGTGTTTGACATCACCTTCCCTGCTGAAGATCACCCAGTGCAACACAATAGTTAAATTTCCGGTTGAGGCAGTTTTCCTTCCAGCAAGTTCCGATAACTCTCCAACGCTTCAGACACAAAACCAATAAACGCTCGCACTCTGGCCGTATAACGAAGATCTTCATGTGCAAGAATCCATATTTCATGGCTGGGCAACGTGTTTCCCGGCGGCAACCGGCGAAGCTGTGGCTCACGGTCACCGATAAAGCAAGGCAACATGGTCAGGCCCATATCTGCTTTGGCCGCCTCAAGCTGAAGTATCTCACGGTTAATCTGATGACGTATCGGCACGTTACTATAATCACTCTCTTTGACCCACCATGGTGGCTGAGGCGTACGTTCCCAACCCAGCCAATTCATTGCCTCCGGTTTTTCCACTGGATCATGTTGTGCAAGATAATCTATTGAAGCATAAACGGCTTTGGCATAACGGATAACTCGACGTCCAATTAAATTGGCTGGTGGTTTGTTCGTAATCCGAATCGCAACATCGGCTTCACGTTTTGTCAGGTCAAAGGTTTTTCCCGAAACAGCCAGTTCAATCTCAATACCCGAATATTTTTGCGTAAAACCTGCGATCACGGGCATCAGAAGATGTGATGCAAGTGCATCGGGCATGGTGATCCGCAACTCACCACTGAGCTGTGCATCACGTCCGAAAACTTGCCGATCAAGTGTAGTGACCTCCTCCTCAATACGCTCTGTGGCGGCCACCATATCCTCGCCCGCCGGGGTTAATGCATAACCCGTTGGCAATCGATCAAACAGGCGCACCGCAAGCTTTTTTTCAAAGGCCGTAATGCGTCGTAGCACCGTTGAATGGTTCACCTTCAAGTGTTGTGCAGCGGCCCGAATTGAGCCCTTTTGGGCAACAGCCAGAAAAAAACGGAGATCATCCCAATCCATGCGGTGCATTTTTGCATTAATAGAACGCACTATTCAAGGGTTATGCTGCATAAGTGAAGCAACTATGGTTCTCCGCAAAGAATCCATACAAGGAAAATTCATTCGTAAACAGGAGCTGTATATGGCGATACAAACAATCAGGCCCAATAACACGGATAACAAAAAACATCGCACAAAAACAAGCAATCCTGCTCACACCATTACGATTCAAGCAGAGCATCAACATATAAAAATGATGTTTGACGGCCAAATCGTTGCCAACACACGACATGCACTGACACTCTACGAAACTGGACACAAGCCTGTGCTCTACATCCCACGCGCTGATGTGCAGGAAAATCTGTTACAAGCCTCATCACATCACACATGTTGCCCCTACAAAGGTGATGCAAGCTATTACACGCTCAACTCAGGTAGTAAGCTGGCTGAAAATGCCGTCTGGAGTTACGAATCACCACTATCCGAAGTCGCATCCATTCAAGGTCATTTGGCATTTTTTATGGATCAATTGGATGCCTTCTCCCAACAGGACATAAATTTAAGCCAGACAACAGAAAAACAAGCCGCTATACTAAATTCTGACAGGGTGATAAAGGAGGGAAGTTCATGACAGCAAACAACGTTATACTTGAAAACACCGCACTATTTTCTGCTGATCATACAGCGCTAAAGAAAAAGTATGTCCGTATCAGACAGCAATCAGAAAATATCTGTCAACCGCTTGAAATCGAAGATTATGGTATCCAGACCGTACCTGAAACCAGCCCCCCTAAATGGCACCTGGCACACACATCCTGGTTTTTTGAGACCATGTTACTCAAACCCTTTCTCGAAGGTTACGAGATATTTGATTCGCTGTTTTCACATCTGTTCAACTCCTATTATGATACCATTGGCACCTACCATCCACGCCCTGAACGTGGCCTTCTCTCACGCCCGACTGTGGCGGAGGTATATCAATACCGCGCCCATATTGACACACAGATGAGCAAGCTGCTCAATCAAGCAGATCATCATGAACGTAATGAAATTATCCGGCGTACCACACTCGGGCTCAACCATGAACAGCAGCATCAGGAGCTGATGCTCACTGATATCAAATACAATTTTGCCTACAATCCCTTACGGCCTGCTTACCTTGAAATGCCACCGCCACCGACTGCAAACAAACAAGTGTTACAGTGGCACACCTTTGAAGGCGGCGTAAAAAACATAGGATTTCATGTCGATGAATTCGGCGGTAATGAATTTTCTTATGACAATGAAAGCCCCAGACATCGTGTTTATATTGACGATTTTCAACTCGCCTCACGCCCAGTCACCAATGCTGAATACATCGAATTTATCGATGCCGATGCCTACCGTGACCCTGACCTGTGGCTTTCAGAAGCATGGAAAACCATTCAGCAAAACCATTGGCAGGCACCGCTCTACTGGGAAAAAGTTGATGATGTCTGGTGGCACATGACACTCACAGGCATGTGTCCTGTCGATCTTCAGGCCCCGGTCTGCCATGTCAGCCATTTTGAAGCATCAGCTTATGCCCGCTGGGCAGGCAAACGGCTGCCCAGCGAAGCCGAGTGGGAAATCGCCAGTGAAAACCTGCCCATCACCGGTAATTTTTCTGATCAGGGCTACCTGCAACCCGTCGCAGCACAAAAAAAACAGAGCGATCAGCCGCTGCTTCAAATGTATGGTGATGTATGGGAATGGACACAAAGCCCTTATACATCCTATCCCGGTTATCAACAGGCACACGGGCCACTGGGTGAATACAATGGCAAATTCATGAGCAGTCAGATGGTTTTGCGTGGCGGCTCATGCGCCACCTCCAACGACCATATCCGCCCCACTTATCGGAACTTTTTTTATCCCCATGAACGCTGGCAGTTCAGCGGGTTTCGCCTTGCACAGGAGCTAACATGAGCCAGACAAACACCATCGATCTTGATAAACAATATGATGTGTCCGGCGATCTCTATGCCGAAGTGATACATGGCCTGAGCCAGCAGCCGCGCAGTGTTCCACCAAAATTCTTTTACGATGAGGTCGGCTCCCGTTTGTTTGAGGCCATATGTGAAACAGAGGAGTATTATCCGACACGCACCGAGATGGCGATTTTGCAGGAAAACCTCGATGAAATTGTTGCACATATCGGCCCTGACTGTGTACTGGTCGAGCCCGGCTGCGGCAGCATTCAAAAGGTACGCCAGCTGATCGAAGCGGCAAAACCCCACACCTATGTACCCATGGATATTTCCGGTGATTACCTGCAAGAGGTGGCAAAGCAGCTTGTGGCGGACTACCCCGAAGTCAAGGTGCATCCGGCTGTTATCGATTACACCAAACCGATTATGCTACCCAGCACGCCAAAAGCCGCGCGTAAAATCGCCTTTTTCCCCGGCTCCAGCATCGGCAATTTCACACCGGAAGATGCTGTCGATTTTCTCACCAATATTGCCGCCATGGTCGGGCACGGCGGCGGTCTTCTCATTGGCGTCGATCTCAAAAAAGAACCTGCCATTCTCAGTGCTGCATATAATGATGCAGCAGGCGTGACCGCCCAGTTCAATCTGAACCTGCTGACACGTATCAATACTGATCTGGGCGCCAATTTTGATCTGGAAAACTTTAATCATCATGCCTTCTATAACGAACACGAAGGACGTGTGGAGATGCACCTCATCAGTGATGCTGACCAGCAAGTCCATATCAATGGCACAAAATTCGACATTGCCGAGGGCGAGAGCATCCACACCGAAAACTCATACAAATACACCATCAAAGAGTTTCACGATCTGGCCCGGCAGGCCGGTTTCACGCCATCCACGGTATGGACCGACACCAATGAGCTGTTCAGCATCCATTTTCTTGAAAATATCGAATAGCCGCTAAAACAAAGCTCCCTCATCCAAACTTCGCCGATAACAAACACCGACATGTCGGCAGGCAAATCGATACCTGTTTTCACCGATTCTGTTTCAGGTTATTTGTCTGATAAAATCCATTTGATTCTATGAAGCTCTGCACGCATCATCCCAAACTCATTTCCTAAGGAGATTCCATGCGCACACGCTTATTTCTGATGGCCGGGTTATTATTTTTTATCGCCCAGACCCATGCACTGCATGCAACTGAACTACAGCAGGCCCAATTTAAAAACGGGGTAAAGCTGATTGTAGAAGAGGATCACTCTGCACCGGTTGCCATGGTACAAGTCTGGCTCAAAGTCGGCGGACGTGATGAAGTTCCCGGCAAAACAGGGCTGGCACATGTTTTTGAACATATGATGTTCAAAGGCTCAAAAAAACTCGCTCCCGGGGAATATTCCAGGCGGATCGCAGCCATTGGCGGCAATGATAACGCCTTTACCAGCACAGACTATACAGCCTACTTTGAAACCGTGCCTGCATCTGCCGTTAATGAAGTGCTGGGCATGGAAGCCGAACGTTTTGCCAATCTGAAACTTCTACCGCAGGAGTTTGACCGTGAAATTAAGGTCATTATGGAAGAGCGGCGTATGCGCACCGAAGATGATCCTAACAGCCACATGTTTGAAGAGCTTTCTGCCGCATCGCTTCGATTACATCCGTATCGCAACCCTGTCATCGGCTGGATGCAGGATTTACAACAACTGACTATTGATGATGTGCGTGCGTTTTATCAAAAACATTACGTGCCCGGCAGTGTCACGGTTGTCGTTGTTGGTGATGTTGACTTTCGCAGTGTCAAAAAACGAGTGGCAAACACATTTGGACGCATGAAGCGCAAACCTGTCCCGGAACGTTTTAATCCAAAAGAGCCAGCACCCTTTGGTCCCAAACGCATTGAAGTGAACCTGCCTGCACAATTGCCAGTGCTCGCAATCACCCTGCCTTTGCCCGTCTGGCAACCTGGAATCAACGATAAAGAAATCGCAGCCATTGCCATGGCCACAGAACTGTTGGCAGGTGGTCGCTCAGCCAAATTGACCCGCGAACTCGTGGACAAAGACAAAGCCTCATCCGCCAGTGCCGGTTACGACCCATTCGGTATGGGCCTCGATCTCTGGTATGCCTATGGCAACCTTGGGCCAAAGCACACGTCTGAAACGTTTGAAAAAGCGTTTTGGAAACTCATACAGAAAATGCAAAAAAATGCCCCTGCTGAAAAAGACTTAACCGCCGCAAAAAAACGTGTGATCGCAGCTGAGGTTTTTGCGCGCGATTCATTGTATTTAAGGGCCAAACATATTGGCAGACTTGAAACAGTCGGTATTGGCGCTGCGCATCAGGATGAATGGCTGGATGCGATCCGAAATGTCACCGCTTCTGATGTGCAAAATGCATTTAAAAAATGGATCAGGTTTGAACGTTCAACCACGGGACTGCTAAAGCCGGAGAAAAAATCATGAACAACCGTCTTCTGAAGTTTCTTACATCACTGCTACTCGGTGGCTTTCTGTTTATTACCCCGGCTCAAGCTGTACCACCCATTGAAGAGGCGAAAATGGACAATGGTCTGCGTATTCTACTGATGGAAGCGCATGCAGTGCCTATGGTCTCCATGCAATTGATCATACCTGCTGGCAGTCGTTTTGATGCGAGCGGAAAAGGTGGCACTGCAAGTCTAATGGCCGCCATGTTGGCGGATCATACAGGCCAACATGACCATGAAGCCTGGGCAGAACGATTGGATGCTGAGGCAATTCGCCTGGGTGCAAGCGCTGACCGGGATGGCATGAGCCTCTCCATAACAGTCCTGAAAGAAGCACTTGCAACAGGCATTGATGTGTTCTCTGAAGCCTTGCTCACTCCAGGCTGGAACAAAGCCCGCTTCAAACTCATCAAAGACAATGCAATATCCTCCGCACAAAAAGCACAGGAAGAACCTGCCGTTCGTGCTGCTGAAGCCGCAAGCAATCTACTTTTTAAAAACCACCCTTATGGACATCGTTCATCAGGAAGCTTTGCAACATTACAAAACATCCAATTGGCCGACCTGAAAAAACTGTACAGTTCACAAGTCCTCCCGGAAGGTGCTGTACTGGCAATCAGTGGCGATATCAACATGCGGGAGTTGTTAAAACTGCTTAAACCAAAACTGGCTACATGGAAGGGACAACCAGAAAAATCGCTGTTTGACATCGACAATGCCAGTGATATCCATGGTCTCACAAAACATATTGAAATGCCTACATCACAAACACTTTCACAAATAGTACGTCTGGGTCCTGCCCGAAAAGACCAGAACTTCTTTCCAATATTTGTGCTGAATCACATGCTCGGCGGCGGCGGTTTTGGCTCTCGTTTAATGGAAGAAGTGCGTGAAAAGCGTGGTCTGGTATATGGGGTCTATTCTTATTTCATACCCCTTGCTTCACCCGGCCCATTCATCATTACACTGCAAACCCGGGCAGATCAGGTTCAGGATGCAGAAAAAGTCGTTCGTGATGTACTTCAGGAAATGTTTGATGGAAACATCACCCAAAAATCCCTTGATGAAGCAAAAGCCAACCTGACGGGTGGTTTTGCTCAGCGATTGGACTCAAATCGTGAACGTGTCGGACTCATGGCAATGATCGGGTTTTATCAAATGCCCCTTGATTACCTGCAAGTCTGGACTGAAAAGGTTGAATCCGTCACGCTTGCCAATCTAAAGACAGCCGCCAAAACGTATATGAACCCAGTACAATGGAATCTGATACGTGTCGGCCCACCAATGGGGGCTCAATAAAGTTATGAAAACGATTTTAGTTGTTGAAGATTCAAGCACAAGCCGGGATATCACCAGTCACTTTTTGCAACAGGGTGGATTTCGTGTGCTTGAAGCATCCGATGGCGAGGATGCACTGAATATTCTGGAACAGCGTCATGTTGACCTCATTTTGACCGATATCATGATGCCAAACATGGATGGTTGGGCCTTCTATAACGAAGTTCGTAAAGATAAACATTACAACCTGACCCCCTTTGTATTTCTAAGCGTTCTTGATGAACTCGATGATCAGATCAAAGGCCTGACTCTCGGTGTAGATGACTACATCACCAAGCCTGTGACACCACCCCAATTGATCGCACGCGTGAACACAGCTTTGATGCGAAGTGAGCGACTGGAAAAATATTTTTTCCGCAACCCGGTCACCGAACTTGAAACTCAAAACTATTTTCGCCATCGCCTGCCACTGGAAGAAAAACGTTGCAGAGAAACCAATCAGGATCTGAGTCTGGTTGTTTTTGGTATCGGAAACTATGTATCGCTGGTTCGTGGTCACGCCACATGGTTTGCAGAAGCGGCGGCCAGAAAATCAGGCAAAAAACTACGTAAACGAACCCGTGAATTTGATATTGTAGCCGACATGGGCATGGGTTGCTTTGCCGTACTCATGCCAAATGCAACCCCTGAAGGTGTAAAAGACTGGGCAGAAAAAGTTGTCTCCAATTGGAAGCTTTCACTTACATGGCCTGATACCGAACAAAATATCGGCATCGATATTGGTTACACCTGTGATGTAATCTCACCCGGCGATTTTGATGCAACAGAGTTACTGGATAAGCAATTGGCGACCTTTGAGCGCAAGTGGTAAAAGCACACCACAACTGATCAAGTCATCTCATGCGTATCACTGCAGGAACCTATCGTGGGCGTGTACTGAATGTGCCAGATCTTCCCGGGCTTCGACCTACTCCATCCAGGGTGCGTGAAGCACTCTTTAATATCCTGGGTGACATGAGCGGCTGGAACATGCTTGATCTCTTTTCCGGCACGGGTGTTATGGCCATTGAAGCCATTTCACGCGGAGCGATTTCTGCCACCTCCATCGAACAGCAGCATGAGGCCTGTCAACACATGCAGGAAAATCAGAAGAAACTGGCGCTTAAAGGCTGCTGGAATATTATGAAGGGTTCGCTGCCTGCTGCGTTAAAACGAAGTGAAAACAGCACCTTTAACCTCATCTTTGCCGATCCACCTTATAATCAGGGTATTGCTGAAAAAATTCCTCAATGGTTAGATGAAAACGATATCAAATGTCATCAACTGGTCATTGAAGAATCATCCCAAACCGTGCCTGTCTGGCCTGAAAACTGGACGTTAACCCAATCAAGGCGTTACGGTGACACCACTTTGCATTTTTTATCACCAACAATGGCCATCCATGTTCCGTAGGCAAAAGGAAGTAAGATGAAACGAACTGCAATCTATCCCGGTACTTTTGATCCGATCACACTCGGCCATGTCGATGTGGCCAATCGCGGGCTGAAATTGTTTGATCGCATTGTGATTGGCGTCGCCGAAAACCCAAAAAAGGAACCCATGTTTGATCTCGCAACACGGCTCAAAATGGTGCGGGAAACTTTCGCACATAAACCCAATGTAGAAGCCGTATCATTTACAGGTCTGTTGGTTGATCTCGCTCATGATCAGCAAGCCAATGCCATTCTTCGCGGTCTGCGTGCCGCTTCTGACTTTGAATATGAATTTCAGATGGCCACCATGAATCGTCGTCTGGATGAAAAGATCGAAACCTGTTTTGTCATGGCTCGTGAAGATTATACCTTTGTCTCATCCCGTTTTATCCGCGAAATTTCCGACATGGGTGGCGATGTCTCTGAGCTTGTTCCTCCTGTGGTAATGCCTTACCTGAAATAACCTCGCTTTGAGCTATATTCAGGCTTCTAAGTAGCCTGTCAGAAAGCCTGCTGCGTTTTATTAAGGTTCAGTTCTATTAAATTATTCAACACATTATTTATCCATCACGACTATTTTCGGGACGCCAGCGCAAAAGCTTGGCAGTATTGGCCAAGTTCGTTTCAATCGTATCAGCAGCGTTATCCCCGCTTGCATTGGCCGGGCACATATCACGACCGGAGGTGCCGATTGGCCAGACCAAATTTCAAATATGAAAAACGTCAAAAAGAGCTCGCTAAACAAAAAAAGGCAGAAGAGAAACGTCTTCGCAAATTAGAAAAGCGCGGCGATGCAACTGATGAAACATCCACTGAAGAAACTTCAGAAGAATCATCAGCTGAACAAGTTGTTGAGGGCTCTCCTGAATCAACCATCACCGATACTACAAGCGAATAACACCTGTCTTTAAAGTCCCCTGTATTAACGGTTTATTCTGAGAAATACTCAAGCATTAGGAATAAGCGCCCTATTTCGCATCAGCGTTAGTAAATTTTGATTCATAAAGATAAAAAAAACATCGATTTATTCTCTGGACTGCATAATTTCAAAATACGTGTCTAAAACGTCCATGCTATTGCCAATGATGTTTTTCTTGCCCTATCATGTTCAGTCATTATAGTGGGGTTGATTTTGTCAGTTGTGCACGTTCTTTCCCGATGATTTTATCATGGATTTTTTTCTACGGGTTTATGGTCGCCACCTTTGGTGAAGTCCAAATCCGATGGGTTTGAGTTTTGATATTTTCGAGGATGATTTAAGTATGAATATTTATGTTGGAAACCTTTCTTTCCGTACTGATGATGAAGAGCTACGCGAAGTATTTGCGGAATTCGGTGATGTTAGCAGTGCAAAAGTGGTCATTGACCGTGAAACTGATCGTAGCCGTGGCTTCGGTTTTGTTGAAATGGACAGTGATGACGAAGCAAAAGCTGCAATTTCAGCGCTGGACGGCGCAGAAGTCAGCGGACGTAACCTACGTGTTAATGAGGCTAAGCCTCGTGAAAACCGTTTCTAAGAAAGGTTTTACCTTTAAAGAATATAAAAAGGTCCGCCTATGGCGGGCCTTTTTTATTGATCATTGATGTTCCCACTCATTTCTTTATTAAGCTACAAAGCCTTAACTGAAATACACACTTCAATCATATGCTTCTTTTGAGAGTGCATTTTGAGATCATTCAAATATCTCTCAAAACAGCAACATTCATTCGGCCAAAAGCGGGCATTCAATACAGACACTAAAAGTTTAAATTAGCTCTGGTTACACAAAGGTTATTGCAGCTCGATGCACAAAGAACCCCACAATTAAAAGCAATAAACCTAGGCCATAACATTCCCAGAAGCTGATATTAAATTTCTCAGCCAATAAGAATGGAATGAAGAATAATAAAGAAAAAGGAATCCCAACAAGGATGCTTTTTGCAAACCTGATTGTGGTAGCAGGATTTTCCCACTCAACATAAGAAAAGGCCAACACAATCAGCGTTGCAATTGGTAGTGCCACTATAAATCCGGCAATCTCTGGACGCTTACCAGACAGCCATGAACAGAAAGAAATGACTACGGCAGTAATAAATATCTTTGCCAATGCCAAACTCATTTATCGCCTCATATGTATTCTAGAAATGATGACACAGTCAAACCTTTCTACTAATTACCGGTAAAATTAGCTGCAATATAATCACCTGTAGAGCTTAAGAAGATATAAAGCGTATTCTTAGCTGAATCTGACACCTGGCTATTCTTGTAAGTAACGACCCATTCAGCATGACCATCATACATTTTTTTCTCTGATTTTGCAGGCATTACCAACTGCCAGCTTTCATGAATTTTACTTTGGGCAACCAGCATAATCACGCGCTTTGATGCAATCGTCACAGCTTGGTCCTGGGTAATTTCAGCAGGTCCATGAGAGTGCCCATGGTCATGACCACCTCCAGCTAGTGCCGGTAATGGTGATAGCAATAAAGCGAGGGTAAATATAAATGTTTTGTGCATAAGTAAGTTCTCCTATTGTGAATCGATATTATCATGAGTTGTGGAATTCAAACTTGGTTCAGACTGTTGTGACTGCTGGCTCTCACTAGCTAGACCGTGGCCATGACTATCAGGACCATGTTCATGACCGACCTTTGTCACTATAAAAAAGGTCACCAGCCCAAGAATAATGATAATAACTAGTGTGTTTATATTCATAACCGAGCTCTCCTATCGCTAATCAAAGGCTATCGTGGGTAGCTGGAGCCAGAATCTCTTCTGGCAAAACTGGTACTGGTCTCTTCTTTAGTTGATAAGACCCTTTGATTTCCAGCAGGACACGAACAGGTGACTGGGTACTGTTTTTCCAATACCAACCATGGGTTCCCTCAAAAGGTGCTGTCAAAGAACCACTTGAAATGCTCTCAGTGCTTTTTTTGTAGCTTTTAAAGTAACCTGTCTTGTCATCTTTCGGCTCACCATGGAAATCAAAAAACAGCTCAGCACCATCTGTTTTCCATGAGTATTGCAGCAGTGCGCCTTTTGTTAGCATGACTTTATATTCTATGTCACCTCGGGCAGGAACAATGACTATAATTGTGTCGCTTAAGGTTGCCTGTTCCGGTTTTGTGGAGCCATTACCTTCACTGTTTTGCGTTAACTCAGCAGCAACAGCAATCCCCCTATCACCATCATGCGAGTAATCATGCATCTGCATGAGGAAAAGCAAACCTCCAGCCATGATGAGGCTGTAGTTTGCAATCAAGCTGAATGCTTTAAATGAGTGTCTCTTTCGCCAAGCAGCAATAAGCAACAACATCAATGCAAGCGCAGTGATTTGCCCCAACTCAATACCTATGTTGAACGAGATAATATTAAGTAACAGGCTATCTGGACTAAGTGGCAGTTCCTGCAAACGGGTGGATAAACCAAAGCCGTGAATCAAGCCCAGACCAACAATCATGAGCATCATATTGGGTGGATTTATATTCAGGTATTTACGGAAGCCATCAATGTTTGCAAAAGCAACATAACAGACACTCAAGCCAATCAATGCATCAATAAGAAAGTAGTTAAGCTGAACACCATTAAACGTGGCATAGATTAAGGTAACGCTATGACCAATGGTAAATGCAGAAACATATTTAACAATGTCACGGAAATTACTCAGAAAGAAGATGATACCAAACACAAATGCGAGATGGTCATAGCCTGATAGCATATGTGTCGCACCAATCCACAGATAGAGCAAGTTTCCACCATCTACAATTGCCTGCTTATCAGCCTCAGACATGCCGTGAGCGTATGCCACTTGTGATAGCAGTGTGAACACAAATAGTCCTGCTATCAGAGAAAACATATTGGATTTTGATAACATTTTTTTATGTCTCCATCATCTGTTTAGTCTGGTTTACGTCTCGATATTTAGACTTAGTCGAATCAGCCATGTGTGATCTGGCATCATGGTGAACGACACGTATGCGGCTCATGTCCGCCAGCGTACTAGGAATCACCAGGTGGAATCTGGCAAAACGAGATTTAATACTGTTTCTGTTATAGCTAACTTCGATCTCTTTAAATACAACACCATCATGGCCAATCAATTCAATATGTAAATGACCGGGTATAGAACGCCGACTAGGAAAATGACGCCTCAATTTTCCCCATAACACTAATGTTGTTTTTCTGGTTTGTAGGATAGCTCGAGTGATCTTTGCACTACCCGAGTTAACACGCTCTACTGTAACGCTCTCTTCTTTAACAAAGCTCGTATGCGCCGAACATCCGGTGAGAGGCGCCATGCCAACCATGATGCTGATTACGGTAATCGCTTTGAACATCATGTTATAATTTCGTGTTTTCAACACTTACAAGCGGCCACTTTCTTCTACGGCAGTGACCCAGTAGACACCATGACCTTTAACGCCATATGCTGTATTGCGTAGTGCGTCGAGTACCGAATTCACATCACTATCCTGAAGCAAAATATCCACCCGAATTCGCGGCGTGTAACCGACCACCTTGTCCCGCGCCGAAAGAAAGGGGTCGCTTTCTACCTGTACGCCGTGCCCTTCTGCATGACTAAAAGTAAAGCCTGACACCTGCTCCAGACTACGTAGCTGATCAGCCAAATCCTGTTGGACACTGGTACGAATAATAAGTGTTAGATGTTTCATGCGTGTTCCTCCGTAATGAGTTGAGCCTGACGCTCTGAACGTCCCTCCAGCCAGGCGTACAAGGTGGGTAACAATATTAAGGTCAACAAAGTGGACGTGAACAGGCCGCCTATGACTACGATGGCCAGTGGTCGTTGCAACTCAGAGCCTGGGCCTGTTGCAAACAACAGTGGTATGAGGCCAAGGCTGGCAATCAATGCAGTCATCAACACCGGACGCAGTCGCCGTTCAGCCCCTTCGTGAACCGCCTGCAAGACGCTTCGCCCTGCTTCGCGTAACTGGTTGAAGTAACTCACCATCACCACGCCATTGAGCACTGCCACACCAAACAATGTAATGAACCCCACCGAGGCCGGAACCGATAGATATAGCCCGGACAAGTACAGACTCACCACACCGCCTATCATGGCAAATGGAATATTCAAAATAATCAACCCTGCCTGACGCAGTGAGCGGAACGTGACAAACAGCATCAGAAATATCAGTGCGATGGCAATAGGCACCACCACACTTAGACGCTTTGCAGCACGTTGCTGATTCTCAAACTGCCCACCGAAGGTGAGATAATACCCCGACGGCAAAATCACGTTGGTTTCAATATTGCGGCGAACTTCTTCTACAAAACCCACCACATCACGTCCATCGACGTTGGCCTGTACCACTACCTGACGCTTAGCTGACTCGCGGGCAATTTCCACCGGCCCATCAACCTCATGAACATGTGCCAGTAAATGTAATGGCACTTTAACGCCACGACGCGGGGTCTCGACGAGTAAGTCTTTGATATCTTGCACCGAGGTACGTGCGTTTTGTGGGTAACGCAGCAAGACCCCCGTACGGCGGTTACCCTCTATGATTTCGGTGGCCACCTGTCCTGCAACTGCAGTTTCCACCAATAGGTTGATGTCTTCTACATTGATGCCGTAACGTGCGATGGCAGCCGGAAGCAGATCAATTTGCAGATAGGTTTGCCCCGATAGACGACCACGGAACACATCAACCGCTCCAGCCGTATCAGTGACCAGCTTTTCAATTTGTGTAGACACGGTTTCCAGTGTACGTAAGTCATCGCCATATAGCTTAATGGCCATGGCCGCGCGCACGCCAGTGAGCATTTCCGAGACTCGCATGTCGATGGGTTGCGTAAAGGCAATATCAAGCCCCTCGAACCGGTCAAGTTTCTCGCGAAGTTTTTCCAACAGTGTAGCCTGATCAACAGTCCACTGATCGCGTGGTTTCGTGATGATAAAGTTATCCGTCTGATACAAACCCATGGGATCCATGCGCAGTTCGTCGGCTCCGGTTCGCGAAACTACACCGACAACCTCAGGAATTTCCATAAAGGCCTTTTGAATGGGGGCATCCATTTTGACTGAGTGAGTAAGCGATACACCGGAAGCCTTTTCAACAATCACCACGGTGGAGCCTTCATCCATCACAGGCATAAACTCCTTGCCTATATAGGGGAAGAGAGCGAGAGCCCCAACAAGTGCCAGCAGTGCAGTGTTTACGGCAATAAAACGAAAGCGCAATGCCCAACTAACAACAGGGCGATAACATTTTTTCAGCAGACTCAGCAACCAGCCATCATTCTCATGCCCACCACGCATGAGTAAACTGGCCATCACGGGAATCACCGAGAGTGATAATATAAGAGAGCTGACGAGCGCAAAAGAAATAGTCACCGCCAATGGTGTGAACATTTTCCCTTCCAGACCGGTAAGGCTAAATAGCGGCAGGAATACCACAATGATAATCAGAACCCCACTAATTACCGGCGTTGCCACTTCCAGAACCGCCCGGTAAATCAGATGTAGTCGATTGACTCCTTTGGGGGCATGACTCAATTGGGTATGGATGTTTTCCACTACGACGACCGATGCATCTACCAGTATCCCGATAGCAATCGCCAGACCTCCCAGCGACATGAGGTTGGCCGATACACCGGTTAAACGCATCATGATAAAAGTAAACAGGACCGACAGCGGTAAAATCAACGCCACCGTTAATGCTGCACGCATATTTCCCAGCATGATGATAAGCACCAGCAAGACCAGAATCACAGCTTCGCCCAATGCCTTTTCTACCGTCCATACAGCAGCCGTCACCAGTTCGCTACGATCATAGAAGGGAAGGGTTTTGATACCTTTGGGTAGCGTTGGCTTGAGGGCTTCCAGTTCGCGCTTGACCCCCTCAACCGTGGTACGGCTGTTGGCGCCTTTCCTCAACAATGCCAAGCCAGTAACCACTTCGCCCTCACCGTCGGCGGTGACTGCACCGTAACGGGTCAGCGACCCTATTTGCACTGTAGCCAGTTCTCCGAGCTGAATCGGCACACCATTACGTGTGGTCACAGTAACGCCACGAATATCGTCTTCGTTGCGTAACAGACCAAGGGTACGTACAAGCAGCATTTTGTCGCCGCGTTCGATTCGATCTCCGCCTGCGTTACGGTTGTTCTTTTCCAACGCCATTTGCAAATCTTTCAGCCCCAGGCCAAATCGCACCAATGCTTTCGGATCCGGTACAATCTCAAATGCACGGACTTCACCACCCAGAGAGTTCACGTCAGCCACGCCTGCAACTGTGCGCAGACGTGGGCGAATCACCCAGTCCTGAATGGCGCGGAGTTCGCTGTTGCTATAGCCCTCGCCCTCGACGCGATACATGTACATCTCGCCCAGTGGTGTTGTGATAGGTGCCAACCCGCCAGCCACACCTTTGGGTAAGCTATTCCACGCCTGATTGAGCCGCTCACTCACCTGATTGCGCGCCCAATAGATATCGGTACCATCCTCAAAGTCGATTTTGATGATGCTCAATGCGTACTTGGTCACGGATCGCAGTACAGTTTGCCGAGGCAGGCCTTGCATTTCCATTTCAAGGGGAACCGTGATGCGGCTTTCCACCTCGGTGGGTGACAGTCCGGGAGCCTTGACGATGATCTGCACCTGAGGTGCGGAGATATCGGGAAAGGCATCAATAGGCAGTGTCTTAAACGCCCACAGGCCGCCAGCAGCCAGTGTGGTGGCAAGCAGCAGGAGCATTAAACGCTGGATTAATGAAAAACGAATTAATCGATCAATCATAATTATTTCACCACGCTGAAATCAGTTACAGAGTTACTGGTGAACAGTGATAATCCCGCCGATCTACGAACCACAGCCAACTCCAACCAGCCTTCCTGCAATAACGTCAGGTAACGTGCTTGTGCGTCATAATAAGTGTTATTGGCATCAATGAGAGTGAGAATATCCAGCTCACCGGCATCGAACCCCTTGCGAGTAAGTTTAAAAACCTGCTGGGCAGGCTGAAGCAGCTTGGTGCGATAATGCTCGGCTTGTTCAATCAGATGACCGAGGTGAGAATAACTCGTGTGCAGATTACTTTGCAGTTCACGCCGGTTGATATCCAATGCGGCTTGCGCCTGATGAACTGCGTGGCGTGCCTGTGTAACACCGCCATTATTCTGATTCCAAAGTGGAACCTGTACACTCAATATAATACCAGTATCTTGCTGTCGGCGATTGGCGAGAAATTCATTCCTTCTGAAGAAAGTTAAAGTCGGATCAGAAAAACGCTGCCACTTGGCCACATTAACTCCTGACTCCGATGATGCGGCAGTCAGTTTATCAGCTTCCAATGCCGGATGACTTTTCAAACTCTTTTCCAGAATGTCGAACCCCTCCGGTGTTGGCACCGGTATTAGAGGCACCAAACTTAGCTTATCATCTACTGGAGCCCCTAGCAAAGCCTTGAGACTGGCTGCCGTATCACTGAACTTCCCCTCAGCCACTTCCACGGATTGTTTTGCTGCTTGCGATATAATATCCAGTCGCATGGTCTCCAAAGGTGTTAGATAACGAATCAGTGGATCACCGCTGTGATTTTTTCGGCTGCCATTTTGATAATGACTTACCTGTTGAAAGCGTTTTTTAGCCAGTCGGAGCATGGCTTCTTTGAGCTGAAGAGTATGAAAAAGCTGCGCAACCTTATATTCCAATATTAATTGTTGATGTTTGCGCTGAGCCTCAGCACTGGCGATTCCAGCCTCCGCCTGTTGGCGTTGATATACTAAGCGACCCAGCGGCAGGGGTTGAGAAATTGCCAACTCAGTAACATCATATCCCCTGCCACCAACTTCTCGACTCAAATTATCAGCTACCTGAATACTTATACTCGGGTTTGGCCAGGCATCTACCTGTTCCCACTTCCCCTGTTGTTTACCAATTTCTGCATCAGCGGCTTTCATTTCCGGTGCAATTTTTACAATTCGCCGAATGCTCTTCTCAAGAGTGAGCAACCCTTGGTCTTTCTCCGCTGAAGAAACAGAAGGAAGCACTAACATAGACAATCCTACTAGTAGTATGGAACCAAAAAACCGATGGTAGGTCGGTTTTTTTTCTATGTAAATGGTGTGTGAATTAAACATGTCTATCTTACCTTGTCAGGAGTCCAAATATGGATTCAGTTTGATGATGAAGTCCATCAACAGAAGCAAACGAAGCAATCAGCAGAATAGCGCCAATAAGAACGTAAGCCCTATATGCAGGAACATAAGCAGCAGGTTCGAGCAATAGTGATTCCACGCGCTGGTTGATATTACTACCGGTGATGGACAAAGCTGTGAATGGCAATTGCTGTTTACTAAACAAACGCTCAATAAAGACAATGGTATCGGCTACATATAACCGATCATCTATTCTATTTGCAGCAACCTCATCACATGCCTGTTCACATGCAAGATCCATATCTGCCAGCAAGTGTCTGCGTAAGCATGGTATGTGAGCAAATGAAAGCGTGCGTCCCACCAAGTGTCGCAATACATCTTTTCGACGTGAATGTGCTTGTTCATGTGCAAGCACAACATCCAGCTGCTTTGATGTGAGGATTTGCATCAGTCGCTTAGATATAAACACACGCATACGATAAACACCGACTGAAATAGCAAGTAATCTACTGCATTCGACTACGTGAATATCATGCTCGTCATGATATCTACTTGTCATCATCAAACTCTTATGAAAATGATACGCACGTACAAGATCAAGGGTGTAAATTCCAGCAAAAATGACCACTACCCCTCCCAATATAATGATTAGAGCCCATGAAATCATATTATCTACGGGCAGTGGCGGGTGAATCAGGCAGAAATGCAAATGGTCATCGTGTACATTGCAATGATCTTGAACCACCCCCAATAAACTAAAGAATGAAGGCATGAAGCAAAGTAGGGTAAACAGCAATCCGATAAATGCAGGAGCAAGCAACCAGACCAGCAGGATATTGGAGCGCTGTGCTGGTGCTAATACAATTAATCGCTGTCGGACAAGTGGATAAACAGCGAGACTTACAAGGGCCGTAAGAGCTGCGAAGCCAAAGCTGGCGAGCAGACCAAACTGGAACAACCCAAAATAGCTACTCATCCTTTTTCATCCGGACAGTTATCAGCACGCCGTTGAGCAATCAGCTGCTCTAATCGATCCAAGCTGGATTCATCAGCACGCGCAGCAAAATCAACAAATGCCGATAACATATAATCCGACTTTCCACCTGAAAGTGATTTAACCACATCATCAATCAATTGAGTTATAAGCTCCTCTCTTTGAACGGATGGAGAATAAAGATATGAATGACTAACCTTTTCACGACGAAGAAGTTGTTTTTTAAATAATCGTTCTAAAGTAGACTGAATCGTATTTAAAGAAATACCGCGCTGAGTGCCGACACTGTTATGTACTCCCTTGGCATCTCCAAATTTAGTAACCCAAAGATGTTCCAGGACAGCCATTTCTAATTCGCCAAGGTTTTGTCGTTTCACTGGAAGCACTAAACAGGTTCTCCTTTTAGGCTACGCATTTTTTTCTGGCTGCCTATAATTGAGAGGATAAAACCGATTGTCAATCGGTTTTATTGGAAGGTTGATATCAATAACCGGAATATTTTGGGCTTGCGAATGTCCGATTTTGGCATTCAAGTTTATAATTTTTGATATTAGAAATGCTTCCTTAAAACTCGAGTGGCAGCTTCGTAACCTTGCTTGCTTGATAACGTTATATATTTTTTCGCCAGCACTTCATCCGCCTCGCCCCCACGGCCTTGAAGTAAAAAGACAGCGTAATTGAATTGACCTTTTGCATGTCCTTTTTCTGCGGCTTTTTGATACCACTCCCGAGCCTCAACATCATTTCTTTCTACACCCCGAGCTTTGTCATACATTACTCCAAGGTAATAATCAGCGTGTGAAAATCCTTTAGACGAAGAAAGTTTATATAGTCTTATGGCCTCTTGAATATCTTGTTTAACGCCACGCCCATCTTCATATTGAGTCGCCAATTCAAAAATTTCTTTTGGGTCTTGTGGTGTTTCATCAGGAACCGCTTCTCCCGAACTCATCATCTTATCGAATTCACTAATAATTTTATTAACTACCTTCTGTTCATCTCCAGAAAAAGGAATTCCTTTCAACCTTTCAACATATGGGCGAGCTTCATTTATGTTTTCACCCATCAAATAAGCCATGGAAAGTTCTGCATACCTTCTCCCGGAACGAAGGCTCGAATCACTAGAAATTTTCTTTTCAACCTCAATTGACTCTTTTAAATATTTGATAGCTTCGGGTTTTCTATCTTTGACTCGGAGGAATCGACCCAGGTTATAAAGACTATCAGATATTTCTTTGTCTCCAAGGTGATTTCGTGCTCGCCACAATGCGGTTTTGTAATCACCCTCAGATTGTGCTGTGGCAGTATTGGCATCCCAATACGTTGATTGGATAGCCCTATTAGCACTTCCACAGCTGCTCAAAACAAGAGCAAAAAGCATTGTTATTATAGTAATAAAAGATTTCATTTCTTCACTCCCTACCGTAGCAAGAATAGTCAATTTATATTGTTTTGTGAATAATCACTTTTGACCGAACCAGGCTGGTTTCATTTCATAATGGGTAGTCGATTTAACCAGCATACGCAGAATCCCTCTATTACTTTCCATCTGTGATGCTCCCTATAATGCGCGTGCTTTAAAGTGATATTATAGCTAATCTTAGGCTATGGCCGATCTATCATATATTAACCAGAGCACCTTTGATTCGACCTTATCGGTAGGTCATAATCCATTTACAGAGGCCTTTAAATTTTTAGCCCAATGAAGAAAATTATGATTTCTGCATGTTTAGTGGGCGAAAATGTGCGTTTTGATGGTAGAAATAGCAAAAAAAACTCAAAATTCATTGAGAAATGGAAAAAAGAAGGTCGATTAATAATCATCTGTCCTGAAGTGACTGGTGGACTCCCTGTACCTCGGCCACCGGCTGAAATTCAAACCGATAAACGTGTTATCAATATCAAAGGCGAAGATGTGACTTCAGCGTTTGAGCAAGGCGCACAAAAAGCTTTAACACTTTGCAAACAGCACAATATCCGCATAGCCATTCTAAAAGAGGGTAGCCCCTCTTGTGGAAGCTCTCTGATTCATGATGGAAGTTTTTCACATACAAAGATTCCCGGACAAGGGATTACCACCAAACTCCTGGAAAAAAACGGTATCCATGTATTTAGTGAAAATGATCTGGATCAGGTAGCAGCCAGCCTTGAAACAACCAAATAACTACTCTATCTGCACACTCACAATGGGAAACGGGTAAACGCCAAAAAAAACGGCTTTTGATAAGCGTTCATTTCCTTTGAGTGTTTCATTAAGATTAAGACTATTGGTTTGTACACCATCCGCAAATGTTGCAACAATTGACTTGTTTTTAAGAAACCTTTGCCCAGCTGATTTGTTTTCAAACGTTGCGATTGCCCAACGCTCTCCGACATCATTACTTAAATAAGAAATTTCAACGATACGAAGATCATTGGGAACTGGCTTTAATTCATGTTTATGCTTGAAATTTAGTTCTTTTAATGGCGCTTGAGGCTGATCGAAGTGTAAAACCCTATCCTTCTCCAAAGCTTCACCGGAAAAGGACACGGATGAATTTAAAGATACAATGAATATTATCACTAATATTTGTATGCAACGGATTTTCACAATTTACACCTCAGTTAAGCCCTTAAACATCATAGTGTGAACACAAGGAAATCATTTTCCGCTTTTTACTATATACGAACTATCCCATTTCTGCACATTCCGCGAATTTAACTCTGATATCGAATATGCAGAGCATATACATATCCTGCCGATTCATAAATTATAGGCTATGATTAATATACTTAGATCATTGGAGGGTCACAGATGGAAACAATGATTTTGGGGCTGACTATTTTTTTTGCAATGCACCTGATGCCTACACTCCCAGCCCTGCGCAACGGATTGTTTGAAAAACTGGGAGAGAAGCCTTACAAGGGTATTTACGCACTGATTTCATTTTGTGGTCTTACACTGGTTGTGATAGGTAAAGGCGAGGCTGCATTTATTCCTGTTTGGGAGCCCCCGGCCTGGAGTTACGTTGTAACAAACATTTCAATGCTGCTTGCACTCTATTGCCTCATTGCAAGTGAAATAAAATCAAACTTGAAGCATTTCACCGCACATCCGATGCTCTGGGGCATCACTTTCTGGTCAGCGGGCCACCTGTTTAGCAATGGTGATAAAGCCTCCATGATTTTGTTTGCCTGTTTCCTTGTTTATGCGTTGTTTGACATGTTGTCTGCCAATAGACGCGGAGCCAAACCTTCCGGCCAACGTGTATCTTTACGCTATGATGCAATGGCTATGGTGATCAGTGCGATTGTTTATGTTGGACTGGCTAACCTTCACCCCTACTTCACTGGTGTAACACTGGTTCGATAGCTGGCTAGCGGCAGAACAAAGCAAAAAAAGGACTGCCGAAGCAATCCCTTTTCATTATAAAGAATGAGAAAAAGCGGTTCTATGCACCCTTCTCTTTGGCTTCATTGATACGAAGCTTTCGACCATCCATATCAACACCATTCAGTTTAAGTGCTTCTTTTGCACCTTCTGCATCCATTTCTACAAAACCATAACCTTTTGAGCGACGGTTCGGACCCGTTACAAGTCTCACAGCATGAACACTTCCGTACGGTCCAAACAGGTCTTCAACATCTTCCTTTGTAGCACTAAAAGGAAGGTTACCAACGTAAACAGTTCCAACGTCAGATGAAAACCCACGCTCCCCAGAAGATGGATAAAGAACTGTTGCCATACCGCCAATGATAACACCGAGAAAAAGACCAACAGCCAAAATCGATCCAACAGGTGCCTTGTCCAGACCAAGATAGGGCTCAACAAAGAAACCCAAAACCGAAAGCAGCGCTGCACCTATGACCAATTTGATAAAACAGGAAAGACCCATAAATAAAAACCCCTGAATAAAGATGTGCTAAGCATGCCAAAAACCACGCCATAAATAAAACCTAAATATTTTCATAAGATGCTCTGAAAAAGCCAAAGTATTCATGCAAGCCATGAATGGTCTGCCAAAGTCATGCACGCGAAGTATCTGATTTTATGAGCAAAGGCAAAACTACATGGGCGTGATTTTTCAAAATATCCATAGAAACCGAAAACAACCTTGCCTTGTTGAATGTTTTACCAGCATTTAAGCTGTTGCTCTGAAAAATTTCGGGGGAATATAAAATGGTGGTTAAACTAGCCGCAGGCGCATTGATATTATCAGGATTAATTGTACTACTCTTTCTGGCTCTTGGTTGGCTCTCACAAAGCAAACCGGACACCATCGGACTCACCCATGGAAAACTTGCACCTTGCCCAAATAAACCCAACTGTGTTTGCAGTGAATCCTATACAGGCAAACAAGCAAAGCATGATATTACCGCGATAAAAACCAGTGAAAAAGAGCTACTCACTACCTGGAAGCAAATCCGTGATTCAATCAAAACAAACGGCGGCATCATCATCTCGGAAACAGACACTTATTTACACGCTGAGTTTACCTCAACATTTTTCCGATTTGTAGATGATGTTGAAATTCGACTCAATCGTGAATCTTTCCAGATTCACTTAAGATCAGCCTCACGGATGGGGCACTCAGATTTTGGTGCCAATCGAAAACGAATTGAAACAATAAAAAGTGATTTCAGGCGGCATCCTTGAATGTCTGCCCATGTGGATCCGGTGAATCACTGGAGTCCTGCTGCGAAATCTTTTTGAGTGGGAAAGCATTCGCCCCAACGGCTGAAGCACTTATGCGCTCACGCTATACTGCTTATGTACTGAAGAAATATGATTATCTTCAGGATACCTGGCATCCGGATTCCTGCCCCGAAAACCTTGGTGGCACAACATTGAGATGGATTAACCTGAAAATTGTACGCACACACAAAGGGCAACCAAATGATCAACAGGGAAGCGTCGAATTTATTGCCAGCTTTTGCGATGGCAGCAAAGGCAAATCATTGCATGAAACCAGTCGATTTATACGCAGTGAACTTTCAGGCAGTCCAGAGAAAAACAACCGTTGGCTCTATCTGGATGGTCAATGCAAGGTCAGTGATATTGGTAGAAACGAGCCTTGCCCTTGCGGCAGCGGTAAAAAATTTAAACGCTGTTGTGGCTCAATTAATTAAAAGCCGAGCGGGCCAGAATCACCTGCCTGATCAACCGCAACAATCACTGCTGCATTGGTACATGAAAGTGTAAGTATCGTGTAATCCAGAGGCATGGATAACGGTTTTTTAAGATTAAAGCTACCAGAGGCCGCTAACACACCATCAGCAACAATAGAGTAGACAATCTCTTTACAATCACCTGCTGCCTGCACAACCAGGCGAGCTTTTTCCGTTTTACTGGTGATAACCCCTACAGTTCCATGATCAATGGTATAAGTCAGGCTTTTGGCAAAAGCCTGCCCGGAAAACATCAACATGAAAGGCAAAAGAATGAATGTAAAACGAAGCATGGCTGTTCTCCAAAAATTAATCGATGCATACTATGAATGAAATATGACAATACCAAGTCATTGTAGTCAAAACATAATCATCTGCTTATTTTACTTATTTTTGCACCTTCAAACGTAAGATTATACATCAAACCTTTATTCGAAAAAATAAAACCAATCACAGGTTTGTTGGCTGTATGGGTATCAATTTTTCCACCAGCTCCAACGTTGGCAACCGCGATGCTCCCATCAACACCGACTTTCCATCCATCACTGTTTTGAAATTTCTTAAGTGCTTTTTTAGTCATAAACAGAATAACCTGAGATTTGACCTGCGCACCAAGCTGAAATCCGATAGAGGCTGCTACAGTGCTGTAATAACTGGATTTTTTTCCCTTAACCAGCAACGCACCTTCGCCATACTCCCCACCAAGCCCAATTCCCGCTTTATATACCTCAGGAAACACCAGCATACCCGCAGCTTTATTCGCCAGTTCTTTTCCAGACTTCACCTGTGTATAAAAAGAAACCACTGAAGCTTTTACTTTCGCATCAATTTCAACTTTGCTGGCTGCATAGGCAGCAGGGAGTGTGAAAAGACCCAAGGCCAGGGTAAAAATAGTCACATTTAAAAATTTGGAATACATAACACCCTCCAGAGACCCATACTTTCAGCCTCTACTATTGATTGTAGCCCATCATGATCTTTTTGCAGGAGGAGATTCAAGGAGGCGTATCGTTATATATTGCCGTTTTATTCTAATTGAGCCAATTCATTTTCTGCTTTAAGCTGACCACGCATAACGCCTTCTTCTATGGCTGCCTGAATCTGTTGGTGTAACAGCTTCTCTTCGTTTTTCCCTGTTTTGATGTTTTTATGCTCAGTGAGTACGCCGCTCAAAATCAACCCTGTCAGCTCGGAGATCAAAGAAGAACGATCACGCTTTTTTGTGTATGAATATGCCTGATCAGATTCAGAAATTATTTCCGCCTGCTGATCAATCAGACGAATGACTGGAATCCCCAGGGTTTCAGCGACACGAACCAGTGCAGGAAGCGAGAGTCCTGCCAGCCCGCGTTCAGCACGGCTAAGCTGTCCAGGATCAATCTCGGCAGCGGTTGCTAAACGGTTAATACTGACAGGCGGCTCAATGGATTTTCGTAAACTCCGAATATTATGGCCAACAACCTTGTGAATTTCCATACAGCACAATATTTCGTTGTGATTTACATGCAATGCTTTAAAAGCATGTTGATGTATTTAAAACATTGTGTTAAACTCATCTTCAAAGGTGAGAGGACATAAATGTCACAACTAACCATATTGTATTTGCCTTATTAAAAGGCTGTTCTGAACATTCTATCAAGGTAATAAAGAGGTAAAAAATGATTCATATTATTGATGATGATCAACTATATCGCGACCTTTTTGAGACACTCATTCAGGAATTTGGTTTTGATGTAAAAGGCTTTGTATCAGGAACCCACTACCTGAACTACATGACTTTGGATCAATATCAGTTGCCTAAGGTAATTTTCACAGACATGAACATGCCTGGAAAAAGCGGGCTTGCCACAGCTTATGAAATCAAAAAATGCCATCCGCATGTGCCTTGCTACATCGCAACTGGAAGTCCGGGGCAATTGGATCATGTAGATATTGACCCTATCAACGGGGTACTACGCAAACCATTATCTCCAAAAAAACTAAAAGAAATCATCGCATCGTTATGCTGAAAAAAGATCCCTTGTTGTCTTATCAATAGAACTGACTAAATAAAACTTCGGCGTAAATCAACCATAGCAACACTCAATTTATTTTTTTCTTAGAAGAAAGTAAGCCCAGGCTGCACCAATGACAATCATCGGCAAGGATAGCAGCATGCCTTCCGTAATTGAGCCAAAAAGAAAGCCGATATGCGCATCAGGTTCCCTGAAATTTTCACAAAAAATTCGAGCCGCCCCATAACCAATCAGGAAAATGGCAACACGCATGCCATTCGGCCATATTTTTTTTCGGGTAAACCAGAGAATCAGAAACAATACGATGCCTTCCAGTGCCATCTCATAAAGCTGGCTTGGATGTCTTGGGGCAGGCCCGGCCCCTGGAAAAATCATAGCCCATGGAACATCTGTAGCGTTAGGAACAACCCGCCCCCAAAGCTCACCATTGATAAAGTTGCCCATACGCCCAAAAGCAAGGCCCAGTGGTGCGACAACAAAAAATCTATCCATTAACATCATGAATGGCATCCCATGTTTTTTACAATACCACCAACCGGCAATCACCGGGCCAATCAGCCCACCGTGGAAAGACATACCCCCCTGCCAGACATAAAAAATTTCGAGCGGGTGACTGCTGTAATACGCGAAGTTATAAAAGAAAATATAGCCAAGACGCCCACCAAGAATTACGCCAAGAATCAGCGCCGTAAAAAGCCCTTCATACTGTTCAGAAGTAATGCTCTTGTTCCATGCCCCCTGCTCTATCAGCTGATACTTGGTCAGATACCATGCCAAAAAAAACGCAGCCACATACATCAGCCCATACCAATGTATAGCTACCGGGCCAATCTGAAGCGCAACAGGATCAATGTGTGGGGCAAGCATCGGAAAAGCCTAACAGAGAACGCTTACCAGACCATCCAAAGAAGAATGAATCCAAGTAAAACGCGGTAGATCACAAATGGTCCCATGCCAGTACGATCCAGAAATTTTAGGAAATAGTGAATACAAACATAAGCTGAAATAGCAGAGACAACATAGCCAATGAGTAATTCAGAAACGCCCGCAACATGATTGGCTTCCGCGATCCACTCTTTTACTTTCAAGCCACCTGCCAGCGTGATGACTGGAATCGAGAGCAAAAATGAAAAACGTGCCGCTGCCTTGCGTGTATAACCAAGCATTAAGGCCGCAGTCATGGTAATGCCGGATCGCGATGTACCGGGAATCAAAGCTACCGCCTGAGCAAGACCCACCACCATGGCATCTTTAAGCGTCCATGCATCATCCACTTTTCTACGTTGACCTGTGCGATCTGCCCACCACAACAATAATCCAAAGAAAATCGATGCATACGCAATGGTTTCAATTGAGCGCAATTCATTTTCAACCACGTCTTTAAAAGCCAGCCCTGCAATTCCAACAGGAATCGTGGCAAGGCCAATGAACCATGCCAATTGTCCATCGCGGTCTACCTGTAGAGAGCGAGATGAAATGGTTTTTCCAAAACCCATAATCATATGAGAAAGTTCTGTGCGAAAATAAATAATAACTGCGGTCAATGTACCTAAATGTACCACGCAATCAAAAGCCAGCCCTTGATCTGGCCATTCGGACAAGAGTGGCACCAGTGCCAGGTGTGCGGAGGATGAAATGGGCAGGAATTCTGTTAATCCCTGAATTAGGGCAAGGGTTGCAGCCTGGATGGCATCAATTGTAGGTTGCACATGTTGCATCATAAGGCGCACCCTACGGCTTGCTGACAACATGCCAAGCGATCATGATGGCAATGAATATGTTGAATAAATGCATCCCGTATTTTCATCAACACAAGGTTTAGGAGAACGATATGAAATCATTTTTTTCAGGACTCATGCGCTGGATAGACCGCATTCGTACCGTTTTCATCAATGGACTCTTCCTGTTATTTTTCATCGTTTTTCTCAGCGTGCTTTTTACCAGCAAACCTAAAGTCCCGGATAACACGGTTCTGGTCATTGAACCCAAAGGGCAACTGGTTGAACAGATTATTCGACCTGATTCAGATTCATTTCCATTTTCCTTGCCTTCACAGGATCAGGTATTGCTTGACGATGTAAGTCAGGCACTGGAACTGGCCAAACATGATCCCAAAATCAAAATGGTTCAATTGAAACTGGAACATCTACAACGTGCACCTCTGGCAAAACTTCAAAATTTTCGAGTTGCGATCGAATCATTTAAACAAAGTGGTAAATCAGTTGTAGTGGCTGGTCATGCCTTTACACAATCTCAATACTATCTGGCTGCTACCGCAGATAAGCTCTACCTGCATCCGATGGGTTTGATCGAACTGACTGGCTTTGCGCTTTATCGGAACTATTTCAAATCCGCATTGGAGCAACTGAATGTGGACATCCATCTTTTCCGCGCAGGCGAATATAAATCAGCCGCTGAGCCACTGGTTCGTGATGATATGTCCGATGCCGATCGTATCGCGAACAAAGCCTGGCTAGGAACATTGTGGGAAGCCTATAAAACAGACCTTGCAGCCATGCGTGGCATCAAACCTGAACGCATTCAGACCATGCTGGATGCGCCTTCAACCTACCTTGCCAAGCATAATGGCAACTTTGGACGGTTGATGCAGGCTGAAGGGTTAGTCGATGAGCTGGCTGACAAACATGAGGCAGAATCATACATTGCCGGACTGATGGGTGCAGACTCTTCAACGGATATCACCACGATTGATTATAAAACCTATCTTCGTGCAACCACCATGAACCTGCCACAGAACGACAGCCCGAATCTGATTGGTGTCGTCACAGCCAGTGGCCCGATTGTAAACGGTGAACAACCCACCGGCACAATTGGTGGCGACACAATTGCGGGCCTGCTTCGTGATGCAAGACAGGATGTGCGTATCAAGGCAGTGGTATTGCGAGTTGATTCTCCGGGCGGAAGCGCACTGGCATCCGAAGTCATTCGTAAAGAAGTTGAACGAGTCAAGGCATCAGGTAAACCAATCATTGTCTCCATGGGAAGTGTTGCAGCATCCGGTGGCTACTGGATTTCAGCGCCTGCCGATGAAATTTGGGCACAGCCAACCACAATCACAGGCTCCATCGGTGTGTTTGGGATGATGGCCAACATGCACCGGGGCCTGAATAAACTGGGTATCCATACCGATGGTCTGGGCACAACCACAATTGCAGGAGGTTTGCGCTCTGATCGACCACTCAATGCTGAACTCACCAAAGTCTTCCAGATGGGCGTAGACGATGTATACCGTGAATTTATCGGACATGTTTCCAAAGGCCGCAAGATGAAACCGGAACGTGCCGATCAATTGGCACAAGGCCGGGTCTGGAGTGGACTGGATGCCAAGCAACTTGGTCTCGTCGATGAACTGGGAGACTTAAAAGCTGCCGTCGCTTCAGCCGCCAAACATGCGGGCTTGGGAGATGATTATCGCAAAGTTTCCATCGAACCCAAGATGGGGTTCGCAGGTTTTCTTGCAGAAAACCTATTGGGTGAACTCAACACATGGCTTGGCCATGATACAGTGAAGATAATTGCTGCCTTACCGGGCGCAAAAACTTGGCTTGATGGCATCAAAGGACTCGAACTATTCGCCCGTTTCAACGACCCAAAGCAGGTCTATGCTTATAGTGCACTGCCTTATTAAAGCAACTTTAAGCAAGCATTCACTCGCCTATTTATAACCTTCAATAAAAGGGCCGCCGAGTGGCAGCCCTTTTATCAAACAGGAGAAAATAATTACTCGCGCAATAGCTCAGTAATTCCAGTTTTGGAGCGGGTCTTTTCATCTACCTTTTTCACAATCACCGCGCAGTAGAGATTCGGACCACCAGTTTTACCCGGCATAGAACCGGAAACAACAACTGAGTAGGGAGGCACTTCACCATAGAAAGTTTCACCGGTTTCACGATCAAAGATACGGGTCGACTGCCCGATATAAACACCCATCGAAAGCACGGAGCCTTCACGGATGATAACGCCTTCCACCACTTCGGAACGTGCACCGATAAAACAGTTGTCTTCGATAATGGTTGGGGTCGCCTGTAGTGGCTCAAGTACACCACCAATGCCAACACCGCCGGAGAGGTGCACGTTTTTACCGATCTGGGCGCATGAACCGACGGTTGCCCAAGTATCCACCATCGTACCTTCATCAACATACGCCCCGATATTCACGTAACTTGGCATAAGCACAACTTTAGACGCAATATAAGCACCCTTGCGCACACTTGCAGGTGGAACCACACGCATACCGCCCTTGCGGAACATATCTTCACCCCAACCGGCAAATTTCTGCGGAACTTTATCGAAATAGTTAGTACCGCCACCACTAATCACCTGATTGTCATGCAATTTGAAATAAAGCAGCACGGATTTTTTCAACCACTCATGGGTGATCCATTTTCCTTTACTATCTTTCTCGGCAACCCGAACGCCGCCATCATCCAACAGCTGAACAGCACGCTCAATCGCTTCGCGCTTTTCTGCATCCACATTATGTGTGTCCCAATCGTTTCGGGTATCCCACGCCTTCTCAATAACTTCCTGTAAATGATTCATGAATCAAACTCCTTAGAATCCAAAACGACCTCTTCCGGTCGCGCGTGGCTTAAAAATTCCTGATTGGACATGGTCAACCCATATGCCCCTGCCAATCCAAACACAGCGATATCACCAATGTCTGCCTTCTCAATAAAAACATCGTTTGCCAGTTTATCTGCACTGGTGCAAAGCGGGCCCCCGAAATACACTTTCTCATTTTTAACGGCAATTTGCCCATCAAAAATCTTATCTGCCGAAGTACGAATGATGCCCAGCGGATGGTTAATCGACAAGGCTGCCGGTCTTCGGAAATGATTAATACCACCGGCACAAATCACCTGCTTTTTACCCCGGCTCTCTTTAATATCGAGAATTTCCGTACAAAAATAGCCGGAATCGGCAGCCAGATAACGACCCAACTCGAGCACAAAATGGCGACCTTCAAAGCCGTAATCCGTGATCATTGCAGCCAATCCATCGGCATAGGCCTGCGGGTTGAAATCTTCACCGGTTTCAAGGTAATCAACACCAAAACCACCACCAAAATCAATAATATCACATTTCACGTTTGAATAAGTTTTTTCTATTTTTTTAGTAAGATCAAAAACCAGTTCACAATTTTTAAGTAAATCGCCGACATCCAACACACCCGATGCAGCAAAAACATGTAAACCACGAAAGTTCAGGTGTGTAAGTGCCAAAATCTGGGGCAGTGCATCATCCAGCTTCTCTTCATCAATACCAAACTTTTTGCTGCCACCGGAGAAGGTCGTCTGAGCATCATGAATATCGAAATTGGCATTGATACGCAGCAGCACATCCATGTTTTTACCATTTTTTCTGCAAATTTCATTCAAACGATGCGCTTCAACCAGCGACTCAATATGCACAGTTCGCACACCGTTTTCCACACTCCACGTCAGCTCTTCCGGAGACTTCCCCGGGCCAGTGTAAATCAAGCGATTTGCAGTAAAACCAGCTTCCACAGCCTTCGTAGCTTCACCAAGACTGGCAATTTCAATACCTACAGCATTGGCATCCAGAGCCGCCTTTAAAAAGGCTGGGTGTGGATTGGCTTTCATCGCATAAAACACCTCAAGACCCTTTGGCATGATCTGAACAAGATGCGCAATTTTTTCTCGCATGGGTGCTGTATCATAAATATAACAATTTAACGTGCCACTGGCAGCAGCCCGATGCTGAATTTCTGACTCAATATGAGAAGGAATAGAATGGCTGGAAAAAAAGGACATGTCCTAAACTCTGACCGCCTTTAGCCTAAGGGCAAGCTCCGCTGCTTTTTCAGGCCCATCGACCAGTGCGCCACGGATATAACCGGAACCGGCATTATGGCCTTTTTGATCTACAATTCCCAAATAAGAACCCGGTAAAACAGTGACCGCCTGCTGCTCATATGCCGCAATGGCAAAGGCCTCTTCATCATCAACCGGAAGCCAGACAAAAAATGATCCGGCAGGTGGTCTGCTTTGATCATATGCATCAAAAAATGCGACAAGACTTTGCCGATAAACTTCCAAATGTTGTTGTACATGTTTTTCATCTGACCATGCAGCCGCCGCAACCATTTGCAATGGAATTGGCGTAGCTGGCCCGCTATAGCTTCGAAGTTTGGAGAAGCGTTGAATCAATTCAGCATCACCGGCAATAAGCCCTGAACGCAGACCCGGCAATGCTGAGCGCTTGGATAATGAGTTAAAAACGAGACAACGGGAAAAACCCTTTCGGCCAAGAGATTCGGCAACTTCAAGCAGCCCTGGCGGAGGTTTTTCTAAATAAATCTCCGAATAACATTCATCCGCTAATACATAAAAGTCATGCCTATCCGCCAACTCCAACAAACGTGCATAATAATCCACATCTGCAATCCAGCCAGTGGGGTTGGAGGGGGAGCAAACATAAATAATGCTCGTGTTTTCCCATACCTCATCAGGAATCGCATCAAGTTCAGGCGCAAAAGCATTCTCTTTTGTGCATGGCATCAGGTACGGCGTTGCGCCTGCTGTAACCGCTGCTCCCAGATAAATCTGATACATCGGGTTTGGCATCAATACATAAGGTTTTTTTCCATTGTCACAATTCGCCTCGGGATTCACCAGTGCATGCGCTACAGTAAACAATGCTTCTCTCGTGCCATTGGCACTTAATACCTGTGTGTGTGCATCAACGTGCTTGAGGTTAAATCGCCGCATTAACCATGCTGCAATAGCCTCACGCAGCACATCACTACCACGGGTACTTGGGTATTTAGAAAACCCGTCCAGATTTTGATTCAGAGTCTTGATGGCAAAATCTGGTAATGGCAAACGTGGCTCACCTGCACCTGCATCGATATGAGGAAACAAAGGGTTAGGTGTGTGCCCCTCAAACAATTTTTTTAACCGTTCAAACGGGTATGCACCTAACTGATTCAAGCGAGGTTGTGATTTTTTTTCAGAAGGCATCGCTTATTCGTAAAAGGCTTCCGCTCTAGCACGAATAGGTTTGCTCCATTCACTAAATCGGCCCAATATATCAACAGCTCGCACTCGGAATGCATACTCAAAATCACCACCTCTGAGATTAATCAGTTGAGGCATGGATGCTCGTTCAAAGTTTTTTGAATTAGGTACCTCTTCATAATAGCGACGCCAGAAGCTTGGACACTTGCAATAAGGGTCTATTTCGGCCCTGTCAATCTGATAGCCAATGCCACCTTTTCCACCACTCAATGTAATGTCTAGTTTTAACGAGTTCCCAGAAATAACAGACTCAATGGAGACAATCGCAGGTGGAGCATTTTCAGCGACCGGCTGTGGTGGTTCTTTGCGACCACATGCAGTCAAAACAATGCCTGCAATCATTAATAATAGAAGGATTTTACGCATGATTATGACTCCAAAAGTGCTTTCCAGGCATCGCATTGCTGCCGAACCTGATCCGGGGCGGTGCCACCAATATGATTTCGAGCTGCAACACATGCCTCAACAGAAAGCTGCTGAACCATGTCAGCTTTCAGACGTGAATCAATAGTTTTGCAACCCGCTTCGTCCATTTCGTGTAATTCGCAGCCCTCTGCAATGCAATAAGCAACAGATTTTCCAACAATTTCATGTGCATCACGAAATGGCACATCTGCGCGCACCAGTGCATCGGCAAGGTCGGTCGCTGTTGAAAAACCGGATGCTGCCGCTTTCAGCATAACAGCTCTGTTTACCTTCAATCCGGGAAGCATATCACCAAACACCCGCAAGCTTCCTTCCAGATTGTCCATCGCATCAAAAATAGCACCTTTATCTTCCTGCATGTCCTTATTATAAGCCAGAGGCAAACCTTTAACGGTGGTTAACATAGCAACCAGTCCGCCAATAATGCCCCCGGTTTTGCCACGCACAAGTTCGGGCATATCCGGGTTTTTTTTCTGCGGCATGATCGAAGAACCTGTGCAAAAAGCATCAGGAAGTTCAACAAAACTAAACTGAGCGCTCATCCAAAGAATCAGCTCTTCGGAGAAACGGGACAGGTGCACCGCGCAAATAGAAGCCGCAGCAAGCAACTCCATAATAAAGTCTCGATCCGATACCGCATCAAGGGAGTTGGTACAGGGGCCGTTGAAACCAAGTGCTTCAGCCGTTTGGTTTCTGTTAATCAGGAAGGTGGTTCCAGCTAAAGCGGCAGAACCCAATGGGCATTGATTCATGCGCTCCCTGGCATCAAAAAAACGATCCATATCCCGTTCAAACATCTCCACGTAAGCCAAAAGATGGTGCCCAAACGTAACAGGTTGTGCGGTTTGCAGATGCGTAAAACCCGGCATAATGGTATCTGCATGCTGCTCGGCCAATGTTACCAATACTGCTTGTAGATGATGAATGCGTGCCACCACAGCATCTGTTCTCTTGCGTAGATAGAGGCGTGTATCGGTTGCGACCTGATCATTTCTTGAGCGAGCAGTGTGAAGCTTTTTGCCTGCATCACCAATACGATCAGTCAAATGCTTTTCGATGTTCATATGTACATCTTCAAGCTCAATCAAAAATTCAAACTCACCGCTCTCAATCTCAGTTTGAATTTCGTTCAAACCCTTGATAATGGCTGCCAGCTCATCATTTGTCAGGATGCCCTGTGTATTAAGCATGGTGGCATGAGCACAAGAGCCAGCGATATCTTCAGCATACATGCGTGCATCCACAGATGTTGATGCATTGAAGGCTTCTACAAAGCTATCGGTCGGGGCATCAAAGCGCCCTCCCCAAGGTTTATCGGACATTTCAGGACTCCTGCCATATCAAAAGAAGTGGCAACTATAACGACAATATAATGATAATGGGAGGCTTCGAAAATGAGCACACAATGATAGGGGATGAACTTTATACAAAAATCCTATATTCTGCGCAGCCTTTGCGCATGGTGAGTGGTTTTCGAGCCCTGAAATGCGCCAGTTTATTTGAGGAGAATTCATCATGGCCTTGAATGTCTATTACGACAAAGACGCCGATCTTTCGATCATCAAGAGTAAAAAAGTAGCCATTATCGGCTATGGTTCACAGGGACATGCTCACGCTAATAACCTGAAAGATTCAGGTGTGGACGTCACCGTTGGCCTGCGTGCCGGTTCCACTTCTGCGGCCAAAGCGGAAGCTTCCGGTCTAAAAGTAAGCAGTGTTCCTGATGCTGTAGCAGGTGCTGATATCGTCATGGTGCTTACACCTGATGAATTCCAAGCTTCTTTGTACAAAGATGAATTGGAGCCAAGCCTGAAACAGGGTGCAACCCTTGCCTTCGCCCACGGTTTTGCGATTCACTATAATCAGGTCACCCCGCGTGCTGATCTGAATGTTGTCATGATTGCGCCAAAGGCACCGGGCCACACGGTTCGCTCTGAATTTGTAAAAGGTGGCGGCATTCCTGATCTGATCGCGATTCATCAGGATGCAACCGGCGATGCAAAGGCTATCTGCCTCTCTTATGCTTCTGCGATTGGTGGTGGACGCACCGGCATCATCGAAACCACATTCAAAGACGAAACTGAAACCGATCTGTTCGGTGAACAGGCTGTACTTTGCGGTGGCGCAGTTGAACTGGTGAAAGCCGGTTTTGAGACCCTGACCGAAGCGGGTTATGCACCGGAAATGGCCTATTTTGAGTGTTTGCATGAACTCAAGTTGATCGTAGACCTGATGTACGAAGGCGGTATCGCCAACATGAACTACTCCATCTCCAATAATGCAGAGTATGGTGAGTATGTGACCGGTCCAAAAGTCATCAATGATGAATCACGCAAAGCGATGCGCGAATGTCTGCACAACATCCAGACAGGCGAATATGCGAAGCAGTTCATTGTTGAGGGTGCGACCAACTATCCATCCATGACAGCAAATCGTCGATTGAATGCGGCGCATCCAATCGAACAGACGGGTGAAAAGTTGCGTGCGATGATGCCGTGGATCAACAAGATTGTGGATAAATCTAAAAACTAATCGCTCCACTCCGAACAAAAAGAAGGCTCCTGTTTAGGAGCCTCTTTTTTTGTTTACCTCGGGATATTATGCCCAACTAATTTCAGCTGGTAACTCGTAACAACTAAATTCGACGTGTATTACTCTACGATATCCGAGTACAGTAGTTTTACTAATATTTTACGCACTTCTTCTAGCAGCTCTTGGCAGCAAGCTTTTCTTAATTTCTATCCCATGCTGTTGTATGTTAAAAACGGAAACCTGGCTCATTGCTGATCCACCAATTGCTCATAACGTTCCTGCTGTTGTTGGTTAATGCTTTCAAGCTGTTGTTGAACCTGTTTACCCTGTTTGATCATGTTGCTGCCAGTTATTTCACGGGCGGTTTCGTCACCTGCTTTTTTGGCATCGTCGCAGCCAGCGATCAGAAAAAGTACAGCGAAAATAAAAATTAGCTTTTGCATGGGACACTCCTTTACAGGAGATCAATATGGGAAATATCCTGCCACTTTTCCAGAGGAATTTTACGTTGTTTGTTTTCAAGCAGGGCTGCTTTGCTATTTTGAGCGGCCTTTCTTCAATCGTTTTTTGCAGCTTCCCAGGCAAGTATCGCCTGCTTGCGTGTTAACCCCCAACGGTATCCGCCCAGATTACCGCTTTGTCGAAGTACTCTATGGCAAGGAATTACGAATGCCACAGGGTTGGCCCCTACGGCTGAGCCAACCGCCCGCGCTGCACCGGGTTTACCGATTGCTTTTGCTATGTGGCTATAGGAGGTCAACTGTCCGGGTTGAATATTCAGCAAGGCTTGCCACACGTTGATCTGAAAGTTGGTGCCACGCACCAGCAGTGATAAGGGACGTGTCGCTGACGGCTCTTGATGGAATATGCTCTCAATGATCATCGCTGTCTTTTGTTGATCCTCAAGAAAATCGGCGTGAGGCCACGCCTGCTTTACATGATTCAACAATTCACTTTTTGTCTGCTCATCCATGAAAAGAAGTTTGCAAATACCTCTTGCAGTCACTGCAATGAAGGCATCGCCAAAAGGTGTGCTGTGTATGCCATAATATATCGTCAGGCCCAAACCTGCCTGCCTGTATTCAGATGGCGTCACAGCTTCAATATGAACAAAGTGATCATACAGACGCGAACCGCTGCTTAAGCCGACAGCATCGGAGGCATCAAACACGGACATATCATGTTCAGTAAGTAACCGTTTTGCTTTTTCAAGCGTTAAAACCTGTAAAAACCGTTTGGGTGATACGCCTGCCCAGCGGCTAAAAAGCCTCTGGAAGTGATGCGGACTCAAATGCACATGGGCGGCTATATCATCCAGACTCGGTTGTTTGCCAACGTGATTGCGGATGTAGTGAATCGCTTTGGCAATTCGATCATAATCGGTTTTCACAGACTCATTCTACCCAAAGAGCTTGCCTGAAAAGGGGCGATGATTGCATGCCTCCTGCCTGAATTAACTGGTGTGGGAATTTTAATGTGATTTAACGATATAGGCATCTGATGTATCCTCAAAACAAGATAATTCATTGCTATGATAAGATGTTGGATAATCATTTCGAACCGAATCTTGCTCTCTTTAAGCATTGAACGGCAATGAAACTGTTACGCCCAGCCCAGCTGTTCATGAACATTTTTCATCTATTTTCTTTTGAATATGTCCAGTTTAAGCGGCTCTATCTTCCCCATCCAGATTGCATATTCGGTATGATCCATCAAATCATCACCTGTTACCGGGTGAAGAAAAACCGTCAGACCTTTTCGATTCAGCGCCAGCCAGGGAATGAACACGCCAAACAGCTCAGGTTTAAATGTAATCTGACAGCTCCAGCATGGGTGCGGGCCGACAGGCTGTTGATGTTTGTGTCCCACCGTAACGGCAAAATTTTCACCAGCTGTATCACATAACTTCGCAGCCTTACCGGCCGTGGAAGCATCAAAATAGATGTGTGCATGATAAGCTGAAATGTCAGGCATGCGAGGACTCCATGAGTTTATACCATGTTTCGGTTGTAATAGATCGGGCTTTGCCAAAACCACCCACCCAGCGAATGTTTGATGCTGCCATCTCAAAGAGCTGAAAATCAGCAAAAGAGAAAAGCGGTTCGGCATCGGGAATGTTTTTTAGATAGGTTTGTTTTGCAGCGTTTAATTTTTCATTTAAAACGGGCATGACTTCTCCCTGAAGGCTTAGGCGTGGTAGCGCCAGCGGCGAGTCTGCTGTGGTTTCCGGTGTACAGATCATCAGACCAATGGTTGGGTTTGTTCCAATGTTAGCAGTATGTTTTGCCAGTTTGGAGAGGTGTAAAAGAACGTTTCCCTGATGGATGGCGAATGGAGCCATGGACGCTTCAGGCCCATGCTCACCCTGCGTAGCTAAAAAGCAGACGCGTGATTGATTTAACAGGCTTTGAATGCCTGCCTGCCACTCGTCCGCCATTACATCTTATACTGACGCTGAAGGTCGCGTTTGATGTCCTTCTCTTTTTTATCCTGTCGTTTGTCATGCATCTTTTTACCCTGACCCAGGCCGATTTCGAGCTTGGCAAAACCACGTTCATTAAAATAAAGTTTTAACGGGACAAGTGTTAGTCCTTTCTCTTTAAGCTTACCGATCAGACGTTGAATCTCTTTTTTATGCAATAATAATTGGCGTGAGCGCGCAGGTTCACTCGGGTTATTCATGGCAGCAGGTTTGTATGGACTTATATGACAGCCAATTAGCAATAATTTTTCATTTCGGATAATACAATGAGCCTCGGCAAGGTTAGCCTGCCCTGCTCGAATCGATTTAACCTCAGGCCCAGCCAAAATCATGCCTGCTTCATAGGTTTCAAGAATATGATACTCATGCCGTGCCCGACGATTCACAATAGCCATGTGCGAAGGCTATCGGTCAAGTTAAGGTCTGTTAACACTAAACATGCTGAAGCATGCCCACTTGTTTTTATCGTAGAACTGTAGCCATCGCTTTATCATGCAGATAGGTCGCAAATGTTTTATTTTTTGCCGCGATTTTGTTAATGCTTTCAATTGAAAATTTAAATGTCGAAACAGGGCCCGTCGCAATCACATCGGCAATGGGAGAGCCAAGTCCGGTTACAGAAACTTCTCCAATCAGGCTCCCCGAAGAAAGCTTTGCAACTCTCACCCCATACGACTTGATATGGACTGTGCCCTTGGCAATAAAAAACAGGAAATGATTCAATGACCCTTCTCTAATCAGAAACTCGCCCTTATTATAATTCTGTACAAGGCCGGAATCACATAAATGCTGCAACTCTTCTTCATTAAGATAACTAAATATTTTTTGTGATTTAAGATCAGATACGCGGATCGTCATTCTATTCTCCCCTAACGCATAAGTCTGCCAGTATACAAAAGATAATCATATGCCGCGTGATTCAGCGCACAGTTTGATTAAAGAATCGCAACATTTACAATTCGTTTTCATTGCACGCATGCGGGTTTTCTTTTTATCATATGAAAATTGAGGCATAAAAAAGGCGACCCGAAGGCCGCCTGTTAAACGTAAGAATTAAACTTACTTAAGGCCTTCTAGGAATGCGATCAATGCATCTGCCTTAGCGCCTTTAACTTTCTGTTTAGGCATCTTGGTTTTGCCACCGGCAGCTTTCGCTACGCCTTTGGAATTTTCAATCCAGGCACGCAGATTACATGGATTCCATGTAGCACCTGCAGCGCTCTGAGCTTTCAGGTATGAACCATACTTGAAACCCTCTTTTGCACCCATTGTACGGCCAACAATACCGAACAGGTTAGGACCGGTCTTCTTTTTGCCACCTTCTTTAAAGGTATGACATGCTTTACACTTACCTTCCGGGCCAGCGATAGCTTCAGTAGCAGCAAAGCCACTGAGCATAAATGCAGCTGCTGCTGCGATCATCAACATCTTCTTCATTAAAAAACTCCTCCACTAGTGAATTGGAAGCGACTTGCTACATGAAGTGCGCCTATGGTGCAATCATAACCATTAAGAAATCTTAACCAACGTGGAAACATCTCTACCCTGGGGGCGATTCCTCCCCTTCATCAGTAAACACCTGCAATGATTTCTCATCAGCGTCCACTTTGATCTGACTTCCTGCACGTGCTTCTCCAGCAATCAACAACTTAGCAACAGGTGTTTCTATCTGCCGCTGAATAAAACGTTTCAATGGCCGTGCACCAAAAACAGGATCATACCCTCCCCGAGCCAGAAACAGTTTGGCTTGATCTGTGATGTTCAACGCAACCTGTTGTCCAGCCAGACGCTCTTTAAGGGTTTCCAAAAGCAATTCTGCAATGTTCCCAATCTCATTCAGTGATAAGGGGGTAAATAGCACCGTATCATCCACACGATTTAAAAATTCCGGTCTAAATTCGGCATGCAACTCTTCTATAATCACCGCTTTTACTTCTTCAGTAATTTCACCCTGTTTATTAACACCATCCAGCAGGTGTGGACTGCCTATGTTGCTGGTCATGATAACAACCGTATTCTGAAAATTGATGGTACGCCCATGACTATCCGTTAAACGTCCATCATCAAGCAACTGCAAGAGCACATTAAACACATCCGAATGCGCTTTTTCTATTTCATCAAAAAGCAGCACACAATAAGGCTTACGGCGAACCGCTTCAGTGAGCTGCCCACCCTCTTCAAAACCAATGTAACCCGGAGGCGCACCTAACAGGCGTGAAACAGCATGTTTTTCCATATATTCGGACATATCAATACGCACCAGGTTCTCTTCAGAATCAAACAGACTTGCGGCCAATGTTTTAGCAAGTTCGGTTTTACCTACACCCGTTGGGCCGAGAAAGATAAATGAGCCAATCGGACGTTTTGGATCTTTAATTCCCGCCCGGGCACGCAGCACAGCATCAGCAACGCTATCCACAGCTTGATTCTGCCCAATCACACGTTCATGCAACACATCCGCAAGCCGGAGTAATTTTTCACGTTCGCCTTCCATCAGGCGGGTCACCGGAATACCGGTCCAACGTGCAACGACTTGAGCAATCTCTTCTTCAGTCACCTCCTCCTGCAATAAGGAGGATTCATCTTTCTCTGATGCATTTGCTTCCAGCTCAGCCAATGTCTTCTCCAGCGAAGGCAACGTTCCATGCCTCAACTCAGCAACCCTGTTAAGGTCATAAGCGCGTTCGGCCGCTTCGATGTCAAGACGTGTATGCTCGATCTGTTCACGCAGAGATTGCACTTTGCCAATTTCAACCTTCTCCTGGTCCCACTGCGCACGCATCGCATCACGTTGACTCTTTAAATCTGCCAACTCTTCTTGCAAGCTATCAAAACGTTCGCGACTGGCGGCGTCTTTCTCTTTTTTTAACGCTGTTGCTTCAATTTCCAATCGCATGGTTTTGCGTGTGATTTCATCCAGTTCAGCTGGCATCGAATCAATTTCAGTACGGATCGATGCACATGCTTCATCCACCAGGTCAATGGCTTTATCCGGCAAAAAACGATCTGATATATAACGGTCAGAGAGTGTGGCAGCGGCAACAATGGCAGCATCCTGAATATGGACGCCATGATGTACCTCAAATCGTTCTTTCAAACCACGGAGAATAGAAATGGTATCCTCAACATCAGGGGCATCCACTACAATGGGCTGAAAGCGACGTTCCAGTGCTGCATCTTTCTCAATATGCTGACGATATTCATCCAATGTCGTCGCCCCAATACAGTGCAATTCACCACGTGCCAACATGGGTTTAAGCATGTTACCAGCATCCGATGAACCCTCAGTTTTACCTGCACCGACAATGGTGTGCAGCTCATCAATAAAGAGAATAATACGGCCATCTGACTCTTTGATCTCTTTAAGCACTGCTTTCAGACGCTCTTCAAACTCACCTCGATATTTCGCCCCGGCCATCAGTGCTGTCATATCAAGGGAAAACAGACTGCGTTCTTTTAATCCCTCCGGCACATCACCATTAAGAATGCGTTGAGCCAGTCCTTCTGCAATGGCCGTTTTACCAACACCCGGCTCACCAATCAATACAGGGTTATTTTTTGTTTTTCTGGAGAGAATTCGAATAACACTGCGGATTTCAGTATCGCGACCAATGACTGGATCAAGCTTCCCTGTTCGGGCCATTTCAACAAGGTCGGTGCCATACTTCTCCAGTGCTTCGTAAGCACTTTCCGGTGAATCGTTGGTGACACGCTGGTGTCCACGTACAGATTCAAGCGTTTCCAGGAACTTTTTACGCGATATGCCAGCTTTTTTAAAAGCTTTGCCACTGGCTGTGGTATCTCCTTCATCAATCAGGGCCAACATCAAATGTTCAACTGAAATATATTCATCTTTCATCGATATAGCTTCATCACCTGCTTTTACCATCAGCTGACTAAGACGCTGAGTGATATAAACTTTGCCCGCTTCACTGGAAGCGCCGGTGATCGTAGGTAATTTTGATAAAGCCCGTTGAATATCAGCAGAGAAGGCATCAACAGATGCTCCAGCACGCCCAAGCAAACGCGAAGCAAGGCCTCCATCCTGAGCAAGCAATTCAGCTAAAAGGTGTTCGCCATCAACTTCCTGATGAGCAAGGCGTGCAGCAAGTGCCTGCGCTGACTGTAAAGCTTCACGTACCTTTTGCGTTGTCTTGTTCAAATCCATACTGTGCCTCGTATTCACTGATTTCAGTTCTATATATGGGGGCAAAATGATTCGCTTTCAAGGTAAATACTTCGACTAAGGTAACTCCACGACAATAACCGAAACCTTGGCAGAGCCCGCAGGATTGGAATTAGCCATCTCCACAATCAGATCAAATTTTCCTTCCGTATTGGCAAATGAAAAATGAAACTCATGATCACCAACGTGATAACTACGATGACGTTTAATCTCGATTTCAATATCTTCTTCAGCCCGAATAATACGAAAAGTCAGTGGCCCAACTGAATCGGATACAAGCGTAACCTGATAATGACCGGGGTGATTTGGCAGATTAAAAAACTCACGCATATTCTGAAATGCCGGAATGGTGACATCCCGATAATAGAGATATTCATTATCCTCTGCCTGCACAGGAGAGCCTATCGTTAGCAAAAACAGACATGCCAGTGTCCTGATCATGCTTCTTCCTGTGTATCAACGTCATATTTGTCACATAAATATCTCATTTTATCTTTTGCGCGATCACCAAAACCAAGCCAGCGACCTGCTCTGGCCTTGATGTTTCCATTCCTCTCCAGCGCCGTAAGTAACATCGTTTTTTCAAAATTTGCGACGGCTTGCTCCCCTTTGATCCCGGTTTCAGGAAGTTGAGAAAACCACCTTTCAAGCAAGTCTTCAGATTCGTTAATTGTATGTGGCCCTGCCAACGAAGGTAAACTTTCAATCATTGTACCCTGAGAAAGCACCACCGAACGTTCAATAACATTCTCCAGCTCTCTTACGTTGCCCGGCCAGCTATAGCGCTGCATTTGCTCAATGACCAGCCCTTCAAAACCTTCAACCTGTTTGCCACATGCCAGGCCTTTCTGAATCAGAATTTGGCCAGCCAAAAGCTCCAGATCTTCCATGTGCGCCCGTAGCGGTATCGCCTCAATTTCAACCACATGAATACGATAGTAGAGATCATCGCGAAACTCTCTTTTGGAAACCAGTTGTTCCAAATCCACTTGAGTGGAACAGAGCAGGCGCACATCCGAGCAAATGACCGAATCACCACCCAATCGGGAAAATTCACCACTCTCCAATACACGCAACAATTTTGCCTGCACAGAGAGCGGCATGCCTGCAATTTCATCCAAAAACAATGTGCCACCACTGGCACGTTCAAACCAGCCGAGTTTCCGTTTACTGGCTCCTGCAAAGGCACCTTTTTCATGACCAAACAATTCCGATTCAAGATGTTCAGCACTCATCGCCGCACAATTTATCGCAATAAAAGGTTCGTCTGCACGTGGGCTTTCTGCATGCAAACGTCGGGCTATCAATTCTTTTCCGGTTCCCGTCTCACCCCGAATAAGAACAGTGGAACGTGTGGGTGCAACTTGTGTTATCAGTGTTTTTAGCGCCTGTATGGGCTCCGATTCACCAAGAAGTTCGGAACCCATACGTACGTCCAGCGCGCGCTGAAGTTCCTGTTCGCGAAGCTGTTGCCAGCGCACCTCCATGGCTCGGTTGATGGTGTCTTGCACTTCATCCGGATCAAAGGGTTTGCCAAAAAAATCGAGCGCACCATCTTTTCGGGCTCGTACAGCCAGCGCATGCTCATCATGTCCTGTAATCACAACCACGGGTGTATCAGGGCTCTCTTTTTTCAATTTGATCAGATAGGCCATGCCGATTTCAGGGTTGTCCGGTTCCGGCGGCAGCGCAAGATCAAGCACCACAAGATCCACACGGTTGGCAGAAAGAACTTCATCAGCTTTTTCAAGGTCACCCGCCTCAAACACCTGATACTGATCTTTTAATAAAAGTTTCAAATTAAGGCGGTTAATTTCATTATCATCTACAACTAATATGGTGCGCTGAATTTTCATAATACATCTTCCTTAAGCTTGTTATCCTGATGCTGCCATAATGGTAGCCCGGTAATGAAGGTGGAACCTTTCCCCTCTCCTTCACTTTCAGCGGTAATTGTTCCCCGATGTGCTTCAATGATACGTTTACTTAGATAAAGTCCGATACCAAGACCACTCTCTTTACTGGTCGCAAACAGACGAAAGAGACGTTGTTTTAAAAATGCCTTGGGAATGCCATGTCCATTGTCCCGTATCCTTATCTGGATCATCCCGTCGGCCTGTAAAGCCTCAACAAATATGTCACCCTGTTTCTGCATAGCCTGAACGGCATTATCAAACAGGTTTTCAAATACGCCCTGTAGCATGGCGCTGTCCGCCGCCGCCGCAGGTAAATCAGGCAAATTTTCATGCACATGAATGCCTTCTGGCCAAAGGCGGTCTGCAATACTTTTTTTTAACAATCCAGATACATCGCATGGTATCAGCGTTGGATAAATAGGAGCTTGTGGATCAGCCATGCGTTGCATCAACGTTTGCATTCGACCAACAACCTTGCGAATGGCTGCAATCATACGCGATGTGTCTTCCGCATCCAATTTCCCGGAACCAATATGATGTGCAAGAAAAGAGAGGTCATGCAAACGATTTTTAAGATCATGTGAATGCAATTGTCCCGCCATGCGGGAGAGCGAATCAAGCCGTGCATCCTGAATTTGTGTATGAGAGAGGCGAGCATGTTCAAGGCTCATGGCAGCAAAACGTGAAAGACTTGTCAGGCTTTTGATCTCTTCCTCATCGGTTTCCCAACCATCACTTCTTGGTCCGAGGTGTAACCACGAAATACCATCCCGTCGCTCAATCGGAAGTGCCAGCTCATAACCTGCCGATACTTCTCCCCCCACCATAGGCACAGGACTATCAACAGGATGTGTAAAAAGTTTGCCCGTATCTTCTATCCGTTCATCGAGTGCGGCATATGTACGGTGGCAAATTTCACAGATCCGTTCTAACAAAGCTGTTTCAATATTTTCAACTGGCAAATCAGCCAGATCACCCGCCCCCAAAGCCCGGATGGCAGCCAACGTATCGAGATGCCGTTTGAAAAAGAGATGATCAACCATACGTTGAAGCTTGTGCACTACTGGAGAGAAGAAAAGAACCGCAGCAAGTGCAGCCAAAACCATGGACCAAAGCGAGACAGCAGTGCCAGTGATCGTATAAACCAATGCCTCAGAGATAATCAGGGCAATAAAAAAGAGCGCAAGTGCTGAAAGCGAAGCTACAAAATAAACGGCTGAATGAAGCAGCCGCCTGAGATGAAATTTCAGGCGGCGACGTAAACTAAGCGGATGATTGATCCGAATTAGGCCAACTCCAGCGTTTCAACATCAGAGTTAAAACCCTGCATTACAGTCCTCAGATCATCCAGCTCTCCATCTGACAACGGCGTCAGTGGCAAGCGCAGTTCATAAGTCATCCAACCCATCAGGCTGCATGCAGCTTTCACAGGGATTGGACTGGACTGCACAAACATAGCATCCGTTAAATCCTGCAAAGCAAAGTGTGCACGGCGCGCAATATCATCATTACCACTACGCATCGCTTCCGTCAGCTGGTGCATGGTTTTTGGTGCGATGTTCGAAACAACAGAAATCACACCCACACCGCCCAGTGCCATGAATGGAAGCACGGATGCATCATCACCTGAAAAGAAATTCAATTTATCGCCACAGGCCATAAAGGTTCGGGTAAGTTGGGCTAAGTCAGCCGTAGCATCTTTAATTCCGATGATGTTTGGAATATCAGCCAAGCGTGCAACTGTCTCCGGTTGAATATTGGAATTCGTCCGGCCCGGTACATTATAAATAATTTGTGGCAGATGCACGGCTTCAGCAACCGCTTTGTAATGCTGATAAATACCTTCCTGCGTCGGCTTATTATAATAAGGCGAAATCAATAGCGCAGCATCGGCTCCCAGGGTTTTGGCAGACCGGGTCAATTCAATGGATTCAGCAGTGTTATTACTACCCGTACCCGCAATGACTGGAATCCGACCCCGCACGTGCTCGACTGTAATGCCGATCAGATGTTTATGTTCTTCAAAAGAGAGCGTAGCCGCTTCGCCTGTTGTTCCCGCCGGAATAACAGCATCAATGCCTGCATCAATTTGACGATCCAGATGCGCACAAAATGCATCTTCATCGATTTTCCCATTTCGAAAAGGGGTGACCAGTGCGGTCATCGTGCCATGAAACATGTCAGCCTCCGTACGGTCGTTACTATAGTAGATTAATAATGGAGGGAAAGATTCAATCGTTTCTTGAAGGTGTTTACAGGCATTCATCCTCACTTCGAATGTTTAAACAAGAGAGATTACGGCAAGTACCACAGTGTTTAAAAGATACTAAATCAATAAGGGAGCTGCCAGATTTTGGCAACTCCCTCATTTCCGTTCAATGTATATACGCTAAACGCTTAGGCAAACAATCCCATCTCAATTTCAGCAATTTGCCCCTCTTCATGATTCACCTGCCCCAGTTTAAAAACAAAGGGCCAAAAACAGGCCTCACGAACAAAATAAGCGTGGTTTCCGAGATAGTTAACCCGAACGCCATGCTCTGTGCTCTCAACACCAAATGCATTGATGGGAGAAAATGCGTCAGCAATTTTTTGTGCTCGAATGGTATTCATATCACACCTCCAGCCTTCTTAACTTTAAATATTGCCCAAACAGCATACTACTCACAGTGACTCGGCTCACAGGCCGTGAGGTTTTTAATCTCTAATCAATTCGCATCTGTTTTGCTGACATAAAACTGTCTTGTTACTGTCACCTCTATGCCATAAACAGCATTTACGATCCCGCTCATTCCACAACGGACTTACAAGTCCGAATGAACTGGAGGTTCATGGTTATGTTAAATAGAATGGAAAGTCAGGCAGAAATGCTGCAATGGTTAAGTCAGAGAAATCATCATATGTCATTAGAAGATCTTGCATTCATGGTGGGCGTGCAAACATCTGAAAAAGACCCGTATGCGTATGACCCACTGGATTCGTTGGGCTTCGATGAGGATTTTTCCGAATATTAATTTCCCACCTGTTTGAAGCCATGCGGATAATCAAAGCCAATTAAACTTACCTTGATCCGATAGTGCAAACCTCGCAATACAAAGGTTCACATCATCAAACAAAAATGACTATCTCATTCATCAGATATGAATCGCCTTTCCATCCGCATCAAGCACTGATTCGTGAATCATCTCGGAAAGTGTTGGATGTGGAAACATATGATGTGCCAGATCCTCTTCTGTGGTCTCCAGGGTACGAGCCAAACCCAGTGACACAATCAACTCGGTCGCTTCAGCACCGACGATATGTGCACCTAGAAGTTCCCCGGTCTCAACATCAAAAATGGTTTTCACCATACCTTCCGTCTCAGCCAGTCCCATAGCCTTGCCATTTGGCGCATAAGACATGCGGCCGACCTTGATATTATGACCTGCTTCTTTCGCAGCCTTTTCTGTCAAACCACATGAGCCCACTTGCGGTTGGCAATAGGTGCAACCCGGTACATTTCCATAATCCACAGCATGTGGGTTCATGCCAGCAATCGCTTCAACACAAACAATACCCTCATGACTTGCCACATGCGCCAATGCCGGTGCACCGACAACATCACCAAGCGCATAAACACCGGCATGATCGGTGCGATAATAATCATCCACCTCAATCTGATTACGCTCTACTTTCATCGAAGTATTCTCGGCACCAATATGATCAGTATTGCCAAGCACCCCCACAGCAACAAGGCAAATATCTCCTTCGATACTTTGTGCCTTGCCTTTGGCTTCATATTCCACAATAGCTTTGCCATCCACATTTTTAGCGGAAGAAACCATAGCGCCGGTGATGACCTTAATGCCCTGTTTTTTGAAGCTACGCTCAACCACCTTAGAAATTTCATGATCTTCCAATGGTAAAATCTGATCTGCAGCCTCAATCACGGTGACTTTTGAACCCATGGCATTATAAAAATAGGCAAACTCCATACCAATCGCGCCACTACCAATCACCACAAGGTTTTCAGGCAGCTTGGTTGGCACAAGTGCCTGTTTGTAAGTAATCACGACTTTTTCATCCACTTCCATGCCCGGAAAAGCGCGCGCCTTGGCACCCGTAGCGACAATGACATGTTTGGCGGTGACTTCACGGGACCCGTCTTTGCCCTCAACAATCAGCTTGTTACCCGCCTCAAATTTTGCGTAACCTTCAATATGCTCAATCTTGTTTTTCTTAAACAGGAAACCGATGCCTTTATTCAATTTCTCGGAAATACCACGTGAACGCGTCACAGCCTGAACCAAATCAGGATTAGCCTCTTCCACACCCAAGCCCAGCTCTTTACCATGATGTTTAATCACGTTGACCAGTTCGGCAGTTCTTAACAGTGCCTTGGTTGGAATGCAGCCCCAGTTCAGACAAATACCGCCCAAATGCGTGGATTCAATGCATGCGACCTTGAAACCCAGTTGTGCGGCACGAATCGCGGCGACATAACCACCCGGACCTGCACCAATGACAACCACATCATATTCACCGTCTGCATTAAAGATTCCTGCTGGTTTCAGGTTCAGTGCATGTTCATCATCATCTGCATGTGTGATCATCGGAGCAGGCTGTGCGGATGGCGCAGATTCTGCTGCCAATGCAACAGCTTCTTCAGCCGATGCATCATTTGCCACTTCCGCCGCAGTCATGACTAAACCTTCCGGCTCATAATCAGCAGGCACCTGTTCATCCTCTTCAGCAATCACAGCAATCGGCATACCAACAGGTACAATGGAACCTTCCGGCGAAAGAATTTTGTGCAACACGCCTTCGTCGATCACTTCCATTTCCATGGTCGCTTTATCCGTTTCTATTTCAGCAAGCACTTCGCCAGAAACAAGTTCATCCCCTTCTTTTTTTAACCAGCGAGCAATTTTGCCCTCAGTCATGGTTGGAGATAGCTGGGTCATAAATAAGTCAATCGGCATTCGGTAAACCTCAGTTTTATTTCACAGTAAAGGCAGTATCGCGATTAAATCAACATGCTTGCTGGTGTTTCAAAATGTTTCTTCAAAGCCGCCGCATATTCAGCTGCTACAGCACCATCGACGACACGATGATCACAGGAGAGCGTCAACGTCATCACCTTGGCAATCGCCAGTTCACCATGTTTCACTACAGGGCGCTCTTCCGTTCCACCTACAGCCAGAATCACGCCTTCAGGTGGATTCACAATAGCGGAGAACTGTTTGACACCATACATGCCCAGATTGGAAATCGAGAAAGTACCACCCGAATATTCTTCAGGTTTTAACTCACCCGCCCGAGCACGAGCTGCCAACTCTTTCACTTCATTGGATATGTCCACGATGCCTTTTTGTTCGGCAAAACGAATAACCGGTGTAATCAACCCACCCTCAATCGCTACCGCAACTGATACATGCGCATGTTTGTGCATCAATATCGAAGCATCCGTCCAGCTTGCATTGGCCGTTGGCACATCAACCAATGCCTTCGCCACTGCTTTAATAATGAAATCATTCACACTCAATTTGAACGCACCATCAGCAGCTTCATTAAGTTGGGCCCGCAGGTCCATCAGACGATCCATCTCTACGTCTACAGTCAGATAAAAATGCGGAACCTGTTGCTTGGATTCGCTCAGGCGACGGGCGATGGCCTTGCGCATCATGGAATTTTCAATACGTTCGAATTCATCTTCATGATATGGCAATGGCCCAGTTGGCATCGGACGAGGTGCAGGTGTTACAACAGCAGCCGTACCTGCACCCAAACTAATTCCACGCTTGGCAGCCTTCTCAACATCAACTTTGGTAATGCGCCCTTTCGCGCCTGTTCCCGTAATAGCGGCCAGATTGATGCCTTTCTGTTTGGCCAGTCGCCGTGCCAATGGACTTGCTTTGATTCGTTTAGAATCTACAACAGATTCAGCCACTGTTGCGGATGCGACTGATCCGGCCTGAACTGTCGGTGCCGAAGTAGAAGCTTCAGCAGGAGCGGATTCGGTTACAGAAACAGAATCAACAGCTGGCTGATAATCAGCAGGGACATCTTCACCCTCTTCGGCAATCACACCAATCGCAACACCCACAGCAACCACCGAGCCTTCAGGTGCAATAATTTTATGCAAGATACCTTCATCCACGACTTCCATTTCCATCGTAGCTTTATCTGTTTCAATTTCAGCCAGCACTTCACCGGATTCCAACGTATCGCCTTCTTTTTTTAACCAGCGGGCAATTTTACCCTCGGTCATAGTTGGCGATAGCTGGGACATAAATACATCAATCGGCATTCGGTAAACCTCATATTTGTTGTATATCAACTCACCATCACGGGTGACAAATCAACAAGCTCTTCCTGACAATTTGTCAGACATTAAAAATCATGTTTTCAACGCCGACAATATTAAAAGTCCCTTAGGACTTTTACCTATCTAAAAAATCAAGCACGACCGCACACCACACGTGTCGCTTCAACAATCTCGGCCACACTTGGCAATGCCAATGTTTCAAGGTTCGCCGCATATGGCATCGGCACATCTTTACCCGTTACACGTGCAACAGGGGCATCCAGATCATCAAATGCTTTTTCCATGATCCGTGCAGAAATTTCTGCGCCAATCCCAGAAAAGCGCCAACCCTCTTCAATCACAACCGCACGATTGGTTTTAGCCACCGATGCCAGAATCGTCGCTTCATCAAGCGGTCGAATCGTACGTGGATCAATCACTTCGGCATCAATACCCTGCTTGGCCAACGCTTCAGCGGCCGCCAGTGCGTAACCGGTCATACGCGAATGTGCTACAAGTGTAACATCTTTACCAACACGTTTCACATCCGCCTTACCCAAAGGCACGATATATTCACCTTCAGGCACTTCTGCAACATCACCGTAATTGATTTCATTCTCAATAAAAATCACAGTATCGTTATCACGAATGGATGCTGCCAACAGGCCTTTGGCGTCTGCCGGGTTGGATGGCATCACCACTTTTAAACCCGGAATATTAACAAACCAGTTTTCCAGTGCCTGAGAATGCTGAGAACTCACACGTGCTGCTGCACCACCCGCACCACGGAACACCATTGGACAGTTATATTGACCCGCAGTCATGTATTTCATTTTGGCTGCGGCATTGACAATCTGATCCATCGCCAACAATGCAAAGTTCCATGTCATAAATTCAATAATCGGGCGCAGCCCAGCCATTGAAGCCCCGACACCAAGACCTGCAAAACCAAGTTCAGTAATGGGTGTATCAATCACACGGCGTGGGCCAAATTTATCCAGCATGCCTTGTGATACTTTATATGCGCCGTTGTATTCAGCGACTTCTTCACCCATCAGAAAAACATTACTATCGCGCTCCATTTCATTGCACATCGCCTGATTCAGTGCTTCACGGTATGTAATCTTTGCCATGGTTTAGCCCACCTGCCTTGGATAAGGGTACGCACCTGGGATTTCATCGGTAATGATATCATCCCACAATACTGAAGGATCAGGTTCAGGTTGCGCTTCGGCTGCCTTCACCACACTGGTCACTTCTTTTTTAATATCTTTGTCTTTTTGTTTAAAGAAATCTTCAGTTGCAAGGTCTGCTTCAATCATACGATTTTGCAAATTTGCAATCGGATCACGTCCTGAACGCCATTCATCCACTTCATCGCGGGTACGATACGTTGCAGGGTCAGACATCGAATGTCCGCGATAACGATAAGTCATCATCTCCACAATGATCGGACCTTCACCAGAGCGTGCATGTTCAATGGCCTCAAACATCTTGCGCTCTACTTCCAGCACATCCATACCATCAACCTGCATACCTGGCACTTTGAAAGAAATGCCGCGTTTGTAGAGGTGTGTTTCTGCGGATGCACGACTCAAGGATGTGCCCATAGCGTACTGATTGTTTTCAATCACAAACACCACAGGTAATTTCCACAGTGCCGCCATGTTAAATGATTCATACACCGCACCCTGATTCACACCACCGTCACCCATGATCGTGATCGATACACGTTTATCATCGCGATACTGACTGGCAAAACCAAAACCAATGCCAATAGGCACCTGCTCACCAACAATGCCATTACCACCAACAAAATTTTTCTTTATGTCGAACATGTGCATGGAGCCGCCCTTGCCACCAACAATGCCACCGGCCCGGCCCAAAAGTTCTGCCATCACTTCTGTAGCATCAGATCCACGCGCCAGAACATGCCCATGATCACGATAGCTGGTCAGCATATAATCGGTGGGTTCAGATGCCTCTTCCATACCGACACACACCGCTTCCTGACCATTGCATAAATGGCAGAAACCACCAATTTTTTTCAAGCCATACATTTGCCCGGCTTTTTCTTCAAAGCGACGAATAAAGAGCATCATGTCATGCATCGCATGCAAACGTTCTTCGCTATAAAAGCGACCTTCGTGTGTAATACCTGCCGTGCTTGCCTGTTTCATTTTACCAGCCATGAATCCCCCAAAAGGTTTAGCGAAGGCGAATCATGCCGGAGTTGCCCTTACGCATCAACCAAAGCCTCTCCAGTGAGCATCACATCGAACACTTTCACCGTTTCTAAAAAACTCATGTTTTATAATGGTTTTTCCCTAAAGTATAAAAGGGAAGCACTCATATATATTTGCAGCCTGAAGTGATCCATTTCATACTGCTGAAATCTCACAAATCATAATCAAGGAGCACACACATGGGCCGTGATGATCGCGTCGTTTATTCCACCGAACACGGGCAACTTGGCAAAGCCATGGATAAAAGCTCAGGCAAGAAAAAACGTAAACAAAATAAAGCCTTCGGAGAGCCTGCATCAACGATCAGGAACCCGGCCAAACAAGGTGTACGTATTCGCCGTGAATCCAAAGGGCGTGGTGGCAAAAGTGTTTGCGTGATCGATGATCTCCCTTTGCATGAGAAAGAAATGAAAGTTCTACTTAAAAAACTAAAGAGCCACCTTGGCTGTGGTGGCGCAGTCAAAGGGGCATCCATTGAAATTCAAGGCGACCACCGGGAAAAACTGCTACTGCTATTAGAAAAGGAAGGCCACAAAGCCAAATTGTCTGGTGGTTAATTCATACGAATAAAAAGTAGACATTCGAATATTGATTTCCCATTCAAATTACAGCTATTGTTTGCTCACTCTCCGAAGCAATTCAATTGACGCCTCTACTTCAATTTTTCTGACTGCAACACTTTCAATATTGCAACCAATTGGAATGCCTTTTTCATCAGCAAAATCTTTCAGTTCCTTCCAGCTTTGTTCGGAATAATTAATGGACTGCTGAAGAATATCCGCAGAATAAATTAGTTCATTTTCGAGCCATTTAGGAATGCTAATTCCCAACCACTTCATAAATTGAAGCGTTTTTAGAGATCCACATGGTGTTAATGTAAATATTATTGGAACCAACGGAATATCATGTTCCAATCCATAGTAGTAGTAATCGGATAGAAAATTCTTGGAGGCATTCACATCATAAACGCCTTGAGAGACAAAGAATGAACACCCCTCAGATATTTTATTAAATACTCTTATATGCTCATCACTTTTTAAACGATGTCTTTCTGGAATAACAACCCCACCTAAAACAATATTACTATTGATCTCTCTTCTTAGCCTGTAAGCATCGCCTACAGACATCGTAACCTCTTGAGATTTAGAAGAAGCTCCAACAAAAACTGTTAGGTCTTTCTCTGGAGATGAATTTGTAAGGAACTGAGATAATTCAGACTTGCTATATTTCCCCACCGACCGATAAATAATCTTGGGTACAGATAAAGGGGTTAGCCATTCTCTACTATACAGAAAAGGATCCAGCGTCTCCATAAATGGAAAGGGTCGTTCTTCAGGCGTCCTGCACGTTTCATCTTGAATATCATATAGAATTAGTCCATCAATACTAAGCCCTTTTAGTCTTTGAATTTGTCGAGATGAAATCTCCTCAACTTTCTCAGCATCAGTTCCTTTTTTAGGCGGAACTATTCCATATAATACTATTCCACTTTCTCTATTTTTGATTTTTTCTACAAGCATTTTTGGCTCTCTATGAGTAATTTTCAGACCCTGTTTAAAACATGAGGTATCGTCATTGCTTTGGCAAAATAGCAAAAAAACGATTCTCATCCAATCTTAATTACAGAATCAAATTTCGACTCCATGTTTCTTAGATTTAATCATGACCCATAGAGAGCGAATATAGTCAATTCATGTGTTGTATCGACCGCTTGAATCGAAGGCCGAAAGAAGACATGCAGGATAACTTCCTTTTCCCTGCATGTTCCACACTAAAACCTGAATTAGGGTATGAGGCTACATGCAATTTTCAACACAAAGTTCCAAATGCCCAATTCATGTATAATCAATGATGCTCTTCTTCATGTTTATCGTCCGTATTTCTATGCAGGTGTTGAACAGCCCTTTGCTTCTCAGGTTTCGGGTGCCCCTCATATCTGCCTTTCTGATATAAATGGCGTCCATCTTCATAACCTCGCCAAAACTGCCGATGCCCTCTGCCACTGCACACACCTGAATAATGCTGGTTGGTCTGGCCCACATAAAGGCCTGAATTATACGTGCAATAGTGATCAACTCCCTGATACCAACCCTCACGATAACCGACTCTATCTACTCTGATGCCATAACTACGGCACACGTTGCCAATTTCACGAGCTCGATCCGAATGGCCTGCCTCGCCATCACGATAACCCGCATCAAATCCATCATGGCTCATGCATGCCTCAAGTGAAATAAGTGTGGCTTCGCCACGTTCCTCTTCATGCTGCAAGCGTTCCAGTTGATACAAAAGCTCTCGATGTTTATGGGCATCCTTCTCAGACGCCAACGCTTTCTCTGCTTTTTCTACTGCACGCTCAGCGCTTCGATGATCATCACGTGCTTCCCGCACATCATGACCCAGCCTGTAATAATCATGGAAAGTCGCCTCCATACCTACAGGGCAAACACCGCGATACTGATACCCGGACAAACCCTGCTGCAAACCATTCTCCGGTGTGCAAAATTGCCTGATCCCCTGCTTCCACCCAGATAAAAAGTTTGTTTCCACATCCTGCGGACAGATATTCGGATAGGCCTTTCCGTCTTTACCCGCCCGATAGCCATTATCGGATGTACAATAACTGCGAATACCCTGACCCCAACCTGCATGATACGCAGCATCGTCGGGAATAATTTCATGTTTCCCACAGCTCTTTCGACGTTTCTCCAAATACTGATGGTGAACACCTTTTGCGCCATCGCTATAACCAATTGTGTGCCAGTTAGCATTGGCACATTCTTTTTTCGACATCGTTGCACATCCAGAAAGAAGCCCGAATAACACCAAAACAAAAAACAAATAAAATAACCTTTTCATACCAGCCTCCGCAGTGAATGAAACAAAACCCTGCACACGATAAATCAGAGCGACAAGATGTAATTATTTTTACATAACTGTAACTATTTACGCTGCCGCTTCATGATTGCGCTTCATATTCAACAAGCCCAAACCATACAACAGATGACCTTTTCCCCAAGCTGGATAGGTTACTCATTCATGGATGATAGATACGCCAACATGTGCCCGATAAAACACCCTCTATTAATCGATAACGGCTTAAATATTCAGGCTATTTTTAACCTTCCGAACTTACCTGAAGAAATTATCACTGCAATCACATCAAAATCTTCGGACACTTCCCATTTCAAACAGCTGATTGTTTTTGGGCATGGCGGCAAACAAATGTGGGAAAAAACACAACAATCCACATTTGCCAAACTTGCTGACCCCATCGATAATTTTTCTATCGATGTCGTGCGCCGTTATTTTGCTTCTGCATGTAATGACAACACATACAAAATTCTTTATCCCAATGGCGCTGATACCATCCCATTGCAAAAATTAGGTGGACTCGTCGGCTGGCATCACGCCGCACCCTTCAAAGTGGGTATCAATGCTCTCTGGGGTTCGTGGTTTGCCTATCGTGTGGTTGTGCTGGCAGATACATCGCTTGAACCAACACCATGCCTCACTACCCCCTCACCATGTGATTCCTGTGAAGAAAAACCATGTATATCAGCCTGTCCTGCTTCAGCACTCCATGAAACAGATGCATCATTTGAAACATGCATCAATTACAGGTTATCCACATCATCCCAGTGTAAAACCCAATGCCTTGCCCGGTTTGCCTGCCCAGTTGCATCTGAACACCGCTACACAACCGAACAAATCAATTATCACTACACCCGCTCCATGCAAACCATTGAGGAGTATGACACATGACCAATAACGATATTTTACGCCGTATTCGTTACGCCTTTGATTTTAGTGATTCAAAAATGATCGCGCTATTTGCTTTGGCGAACCACTCGGTAACACGAGAACAAATCAGCGCATGGCTAAAAAAAGATGATGATCCTGCGCTTCAGGCATGTCATGACCGTGAGCTGGCCATTTTTCTCAATGGTTTGATTAACGATAAACGTGGTAAAAGAGAAGGCCCGCAACCCAAGCCCGAGCAGCATTTGAATAACAATATCATTTTCAGAAAATTAAAAATCGCACTCAACCTAAAAGACGAAGACATATTAGAAATCATGGCTCTGGCTGGTTTAGGCCTGAGTAAACACGAATTAAGTGCTTTGTTCCGCAAACCGGATCACAAACACTACCGTGATTGTATGGATCAAATTTTGCGCAATTTTCTTAACGGATTACAACTCAAATATCGCGCCAAACCTGCATCCAACAAGGCACAGGAAAAGCCTGATTTCAAATGGGAATAGTTTCAAACTGAAAATCGCCATCCAATGATTAGAACAGCTTTAGACCATCCATGAAAAAGGCCCAACAAACCACTGCACCCACAGCAAGCACAATCACCAAGCCTGCAATAAGGTATTTCCACTTTCCGCTGGAAGCTTTCACAAGCGTTTCTTTGGCCTCAATCATAACTTGGGCATTCTGATGTTTTTCCCGTGTGGCAGAAACCGCCTTAGCAGCAAATGCATCGGCATCTGCCCAGTCACGTGTACGCTTTGATGTTCTGGAGAACCATTTAACGGCATAAAGAATCTCCATATCCACAATCATCTCTTCCAGCGAAGTAATCTGCGGAAACTCGACTTTGAGACGCCATTTGATGTATTGACTCAGGTTTATATCAGCGGGAACGGTCGTGTTCTCACCAATTAATGATCGTTGCAGGTCAATTTTTTTGAAAATTTCCTCATCAGGCACACCTTTTTTTTCCAGAATGAAATAGGCATCAACAATATGCACAATGGTTGATTCAGGCAGTGCTGAAACCTCAGCATCCGAAAAACCATCAACGATATCTTCTGTCACACCTTTTGCATTCGCTTCAAGATCGCTGCGCAAGCGCAACTTTGCCAGCATGCGCGTCAGTTCTTTTTCCCCGGTCACCTGTGATACATGCAAATCTTCATTGTTTGTGAGCATAGACACTCCATTTCTTACTATCAGATATTCTTAATCTTCTGCTTTATTTACCCAATAGTTCTGATTGAATTGTTTTTTAAAGTGCTCCAGATCATCATTTGTTAATAAACATCAGAATCAATGGAGTCTGACCCTATTGATTCTATTGATTTCTATTGATTTGATACCTCCTTTTTACGGCTAACGTCGCAATGAACCGGTGCCGCGTCTTTTTGCGGCGTCCGTGTTGAATTGCTTTGTTATGTTATTGCCACCTCTGTTAAACAAATGCATGTATTAGAAATGCACCAAAAGCCGTTGTAATGACGCCACCAACGCGACCCAAGGTTTTTACATTCGACAGCGCCCAGGACATTAGCTTGCTAAATTTATTGCGTCCTATTATAGCCAAGAAAACTGCCGCGACTATTGATAGCCAACCAATAATTTCAATTACAAAAGGGTATCTAGATACACCTGATTGGTATATAAGGAATACACCTAGCACTAGTCTAATTACTACAGCTAATATATGTAACTCGATCTTGTCTATATTTTTTCGTAAAAAACCAAATATTACTTCCGGATTAACTAAAATCACTATTCCGGCCAAACAAGTCAGTGCGCCAAAGATAATTATAAATAGGGTCATGACTTGATTTTCCATGTATTACCCTCCTATATACGCCCTTACTTTCCTTGATATTGGATATTAAAAGCCAAACGAAAGAAAAAGTCATCTCTGAATGATAAAGCATCGACCAAAGCATTTAGACGATTCATACGACTGCCACTTTGCTACACGGTAAATCACTTTCAAAACAATGCCCATTTCTTTTATGCATGCAAAACACTAGATCAATAGAGTCAGACTCACTGCTGTCCCATAAAATGATTGATAGATGCTTGAGAACGTTACGAAACAACAAGTTGCTTCATATCCGGTTTCATTGGACATGAATTCTGTCTATTCCTCCTCGGCATTCCCGAGAAGACACAGACCTAGATCTTCACAACGTTTTATTGGATACCCGACCAAGCCGAGCATGGCGGGTATGCTTATGTGGAACAGCAGTGAGTCTGACCCTATTGATTCTGGACACCCACCACTCAGGTCTCTCAGTATATCCTAGGAATCAACCGATAGCGCACGCGTCGTGCATAGTCTCGATAGCCCGGCAACTCTTCCTGTAAAGTCTGGTCTTCAAGTCCTGTTCTAATTACCGCAATGATTGTTGCCATCGCCGCAGGTATCAGTGTCCATACCGAGCCCAACGCAAGAGCAATACCGAACAGTGGAAGAATAATTCCGGCATAACCCGGATGCCGAACAAATCGGTACGGGCCGGTATCACACACCACATGCCCTCGTTCCGTCTGAATACGTACCACGCTGGAGAAAAAACGGTTCTCTGCCAATGCCCATGCAGCGAAAGCGTAACCGAACGCGATCAACATAAATCCAATTACACTTAACCATAGCGGAAATTCGGGAGACCAGTTATAGCGACGGTCCAGCCCTGCCACAATAACCATAGGAAAACTGACACTCACTGCCATCAGAGGAGCAAGCACTTTATCCCAGGCTTTTGCGTTTTGGATATTTTCAATATTTTGTCGTTCGGCCGTCAATCCAGGGTGTCGCTGTTCCGCCCATATACGTCCCCCAATACCAGCGGCTAAGATCAGCAGGGAATAGGCCCACGCCTGCCACCAACCGATATCCCAACCGCATATCAATAAAATCAACGGGATAAGGAGATGCACCACAACTAATCGGACCCACTGGCGAGGGGATACTGTTTGAGCTGCCTCTTCACTAACCGTCTTCGCTGACATGCCATTCCCCAAAATAAAACGGATTTGAGTGTGTGCCTAACTAAGTAATAGCATGACTTGATTTTCCATGTATTGCCCTCCTATATACGCCCTTAATTTCCTTGATATTGGATATTAAAAGTCAAACGAAGAAAAAAGTCATCTCTGAATGATAAAGCATAGGCCAAAGCATTTAGACGATTCATACGACTGCCACTTTACTACACGGTAAATCACTTTCAAAACAATGCCCATTTCTTTTATGCATGCAAAACACTAAAATTCGGCTGATGTAGTGAACCAGCGCGCTGGTTTCGCATAACATCTAACACAGGGATACCCACTTTGAGCCAAATCGCCTTTTCAACCCTTAAAATGCATCCCAACCTGTTAAAAAACCTGACTTCCCTTGGTTATGAGACGATGACACCCATTCAGGCACAGAGTCTGCCCGATATTCTGGCTGGTAAAGATGTGATTGCCCAAGGCAAAACCGGATCAGGAAAAACCGCTGCATTTGGCCTTGGCCTGTTGGAAAAGCTGGATGTAAAGAACCTGCACGTGCAATCACTGGTGCTTTGCCCAACACGGGAGCTTGCTGATCAGGTGGCCAAAGAGATTCGCAAGCTGGCACGCACCCTCTCTAACATTAAGGTACTTACCTTGTGTGGCGGCATCCCATTTAGACCTCAAGCCAATTCACTGGAATATGGCGCGCACATTATTGTCGGGACACCCGGCCGCATTGAAGATCATTTGAACAAAGAAACGTTGAAACTAAACCATTTGCGCACACTGGTGCTTGATGAAGCCGATCGCATGCTTGAGATGGGCTTCCAATCAGAGATCGATGCCATCATTGATCAAGCACCCAAGCAACGGCAAACGTTATTGCTGAGTGCCACCTTTCCCGATCAAATCAAATCCATCGCCAAACGCATCATGATCAAGCCTGTGATGGCGCAAGTTGCATCGACACATGACAACACAACGATCTCACAGCATTTTTATAAAGTTTCTGATAACGAACAACGCATGACTGCTCTGCGTTTACTTCTTTTACAACATCGCCCGGAATCCACGGTGATCTTTTGTAATACAAAAAAAGAAACTCAGGAAGTCGCAAATGAACTCGTTGAACATGGTTTTAGTGCACTGGCTTTGAATGGAGACCTTGAACAACGGGATCGCGACCAGACATTGGTGCGCTTTGCCAATAAAAGCACCTCCATTCTTGTTGCAACCGATGTCGCTGCCCGAGGCCTGGATATTGATGCTTTAGACGCCGTTATCAATTTCCATATTGCGCAAGACCCGGAAGTGCATGTTCACCGCATTGGACGCACCGGGCGTGCAGGCAGCAAAGGCATTGCCTGCTCTTTATTTAGCGATAAAGAACATTATAAGATGACCGTACTCGGAGATTATCTTGAAAAAAGCATCGAAAGTGAGCCATTGCCAGCACGCAGTGTATTAGAAGAACCGGCCATGAAACCGCTCATGGCAACCCTGCAAATTGGTGGCGGAAAGAAACAAAAAGTGCGCCCTGGTGACATTTTAGGTGCATTAACGGGCGAAAATGGCATTGCAGGAAAACAGGTTGGTAAAATTCATATCTCTGATAACTGGGCTTATGTGGCCGTTAACCGGGATATCGTTAAAATTGCACTCAAAAAACTAACCGAAGGCACATTGAAAGGCCGCACATTCAGAGTCCGGCTGATGTGGGATTGGCCGACCTGACCCTGCTTCTCAAAGGCTAAACACACTCTTTTTTGTAGTGTTGATCGCTGAAAATCACTTTCCAAACAATCCTTTCATGCCGCCACCGATGCTTTCAACCGCATCCCCTGCCGCCCCACCCACTTTGGAACCTGCCGCCGCCCCTGTCGGACCACCAACCGCCGCACCAATCGCACCTCCAATCAGAGATGATGGTGCAGGGTAAATTTTGGGACTTTCTGTCGTGCCACCAACCAATAATTTTGCACCTGAAAGACCGCCCACACCGCTGGTATCAATCTGCCCATCCAACTTACCACTTCCTTTAATATCGACATGCCCACTGGCATCAAAAGCCGATGCATCAAGCACAATATCTTTTAAATAAATATCCTGACCACGCGCTTTCAACTGCGTTTTGAACGTATCAAACAGAATCGCTCCAGATGCACCTGTAACATTGCCATGCACCAAAGCTGCCGCCACGCCCGAAAGACCCACACCTTCAAACTGTCCTTTTGTCATATGAACCGGACCATCAACCTTGAGTGACTGCTGCATCGCTTTTTCACTGGCGCCTTGCGCAGAGATTTTTAAGCTTGAACCAAATGTTCCTGACACCTTATCCTGTCCTGCCGCATCCTGCATGAGTGTTAACATTTGAATCTCCGCAGCATTAATATCTGCAGTCAATGTACGCTTCTTACCCTCCAACGGGGTTAACTTGGCATTCATCATCACGTTGCCATCATAGAGTTTCAACTTCCAGTTCGGCATCGTCAACGTATCTCCCGTCAACTGAATCGCACCGCTAACGCTATCAATACGGACAATATGCACATCTTTACCTTTCGCCTTTTCAGATACCCTTAAGACAATCTCTTTAAATGTAATACCTGAAACCTCAGCACGCCCATCAAAAAGCGGTGCCAACTCAACAGCCAGTGAGCCGGAAGCTACTGCCAGCTTTGGCGTGCCTCCCTTCACATCTTCTACCGTCAGTTTTTTAATTGATAGTGAGGGTACAGGGATAAGACGTACCGAAAGCACCTCGATTTTAACCGGCATACCGGCAGCTTTGCTTGCTTCTGCTTCAACAAACTGGCGAACCTGGTCCGCCGGGATCAAAAATGGCGTGGCAACAATAATCAACAGCAGCACTGCAACAGTAATCAACACATAACGAATGATTTTTTTCATAAATACCTCTTAGCCCATTGACCAGTTATCCAGAATTATCTTTCTAAAATGACTGTCCTGTTCCTAAGTGTAGACGCCATTTGCGCGTTGCGACACCGTAAGCAACATCGGCACGTAACGTACCATTCACCAGCCAGCGCAATGTCCACCGCGCACCACCACCCACACCGATAACAACAGATTGACCAAGCGCTGGTTTGCCATTCCTGCTCACATAACCCGCATCCACGAAAGCCACCAGTTGGAAATTACTGTTCATTTGCAATGGATAGCGCCCCTCCAGCGTACCATACACATAAGCATCACCCTGCAACTCGCCGGAATAATACCCCCTCATTCCACCTTGGTTACCCACATCAAACAGCCCATCACGAAGAATGTCCCCTGCCGCTAAACCAGCATTAATCCTGTAGCTCAATGTCTGTTGTTTGCCAAGATCAAGGTGCCTGCGCAGCGATATCGTCTGTTTATAGCTATTAATCTCTGAACCTATTGTTTTATGTGCAATATTCAGACTGTAATCAAATTCATTACCAGTCACCCATGTGATATGGTCATTCACCAGCCGATAACCGGCCGAAAGATTGATCGCATGGCGTCTTAACCCCCTCACATCCAACTGTGGCGGCCCACTTTTCAACGTATAAGCTGTTTTGTTTGCTGAGAACCCCAGCCGGGCATCCCACCCCTCTCCGGGAACCGGCCCAAAACCATAACTAATACCGGCACTCCAGCTTTGGCTCTCCTGAAGATAACTGCTGTTAACCACACCATTTTCATACGCATCAAACGTGCTACTCCCATCATTGATCGACATATCCATGCCATAATTAGAATCATTAATTCGCCGCCATATATATGAACCCTGATAAGAGGTTCCTTTGTTTCCCGAAAAATTTTTCCCTGTATCCCGGCGCGTTGCCAAACGCAGGTGATGGTGCAATCCCCAAAGATTATGTTCGGTCAATGTCAGACCGGCTGAAGATGCCCCATTATCAGAACGTTTTGCCTCCGGTAACAACCACAAAGGCCACTTATCATTGACATGAATATAAACCACGCCATGACTATCCGGTGGTGTGATCGATGCCTCACTAAAAAGACCCAGGTTCCTGAGCCGCCGCGCACCGACTTCAGCAAACTCCGGCTGCCATACATCACCTTCAGAAAAAGGTAGCTCACGCATCACAACACGCGCTTTGGAATACTCCAACCCGCTGATTTCTATATGTTTTATTTGAATTTCAGCATTTGCAAATGCTGTGCCGGATATCAGCACCAACATCACCAGCAACCATGATTTTACGGCTTCCACAACCCCGTCTCACAAATGATAGAGGTAATCAAATGATTGGGCGTCACGTCAAATGCAGGATTATGAGCCACAATTCCATGGGCTGTTATGTCTATTTTACCTAAATCACCATGGTTATTCATGCCTTGCACCCGCAACACTTCATCTTCATCCCTGATCTCGATTGGAATGTCTTTACCTGATATACAGTATAGATCAAAACTGCTCTCAGGTGCAGCCACATAAAAAGGAATACCATGCTCCCTTGCAGCAAGCGCTAACATATAAGTGCCAATTTTATTCGCTACATCACCATTGGCAGCAATCCGGTCCGCTCCCACAACGATCACATCAACCTCGCCCTGTGCCATCATCCATGCTGCCGCACTGTCAACCTGAATACTGCATGGAATATTTTCCTGAGAGAGCTCCCATGCAGTCAGTTTTGCACCCTGTAAACGTGGCCGGGTCTCATCAGCCAATACAGAAGGCGATTCCCCGGCACGTGCCAGATGATAAATGCCGGATAACGCAGTGCCCCAATCGACAGTTGCCAGCCAACCCGCATTACAATGCGTCAGGATTCGACGCTCTCCCACCGCCAGAACTTGAGCTAAATGTTCGCCCATCACTTTGCAGCGCTTCACCTCCGTATCCGCATAATGACATGCCATATCCAACATCATCTGCTCTGTCGCACCACCTTCGGCACAAACGCGCATGGTATCGCAGGCATGAAATAGATTAACAGCCGTCGGACGTGTTTGGCTAAAGCGTGTTAACCAATAAGATTCAAAACGATTTTGGTCCGTGATAAAAGCCAGAGCCAAACCAAAAGCAGCCATGGCGCCAATTGCAGGCGCACCACGAACCTCCATGCATTCTATTGCACGGGCAACCACTTCTGCATCCCGGCTTTCTTTTATTGCAAAATGATGAGGAAGCTTTGTCTGATCAATCCATTGCAGCTGACCATTCACCCCTCCCGGCCAATTGATGGCTCGAAAGTGCTTCCCATTAACGTTCACAAAGGGCGTCTCAAGCGTTTAAGCACACCATCCACTTCTTCCGGACGTGTATAAGCAATACGCAATTCACCCGCACCATTCTTTTTGCATTGAAAGATGACAGGTAAACCCAGTGTACGGCTGAGTTCATCCTGAAGTGCTGCGATATCCGCATCCATCTTTTTATTGGCAGGTGTCTCACTTTTTTCCTGTAAGGCCTTTTTAGCCTCCCGCTCCATCTGTCTGGCGCTCCAGTCGTGTTCCATGCAAAGTCTGGCAAGATTTTTCGCTTTAAAACTATCAAGCCCAATCAATGGGCGCGCATGGCCCATGCTAAGTTCACGGTTTTCAATCATGGCCTGAATCGCTTCAGGCAACTGAAGCAAACGGATGGTATTACTGACGTGTACACGTGATACATCAATGCGCTCTGCCACCTGCTGCTGTGTATAAGCAAACTCCTGCATAAGCCGTTGATAGGCACGGGCAGATTCTATCGCCGTTAAATCATCTCTCTGCTCATTTTCAATGATTGCCAGCTCCAAAGCCTGCAAATCATCCACATCACGAACCACCGCTGGAATTTCCAGTAAACCTACCGCCTGTGAAGCACGCCAGCGCCGTTCACCCGCAATCAGCTCATAACCATCGCCTGCCGGACGAACCAGAATCGGCATGATAACGCCTTCTTTACGAATAGAATCCGTTAACGACTTCAACTCAGCAGCGTCAAAATGCGTTCTTGGCTGGTATCTGTTCGGTTTTATCTTTGAAATCAGTATCTTAGAGGATTCATCTATCAAGCCTTTACTCGGCATATCCGATAAAAGCGCATCCAAACCACGACCCAAACCACGTTTTTTCATAGGTTTTTTCATTTCCACCCTCTCCTTATGCTTCCTGACGCTGAATCAATTCTTGTGCTACCTGAAGGTATGCCTGTGCTCCTGTAGAGCGAAGATCATGATACATGACAGGCACACCAAAACTTGGTGCCTCTGACAAGCGTACATTTCTAGGTATAATATTTTTATACACCTGATTACCAAAATAATCGCGCACTTCACTCTCTACTTGTAAAGCCAGATTATTTCTCCGATCAACCATGGTGAGAAGAATGCCGTCCATCGATAATTCCAGATTAAGACTTTGCCGTACCCTGCGAATGGTATCAATCAACTGTGTGAGTCCTTCCATTGCATAAAATTCAGTTTGAAGTGTAATTAAAACACGGTCTGCCGCCGTAAGCGCATTCAACGTCAACAAATTCAACGCGGGTGGGCAATCGATGATCACATAATCAAAAGGTTCCCCCACATAGCTGGAAATAGCGTCGTGCATAATGTTTTCCCGCCCCTCTACAGAGACAAGCTCAACCTCTGCACCGGCAAGATCCATACTGGCAGGAAGCAAAAAAAGCCCCTCACATTCGGTTTCAATCAACACCTCATGGATTCCTGCATCACGCATCAAAACCGAATACATGCCTTGTTCAACACTTTTTTTATCAATGCCAAGGCCCGATGTGGTATTGCCCTGAGGGTCCAGATCAATAAGAAGCACACGTTTATCGAGTGCGGCCAGCGATGCTGCCAAATTAATGCTTGTTGTGGTTTTTCCCACACCACCTTTCTGATTGGCAATGGCAATCACAGGTCCAAAACACTTATGTTTCACGTGAAACCTCCCCCTGAATCGAATGATCATAACGATAACAATATACCTGCTGCGTATCGCCCGCATGTATCATGTGTTTCTGCTTAAATTCCCAACCCGTCAAATTGACTGGCCTGGCATCTTGCGGCACAGGAAAGACTGCAACAGCACCTTGATTCACATGAGGACTACACATCTCCAGCAATCCTGAGATACGCGTCACGGCTCTGGCAACACAGACATCCACACCCAAATGCGACAAATCATTGATATCCGCATCATAGACTTCAGCATCCAGCTTCAAGACCCGAACCAGATGCCTGAGAAACTCCGCTCGCTTCTTTCTTCGCTCTACCAATACACCTTGCAAACCCGGCTTTGCAATCAAAAGAGGAATGCCCGGCACGCCCATGCCACTGCCGATATCAAGAAGCCGCCCGTGATCCGGCATCCACGCAGCCAATGCTACAGAAGGCTCTATAAAACGGGACATAAACTCAGTCTCATTTTTAATCGATGTCAGATTCAATGCCTTTCTGAACCGAAGCACTTCCGCGCCATACTGCTGAAGCCCTTCCTCCATCATGCAACCTGTTTCAAATGAATGATTAAGGCCGTGATTGCCGCAGGTGTTATGCCAGACATTCTCGCTGCCTGACCAAGGTTTAAAGGCTTACCCAGATCTAACTTCTGCCGACATTCATGGCTTAGCCCGCTCACGGCAGCATAATTAAATCCATCTGGAATCAACTGCATTTCATGTTGTTTGAAACGCTCAATTTCAAGCTCCTGCTTATCAAGATAACCTTCATAGTGAATAAAAGCCTTTAAGCTCGCCCGATCTCGATCATTCAAGGCTTCCGCTGAACTTAACAACACAAGCGCATCTTCAACATCAACATCCTGACGGTGGCAATATGCAGCAAAAGACATGCTTTGCTGCGGTGCCGGAAGTGCACAAACATCAAGTTTTTCACGCCATGCTTTTCCCATTCCGATCAAAGTGGCGCGGCTCTCCGCAACACTTTTCGCCAAACGCTCAGCCCTTAACTCATACGCTTTTTTCCGAGCATCAGAATAAAGACCAAGGCGAACTGCCGTTTCACCAAGACGAAGATCAGCATTGTCTTCCCGAAGATGTAACCTGAACTCTGCCCTGGAGGTAAACATCCGATATGGCTCACTCACACCTTTGTTGACAAGATCATCAACCATCACACCCATATATGCTTCAGATCGATCTGGAACCCACATATCAACCTCTAAGGCCAATGCAGCCGCATTAAGACCCGCAATCAAGCCTTGCGCAGCGGCCTCTTCATAGCCTGTTGTACCATTGATCTGACCCGCATGAAACAGACCTCTGACTTTTTTACACTCCAGTGTGGGCAGTAGTTCTGTCGGGTCTACATAATCATATTCAATCGCATACCCAGGCCGAATAATATTAGCCTTTTCAAGACCTGTAATCGAACGAACAAAAGCCCACTGAACATCTATCGGAAGCGATGTTGATATGCCGTTTGGATAAACCTCTTCATGATCACGCCCTTCCGGTTCAAGAAAAATCTGATGGCTTGTTTTATCTGCAAAACGTACAACTTTGTCTTCAATACTGGGGCAATACCGCGGCCCTTTGCTTTCAATGCCTCCGGAATAAATAGGTGATCGCTCGAGGTTTTTCCGAATGATGTCATGTGTTTTTTCTGTGGTTCGGGTGATCGCACAAGGCACCTGATCCATGATAAGGGACCCGCTATCAAATGAAAAAGGCACTGCGCTCTCTTCACCCGGCTGTGCTTCAAGGGATGCCCAATGAATCGTTCTGCGATCAAGGCGCGGCGGTGTGCCCGTTTTCAACCGGCCAAGACGCAACTCTTTTTTATACAACACATCGGTTAAACCATGGACGGCTGCATCACCTACTCTGCCTGAAGAAAATTGCTTCTCGCCAACATGCACCAGACCACCAAGAAAAGTTCCTGTCGTCAATATAACCGTCATTGATTCATGCAAAACACCCAACTCATCCACAACGCCTGTGACCTTATCGCCAGTGAAAGAGAGCTCGCGAACGGTTCCCTGATGCAAACAAAGCTTCGGTGTGGCATCCAGAATTGCTCGCATTTCCATATGATAAATTCTTCGATCACATTGAGAGCGTGTCGCTTGAACAGCTGGCCCTTTTCTCTGATTCAACACACGATATTGAATAGCAGAACGATCAGCAACCCACCCCATGGCGCCGCCCAATGCATCCACTTCACGAACAAGGTGCCCTTTACCCACGCCACCAATCGCAGGATTGCACGACATTTTTGCAATCGTATCAAGGTTTTGAGTGATTAAACGAACTCGTGCGCCCCGGCGCGCCGCAACCAAAGCCGCTTCACAACCAGCATGCCCAGCACCAATCACCAGCACATCGACCGGCCCATCCGGATGTTTCACGTGGAACATTTGTTTGTTTGTCGTTGTCATGAGGGAGGGCAGATTACGTATCTACACGCATGAAATCCAGAAATGAAAAAAGAAACGTTCATTTATTTTACACACATACAATATGTCGTGGTCATATAAAAAAATAACGCAACCTATTGATTCCAGCACAAAAAAAGGAGGCCGAAGCCTCCCCTTAAGTATTACATCAAACCTGTCGTTAAGCTGCTGCGCGTTTCTTCTCCAACATCTCGTGTATAATTGGCGAAAGAATTAGCTCCATAGCCAGTAACATCTTGCTCGATGGCACAACAATCGTGTTGCGGCGAGACATAAATGAACCATTCAACATAGAAAGAAGATATGGGAAATCCACCCCCCACTTCTGAGGGTTGCGCACACGAATCACCATCAGGCTCTCGTCGGGTGTCGGAACATCACGTGCTACAAAAGGATTGGATGTATCCACCAGCGGCACACGCTGGAAGTTAATATCAGTGTATGTGAACTGCGGCGTAATAAAATGAACATAGTCATGCATGCGAGATAAAATATTATCCACCACAGCTTCCGGTGAATAACCACGCATTGCAGTATCACGGTGAATTTTCTGAATCCACTCAATATTTACAACCGGTACAATGCCCATAGAAAGGTCGGTATAAGGACGAACCTCTTCCACCCCACCATGCAGACCTTCATAAAATAGCAGATCGGAGCCTTCACCCACATCACGCCAGTCAGTAAACAAACCTGACTCAACGCCATAAAGCTTTGCTTCTCCAGCATCATGAACATAGGTACGCGCCTTACCAAGACCGGTATCTCCATAATCCTTAAACAGCTCTGCAATCTTATCAAATAAGTTTGCTTCATCAGAAAAGTGACTTAAACGCTTTCCGGCAGCTTCAAACTCTTTGGCTTTTTCTTTAAATTCAATGCGGCCAAAACGATGAAAGCAATCACCTTCTACGATAGCGGGTGTGACCTGCTCACGATGAAAAATATGCTCCAATGCTACTTTGGCAGTGCTCGTGCCTGCACCGGAAGAGCCGGTTACAGAAATGACAGGATGCTTAATGGACATAGGTCCCCCTAACTAATTTATTCAATTCCGGGAGCAACATGACAAACACAGGCTCTCTCCCTAATCTGTTTTTTGATAAGCGCAGCATTATGACGGCTACAGGCCCATAGATTCAAGAAAAATAAACACTTTTGCTCATTTTCCAACACAAAATTCAGAAAACACCCGATCTAAAATAAATTCGATATCACCAATACCAAGAATTTCGCCCAACGATGTCCAGCCCCTTCGCCATTCAAGCGCGACAAGATCGAATTTTTCCTCCGAGCCTAACAAACCAAGGCCTTGTTCAATATGCTGCAACGCAAGCTGAAGAGACTCACGATGCCGCGATCGCGTCACCAGCAAACTCTCTTCACCTGCATCCACCGTACCCAGCAATTCAGCCAGCCTTTCCATTAAAGCATCCAAACCAATGCCGTGTTTGGCTGAAAGCGGAAGATATATTTCCGGGTAGTCATCTTGAGCAAGGTCAGTCTTATTCATTAATTTGATATCGATATGGTGCTCTTCGTGACGATTCACAGCATCATCTGCATAATATTCAACCTGCCACGTCTCCGGGCGTGAGGCATCAGCAACAAACAAAACGATATCAGCGTCATCTGCCGCAACCTCCGCCCTTCGAATGCCTTCCTGTTCAATCACATCATCACTGCTACGCATACCTGCGGTATCCACCAAGCGAACAGGGATGCCATCCACCTCGAAATCAATCTCCAACACATCCCGTGTGGTGCCCGGTATATCACTTACAATGGCTCGATCCCTACCCGACAAGGCATTTAACAAGCTGGACTTACCCACATTCGGTGCTCCGACAATGGCAACTGTTACCCCATCAAACAAGCGCTCTCCCAAACTCGCCGTAGCAAGCCATGCCCTGATGGGTTTGACCAGCTGTTCAGATACATCTGCATGAATTTGATCAAACAACAACGCTGGAATTTCTTCTTCAGGGAAATCCAGACAGGCTTCAACATGTGCAACAGCCCCTGTCAGGTCATGCATCAGACTTTGTACTTTCGCACCAAACTCACCATGCAAATGCCGCTGAGCTAACTTAGCAGCCCTAAGCGTTGATGCGTCAATACAGGCAATCACAGCTTCTGCCTGCGAAAGATCCATTTTTCCATTTTCAACAGCCCGGCGGGTAAAGGCTCCCGGCTCAGCAGGCGATGCACCCAAATCAAACACACGTTGCAACAGTGCTCTCAAAAGAACAGGGCTGCCATGTGCCTGAAGTTCAATAACATCTTCGCCGGTATAGGAATGTGGCATTTGAAAATAAAGCATCACACCGGAATCAATCAAAGAATGATCTGCATCATACCAGTGACAAAGCTGAACATGTCGCGGAGAAAGAATCTTCTGGTCAGAAAGTTTTTTGGCAATGGATGCCGCAGCCTCGCCTGATATACGAACAATACCAACGCCACCCCGTCCTGCGGGTGTGGCGATGGCAGCAATTGTACTCACAACAAAAACTTCCTTATCGGATTAATCAACGCCCATTTTGCGCATCACCAATCGTTGTTGGGCAATGGAAAGTACGTTGTTGACCACCCAATACAAAACCAGACCTGAAGGGAAGAACAGGAACATCACGGTAAATACCACAGGCAAAAACGACATGATTTTAGCCTGCATAGGATCCGGTGGTTGAGGATTAAGTTTCTGCTGAATGTACATGGATGCGCCCATCAGCAAAGGGAGGATGAAATACGGATCTTGAGCAGACAAATCCTGAATCCAGCCAATAAAAGGTGCATGTCGCATTTCAATCGACATTAATAAAACCTTATAAAGCGCAAAAAACACCGGAATCTGAATGATGATTGGCAAGCAACCACCCAAAGGATTCACTTTATGTTTTTTATACAAGCCCATCATTTCCTGGCCAAGCTTTTGTTTATCGTCACCAAAACGCTCTTGTAAACGTTTCTGTTCAGGCTGAATTTTACGCATAGCCGCCATGGACTGATAAGATTTCTGGGTTGGGTAAAAGAAGATTATTTTAATGCCAATCAGCAACAAAATAATACACCAGCCATAATTGGGGACGTATTTATAAAACCAGCTCAAGGCTTCATGCAATGGTTTGGCAATAAAAGCAAACCAGCCATAATCAACGCTGCGTTCAAGCTGTGCGCCTTCGCGTTCCAATTCTGAAATCAATTTCGGCCCAATATACACATTGGACTTAAATACTGCCGTTGCACCATCCATCACACCGTCATCAATCATCCCTGCCTGATAAGAACGACCATCGCCAATATAATAATAACGATAATCCTGAGACTGATCACCATACAATGCCGTGATAAAATAACGGTCCATCACGCCCGTCCAGCCACCGACTCCGGCTACACGAACAGTGCCTGATTCATCCAAATCATCATAACCTGGCTCTTGTAACACATCGTTTACCAGGCCAACTGGCCCAGCATATTCATAAAATGTTGAGCCATCCCGATTTGGATAACGCTCAACCACCTGCCGAAACAATTTAAGTCCCGCGCCGTTCTGAACACTGTCTTCCAACTCAACAAGGTAAGAGCCTGGAATCAGCGTCATCGTACGTTCCCAAATTCTGCCATCAGCAAGGCTTGCACGAATTTTCAAAACATCCGCACCATTCACGCGCTCTTTAGAGACAAGTTTAAATAAAGAGCTGCCTTTTTCGCGCATAATACCAGCACTGACATGAACGGAATGCATATCCTGCTTACCTAAAACAGAAACTGACTTCGCATCCTTATCTTTACTCTCTTTGTATTTCGCCAGTTTTGCAGCAACCAGCCAGCCTTTTTCATTGACTTGCAACTCAAGAAGATCATTAGAAAAAGAAATCGTTTCTCCGCTAAAGACTGTATCTGTAACCGTATCCACACGTTTTTCTACAGGTGCAGGAGAATCTATAGAATTCATACTGCCTTCATCAGGCCCGAGCTCAGACCCAGCAGGTGCTTGCTCTATCGCTTCCTGCTGCTCAGCAGTTATCTGTTCCTGTACAATCGGTTGCTCTGCAGGTGGAAAAAGACTTCCCCATCCCAACAAAATCAACATGGATAAGCCAAACGCCAGAATAATATTGCGTTGTTCCATGATTTAAACTCCTTGAGCCTTCAAAAAATAACTAGGGTGCAGGATCATAACCGCCCTTGGAAAAAGGATGGCAACTGCACAGGCGGCGGAACGCTAACCATCCACCGCGGATTGCGCCATAACGTTGTAACACCTCAACGGCATATTCGGAACATGTGGGTGTATAAATGCACCGTGCAGGTAAAACAGGTGATATAAAATATTTATAAAAACGAACAAAGCCGATCAATAATATCTTCATATTTTATATTTCTCGGCAACGATGGGTGATCTTATTCAAACCCCTGTCCATCATATGCGAAAAAGCCATCGATGATTCCGCGCTTTTTGCAGGCAGCAATAGAACATCTATCGCGCATGAACGCACTTCATGCTGACGAAAAACCTCCCTTAATCTACGTTTAAGGGAATTTCTTTTTACAGCATTACCATATTTTCTTGAAATAGCGAGCCCAAGTCGGGCGTGTGACAGATGGTTTTTACGATAAACAAAACATAAACCATCTATATATAAACGATAACCACCTCTTAAAGCATTAAAGTCAGCTTTGGACTTTAAACGGAACTCAGGCGGAAAGTCTTGATTCAGGTAGACAACCGTTTGCGCCCTTTTGCACGGCGACGATTAATAATTGCGCGTCCACCGCGAGTTGCCATGCGTGCACGGAATCCATGGGTACGTGCGCGACGAATGCGACTAGGCTTGTAAGTAAAACTCATATCCAACTCCTCGGAATTAAAGGGCCGCGAATCATATGTCTCACCATCCTGATGTCAAGCCATTGGGTATAAGATGATAATATCATCGAGGAGTCTGGATAAGCCCTCCTAAGCATGTACTATTCAGCCAATGGTAACACAAGACTGGGAGAACAATTGGCAATCCATTGTCAAACAATTGAAAGAAGATGTTCCGGTATCAAAATTTGATGCTTGGGTAAGACCTATTCAACCTGAATTTTCTGATAAAACGTTAACACTTAAAGTACCGAGTCGAATTTTTCTTGATGGTCTTAAAGCAGATTGTGAGAAAAAGATATTGGCTTCAGCAGCTCAATTTTTTCAACCCGACATCACCATTCGTTTCGCAATCGATACATCACTTTCTTTCTCACAGGAACCTGAGAAAAAAGAAAGTAATCACCAACCCGGAAAAGTTGATGGTTATATTGATTCACGTTTCACCTTTGAAAATTTTGTGGTCGGTTCCAGTAATGAGTTCTGTTACGCGGCCTGCCGGGCTGTGGCGGACAAACCGGGTGAAAGTTATAACCCTCTTTATCTTCATGGTGGTGTGGGTTTGGGTAAAACCCATCTGATCAACGCTGTGGCCAATGAACTGATTAAAAAAGATCATATTAAAATTGCTTACCGTACCGGTGAACGCTTTACCAATGAGTTGATTACCGCCATTCGAAATGGTGCAACCCATCAATTTCGCGAACAATATCGCAAAGTTGACGTGCTTATCATTGATGATGTGCAGTTTATTGCTGGAAAAACCAGTACACAGGAAGAATTTTTCCATACCTTTAATGCATTGCATGAAGTTCATAAACAGATCATTCTTGTATCAGACCGAAGCCCCAGAGAGATGAGTCATTTAGAAGAACGTTTGCGATCCCGTTTTAACTGGGGATTGGTTGCAGATATTCAGCCGCCCAATTTAGAAACACGTCTTGCGATCCTGGAAAGTAAAGCTGAACTGGCAGGCATCACACTGGATAAAGAGGTCGCTTATCTGCTGGCTTCACGTATCACCAACAATGTTCGGGAGCTTGAAGGTGCGCTCACCCGCCTGACTGCTTATGCCCGACTTACAGATAAAATGATTGATATGGAAATGACACGACATGTATTGCGTGATCAGCTTCAGGAAGATATGCGAACCATCTCTATGGAAGATATTCAGAAAGGTACGGCGAACTATTACAACATCCGTATTCAGGATATGCTTTCAAAAAAACGAACACGGACTATTTCATTCCCCAGACAAATTGCCATGTATGCATGCAAAGAGCTGACCACACATTCACTTCCTGAGATCGGTGAAGCCTTTGGTGGTAAAGATCATACAACTATTTTGTATGCGCATCGAAAGATTGCTAAAATGCGCAATGAGGATAAAGACTTTGATGATGAAATCAAAAGAGTTCTGACTCGTTTGAAACCATAATAAACAGTCGATATGAATAAAAAGAATAAGCTGAGGAAAAGAGGGGTGGATTGCTGTGGATAACTTTGGAGTTACTTGCCAGATTAAAAGATCTGATTAAACATTGCTCCTGGACACACATCATATGCACAGAGACAAACAATTGTTATGCACATGAAAAATATTGCTAACTATTTAAAAATAATGACTGAATTAGGTTATCCACGTTATTAACAGCCCCTACTAAGAAGACTATATATATTGATTTAAGTATTATTGAAGGAGTAAAGATGCACATCACAGTACCCAGAACCAGTTTTTTACAGCATGTGCAGCGTTGTCAAAACATCGTTGAAAAAAGAAGTCCCAATGCCATATTATCAAATTTGTTACTACGGGCATCAAATGAAACACTTGAAATTGTAGCAACAGATTTACAGATCGGTGTATCTTCGAAAGTACATATTCATATACAGGATGAAGGCGAAATCACCATTTCCGCAAAAAAACTTTTTGATATTGTAAAAGAATTGGATGTTGATAGTGATGTTGAATTAAAAACGGAATCATCTTTTATGGAAATTAAAAGTGGACGTTCAAAATTCCGATTATCCACATTGCCTGCCATTGATTATCCAGGTATTCCTGAACAGGACACTGATTTTTCGATTCAATTTGAAGGAAAAGATTTGGCTACAATGATTGGTGCAACCAGCTTTTCTATGTCAACGGATGAAACACGGAAATATTTAACAGGCACATTGTTTGAAATTTCACCGGAACAGGGACTGCAATTGATTGCTACAGACGGGCATCGTATGGCACTGGTAGGTACATTGTTAGATCAAAACGTAGAAGCGTGTCGTGCGATTGTTCCCCGCAAAGCGGTTGCAGAAATTAAAAAAATATGTGAAGAAACCCAAGGTCAGGTCACACTTTCACTTGGTAAACGACAGGTTCGCCTTGATGCTGGAGAACATAGCCTGACTTCAAAGGTGATTGATGCAAAATTCCCTGTTTATCAGGATGTAATTCCATCTGATAATCCTGAAGAGGCGGTGGTTGATCGTATTCGAATGGATCAGATATTGCGTCGAAGTATGATTGTAGCCAATGAATTTACACATGATGTTCGCTTACAATTCTCAAACAATAGCATTCAGGTATCGGCTCATAATACTGAACAGGAGCAAGCAGAAGAGTTTGTCGAAGCAGATTATACAGGTAAAGATGTCAGTATCGGGTTTAATGGTCGTTATCTGCGTGATGTTTTAAGCGCGGTACAGACGGAACGGGTACGCATTCAGTTCAAAGATGAATTATCTCCGGTTTTGATTCTTGAAGATGGAAGCGATGCGTCAAAATATGTTGTGATGCCCATGCGAATTTAGCACATGATTTATGGCTGATTTACCACATCTGATTATCAGGGAACTGGCACTGACAAATTTACGCTGTCATGAAGATATAAAATGGCGGTGTGAGAGTGGTCTCAATCTTCTTTCGGGAAATAATGGATCAGGTAAAACCACGATGTTGGAAGCCATTTATATGATGGCACATGGTCGTTCATTCAGACAAGCGCGTGACCCTGATCTGGTTCGTTGGGGGCAGCCGGATTTTCATGTTTCCGGTGTATGGAAGCGATATGGTCCGTTACATGTGGATGTGAAAGGTAAAAAAGGAAAAAGTGAAGTGCTACTTCAAGGGAAAAAAATTTCCCGTCGTAAAGAATTGACTGAAAGTTTGCCAGTTGTTGCAGATGCGCCGCAGGCAGGAAAACTGGTTGATGGTGTTCCGGGTGAGCGCCGCCGTTGGCTGGATAGTGTGATTCATGCATCTGACCCGGCCACATTTAGGTGTTATCAAAATTATTTAAGGGCTTTAATGCAGCGGAGCCGACTCATTCGGCGCACACGCAATGCATCCGAGTTGGAAGGTTGGGAATATCAAATTGTTCAATCCGGGTTGCAGGTGATACAGGCTCGAAGAAAAACGATTGATATGCTTAATCAATCACTTGCTACTGAAACAGAACTGATGGAAACAACGCTACATCTGGAAATGAAAACAACAGCGCCAGAGAGTGAACAGGCATGGATTGAACGTTTGGCAAACAAACGTGATGAAGATGCCAAACTGGGACGCTTACAGGTGGGCCCGCATTGTGATCGTTTGAAAATTCTATTTGGTGGGCGTGAAATTCGTTCTGTGGGTTCCCGTGGTCAGCAAAAGCTGGCCGCGATGGCCCTAAGACTGGCAGAATGCGCGGTTCGATTAGAGAGCCGTCATTTGGCACCGTTATTATTGCTTGATGATTGTCTGGAAGCTTTGGATTCAGAACGGCAAATTCGTTTAGTTAAAAGACTCTGCTCTTATCAGGGTCAAATATTGATGACGATTCCAAGCGGTATTGAAATACCAAAAGATTTAGATGTTTACCAATGGCATTTATCAGAATGTGCGGTGAAAGAGAAAGAGATGCATGCAGTCCGGCCAACTATTCAACTGGTATCCGGCCATACAATGGAGAGAGCAGCATGAGTGAAGTGAAAAACAAGGAAGATTATGGTGCGGATAGTATTAAGGTTCTTAAAGGCCTTGATGCAGTCCGGAAGCGCCCAGGCATGTATATCGGCGATACCGATGATGGTACCGGCTTGCATCATATGGTGTATGAGGCCGTGGATAACTCAATCGATGAGGCGTTGGCTGGGCATTGCGATAAAATCGAGGTGATTCTCCATTCGGATGATTCGGTGACCGTGCGTGATAATGGACGTGGTATTCCAGTGGATATGCATCCGGAAGAGAATCGTTCTGCTGCAGAAGTGATTATGACGGTGCTGCATGCCGGTGGTAAGTTTGATAGTAATTCTTATAAAGTATCGGGTGGTCTGCATGGTGTGGGTGTATCTGTAGTCAATGCACTCTCTGAATATTTAGATCTGGAGATTCGCCGAAATGGCAAAGTGCATTATTGCCGTTTTGAACATGGCGATACAGTAAAATCTCTGAAAGTGGTGGGTGAAGCTGAAGGTACCGGAACATCTGTTCGTTTTTTACCGAGTCTGGAGACATTTTCTCATCGAAATATGTCCTTTGATATATTGGCAAAACGTTTGCGTGAGCTCTCCTTTTTGAACAGCGGTGTGCGCATTGAATTGATTGATGAGCGCGATGATAATCGCCAGCTGTTTGAATACGAGGGTGGTATTACCGCTTTTGTGGAGCATTTGAATCGTACCCGCACACCTGTGCACAAAGAGTGTATTACCATTACTGGTGAAAAAGATGATATTGGCATTGAGGTCTCCATGCAGTGGACGGATGTTTATCAGGAGCATGTTTTCTGTTTCACCAACAATATCCCGCAGCGTGATGGCGGTGCACACATGGCTGGTTTCCGTGCAGCATTGACCCGTTGTATAAATAATTATGCAGCAGCCAATGGTCTGCTTAAAAAACACAAAGTTGCTCTGACGGGTGATGATTGCCGTGAAGGTTTGACAGCGGTTTTATCGGTGAAGGTTCCTGATCCGAAGTTTTCATCCCAGACGAAGGATAAACTGGTCTCTTCCGAGGTTCGTCCGGCGGTGGAAACAAAGGTTGCTGAAAAGCTTGCAGAATGGTTTGAAGAGAACCCCATGGAGGCCAAGCGTATTATTGGCAAAGCTGCAGAAGCGGCTATGGCGCGTGATGCAGCTAGAAAAGCACGTGATTTAACGCGTCGTAAAGGCGCGCTGGATATCTCAAGCCTGCCTGGAAAACTGGCAGATTGTCAGGAGAAAGATCCGGCCTCATCTGAAATATTCCTGGTGGAGGGTGATTCTGCGGGTGGTTCGGCCAAACAGGGCCGGGATCGCCGGACTCAGGCTATTTTGCCATTGAAGGGTAAAATCCTGAATGTAGAAAAAGCGCGTTTTGACAAGATGCTCTCTTCTCAAGAGATCGGTACGATGATCACAGCACTTGGTACGGGTATCGGTAAAGATGATTTTGATATTGCAAAACTTCGTTATCACAAAGTGGTTGTTATGACCGATGCGGATGTGGATGGTTCACATATTCTTACTTTGTTACTGACATTTTTCTATCGTCAGATGCCAGAAGTGATCGAGCGAGGCCATCTTTATATTGCTCAACCACCACTTTATCGGGTGGCAAAAGGTAAAAAGGGTCGTTATGTCGCCTCTGATGAAGAGTTGTTTGAGCATCTGATGGACTTGGGATTAAACGAGAAGCGTTATTATCCGGGTGGTAAAGCCAAAGAGATTGTTGGTGATCGCCTGATGACAGCGGTTCAGAGTATTCATCGTTTGCAGCGATTGCAGGCTCGATTGAGTCAGCGTCTTGATTCGGGCGTACTCAAGTTTTTGGTTGAAACCGGTAAAATCAATGTTGCGATGATGCGTGATAAAGAAAAGCTGACAGCAAGAATGGAGCTGCTATCGACAGCCTTTCATGCTTCATCGCGTGAAGATGAAACATTGCAGTGGAAGCTTCATGAAGACACAGAACAGGGTTGTTATTGGGTTCAGTTTGAACGTCGCGACCATGGCCGTATGATGATCTCCAGATTAGAGCGTGATTTGGTTGGAACCGCGGAATTTTCAGAAGCGTTGAAGCTTTGTGCAACCGTGCAGGGGCTGGTTACAGATGGTGCTTATCTTAGTAATGGTGATAAGCGCTGGGAGATTGGCCATTATGATGACATTGCAGCGATCATAGAAAAAGAAGGCAAAAAAGGCATGAATATTCAGCGTTATAAAGGTTTGGGTGAAATGAATCCTGATCAGCTGTGGGAAACGACGATGGATGCAGATGCCCGTACACTTCTTCAGGTTACACTTGAAGATGTGGTGATGGCTGATGAAACATTCTCGACACTGATGGGCGATGCGGTTGAGCCACGTCGTAAATTTATTCAGAGTAATGCTTTGAAGGTACAAAATCTCGATGTCTGATCGTGCTGCTGAACAAACAAAACAATCAATCAGTTATGCTGATTGTGGTGTCGATATTGACGCTGGCAATGCCTTTGTTGGCCGTATCAAAAATGCGGTAGCCAGCACAACACGTCCCGAGGTTTTAGCCGGTCTTGGTGGTTTTGGTGGCTTGTTTAAACCTGATTTTTCCAATATGGAAGAGCCGGTATTGGTTTCTGGCACCGATGGTGTTGGCACCAAACTTCTTTTGCTTCAAGCGCATAATCGCCCACATGTGGCAGGCATTGATGCTGTCGCGATGTGTGTTAATGATATTGCAGCACTGGGAGCGGAGCCACTTTTTTTCCTTGATTATCTAGCCACGGGTACACTGGCGGGTGAAACACTGGCGGGTGTGGTTGAAGGTATTGCGGAAGCATGCCGTATTTGTGAATGTTCTCTGGTTGGTGGCGAAACGGCTGAAATGCCGGGCATGTATGCACCGGGCCATTACGATATTGGTGGTTTTTCTGTTGGTGTGGTTGATAAAGAAAAGATGATTGATGGTTCAAAGATTGTTGATGGTGATGTGATTTTAGGGCTTGCCTCCAGCGGGCCGCACTCCAATGGGTTTTCTATGGTTCGCAAACTGATTGAGCTTGGTAAAGCGGATCTGGAAAATGATATATTGTCTGATGGTCGCAAAGCGGTTGAGGGTGTCTTATCCCCTACTCGTCTTTACGTTCCAGCAGTGAAGGCGCTGATGAAGAGTGATGTGATAGTCCACGGGTTTTCACATATCACGGGCGGTGGCATGTTTGATAATATGGAACGAATTGTTTCTGAAGACCTGGCTGTGACGGTTGATGTCAGCAGTTGGAATATTCCCCCTGTATTTGAATATTTACTCTCCTTTGCCAATGTTGAAAAAAATGAACGTTATCGCACCTTTAATATGGGCATTGGGTTTGCTGTGATTTTGCCTGAAAGTGAGGCAGATAAAGCTGAAGCAGTATTGAAAGATGCGGGCGAAATCGTTTACAGGATTGGTTCAATTCACAAGCGCAGTAGTGAACCCGTAACTCTGATTGGTTGATTTATTAATCAGTAAAAATATATGAACTCTAAAGCAGTTGCAGTGATGGCTTCCGGTCGTGGGACTAATCTGAAAGTGATTCTTGAATCAGTTACCAAAGGCGAATGCCCTGTCGATGTCCGTTTGGTTATTTCTGACAAAGGCGATGCCGAAGCTCTGACTATTGCTCGTGAAGCTGGCGTACCCTATGTGGCGCATGTTGATCCGAAAAAATTTTCAGGACGCGAACAGTTTGATGCCGAGTGTGCTGAGTTGCTGGATCGACATAGTTGTCAATGGATTGTGCTGGCTGGTTATATGCGGATTTTATCTTCTTCGTTTGTTCGTCGTTTCCGTGGTCGTATTATCAACATCCATCCATCGCTTTTGCCATCTTTTGTCGGTGCAAAGGCTGTAGAGGATGCACTTGAATATGGCGTGAAGGTATCAGGTTGCACAGTGCATCTGGTGGATGAAGTGCTGGATGGCGGCCCAATTCTGGCGCAATCCGTTGTGACAGTGTTTGATGATGATACCCGAGATTCATTACATACCCGCATTCAGATCGAAGAGTATAAACTTTATCCGGCCACCCTTGCCCGCATGGCGAATGAAGGTTTTGATATTGAGGGTCGTCAGGTGATTTGGAAAAAATAGCTTTGTTTACAAGATAAAAGCTGTTCCAAGCCTGATGCTTTTAGGATTGCTCGGCACGCCAGACAGCGGGTGGAACACCCAAATGACGCTTGAAGGCGCGAGTGAATGCAGACACATTTTCATAACCCACAGACTCAGCAATTTTAGTTATGCTTTGTTGTGATTCTATGAGTTGACGCCCGGCAATATTCATGCGCCATTTTGTCACATAGGCTATAGGACTATCGCCCAGCGCAGCAGAAAAACGGGCTGCAAATCTTGAGGGTGACATGGCAACATGTTGTGCCAAAGATTTTACTGAGCAATCTTTACCAGGGTGCGCATGAATTATTGAAATTGCTCGTCCAGAGCTAGATGTAACATGCTTAAAACGGCAAGTGATGAGCGAATAACAATTCCAGGGAATGTTTATATATTCTATAGAATGTAATTGCATTCCTGAGAATGTTAATTTAAGGTTTTAACTTATGAGGCAAGAGTATTAGTGCACAGCCGTTCTCGAAATCTGGGTCGGATCGTTCAGGGCATCAATATTGCTCAACTGAATCTATCGACGTTGATGAATCGGATTCTTGACCCGATGGGACTGAATACGTCTCAGCTTACGGTGCTTGCCCACTTTTCAAATCAACCAAATAAGACCCGGACGATCACATCCATTGTTAAAGCAGTCGATATGAATCAGCCGACAGTCACCAAGATTGTTGCTTATCTCATGAATCAGGGTTGGTTATCTGGAATATCTGACCCGAGTGATGCTCGAAAGAAGCTACTTAGCATTACACCACAGGGATTGGGGTTGGTGATCGAAGCTTATGGACACCTCACCCCTGCCATTGATCAGGCGTTTGTATCGTTGGATGATGAGCAGGTCGAACTGCTTCTTAATAGTCTAAGTCAGTTAAAGCATGTTGATCACTAATTAATGGAGGTCATTTCTTATGAACTTCTCTTTTATGGCCTGTTCATTGGTCTTATCGGAGGGGCTATTGTTGGAACATTGGCAGGTCTGGCAGGTATCGGTGGTGGATTGATCTATGTGCCACTGTTTTATCTGACCATGCCGGGAGATCAAAACGGGTTATTGATACATATCATGGCCAGCTTGGTGGCAGTTGCCATGACGGGATTTTTTTCCGCACGCGCGCATTGGCGTTTAGGGCATCTGCATAAAAATTCACTTAAACGATTATTGCCGGGATTGATGATTGGAGCAGCCATGGGTTTGTGGAGTACACTTCAAGCACCAGCGGTACTGATTCTTTTTGCATTGGCATGTTTGAATGGGTGGGTTTCCTGGGATCTTGGTCGAGGCCATCAGGTTAAAAAAACGATTCCTTTGGCATGGTTGTCAGGACCTATTGGTTATATGTCAGGGGCCTTGGGCGTGGGAGGCGGAACGATGCTGGTCCCATTGTTGAGAAGAACAGTGTCACTTCGAGAAGCTGTAGGCACATCTGCAACCTGTGGGATGTTGATGGCGGTGGGTGCGGTATTATTTAACCTTATGTTCGAGGCGACTTGGCGAGGGTTGCTTTCAGGGCAGTTAAATTTTTTGACAGGTGCCTGGTTTGGTATCCTTTTGATGATACCCAAAGCTTCGGGCTGGGCAGCTTATTTGCATACAAAAGTAACGGAAACAATGATGCAGGCGATGCTGAAGGGTCTTTTTTTTGTTTTATCGATGCTATTCTTTTTGGCAGCGGTGATAGCTTTGATATGAGCAGAGTTGTCAGAAAGTCTGCAAACTTTGAGCTTCTTTAATATATGTCAGGAAAGTGGACTGCCGGGGCGTTGCCACGGAATTTTATCTTTGGATTCGATTGCTACGCGCATCACAATACCCAGTGCAGCCAGCATAGTGACCAGAGATGATCCGCCATAGCTGATAAAAGGCAGCGGAACGCCAACCACGGGCAGCATGCCTGAGACCATACCGATGTTCACAAAGATATAGAGCATAAAAATGGATGCGATACCTACACAAAGTAGTGACCCGAAACGGTTATGGGCACGCGATGCGATGATCAGAATACGTGAAATCAGAGTTCCGTAGAGTGCCAGCAATAGTAGAACAGCGATGAGGCCACCTTCTTCAGCCAATACCGCAAAAATAAAATCGGTATGCTGTTCCGGTAAAAAATGAAGACGGGCCTGTGTACCTTCAAGAAAACCTTTTCCAAATATGCCACCGGAACCAATGGCAATGCCGGCCTGAATGACGTGATAACCGGCGCCCAGCGGATCAGATTGAGGGTCGAGAAAGCTTAAAACCCGGGTTTTTTGATAGGTATGCATGTTGTTCCAAAGGAGATAGAGGCAAACCGGGCTTGTAGCAATTGCGGCAAATATCCAGCGCCAGCGTATTCCGGATACAAGCAACATGGCACATGCAGCAAGCAACAGAACAAGTGCCGTCCCAAGGTCTGGTTGGATCACAATCAGCGCGGCAGGAAGCAGGGTGGCAATCAAGGCGGCCGAAAAACTGATCAAACTTGCTGGTTCGCGAGATGCAAACCAGTGAGCGAGCAGGAATACCAATGTCCATTTCATTAATTCGGAGGGCTGTAGGTAAATAATACCAAGATCGAGCCAGCGCCGAGCCCCCATTTGTATATCACCAATAAAAGGAACCATCATCAAAAACAGCAGTGCGATAAGATAGAGCGGCCAGGTCATTAAACCGATGCTGCGCAGTGGTATAAAACATACCGTCATGAAACTCATCATACCCAACAGCCAAAACAAATTCTGTTTTTGCCAGATTGTGATATCGCCATGGTGTACGGCTGCATACAGTGTAAAAATACCCAAAACGGCAAGGGAGGCGAGTCCGGCGAGCAGCACTTTATCCATTTTTGATAAGGTGTTCATAAGGGGCTTGTCTCAATGTTTTTTTGTCTGGCTACTTGCAGGGCCTTTTGTTGAGCTTCCTGTTTGGCTAACTGACGAACGATGGCTGCAGCAACGGGTGCGGCATCGCTACCGCCATGCCCACCGTGTTCAACAAACACCGCAAAGGCAACTTTGGGATTGTCAAAGGGTGCGTAGCCCATAAACCATGCGTGATCTTTGTGTCGATCCAGTATGGGAGTTTTGTTTTGTTGATTGTTTTCATCATCCTGGGCCATCGCAATGACCTGAGCGGTGCCGGTCTTTCCAGCAATAGGCCAGGGCGTCCAGTTCAGTGACCAGTGCGCCGTGCCCTTTGGATCTGCAATGACATCACGCATGGCATTGCGAATTTTAATCAGGTGTGCCTTTTTGACATCAATGGTTCGCAATACAATGGGTTCGGAATTTTCCAGTAATTGTGGCACAAGAATTTTCCCGCCATTGGCGATCGCAGCAGTAAAACGTGCCATTTGAATGGGAGTGACCGTTGAAGAGCCTTGGCCAATGGCGGTAATCATGGTTTCACCACGATACCATGCACGCGTGCCGCCATTGCGAAGTTGTTGCTCTGGGGAGGGAAGGGCACCGCGTGTTTCAGGCGTCAGTGCGATACCTGTTTGTTCGCCAAAACCCCAGCGTGCTGCTTCTTCAGTCAACCGTTGCATGCCCAGTTGATCTCCAAGTTCATAAAAATATACATCACAAGAGCGCACAAGGCTTTTCTGTAGTGTAACGTGTTTGTGTCCTTTGCGTTTCCAGCAGCGTAATTTTCTGTCAGCCAATTCCAGATATCCGGGGCACTGCGTTGAGCCTGTGGCAAGCGGCATGCCATGCCTCAAACCTGCAAGGGCAGTAACGATCTTCAACGTTGATGCAGGCGGGTAAGCGGCTTGTGTTGTACGATTAATGAGCGGTTTACGAATATCTTTAATCCAGGATTGCCATTGTTCATGTTCCAACCCGGTAATAAAACGATTGGTATTGAAACCAGGTTTACTCAATAATGTTAATAGTTTGCCGTTGTGCACATCCATGACAACAACAGCGCCTGTTCGGTTACCGAGTGCTTTCGATGCCACTTGTTGTAGTTCGATATCAATACTAAGCTGAATATCAGTACCTGTTGTTGGTGGAACCTGCTTTAAAACAGAGACACGTCGGCCTGTCGCATCTGTTTCTTCCTGTTGTGATCCCGGTTTCCCGTGTAACAAGGGTTCATAAACCTTCTCCAGACCGCTGCGGCCAACATTTTCTGTTCGTAGGTAATGTCGTTTTAAATCTTTGGGCTCTGCCAGTGAGAGATACCCAATCAGATGTGAGGTTAATTCAGCATAAGGGTAATCGCGGTGAGTACCGGCAACAACATCAATGCCAGACAGGTGATGAAGCCTGGCCGTGATTGGAGCAACGTGCTTCCAGCCCAGCTTATCGACAAGTAACACCGGGCGGTCATTTCGTGCATGACTGATTCGTTTGCGAATATTGCCAAGTTGTTGGTCATTCCATTGAAGAAGATGTTGAAGATCTTGTAATACCCTTTCCATATCTTCAACACGTTCCGGGATCATTTGTACTTTATAGGAGATATGATTGACCGCCAGGCCGATGCCATTTCGATCGGTAACAATGCCGCGAGTAGGAAGCAGGGGAACAACATTGATACGGTTTTTATTGGCTTGCAGAAGCAAACCTTCATGTTCGTACAGTTGTAGATTGACCAGACGCGCAAACAATAACAGCAACAAAATAGCCAGTATAATCTGAAACGTAACCATGCGCCCTTCAAAGCGGGGCCTGATATCAAGCTGATTGAGCATAAGCTTTGGCAATAAAGTGCCATACAAAGATACAGAGCATGAGCGTGAGCAACCACTGCAAAAATGCCCAGCCGTTCCAGAGAAGAGGAAGTAGTCCTAATATCATCAAGACAATACGCTGCGGTAAACCTGCACCGAGGCGCGCATCGGCTTGAGTCAACAACCATGGTAGAAAAGCAATCACTGGCAAACAGATCAGTGAAGACCAGTGAAGCATCAAATCATGTAACCAAACACCCGGCAACACCCAGGGCCAGTTACTTCTCTGTGCGAGAAGAGAGGCCAGGAGCAAGGCAGCACTCCAGTCCGGCTGTATAATTAATCCTGAAAGGCTTAGATTTAACATAATACCAAGCAGTGATAATAATAAGATGAATGGCGGGATCATGGTGCTTTTTGGTCAATTGTTTTATTGATTGAAGATGCCAGTGCCAACCAGCTTTCCCGTTGCCAATGCGCTGTTGGTACCGCATTGATATGTGCAAACACCTGGCCGGGAATCGGGGTGACTTTGGTGATGCGGGCAACAGGGATACCGGGAGGAAACATGCCTCCGGCACCGCTTGTTTGAAATACAGAACCTACGGCTGGAGCCTGTTCAGTCGGGACAAAATCAATGATGAGTCGCTCACCTTCCCCACGAACCAGTGCGGCCAATGAAGAATTGGGCATGGTGACGGGTACAGCAAGAGAAGCATCGAGAATGGTTCGCACAACTGCTGAGCCGGATTTGGCCTGATCAACCAGACCTACCAACCCAGTGCTGGAGACAATGACATCATCCGGGCGGGCTTGATCGACAAGCAGAATCAGGCGTTGACTCATTTTATCAGGACTTCTTCCCTGAACTTTAGCGGCGTACCAAAAATATCCTTTCAGTTGTCGAATATTGAGCAGGGCACGCAGTTGTTGATTTTCTTCTCGCAGGCTTTTGACTTCCTGCACCTGAGCTGTTTGTTTTTCGAGTTGAAGGGAGGCTTGTTGATAGTTGTTTTGTAGTTGACTCCGCTCATCAAACCAGAGACTGACATCTTGCCACCACCGGCCAGGTGTCTGAAAAACAGATAATAATGGTGCCATGCCAAGATTTAGGCGTTGTCCTATGGGTAGTTGTTGCAATGTGACGAGAAGAACAAGCAGAAGGCCAAGCCATGCTAATGACCGTAAAAATGATCTTCTTTGCATCACAGTTTATTCCTCGAAAAGAACGCCCCGCATATGATCGAGCTCTTCCAAAACACGCCCACTTCCAACAACCACACAATGGAGGGGATCTTCAGCAATGGTGACAGGCAGACCGGTTTCTTCGCGCAGCAATTGATCCAGTCCAACCAGTTGAGACCCGCCACCGGTGAGCATAATGCCTTTATCAACGATATCAGCGGATAGTTCAGGCGGTGTGCGTTCCAGACAGACTTTGACACCATCAATAATTGCATTGACTGCCTCAGTCAGAGCTTCGAGAATTTCAGAATCATCCAGAGTCAGGTTTTTTGGAACACCATTAATCAAATCGCGGCCTTTGACTTCCATCTCACGTCGTTGCTCCTGCGGATAAGCACTACCGATCTGCATTTTGATTCTTTCAGCGGTAGGTTCTCCTACAAGCAGGCTGTATTTTCTGCGCAGGTGATTGATGATTGCATCATCCATTTTATCACCACCGACACGGACAGAACGCGAATAGACAATACCACCATAACTGATAACAGCAATTTCAGTGGTTCCACCACCGATATCTACAACCATAGAACCGGATGCTTCTGTGACATTCAAAGCGGCACCAATCGCTGCAGCCATGGGTTCTTCGATCAGGAATACTTCTCGTGCACCAGCAGAGAGAGCCGATTCCCGAATGGCCCGGCGTTCTACAGGGGTTGAGCCATAAGGTACGCAAATAACAATACGCGGTGCAATGCCCCAGGCACGTTTGTGAACTTTACGAATAAACTGTTTGAGCATTTCTTCGGTGACAACAAAATCTGCAATCACGCCATCTTTGAGTGGGCGAATGGCTTGAATGGAATCCGGTGTGCGCCCAAGCATACGTTTGGCATCAGTTCCAACGGCGAGGACTTTGCGATTTTTGCCTCCGCCTTCGTATACAGCAACGACGGAAGGTTCGTTTAAAACAATGCCCTCCCCTCGAACATAGATCAGCGTATTGGCTGTACCAAGATCGATAGAAATATCACGAGAGAAAAATCCGAAAATGTTTTGGAGCATGGCTAGTTACCTGATTGCTAATAAGACGTTGTTGGGCAGCATAATTGTAGTATTCCTTCAGGTAAAGAAAACAACGATGTTTTAATAAGATAGTTTAACGGAGAAAAGTATCGAAACGGGATTAGACACCAATGGTTGAAGCCATTAATACGCAAATCAGAGCTATTACAACATAACCTTTGAAAGTGATTTTTGAATAACGGTGCGGTGTTGTAACGTAATTTGCGTACATCTGTATCTCCTTGGGACAAACCGAATAGTAGGCTTGTTCATGAAATAAGATGTGTGCCAGATCACGAGTTTATCTGATGCCGGTCAGATACCCATCAGATGCAACTGTATATACCGGGTCATGGGATGGTGTCTGTGTTCATAGAGGTAGATACCCTGCCAGGTTCCTAAAGCTAAGCAGCCATTTGTCAGAGGAATATTCAGTGAAACCTGGGTGAGTGCCATGCGAATATGTGCCGCCATATCATCCGGGCCTTCTGCACGATGCAGGAACATGGGATCACCATCTGGCACCAGCCGGGACATAAAGGTCTCCATATCGTGTAATACATCAGGATCGGCATTTTCCTGTATCATTAGAGAGCAGCTGGTGTGAGGGATAAACAAATTGAGTAACCCGGTTTCAATATCAGATGTTGCAAGCCATTGCTGAACATCGCGAGTCACATTGATCATGCCTCGCCCGTGCCCGTTGATGGTTAAACGATGTTGTGATTGTTTCATTCGAATTCTAACCAGACGGGGGCATGATCCGAAGGTCTTTCCTTGCCGCGCTCATCCTGATGAACACCTGCAGCAATGAGCTGCAGGGATGGCGTTGTAAGAATATGGTCGATGCGTATGCCCCATCCGCGAGGGAATGCGTTAAGGCGGTAATCCCACCAGCTATGCATGGGCTCTGTTGGGTGTAATGTGCGGATTGTATCGGTCAGGCCGAGTGCCAATAAAGATTGGTACATATCCCGTTCGGGGTCAGAACATAAAATTTTTCCATACCAGCGTTTGGGATCATGAACATCCAAATCAGCCGGAGCGATATTAAAATCACCGAGTATAAGAAGCTTTTCGTGGGTTGAAATTTCATTGAATAAATCATTTCGAAATGCATTCAACCAACGAAATTTATAATCATATTTTTCTGAACCTACCTCCTGACCATTCGGGATATAGACATTCACAATACGAATCCCCTCAATGGTTGCGGTAAGAAGTCTGCGCTGCGGATCATTCAGATCCGGGATATCTGTTTTAATATCGACAGCTTTTTTTTTGCTGATGATGGCAACACCGTTGTAAGTTTTTTGTCCTGAAAAAATGACGTGATAACCCGCCGAAGTTATTTCGGTTTCAGGAAATTTTTCATCTGGAAGTTTGGTTTCCTGCAAAGCCAGGATGTCCGGCTGATGTGTTTTCAAGTAAGCCAGTACATGTGTCAGGCGAACATTCAGAGAGTTTACATTCCAGGTGACAATTTTCATTGGGGTATGATGAACAAAAAACAGTATCGACTCAATGTTGGCATGTTACTTGTGAGGTTGTTAAAGAGTGATGAGGCCATTCCGATATAAATCTAAAGCATGTACCAAAGGAGTTTATTGATGAACGCATTTCGAGCAAAAAGAATCGCTGACCAATTTGCAACCGTTGGAGCATTTCAGGTCAAAAACAGACTGCAAGGCGTTACGATAAGTTATAGAGATTATCATGCTTATTTTGAAGATGAAAAAAACTTATGGGCATTTCTTTTCCATATCGCTCACGCCTGTCATCAGGAAAGTATCGTAGCAGAGGCAGAAGCCAGATTGATTGCATGATCTGATTCATGCCTGTTGTGCATAGCTATTCGAACATACTTCATATGATACCAAGACTTTAATGTTTGCTTTTATGCCAACAGGGATAAATGTAGAGAACAATTTAAGTACTTGAAGCATCCCTGCAAGGTTGGATTCTTGCTATTTAGATATCTTTATATCTCCCGTTAAGCTAGGCATAACGGGCTCATTTAGATTAACATGAACATTTTGAAAGAAATATTACGCCACTTTCAGCTATCTTTTGATTAGGGTTGGGCTAAGAAAGGAGAAGGATTATGAAAGTTGTTTGGATATTGCCCATGTTGGTGTTATTGGGTTTAAGTGCGTGCGGTTATACCGTAGAAGGTTTGACAGAGGATGATGAAACGCGCCACCAGATTTTAAAAGAGTGTGCTGAGATGGGGGTTGCCTCTAAAGATGAGGAGAAGTGTCAACTGGCAGCCAAGGCTCAGATCGAAGCGGCAAAAAAATCGGTGCAGCGTGCATTTAAATAAATTCGAAAAAACAGGCTTAAAGCTGTAAATATAGCGCAGAAAAATGGGTAAAAGGGGGAGATGATGGAACAGTTTGACCAGATTGCAGCAGTACTTGCTCTCACCATGGGAGCTGCATGGGCCAGCGGCATCAATCTTTATGCTGCAATATTCATGCTTGGTTTTATGGGCATGACCGGGAATATGGAATTACCGCCGGGTTTAGAGGTGCTCGAAAATCCACTTGTTCTTATCGCTGCAGGTGTTATGTACGGAATCGAGTTTTTCGCTGATAAAATTCCTGGTGTTGATACGGGTTGGGATGCGATACATACCTTTGTTCGTATTCCGGCGGGTGCGATGTTGGCTGCCGGAGCTGTGGGCGAAGTGGATCCGGCTGTCGCAGTAGCTGCCGGTATTCTTGGTGGTGGATTAACTGCGGCGACACATGCAACCAAGGCTGGTACACGTGCACTGGTCAACACATCGCCAGAACCGTTTTCTAATTGGGCCATTTCAATCGGTGAAGATATCGCAGTTATTGGCGGCTTGTGGGCAGCACTTAATCATCCTGTTTTGTTTGTTGTGGCTGTGGTCCTGTTTATATTGTTACTGATTTGGTTATTGCCAAAACTCTGGCGAGGGATCAAAGGCTTGTTTCGGCGAATAGCCCGTCTGTTTGGAGGCGGCAAAGATGAGGGGAAAACAGTAGATAGCAATGCGCAGGAAAAGGCTCCATCGGATGCTGGTGATGACCCTCCGAGGGACGGAAACGTATCTGTTTAAACAGATCAGATTGGCTGTTTTTATATAATCACGATAGCTTCTCTTTTATTCGACTGTACGTGAGGCGTGTGTGATTCGAGTTGTACGATCATTTTGTTGTATTGCACTGCTCTTAATCATGGCGGAATCCAGTGCCATGGCCGGGGTTTCTATGGAAAAGCAGCGGGCATGGTTTAAAGAGGCCAGAGATGCTTTGCAGTCGGATGATTTGCCCCGTTTTAAGCGTATAAAAGAGAAACTTAAAGACTATCCTCTCATGCCATATCTGGAGATATGGCATGCGCGTAAAAAGCTTGAACAAGATGATGATTTTGGCCTTCCAATGGTGCTGAATCAGTATGCAAAGATACCTGAAATTATGGATCTTCGTCTGGCACGGATTAAAAATCTGGCAAAGCGTGGACAATGGCCGCATATAGTCCTTGCGCTTAAAAAAGCTCCGTATTCTATTCAGCAACAATTACCTGAAATTTCGATGCTTTCTCTATGGTATACCGGGGAGAAAAAAGAAGCGTTGAAACGTTTATCTGAGCATTGGGAAAAAGGTCATGATATTTCTGAGTTGGCAAAAAGACTTCATCAAAAATGGCAGGCTCAAGGTCATCCGACTCGTAGTGAAATCTGGATGAGGATTGGGGTGTTTGCCAAAAGAGGAAAATGGCAAAAAGTCCGTGAGCTTGAAAACATACTGCCAAAACAGGAACAGAAGTGGGTTCGTCGCTGGCAGGCGATGCAGAATGATCCACAAACGGGTCTAAAACAGTGGAAGCTTAGCAAACGGCCATATCACATAGCAGAGGCAATGATTATCAGTGATGGGTTGAAGAGGCTTTCCCGTAACGATGCGGTTTCAGCATGGAGGCCATTGCACAGGCTTCAACGTGTGTTTGAAGAAAAACAGTTTTTGAAAATTGAGCAGCGCATTGCCTTGCGTGCAGCAGGCGGACATTCACTTATAGCCGCCAAGTGGTTGGCTGAACTGCCTAAAACGATGCAGACAGAAAAGACGAGGGCTTGGCAGATACGTTTGCAGCTGCTGTATGGACATTGGCTTAAAGCCTTACAGGCTATGAAAAGCTTGCCTGAATCTGAACAAGGGCATAGTCGCTGGACTTATTGGCAGGCACGGGCGTTGGAAGCACTTGGTAAAAAAGATGAGGCTCAAAGTCTTTATCGATTCACCGCAATAGGCCGTGGCTTTTACAGTTTTTTAAGCGCTGAACGTTTAAATTTGCCCTATCAATTAGGAGCTTCGCATCTGGATGCGAGTGTCTCTCAGGTTCGGGAGTTAAAGCGGAAGATTGGTATTCAACGCGCTTATGAGTGGTGGCAACTGGATGAGTCAGACAAAGCAATACGTGAGTGGAATCTGGCACTCAAGGGCGCATCTGATGAGACGTGGAAAGCTGCGGCTCTGTTGGCATCAGATTGGCAATGGCATGATCAGGTTATTCGTGCTGCATTTCAATCGGGTGAGGTAGATGCATTGGAACGGCGTTTTCCTATCGCTTTTGAGGCGGTTGTTGCAAAAACATCTATGGAAAGCGGGCTTTCGCAATCTTTAATCTGGAGCATTATCAGGCAGGAATCAGCGTTTAACGTCAAAGCAATTTCAAGGGTTGGGGCTCAGGGTTTGATGCAGCTACGGCCTTCAACAGCGCGTGAAGTTGCACATAAATATAAAATATCTGAAGGTGATCCCGATCTTTTAAATCCAGAGGTTAATATACGCTTAGGGGCACTCTATCTTCGTAAGCTTACGCAGCGATTTGGTGATAATTATGCAATTGTTGCCGCGGCATATAATGCGGGGCCGAGTCGTGTTGCAGGATGGTTGAAACGGATTCCTTTTGATAAGGCTGACCTTTGGATTGAAACAATTCCATTTGAAGAGACGCGCCAATATGTGCAGCAGGTGATGGCATTTACCGTGGTATATGATTGGCGACAGGCCAAAGCACCTGTCGGTATTGTTGTGCAAATACAGCCTGCTTCGAACGATGAAGGGTAAATAACTGCAATTGTAGATCAGTGATCAAACAATGAAGGGTGTGAGTGGGTCTGTTGCATCAGGACATTGGGACTTCTACCACCAAATCATGCTGTACAATCGTTTGACAGCCTAGACGAGAGCATGGACGAACATCTTTAGCACCATCAAGCAAATCATCTTCATCGGTCGTGGATGGAAGTAGCCCATGTTCGCCACCACGGATATAGATGTGACAGGTTGTACAGGCCATGTTGCCATCACAGGCATGATCTAATTCGATGTTATTATCAATAGCAGCTTGAAGGACGGTTGTGCCAGCTTGAACCGTGACGGTTTTTCCAAAAGGGATAAAGGTGAGGGCTGGGCCCTTGGGTTTAAATGGGTTCCACATAATGTATTTCTCCACTGTTTATTTGTCGCGGATAAGTGGTGAAACTGAAGAAACCCTGAATTCTGAAACACGATAAAAACCTGAAAATATGTTTTTGCTCCAATGCAGGGATACGTTTTTTCCGTGCATGGCGGCCAGTTCCCTTAGCTGACTTTCAAGGTTCAGTTGCCAAAAGCTGGCCAAAAAGGGTTCCAGTGTTGTCAGGAGCCAGCGAAAGGGAGGGAAGCGGTATAAGCAATGTTGCTTTGGCAACGGGGCGTATTCGGTGAGCAGCAGTGTGCCCCCCGGCATGATGGTACGCATACATTCTGATAATGTGTTAATGCGTGCTTCCGGTGGCATTTCGTGCAGGAGAAAAAAGAGAATGATTGTTGAAAATATATCCTGTTTATAACCCATAGATTCGGCATTCATGCGCGTGGCGAGTAGCTGCCCTTTCGAAGTCTTGCTTCGTGCCAGTTTGAGCTGAACCGTTGCGACATCGGTGATGTGTAGGGCTTTGGGTTGTAACATTCCGACCAGCTTCGGGGTCAACTTCCCGTAAACGCAGGTCAGCTGTAACACACGCTCTTTTGGTGCCCACTCAAGCCGCGACATTGTGGCCTGCATCAGTTTTTGATATTGACCAAAGAGAATGGCATTAATAATCGGTTGATGATCAAAAAACCAGACCGCGGCAGACCAGAGATAAGCCCACCAGTAATGGCGGGCCAAGTACCAAGGAATACCATCTTGAAAATGGCGATAGAGTTTCATGATTAGCCTGATGTTATTTTAGGTGATGCACTATCGTTTTTCAAATTGCGGTGGGCTGTAGATGCTTATAAAAGTGCACTGGCCGTGCGTTTTAATATATGCCTGTTTAACATATTTATAGTATCGGTCATTCAACTTTCTTATTTCTTTTTCGATAAGCTGATTAAATAGAGCATTGGTGTTATATCCAGTCTGCGCCAAGAAGGCAGGCAAGAGATTTAAAAAATAATACCATAGCCTCTAGGTAGCCTCTTCCTTGTGGAAAGCCCTTTAATCCTTTTAAATAGCGATGAGATTAAAAGGGGAGTGTGTGAAAGAAAGTAGTATCCTTATTATCGAAGATGAATCCGCTATCGCAGATGTACTCACCTACGCACTTGTTTCCGAGGGTTATGCCGTTCGACACAGTACACTGGGGTACGAAGGCCTTGAGCTATTGCGCAGTGGTAATTATGCCTTGGTGATTATGGATATTGGATTGCCGGACATGAACGGTTTCGATGTCTGCCGTAAAGCCCGTAATTTTACAGATATTCCGATTCTGTTTCTTTCTTCTCGTTCAGACGAGGTGGATCGCGTCGTTGGTTTGGAGATCGGAGCTGATGATTACGTTACAAAGCCGTTTTCACCGCGAGAAGTAGTTGCGCGGGTGAGGGTCATTCTTCGCCGTGGCATGCCATCAAAGGGGGTCAAATCCACCCAATGGTTTTCGATAGACTTTGAAAGTGCACGCATACACTACTGTGGATCACTTCTAGACCTGACCCGCTACGAATACCTGCTACTTAAAGTGCTACTAAAACATCCTGGCCGCATCTACTCTCGCGACCAACTTATGGATTTGGTCTGGTGCGATGCGTTGGAGACATCTGATCGCACTGTAGATACTCACATCAAAACGTTGCGAGCCAAACTCAAAACAGTTCGGAATGGCCTAGAGCCTATCGTCACACATCGCGGCATGGGTTACAGCGTAACAAATGGCAAAGAGGCATGAATATCTCGCTGCGCCTGTTGATCGGGTACTTTCTCATCATCGGGCTTGCAGCATGGTTTGTGCTGAACATTTTTGCAGAAGAAGTTAAGCCCGGAGTTCGCCAGGCCATGGAAGAGACACTGGTGGACACTGCACATCTATTGGCAGAAATTGCCGCAGAGAATATTTCATCCGGCAAGCTTGATACTCATTATTTTGAATCCGCTTTTCAAAGATATCAGGTGCGCGAGCCACATGGGGATATATGGGGCTTTAAAAAAGACACCCTAGATATTCGTGTATATATGACTGATTCCCATGGAATCGTAATATACGACTCTGCCGGTAACGCTGCCGGGCAAGACTACTCCAAATGGAACGATGTTTATTTAACGCTGCGTGGAGGTTACGGTGTTCGCAGCACAAGAAGAGACCCCAAAGATAGTCGAAGCATGGTCATGTATGTCGCTGCCCCCATCATACATCAGGGGCAAATTGCCGGCGTTCTGACCGTTGCCAAGCCGGTTCTAAGCGTTCAACCATTCATTGACCGAAGCCATCAGCGCGTTGAACGCGCAGGCTGGTGGCTGATGGGCGGTGCTTTAGTGATAGGACTACTATTCACCTGGTGGCTTACCCGCTCTATCGGCCAGCTTCGCCGCTATGCTCGTGATGTCAGTCAAGGTAAGAAAACCCGATTACCCAAATTGGGAAGTGGCGAGTTGGCCGAGTTGGGCCATGCATTGGCTGAGATGCGCGAGAAGCTGGATGGGCGCGAATATGTAGAAAATTATGTGCATCATCTCGTACACGAAATGAAGAGTCCGATTACAGCGCTGATCGGCTCGGCAGAACTGCTGGATGAAAACTTGCCTCAAAAAGAGCGCTCTACCTTTACAGCCAACATTCAGGAACAGAGTGGACGTCTGAAAAACATGCTGGATAAACTTCTGGCTCTAGCCAAAGTAGAACATCGTGACACCCTTGGAGATACCGAATGCATCAACCTGCACGAACTTGCAGGCAGGGTTATCGCTGATCATCAGACGCATGCACATCAACGTCACATCAACTGTCAGAATTATATAGCCCATGACGCTGAAATAACGGGAGAGGCCTTCTTGTTGCGACAGGCACTCTCCAATCTACTGGATAATGCTCTCGACTTTTCCCCGGAAAAGAGCTCTATTTCACTATCGCTGGAAACTGATACGGACAAACACACCCTGATTATTCGCAACCCTGGACCAGAAATTCCCGAATATGCCCTCCCGAGAATCTTCGAACGATTCTACTCTCTCGCACGTCCGGAATCGCAACTTAAAAGTACTGGGTTAGGTTTGCCGTTCGTAAGAGAAGTGGCCATCCTACATGGTGGAGAAGCAAAGCTTGGCAATCATCCCGACGGAGGCGTAGAAGCAAGACTCATCTTACCTTTGAATAAATAGACCACACATTTACCACACATAAGCCCATTATCTGCACACATGGCACTGACAGCCTACGCTCCAAACTGACAAAGGAGCACAAAATGTTACGTAACCCTCTCTTATCTAAAATTCTAATGATCAGCCTGATGGCACTACTGCTATTGATCCCGCTGACCATGATCCAATCTAAAGTCACCGAACGGCAATTTTTGCAACAAGGTGTACAACAGGACATCGCACGCAGTGCCTCCGGGCCACAGACCATTGCCGGGCCATTTCTGGTCCTCAAATACCAAGAGACCGTACGCAGGATGATCAAGGATAATGATGGAAACGAAAAAATTTCTGTTGGCAAAGTGAACGGTGAGACCATCTTAAAACCCGTCAGTTTTAAAATTGATGGAAGTGCCGATGTAGAGACTCGAAGCCGGGGTATCTATCAGGCACGTCTGTTTAATTTACACAGTCAGGTGATGGGTTCTTTTGAAGTACCGAAAGGATATGGTCTGAACAAACCGTTAGCCGATATCACCCCTGTTGCTGCATTTTTCGTGCTAAAAGTCAGTGATGCTAGGGGAATTCGCAATGTTCCGCTTCTAAAGCTTGATGAAAATAAGTTCGAGTTTAAGCCGGGAAGCGTTGGTGCAGCACTATCGGGAAGTGGAATACATGTGCCGCTGAAAACCCTGAAATTGAGCGAAGTACATACCCTACATTTTGAATTTCCTCTCGAACTGCAAGGCATGAGTACTCTCACAGTAACACCATCGGGTGATACAACAGAGGTGTCACTGCAATCGTCTTGGCCGCATCCATCTTTTGGTGGCAGCTACTTACCGCGTGCCCGAAGTGTGACCGGCAAGGGGTTCACAGCACAGTGGTTGGTAAGCAACCTGGCTCGCAATCAAGGCGCTGTCGTTGGAAACAATCATCAGGTTGGTGCGGAGACATTTTCAGTGGACTTCATCAACCCTGTAAATATTTACCTTCAATCAGAACGGGCAGTGAAATATGGCGTGCTATTCATCGTGCTGGTATTCGCCGGGTTCTTTATGTTTGAGATTCTTCGCAGCCTGCGTATTCACCCGATGCAGTATCTGTTGGTAGGGCTGGCACTGGCGATGTTTTTTCTGCTAATTATAAGTCTCTCCGAGCATATTCCCTTTCTATCGGCCTACGCGGTATCGGGAACAATGTGTGTTGCGCTGATCGGTTTCTATCTAGTGGGCGTTTTAAAGGACTTCAGGCCTGCGCTTGCCTTCTCTGTAGCCATAGCACTGCTATATGCGGTGCTGTATGGCGTGTTACAGTCAGAAGATAATGCCCTTCTAATGGGCACACTGCTCATCTTCATCGCGCTTGCCTCCATGATGACGCTGTCCCGAAAGATTGACTGGTACAGCTATAACAGCAATCAATTTGAGAAAAAATTATAACTACGATATCAGGAAGGGCCTCTCGGAGACCCTTCTATTCATCATAGTATCTTCAACATCAATAAAGGAGGCATATCATGATGATTGCACATCTACCTGCAGGTTATATTTTCTCCAGGCTATTATTCAAGAAACTGGTTGATAAAGGATTCGATTTGCGATTGGTTGCACCATCCTGTCTGCTGGGAGCTATCGCCCCAGATTTGGATATGATCTATTTCCACTTGGTTGACAATCGTCAACACCACCACCATAGCTACTGGAGCCATTACCCAGTAGTGTGGATCACCCTTCTACTACTGTTTGCTCTCTGGTTTCGATACTTGTCCCAAAAGAGCTTTGCTTTTACTGGATTAATATTCTCATCTACAGTCTTTATTCATCTTCTTTTGGACACTGTGGTAGGAGATGTCTGGTGGTTGGCACCTTTCGTAGATAAGCCATTTTCGATTTTCGTCTTACCGGCCATCCATAATCCCTGGTGGCTTAATTTTATGCTTCACTGGACCTTTTCGCTGGAAATACTTATTACTATCTGGGCGGTTTATCTTTGGTCTCTAAAAAAGCCCTGATGGCCTGTGACCAATACGGTAGGAAAAGTGAGCAGGCGAACACTGACTTTCGATAGTGCATCAAGGCAAGGGCGAGTTCATCATTCACAAATACACACGCAACATCATAGCCATCTGCCAGCTTTGCCGTCTGGTTTTCAAATGTGTATTGAGAAATGTCAGTTGATGCTGTTGTGATTGAGACAGTTGTGTAGTGGCAGCTTGTAGGGATTCGACGTCGTAGGATTTACTACTAAAAACAACCACTTTCATGACTATTGACCCCATGCCTTCTGAAAAATTGCAAAGTGCGGGCGTGTTGAAGCTTCTTCTTCGAGATAGTTGCGAATACCCAGCATACTTCGTGCATAGGCTCCTTCGGATAGGCTGCCAGTGAAGCGTTGCCAGCGTAGAAAGGTCAGCAATGTTGTGCAGACATCCGTTTCACAATAGTTACGAATGGCTTCGATTTCACCCGCTTCATACATAGCGCGCACGTCATCACCTGCCGTGTCCAGTTTGCCTGGAACGCCAAAAGCCGAGGCTACTTCATGCATGGAGCAACGAGCAGACGCACCAAAATCAGATAAGACTTCCAAGAGATCCAAATGGTATTTGTGAGAAAATCGGGTGTCGTAATTGTTCCATTTGTCACCTTCTGAAAACCATCTCGGGCATGAAAGTGAATGCACCATAGCACGATATTTCAATACGGGAATGTCAAAACCTCTACCATTAAAACTGACAATTTGTGGTGCACGTTTTTCAATGAGGTTGAAAAAACCTTCCAGAAGCTCTGTTTCGCAGCTGTCTGGCTCGCCACCTGAGGCAATTTGGCGGATCACCAGCTCCATACCCTCTTCGCCGGGTTCGGCAATCAGGTGGGCGTAACTGATCGCAACAACCTGATGAAATGGCTGGCGGGGGAAATCATTTTTTCCGTCTGTTTTTTCAAGAAAATAAGCACTTAAGGCATCACGCGCTTCGATATCATTGAGCTCAGGTTTGCCAAGCAATTGGCGAGCGGCCTGTGCATCAGGAATGGTTTCACTATCAAAAACAATCACATCACGCCGCATGATTTTTTCTCCCCAGCAGTTTTCTCTCACCCAATAGAAAAGCCGCAGCAAAGAATATTATAGCACTTCCGGATATGGCAGCGCCAAGCCAGAGTGCCTGCATCCATTTACCCATTGAAGGAAAGGTCCATAATTCTGATAAGCCAATAAGGAAAAAGAGCATAGGCAGACAGGCAAAGATAGCTCTGAGCATGCGTATGACACTTTTTTTATCAAAAATAGCACCGTATTTTTTGTGTACGTGATAGATAAGCAGCCCCACATTAATAAAGGCAGCCAGTGAGGTCGCCAATGCCAGCCCGACATGTTTCAGCGTTTGCATCAGGATCATAGCAAGTAAGATATTGGCAAGCACGCTGATCATGGCAAAATTCATAGGGCTTTTAGCATCTTTTCCAGCATAACAAGCGGTGGAGAGCACACGTATCCAGCTAAATGCGATCAAGCCTAGTCCATAAGCTTTGAGTGCCAGAGCGGTTGCAATGGTTGCCTGATGCGAGAATTCTCCGTGTTCAAACAATGTGGCAATAATGGGTTCTGCAAGCATGAAAATACCAACCACAGCAGGCAGGGTGATCCATGTTAGCCATGTGAGTCCATTGCGCAGGTCTTTTTTTGCCTCATTCTCACGTTGATTGGCAAGATGTTCGGATAAAGCAGGCAGTAACGCGGTTCCCATAGCGATGCCAAACAAGGCCAATGGCAGCTGTACGATCCGATCCGCATAATAGAGATAAGAGACTGCCCCGGCAGGAAGTAGCGTGGCAAGTATCGTGCCGACTAAAATGTTGATCTGTACGGCAGCCACACCAAGCAAGGCAGGGCCAAACAGTTTCAATGTTTGAAAGATCGCCGGATTTTTGAATTGAAACGATAGTTTTGGCACCCAGCCGATCCGTTTCAATGCCGGAAACTGGATGCCGAGTTGCAGGACTCCGCCGAGTACAACGCCGATCGCGAGAGCCTCCGCCGGATTTTTAAAAGAAGGGGCCAGCACAATCGCGGAAAAAATAATAGCCACATTGAGCAGAGCGGGACTTGCTGCAGCCAGTGAGAATTTTTTATGTGCGTTGAGCACTGCCCAGGCCATGGCTGAGAGCGAAATGAGTAACAGATAAGGAAACATCCAGCGAGCAAGTGTTAGCGCATGTTGCCAGCGATCCGGTTCATCATGAAAACCGGGCGCAAAACCGAGCAAAAGCCACGGCATAAAAACAATGCCTGCAATGGTAAATAACAGGAGTACGGTCAATAGTAGCGTGGCGAGAGCATTCAGATAGGCATGTGTCTCAGCTTTGCCTTTTTGTCTTTCATCAGCCAATACGGGCACGAGTGCAACCGTGAGTGTGCCTTCGGCAAACATGCGGCGGAAGAAGTTAGGCAGTTTGAAGGCAACAAAAAAAGCATCTGCCAGTGGCCCTGCACCAAGAATTCGAGCTAAAATTACATCCCGGATAAATCCGAGAATCCGGGATAGCATGGTCCAGCTTCCCACAGTAGATGCGGCTCTGATGATGCTTTTCGAGGCATTTTTGTTGTCTTTGTTTGACTTGGTGTCTATATTATTCATAATGCGCAACCTTTTTTGACCACTGCATGGCATTGATACGCTCTGGTGCCAAGCGTGCAGAGACAAGGGACAGATTGCAACGGTGGCTTGAAATCTAAGTGGTTTAAAGCTTTAAGAAACAAGCACTACCGTAAATTTTATTGGAACAAACCCAAAGGGGGTGATGTTTAAAATGCCTGGAATTAGATTAAGTCCAGATGAGCCTATCGAATTGGCGCTTAAGCGCTTTCGTAAACAAGTTGAACGTGCTGGGGTGGTTAGTGAATGCCGCCGCCGTGAAGCTTATGAAAAACCTTCTATTGCGGCCAAACGTAAAGAAGCAGCAGCGCGCAAGCGTCTGATGAAACGTTTACGTCGAATGCGCTCACGTGAGAATCGCGAGTATTAAAGATGATATCTAAAGCATTTTTGCTTAGATTGTGATATAAAATGCCGGGCTTTAATGTCCGGCATTTTTTTTGAGAATCTTTTGTGTGAAAAGGTGTGGCTATGTTACTGCAACAAATTACAGATGATATGAAACAGGCAATGAAAGATGGCGCCAAGTTAAAACTGGGCGCGATCCGAATGTTTCGTGCTGCACTAAAAGATAAAGAAATTGAGTTGGGCCATGCATTGAGTGAAGAAGATGTGATTGCTGTGGCGGCAAAGATGGTTAAACAGCGTAAAGATGCGGCGAACCAATATGCTGAGGCAGGTCGCGATGATCTTGCATCAAAAGAGCTTGAGGAAATTGGTTTTTTTGAAGTTTACATGCCGGAACAGTTCTCTGAAGAAGAGGTGAGCCAAATTGTTAGTCAGGCTGTTTCTGACAGTGGCGCAGAAGGCATGCGTGACATGGGTAAGGTGATGGGAATTATTCGTCCGAAGCTGCAAGGGAAGTCTGACATGGGCATGGTGTCGGCGTTGGTGAAGCAGCAGCTTCAGGGTTAGTGCGTAACTTGCGTAATTGCCTGTATGCAACTTAAATAGGTAAATCATGGCTCATTTTCCACCTACATTTCTGGATGAGGTACTGGCGCGAACAGATCTGGCTGAGATTATTGGCAGGCATGTTGAGTTAAAACGTTCCGGTTCAAATATGATGGGATTATGTCCTTTTCATAATGAAAAAAGCCCTTCTTTTTCTGTTTCTCCGGATAAACAGCTCTATTATTGTTTTGGCTGTGGTAAGGGTGGTGGCGCGTTCCAGTTTTTGATGGAGCATGATGGATACTCTTTTCCGGAAGCGGTGGAATATCTGGCAGAAAAGGTTGGCATTGAGATTCCGCAGGAGATGGCCTCAGAACCGGGCGATGCTGAACGCAGAAACCGGGCATTGGAGATGCTGGCTCAGGTTGCAGATGTTTTTACCAGGCAACTTGAGAGTGAAAAAGGCTCAGTGGCTCGAAACTATCTGCAAAAGCGAAAGCTTCCAGATGAAATTGTTCGGAAATACAAGCTTGGTTTTGCGCCAGATGGTTACGGATTTATGCAGCATTGTTTCGGTACAGATTTAAGGCTTGCGGCACAGTTGGAATCGATTGGCGTTCTTTTTAAAGGTGAGCGTGGTTATGTGGACAGGTTTCGTAATCGTTTGATGTTTCCTATTCGAGATCGACGAGGGAAGGTGGTCGGGTTTGGTGGCCGTGTACTTGGTGACGAAAAAACAGCCAAATACCTGAACTCACCTGAGACGCCATTTTTTCATAAATCTGACTTGTTGTATGGCCTTGCAGAGCATCGTGATGAAATTCGGAAGCGTAAAATGCTTCTGGTTGTTGAAGGATATATGGATGTGTTGGCATTGGCTGCGCATGATTTGCCGATTGGACTTGCGCCCCTCGGTACAGCCATTGGTGAACATCAAATTCGTGAGATTCTTCGTTTGCACGATCAACCCGTTTTCTGTTTTGATGGTGACAGGGCAGGCAAGCAGGCCGCATGGCGGGCACTGGAACGCATGATGCCAATTCTTAAGGCAGAACATGCACCCAAATTTCTTTACCTGCCGGATGGGGAAGATCCTGATTCAATGGTGGACAAAGAAGGCAGTGAGGCTTTTGTTGAACGCATTCGAAAAGAGTCGCAACCGGTATTGGAGACATGGTTGCAGGGGCTTAGAAATATTGCAGGTCAGGGAACCGATGGTGATGCACGTATGGCCAAAAAAGCAGATGCGATGCTCAAGACTATGGCAGATGAATTTTTGGCTGCAGCATGGCGTAAGGAAGCAAACCAGAAGACCGGTGTGCCGATCACTGAAAAGTATATTAAACGCAGGGCTTCCAGTGTGCGTTTAAAGGTGGATGCCTTGGCAATAGAAGAAAGGTTTGTAGCCGCTTTATTGCAGAAGCCCGTTCGTTTTAACGCATTGGCAGAAAAAGATTTAAGGATTTTTCTTGACAGTAGCCCTGTCAATGAGATATACACCCGGGCCTTTTCCCTTATTCAGGATAAAAAAATGGCTGATGTCAGCTCGGCTGAGTTGATGAGAAGGCTTGCAGGTGTAGCCAAAGATGGTTCGGACTTAGGTTCAGACTTGGCACTGTGGAGTAACGCTCCTGACATTGAAGATGAAGGATTTTTCGCTCTATTGGCGACGATGCGTGCAAATGCAATTCGCCGTAGGCTAAAAGATGGTGTTGACTTGCGAGAGGCGGTTGAGCTTAAGCGCAAGCTGGAAGAATTGGATGAACTACGCAGAGGTAATGAATGACACAAGCAGTTGATCAGTTTCGTGTAAAAGAGCTTGGCAGCCTTATGGCCAAGGGAAAGGAAGCAGGTTACATCACTTATGATGAGCTGAATAAACACCTGCCTGAAGGTCTTGTTTCAGCAAATAATGTTGAGCAGATCATCAATATGTTCACCGAAATGGGGGTTGAGGTTGTAGATCCTGAACGCGCCCCAACCGGTGAGTACGCTATGCGTAAAGATCGCTTGCGCAAAGAGGATTCAGCATTACGTGCGGACACCACAACATTGGGAACCGTAATTCGTATTGATGATCCGGTGCGTATGTATTTGCGTGAAATGGGGACGGTTGAGTTGTTGACCCGCGAAGGTGAAATTGAAATAGCTCGCCGTATTGAAGAAGGCCGTTTACAGGTGCATGAGTCTATCTGCCTGTGCCCAGCGACATTCCGTGAAATCATGTTGCTTGGGGAGCGCGTGATTGAAATTCGCGATGAAGCCATTGAACTTGAACTGGAAGATGGCCCCAATTTTCGTGATATCCTTGATATTGATGACAAGGTTGTGAATGCGGCTGCTATCGCTGAATACGAAAATCGTTTGAACAAGAGCGATGACGAAGATGATGAGCCGAATGATGCGGAGAAGCTTGACCCGGATCAGCTTTCTGCAGCGATTAAAGCGCGTACAGCAACACCAGATGGTACACCAATGGAAGAGACGGTGATTACCAAGGAAGAGCAGCTTGAAGAAGCGCTTTTGCATTTTGATGCGGCCAAGGTTTTGCACGATGAATTCATTAAGCTGAAGAAAAAACTGGATAAAAAGCCAGGTGATGAAAACCTGGCTAAGCAAACACAGGAAGTTTTGGATAGTATGTTGATGGAACTGGTATCTATCCCATTTTCTACCAAGCAGATCGATATGCTTATTAAGCGTTTTAAAAATGCTGTAGATCGCGTTCGTAAATACGAACGGGCGATTCGTGATTTTGCCCTTGAGGCAAAAATGCCACGCAAACTATTTATTGAAAGTTTTTTGCCTAATGAAACCAATGAGCGCTGGGTGGACACCGTTGTTAAGGAACATGGAGACAAGCCATGGGTGCCCGCATTTGAGCAGTGCTCCAGTAAAATTCGTGAAAATCAGCGCCGTTTGAAGCGTGTTGAGCAGGAAAGTGAGATGGGTGTTGAGGAGCTGAAAACGGTTGCTCGTAAGCTTACGATGGGTGAAGCCAAGGCACGTCAGGCTAAACGTGAGATGATTGAAGCCAACCTGCGATTGGTGATTTCCATTGCTAAAAAATACACAAACCGTGGTTTAGGTTTCCTTGATCTGATTCAGGAAGGAAACATCGGCCTGATGAAGGCGGTGGATAAGTTTGAATGGCGTCGTGGGTATAAATTTTCAACCTATGCAACCTGGTGGATTCGTCAGGCGATTACCAGATCTATTGCCGATCAGGCACGTACGATTCGTATACCGGTTCATATGATTGAAACGATTAATAAAATCATGCGTGTTTCACGTCAAATTGCACAGGAAATCGGTCGTGAGCCTACACCTGAAGAATTGGCGAAATTTTTGGAAATGCCTGTTGAGAAGGTTGAACAGATTCTTGAAGTGGCAAAAGAGCCAGTATCGCTCGAAACGCCTATCGGTGATGATGAAGATTCTCAATTGGGTGATTTTGTTGAAGATGACAATGCAGAAAATCCACTCGATGGAGCTGTTAATGAAGCACTCCGCGAGGCAACTCTTGAGGTGCTGGATAACCTGACGCCTCGTGAAGAGAAAGTATTGCGTATGCGATTTGGTATTGGCATGAACACAGATCACACCTTGGAAGAGGTTGGTAAACAATTTGGTGTGACACGCGAACGTATTCGTCAGATTGAAGCCAAAGCTTTGCGTAAACTGCGTCATCCTTCCAGAGCTCAAAAGCTGAAGACATTTGCTGATTCACCTGATGCGCCACCTATGACATGAGTTAAAGGAACGACAATAAGGAATATATAGACAGGCGCATTGATGTGCCTGTCTATGATGACTTTTAATACACTTTTGTCTTCAGGCTTACATTGCGTTTTGTTTTACTCTTTCGCAGCATTGTCTGGAAATTCATTCAAATAACTTGAGGGAGACTTTATGCCTAAACACGTGTGTATCATTGGTGGTAGCGGTTTTGTTGGTCGTGCAATAGTCAGGCAGGCCATAAGTGTTGGCTATCATGTAACGGTAGTTTGCCGGCATCCTGAACGTGCAAGAGATCTTCTCGTCCGCGGTGTACGGCTGGTTAAAGCCGATATTACGAACGTTAAAGGTTTAACTGAGGCGGTGGCTGGCAGTGATTGCGTGATCAATCTTGTGGGCCTTTTGTTTGAGCGTGGGCGTTATTCTTTTGATGCTTCACATGTAAAAGGCACAGAAAACATTTTGCAGGCTTGCAAAGATGAAAAGGTCTCTCAGTATTTACACATGAGCGCATTGGGGGCAGGAAAAATTCCGGAAAGCCGCTATTCCCGTACCAAAGGAGAGGCGGAAACCCGTGTGCGACAGTCAGGGCAGCATTGGACAATCTTCAGGCCATCATTGATTTATGGTGAAGGAGATTCATTTTTCACCAAATTTAAGTCTATGACGCGTTTTGCGCCTGTATTACCTGTGATTGCAGGCGATACCCGTTTTCAGCCTGTTTGGGTTGAAGATGTTGCCGGAGCTTTTGTTGAGTCTATTGGAAATCAGCAGGTTGGTGGGAATATTTATACTTTGGCAGGGCCAAAAAGCTATAGCTTCATGGCATTGATGCAGATGTTAATGAAGTCTCTGGGGCGGCGGCGTTTGTTGATAAAGGTTCCAAACTTTGTAGCAAAGATGATGGCTGTATTCATGCAGTTGTTGCCTGTGCCTTTACTGACAACGGATCAGTTGAAATTACTTCAACGTGATAATGTTGTTGATAGTGGGGAGGCTTTTCCTAAAATTTTCGGAGAGGCCGCAGATCTGGAGGCGATATTACCTACTTATATACGTCAGGGTCAGGCTGGACGTATGCAAAGCCATCTGGATGATAGCCGAACTCGCTATCGCCAACACCGATAAATTTGTTGTCGATAGAATTTTTGATTGCCGTGGTTGTGGCATATCTTATTGGGGCCATTCCTTTTGGCCTTTTGTTTGCAAAACTTTTAACAGGTAAAGATCCGCGTGAACATGGTAGTGGCAATATCGGAGCAACCAACGTCATGCGTACAGGTGGCAAAAAAGTTGGTGCTGTTACGTTGTTGGCGGATATTTTCAAGGGCACGATTCCTGTTGCTATCGTTATCATGTTGGGTGCAGATGAGCTGTTGACTGGTGCTGTGGCATTGTCAGCATTTCTTGGACATATCTTTCCGGTATATCTCGCTTTTAAAGGTGGGAAAGGCGTTGCTACGATGTTTGGTGTGATGATTCCATGGATGCCATGGGTGGCTATTGGCGCTTTTATTATCTGGTTTATTGTATTTAAACTTACCCGCTATGTTTCTCTTGCCTCTGTTTTTGCAGGCATATCACTACCATTGTTGACCCTGGCGTTGTATGTGTCATGGGTGAATTTTGGTGTTTGTATGATACTCGGGGGTATCATGATCTTGCGGCATAAGGGAAATATTGAGCGTTTGATTGCAGGTGTGGAACCGAAAACGGGTAGCAAAAACGACTGATTACTGTTTCGTTCCAGCTGCTTTAAAACTTAATTTTATATCCTGCTTAGGCACTGGTATTGCGCTATGTATCAGGATATGCCAATCTTTGATAAATTAAGTACTTAGAATCAGGGGCTTCATATGAAACTTCAACACTTTTTTATCATTGCATGGGCATTTTTTGCATGCACATTTTCTGTGCAGGCGACCGCCAATGCGTTAGCAATTCCCCAAGAAATCAGTGAAGCAGACATTAAAGCAGATTTGCCACAGCCCTACGTGGTGAAAAAAGGTGATACCCTTTGGGATATCGCCAATTATTTTTTCAAAGATCCGGAAAAGTGGCTGAAAATCTGGGAAAGAAATCTATATATTAGTAACCCGGATTTGATTTATCCAGGAAATGAAATCTGGTTTAATATCAAAAAGAAAAAAAATGGTGGTTTGAGCCAGATTCGACCACAACCAAAAGTGGTGCTTAAAGCAGTTGAAAAACTTGAGGCAAAGATTGATGCCAGTCAGCTTTTGACAGCATTGGCCAGACAGGATTTTATTCAGGAAGATGATATTGAAGGTGTCGGTTATATTCTTGATTCGGCGGATGATCGCATCAACTACGGTGCCAATGATCATCTCTATTTGAAAATGCAACAGGCTGCTAATGATGGCGATATATTTGATGTGTTCAGAACAGGCGATCCGATCAAAGACCCTCAGAGTGGTAAAGTTGTAGGTGTTCTGGTGAATCATCTGGGGCAGATTGAAGTTCGTTCAAAAGCCGAAGGCATTTATCGTGGCGTGGTTTTACACACGTTTGAAGAACTTTCCCGTGGTGATCGGTTGAAACCGGCCAAGCACATCAATACAAAGATTACACCGTCTTACCCATCTGGAAATACGCTTGGCAAAGTGCTTTATATTCGAAATGATGCTGCTGAAGCGGGCCGCAATCAGGTGATTGGTATCAGCCTTGGTCTTGGTGATGGTTTGAAAGCAGGAACAGCGCTTTCTATTCATCGGGCAGGGCGTATCATTAAAGATCGTGTCACAGGTAAAAAAGTGCGTCTTCCTGAAGAGAAAATCGGTGAAGTTTTAGTATTGGTAGCACAGAAAGATGCCTCTGTCGCATTGGTTGTGGAGTCGGCCTCTTCTATCAATATTGGCGATGCAGTTCGTAATAAAGCAAACCGGTAATCCCCCTGTTCTATTAGGTGCAATGTTCTGATGCTGCAATAGCTTATTTGCGCCTTGTGATGGCGCGAGGTGTCGGGCCGCGCATTGGGCAACAGCTTGTTACTGCTTGTGGTTCGATTCAGGCAATTTGGTCTAAATCTACTGGCGAATTACAGCAAATTGATGGTGTTGGGCCAAAGCTGTTGACATCGCTTCAGCAAACAGATGAAAACGCAGCAAAAAAAATGGCCTTACACTGCCAAAATTCCAAGATTCATATTCTTTGTTTGGAAGATCAGGCATATCCAGATCTGTTAAAAACATGTGAAGATGCGCCGTTGGTGCTGTTTGTGCGAGGGGATGTTGCGGCGCTTAGCAGTCAACGGATACTTGCTGTTGTAGGGGCACGTAAAGCAAGCCGGGAAAGTAAATTGATTGCACGCCGATGGAGTAGCTATTTCTCGAAGCGGGATGTAACGATTGTCAGTGGCATGGCTTATGGCGTTGATGCTGCTGCGCATGGCGGGGCTCTGGATGGGGAGGGTTTAACAGTCGCTGTGCTTGGATGTGGCCTGGACGTGTTGTCTGATACACAGGAGAAGCAGGTTGATGCAATTGCGGCTCAAGGCTGTGTGATCAGTGAATATCTTCCTGATATAAATGCACGGCCGGAGCATTTTCCACAAAGAAATAGAATTATTGCGGGCCTTGCACAGGCAACGATTGTGATTGAGGCTGGGCTTCGTTCGGGCTCAATGATTACAGCGAGCCAGGCTCTTTCTTATGGACGTGAAGTGTTTGCTGTGCCCGGTTCGGTATTAAATGAAGCCCACGCAGGGTGTCATCAACTTATTCGTGATGGTGCTGCTCTTGTGGAGTCGGCGGACGGTCTTTTACAGCTTTTAGGCTGGTTACAGCAAGAGAAAAAAATCGATGACTCATATACTCCAATGAATGATGAAGAGTATAAAATTCTTGATGCATTGAAGCAGGAAATTATGCATCTGGATAGTCTTGCAGATGCTTGCCGCTTGACCGTGCCGGAACTTTCGCCAAGCTTGCTCGCGCTTGAAATGCAGGGCGTGATCGAACGCTTGCCCGGTAGCCGGTATGTTCTTGGAGGCAAAAACTGATGAGTGCAGTTGTAGTGGTGGAGTCCCCCGCCAAGTCAAAAACCATCGAAAAATATTTGGGCAAAGGTTACAAAGTCCTGGCCTCTTATGGACATGTTCGGGCTTTTCCAAAAAAAGATGGTTCGGTTGATACCGAGCATGATTTTGCACTTAAATATATTGTCATTGAAGACAAAGAAAAACGAATAGCCGCCATTGAAAAGGCGATGAAAAAGGCTGATGAGCTTATTCTTGCCAGCGATCTGGATCGCGAAGGAGAAGCCATTGCCTGGCATGTTGCCGATGAGCTGAAAAAACGCGGGGTGCTGGAAGGAAAAAAAGTAAACCGGATTGTTTTTAACGAAATTACAAAAAAAGCGATTTTGGAAGCCATGGCGAAGCCGCTTGAAATCAATATGCAACTGGTCGATGCGCAGCAGGCAAGAAGTGCGCTTGACTATCTGGTGGGGTTTACATTATCACCTTTGTTATGGCGAAAGGTACGCAGTGGTTTGTCGGCAGGGCGTGTTCAGTCCGTTGCGCTGCGTTTGATCTGTGAACGGGAACAGCTTATTCGCGCATTTGAACCGAAAGAGTACTGGACGATTGATACAGCCTGTTCGGTCGCCGCAGGAAAGTTAGACGCTCAGCTTTATGCTATCGATTCAGAGAAGCTGGGTAAGTTTGCCATTACCGATGGCGTGAATGCCAAAGCAATTGCCAAGCAGGTAGAAACGGGGGCATTTAAAGTCACCGACGTACAGAAAAAACAAGCCAAGCAACAGCCTGCTGCACCATTTATTACCTCTTCACTACAGATGGAGGCATCAAGAAAACTTGGTTTTACTGCACGTAAGGCGATGCAGGTTGCGCAGCGCCTCTATGAAGGTATTGAGGTTGATGGTGAGCCGGTAGGCTTAATTACTTATATGCGTACAGATTCTGTCTCTCTGGCTGCGGAAGCCCTTGATGATATGCGTGACTATATTGGCAAAAATATGGGTGCAGAGTATCTGCCTGCTAAGCCACGGGTTTTTAAAACCAAGAGTAAAAATGCGCAAGAGGCGCATGAGGCAATCCGTCCGACTGCGATTTCACGTACACCTGAATCAATGAAGTCATCATTGGAACCGGATCAGTGGAAGCTCTATACACTGATTTGGAAACGCGCGCTTGCATCTCAAATGACTCCAGCGATTCTGGATCAGGTCCGTGCGGATATTGATTCAGAAAACCATACGTTGCGAGCTACAGGTTCCGTGCTTGCTTTTCCGGGTTTCAGAAAGCTTTATATTGAAGGTACGGATGAACCGGCAAAGGATGATAAAGATCGTTTGCTTCCTCCGCTTGAGGTGGGAGATGCTGTCAAGGTTGACCAGGCTGAGTCCAAGCAGCATTTCACAGAGCCTAAAGCACGCTTTACCGAGGCTTCGCTGGTTAAAGAGCTTGAGAGCCACGGTATTGGTCGGCCTTCTACTTACGCCTCTATCCTTAATGTGTTGCGTGAACGGGATTATGTGGAGATGGATAAAAAACGCTTTGTTCCGACAGATGTGGGAGAGGTTGTAAGCAATTTTCTGACACGCTATTTTGCTGATATCGTTGAGCCGGGTTTTACTGCTGATATCGAAGATAAACTTGATGCTGTGGCGCGGGGCGAATGTGATTGGAAACCTCTGTTGCGTGAGTTCTGGGTGCCCTTTAAAGAGCGTGTGGATGAAACACAGGAGAATGTAAAACGCTCCGATGTAACCCATGAAGAGACAGATGAAATTTGTCCTGAATGTGGTAAGCCAATGGCGATTAAGCTAGGTCGGTATGGTAAGTTCCTTGCCTGTACAGGGTATCCTGAGTGCAAGTGTGCACGGCCCTTAGATGGCGATGCTGAGTCTCCGGCAGAGGCTGAATTGAGTGATGAGAAGTGTGATAAATGTGGCGAGCCGATGGCGATTAAACACGGGCGTTTCGGAAAATTTCTTGGTTGTTCAGCATATCCGGCATGTAAAAATATTCAACCGTTGGAAAAACCCAAAGATACCGGAATTCCATGTCCGGACTGTGGCAAAGGTACATTTTTGGAGAAAAAGTCCCGTCGAGGCAAGATTTTCTACTCCTGTTCGCAGTATCCAAAATGTAAAAAAGCTCTATGGAACAAACCCATTGAGAAGCCATGCCCGGATTGTGGCGCGCCATTTGTGACTGAGAAGGTCACTAAACGCCGTGGTACTGAACATGTCTGCGCCAGTGAAGCCTGTAATTGGAAAGATCAGGTCGAGCCTCCTGAAGGGACGTAAAGACTTTGAGCCTTATCTTCAAGCAAGGCCATGCAGATGATTTAACCGCAGTTTATAAGCTGAACAGCGAATCTTTCTCAGAAAGCTGGTCCCTGGAAGGTTTGCAAGGCGCACTGGAAGAAGGTTATGAGTTGTTTCGCTGTATGGATAACAATACGCTGGCTGGTTATCTGCTTAGTCATGATGTGCTGGATGAAGTGCATATTATGCAGGTTGTTGTTGCATTACCCTATCGTCGCAAAAGCATCGCTGAACAGTTAAGCCGGAATCTTTTGAATGTTAAGCCAAACAGGAGAGTGCTTTTGGAAGTGCGTGCATCAAACCATGCTGCTCAAGCACTCTATGCTAAGCTGGGGTTTGTCCGTTCAGGTGTTCGCAAGGCTTATTATGTTCCCGAACATGAAGGTGATGCACGCGAAAATGCCATATTAATGCATTACCCGCCCAAGTAGTCATTGAGAATAACTCTGTAAATCATCGAATTTATTAAAAACGGATGAGTATGTATTAAGCCTTTATTTTAAAGGGTTTTGGTGCACTTTTCTTGACAGTTATAAGGGCTGAACTTATGGTCTCGAGTCTTTAAATCTGCATGTGAGACAGTTATTACCATGAAAATGACCGGCGCTGAAATTTTTGTCGAATGCCTGAAGCGTGAAAGCGTGGATACTATTTTTGGTTATCCCGGTGGTGCCGTGCTTTACATCTATGATGCGCTTTTCAAGCAGGAGCAGGTTAAACATTATCTGGTTCGCCATGAACAAGGCGCACTGCATGCTGCCAATGGTTATGCACGTGTTTCTGGCAAATGCGGTGTTGCACTGGTGACTTCCGGACCGGGAGCGACCAATGCTGTCACCGGCTTAGCTGATTCATTTTCTGATTCGATTCCGACCGTCTGTTTCTCCGGTCAGGTCCCATCTACGTTGATTGGTAACGATGCTTTTCAGGAAGCTGATGTTGTTGGTATCACACGTTCTGCAACCAAACATAACTTCCTTGTAAAGCGGGTTGAGGATTTAGCCCTGATTATCCGTCAGGCTTTCCATATCGCAACAACGGGAAGGCCGGGCCCGGTACTGGTTGATATTCCTAAAGACATTAGCAGTGCCGAGTGCGAATTTGTATGGCCGGAAACGGTTGATATGCGTTCTTATCAACCGGTCACACACGGACATCCCGGGCAGATTAAAAAAGCTGTTAGAGCAATGGTTGCTGCACAACGTCCTGTGCTTTATACCGGTGGTGGTATCATCAATGCTGCGGGAAGCGCATCACTGCTTAAAGAGCTGTCCCATACTTTGAATATCCCTGTGACGAATACGCTGATGGGCCTCGGTGGGATGCCATGTGATGATGATCATTTTGTTGGCATGCTCGGTATGCATGGAACTTATGAAGCGAATATGGCGGTTTCGCACTGTGATCTTCTGATTGCAGTTGGTTCACGTTTTGATGATCGGGTTACAGGCAGACTGGACGCCTTTGCACCGGATGCAAAGGTGATTCATATTGATGTTGATCCATCATCTATTTCCAAGAATATCCATGCTCACTTACCTGTCGTGGGCGATGTAGGGGTGGTGTTAAAACAACTGCTTGAAGAAATTTCACGTAAGCGTGGCACACAGAACGAGGAAGCCTTAAAGCTTTGGTGGGAACAGATTACTGAATGGCGCGCAAAAGATTCTTTAGGCTTTGAACAGCTTGAAGATGGTCCAATCAAGCCTCAGACTGTGATTCGTAAAGTTTATGAAAAGACTTCCGGCAACGCCATTGTTGCGACCGATGTAGGTCAGCATCAGATGTGGGCAGCCCAGCATTATGGCTTTGATCGACCCAATCGCTGGCTAACATCCGGTGGTTTGGGAACCATGGGTTATGGCTTGCCTGCTGGCATAGGCGCACAAGTTGCGATGCCAGGTGAGAAGGTGGTTGTATTTACCGGTGATTCGTCGATTCAGATGTGCAGTCAGGAATTTTCAATGGCATTTCAGTATAATTTGCCTGTTGTTGTGATTATTTTGAATAATGGTTATATGGGCATGGTTCGCCAATGGCAGGAGATGTTTTATGAATCCCGTTATTCACATTCCTATTTTGATTCACTGCCTGATTTTGTGAAGCTTGCAGAAGCCTATGGTGGTGTTGGCATGCGTGTTGATAAATTGGATGAGCTTGATGCTGCTTTGGATCAGGCTTTAAATATTGACGACCGTTTTGTGATTGTTGATGTAGCCATTTCCAGAGAAGACAATGTTTTTCCTATGGTGCCTTCAGGTGCTGCGTTGAATGAGATGGTGTTGGCATGAAAATAGTTTTTTTGCCCGATAGCTGCGTTGCAGATGCTGCTCCAGTGCTCGTGTATGATTATCGTACACTCAGCGCCTCACAGCATTTACGTCTTTCTCTCAAGCAAAAACCCACATTTTCAAATGTTGGAGTTCTGTCATGAGGCACACTATTACGATTTTAGTGGAAAATGAATTTGGTGTTTTGACTCGTATTGCAGGCTTGTTTTCTGCACGCGGGTACAATATTGAAAGCCTGAATGTCGCACCGACCATGGATGAAACGGTGAGTCGGATGACGCTTGTCACTCGAGCTGATGAGCGCGCTGTTGAGCAGATCAAAAAGCAGCTGAATAAGTTGATCCCTGTGATTAAGGTAGAAGATATTTCTCATCTTGTGCATATGGAGCGTGAGATGTTGCTGGTGAAAGTTGCAACCAATGCAGATAACCGGACAAGCCTGGTGAAGATGGCAGAAGAGGTTCGGGCTAAAATTGTCGATAACATTGAAATTAATTATCTGACATTTGAATTGACCGGGTCAGCAGAGAAATTGGATGATTTTCTTCAAACGCTTGAACCTTATGGCATTATTGAATTGACCCGAACAGGTTCAGTGGGCATTCGTCGTGGCGTAAAAGGGTTTGTTGTTTAGTGGTTTGATCGGGGGAAGTTTGTTTTAAGCCAACTTTGTGTTTTGGCCACGGTGATGAATGATCCGAGGATTAAATAGGTTCCGCCGGGTTGCTGTTTCAGTTCATTTTCTAATGCCATTGTTATCGTTGTATAGTTTGTGTCAAAGTAGTTTTTATCGTCACCAATCATCCTTTTTGTAAATGGTTTAAGCAGGTCGATGCTATCGCTTAAATCCCTGTCTTCGCGGGTGAAAACCAGAATAGCATCCAATGGATTTGCAAGATTGGATAGTGCAGGCAACAGGGCATGAATTGCATGAGCATTGTGTGCCGCATCGAGCCAAATCGTAGCATTCCCAAAGGACTCCTGTTGAAGACGGCCAGGAACCAAGGTGTTTTGAATCGCATCTTTGGCGTGATCCAGCATATCGTCATGGATCATTTTATTTGCAGCGAGTTGTTGAACTGCTGCCCATGCTAAAGATGCATTTTGCTGTTGATGGGTACCAATGGCTTGTAAATGAAATTTAGTATTGTTCGCAATATTCAAGGCTGGATAATGTTTGGTGAGGACGTTTAAAACTTCTTTGTTTTGCTCTGCGCTGATACAGATTTGACAGTCATTTGTAATATGCGCTTTTTCTTTTGCAATATCAGTCAATGTATTGCCCAACCATGCCTGGTGATCCATGCCGATAGGCGTGATCAGAGCAAGATCGGCACCCACTGCGGTTGTAGCATCCAGTTTTGCGCCAACACCCGCTTCAAGAATTTCAATATCTACTTTTGAGTCACTAAAGTGCTTAAGCGCAAGGGCGGTAGCTACTTCGAAGTATGAAGCACCTACTTTCAGTGCGATGGGCATCATTTTTTTCATTAGGGAAAACAGTGCGGTATCAGAAACAGGCATGCCATTGATGCAAATTCGCTCGTTAAAGTTGTGAATATGTGGGGATGTATAGAGCCCAACCTTTAAACCACAGGCCTGCAATGCATTTGATAACATGATGGCGGTAGAACCTTTGCCATTGGTGCCTGCAATACGAATACGAATGCGTGGAGTTTGTAGCTTAAAAGAGATTAATAGCTCAGACATACGTTGATGGCCGGGTTTATAATCGCGGTCTGCGGCTGGTTGGCCCAATTGTTTCAGCCATAATGCTATGTCGTGAGGTTTGGTATCCAGTTGAGACTCCATATATGCTGGAGAGAAGTCGGTTTAAGTCTTTGTTCAGCCAGCCTGACGATAAGCACGGTGCATCAGGTGTTCAAAAAGCATTTTCAGATGTGCTGGAAGTTCACGACGATCGACAATGGCATCAATGAGGCCATGCTCAAGCAGAAATTCAGATCGTTGGAAGCCTTCAGGTAGTTTTTCTCCAACCGTTTCCTGAATCACACGAGGTCCGGCAAAACCAATCAGAGCCTTAGGCTCTGCCAGGATCACATCACCGAGCCATGCAACAGAGGCTGAAACACCACCCATGGTTGGGTCGGTTAACAGGCAGACAAACGGTAATTTGGCTTCATTCAGACGATTTGCTACAGAAGATGTTTTGGCCATCTGCATGAGGGAAAGCACGCCTTCCTGCATGCGTGCGCCACCCGAGGCGGTGATCAGCAGGTATGGACACTGATATTCAATGGCGCGTTCCATGCCACGGACAATTTTTTCACCCACAACCGAACCCATGCTTCCACCCATATAGTTAAAATCAAATATGGATGCAGAGGTGATTTGACCTTTAATGTCACCTAAATAATTGCGTATGGCGTCACTGTTGCCAGCTTTTTTGTTGGCATCTTTAATCCTGTCTTTGTAGCGTTTTTTATCTTTGAAATTCAGCGAATCCACAGATTTCAATGTGGTGTCATGTTCTTCAAACGTATCGACATCAAAGAGAAAAGAGGCGCGTTTTTCAGCTTCAATACGCAGATGTTCATTACATTTGGAACACACCATTTTAGAGCGAATTAGATCTTTGTTATAAAGGGTTTCAGAACAACCGGGACATTTGAGCCACATGCCCTCAGGCGCACTGGAACTATCGGATGAAGAAAGAATGCTTTTTGGACTTTCTATTAAACGTGTTAGCCAACTCATATTATGCTCTCTTAAAAAAGTAGTTCATCAACCTGAGTTAACATGCGGAGATGAGGAATATCCTCTGCGACAACTTCAGCTTGAATGATATTTAATGTTTCTGGCTTCATATGATACAGATAGATTGGAATCTCCCCATACTTATCCAGTTTGCGGAGTTCGTTTGCCATGCTTTTTGGTGTCAGGTGGCCACTGACGTCCGCAAGTCTCTGATAAGCATTGGTGAACGAGCAGTCGATAATGATGCCTTGCAGGTTGGGCTGTGCATTGGCAATTTCCCAAATACGGTCTGTTGCGCCGGTATCGGCCGAATAGAGGAACTGGGCATCTCCCTGATCAAGAAGAAAGCCTGTGCATGGTACCGGATGATTCACTTCAATCGCTGTAATTTTAAGGCCATCTGCTTCAACCGTTTTTTCGGGTTCAATGCTATGCAGGGAAAGTGTTGGGTTGTCTTTGCTGGGGATCATTGTGAAATCCGGCCAGATGTGATCATTCAGGAAATGTTCTTTCAGTGTATCAAGGTTTACCTGTAACGAATGGATGGTGATGCTGTTGCTGGTATTCTTATTACCCATTCTTTTGAGTGAGCGATTATCTGCCAGAAATGCAATATCCTTGATATGATCCAGATGGGTATGTGAGAGGAAGATATGATTGACCTTCTCCTGCTCTTCCAATGTTAATGCTTCAGTTGGAGAACCGGCATCCAAGAGAATGGTGTCATTCACCAGAAATGATGTCAGGTGAAAGCCAAGTAGTTGGCCTCCATAGCAGCCGAGAATTTTGATTTTCAAGCAGGAATCTTTGTCATTGCAGCAGACATCTCTGAGGCTGCTTTGTTCAGGGAAGAGAGCATTACATCCGAATGGTCAAGATGTTGTGGAACTTGTGAAACAAAATGACTGCCAACAACAACACCATCAGCAAATGAAGCTACTTGCGCAGCTTGTTCAGGCGTTTTAATGCCAAAGCCGACACAAATCGGTAGATCTGAAAAAGCACGAATATTTTCAACTTGAGTTTTCACTGCTGTTGCTTCTCCCATATCAGCCCCGGTAATTCCCGTCAGAGACACATAATAAATAAAACCACTTGCAACTTCGGCTGCAAGCTTAATACGCTCATCCGTTGAAGTCGGTGAAAGTAGAAGGATGCGGTGAAGATTATATTTTTTCAATGATTCTTCACAAATACTGTTTTCTTCAGCCGGAATATCGACCATCAGCACACCATCCACGCCTGATTCGGAGGCCTGTTTGGAAAATGAATCAAAACCAATGGTATAAGGAACATTTGCATAACCCATTAATACAATACCAAGATCAGGGTATGTTTCACGAATGTTTTTAGCAATCGTAAAAACATCGTTGATCGAAGTGCCAGCTGCAAGCGCACGCTCACTGGCAGCCTGAATCACAGGGCCATCTGCCATGGGATCGGAAAATGGCATGCCAATCTCCAGGATATCCACCTGCTCTGCCAAAGCTAATATCAACTTTTCCGCGGTGGGTACATCCGGGTCACCAGCGGTGAGATAGCCAACCAGTGCAGAGCGTTTTTCCTGTTTACAGCGCCTAAAGATCTGACTCAGACGATCACTCATGCCTTGTCTCCCGTTTCAGACATATCCAGCATCTTCATGACAGTTTCTAAATCTTTATCACCACGACCGGATAAATTAATCAATATCATTTGGTCAGGCTTCATGTTTTTAGCGATGCGTATGCCTGCTGCAAGCGCATGGCTGGATTCCAGTGCAGGGATAATACCTTCGGCTTTGGTTAAGATTTGAAATGCTTCCAAGGCATCATCATCGGTTGCGCTGTCGAGCTCAAGACGACCCGTTTCCATCATCGCTGCAAGTTCAGGCCCTACGCCCGGATAATCGAGTCCCGCAGAAATACTGTGTGTGCCCTGAATTTGTCCTTCGTCATCGTCCAACAGATAACTCAAGCTGCCATGAATAATGCCAGGTTGGCCTTTGGCAAGCGATGCAGCATGTTCCCCGGACTCCAAGCCATGACCCGCAGCTTCTACAGCAACCAATCGAATGTCATCATCCTGTAAAGGGTGTAATAAACCAATTGCGTTGGAACCACCGCCAACACAAGCGACCGCAACATCCGGTAGTTTGCCTGCCTGTTCAAGGCATTGTGCGCGGGCTTCCTGACCAATCACAGTATGGAACTGTCGTACCATTAACGGGAAAGGATGCGGGCCAGCGGCTGTACCAAAGATATAATAAGTATCTTCACACGTTGCGACCCAGATACGCAAAGCTTCATTTACCGCATCTTTGAGTGTGGCGGTTCCTGAATCTACAGGCACAACATTGGCACCGAGCAGCTTCATACGAAATACATTGGGGGCTTGCCGACGAATGTCTTCACGACCCATATATATATCGCACTGCATATTAAACATTGCTGCCACAGTGGCTGTAGCGACCCCGTGTTGACCTGCTCCGGTCTCAGCAATAACTTTCTTTTTACCCATACGCCGTGCCAGCAATGCCTGACCAATGGTATTATTCACTTTGTGCGCGCCAGTATGATTAAGATCTTCGCGTTTCAAATAAATTTGTGCGCCGCCAACTTCAGCCGATAGATGTTTTGCATGGTAAAGCGGTGTGGCTCGTCCGACATAATGTTTTAATAAATCAAATCGCTCGGCGTGAAAACCGGGGTCTGCCCAAGCCTTGAAAAATGCATTTTCGATTTCCTTGAGTGGCTGCATCAACGTTTCAGCCGCAAAACGACCTCCAAAACGGCCAAAGTGACCGTTCTCATCTGGCGCATGGGCAATATCCAAGTTGTATATGGATTCGTTTTGTTTGTTATTCATGCAGTGAAGCATTCCTCATGACTTATATATATTTAGAAAGTGTTCGCGCGGTCAATAAAATCACGTAGCTTTGTTTCATCCTTGATACCAGGGGAGCTTTCAACGCCAGAGGATACATCCACTGCAAACCATTGGCGAACGGAAAGTGCGGCTTCGATGTTTTGAGCATTGAGGCCACCAGCCAAAATTAGCGGATAGTCATGCTCAAAACCCTCTAATAATGACCAGTCAAATGATTTACCTGCGCCTCCGTAAACACCTTGCGGTGCCTTGGCATCAAGCAGCACAGGGCATGGGTACGATCGAGCCTGTTTTAGATCATCGTTGTTGTTCACTGGAATCGCTTTGATGACTCTGCGTTGTTGGGCCATGCAAAATTCAGGAGATTCATCGCCATGCAGTTGAATGATATCCAAAGGACACTGTTTTAGTACCGCATCAATATCAGATTGGTCTGGATTCACAAACAGGCCAACGGCTGAAATAAACGGAGGTAATTCTCTAATAATTCGGGTGGCTTCGATGGGAGTAATATAGCGCGGACTTTTTGGATAAAAGACAAAACCAATCGCATCAACACCCTGCCGGGAGGCTGTTAAGGCATCTTCGAGTCGGGTGATGCCGCAAACTTTGGTGCGTATTCGCTGTTTATCACTCATCAGCCGAGTTTAGGGGGCTTTCAGCTTTCGAGCAATGATGTGGACAGTAGAGGGAGTGGTTTTACCGTATTAATTTTTGTCTGCCTCGAGTTTGGATACCTTGATCGCATGGTGCATGGAGTCCTTTGCTAAACCAGAGGCAATTTTTTCAGATGTTTGACTACATTTATCTACATCTAAACGCATTGAGGAAAACTTACTTAGGTATTTTTATTCAGGACTTTCTTTAATAGACACCAATATCAAGGTAAGTACGCGAAATTTTTTCAATCGCTATTGCAAAAGCAGCGGTTCGGTAACTATCAATATCGTCATTTTCGGCCAAGGTCTTCCGCATTTGTTGGTAAGCCAATCGCATACTGTCATCCAGACCGGAATTGACGAGATCAACCTCAGGGGAACCGCGCACCAACTCATCTTTGATATGCTGAGGCAGTGGCCTGCCTGTGCCTTCTTCAATTGCATGAATTATCTGTATGCCGCGTGCCTCATCAAGCCGGTGCTCCATGCGTCCGAAACGGATGTGCGCAAGGTTTCGTACCCATTCAAAATAGGAAACAATCACACCACCTGCGTTGACATAAGCATCGGGCAGAATCACGACGCCTTTTTCATGCAAAACCTGATCAGCCTCAAAGGTAACCGGGCCATTGGCAGCTTCGGCAATCAGATTGGCTTTGATCGCTTTGGCATTGCCTGTATGAATCACTCCTTCAAGCGCGGCAGGGATCAGAATATCACACTCTGCTTCCAGTAGTTTCGCCCCATCTTCAGTATAAGTTGCATCTGGGAACCCTTTAATGCCGCCATTTTTCAACTTATATTGAAAAACGGCCTCAACATCGAGTCCCGCATCGGATGATATTGCACCATCATGCTCAATAATTGCCGTGATTTTGGCACCATCCTGCTCGGATAAAAATTTAGCGGCGTGATAGCCCACATTACCCAGCCCCTGAACAATGATCTTCTTGCCTTCAAGGCCACCCTCAAGTTTGGCCAATGCAATGTCATCCGGGTGCCTGAAAAATTCACGCAGCGCATACTGTACACCACGGCCAGTTGCTTCTGTGCGCCCTGCAATGCCACCAAAGGCAACCGGTTTACCCGTTACACAGGCTGCATAATTGATATCTTCAGGAAACATATGTTTGTAGGTATCCATCATCCATGCCATTTCGCGTTGCCCTGTACCCATGTCCGGTGCGGGTACGTTGGTGGCCGGGTTCAGGAACCCCCGTGTTGCCAGTTCACGTGTAAAGCGGCGGGTGATTTTCTCCATCTCATCACGCGAATATTGGCTTGGATCAATGTGCAGGCCACCTTTGGAGCCACCAAAAGGCACATCTACAATCGCGCATTTGTAGGTCATCAGTGCAGCCAGTGCCTCGACCTCGTTCTGATCAACATACGATGCATAACGGATGCCGCCTTTAACAGGCAGCCGGTGTGTGCTGTGTACAGCCCGCCATCCGGTAAACATCTCGACACGGCCACGGATATCGACCGGAAAACTGACTTGAATGACGGTGTTGCAGGCCTTGATCGCGGCTGCAATTTTTGGATCCAGTTTTATCGCTTTCATCGCTTTTTCGGCCATGTGATCGACACTATCCCGGAAGGATAAACCTGTGATTGTTTGCTCAGTCATAGCTATTTGTGCTCCATACCCATTAAAAACAGGCCTCTGGCGGATCAGAGGCCAGGTTGTTCTTTTAAATATTATTAAAATAAACAGAGCAAAAGGCGTGCCATATTTAAAAAGGGATGTGTTGAAGAGCTTAAGGGCGAATGGCTATGGTAAATATTTTATGTTTTTAGATGATTTGAATTCAACGTTTTTGCAATTCCACAGATGCCCATTCTTCCTGTGTATCGGTGCGGATCACTTTCATTCCTTCATTTGTATAAGCCTGGCTCACCGGTTCGACCTGTTCACGTAATAAGCCGGAGAGTACAAGCCGGGTGCCTGTACATGCTGCTAGCTTTGGCGCCATTTCAATCAATGGCCCGGCAAGAATGTTGGCAACAACAAGATCAAATTTTTGATCAGGCGGTGTGTCATCAAGAATAGATTCCAGCGCCACGCCATTGATTTTAGCGTTAACTTTGCTTGCCTCAACTGAAATTGGATCATTATCAATGGCAACAATGCTTTTTGCGCCCAGTTTTCCGCTGGCAATTGCCAGTAGCCCCGAGCCTGCTCCCATGTCTAACACATTATCAGGCGTTTTTTCAGCACAAATTCGTTCAATCGCTTCAAGGCAGAGGCATGTTGTTGCGTGTTGCCCGGTACCAAAAGCCATGCCGGGATCAAGTACGATATCAATGTAATCTCCTTCCAGTGGCTGGCAAAATGATGGCCGTACACAGAGATGCATTCCGATTTGCATCGCATGCCAATGCGCTTGCCATGCCGTTGCCCAATCATCACCCAAACGTTTAAGTTGTATCTGGCTGCCGGTGGCTCCGCTGAGTAGAGCCGCAGCAGAAACCTGCGCGCGCTGTAGCTGTTCATCTTCGGTGATGGCAAACCAGGCCGTATGTATTTGAGTATCTGTATCAACGTCTGTCTCGAGTGCGGTTCCCAGCGCATGTTGGGACTCTGCGAGCCATGAAAAAGATGCCTCATTCATGGCTTCAGCACTAATTTTTAATTCCAGACATGTTGTTTCTTGCATCGTTGTTTATCCCTGGCTGCAAGGCGCAGTCATTTTTACTTTGTGAACATTCACGTTTTGCAGCCGATGTTTGGCCTGCTATAACCCGGCATCATAGACAGATTAGGAATTAAAAGCCGCCATAAGATGAGTCCAGAAAGTCAAAAAGAGAAACAATACAAAAGTGTTTGGCTTGTGAGTTAGGACAAACGCGAAATTTTGTCCTAGTATGTTGCAAAATTTTCTGACTAAACTTGGCAGTGAGTTGATTTAAATACGAGGCTAATATTGCATCAATCCCCCATATGTCGTATGCGTTTGATAGAAAATATTCGTATCACTGATACGGCATGTGAGGATGTGGTTGTAAAGTTACGCCTTGAAAACATAGACCGAAAAAATGTTTTGCCGTTTACCGCCGGGCAGTTTGTTGTCATGGGAATTCCGGGTGTGAAAAATCCGGCCCCTGCTTATTTTGCTGTTGCTTCATCCCCTTATGAAGCACGTTATTATGAATTTGTTGTTAAACGGGGATCAGGCATGGCCGATTATCTTTCCGAACTTGCTCCGGGAGCGGAAATTGAAGTTGAAGGTCCCATGGGCAAAGGTTTTGATCTGTTACCATTCAAAAAATGCAACGTGATTTTGATGGGTGTTGGCACGGGAATTTCACCTTTACGCAGTGTTTGGAGATCGATTATTGAAGAGCGTGAGTCTTACGGAAAAGTGACGATTTATGCAGGTTTTCTTACCCCTTTGCATCGTCTGTTAACCGATGAACTGGAAGCTCTTTCTGAGCAGCATATTGAGGTGAAAATCTCTCTTGATAGAACAGATGATGATTGGAATGGGCCGATTGGCTATGTGCAGGATGCGTTACTGGCAGATCATCCAGACCCTGAAAATAGCGTAGTTTGTTTGGCTGGAATGAGTGCAATGGTGGACGCATGCACCGAAACGTTGCAGAATCTTGGATTTGATGACAGTCGCATCTTGCTCAACTTCTGATTTCGTGGCATCACAATCCACGGTAACTTCTACTATTTCTCAAAAAATCCCTGAAAATTTATCATTGCCTTTATTGGCTCTGGATATAGGAAAGAAACGCATTGGTGTTGCCGTTTCTGACAGTCTTGGCTTTTCATTCCGGGGCATCACATGCCTGCACAGGAATGATTCAGGTTGGCCGAAACAGGCTTTGAAACTCATTAAAGAGTACGGCTGTCATGGTATTGTGGTGGGGCTTGCTAAAAACATGGATGGCAGCGAAGGCGATCAGGCGAATGACTGTCGTAAAGGTGCGGGTGAGTTGCAAGAAGTCACCGAACTACCCATTCTGTTTCAGGATGAACGCCTATCAACATGGACAGCAAAAGAGCGTCTGTTTGCGCAAGGACTTTCCGAAAAAAAAGTAAAGGCAAAACTGGATCAGACCGCAGCAGCGGTCATTCTTGAAGATTTTGTTGCCGCACATCAGGCATTAGTGAGGTGATTCATCGTGTCTAAAGTTATATTTGATAACCTGACCGTTAATCAGGCACTTGATAGCATGGCAAATAGTATTTCATCATCCGAAATCTATATGATTGGCATCCAGCGCGGTGGTGCCAGGGTGGCCGATGCACTTCAACATCGATTGCAAAAACAAAAGGTTTCAGTTCAGCGCGGTAATCTGGATATCAGTTTCTACCGTGATGATCTGGATACGATTGCCCCTAATCCGGAAGTCCGGCCAAGTAAGCTCCCCTTTGATCTCTCAGATAAGAACATTTGGCTGATAGATGATGTTCTTTATACCGGGCGAACCATCCGCGCAGCACTTGGCGAAATCTTCGATTATGGACGCCCAGCCTCTATAAAGCTGGCTGTTCTGTTGGATCGGGGTGGTCGTGAGTTACCAATTGCGGCTGATCTTGTTGGCCTTGCCCATCAGGCAAAGCCTGAGCAATCGGTGAAACTGATAACAGACCCGGAGGGCTGGTTTGTGGAACAAAGGCAGGTGAAATCATGAAGTCTTTGAAACATCTGTTTGGCATCGCCGATCTGGATCGGGAGCAGATCGAATATCTGGTGAATCTTGGCGATTCATTTATCGATATTAATCGCCGCTCATTGAAAAAGGCACCCACACTCCGTGGCAAGACTGTGATTAATCTTTTTTTTGAAAATTCAACCCGTACACGCACCAGTTTTGAAATTGCAGGTAAACGTCTGTCTGCCGATGTTATCAATATTTCAGCCTCTACCAGCGCCACCAAAAAAGGTGAATCATTGCTGGATACAGGTCAGACATTGGCTGCGATGCAACCGCATGTGCTGGTAATTCGACATTCTATCTCGGGCACCTGCGAGTTTCTCGCTGAACATTTGGAGAATACAGCCATTGTTAACGCGGGTGATGGTGCCCATGAACATCCAACCCAGATCCTGACTGATCTGTTAACACTCAAACAGGCCTGGGGAACACCGGAAGGAAAAACGATCACCATGGTTGGCGATATTGCCCATTCCCGTGTAGCCCGCTCACACCTTTTGGCAGCCAAAAAACTTGGTTATAAGATGCGTATCGTGGCACCCAGGACGCTATTGCCCGCTGAAGTCGAGCGTTATGGCTGTGAAGTGTATCATGATTTTGATGAAGCACTTCCCGGTTCTGATGCAGTTTATATGTTAAGAGTGCAGAGCGAACGACTCACTGATTCCTGTGCCTTCCCATCTATTCGTGAATATCACGAGGCTTATGGATTGAATTCACAACGCCTGAAAAAGGCCGGTGATGATTGCCTTGTATTACATCCCGGTCCGATGAACCGTGGTGTTGAAATTGCGACGGATGTCGCTGATTCGGTGAAAAGTCATATTCTGGCTCAGGTGGAGCATGGGGTGGCCATCCGCATGGCGGTACTTGCAGCACTTTGTGGCGGTGATGGTGGTGACGATGGGAAAGAATGAATCATGAGTGCAACGATTCAGGACGTTCAGAATTATCTTTATGATCATATTCCCATCACGCAGCATTTGGGTATTCAGGTGGTGGATGCAACGGATACATGGATAAAACTTTCTGCGCCGCTTGCAGCTAACCTTAACCATAGAAACACCGCATTTGGTGGCAGCCTTTCATCCATTGGTATTATGGCTGGCTGGGCTTTGTTACACAGATGGTTAACAGATCAAGGCCTGTCGGTCAGGCTTGTTATTCAACACAGTGAAATGGACTTTCTGAAGCCTGTGGATGATGACTTTGAAGCAAAGTGTCAATTTGAATCTCCAGATGTATGTGCGCGATTTATCAACATGTTAAAACGTAAAGGTAAAGCCCGCATGACATTAAACACAGATATCACCTGTCATGAACAGGTGATGGCTAAAAACAAAGGTGACTTTGTTGCAGTATTAACCAGCCCGACGACCTCCGGGATGTCGAAAGGGGTGCCTTATGCCTAAACTTAAAATTGAAAATGGTCATGTGATTGATCCTGCCAATGGCATAGATAAAAAAACGGATCTTTGGGTCGAGGATGGAAAGGTCACGGCAATAGGAAAGCATAGCGGCACAGCAGATCAGATCATTGATGCAGCTGGCAAAATCGTCTGCCCCGGTCTGATTGATATGCATGTGCATTTGCGTGAACCGGGTCAGGAATGGAAAGAAGACATTGAATCCGGCTCCCGTGCTGCGGTTGCGGGAGGCATTACCAGTATGTGCTGTATGCCCAATACTGGTCCGCACATTGATCATGCAGGCATTGCCCGTCAGATCATCGAACGCTCCGATCAGGTTGGCCTGTGCAATGTTCATCCCATTGGGGCAGTCACCAAAAACCTGAATGGCAAAGAGCTTACCGAGATGCGTGAACTTACACGCGCAGGCTGCGTGGCTTTTTCTGATGATGGTGCGCCTATCTGGCATGCTGGCGTGATGCGCAAGGCACTCGAATATTCTGCCAGTTTTGGCTATATGATTATTCAGCATGCCGAAGAGCTGGCGTTGACCAAAGACGGTTGTATTAACGAAGGCTGGATCTCCACTCAGCTCGGGGTTACTGGCATGCCGGTTGAAGGTGAAGACTCCATGATCTCCCGCGATATCATGTTAACACGTCGTGCGGATGCCCGATATCATGTCGCACATATCTCCTCCAAAGGAGGGGTAAAGATGGTGCGCGATGCAAAGGCGGAAGGACTTCATGTCACGACAGAAGCTGCACCCCATCACTTTGCGCTCACCGAAGAAGAAGTGCTTGGTTTTAACGTGGATGCAAAAATGAGTCCGCCACTGCGTACCGAAGAAGATCGTCTGGCTGTGATCGAAGGTTTGCGAGATGGTACGATTGAAGTGATTGCAACGGATCATGCTCCCCATCATGAAGATGACAAACGCTGTGGCCTCTCTTGTGCAGCATTTGGCATTGTGGGTCTGGAGACGATGCTGCCAGTTTCTCTTGGACTTGTACGCGATCATGTACTTTCGATGTCTGACATGATTGCCAAGATGACCTGCAATCCTGCAAAGCTGTTAAATCTTGATTCAGGCACGTTGAGTGTAGGTGCAGAGGCAGACATTACCATTTTTGATGCCGGTGCCACGTGGACTTTGGATCGTGAAAAGCTTGTATCCAAAGGTAAAAACACACCATGGCATGGCAAAAAAATGACCGGTCAGGTCAATCATACCATCAAGGCGGGACGTATTGTTTATCAGAATGGTCAGATTTGCTAATGATGTTTCTGAAAAGTTAGATAGGTTCACTGCATGGGAAAGGAATTATTACCGTACTACATCACGGAACATTATGAAGTTCATGAATGGAAGCACGCTTGCGCAATTTTAAAAAATGACTTTCCTGACGAGTGGGAAGATTTATTAGCAATGCTTACCGATTTTCGGTTGATGAAAAGTTGGATCACTGTTGGTGGAGGAAGAAAGTCAAAAGTATCGGGTTGGATCGATAGCTTTCTTTATGACCTCGGCTGGGTTGAAAAGGACTTTTCAACAAAAGTCGTTGTCGATGAAAATGAAATGAATACCCCGACGCATAAAATTGACTGCTTTAAAAACAGAGTTGCGCTTGAAATTGAATGGAATAATAAAGACCCGTTTTTTGACCGTGACCTAAACAATTTTCGCTTACTGTTTGATCTTCGAGCAGTTAGTGTTGGTATCATTATTACCCGTTGTGATGAGTTGCAAAATATCTTTAAGTCACTTGGCCGGGGGGCCTCTTACGGGGCGTCTACAACACATATGGGGAAATTGTTGCCTCGTGTCGAGGGGGGCAGCGGTGGTGGTTGTCCAATCCTTGTATTTGGCATTAAAGATACACTTTATATAGAGGATTGTTAAAATGACTCAAGAAATAGATGCCAGTAAAGATTTTCAACAGTTTATTGGCAATCATCGATTTAAAACCATTCTTGCCGACCCCCCATGGCAATTCCAAAATCGTACAGGAAAGATGGCTCCTGAGCATAAAAGGCTTTCACGTTATCCAACTTTAAATTTACAAAAAATTAAAGATATTCCCGTACACCAGGCTGCTGAAGACAATGCACATCTCTATTTATGGGTCCCCAATGCATTATTGGCAGAAGGCTTGGCAGTTATGGAGGCGTGGGGCTTCACATATAAAACCAACGTTATCTGGGAAAAAGTTCGTAAAGATGGCGGACCAGACGGACGCGGTGTTGGTTTTTATTTTCGCAACGTAACCGAAATAATTTTATTTGGCATCCGAGGCAGCATGCGTACGCTTCAGCCTGGACGAAGACAGGTGAATATTATTCGTTCTCGCAAACGTGAACACTCCAGAAAACCTGATGAACAATACTCGATTATTGAAGAGTGCAGTCCGGGACCATATTTGGAACTGTTTGGTCGAGGAAGCAGAGAACACTGGGTAACTTGGGGAAACCAGGCTGAAGATTATCAACCAAATTGGCCAACATATTCCAATCACTCACAAGCGGCCCAGCCTACAATGCTTGAATCGGCCACCCCTTATGAAACTGATAACACTCCCTGAACGATTAGATTATTTATGACTCCTCAAAGAAATACGATTTTTGAAGAGTCCGCCGAAATTCTCGCCAATGTTCATCATCCCGGCGATCAGTTTGTGATGCGTGTCAAAGCACCAAAAACAGCAGCGACCGCCGAGCCGGGCCAGTTTGTACACTTACAGGTGTCAGATGAACGTCCGATGCGCCGTCCTATCTCCATTATGTTGACCGATCCTGAAAAAGGTACGGTTGATCTGCTGGTTAAAGCGATTGGTGAAGGTACCCGGTTACTGCGTGAACGAAAAGTGGGCGAAACCATGCCCATACTTGGTCCTATCGGGCGTCCATTTGATTTGTCGGATCATTCAAAGCGTTACGTTTTGATTGGCGGCGGCGTGGGCATCCCACCTATGATTTTCTGTGCGATGCACTTGATAGACAAAGCATCCACAGTGGTATTTGCAGGCTCCGAAGTTGAATTTCCTTTTGCCTTAAAACCATCCACTGCTCTGCTTCCCGGTGTAGGAGGAAATACCATTCTGGGCATTACCTCTTTGGAAGAACGCGGCATTACCTCGCGTCTTGCCTCCAACGCAGGGTTTTATGGCTGTTATGAAGGCCATGTGCCCGATCTTGCCCGTGACTATCTTCTGGCACTAAATGAAGAAGAACGTTCTCGCTGTGTGTTACTTTCATGTGGCCCACATCCCATGCTGCATGCTGTGGCAAGAGTTGGGCGAGAACTGGGGCTGCCAACCTATTTAAGTCTGGAAGAACATATGGCCTGTGCCATTGGTGGCTGTGCCGGATGTGTGGTGAAAACTGTTGAAGAAGGAGAAGAGAAATACCGGCGTGTTTGTGTCGATGGCCCGGTATTTGAAGCCAGTCTGCTTCCCGAGTTTGCCTAGTCTTCTCACTGTTATTTTCGTGATTGGATGGGTTGGCATAACTGGCTGAGCATCAATATATAATCAGGGTTTCGATATGATCGCTTCCAATGTTCGCATAAATTCCACCCTTACTTGTATTATTTACAACCCGTTCCGGTGATCCGGCTCACACATTGAATCCTTATGTGCCGTAGAATGGGGCCATGCAAGCCACCTTATATTATCTTCGCCATACAATTCCTGTCTACGGGTGGGCAATGGCTGTTATTTTATTATGCCCTGTTGGTTCACAGCAAGCGATAGCCGCAGGCTATACAACACCTTCTGAATATCGCATTGCACATACATCGGGAAAAACCATGCGCCAGCAATTGCTACGTCACTTCCAGAAATGGGAAGGCGCACCCTACCGTTTTGGTGGTAATAGCAAATATGGTGTGGACTGCTCAGGTTTTGTACATATTGCTTTTCGGGATGTGCTTGGTATTGAAGTGCCACGCTCAACTCAACTGTTAGCAAGAACTGGCAGACGGGTTTCATATCGCAGGTTAACAGCTGGTGACATTGTTTTATTCAAAACATCACGAACCGGTTTGCACACCGGCATCTACGTTGGAAACAATCAATTTATCCATGCCTCTAAATCTAAAGGCGTCATGCTTTCGAAGTTGTCTCCTTATTGGCAGCGTGCCTATTATAAGTCTGTACGTGTACTATAATCGTTATTGGCGATTTAACGCTGAATAGCAATGGTAGGCCTGTTGCACAGTGAATATTGAATCAAAGGCTCCATGGGATAACCATTTGTTGATTTCCCCCTTATCTAGGGATGCCTGATGGGATATTAGACGAAGTAGACAAAATCAGGCGTTCAATTTGGAGTAAATACAAACATCACGGAAGGTGTTGGATGAGACTTAAGATTGAAATTTAGGCATTTACCATGCGGCGTGATGACGCTACATCCACTTTCTCTTCTGCACGCAGGCCAAGCCTTTCAAAGAGTGCCTGATCACTATCCGCATCCTGATTTTCAGCAGTAAGCAGTTTTTCACCATAAAAAATTGAATTCGCTCCAGCCATAAAACAGAGCGCCTGCATTTCATCAGACATGGCTTCACGACCTGCTGAAAGACGGACATGTGAAGCTGGCATTGTGATACGCGCAACAGCAATAGAACGGATGAATTCGAATGTATCAAGATCATCCAGGTTTTCCATGGGCGTGCCTTCAATTTTGATCAGCATGTTGATTGGCACGGATTCAGGGTGTGGATTCATACGGGCAAGTTGCGCGACAAGGCCTGCACGATGACGACGGGTTTCGCCCATACCAACAATACCGCCACAACAGATACTCATGCCTTTGGCACGAACATGTTTCAGCGTATCCAGCCGTTCTTCATAGGAACGTGTGGAGATGATCTCTTTGTAGTATTCAGGGTCGGTATCGAGGTTGTGGTTATAATAATCAAGTCCGGCTTCTTTTAGTTTTGCTGCCTGCTCTTCGTTGAGCATGCCAAGTGTAGCACAGGTTTCCATGCCCATATCGCGTACTTCGCTAACCATATCGCAGACGATTTCAAAGGCACGGCCTTTGGGCTCACGCCATGCCGCACCCATACAGAAACGTGTAGCACCCTTTTCTTTGGCAGCGCGGGCATTGGCGAGAACCTCTTCCTTGGCCATCAGAAGCTCTTTTTCAAGGCCAGTGTCATAACGGGAACTCTGTGGACAATATTTACAATCTTCAGGACAACCACCGGTTTTGATTGAAAGGAGCGTGGAAAGTTGAATTTCATTGGCATCAAAGTGTGCCCGATGTGCTTGCTGAGCACGAAACATCAAATCATTAAATGGCAGCTCAAACAACTCTGAAATTTCATCAACATTCCAATCATAGCGCATGGCTTATTCCTCTCTTTTTGGCAGCTTGTTAACTTATTTTGGGCACAGGGTAAACGGATGTGTCTGATCGAGCAAAATAGAATCTAATGTGTAGGCCGATACTCTAAAAAACTGAGATGTTTACGAATCATTAAAATGCTGTTTAGACCCATGGAAAGGGAATCTATACCCATATTTAGAAAGTCCTGTGTCCATTCCGGGTCAGCAGCAAGTTCACCACAAACAGACACAGGGATACCTTTCCTTTTAGCGGCTTCAACCGATAAGCGGATAAATTGATAAATGGCGGGGTGCGTTGGTTTATAAATTTTTCCAACGTCTTCATCCCCTCGGTCTACAGCCAGTGTGTATTGAATCAGATCATTGGTGCCGATGGAGAAAAAATCAGAAACTTCAGCGAGTTCCTGCGCAATCATGGCAGCAGCAGGAATTTCAATCATTACACCTACCGTGATGTCTGTGGCGACGCCGAGCTCCTGTTTGCAGGTGTGAACCATATCGCGCACCTGTTGGATTTCTTCAACCATGGAGACCATAGGTACCAGAATATTAATTGGGCTTTCATCGGCAGCTTTGATAAGAGCAGTGAGTTGAAGTTTTAATAACGCTGGAATCTGTAACAGAAGCCGGACGCCGCGCAGACCCATGGCAGGGTTTTCACCACCATATTTATAGCCGGAAAGGCGTTGAAACAGAGAGGCTTTATCACCGCCAATATCGAGTAAACGAAACGTGACAGGCCTGTTTTTCATGCCACGAATGATATGGGAATAATGCTGATATAATTCAGCTTCACTGGGTGTATATTTGCTTTGAAGAAAAGAAAATTCTGTTCGGAAAAGGCCAATACCTTCTGCGCCTACCTGATGGGCTTGAATCAATTCTTCTTCAAATTCAAGATTTGCCATGATGGGTAAAATATGATGATCGCTACTCAGAGAGGGTTTATCTGCATAGATAGCCAGGTCATCATGGATAATCTCAAGGGCTGCGATAAAGTGATGATAATGATCGTAATCAACATCGGATGGATTGATGATCCATTTACCAAGTTCGGCATCCAGAATAATGGTGTCGCCATCATTGGATTTGTTTAAAATATCTTCTGAGCCAATTAAAGCGGGCATGCCGATACCACGGGCAACAATAATTGAGTGAGCATTCATACCACCCTGCTCTGCAATCACACCTGCGATGCCAAGACGCCAGAGCATTACAATGTCTTGTGGGCTGAACTCTGTGCCAATTAAAATTTGAGGCTCATTGGTTTCAGGAATTTCAAATTCGAGCGTTTGTCCCATAAGATGACGCAAAATGCGGACACCAGCCTGTTCAACATCTGCCTTTTTTTCCCGGAGATAAGGGTCTTCAATTTCATCAAAAACTGATTCTATGACATCAAGCTGTTGACGAAGCGCCCACTCGGCGTTGATCTGTTGCTCTTCAATAAGCTGTCGGGATTTATCAATTAACTCAGGGTCTCGAAGCATCAGAGAATGTGCGTTTAAGAGCATCAATGGCTCCTGACTCTTGATGTTTGATAGGTGTGCCTGTTCTTCATCAAGCTCTTTGAATGCTTCTTCAAGGGCCTGATCCAGGCGCTGTAATTCAAAAGCGATATCGGCATGTTTTAGCTTTCGTTCAGGAACGGGATAACGACCTGATGTGAGTTTTTGCAAGCGGCCAATCACAATGCCATTACTTGAAGCGATGGCGTTACCCTGAAACGTTTCCAGTTGTTGCCCAGTCATCACTCATCTTCCCCAAAGCGGTTGTTCACAAGCGATTCAATGGTCTCCAGAGCTTCTTCGGCATCTTTGCCCTCGGCGCGTAAAGTGAGCTCGGTCCCTTTACATGCAGCAAGCATCATAATACCCATGATACTTTTCCCGTTAACCTCAACATGATCCTTGATTAACGTAATTTCACTGCTGAATCGACTTGCTGTTGCAACAAGCTTTGCTGAAGCACGCGCATGCAGGCCGAGCTTGTTATTAATATGAATAAATTTCTCAGGCACGGGAAAGGTCATCCTTGCCGGAAGAACACCCGGGTTTTCCATGTTCAGTCATGTAATCGGATGCCAGACATATATATTGTTTTCCAGAGGACATGATTTCGTGTGCAAGTTCTTTCAAATCATGTGTTTGTTGCCTGAACAGGAGTGCCTTGATTAAAGCCGGAAGGTTAAAACCGGATAGAATTTCAACATGGGCCTGTTCAGCACAACTCAAAGCAACATTGCACGGCGTGCCTCCGAACATATCTGCAAGAATAAATACCCCATCGCCTGTATTCGATTGGCAGATCAATTGTGTCAATTGGTCATGGAGCAAACCCGGTTGATCTGAGTTTTCAACATTGAGTGTTGCAACAAGCGACTGTTTTCCGAGCACATGTTCAGCGGCAGTGAGCATTTCACCGGCAATGTTGGCATGTGCAATGAGAATGATTCCGATCATCTGCGACCTCTGTAGATTGTGTGTCTTAAATGGGCATGGAAACGGCTTGAAAAAACTAAAATCATTTTTGTCTTTTTACCTTTTGGCAAAGCGGATGTTGTATTCATGTAGATGTACTCATATTGAATCGCCGACAATTCGTGTTAACTCTCTGTGTTTTAGCACAGGCGCTGCGATGCCCTGATTGCGAATCCATTGGGCTAACTGCTCAGCCATATAAACAGAACGATGTCTGCCACCACTACAGCCAATAGCCAGTGTGAAATAACGTTTGCGTTCACGCTGCAAGTGAGGCCAGATAAAACTGATCCACTCCTGTAGCCTTTTTTCTGTTTCACGCACATCTGGAAGTGAGGTAAAAAAGTCCTGAATGGGTTTATCTTGCCCGGTTAAGGGGGCAAGTTCAGGGATGTAATGAGGGTTGGGTAAAAAACGCATGTCCATCACCATATCAGCAGCAGGAGGAAGGCCACGCTGATAGCTGAATGAGATAATAGAACAGACCATATCATGTGGAGAATTTTCTAATTCACAGAAATTTTTCCAGAAAGACTCAACCAGATCTGCCAATTCATAAGGGTTTAAATTTGAACTGTTTAAAACCAGATTTGATTGTTCGCGAAGTTGGCCAAGTGCTTTGCGTTCGGCATCAATGGTTTTGGAAAGTTCTTCATCAGAACTAAACGGGTGTTTGCGGCGTAAGGTGGAGAAGCGGCGTAGTAATACTTCATCATTGGCATCAATGAACAACAGTTGCCATTCATTTTCCGCTCTGGCTTTTTCAAGGGCGTGATAGAGTGTTTTTGGGCTTTCACTGCTACGAATATCTACACAAACTGCCGCGTGCTGGTGCTGCTTCAGCGCCTGCCCGGCCCAATCGGAAAGCATCGCTGCCGGGAGATTATCTGTGCAAAAAAAACCCAGGTCTTCCAACGCATGCAATGCGGTACTTTTTCCCGCACCTGAAAGTCCTGAGATCATTAAAAGCATAAAATGTTTACCTTGATCATTGGGCGCTACCCTTTCGGATGCGTTCTTCCAACGCCTCAGTAAAAGCTTTATTGCTATCAAACCCGCGTTGCTTCAATAATTGATTGCGTGTTGCCACCTCAATCAGAACAGCAAGGGAGCGACCGGGACGAATCGGAATACGAATTTTTGATAGCGTAACGCCATTTAACTCGATGGAATTGTTTTCGCCAAGAACCCGATCCTCCTCCTTGATCTTCTCCCACGGAATCACTTCAATGACCAGGCGTAGCCGTTTGGTATCTGTAATTGCAGCCGCACCATATAGATCACGAATATTAAGAATGCCTAAACCACGGATTTCCATGTGATATTTTAATGATTCCGGACTATGACCAACCAGAACTTCCGGGCCTTGCCGAATCAATTCAACCATATCATCTGAAATGAGCCGATGGCCACGTTCTATTAATTCGAGGCCAATCTCACTTTTACCAATGCCACTGGCACCGATCAAAAGCACACCCATACCAAAAATATCCATATATACACCGTGTTGAAAAACACTTGGGGCCAACCGTTTTGACAGGAAGAGCATCATATCGGTCATAAATATGGATGATTTCAGATCTGTTACGATCAAGGGCGTATCTGTGCGTGCTGCAGCCTCAGCGATAATATCAGGCGGAGTTTCATTACCGGTGATCACCACGCCTGCAAGACGCAGATCAAAAACATCATTGACGACACGTCTTTGTTCTTCTTCAGGTTTAGTTGCGAGATAATGTAGTTCTGTCTGGCCAATGACCTGCAATCGATAATCACTTAATTTTTCCAAAAAACCGGCAAAAGCCAAAGAAGGTTTTTGCATTCGCGGATGATCAATATAGCGATGTAGGCCTTTTTGACCGGTAATGAGCCGCATTCTCATCACTTCACCCCGCTCTTTGAGCAGTTCACCAAGGGTGATGCGGGGTTGAGGGCTCATATTACTGTAAATTTGTTTCCATAAAGAGTTCGGATATAGCTTCGGGCGTTGCGGCATGCATGATTGCATTTCGGAAAGCCTCTTGTTGCAGTGCCCGTGCCAGCTTGGCTAAAAGTTCCAGATGCGTTCGATCTTCATTGTCTGGCACCAGCAAAATAATCACAATATGCACAGGTTTGCTGTCAATGGACTCAAATTCGATGCCTGCCGGATGCCTGACCAACCCAATCACTGGATGATTAAGATCCGGTATTCGACCATGGGGTATCGCTACACCATGGCCGATGCCAGTACTGCCCAAATGCTCCCGTTTCATGACCACTTCGAGCACCTGATCCGGATCCATGGTTGATAAAGAATTTGCCAATTCGGTGAGCAGCGCACGTTTGCTGCTTGCACTTGAGTCCGGCAATACGCGCTCAGGTGGGATCAGGGTAGAAGGTTCCATCTTTTTCTCCGATGCTTATTGCTGAGCGTCCGGCTCTTCAATCCAGCTTAATGTTCCATCAGCACGGCGATACAGGGCGTTGAGTGTATCGGTTTCTTCATTGGTGAAGAATAAAACATTCTGACTTTCATTCAGCTCCAGTTGCATGACAGCTTCATCCACGCTCATAGACAGGGCGTTAATGTGTTCATGGTTAACAATGTTTGGCGCATGATCTTCAGATAATTCATCTTTTTCCTGCGCAAGATCAAGCACCCGGTGAGATACTTTAATCTCACGGCCTTTACGCTGGCTATTCTGGCCCTGATGTTTTTGAAGTTTGGAGCGGTAGCGTTTGAGCTGGCGGTTGAGCTTGTCCACAACGCCATCAATGGAAGCATACATATCTTCTGTTTCATGGCTGCCGTGAATATTGATGCCATTGGCCTGCATATTAACTTCGCAACGCTGGCGGAACTTCTCGATCGATAATACCACATGCACATCAAGCACATGATCAAAAGAGTGTTTCAGGTGTTGAAGTTTATCATGAACATAGTTTTTTAGTGGGTCGGTGAGCTCCACATGACGCCCTGTAATGGATACTTGCATATATACCTCCGCTCTTTTTACAACATACGAATATCGCTTTTTTGCGATATTAACCGGGCATGATCCCGGAACTACGATAACAGCATGACACGTCGATTCTTTAACTTATTCATCATGCCATATTCAAAACTTTCAAATCAAGCCCTTACATGCTTGTTTGCTAACCCACCTTTAAACCGTCTGGTTTTTCTGAATGAGCTTGGCTTTTCCATCCCGCCTGCGTTGACTGCTTGGCGGCATGCCAACCTGTTCCCGATATTTAGCCACAGTCCTACGTGCAATCTCAATGCCTTCTGCCTGCAAACGATCTGCAATCGCCTGATCAGAAATCGGTTTACCCAGTGGTTCCGATTCAATCAATGCCTTCACACGCTGCTGCACACGGTAAACAGAAATCGTGCCGCCACCCCGGGTTGGCAATCCGGCTGAAAAGAATCTGCGCATTTCAATGAGTCCCAACGGTGTTTCAGCATATTTGCCATTGGTGACACGGGAAATGGTTGATTCGTGCAGACTCACTTCTTCCGCGATATCCTGAAGTGTCAGTGGTTTGAGGCCCAAAATACCGTGATCAAGAAAAGCGCGCTGTCTTTTAGCCAGACACATGCCTACCTTCATCAGCGTTTCACTGCGCTGATCCAGCGCATAAAGAAGCCATTTGGCTTCCTGCATGGCATTTTCCATGAATTCGCTGTCTGACCCTTTCCATTCATGGCCGTCCCATTGATTGCTAATACGAATGGTGCGCCGGGTAGAGCTGGGAATTTCGACTTCAATTTCACTGTTGGACCGGCGAAAAATAATCTCTGGCCGCACATAAATATTGGTTTCGCCATACAAACCATGTCCTGGGAAAGGATCCAGCCTGCGCATACGTGCACGGGCCAGTGCCAGGGCTTCAAATGTACATCCCAGCATTTTCACCAGCACATCGTCAGGTTCGAATAGTGAATCTGAAAAGTGGAGCAGCATGCGACGTACCAGCCGGGAATCGTCATCATTGTCGTTGAGCTGGAGCAACAGGCATTCCGTAAGGTCATGGGCACCAATACCTGCAGGTTCGAGCTCCTGCACAATGGACTCCAGAACAATGACGACATGTTCAGGTGTTGTGTCCATCATGGTTGCGATTTCATTTGGATCGGCACGGAAATACCCATCTTCTTCAAGCGAGTCGATAATGACATGGGCAATGGCATGATCCACTTTACTCATAGGCTGTTGATCAATTTGCTCATGCAGAGATTCGCTCAGGCTTTGTTCCGATTGCCATTGCTGATCTTGATCAGGCAGAGAATCCCGGTTTGCGGCGTTGTACATCGTTTCCCAACGATCATCACCCTGTTCAGCCCAATCCTGTTCATGGCTATTGTCATCTGAATTTTTATCAGCCTGCTCAAGGCTTGGTATCTCAACCTCCTGCTCTTGTTCAAGCAGAGGGTTGGATTCCAGACACTCTTCCAGGTACGTTTCCAGTTCGAGGGAGTTCATTGCGAGAACTTTCAGGCTCTGTGTCAGCTGCGGTGTAAGCGCAAGACGCTGGCCGAGCTTTTGAGAAAGTCTGGTTTGTACGTTTGCTCCGGCCATTTAGTGCATCACACTACCGGGTAAAAAATTGTACAGCTTCATGATGCTGATATCAGAGACAGATTTAAACATCCGTATTGTATTTATATACCAGATTTAATTCGTTCACAAGTCAGCTATCGCTGTTTTTAAAAGGGGCAAGTAATTCAGCCAGTTCATTGGACTCATCCATTTCAACTATAATATCGCAGCCACCTACAAATTCAGATTTTATATAAAGCTGCGGAATCGTTGGCCAGTCCGAATAAACTTTGATGCCTTCACGAACAGCCGGATCAAGAAGAATGTTTACGGATGCATAGGAAACATGATGGCTATCAAGAATCGCGGCAACACGCTGTGAAAAACCACATTGCGGGAATTGCGGTGTGCCTTTCATGAACAGAACAATATCCTGATCATTGACGAGTTTTTCAATCTGCTGCTGAACTGTGTCGGTCATGTTAACCCCTTGTATGCTTTTGTTAAAAATCTACTCATGCGTTGCGGATAAATTATAAAATTCATACCCTTATTCTGCGCGTGTTTTCAGGGCAAGTGCATGAATCGCTTCACGCATATTTTCACCCATGGCCGCGTAAACCATTTGATGTTGAGCGATCCGGGGTTTACCCGCAAAGCTTGGGGAAACAACTTCCATCTCAAAATGATCATCACCGGAAAAGAGTTTCACTTCCACTTTCGCATCTGGAATGTGCGCAAGCACAAGCTCACGGAGATGATCGGGATTGATGTCATTTGCCATAGTATACTTTCCGTATTGCGAATGTATCGCCAAAAAATGGTGGGCTCACCAGGACTCGAACCTGGAACCAACCGGTTATGAGCCGGTAGCGCTAACCAATTGCGCCATGAGCCCGAGGTTGCGCACAATACTGCGATACCTTTTGCGAGGCAAACCTATCTAACATAGGGTGGCGGGAATCTAATAAGAAGTGGTGAATTAAGTCTATGAAATTTAAAGCATTAAATCTTGCCGAGCCACTTCAAAAAGCCATTGATGATTTGGGTTATACGGAACTAACGGCTGTCCAGCAAACAGCTTTGCCACTTACACTCGCCGGTCGCGATGTTGCGGGCCAGGGGCGAACCGGCACAGGAAAAACGGCAACATTCCTGATTACAACACTGAATCGTCTCCTCACCGAAACACCAAAAAAAGGGCGAAACAAGCACCACCCGAGGGCACTTATTATCGCGCCGACACGTGAATTGGTTGTGCAAATTTCCAATGATGCAAAAAATCTAAGTAAACACACGGATCTGAAATTACATACGGTTTTTGGTGGTGTTGATTATGAAAAACAACGCATAGGCTTTGATGAAGGTGTCGATATTCTGATCGGAACTCCGGGGCGTCTGATTGATTATCTGAAAAAGCAGTGTTACTCCCTTAGCCTGTGTGAAATGCTGGTCATTGATGAGGCAGATCGTATGTTTGATCTGGGTTTTATCAAAGATCTCCGTTTTATGTTGCGTCGATTGCCAAAATATAACGAACGGCAGTCATTGATGTTCTCTGCGACACTTTCGCACCGGGTGTTGGAGCTTGCTTATGAACATATGAACGATCCTGAGAAACTTCGTGCCGAAGAAGGCGGGTTAACAGCGGATGGGATCGAAGAATCGCTTTATCATACTGCGATGGAAGAGAAATTCCCGTTATTGGTGCACCTGTTGCGTGCGCAGGATGTTGAACGAGGCATGATCTTTATCAATGAAAAACGAAATGGTGAAAAAGTCGCTCGAAGTTTGGCACGTTACGGTTTTGCGGTAGGCATTTTATCCGGTGATGTTCGGCAAAAAAAGAGAATGCGGATTTTGGAAGATTTCAGTGCAGGAAAATTGCATTTGCTGGTAGCGACCGATGTAGCCAGCCGTGGTTTACATATTGATGGTGTGACCCATGTGTTTAATTATGATCTTCCAGACGATGCTGAAAACTATGTGCACCGCATTGGCCGTACCGCACGTGCTGGCGCCAAGGGAATGGCCGTTTCTTTTGCCTGCGAACGTTTTTGTTTTGGGCTGCCTGATATTGAGAGTTATATCGGACGACCGATACCGTTAAAAAGTGTTGAGTGTGAATGGCTTGAGATTGGTGATGCAACTTCACCTGAAGCAACGGCGGAAGGGCTTGGCAAAGAAGATCGTGAACAGGCACGCCCGAATGGCGGCAAAGGGAAGCCACAACGTTCGGGTGGCAATAATCGCAGGCGTCCATCCAGAGCAAGATAGCTATCCCGGCTAAGTCGTTTTATCGACTTTTAGCGTGTTCTTAGGGCAAAAGAGAGAGCTTCTCCAGGTTCATCATCAAGACAGAACACGGTATGCCATACACAGTTTTTAATGTCTCGCTGAGGCATGAGCAATACATCACCGGGTTTCAAAATATGGCCATAACCCTGCGCAAACAGATGCTGGATAAATTCCGGGCAACGATCCATCAAGGCTTCGGAAAGCTCGTGATCAAAAGCATCAATGTGCTTTGAAAGTTTGTTGCGATCTTTTGCCAGTTCACGCAGGGCATGCTGCGCATCAATATCGGGAAGCACTTTGATTAATGCGGCTTCTGATTCTTGCAGTGCAAGAAAAGCCTGAATTTCATCCATAAGTTTCGGTTTCGCCAATGCTAACCAGCCTGTTGAGCCATGCATTTGAGCAAATACCACACCGAGATGCCCACGTTCCACGTCATGGTGCATCTGTGCGCCGCCATTGGGGGCGTTAAAATAGATGATACGCTCGGTGTAGGCAGGTTTTGAGCCAATCATATTCTCCAAAAGTTGATTCAGCGATGGATGTTCAGTTATGGCTGCTGATTCGGGGAAAATGGCATCGGTAAGCTCGGATGCCAGGTTTTGCCGTGCTGGATCAGCCGCCACATCTTCATAACCCTCCATACCAAAAGAGAAACGAAAGCGCATGGATGCATCATCATCATGAAAAGAGAGCCATGAAGCTTTACACCATAAGTCTTCAGCAATGACTTCATGGTTTTTTTCAGCATCAAAAAAAAGCTTCTCAATGCATTGCTCGTCATGCTCCTCAAACACAGAAGAGATAAGCGGAAACTTTGGCGCAAGACGGGATGCATAAGGCTCGGCCTCAAGTTGGGCTGCGATTTCATCACCATTCAATGTTTTCTCCATCAATTGATGGGCATGGGTAATCTCAGCGGCATACTGAGCAATTGCAGTCGTGAGAATGCCCGGCAACATGATGGCTTCGTCACCTGACCATTTTGCCTTGATTGTTTTGGCATCAGGCATGTCGGGGCGGGTTTGCTCTGAAATCCAGCCAAGTTCAAAACCGCGACGGGTCAGCTCTTTGCGGGTTGGGTCATCATTTGAACGGCTGAACCATTGAATCATTATATTTTTCCTGCGTATTGTTTTTAGTGAATGGGATGCAGTAATCCTGCCAGCAGGCCATATTCCCGGCCAATAAAAGATGTTTTAACATGTGTACGCTGTTTACTCACGCGACGTTCATTTTAGTCAGTGATCATGTTTTGAATTATCTTAATAACCCTGATAGTTAGCATGTAGATTCCTGTAGGAAAAACGATACAGTCACCGATTCTGATCAAGCCCTGGAGGTCAACAGCATGGCACAGATTCAAATTGGTACACCACTATCCCCATCGGCAACACGCGTGATGTTGCTCGGCTCCGGTGAGTTGGGGAAAGAGGTGGCGATTGAATTACAACGGCTTGGTGTTGAAGTGATTGCTGTGGATAGTTATGCCAATGCTCCGGCCATGCAGGTGGCACATCGTTCACATATCATCAATATGCTGGATGGAGAAGCTTTACGCAGTCTGATCGAAACTGAAAAACCACACCTGATTGTGCCGGAAGTCGAAGCGATTGCTACAGATACCCTTGCTGAACTGGAATGTGAAGGTTTCAACGTCATCCCGACCGCGCGTGCCACACAGCTAACCATGAATCGTGAAGGGATTCGCCGATTGGCAGCCGAAACACTGGGCTTGGCGACATCGCCTTATCAATTTGCAGGCACATTTGATGATTTTGAAACAGCGATTGAAAGCATTGGCATGCCCTGTGTGGTGAAGCCCATCATGAGTTCATCAGGTAAAGGGCAATCGGTGATCCGTGAAGCTGCTGATATCCGGTCAGCCTGGGATTATGCGCAGGAAGGTGGCCGTGCGGGTAAGGGCAAGGTGATTGTTGAAGGGTTCATCGATTTTGATTATGAAATTACGTTGCTCACCATTCGGCACCGTGATGGTACATCGTTTTGTGCACCCATTGGCCATCTTCAGGTTGATGGTGATTATCGTGAATCATGGCAGCCGCAAGCAATGTCTGATACGGCATTGCAATCAGCACAATATATTGCCACCAAAGTGACGGATGCATTGGGTGGACAAGGATTGTTTGGTGTGGAACTTTTCATCAAGGGTGATGAGGCAATCTTCAGTGAAGTCTCCCCGCGCCCGCATGACACAGGGTTGGTGACACTGATTTCGCAGGATCTATCTGAATTTGCTTTGCATGTGCGTGCGATTCTGGGACTCCCGATTGCCAATATCGTGCAACATGGTGCAGCAGCATCGTGCCCGATTGTGGTCGAGGGTGATTCAACCCAGATCAGTTTTGGTGGTCTGGAACGCGCCTTGAGTGAGCCTGACACCCAGTTACGTTTGTTTGGTAAACCGGAAGTACACGGTAAACGCCGTATGGCGGTGACACTTGCACGCGGCAATAATGTTGAACAGGCACGGAAAAAAGCAGTCACAGCAGCCAAAAACACCAGGATATCATTCTAACAACCCTTGCATGACTAGTACGAGCGTTTTGACTTTTTCAGCGCTCCTTAGCGAGTAAATTGAATGTCCAGCGTGCGCATATACGTGTGTAATCCGGCATCTTGTACGGGGAAAACATACGCATCCTGATCTGATTCATTATGATGTGAATGCCACCAGCCTGGCGGTGTGACAAACACGCTGTTGCTCTCCCATGTCGCCTTCACCGGATTGATAATATTGCCTTGTTCATCTATGGATTTTCCCAGCAGGGTATATGTATCTGGCCCTGAAAATACTGCCAGATCAAGCGCGACAGAGTTATGCCTGTGTGGTTTTTGTACGGCGCCTTTAGGTAATAGATTAAACAAGGCCCAGAGGGTGTGGGTGATGGTTTTTGTTTTGGCGCTGTCCCTATTGCCCAGAATTATGCCTACACGATTGCGATTTTCATGAATCGCAATTTCACGAATATGAGCAATTTCATCATGCATATAAGTTTTGCTGTAAAAAGCAGGCTGGAAACGTGGTGTGTTTGGTGTAACGCCGAGATAGGTTAATAAAGGCGCATCATGCACCCAATACAGAGCACTATCTTCATCTACAAAGTGTGTAGCACCTTGATTATGGGGCAGGGTGAATGCATCACCCTGTTGCCATGTAATGGTTCCTGTTTCGGTTTCGGTTCGTCCTGCACCACGCATGATAAAAAAGACCTCTGAGGTTGCAGATACTGCTGTGGTAATCTGCTCGTTAGGACAAATACGCACATAATTGGCAAGCAAGTTGGGTGTGGTTGCTAGGAAGGGTGTTGCTAATATTGAAGATAAATCAAGCGATATCACGCGGGTTGTGCCTTGCTCATGCAATGATGCCGCAAAAGGTTGAACGGGAACTTCATTTAAATCAGGCGTTGCTGCGGCTGAATATTCCCAGCTTACCACCTGCTTTTCCCATTGCTGTTTGTCGGTGTTCATTGTGAAGCCTCTTGTTTTAAATCTGTCCGGATCGTGATGTCGATCATGAGTGGGTTATTATATGACCACGATGATCCCTATGCGATAATCGCGCGCATGTTGAGCATATTTCTCATCTCATGCAATAAACGATATGATTTTTTGGTGACGCAGTTTAAATCGTTTTATGTGACTAAAAAACGCAGTATTATATTTATTCACGTGAATCGGTTTTTGAGGTTAAACAAGTGATCGCACCAACAAGGGGTGGTACTCCTGTCAATGACTTCCTTAGAGTGGAAAAATAGTTGAAAGCACAGTGACGGTTCGTTTGCAGCATAGGAGAAAGCTTTGAGCGGTGTTTATTAACCCTCTTTACGCAGTTTTAAGGCTTTAAATACTTCATCAGCATGAAAAGATGAGCGTACCAGTGGACCGGAAGCCACCATGCCGAAGCCCTTTTTCTCGGCGATGTATTTAAGATCTTCAAATTCTTCGGGCGTCCAGTATTTCATCACCGGATGGTGTTTTTCGCTGGGACGCAAATACTGGCCGATGGTCAGGATATCGATATCCGCTTCACGCATATCATCGAGCACCTGCAATACTTCATCACGCTCTTCACCAAGGCCTAACATAATGCCGGATTTGGTGACCACGTTCGGATCGAGTTCCTTGGCGCGTTGCAGTAGACGCAACGATGTAAAATAGCGGGCGCCGGGGCGTACTGAGCGGTAGAGGCGCGGCACGGTCTCCAGATTATGATTGAAAATATCCGGTTTGGCTTCGAGAATGGTATTCAGGCAGCTATCCGGTTTACGTTGGAAGTCGGGGGTTAGAATTTCAATGGTGACATCAGGCTGGCGCTTTTTCAGTTCGCTGATCACCTCGGCGTAGTGGCCTGCTCCGCCATCTTTGAGATCATCACGATCCACTGAAGTAATGACCACATGTTTCAGGCCAATTTGAGCTACAGCCTTGGCCAAATTGCGTGCTTCCTCGGGATCAACGGCATCAGGTTTTCCGGTTTCAACATCACAAAAAGCGCAAGTGCGTGTACAAACGCGCCCAAGAATCATGAATGTGGCAGAGCCTTGCTTCCAGCAGCCCCCAATATTCGGGCAGGAGGCTTCTTCACATACGGTGTTCAGATTCAGTTCACGCATCATTTTGACGATGTTGTTATATTCTTTTGACATCGGCGCGCGCACTTTCAGCCATGCGGGTTTGCCTGCCATGGGTTGGGCCTCGCCTGTGGTGGATGGGGCGACCTGAATAGGAATTACTTTTCTGCTCATGAGGCGAAGTTTAATGGCAATGCGGTTTGAACGCACGAGGCAATATAGACAGAATTTGTATGGTTTATGTTGGCGATGATAGTTCGTTGATGAAAGACGCCGTTTTTTATGTGAGAAGACAAATTCAGAGCAGCTCTGCATGGTCGAATTAAAACGTCTAGAGTAGTCATATGGATCAACCGTTGTTCATCATTTTTTATGTGGTTTATGCCATTGTAGGCCTGCTGCTTTTGTGGGTGGTGATTCAAGGTTTGATGAAGGGGCACAGTTACAAAAGGATTGGTAAAGATTTAATTCGTCCAATGAGTATGGTGATTGGCTCACTTGTATTGTGGTATGTCTATGTTTCACTCTCTGGCATGTTAAAAGAGATATTCAGGTTCTGATGGCCAGTTTATCAAATGATGGGCGTGACCCCTGTCATACTATTTGTCTCCATAGGATCAAGTTCGGACTGGAACATAGCCACCGTTTCGGAAGCCGTGTTGGCATCACGAAAACGAGCCAGATGAACCAGTGCATCTCCTTCGTGCACCAGTGGTAAATTGGTGAGGCCAATGATAATTCCGGTGTTGGGGGCAATGATTCGGGTCTGGTTTTCACCTATCCCTTCTTCTCCCCCTCTTGCAGGGCTGCCGAAGGCGTAGGCAGATGAAGGATCAGTACAGTATCACGCGCCCTTCAGATGTATGCGACTGAGGGAATCCCCAACGGGGGTGGCCTGTTCGAGGGTGCCTTTTCTTGGTTCTTCTTTGGGCATACCAAGAAGAATAGAAAAGCCTTTTGAGGAACCCCTTCTTCTTTCTTGTGCGGCCAAGAAAGAAGCAAAGAAAGCCGCCCGCCAAGTCGCACTGATCTGCATCCTTCATCATTCTTTCGGGTAATGCATAAAATACGTATGCCTTACTGGTGCCGAAAGAATAATTTGTATGCGGGTGCACCTTGAAGCGGGGATCAAAGACAGCCTATCTGCACATGGATGTGCGGCTTTAGTGAGCAGTTTGGGTTTCGCAAAATTCGAACTGTGTTAAAGGACGAGGTAGGGATGCCGTAGGCCGGATCAATAAAACAAAAAAAAGGCGACTCCGAAGAGCCGCCTTTTATTCTGTAGTTCCAGCCATGGAAGGCTGGCAAATCTATGATTTGTGAGGAAAGTCAAAATCGCAATTTTGGCTTTCCGTGGAGCTATGCATACACGGATGTATGCATAGCGGTCCACACTAAATCACATCATGCCGCCCATGCCACCCATGCCGCCCATGTCACCACCAGCAGCCGGAGCTGCTGCTGCAGGTGCAGGGATATCAGCAATCATGGCCTCAGTGGTGATCAACAAGCCTGCAATCGATGCAGCATGCTGAAGCGCTGAGCGGGTTACCTTGGTCGGGTCAATCACACCCATTTTCACCAGGTCGCCATACTCTTCTGTCTGAGCGTTGTAGCCATAGTGGCCTTTGTTGTTGGCGACTTCATTTACAACCACAGAAGCTTCGCCACCGCCGTTGGATACGATCTGGCGTAGAGGCTCTTCAACCGCACGCTTGACGATGTTCACGCCGGTGTTTTCGTCATGGTTGATGCCGGTTACGCCATCAAGTGCTGCGCGTGCACGAAGTAGTGCAACGCCGCCACCTGCAACGATACCCTCTTCAACCGCAGCACGGGTTGCGTGCAGTGCATCATCCACACGATCTTTCTTCTCTTTCATGGCAACTTCAGTTGCAGCGCCGACTTTGATTACTGCAACACCGCCAGCCAGTTTGGCTACACGCTCCTGCAATTTCTCTTTGTCGTAATCAGAAGTGGTATCTTCGATCTGCTTGCGAATCAGGTTCACACGCGCTTCGATATCTGCCTTGGCACCCGCGCCATCCACGATGGTGGTGGTGTCTTTGGAGATTTTGATTGCAGCCGCAGTACCCAAATCTTCGAGGGTTACATTTTCCAATTTCAGGCCAAGATCTTCAGAGATTACCTTGCCGCTGGTTAGCATTGCCATGTCTTCCATCATTGCCTTGCGACGATCGCCGAAGCCAGGTGCTTTGACAGCTGATACATTGACAACACCGCGCATTTTGTTCACAACCAGAGTCGCCAGCGCTTCGCCTTCAATATCTTCAGCGATGATCAACAGAGGTTTGCCTGAGCGTGCCACTGCTTCGAGTACAGGCAATAGATCACGCATGTTCGAGATCTTCTTCTCAAACAGCAGGATGTAAGGTGCATCAAGTTCGCATTCCATACGGTCTGCATTGGTGATGAAATAAGGTGACAGGTAACCGCGGTCAAACTGCATGCCTTCAACCACATCCAGTTCAGTTTCAAGGCCTTTGGCCTCTTCCACAGTGATCACGCCTTCTTTACCAACCTTATCCATCGCATCCGCAATGATCTGACCGATTTCAGAATCGCCGTTGGCAGAGATGGTGCCTACCTGAGCAATCTCTTCCTGATTCTGAACGTCGTTGGACAGGCCTGCCAACTCTTCCACAACCACTTTTACAGCTTTATCGATGCCGCGTTTCAAATCCATCGGGTTCATGCCAGCAGCGACTGCTTTGATGCCTTCTTTTGCAATAACCTGAGCCAGTACCGTTGCAGTTGTGGTGCCGTCACCTGCGATATCCGCAGTCTTGGAAGCCACTTCTTTCACCATCTGTGCGCCCATGTTTTCAAACTTGTCTTCCAGTTCGATCTCTTTGGCAACAGAAACACCATCTTTTGTGATGGTGGGAGCGCCCCAGGATTTGTCGAGTACAACGTTACGGCCTTTGGGGCCCAATGTTACTTTTACTGCATCGGCAAGTTTGTTTACACCGACCATCATCTTGGCACGTGCTTCTTCACCAAATTGAATGTCTTTAGCCATTCTAATTTCTCCTATGAAATATCTTTTATTCTATTCCGCATATCGCGGTTAATTCGTTCTCGATTTTCGAGCGTGGACGCAAAAGTTCAGGAGGAACTTTTACGTATCAGTCAATCACGCCGAGGATGTCGTCTTCACGCATCATCAAAAATGTGTCGCCATCCAGTTTGATCTCAGTGCCTGCGTAAGTAGAGAAGATCACAGTGTCTCCATCTTTTACGTCCAGCGGGCGTACCTCGCCGTTTTCAAGGCTTTTGCCTTTGCCAACTGCGATGATTTTGCCTTGTACAGGCTTCTCTTTTGCCGAATCCGGAATGATGATACCACCACTGGATTTCTCTTCTTCGTCCAGACGGCGGACGATTACACGATCATGTAAAGGACGTACCTTTGTTGCCATCGTTGTTTCTCCTTCGAATACATAAAATACAAATGTTGAAACTGTTATATAGGAACCGGCCACTGCCGATTCAACCCCTTCCAGTCACTTCCTTTTAAAGAGGTTTTTAGCACTCTCGAAAAAGGAGTGCTAATAGTGGGAATGAAGTGGGATGTGTCAACCGCTGTTTGAATGTGGTTGCTCATGGGCTATGCACTCTGTGTGTTAATTGTGCACAACTCGCCAATAAAAAGTTATCTATAAATATTTACAATTAAATTTTATTATAGATAATTCTTTTTATGAATTATTTTGAACTAAGCGAACGGCAAAGCATGGAGTTTACCGACTCCTATCAACTGCATATTGCAATGCAGAATGCGGTTGATCGCGCGAAACACTATTCTGGATCGATGCACTGGAAAACCATCAAGGGAAAAGAGTATCTATATCGTATGTTTGATGCGTATGGCCAGGGCAAAAGCCTTGGGCCTCGTAGTGATGAAACTGGAGCCAGGTATAGTGCATTTCAGAAGGGTAAGGCTGAAGCCAGTGAACGGCTCGCTTCAATTCAAGAGGCGCTGGATGAGAAGGCAGCGCTGAACCGGGCGGTTGGCCTGAATCGTGTACCATTGATTGTTGCAAGGATATGCCGCGAACTCGATAGGCGTGAACTTCTTGGTAATCATGTGGTCATTGTCGGTACTCATGCGGTCTATGCCTATGAAGCGCTTGCCGGTGCGATGGTGCGCCGTGAGCTGATGGCTACGGCCGATGCTGATTTCCTGTGGGATAATCGAAAAAAGGTCGATCTGGCAGCAGAAAATGAACTTGAAGGATTTCTGTCTGTACTAAAGAAGGCCGATCGTAGTTTTGAGCGCAGCAAACAGCTGTTCAGAGCAATTAACAAAGATGGCTACATGGCTGATTTGATTATTCCTGAACCAAGAAATCCGCTTGTTGCTATGCAGGAACAGATGGGCAATGAATATGATTTGAAGGCATCGGGCATCGGTAGTCTTCGCTGGCTTGTGAATGCAGCCAAAGTTGAAGCCGTCGCCATCAACAAAAAAGGTTATCCTTTTAGAATGGTGGTGCCGGACCCACGGGCGTTTGCGATTCATAAGTTATGGGTCAGTGAGCAACCGAATCGAAAAGCTGATAAGGCAAAGCGGGATCGGGAGCAAGCCATTGCAGTTGCAGATTTGATCATTGATCGTCTGCCGCAATTCAGGTTTGAGCTTGATGAGCTGAAGATGTTCCCCAAAGAAGTTGCAGAGAAGGGATTGAAAGCAATCAGTAGAAAGGCACCGGAATGAAGTGGGATGTATCAACAGGCGTTTCAACATCCGGGTTCATCGGTTATGCTCGGCTTGTCATTCTTTGGGAGAAGAGGGTTCCAATTTGAAGAACGCAAAAACAATTCAGATATTTTTACCTGATGGTAATCCGCGCAGTATCAAAATTGCAGGTATTACCAGCCGTGCGGTACAGGTTGTGCTTATTCCAAGGGTTAGCCTTGATCTGGCCTTAGAGCGTGAAGCGTTAAGCTTTCCTGGGTTATACATGCTGTTTGGTAGCAATGAGAATGAAGGTAAACCCAGTGCTTATATTGGCGAAGTTGAAAACTTTGCCAAGCGCATCAAAAATCCAGACCATCAGAAGAGAGAATGGACACACGCTGTTGTTGCCGTATCGCAAAATGGTCTTTTAACCAAAACACATGTGAAGTTCCTTGAATCCATCAGCATCGCAGCAGCAAAAAAAGCCAATCGCTACTTACTAGAAAACGCTCAATCATCAACAAAACCACATGTCCGAGAAACCGATGAAGCTGATATTTTGGACTTCTTTGAAACCATGCAATTGCTTGTTTCAACATTAGGTTACCCCATTTTTGATGCGATCAAAAAAAGTGAAAGCAAAGATCTGCTTTACTGCAAAGGCAAAAAGGCCAGTGCTACAGGTGAATATAGCGAAGATGGCCTAGTAGTTCTCAAAGGCTCAACGTGTAACCGTGAATTGGTGAAGTCAGCAAGAGGCTGGGTAGTCTCAAATCGAAACACATTGCTTGAACAGGGCGTTTTAGTAGAAGAGGGCGATGTTTTACGGTTCACCGAAGACTTCGCATTCTCATCACCTAGTAGTGCCGCCATTATGGTGCTTGGCCGTCCCGCAAATGGTTGGATTGATTGGAAATATGAAAATGGCAGAACTTTGGATAAGGTTCAGCGACAGGTTAGCGGACCATCAGTACAGAATTAGGTGTGAAATAATTATGAATCACGAGAGAGTTGAATGAATCTCAGTAGTACAATCAAATCTATTCAGGACATCATGCGTAAAGATGATGGCGTCGATGGTGATGCCCAGCGTATCGGCCAGCTTACTTGGATGCTGTTTCTCAAAATTTTTGATCAACGTGAAAGCGAGTGGGAGAAGGATTCTAAATATAAATCCCCTTTACCACCCGGCAGCCGCTGGCGTGAGTGGGCGGGCTTTATTGATGAGAAAACACCGAAAATTCCTGTCGATGCGTTGATTGAATATGTAAACGATAACGTTTTTGACCAGATCAAAAAGATGGATGTGGGGGGACGACCCCAAAGCGCTTGTAGTGCGTGAAGTGCTTGGAGATGCCACTAACTACATGAATTCGGGAACATTGATGCTGAGTGTCATCAAAAAGCTGGATGACGCGATCAATTTCAATGATTTCAAAACTCGTGCAAATTTGGGTGATGTCTATGAGAAGATACTGAATGATCTACGCAGTGCTGGTAATGCGGGAGAGTTCTATACCCCTCGTGCGATTACCCAGTTTATGGTGGAGATGGTCAATCCTCGGTTGGATAAGCAGGAGACTGTTGAAGCGATTCGGCCAATACTTATGGAAGCTGCCCGGAGGCTCTTGGGGGGGCAGGTCTTGAATCTTGAGGCTAACTCATAACAGGGGGCGTTACCCTTTACAGGTTCGGCATGGTATCTCTTCCCATTGCTGGTATTGAAAAGTGGCTGAAGAATCATTGAGGCCTGTTTCCTGAGTCAGGCACATCAAAGCCGGAATATGGTGATGATGTCCGGCGTACTGTTTATCAGAAATATAGCTTCCTTTATCGCACTATTGGTAATCAGATTGATATATTGACTGTATATAAGGAAAATCTTCCAAAAAATATGTGATCAATCAAGGTAGCTGGAGGCAGTTCAGAGCCCTTTTTTATTGCTTTACTGTAATCAGATCATACGCCTTGCGTGCCGCTGTCGGGGAAGTTTTGGTCTTTGTGCTTAGTTGACGGAAGTTATCTTTAACCGTACAAATATGAATATGGAAGGGTGATAATGGATGTTTGAAGTGATATTGATTGCGGTGATCGGGTTGGGTTGCCTCTCTATCGTGTGGTGGACACTCAAGATCGGTATTTCGCCCATGCCAAGTTCGACAAAAGCATGTTGCGCGATATTAAAGGTTAGCGAAGAGGCGCTTGCGGGCACGATCATCGATCTTGGTTCCGGCTGGGGAACATTGGTATTTGCACTGGCACGAAAATATCCTGATCGCCAGATCATTGGTTATGAACTGTCCGGGTTACCTTGGGTTTATACAATGATTTATAAAACGATGTTTTGTTTTAAAAATGTCACAATTTATCGACAGGATTTTTTGAATACACCACTTCCAGAAGCATCCCTGCTTGTTTGTTATCTGTTTCCAAAAGGTATGATTGATCTGCAAAGGAAATTGATTGGTGAGCCATGCCCTGGTTCTATGTTAATTAGTAGCACATTTGCCTTGCCAGACAGCCGAGCCATCAAAACGATTCAGCTTGATGATCTCTACAGAACATCGATTTATGTTTATCAATGAATGCCCTATTCATAGCAACGTTTTGCCAGAGCTCTTACATATGGATGGCATCTAAACATTACAATTGGAGGATCATAAGTTTTATTATCAGACGATATGAAAGATAAAAACCATCCACGTTTGCTACTATATCGATTGATTTCTCAATGGTAAGAATAGGGGTGAATGCGTAAGCGATTGAAGAAGAAAAAAGCAAAAACCGGAAGGCGAAGCATGATGGGTTTTGAATTTAGGAGTTCTGGGGATAAGCATGCTCTGTTCTTTAACTTGCCACGGTAGTTAAGCAACTTGGCTTTATCTACGAGGCAGCTTTTTGTTGGTTTGATGTGAGGCGCTCTGTTTTGGAAAGAGATTCCAGAGTTGTTGGGCATTGATTGCCTCGAATTCACCCGGACTCAATCCATCGAGCGTGATTGGGCCGATGGCGTAGCGGATTAACCTGAGGGTTGGAAAACCAACGGCAGCGGTCATGCGTCTGACCTGACGATTACGTCCTTCACTGATTTCCAGTTCAATCCATGAAGTGGGAATCTCTGCGCGAAAACGCACGGGCGGATTTCTTGGCCAGAGGCTTGCCGGTGCGGCGATGATCTTAGCGTGTGCAGGCGCAGTCATGCCATCTTTGAGCTCAACACCACGGCGGAGCTTGGCGATGGCATTTTCGGTGATCTCACCATCAACCTGCACCCAGTAGACTTTTTTCAGTTTGTGATCGGGATGAGAGATACGATTTTGCAGTTGTCCGTCCGAAGTTAACAGCAATAGCCCTTCACTATCACTATCACGATCAAGGCGACCGGCAGCATAAACACCAGGAACATCAATGAAATCCGCCAGTGTCTGGCGATTGTCTGTATCCGAATGGGCATCCGTGAACTGGGTCAGAACCTGAAAGGGTTTATTAAAGCAAAGGGTGATTATATCAACGGCCTACTCTGCCTGTATAGAGATCAGGAAGGCCAGTCGAACATTAGTCTAACCCAGAATGTGCGGCCTTTGAGTCTAGCTTTACTTAATTTTTTAAGGGCAGGTTTAACAACAAACATCACGGCTGACGACGACATAAGCTCAGTTATCAAGAATATTAATTTTCCCGACCTGTCTTTCGGCAAGACCATGTTCACCGGTTAGAGCCGCGAGAATATCGCAAGTTCCGGGGAACAATACTAAATTAACAATGAATAACGGATAACAGGGGCGTTACAGTATCTCTTTCCATTGTTGGTATTGAATGTGTTTGATACCGCCTACGTTTCAGAAGTGGTATGTATTTCCCGATTAATCTCTGTTCGGTCAAGACTTGGTGGGTATCTCACTTTGGAAGAAAAAGCTGCCAATTTACTCTATTTCATCATCAAAAATCATCCCTTTAATTCGGCTGTGTCGAAGTGGAGGGCTGGCTCCGATGATAGGCAAAAAAATGCTGTGAGGAAAAATGGTTCGGTTGAATATTTTATTCGTTTGTATTCACTTTCATTGATATCTATTCAATATTTTCCATCAGGGTTTCGATCATTTCACCAAACTTTTTTGGACTCTTATAGCGGGGGATCAAGCTTTGCATGTTTATGGTCTTAAGATCCTCCTGCGTTTCGCTTACTTTTTGCTTAATCTCAATGTATGTAAAGGGACTTTCAGTAGCAAAATTGATTCGGTTTGGCTGAACTCTTCCCCGGTGAATTGCACCCTTTAATTTCTGTTCACAAGCGCATTTCGCATTTTCGGAGATCAGCCCACAACTTGTGGCTGTGAATTTGGTGACCTTGGCCCGCGCTCTTGATAGCTGTTTACGGTAATTTTCTTTAGACATCGAAAGTGTCTTGCTTGCTTCTTCATGATCCAATTCAAATATATCACCCAATATATAGGCTAGGCGATGACTTTGATTCAGACACAATAACATGGCCATGGTACAGGCGATTCGTACTTCATTGACCAGTAATGGATACTCCGCGCTTTGTTCAAGTTCGGCAGGCGGCTCTAAATCACTTTCTAAATCGGCCTGGTACATTTCAAATGTTAAACCGAGCTCTTTGTCTAATATCTTTTTATTGGTCAGTAGATAATTTGTAGCAACGCTGTACACCCATGTTTTAAATGAACTTTTGAATTGAAAAGTGGAGAGCTTGGTGATGATTTTAATCAGTATCTCTTGGGTTGCATCTTTTGCATCTTCTGGATTCACTAACATGCGTAATGCTAAATAATAGATGTCATCCTGAATGGTTGTAATGACACCTTCTAAAGCGACTTTGCCACCATCGCTGGCTTTTTTAACGAGTTGTTCAAGTTTCATGCTCACTCCATGTTTTAAGGTGGCTCTGGCGAAAGGATCACCAGAGCCTTTGTGCTGTACTTGAATGGGACTTAATCTATCAATGCGCGTATAACTTCAAATTCTTCTAGTAGTCCAAGGCATCCAGCATCAAATTCTTCTTCCGGCTGACCGGGTGCCTGAAGAAATACAAAGATGAATAAACTGCCGCCCATATTGTCACTGGCGACTCTATGCGGCGCTCCCCACATTTGCTCTTTTTCTGGCCCGATTGCCATATCAATGGTGCCCGTCTGAGCATTCGCTTCAATGCTAAAATAAAGTTCCTGCCCCTGCGTGGTTGTGACAATATAATCCTCGTCTTTTTTATCGATACGGCTACAAAATTTTGTAGCCCATCTGGGTAGATTTTCTTCTTTGCTAAGTAGATTAAATAGCACTTCAGGGCTTGCTTTGTAATGAGCTACTGCGGTGTGTATTTTCATGTTTACGATCCTTATTTTATTATGTTTTATGACTCAACAGTTATTTAGACACGTGGACGGTGTTATGTGTGACATCTTTTTATTTATTGAGATATTTTCTAAATGATGGGCAGGCGATGAGCAGGTGAATGCGTTATTGAAAGAAGGATGCCTTTGCTTGCTAACAAATGGATTATCTTTCATATTAAGCCTATGAAATATCTAATGATCCTTTCCCTGTTGTTTATTTCCCCCGTCTATGCGGCTCAAGCTGTTGCTGAAACACTGCCGGAAAAAGGTACCGTAGTGAGCCTTACGGCTACTTCGAGTATTGAGCTGCCCAATGATGAGGCGGTTGTGCTCTATCGGATTGAAGCGACGGGTTCCAATGCAGGTAAATTGAGAAAACAGGTCAACCAAATCAGTCAGGCGGTGCATACGCGTTTGAAGCAGGAAAAAGATATTAAACAGAGTACGCTGAGTCGTAGAATGGAAATGCTTTGGCGTTATGATAAAATTTCCGGCAAACGGGTGCGTGATGGCTGGAAACTGGAGCAACGCGAACAGGTCACCAGCAAAAAACTGGATGCGGTACCCGATTGGATTGATGTGATTGAAAAAGCGGGTGCACATTTGGATAACCTGAGTTTTCAGATGTCCGATACATCATTGAAATCAGCCAAAAAGAGTCTGCGTTTGAAAGCGATTCAGAATTTCCGTGTCAAAGCGAGGGTGATGGCACAGGCACTTGATGCAACATCATTCCGTATTGTACATCTTCAGACAGGCAGTCAGCCGCCGGTTTACCCCATGCGGCGTGGGGTGCCTGAGATGGCGCTGATGAAGGTTTCTGAAGATGCTGCGCCAAGCCTGAATGCAGGCGAGGGCAAGATTAGTGTAACGGTGTCTGGCCAGATTGTGTTGCCGGAAAAAGATTTCCCGGCTAATTAGTGCCTTCCAGAGCACCTTCGAGTTCAAGCAGGCGTTTTTTCCATTCGATGCCACAACTGAAGCCCCCCAAACCATGGGAGGCAACCACGCGATGACAAGGGAACAGAACGGGCAACGGATTGGCTCCAAGTGCCTGACCAACAGCGCGAGGTGCGCTGTCTAATGCCTTTGCCAAATCACCATAGGTATGAACTTCTCCAAAGGGGATTGCTAATAACTCTTTGCGCAGACGTGCCTGAAATTCTGTTTTAGCTGGCGCAATTTCCGGTAAGGCAAGGTTTTTTCCTAAAAAATAAGCGCGAAGCCATAGTGCGACCGGATGATCGGGTGGGCATTCAGGGGCATCGACATCTTCAAGTTGTAGTCGATAGCAAACATCACCAGCCAATTCAAGAGCGATGGGCCCTAAGGGTGATTCATAGCGAAAGAGATGCGTTTTGCTGTCCATTGAAAGAGAGTGTAGCACATGGATTGGACTTTGTTTTTTTCAGCTTTGATTTCCTCCACACTGTTTCCCGGTGGTTCAGAGGCATTGTTGCTTTATAAATTGAAGGAAGGAGCAGATGCGACTGCTCTGGTGTTGATTGCAACGATAGGCAACGTGCTCGGTAGTCTAATTACCTATGGCATGGGTAGACTTGGTAATGAAGCAATTCATAAAAAGTGGTTGCGCATGGATGAAGCTAAGGTAGCCCGTGCCGAACAATGGTTTGGAAAGTACGGAACACCATCGCTGTTGCTGGCTTGGCTGCCCATTGTAGGTGATCCACTTTGTCTGGTTGCAGGCCTGTTGCGCAGCAATATGCTCTTCTTTTTGGTGTTGGTCACGATAGGAAAAGCGATGCGTTATCTATTCATTGCCTGGTTGTTTATATAACAATCAAAGAACGACATTTCAGCAAAAAAGTCTTGATTTTTTTATTACAGAAGCGTATAAAACAATATATGGAAAGTGGTGATTCAAACTGCTTTAAGGAGACTGAAATGCTTGGAAGACATCAGCAAACTTCATGTAAAGAGAGAACCTTGGTTACACAGGAATGGAAGAAGTTACGTGTGTGGCATCAATCAGAAAAAAGACGGCTGAAGAGAGCCATGAACAAGCGTTTCAGAAGAGATGGAAAGTTTAAGCTGACAGGTAGTCAGCTAAGCATGCTTGGCTAGAAGCCAAACAGAAAAATAGACCCACCGGGGCGGAGAGACCTATAGAAGGCGGCGAAAGCCAGCGTAAACAAAAGAGTCACGCACCCGGTGGGTTTCATCGTAAATGGCTTGCTAATGGGTGAAAGATAGCAGCCCGTAGCCGGGTGTTTCACGAAACAAGCTTAAGCCAGAGCGGCAGTGTCAGCAGAGAAAGGGCTGTGGTCACGGTGACTGCTTCTGCATAGAGACTGGTATCAAGTTTAAAACGATCACAAATAACCAGGCCCAAGACCATGGTTGGCATGGCGCCTTCAATCACCGCAGGCGCAAGAAAATTGGCTGGCATGCCTACGCCGATCGATGCTCCCCAGACAATCAACGGCATTAAGATTAATTGAATACCCACCATGGGCAAGATGAAAGGGATGCGCTGTATCCAACCCTGCTGCCAGCTTAAAGCCATGCCAATGGAGAGCAGCATCAATGGCACAACAGCGGCACCAAGCACGCCGAGTGCCTCACCCAGCCATAAAGGCATGGAAAGTTGCGTGCTACTGGCAAACAGACCTGCAATGGCAGCCCAAAGTGCGGGAACACGAATCAATTCTATACCCATATGGATCTTTTTTGAGGATGTCGCTGTTGCGGATGAACCAAAGTGGCTGGCAATAAGAATACCGACGGTAAATAGCAAGGGTGTACTTGCAAACAGATCAAAATGGATTGCAACGGACTGTGCCCATGGGCCAAAAGTTTGAGTCAAAACCGGCAGGCCAAGATAAGTGAAATTACCAAAACTTGAAGCAAGCAGCAGTGCGCCTGCGGCTTTGCGTTTCTGAAGGCTGCTTCCGGGTAACCATTTGCCATTGGCGTAGATCAAAGAAGCCACAAGCAGTGAGAGCAGGATCGCCAGAGCAGAGACAAGCGGTAACCTGATGGTGTTGAGATTAACTTCGGTTTGCCACATGACATGTAGAACAAGTGCAGGCAGGAAAATATCATAAACAGCACGCACCAGATAAGTCCGAATATTTTCAGCTTTTTGAGCACCGAGAAGGATGCGCCAGAGCAGCCCTGCGATGATAATGGCAGACATACCAAGTAAGATTGCAAACATGTGCGAAGTATAGCGGAAGTATGACTTTCGATCAGGTATTGCTACGAGGGGGGGGATGGTTGCATGATTGGCTGCGATGAACGAAAAAGATAACATCGGCATAGAAAAAAAATCATGGACTACCCAGTTTAAAAGAGGCTTGCATTGGTTACAGATGCAGGACGCTCTCTATTTAGGTTTACTAGCACTGGTTGTGGGTGTGTTGGCAGGTTATGGGGCATTGTTTCTCAGGCTTGGTATTGAAGAGGTTAGTTTGCTTTGGACAGGGCAACGAACATGGTCTGATGCGTTGCATGCTGTGCCCTGGTATCTTTATATCGTTGCGCCGGTCGTGGGCGGTTTGCTGGTTGGGCTGATTAATACCAAAGTATTACACCCTGGTCAGGCACGGGTGATTCCAGGTGTGCTTGAGGCGCTATCAGAACGCGGTGGGCGAATCAGTTTGAAAAAGACTCTGGGTGAAGTCTCAAGCAGTATTATTGCCATTGGTAGTGGTGCAAGTATGGGTCGTGAAGCACCGACGGTTGCGTTGGGTGCTGCACTTGCATCATTGGTAGGCCAGCGTTTAAGGTTAACTGAGAAGCAGCTTCGGACATTGCTTGGCTGTGGTGTGGCAGCCGGTATAGCGGCTTCATTTAATGCACCGATTGCGGGTGTGTTGTTCGCACTGGAAGTGATTTTAGCAGATTATGCTGTGGCAACGTTTACACCGATTGTACTGGCCTCTGTCATTGCCACAGTGATAACCCGTGCTGAACTTGGCAATTATCCGGTGTTTATTATCCCTGAATTTGAACTGGTCTCCGGCTGGGAGATTCCCGCTTATCTTGCGCTTGGTGTGGTGTGTGGATTTATTGCTGTATTTATCGTTAAAGCCTTGCCGATTGCTCGAGGAATTTTCGAGACACGGATTAAAAACGCGTTGTTTCGACCTGCGGTTGCAGGATTTATATTGGGTTGTGTTGCGTTGTATTTGCCAGAAATCATGTCGATTGGTTATGGCACGGTGGAGTCACTTTTACTGGAACAGGTTTTGGTGGATTCTTTGGGTTGGACGCTGCCGCTTACACTGTTTTTGGCGGTGTTGATTGTTGCCAAGGTAGCGACCAGTGTGATGTGTTCCGCAGGTGGTTTTGGTGGTGGTATGATTGGTCCGTCATTGTTTATTGGCGCCACAACAGGCGCACTGTTTGGTTATATTGCACATGATGTTTTTCCGGAATATTCAGAAACGTTTGGTGCTTATGCGCTGGTCGGTTCAGGCGCATTGTTGGCGGCAACAGTGCAAGCACCCATGAGTATGATTTTGATGATTTTTGAACTCTCAGGAAATTATCAGGTGATGATACCGTTGATGACCGCATGTGTTGTAGCTGCTCTGGTGAAAAGGGCTTTTGGCCCTGAATCTGTGATTACAGAATCACTGGAAGAAAAGGGCATCGAGACAGGCTGGGGATTGGAACGATCATGGTTGCGCGCGGTACCCGTCAGAAGAATACCCTGGCGTGCGATTCCATCTGTTTCTGAGGATGCAAGGCTGGAAGAGTTAAAAAAAGTGTATGTTTCATCTGGCAAAGGCTGTGTACAGGTTGTTGATCATGAAGGTTTGATGGTTGGCATCGTAACATTTGAAGATCTGAAAGAGTGGTTGCTTGATTCTGCATTGGATCAGGTGGTCGTGGCTGCTGAAGTTGCCAATAAAAATGTAAGAAGCATTTCTGAATCAGATAACCTGCTGGATGTTATTCGAATTTTTGACAGTGAATCTTTTGAACAATTGCCAGTGGTTGAAGCAGGGGAACCGCGCAAGGTGCTTGGGATACTTGCCCGAAATGCCGTATTTTCGACTTATCATAAAATGATTGTGAAACATGGCGAGGCTTCTGAGCATACCCATGTGTAGTTTTTTTAGAGGTGATGTTGGGCTTTTGCGGATGGGGAAAACACATTGTTTAATTTGAATGAGGCGCAGAAAGGAGCAGTTGAAGCCGGCGATGGTCCACAGCTGGTTCTTGCCGGAGCCGGTTCGGGTAAAACCCGGACGATTGTTCATCGCATTGGTCATTTGATTGCCGCACGCGGTTATGCACCACATCGAATCCTGACGGTAACCTTTACCAACAAAGCGGCTGGAGAGTTGAAAGAGCGGCTTTCATATCTTATTGGTGATGATGGCGGCGGTGTTGTGTCTGGCACATTTCATTCTATTTCGCTGCGTTTTTTGCGTCGTTATGTGGATGGCTGGGGTATCCAAAAAACTTTCAGGTGATTGATGCAGATGATCAGCGTACTTTGGTGAAACGATTGTTAAAATCGCGGAATATCGCATCAGATACGTTGCATCCTTCTTATCTGTTGGGTTGGATTGAGCATTGTAAACATGCGGGCATTTTGCCTGATGACGCACCTGAACAGATGTGGAGCAACATCGATTTGCGTGAGCTTTACGGCGTTTATCAAGCGGAGCTGATGCAATTGGAACGGATGGACTTTTCGGATCTGCTTGTGAACTGTGTACGAATTTTACGCGATTTTCCCGATGTGGCAGCAGCTTTGCGGGCCCGTTTTGATCATGTGCTGGTGGATGAGTATCAGGATACCAATCCGGTGCAGCATGAGTGGTTAACACTGCTTTGTTCAGAACATCATAACCTGACTGTGGTTGGTGATGATGATCAGTCAATTTATGGCTGGCGAGGTGCTGATGTGCGCCACATTCTTGATTTTGAGCATCTATGGAAAACAGATGAAAAGTTCAATGATGCAGTTGCCAAAGTGGGTATTCACCGGCTTGAAGAAAATTATCGCTCTACGCCATCTATTTTGAATTTTGCCAATGCGGTTATTCATGTCAATTCGAACCGTCATGAGAAGGCACTTCGGCCAACCCGTGAAGATGGCCCGATGCCTGAGTGGTTGGTTTGCAATGATGAATATGATGAAGCGCGTAAAATCAGCCGCTTTTTTCAGTCGCGGCACGATCAGGGAATAAGCTGGAAAGATATGGCGGTGTTGTACCGTTCCAATCGCCAGTCTCTGGCCTTAGAGCAAGTGCTGCGTGAGGAGGCGATGCCTTACCGAATTATTGGCGGAGTCGGTTTTTTTGAACGGATGGAGATCAAAGACGCCATAAGTTTCTGGGCGCTGCTCAACCACTGCGCTGATAGCATGCATCTGTTACGGATTGTGAATAAACCCAAACGTGGTATTGGTGCCAAAGGGCAGGAGACCATTCTGGCTGCATTGGCATCTTCAGGTTTAAGAGCGGCAGAATGGCTGGATATTGTGGCAAAGGGTGGTGGAGAGGCGATTGCAAGCAAGCTGCAACCGTTGGCAAATTTGGTTTGCAAGATACGGGCAGACATTGAGACATACCCTGATCGAGGTTTGATTGCTTTGTTGGAGCAGTCTGGATACCTCGAAAGTTTGCAAGCGCATGGGCAGCTCGAAGCAGAATCGCGTATTGAAAACATTCGCACCTTGCAAGGTTATATCGAGCTGACGTTAACCGAGGGCGTGACACCCATTGAGTTCATGGATCGGGCTGCGCTGTTGCAGTCAGGTGAACAGATGGGAGAGCAGGCAGATAATACGCAAAACAATCAGGATCATGTGATCAGTCTGATGAGTTTGCATCGGGCCAAGGGTTTGGAATTTGATTCTGTGGTGTTGGCTGGCATTGAAGATGGTCTCTTACCCCACCAGCGTTCTTTGGACGAAGGAGAGTCAGGCATTGCAGAAGAAAGAAGGCTTCTTTATGTCGGAATCACCCGGGCTGAGAATTGCCTGTTATTAACATCTGCCCGACAGAGGCGGGTGTTTGGTGATATGCACTATCCCACACCAAGCAGGTTTATTAAAAACATTGGCCCGGATGTTTTAAAGCGAGAGCAACCCATGGCTACACCCATTCGACCTGTTGAAGAAAGTGGTGTTTACATAGGTGCCAACGTTCGGCACCCAAGCTTTGGTGAGGGTGTTGTGCTGGAGTTGGAAGGTGGCGGTGATGCCACACGTATATCTGTTCAGTTTGCATCTGCCGGGATGAAGCGGCTGATGCTTAAGTATGCAGCTCTGGAAGTGATTTAAGAGCGGTTTACTGATCACTGTATTATTTGAAAGATTCATGTTGATTGTAAAAAATAGGAGGGCTGTTATGCCTGTTACCATTTATCATAATCCACGCTGTTCAAAATCCCGACAGACATTGGAACTGATTCAGGAAAAAGGCATTGAGCCGGATATTATTGAATATCTTAAATCACCCCCATCAGAAGCCGAGCTTGATCATATCCTTAAGCTTCTTGGCGAAGAGCCTGAAGCGTTAATGCGACAGGGAGAAGATGAATTTAAGCAGTATTTTAAAGGCAAAGGGTTATCACGAACTGAAACAATCAGTTTGATGGTTCAATATCCAAAAGTAATCGAACGTCCTATTGTGGTGCATGGCGATAAAGCCGCTGTGGGTCGCCCTCCCGAAAGTGTTTTAGATATTCTCTAGAAGACTCTGGAAGGTTCTAGAAGAAACTAGCCGCCCAGTTTGCGAGAAGCCGACTCAATATCCTGTTTCAACGTTTCCAGCAATTTGTTGCGTTTTGTATTGGCGACGGTTTCTGCGGGAATCAATGGTAGAAAATGGAATATCACCGTGCCGGGCCGTTTGATAAATCCACGTTTGGGCCAGTGTACCCCGGCATTATGAGCCATGGGCAAAATGGCTGCGCCAGCTTTTTGTGCAACCGCCACACCGCCGGGCTGGTAGTTGCCCGTTGTGCCTACTGCTGAACGTGTGCCTTCCGGGAAAATCACCACCCAACGTTTTTCCGCAAGCCGTTGTTTACCTTGTTCAATCACTTGCTTAATGGCCTCTCTCGGATTGCCACGCCGGATGGCAATGGCACCGATGGCAGCCAGAGCCCAGCCAAACACGGGGATGTAAAACAGTTCACGTTTTAAAATCCAGACATAGGATGGAATCAGTGCTGGCATGGCAAGGGTTTCCAGTGCTGATTGATGTTTTGCCATGACCACACAAGGTTCATCGGGAAAGTGTTCCTGCCCTTCAATCTTAATACGAATGCCGCAAATGATACGTGCCAGCCAGAGTATGGTGTGGGACCAGCTTTTGGCCCAAAACCATGATGCCCGGAATCCGAAGGGCCGAAAAAGTAAGATCAGGGTAGAGAAGAGTGGCGTTAATACAAAAAAACAGAGGTTGAACAGTGCAGAACGAATCAAGAGCATCTGTTTTCTCCTGTTGTGCTAAGGTTATGGCTCAAAATTGAATCGACTGCAACCGCAAGATCGGGATAAACGTTGATTTCAGGGTTGATCACAAGCGAACGCTGAAGGATTGCCTGAGCATTACCATATCCCGATTGAACCAGCACGGAATCTACACCCGCAGCATGGGCAGCCTCGATGTCGCGGGTTGAATCACCAATCATGATGGCGTGCTCTGCCTTTATGTTTAGCGCCTTCAGTGCCTCAAAGACCAAACCGGGAAGCGGCTTGCGGCAGCTGCATTGATCGTCCGGATTATGGGGGCAATAAGCCGCGTGAGTCAGCATGCCGCCAGCCTCTTCAATCGCTAACAACATTTTAGCATGAATGGCGTGGAACAGTTCTTCATTCATCATGCCACGGCCAAGGCCGGATTGGTTGCTACAGATGGCTATGGAAATCCCTGCTTTGTGAAGTTTTGCAATCGCTTCAAGGCTTCCGGGAATGGGATGCCATTGTTCAGGCGTCAGAATGTAGTCGGGCGAATCAAAATTGATCACACCATCACGATCCAGCAATACGGCTTTGGGTAAACTCATGCCGAAAAGGTACGTTCAGGAAGATATAAAAGAAAGAAGAGGGTTAACGCTCAACATAGCGGGAAGTTATAACATAACGAAAATCGATTTGATTGTTGCCTTTTGGTATAGGTGGGGTGTTAGATGTTTAACAAAATCACTTTGTGAAATTATTCTTTTTCTAAGCTTATGAACGTATTTGAAGACCGTATTAACTTTTATATGAACTGACCTAATAGACTATAATATTTTTTGCTGTTTGAAATATCATTATGGCCTTTACCTTTAATTATTTCCAAAGTAATTTGTGAAGAAGGAAATTCGTTAACCAAACGACCTGTATGATTTTTTCCAATGACTTGATCGTTTTCTGCTGCAATGACTAAGGTCTCAGCCGTTATTGAATTCACTCTGCTAAGTGAATCATATTTATCTTTTAAAAGTAACGACATAGGATAAATTGGGAATTGTTCTTGAGCCATATCTTGAATGCTGTCGAAAGGCGTGATCAGTACTAGTTTATTTATACTCCTTTTCGAAGCGACTAAAGTAGCCACACTACTTCCTAAACTGCGCCCAATAATCGAAACTGATTTATATTTTAATTTTACTTTATCAAAGATATATAAAGCATCGGAGTAGATACCTTCTTCTTCAGGGATACCGGTACTACCACCATAGCCCCGATATTTGACAAGGAAGACCGTATGTTTTGGAAATATGGCTGAAAAACTTTCAGCGTTATAGTCGACAGCTTCAGCATTTCCACCAAAATAAATGATAGCATTTATATTTCCTTTATTTAAAACAGTAGCGATAATTGATTCATCATCATTTTTAAATATTTCCTGATCCAATGTATGTTGAATTGAGTCTACGGGATAATAAAGAAAATCACGTTGCTTTATGAATAGCAAACAACCTGCTCCTAGGTATATCAGCAATAGAGATATCATTATTTTTTTCATACATTGACTCCATTCGCATTCTTTTAAGTGTAATTCAAAATTCACTTTGACGCATTGAACTTTGCCAACCTCCGTTTGGCGAAGCATCAGAATGGTTGTTGGTGTGAAGATACAAAAAGAGCGGCCCTGGGGCCGCTCTTTGGATGTTCGAACTAATTTTAACTAATTATAGATTAGTTAAAAAATGGGAAGTGAGCGCTGGCTACCATGAACAGAAGCATTGGAATCGATAGTAAGGTGTTTAGACGAGAAGCCATCAGTGCTTTTTTACCTGCAGCAGCTTTTTCATCCGCAGTGGCTTCTGTGATACCGATGACACGTTTCTGGTTTGGCCAGATGATCATCCATACGTTGATCCACATGATAATACCAAATATGGCGCCGATACGAATATCCCAACCAGCACCAGCACCCAGATTCATGAACAACAGGATGCCAAAAATCAGGGTGAACATTGCGCCCCAGCGGAACCACCACAAAGCGCGACGGACAATGCTGCCTTCTTTGAAGATGTCTGCTTTGGTTTCAGGGGTGACGCCACCGAGTGATGGAACCTGAACAAAGTTGAAATAATAGAGCAGGCCGATCCATGTGATACCGGAAAGGATATGCCCGAAACGAATCAGTGTGTCAGCGTCGAAGCCTTTGTAACTTTCGCCTTGTGAGATAATGCCAACGGTTGCAAGAACTAGGGCAAGGATAACGCCGGCACCGATGGTCCAGCGATGGTCTGTAAAGATTTTCATGATAATCTCTTCCTCCAAATAAAATTTGACCCTGATGATAACATCTTTATCGATTGCAACCACCTACATAAGTTATGGGCTTGTCACAGGGCTTAAATCGTCGAGCGAAACGGTTGCTTTTAATGTTTTTTAGAATGACACTTTGTCTCCTTCATAAGGTCTGACTTATCGATGTGTGAGAAAGCTCCTCTGCCGTTGCACATGTTTTTGAGCTGTATGGCTATGATTGCATGAAAATCCGGTGAGGGTTGCCATGATTCAATTTTTGAGAGGTTTGGATGTCTGCTTCTGAGAATGCTTCCGGGAATGATCCAGAGAAGAAGGGTTGGAAACCCGGAAAACGTGATGCGTTTTTTCTGGCATTTGTTGCTGCAGTTGTTGTATTGCTGGTGCTTGGAACAGGTGATCGGACGACTAAACCCACGCCTGATGATGTAATCCATCAACAAGCTTCATCACGTGCTGCTTGTATGGAGTGCCACAGTGCAGAGGGCGTGCACCCACAGCCGAAGCGGCATACCAAGGCAGATCAGTGCTTCCAGTGTCATGTGCAACCCGGTCACTGGGCCGGGGCCAGGTAAGTGAGTGCCTGAATATGAATAAAATTGGTATTACCACCAAAGCTGATGATGCAAGAGCGGAAGCGTTGGCCGTAGAACTTTGTGATTGGCTGAAAGTACAAAACTGTAGCGTTTTTGTGGATGAGCATGTGGGCCATAGCTGCTCGGGGGATGTGATAGCACTGGAGCAGATGCCGGAACAGGTTGATCTGATGATTGTGCTTGGTGGTGACGGTACGTTGCTGACTGTAGGTCGCAGGTTTATTGGCCATGAGATACCGATTTTGGGCATTAATCTCGGACGATTGGGTTTTCTCACGGATACACCGGTTGGCAGTATGTTTGATGTGGTCGGAGAAGTGCTGGCCGGGAATACCAAAACCCGGCGTCATTTTGGGCTGAAGGTTGATAGTTGGCGGAATCATGAAAAGCTAAATTCCGGTCACGCTATGAATGATGTGGTATTGCAACGCAGTGAACATCCCAGAATGATCGAGTTTGAGATGAGTGTGCGTGAGCAGTTTGTGTTTCGTTTAAGGGCAGATGGTCTTGTTTTGGCAACACCGGCGGGTTCAACTGCCTATGCCCTTTCTGCGGGCGGGCCGATTGTACACCCGGAAGTGGATGCCATTTGTGTGGCTCCCATCTGTCCGCATACGCTTTCCAATCGTCCGATTGTGGTGCCTGCAAATGATCAGATTGAGCTGAAATTGCTGGATAGTGCATCATCAGCGGCGTTGAATCTGGATGGTCAGGAGCATATGGAGTTACAGGTTGGTGACAGAATTTGCATCGAAAAATCCGGTTATATTACCTTGGTTTATCTGCCTGAGCGGCATTATTATAATACCTTGCGTACCAAGCTTCATTGGGCCGGACATGACGATAATTAACGGGCTTTGAAACGATGCTGACAGAACTCAAAGTTCGCCAGTTTGCACTGATTGATGAGGTCTCTCTTCAGTTTTCTTCCGGGATGACGGTATTCACCGGTGAGACAGGAGCAGGGAAATCCATTCTTGTTGATGCACTTGGCGCCGTATTTGGCGCGAGGGCGAGCAGTGACTGGGTTCGCCATGAGGCTGAAAAAGCAGAAATTTCTGCGGTGATTGAATCGGATGATGTGCGGCTCACAGCTTTGCTTGCGGAACAGGACATTGATGTTGAAGAACAGTTGTTTCTCAGGCGTATTGTCATGGCTGATGGGCGTTCGAAAGCCTATGTGAATGGCATGCCGAGTCCTGCCAGGTTGTTACAGCAGATTGGTGAAATTTGTCTGGATCTGCATGGGCAACACGAACATCAGGCACTATTGCACCCGGATTTTCAAAGGCAAATTATTGATGCACGGCTTCCGAAAGGGTTATCGGAAAAAGTGATGTGTGCTTATGACACGCTTAAACATGCAGAGCAGGCGCTGAATAATCTGAAGCAGGATGAGAGTGATACGCGGCAGCAGGAAGCATGGATGCGCAGTGAGTTGCAACGTTTACAGACTCTTGAAATTGAAGAGGGCATTGTTCAGGAACTCACAGAGCAGGTGGAAACAGGCAGGCATGCTTCACAGATTCAACAGGCAGCAGCAGATGCACTGACTTCTCTGGAAGAGGGTGATACCAATGCCCGTCATTCGATTGCACAGGCTGCCCATGCGATTGATTCGGTCGCAGCATACCATGAGACACTTCGTGAGGCATCATCACTCATGGCTCAACTGGATGTGTTGATGGGAGAAGTTGAACCCTTGCTTCGTGATGCTATGGATGCCTCGTTTGATCCGGCTGAGCTGCAAGTGGCCGAAGACCGGCTGATGAACCTGCATGAAGCCATGCGTCGACATACAAGCGATGAGGCAGGGCTGATTGAGCTGATCCATTCATGGGAAGAACAATTATCACAATTGGATACAGCAGGCTGGGATGAAGCGCAGCTTCTGGAACAGCGTGATGCAGCAGAGGCTGCGTTCAGAAACTGCGCGGAAACGATCAGTCATGAACGAAACAAAGAAGGAAAAAAATTAGCCAGAGAACTCAGGCCTTTTTTAGATCGTCTGGGGCTTACTGGTATGCAAATTCAGGTTGAAGTGAGCCCCCAACACGATCATTCAGGCCTGAACCGTGGCGGATGGAGTCGTTTCGGCTGGGATAATATTCAATTGATTGCATCAAGTAATCCGGGAGAACCGTTTAAACCGTTGGCATCCATTGCATCCGGTGGTGAGTTATCCCGCTTTGTTTTGGCCTTGAAGGGTTGTGGAGCCTTGGTGAATGCGCCTCAAATTGCCGTGTTTGATGAAGTAGATGTGGGTATTGGCGGTGAAACGGCATGGTGTGTCGGAGAGCTTTTGGCCGCGATGAGTCAGGAGCGGCAATTGCTGGTGGTTTCGCATTTGCCTCAGGTGGCAGCCTGCGCAGATCATCAGGTCTGCATTCGAAAAGGACAGGAGGGTGAACGCACATTGACCCGCCTGGAAACAGTTGCGTCCGATAAACGTCAGGAAGAAATTGCACGGATGTTAGGCGGAGCCAATGAAGAGAGCCTTCAACATGCAGGGCAGATGTTGAAACGTGGTGCTGAGCTTGTGACTGACTGATGCCACATCGTATTCGAATCAGGATGGCAGAGACGGATGATGTAGATGCAATGCATGCCATGCTGCTGCCTTATTCGGAGAAAAAAATTGTTTTGCCACGTACACACGACAATCTTTACCAGCATTTACAGGAGTTTATGATTGCTGAGTATGATGGGCAGTTGGTCGGAGTGGCTGCACTGCATGTTTATCAGGCCAATCTGGCGGAGATTCGATCACTGGTTGTCAGTGAATCGCATCAGGGCATGGGCATTGGCAAATTGCTTGTGGAAGGGTGTGAAAAAGTGGCGTCGGGCCTTGGTTTAGAGAGGCTGTTTGCTCTGACCTACGTGGCAACATTTTTTGATCAGCTGGGTTACAGCGTGGTGCAAAAAGAGAGCCTTCCACATAAAATCTGGACGGTGTGTATCCACTGCGAGAAATTTTCCAATTGTGATGAAATTGCGGTGGAGAAAAGACTTTCCGCTGTTGCGATTGAAACGAACCCGATTCTTGAGATAAATTCGAATGCTTGATTGGATGATTTGCTTTAGAGGTTTTCCAGCATCAGCGTCACATCTCTAACTGCAAGCTTGAGTGCATCGCTATCCTGACTGCTTAAACATATTTTTCCGCATGGTTTATGGCCACACATTCTGGGGTAAGAACCGATTTCAACCTCCTGAAAGCGATTTTGGATGCTTTCTAATTCTTTGGAAAATGTACTTTCGGGTAGTTCCACATCAATTTCATGACGGATAAAGGGATGATTATCATCACCAAAGTCGGGAAGGATTGATTCTAGCTGTGATTCAAAAATGTAAGGAACACCTGCCAATACGTAGACATTTTTAATGTGTGCACCGGGGCAAATGGATTGTTCACAAAGAATCGGCTCTGCGCCGTTAGGAAGGCGAGCCATACGCCTGCGGCCCTCATTGATTTTTTTGTCGCCATAATGTTTGGCCATAAGCTCAAGGGTTTCGGCATGTTCGAGTACAGATACATGAAAGCTTTTTGCGATCGCATCCATCGTAATATCATCGTGCGTAGGGCCGATGCCACCACTGGTAATCACAGCATCAGACTTTTTTCTTAAACGTTTAAGTGCTGAAACAATGGCATCCTGAACGTCGGGAACAACTGCGATTTCCCCAAGCTTACAGCCGCGATCAAAAAGTTTTTGTGCGGCAAGGTATGCATTGGCTTCCCGGGTTCGCCCGGAGAGAATTTCATTACCGATAACAAGGATGGCAGCGCTCTTATGGTATGTCCCCATGAAGAGAGCGTAACGCATGAATGCGTTATCGTCAGCTCAAAATATAAAAGGCACGGCAGAGATGCCGTGCCTTTTGATTCATCAGACTATGATTATTGACGATTTCTTAGTGCGGCAACACGTTCTGCAATCGGTGGATGTGTGGCAAACAGGCCTGAGAAACCACCATAAATTTTCATGGTTGCCAGTGCATCTTCTTCATGGTGTTCACCCTGATGGGCAACGGCATTCTGCTGTGAAAGTGTTTCCAGTTTTTGCAGTGCACTGATCATGTGCTGTGCACCCAGAGCATCGGCAGCATAAGCATCGGCACGGAATTCGCGCCGCCTTGAGAACCAGCAGATCGGAATCATTGCCAGAATAGAAAGAACAAACTGAAGCACCATGTAAAGAGCGAAACCCATCCAGTAGTTTCGCTCCATGACCGGGCGGGCAATCATGCGGGCTACAAAATATACAAAGGTGTTCATCAGGCCTTGCAACAGGGTGGTTGCGAGCATGTCACCATTGGTAATATGCCCGACTTCGTGAGCCAGTACGGCTTTAAGCTCATGGTCACTCATGTTTGTGGCCAAGCCTGATGAGACAGCAACCATGGCGTTGTTGCGGGTAGGGCCGGTGGCAAAAGCATTGGGGGTATCATCCCAATAGACCCAAACTTCCGGCATTTTAATGCCTTCGCGCTCGGCCAGTTGCTGAACCGTTTCATACACCAGTTTTTCCTTAGGCGTCGATGGCTCAATCACCTGTTGCATACGCATACCACGTTTGGCTAACCATTTAGACATAAACAATGAGATGAAAGCCCCGCCAAACCCTAAGACCAGCGACCAGACAAAATCGTTGGTAGCAATGGAACCACGTACATCAATACCAAACTGAGGCAATATAAAATTGATAATAATTGTGCCGCTGATGATCAGTGTGAACATGATCATGATGTTTGTAATAATCAGCAGGCCAATACCTTTAAATGAACGCATGTAGAGACTCCTTCTCACTTTGACTGGAATATGAGGTTTTTGAATGTGTAATTCAAGGGTATGCAGGTTAAAAAATGATGAAATAATCACTCAGCGGGTTGAAACTGATGCTATGCTTCCATATATAAACAGTTATGAATGATACGACACACGAACCTGAAATTGTTGATGTAGATGTTGCAGAGGGAGAGGCTGACTCGGCATCGTTGGTTAAAACCAGTGCAGTCTGGCCGACACAGTTGCCTGTTTTTCCACTATCGAACAGGCCATTGTTTCCGGGCCTGATTGTACCGCTGGTTTATGATGGTAATGATGTGAAAGAGTCGATCAATAAGTTGGCCAGCATGGGGCAAACGCATATTGGTCTGATTCTGGTGCGTAATGAAGAGGAACCATTTGAGCCTAAAAACCTTTACCATGTGGGTGTGATTGCGAAAGTAGTCAAAGCCATTGAAATTGAAGGCCATGGTCTTCATTTGGTTGTTGAATGTCTGGAGCGATTTAAGGTGCGGGAGTGGCTGGAAGGCTCAAAAATGCTGCGGGCCGTGGTTGAGTATCATCAGGCTACCTCTTATGAAGATAACGTTGAGATGCGCGCCTATACCGTGGCGATTATCAATACGATTAAAGATTTATTGAAACACAATCCACTTTATGAAGAGGAGTTACGTTTTTTTGCATCCCGTTTTAGTACGGATGAGCCCGCACGTCTGGCTGATTTTGCCGCAGGATTAACAACAGCAGACCGGGAAGAGTTGCAGGATGTACTGGAAACATATCCGGTTTTTGATCGCATAAAAAAGGCCATCACCCTTTTAAACCGCGAACTTAATGTCAGCAAGATTCAGAGCAGGATTCGTGACAATGTAAATGAGCGTGTGTCTGAACAGCAGCGCAAATTTTTCCTGCATGAACAATTGCATGAAATTAAAAGGGAGTTGGGTCTGGATGTTGATCCTCAAGAGCAGGAGACGGAGAGACTCAGGGAAAAAGCTGCAAAACTTAAGTTCAGCGAAGAAGCGGGGAAGGTTTTTGAGGAAGAGCTTGGTAAACTCGAGATGCTTGAGACATCTTCTCCTGAATATGCTGTAACGCGTAATTATCTGGATTGGATTGTGAATTTGCCATGGGGCAAATTTGCTCGGGATCGCTTTAACCTGAAAAGTGCAAGCAAAGCTCTGAATAAACATCATTCAGGGCTTGATGATATCAAAGATAGAATTCTTGAGTTTATTGCGGTTGGGGCGCGTAAAAAAGAGGTTGGTGGCTCCATTATTCTTTTTGTTGGCCCGCCGGGAGTCGGCAAAACATCATTGGGAAAAGCCATTGCAGAAGCCGTGAATCGACCTTTTTTCAGGTTCTCTGTGGGTGGAATGCGTGATGAAGCTGAAATTAAAGGCCATCGACGCACTTATATTGGCGCAATGCCCGGTAAAATTGTACAGGCATTGAAACAGGTCAAGGCGGCCAATCCGGTGATTATGATTGATGAAGTGGATAAAATCGGCAACGATTTTCGGGGAGACCCGTCATCAGCATTGCTTGAAGTGCTCGACCCGGAACAGAACAGTGACTTTATGGATCATTATCTGGATGTTCGCTTTGATCTTTCACGGGTACTTTTTCTTTTGACAGCCAACCAGTTGGATACAGTCCCGGCACCACTTCTGGATCGCGCTGAAATCATTCGCTTACCGGGTTATATCGCCTCAGAAAAAATTGAAATTGCCACAAAACATCTGCTGCCAAGGCAATTGGAAGCACATGGCCTCAGCAGTAAAGAGGTGAAGATCAGTAAAAGTGTGATTGGTCGTATTGTTGAGGATTATGCCAGAGAGCCAGGTGTACGCGGTGTAGAAAAGTTATTGAAGAAAATTTTACGCAAGGCTGCTTATAAACTGGTGAGTAAAGAAGTTGAACCGGGCCTTAATATCGGGGCACGTGATTTAAGTGATTATATTGGTAAACCAAGGTTTGCCAGTGAGCCTTTGCGGCTGGGCATCGGGCTTGCAACGGGTCTGGCCTGGACCCGTTTGGGTGGTGTCACATTAACATTGGAAGCTGCCATGGCTCACCGTGATCGCAGAGGTATGAAGTTAACCGGACAACTTGGCAAGGTAATGCAGGAGTCTGCCGAGATCGCATATTCCTATCTTATCGCAAACCTGACCCGCTTCGGTGCACCTGAAGATTTTTATGAGAAAGCATTTATCCATATGCATGTACCGGAAGGGGCAGTCCCTAAGGATGGGCCATCGGCAGGCATTACGATGGCCACAGCGTTGCTTTCGCTGGCACTTGGGAAAGTCCCTGCGGCGATTGCGATGACGGGTGAAATGACTTTGACGGGTGCAGTGTTGGCTATTGGTGGTGTGCGTGAAAAAGTTTTAGCGGCGAAACGTCTGGGTGTTCACGAAATAATCCTTCCGAAAGCCAATGAGGTGGATGTGAAAGAGTTGCCGGAGTCAGTTCCTGAGGGATTAATCATTCATTATGCCAAACATTTTGAGGATGTGGCGAGGCTGATGTTTGGCATACGTATGCGTGCACAAAAGAGAGCGAAGTAGAGACTAAGCCTTACATACTCTGTTTTTTCCGGCCTTTTTAGCTGTGTAAAGGGCTTTATCTGCGAGAGAGAACAGCTGATCAGCTGATTTGGTACCGCTTTCTTTAAACGTGGCAACGCCAATGGATGCAGTGCGATTTATTCTGTGCCCTTCGTATATAAGTTCCATTCTTTCAACGGTTTCCCGGATTCTTTCAGCAAGTATCATGGCATCATTTCCACCGGTTTGTGGCAGGATGACAACAAATTCCTCACCGCCATAGCGGGCAACAGTATCAAGCTCGCGAACGATTCCACAAAGCTCTTTTGCAAGTGCGATCAGGAAGGCATCGCCGGCAAGATGGCCATAATTGTCATTGACGTCCTTGAAGTCATCCGCATCCATGATGATCAGAGAGAGCGGTAGTTGATAACGTGCACTACGACTGAATTCGTTGTCAAAAATCTGATCGAAATAGCCGCGATTATAGGAGTCGGTCAGCGCATCGGTGGAAGCCATTTTTTCAAGCTTAGCTTTTAATTGTTTGCGCTCGGTGATGTCACGGAGAATACCGGTAAAAAGCCATTTCCCATTTAGTTCTTTAGCGCCAACACATATCTCAATGGGAAAGATCGAACCATCTTTTTTTTGTGCTTCCATTTCACGAGGTATATTGATGAAATGAGCTTCCCGTGTTGTAATATACCGGGTGAGATAATCATCGTGCATCTTTTTGTGCGGTGATGGAACGATGAGATTGATGCTGTTGCCAATAGCCTCAGATTCCTCATAATCAAACATCTGTTGAGCGGCTGGATTGAATGATGAGATTGTTCCATGTTCATCAATGGTGATGATAGCATCAAAAGCGGCATCTAGGATGCCCCGGATTCTTTCATCCTTTTCTTTAATCGAGAGTTTGTTTAGATAGTCGTTCTCTTTTTCATAGGCGATAATGATGCAGACGATAAACCAGCCGATAGCCAAAAAAAGTGTCAGGGTCATCAATGTTTTTTTCAGGCTATGGGCGTATTGCAAAAGTGTTTCAGAAGGAATAAACGAGATTAATTTCCAATCATAGTTGCCCGAGGCCAGCATCTTGACTTTTCTTGAACTGCCCAGTGGACGAATGGTCGTGGATGTAAACATACCGTATGATTCTATGAACTGTGCTGATTCCGTTGTGTGAATTTTTCCCCAGGCATCTGGGTATTGACTGGAAAAGACGCGTTCCTTTTTATCTTGATAGTGAAATCCCCATTCATCTTCCCGTTTTAATCCTTTTAGCCAATAACCCTCAAAATTAACCAACATTACTTTTCTTGTCGTAGAGGAAGAGATGGTTTCAATCGAATGCAAAAGATTCATGCCTAGATAATTAAGCATGACGACACCATTTTTGTTTCCTTTTTCATCCATGACAGGAATACCAAAACGTATCACTGGTTTGAGAGGCGTTTCAATTTCCCCATGTTTCATATTGAGGTCAAAGGGAGATACATATACTTGTCCGGCATCCAGTGCCATGCTGTTTTTAAAATAATAACGATCTGCTTTGTTTTGCAGCTTCGCTTGGGGAATGGAAGAGGTTTTACCATCATTATATTCGATTCGGATGAGCTCTTGACCGGATTGATCAATGAGTCTGAGTTGGTCAAAAATCTTTTTGGAATTAATAAATGTAACAAGCTCCCGAGTAAGTTTGTGTTGATGAGCGGCCGGGTGATCATTTGTCTTATTGAACAAATGATTGATGGAATTATAAGAGCTAAGAATAAGCAAATCAGAGATAATGTTGCTGAGTGTGTCTTTGATTGCGTTTTTTTGGAGGGATAGATTATGTGTCTCACGTTCAGAGAGTGTGTATTGCTCTTTTTTAACTTCACCCTGATAGACATAATAGGATACAGATAGCAGGGCAAACAGAACCGGGAAAAAGAGAAAAGCCATCTGTTTCACGAACCTTGGAATGTAAATGTTTTGCTCTTTTATCACCATATTGTAGTAAGAATCACCTGATTTTTTTTAAGCACATGAATATGTTATTTGTCCTATCATCTATTTATCGGCGTTAGGGATGTTTGCTTGAATGGTTGAGCTCATGCTTCAAGGGGCTTCGATAGAGGCTCGGGGAAAGCATTTGGCGAAATTAATGTTTCATTCTGAGAAGGCTTGAGCCTTGAAGCGGATTTTCATCGGGACAACAGGAGAAATCGACATTTTTTGTTACGGCGTTTGAATAATATGGAAATCGAGAGCATTGCGAAGAGCCGAAAAAAGAAGCTGCTGCATTTTAATGAAAAATGGATTGTTTGTGATCTTCTGTATGATGATTCTTTTACAAAAGGTGGTGCGCCCTAGTGGATTCGAACCACTGGCCTTCGGCTTCGGAGGCCGACGCTCTATCCAGCTGAGCTAAGGGCGCCTTAGAAACTGGTAAAGGCGTAGTCTACTGGCATGAGTTAGAAATGAAACAGATTGCTATACAGAAGAGGTATCGCGTTAAATTTTTTCATTAGTCTCTGGAGTAAAAGGTCTGACATCTGTACTGCGCGCCAATGTCTTTACCATATCGATTGTGTTTTCTTGTATGACGGTAACAGGATTATGGCATATTTGTTGCTTATCAAAAAATAATGAATTTCTAATGTGAAATTTAGAATTTTGATAAGGATTTAAGAATATGTCGAATGAACAGGAAGGGACTTCAGAACCTGCTATAGCACTTGAGAGCGAAGAGGAGCTAACCCTTGATATGATTAGGGCTCAAGCTCTGGCTCATGAGGAGCCTGCGGTTGAAGAGCTTGCAACTTCTTTTCAAGAGAAGATGAACCTGATTTTATTCGAAGTCCGCACGCCGGTTGGTAAAGCCGTAAACTATTCGATTCTGATCTTGATCGTTGCGGTTGTGTTGGCTTCAATGATGGCGACAGTCCCTTCTGTTGCCAATGAATGGATAGATCGAATTCACATGTTTGAACAGTTTGTGCTGTATGTTTTTGTAGTGGAGTATGCATTAAGAATTTACGCATCTAAAAATACCTGGAAGTATCTTACCAGTTTTAATGGTGTGGTTGATTTTTTGACGGTGATCCCACTTGTCCTGGGCAATCAGGGCATGGCTGCGGTACGGTTGCTAAGATTGTTACGACTGGTGAAAATCACAACATTTTTTCCTGTGCTCAAATCTCTTTTTGTTTCTGTATCCGGTGCATTGGGGCTTATTGCTGCTGTGCTTGGAACAATTACACTCATCTCTCTTCTCGTGGGGAATTTGATCTTTGTAGCCGAACCTGAAACCTTTTCAAATGCCTTTGAAGGGCTTTGGTGGAGTCTGGTAACCATGAGTACGGTCGGGTATGGCGACTTTGTTCCTCAAACAGTGATGGGTAAAGTATTGGGAGGCCTGTTGATCCTGACTGGCATTTTGATGTTTGCGATGGTTACGGCGGTTATTTCTGTTCGTGTGGGTCGTATGGTGCATATGAATGATGTGTGTGGCCACTGTAATAAATCCATTTCACCTGAGTATGTCTATTGCCCATTTTGCGGGGAGATGGGAGAGGATGACATCCAGCTCTTTGGAGATGATGACTAATTGCTGTGATTCCTGACATATGAGTCAAAATTATGCCTCTTTTTATACTTCTATAACAAAAAAACAGAAAACATTCCTGGTTAATCCAGGTGAAAGCCTTGTCAAATGTGGCATATATTACATTGCATTCGTAGCCTTTTTTGATCATTCAAGCCTATGAATTTAAAGTGCTAATTTCATATATAGCCACCTGAAAAAATAAGTTAATTGTTGAAAATATAAAATATAGGCATAGATGGCATATGTTTTGCTAATTTAGCAATCCCATCCCAATGACTGTTTGTTAACAGTTTTTGAATTCGGAGATTTTAAATAAGTAAAACAACAAAGCATGGGAACTTTGTGTGGAAGGGATATGTCAAAAGTTTTAATTGTGGATGATATGGCGAGCATGAGAAAAATGGTGAGCTTCACTCTGGAGAGTGTGGGTCACGAAGTAACTCAGGCAAGCGATGGGGATGAAGCTTTAGGGATTGCCAATAACAATACATTCGATCTGGTGGTGACCGACGTCAACATGCCTAACATGGATGGACTTACTTTGGTAAAAAAACTCAGAGGTCTCGCAAATTTCAAGTTTACACCGATTCTTTTATTAACTACAGAAGCAGGTACAGAGAAAAAAATGGCAGGCAAGGCAGCGGGTGCAACCGGCTGGCTGGTGAAGCCATTTAACCCCGACAAACTTCTGGCAACTACAAAAAGAGTGCTTGGTTAGCCTGGTGTCAGTTGATTTAGATCAGTTTAAGGGCATTTTCTTCGAAGAGAGTTTCGAAAACCTTGATGCCATGGAGACGGGTCTTCTTGCGTTATCGGAAGGGGAAACTGATCTTGAAACAGTGAATACCATTTTCAGAGGTGCTCATTCGATAAAGGGTGGCGGTGCTGCCTTTGGATTTGACGTTGTTTCATCATTTACCCATGTCATGGAAGAGCTGCTCGATAAGATGCGCAATGGCGAAATGGAAGCTGATTTTGCGTCGGTTAATATTTTATTGGAATCTGTTGATGTCTTGCGGGAGTTACTTAAAGCCTTTCAGGATGGACTTGAACCGGATGATCAGAGGGCTCTGGCGCTAAAATTGAAGCTGGAAGAGATCCGGGATGGCGCATCTGGGGTGTCAGAAATAGCCACTGATTCTCAAATAGAGGTCGAAGCTGGCGATACTCGGGATGAAGAGATTATTGGCTGGACAATCCATTTTTTACCGTATGAAAATCTGTTACAGACAGGTAATGACCCCTCTCTGATGTTAAGAGAACTGGCAGGGCTTGGTGAAATGACGTTGCAAGTACATACGCAACGCATACCTCCTCTGGCTGAGATGGAGCCTGAAAAATGTTATTTGAGTTGGGATATTGAACTAAAGGCTCCGGTTGAACGTGATGCAATTACGGAAATTTTTGAATGGGTTGAAGATGATTGTGATCTTGATATCCAGCCTGTTGTTCAACCGGTGGAACGCCGGAAAATGGAACGTCGGGATGAAGAGCGGCGTACGGGTGAAGGGGCTGGCTTAGAGCGGAGAAAAGAGGATCGGAGAGCTGTAGGCAAAGATGCTGCACCTGCACCATCTGCGACGATTCGTGTCAGCACGGAACGCATTGATGAAATTATTGATATGGTGGGTGAGCTGGTCATCACTCAATCCATGCTTAGTCAGCTGGGAGAAGATCTCGATTTGGCTAAGCTTGAGAAATTACGCGAAGGGCTTGAACAATTGGAAAGAAATTCGCGCGAACTGCAAGAGGGTGTCATGAGCATCCGTATGCAACCCATCAGTTTCGCGTTTAATCGCTTTCCACGCATGGTACACGATGTCAGCCAAAAGCTGAGTAAACAGATTCGTCTGGAAACCAGTGGTGAAGACACTGAAATGGATAAAACCGTGATGGAAAAGATCAATGATCCGTTGGTTCACCTTGTCCGCAACTCAATTGATCATGGTCTTGAAACTCCTGACGAGCGTCTGGAAGCAGGCAAAGAGGAAGAAGGCATTGTACGTCTTAATGCTTATCATCAAGGTAGTTTTGTCATCATTGAAGTTTCCGACGATGGCAGTGGACTGGATCGGGAACGGATTTTTACCAAGGCGATTGAGCGTGGTTTGGTCAAAGAGTCAGACGAGTTAAGCGATGATCAGGTTTTTCGTCTGCTGCTTGAAGCAGGTTTCTCAACCGCCGAGCAGGTGAGTGATCTTTCAGGGCGAGGTGTGGGTCTTGATGTGGTTCGGAAAAATATCGAAGGACTGGGCGGGAGCATTGATATTCGTTCTGAGCTTGGTGTGGGCACCACATTTGCCATTCGACTGCCACTGACACTGGCTGTGCTGGATGGCCAACTGTTCAAGGTTGGCAATGACACCTTTATTTTACCTCTCTCTTCCATTGTTGAATCTTTACAGATGGATCAGAAATGTATCAGTGGTGTTGCCAGTGATATCGAACTTTATCGCTTGCGCGATGAATATATCCCAATTATCGATCTGTCTAAAACTTTTTCTATCAATGAAAACCCTAAAAATATGGAGAACGCCCTGCTCGTGGTTGTTGAACTTGGTGAGCGGCATGTCGGCCTGCTTATCGATGAGTTGTTGGGGCAGCAGCAGGTGGTGATTAAAAGCCTGGAGACCAACTATCAACGTGTTACAGGCATCTCTGGTGCCACCATTCTTGGTGATGGCACGGTCTCTTTGATTCTGGATGTCGCAGGCCTTATTGAGATGTCTCACCTTGACCAGAATAACGGTGGAAAACAACAGAAGATGGCCAATAACAATCTGGTGTTGCAGGAGCAATAAATGGAAGCAGTGAAAGAGAGAGAGACAGGCATTGCCGATGTGAATGAAAATCAGTATCTCACCTTTATGCTCTCAGGTGAAGAGTATGGGGTTGATATATTGACAGTACAGGAGCTGCGCGGTTGGGAAGATGCAACACCAATTCCAAATTCTCCATCGTTTGTCAGTGGTATTATCAATCTGCGCGGGGTTGTTGTGCCTATCATTAATTTGCGTGACCGTTTTGGGCTGGAAAACCGTGCCTTTGATGCAACCACTGTGGTGATCATCGTCAAATTGGCGGGAAATGATCGTGAGCGTGTGCTGGGCATTGTTGTGGATGCGGTATCGGAGGTTTACAGCATTTCCGGTTCTGATCTTAAACCGCCTCCTGACATGGACGGTGCGATATCCATCGAGTTTGTTAAACATCTGGCCACCATTGATAACAAAATGATTATTTTGCTTGATATAAATCGTCTGATTAATGAAGGAATTTTTTCGAAAAAAGAAACGGCGGACTTAGATGTTCATGAGATTTCGGTAGAAGAATAAGAAAGATAGAAAACGGCAATCGAAATAGAGGCTGGCAAAAATGTTTAAACATCAACAGCTGATGGGTTCGACTGCATACAGGAGAAGGGTATGAGAAAGAAACTATCGGTTACCAATAATGAAGTGGAAATGTTGGATGGACATATGCTGATGTCGACCACTGATTTGAAAGGGGTTATTACATCATGTAACTCTGAATTTATTGAAATCAGCGGCTATACGGAACAGGAACTTATTGGGCAACCTCATAATGTTGTCCGACATCCAGATATGCCGGCTGCGGCATTTAAAGATCTGTGGGAAACCGTACAGGAAGGCAATCCATGGGTAGGACAGGTGAAAAACCGCTGTAAAAATGGTGATTATTACTGGGTTACTGCCAATGTGACACCATTAACTGAGAATGGGCATGTCACAGGTTATATGTCGGTACGTTATAAACCCAGCCGGGCAGAGGTTTCGGCTGCTGAAGCGCTTTATGCTCAGATCAACGCGGGCAAGGCAACCCTGCAAGGTACGGGCAAGCCTTCGATGCAGGAGAGAATGGATAATGTAGGCATCAGACGGTTGTTCCATAGCCTGATGGCTATCCTGTTTGTCATGTTTGCTGCTGTGAGTATTTTTATTAATAATTTACTCACACATGCGGGCGAAGGCACGGATGTGACCCTTGAAGTATTTGGCAGTTTTATTGGCATGTATGCGTTACTGTTTTTTGGTACACGCGTGATGGTTGAAAAGAAAGTCTTGCCGGCCATTCAGATTATTGAAGAAAATCTGACGGAGTTGGCGGAAGGGAATTTCCAGGCAGCTATCAATGTTCATCGTCAAGACCGATGCGGAGATGCGTTGCGTAGTCTGAAGGTTTTACAAATCAGACAAGGTTTCATGGTCAATGATACACAGCAGCAGGCGACTCGCATGCTGCGTATCAAGACGGCGCTGGATGAAGTGAGCAGCAATGTGATGATCGCGGATGGCGATTTTAATATTTTTTATATGAACAATGCAGCGCAGGCTCTGATGGAAAATGCTGAAAAAGATTTTCGTAAGGATCTGCCCAATTTCCATGCCAATCAATTGGTAGGAACCTGTATCGATGTGTTTCATAAAGATCCATCACACCAGAGGCGTTTGCTTGGTGCATTAACCAGTTCGTACGCATCAAAAGATATGAATATTGGTGGGCGTGTGATGCGCGTGGTAGCCAATCCTGTGTGCAGTGAATCGGGAGATCGTGTCGCTACGGTGGTGGAGTGGATTGATCGCACAGAAGAGGTTGCGGTTGAGAAGGAGGTGCAAGGCATTGTCGAGGCGGCGATGGCTGGCAACTTAAGCGAGCGCATTGCCACTGAAGACAAAAATGGCTTCTTTGCAGCATTGAGCGGCGGTATCAATGCGTTGGTGGATGTGAGCGAACGTGTGATTGATGATACATTGCGTGTATTGGGAGCGATGTCTCAAGGGAATCTCACTGAAAGCATCGATGGTGACTATGAAGGTCAGTTTGGAACACTCAAAGAGAACAGCAATACAACCGTGCATGTGCTCAGAGATTTGATTGGCAAGGTGCGGATGACAGCCACAGATGTGTCCAACGGTGTTGTGGAAATTGCAGGTGGCAATGCGACATTGAATGATCGTACACAGACACAGGCTGCATCACTTGAAGAGACCGCATCCAGTATCGAAGAGATGGCCAGCACCGTGCAGCAAAATGCTGATAATGCGCGTCAGGCCGATCAGTTGGCAGTGGATGCGCGTGAGCAGGCAGAGCAGGGTGGAAAAATTGTCAGTCAGGCAGTTGTGGCGATGTCTGGCATCACCGAATCAAGCAATAAAATTTCTGATATTATCAGTGTGATTGATGAGATTGCATTTCAGACCAATCTGCTGGCTCTGAATGCAGCGGTTGAAGCAGCCCGTGCCGGTGAGCAGGGGCGCGGTTTTGCTGTGGTAGCCGGCGAGGTTCGTGCTTTGGCGCAACGCAGTGCAGAAGCAGCAAAAGAGATCAAAGGCTTGATCAATGCCAGCGTTGAGAGTGTCAATGAGGGTTCAGAGCTTGTTGATAAGTCAGGTGAGGCATTGGATGTTATTGTACAATCGGTACAGAAGGTTAGTGATATTATTGCTGAGATTGCCGCCGCGGGTCAGGAGCAGGCATCGGGCATTGATCAGATCAATCAGGCTATCGCACAGATGGATAGTGTCACCCAACAAAATGCTGCGCTGGTGGAGGAGACGACTGCTGCAAGCCAGACGCTGGAGCAACAATCCAATGACATGCAAAAACTGGTGAGCGCTTTTGAGCTGGGTGATGTGACCGAAGAGGAAGAACTGGTCGCGAAAAAATTGAAGAAGATGGCCGCTAAAGCCGCAGTGCCTAAGAAAGCAGCTTCTAAAAAAACAAAAGTAAGAGCAAACAGTAAATATGCTTCTCAGAATGATGATTGGGAGGAGTTTTAGGATGTGCCAGATAAGCAATGTTAAATTACACCTTCATCTTCGTGAACGCCTAAGTGCATTGTATGTAGTTGATATCGCTGATCAATCAGAAAGGTGGTGTGGGAAAAATAATCAGAGCTACAAACTTTTCTAATGCTTTGGCTGCCTGTCCCAGTTATGGATAAATTATTTTCGAATTTGATGTTTGATACGTGCCATAACGGGGCTGACGGTGATTGTATCCATGCTCAGGAAATTTTGAAGGAAAGGACATTTTCATGAAGAAAAAAGTCATTAAAAAGAGTGCAGCAAAGGATGTGGAAAAGGACTCTCAGGCGTTGGTTGATAAGAAAAAAAATGTGCCAGAGGCTGAAACTCAGGCGGATGTAAGCGATGTTGCGACTTCAATCGCAGCACCGGCATCTGAAGTGAAGAAGGCGGCTAAAGCATCCGAAAAAAGCGAGATAGAGGCGCAGGATATTCAGCATGAAGAGGAGAAAAAGCGTGAGCCAAAGGTGCTGCTTCTGGAAGGTGATCTGGGCATTGCTCAGGTCGAGACACTTCATAAAACATGGCTTGCTATGCTGGAATCAGCTTCTGAGATTAAGATGGATGCGGGAGGGTTGAATCAAGTGGATACGGCGGGTACACAGCTGATTTATGCAGTGATTCAGGATGCAAAAAATCGAAAATTAGATGTTTCATGGAAATCAGCATCTCAGGCACTTCGTAAATCTTCTGAACAGCTCGGCCTTTCAGATTTGATGGTGTTATGAATATGACAGTAGAAGCCAAGCGCAAAAATAGCGGTGTTGAAGAGGGGCGTCGTGAGTTTTCTTTCTCATCCCGTGATTTTAATGTGCTGCGTGGTTTGGTGAAAGCGCTGACAGGAATTGATTTGCATGAAGGCAAGTCGGATATGGTTTATGGTCGGTTGACCCGCCGCTTAAGGGAGCTAAACCTCTCATCTTTTAAGGAATATGCCACTTTACTCAATGCGGATATAGAAGGTGAAGAGGTGCGGAACTTTGTCAACTCCATGACAACCAATCTGACGGCGTTTTTTCGTGAACCACATCATTTTGAGCATCTGAAAAACAGAGTCCTCCCTCATCTGATGAAAGTCAACGCTGCCAGTCGGCGCATTCGCATCTGGTCTGCCGGTTGCTCAAGTGGTGAAGAGCCTTATTCCATTGCGATGTGTGTGGCTGAGACGATGCCTCCGGGTTGGGATGTCAAAATCCTTGCGACAGATATGGATAGCAACATGATTGATACGGGCTCCAAAGGTGTCTACAAGGAAGAAAGAATCGCTGGCATTGAAAACAACAGATTGCATCGCTGGTTTGTGAATGGAACCGGTAGCAATCAGGGCATGGTGCGCGTGAAGCCTGAACTGCGCGATATGATCACTTTTAAATGTTTAAACCTGATGGATGAGTGGCCGATTAAAGGCCCTCTGGATGTCCTGTTTTGCCGAAATGTCATTATTTATTTTGATGCTGAAACAAAAAAAACACTTATTGATCGTTATTTTGATCTTTTAGCCAGTCACGGCACTCTTTTTGTTGGCCATTCTGAAACCCTGTTTGGTGTCACCGAACGGGCAGACCTTGTGGGACAGTCTATTTATGAAAAACTTTAAAAAACATAAAGGGCTTCCCGGTTTTGATCATATCAATACCTATTATGATCAGCTGCATCATTGTACTTCGGCGAAGATATTACCTGGCGAGTATTACGTGACGGCTTTGGATGAATGTGTTGTCACTGTACTCGGTTCATGTGTTTCTGCTTGTGTGCGGGATAAAACATCGGGCATTGGCGGAATGAATCATTTCATGCTTCCGGTTACTCACGAAAACTCAGGTCGATGGGATACAGATAAAACAGGTATGGCGAGTCGATATGGTGACTATGCCATGAAACACTTGCTAGATGATGTGATTAAGCATGGTGGTGATAAAAATAGTTTGGAGGTGAAGATCTTTGGTGGCGGGTTGATCAATGCGGGACAATCTGATGTGGGCGCGCAAAACATTAAATTTGCCAGAGAGTTTTTACAAAATGCGGGTATGCCTGTGGCAGCAGAGGATTTAGGCGGTACACAGCCGAGAAAAGTCTATTTTTTTCCTAAAACCGGCAAAGTGATGATCAAACGAATAGACACGTTGCATAACGATACGATTCAACAACGTGAAATGGACTATAGATATGATTTGAAAAACGGATCAAGACCCAAGGACGTTAAATCGAGTGATGATGAACTGATTGATATTGAACCGATTGATATTGCGCGTTTTTTTGAGTGAAGGCGTGATGACCCATAAAAAAACAAAAGTTTTGATTATTGATGACTCGGCACTGGTAAGAAAGCTGCTGACAGAAATCCTGAGTGAGGACCCTGATATTGAGGTCGTGGGGGCTGCTGCCGACCCGTTGATTGCCAGAGAACAGATCAAAGCAACCAATCCTGATGTGCTGACACTGGATGTGGAAATGCCAAAGATGGATGGGTTGACCTTTCTCTCAAATTTGATGCGATTACGGCCTATGCCAGTTGTTATGGTTTCTACGCTTACCGAAAAAGGAGCGGATGTAACCCTTAGGGCAATGGAGCTGGGTGCGATTGATTTTATCAGTAAACCTAAGTTGGGAGCAACCTATCGACTGGCTGAGTATTCAGAAGAGATCATCTCTAAAGTTAAGGCAGCAGCGGCGGTTCGTATCTCTGCTGTTCATGATTCGCTGCGAAATTCTTCTGATATACAGAAGGAAATGGTGACAGAATCACAGATGAAACATTTTAATACCACGGATAAAATTGTTGCAATTGGTGCATCAACGGGTGGGACGGAAGCCATTAAATATGTGCTTTCTCAGCTACCGGCTAACTTTCCGGGCGTGGTGATCACGCAGCATATTCCGGCTGCTTTTAGCGGATCATTTGCAGAGCGTGTGAATGATCATTCATCGTTAAAGGTGAGCGAGGCCAAAGATGGCGATCAGATTCTTCCCGGCTGTGCGTTTATTGCACCGGGAGACAAGCACCTGATGATCAGAAAAAGCGGGGCAAGGTATATCTGTCAGCTTGATGATGGGCCAGCGGTTAGCAGGCATAAACCATCGGTTGACGTCATGTTTGATTCGGTTGCAAAACGGGTCGGACAGAATGCTGTGGGTGTGATTTTGACAGGCATGGGCTCAGATGGTGCCCACGGCCTGAAGCGCATGCGTGAGGCAGGCGCAAGAACCATCGGACAGGACGAAGCCAGCAGTGTTGTCTGGGGGATGCCCGGTGCTGCATTTAAGGCTGATGCAGTTGAAAGTGTTGTACCATTAAACGAGGTCGCCAAAACATTGGTCTCTTCGCTTGGAAAAGGAGGACGAATATGAAAAATGAGTCTAAATTGCAAGAGGCTATCGAGACATTACTCAAAGATGTTGATGAGAGCATGGGAAGTGAAATCGTCACAATAAAAGGTCAGGTTCATCAGGTTAAAGCACTATTGTCAGATGCGATTGTTTCTCTGCATGAAAGCTTTTATGGCATTGATGACAGATCGGCGGATCAGATGAAGCTTTTTTCGACGATGATGGCAGAGGTCGTTACCGATCCAGATTCTTCGGGTTCTGAGAAAAATATTTTTCAGCATATTGAACAGACCGCGGTGGCGCTGACAGAGCTTTTGGATTCGCTCATACAGGATAGTAAAAAAAGTCTGACTGCATTAACAAATATGAATGAAATGGCTACCCATATGCGAAGCTCTCTCTCTGAAGCAGAGAAGACATCGGAATTGCTGAACAGGATTCATATTCTGGCCTCGGAGGAGAATCCTGATATGGATCAAATCCGAGATCTCTCCTGCAACGCCATCGCAATGCATGATGCCATGTTTGCCGAAACAAAAATCGCTCAAGGTTTGTGCAGGCTGACTAAACTGGTGGTGGATGAAGTGTCCAAAAAAGATATGGCGGCTGTCTTTTCATCCAAGGCCAAGGTTGAGGAGATGGTCGAATATTTGAATCAGGCCAGCAATGCGATCTCCAAATGCAAGACAGATGCAGACAGTGTGAATGCTGAAATGAAACAGCACATGGGTGATGCGATCCGGGCGCTTCAGTTTGAAGATATCGTTAGCCAAAGTTTGAGCCATACTGATTTACATTTGGATCGTATGGAGGGTTTTGTTTCCAGGCTTTCCAGCGGGCTTTCCAAGTTGCGTGAGGAGAGTGGACTTGGCCTTCAGGCGTATGCAGATGGTATTGGTACGCTACGTGAAGAGATTATGTCATATAGAAAGGGACTTCGTTTAGAGGAGAGTAATCCTGTTTCTCAGCAGAGCATGGATAAAGGAGAGGTGGAACTGTTCTGATTGCCTTTCAAGTGAAGCGTTTTTTAAGGGATAGAATGGTGGAATTGATGTGAAATTTTTCACATTAAATGGATTTTCCCCAACAATATTAAGCAATTTTTGAGTGTTTTCACCCATACAATTTTCTCAAATATGGTCATTTAGTTTAAAAAAAGATGGGATTTGCACAAATGCTCTGACTGTTGCTCACGTGTTTTTTAAGCTGGGGGAATGTGAATGCGCTCAATGGCAAGTGCCATGCCTGTTTGTGTATTGATTTTGACCATGGTGGCAAAAATCGAAGCACCACGCTCAACTGCTTCAAAGCGCTGAGGAAGTTTCTGTACCATGCGTTTGAGTGCGCTTTCAACTTTCATACCAATAATCGAGTGGTAAGAGCCGGTCATGCCGATGTCAGATTGGTAGGCTGTGCCACTGGGGTGAATGATTTCATCACATGTCGGGATATGTGTGTGTGTGCCATAAACAAAGGATGCTTTGCCATCGAGAAACCATCCTATGCCCATTTTTTCACTGCTTGCTTCCGCATGCATATCTACAATAATGATTTTGATATCATCAGGGATTTCTTCCAGGGCGCGTTCTACGGCTGCAAACGGACAATCCCATCCCATGCCCATAAACACCTGACCAATCAGGTTGATGACGGCAATACGATCACCACTTGCTGTTTCCTGAATGGTCCAGCCTCGCCCCGGTGCATAGGCAGAAAAATTCATAGGGCGTATCAAACGATCATCTTCATCAATCTGCTCCAGGAAATCACGCTGATCCCAGCAATGGTTACCATTTGTGAGCACATTAACACCCAATTCAAACATCTCATCAGCCAACCTGGCATTGGTGCCAAAACCTGCGGCCATGTTTTCTCCATTGGCGATCACAAAATCAATCTGGTGTCTGTCAATAAGCCGGGGAAGATGGTCTTTCAGGGCAACACGGCCTGCTCTGCCGATGATGTCACCAATGATGAGGGTGTTTATTGAATTTAACGCGGGATTGTCTGACATGAAATAATTTCCTTTTCAGTGATAATGCTATGCATGGCGATGTCATGAGGCTCGGAAGGGATATTTGGAACTTCCTGACATGAAAATGCGAGTCCGATGATGGCATGCATATGAGATTGATATGTTGCCAGCCAACGATCAAAACAACCTTTGCCCATGCCGAGCCGGTTTCCGGCACGGTCAAAGCCGACCAGTGGACATAATAAAATGGTGGGTTGATGTTCAGGGTTCCAGTGATGACCATTTGTTGGCTCTAAAATACCAAAGGCACCATGAACCCAATGCGTATCGTTATCGATATTTAACCAATGCATGTCTTTACTATCGTGCACACAGGGGGCATAGAGATGACCTGTAAATGTTTTAAACAGGGCACTGGTATCAACTTCTTCGGGTGTTGCCCGGTAGGTAAGCAGGTGAACATTGCTGGATTGGAAGTCTTTAAGATATTCAAAAAGACGGTTTTCGATTTTAAGCGAATATGCGCGACGAGAATCTTCTGAAAGATTTTTACGCTGTGATAGTGCGTTGGTTCTGAGTAGAGATTTAGAAGTAGTCACAACTTGTTTCAATTTTATATTTCAACTTTATAGGGTTGTTTTTGATAGGGTAAAAAAGAGCACGCCCACACACTGGCGATTTGATACAACGTTGTCGAACCCTCCAACGGAGGTGGGCGTTATACTTTAACATCAGGTATCCCGGCTTAATTGGGGACGCGGACAATCAGGACAATCAAAGTAGATAAGCTTCCGTTTAACACATATCGGCTCAGGCAACTTGGGCTGCCAATTAATCAAATCAATCAGCGCAGGGGCACTTTCACTAAACCTTCTGCTTGTAAAACCACATCGTCCAAAGCAGAAAGCAAATCATTTAAGTCTGCAACCTGACCCTGATCTTTTTTAAGCAGTTCACCTGCCAGATTCAATGCCACCAGTGCCATGAGTCGATCTGACGCGACAGTTGAGCCCAGCTGACGAAGTTCATCGATTTGAGTTTGAACGAGATCTGCGGCAGCGAGGACCTGTGCTGGATCATCATCGGTGCGAATGGTGAAGCTGCGACCCATTAGAGTGATATCAATAGGTTGACTCATTGCTCGTCCTTGTTTGGGTTCACCGCGATCAGGTGATCCAGCTTTTCGATGGCATTTTCAACACGTGCTTTTGCATCAAAGCGATCACTCTGTAACCCTTGAAGATCCGTTTCCAGATGCTGGACCTGGTCACGGCGTTTTCGAAGCTCCGACTCAGCCAAACGAACAACCTCGCGTAAACGCTGATTCTCAGCCATTAATTTTTCCATGTTGCGTCGAATCGCTGCCATGTGTTGTGTCAGTTTTTCAACACGTTGCTGTATGGCCTCTTGGTTGTCTGTTGCGCTCATGCATGGCATTGAATCACTCGTGGCCGTGATGGTCAACCCTGTATTGAAGTCAGAATAGAGAAAATTTTCTTTTATTACAGGGTGATAGAGGACTCAATATCAGCCAGCCATGGAAGATATTCAATGAGCCATGCTGCCACGATGCTGAAGCTACCGAGAAAAATCATGATGCCAACAAGCATAAGAAGTATACCGGATGTGATTTCTACAGCATGCAGGTGTTTTTTAAATCGTTGAGACCAGTTCAGGAACGCATCGGTTGCCAGTGCCGCGAGTAAAAAAGGAATGCCCAGCCCTGCTGAGTAAGTTGCAAGAAGAATGATGCCCTGGACGACCTCTCCCTGGCCACCAGCGACAGCCAGAATCGCGCCCAGAATAGGTCCGACACACGGGGTCCAGCCAAAGGCAAATGCAGCACCCAAAGTGATGGCACCCAGGCCATTTTTTGCCTTGACATTGGCCGTGTCTAAATGGGCATCCATCATCAAAAATGGTATGCGAATAAGTCCGGTATAGTGAAGTCCAAATACAAAAATAATGGCGCCGGCAAACTTTCCTAATATCGTCATGTGCCCGAGTAGCCACTGGCCAAACCATGATGCGGATGCGCCGAGTGCGATGAAAACGAGACTGAAACCAAGAATGAACCACATGGATTGAGCAACTGCATGTTTGCGGACAGATGTGCTTCCCTGTTCTGTATTGGATCGCAATACGTTGATTGAAACACCACTGATAAATGATAAATACGCGGGTACGAGTGGCAGCACGCATGGGGATAAAAAAGAGAGTAATCCTGCCATAAATGCGCCAATCAATGTAACTTCAATCATGTAAGTTCCTTATTGTATCGTTGTTTTGTTGTGTCATGTGTCTGGATTGCTTCTGATTTCTTACGCATTCAGGTGTCACTGCAAGTATTTGAAGAGATCCATTGCACATATGTTTTACTGGCATCGGCATTTAAACATAGTATTTCCGGGATGTCGTATGGGTGATGTTTGTGTAGCCATGTGATGATCGACAGTTTGTTGGCTCGCGTGCTTTTAATGTTCAGAAAATATTCCTGATTTTTTTGAGTCTTGCCTTTCCAGCGATAGACAGATTCACCTTGGGCAGAAATCTGAACGCATGCCGCAAGATTTTTTTCAACAAGTTGTTCTGCAATGGTCATCGCGTCTTTTTTGGATTCGACGCTGGTCAGGATGATGCATGCCTCATTTTCCATCGGCGAAGGATAGCGGTTTGGCGTGTGTGTTAATAGTAAGGGTTGAGTAAGCTGTGTAGCATGAATAGATAACCGACAGCCAGACTATAGACCAGTGAAAAGCGTTGAATATTTTTCCAGTAAATTTTCACGGGTGAGCCTCCTAACATTTCATAGCTTACAAAAGTTGAAGGTTTTGTTCTGTGAACTGACGCACGTTTTGTATGTATTGTACGATGTTTGTTGACGTATGCATTGCTCCGGTCAGATTTAAATTTTGAAAGGAGGCTTCAATGAGTGACACGATTGAGTCGATGTTGGGCGAACATCGTATGTTTCAACCGCCTGTTTCGGAAGGGTCAAACATTGCTTCTATGGAAGCGTATAAAAACCTTGTCGCCCATTTTAACAGTGATTATGAAGGTACATGGCGTGGGTTGGCCAATGAACATTTGATATGGAGAAAGCCTTTTTCAACGGTGTTGAATGATTCTAACGCACCGTTTTTTAAATGGTTCGAAGAGGGTGAATTGAATCTTTCCGAGAACTGTCTGGATCGGCATGTGAATGCAGGGCATGGTGAGCGCACTGCGATCATCTGGGAAGGTGAGCCGGGGGATGTGCGTAAGATAAGTTATCAGGCGTTGCTTGATGATGTGAGCAGAGCTGCCAATGGCATGAAATCTTTGGGTGTTGAGCCCGGAGATCGTGTTGTGATCTATATGCCCATGATTCCTGAAGCAGCCATTGCGATGTTGGCTTGCAGTCGTATTGGTGCAACACATTCGGTTGTTTTTGGCGCGTTTTCTTCACGGGCTCTTCGTGATCGCATTATGGATGCAGGGGCGAAATTGGTGATCACGGCAGATGGGGGTTATCGGCGCGGAACTGTGCATGCACTTAAGCCTGCTGTGGATGAGGCGTTGAGCGAAGGGTGTGAGTCTGTCGAGCATGTGCTTGTGGTGAAACATGGTAAAAATGAAATTTTATGGACAAAAGAACGCGATGTGCATTGGCATGCGTTGCTTGCGACACAGAGTACAGTGTGCGAACCATTAGCTGTTTCGGCAGAGCACCCATTATTTATTCTTTATACTTCCGGTTCAACAGGAAAACCAAAAGGCATTGTTCATTCAACCGGTGGCTATTTGCTATGGGCACATTTGACCATGCAGTGGAGCTTTGATTTCAACCCGAAAAAGGATGTTTTTTGGTGTACAGCAGATGTGGGCTGGATTACTGGACATACTTACTCTGTTTATGGGCCATTATCGAATGGTGGCACAACATTGATGTATGAGGGTGTACCCACTTACCCGGATGCAGGGCGGCTTTGGAAGATATGTGAAGAACATGGCGTAACGATTTTTTATACCGCACCGACAGCGATTCGAGCTCTGATCAAGGCAGGAGATCAGTGGCCTGCGAAATATGACCTCACAAAACTGCGCGTGCTTGGGACCGTCGGTGAACCGATTAATCCTGAAGCATGGATGTGGTATCACAAAACCATTGGCGGTGAACGTTGCCCGATTACGGATACATGGTGGCAGACGGAAACGGGTGGGCACATGCTTGCACCACTTCCCTTTGCAACACCCACCAAGCCAGGTTCAGCAACCTTGCCTTTGCCAGGGGTCTTTGCATCTGTGGTGGACGGAGAAGGTCAGGAAGTTCCCAATGGCGGCGGACTTTTGGTGATGACAAAACCATGGCCCTCCATGTTGCGTGGTATATGGGGTGATGATGCACGGTATGTTGAAACTTACTGGCAGAAATTTGGCAATCACATGTATTTTGCCGGAGATGGTGCCAGACGTGATGAGGATGGGTATTTCTGGATCATGGGACGTATCGATGATGTGCTGAATGTTTCGGGGCACAGGTTGGGAACGATGGAAATTGAATCGGCGCTGGTTTCTCATGATGCAGTTGCTGAGGCTGCCGTGGTTGGTCGGCCGGATGACATAAAAGGTGAGGCTATTTGTGCCTTTGTTGTGCTCAAACGTGAGGTGTCGAGTTCATTGCAGGCAGAGCTTTGCAAACATGTTGCCGCAGAAATCGGGCCGATTGCCAAGCCGGATGACATTCGTTTTGCCGATAGCCTGCCAAAAACACGATCAGGAAAAATTATGCGCAGGCTTTTGCGTGATATTGCAGCGGGACGTGAAATCACATCTGATATTTCCACGCTGGAAGATCAGAGCGTCGTCCAGCAGTTACAGACACAGCAGCCGGAAAGTTTATAAGCTCTGTGATCCGAAGGCATCCTCTCATCAGTCATCCAGTAGGCAAAATGTCTGCTGCTGCGCGCTGGTATCTGGCGGGCATTGCGATGCTTTCTTTGATGCTGGTTGCGACACATTTTGCCATGCAGGTCAGTGCTCAGCAGGAGGCGAAAAAAGTTGTTGCTTCCTGGGCAAAGGAATCAGAACTTTCTATCGGTGATGTTCGTTATCGTATGTTAAAGGGAGTGCTGACATTGATTGATGTTCGCCTAAATAGTGAACATGCAAAGCTTTCTGTGCCAGTTGTCTCACTCCATGGCAACCTTTCTTCACTGTCTGGCAAAGAGCCAGCGGTGGCGTACGTTGAGATAAGAGGCGCGCATATCAGTTTGACAGCCACTGCTTTGAAAGGAATACAGGCACATGAAACTGCATGGATGCCGGTTTTGTTCCACCAATTATGGAATTCAGCGCAACGTATTGGCCTTTATGATCTTGACTTTGAGTTGTTGCCAGAAGCCGGAAATTTTTTTCCGCATCAATCCAGCACTATAAACCTTGCGCATTTGGAAAGCAGTCGTACTTCCGGGATGAGACATGTGGAAGGTTTGGCACATTGGCTGGGTAGCGAGATAAAGCTGGAGACTGATGAAGTTCTAAAAGGCGAAGCGAGTTATGTTGTTGGTGGTAGCCTTATTTGGAAAGATTTGGATGCGTCAGACTTTTTGGACAAAATCCTTGGTTTGACCGCTTTGCCGGGAGAATTAAATGGACAGGTGAATTGGAAACAAAAAAGAGATGATCAGGCTTCATATATTATCAACGGTGAAACGGAGATTCAGGATCTAACAAATCAGAATAAGAGCGGAAGTCTTGTTTGGGGTGGAACGTTAGTCGGTGGGAAGTGGCACGGAGATGTTGTTTCTGTTGATTGGCCTCTGGCGATGTTTTCAAGTCAGCTTCCAGAGTTTCAGGGGCATAAACTGGTTGCTGGCAGGCTTGCCGGGCCTTTGCAATTATCCGGAAATCTGAAGCAATGGAAGATGGCGACCACTGAAGCGAAAGTGAGTCATATCAGCTATCGTAGAGAGGCCTCGGTAAGAGAGGCATTTTCAGAATGGCGTATGGAATCGATTCAAATTGCAAATGCACGCGTGCGGTGGCCGGGGCGTCATTTTTATGCAAAAGAGGTAAAATTAATGAGCGGGAATCCTGTGATTGATGCAGGTTCTTTTAAATCTACGCTTAAATCGACACATCAGGCATGGGCCGTGGATGTCGATAAAATAAATTTAAATCAGATCACGCCCAATATTCGCTTATCTAAAGGGTTTCTTAATTTACCGATGCTGGAAGGTGGCGGCAGCTTGAAAAGAAATGGAAAGCTGCAACTGAAGTTACAGACATTGGCTTCGGATGGTGAGGCACTGGCTGAGAATTGGAGTGTGTCCGGGGCTGGCATATTGGGAAGCACAGGTGAGCGGGGGCTTAAGTTCGAAATAAAAGCAAAAAAAGCCGGGCTGGTACGTTTCAGATCCTTGTTACCGGAAATGATCCGAAGAGATGCCAGCGGAATTTCAGGTGATGTGGATTTACAGTTACACCTTGCAGTGGATTCTGCCGTTTGGGAAGCCAGCGGCGAAGCATCTGTTACGGATGCGCATTTACAATATGACGGTGAGCAGTGGTATGCAAAAGCGGTGAAGATTGGGCTCGATAAAATCGGTTCAGGATTGCAGGAGCAGAACATTCGGCAGGTGGATGTACAAGGGTGGAAGTATCAGACAGCACTTCACCCTCTGCATCAATCTGAGATGAACGAAGGGGTGGGTGCGATAGACGTAGCGGATGCTGCGAGCAAAGATGTGAGTGCAGAGGCTTGGCACATTCAGGAATTATTGTTGCGTAAAGGGCGCATTAGTGTGGGGCATGCGGATGCTATTTGGGCGCAAAATGCTGAAATTTCCGTTAAAAACTTCCGTCCGGGTTTGGCTGCTCCTGTCGAGATGAATGCAGTGTTGGGCGGTGGCTCCTTTGTTATGAAAGGTCAGTTGATGTGGGTCTCAGCCATGCCAGAATTAAATAAGGCAAAAATATGGATTCGTGATGTGTTGCCATTTTTCATGAATGATTGGTTGAAAGTTTCCGGCATGCCTGAATTTGTGCGTGGTCGGCTTTATGCCGACATCGCTTTACAAAAGTCGGAAACCGGACCGTACAAGGGGTTGGGTTATCTGCGTCTTCAACATGGTCTTTTGGGGCCTGTTCTTACTTCAAATGATCCGCTTCTTTCGCGTGTCGGTTTTAATGTGCATGACATCTTTCTTTCGTTACAAAAGGCTGGAGCGGTTCGTTTGCGTGTTCCTTTGCAGGCAGAGGGCGCGGTTGGCAATGTGCTGGGTGACGCGTTGATACAGGCGATGAAATTGGAGATGGCTAATCAGGGACATTTTACCAAATCCGTAGATGTTACTAGAGGTCGCTTGCTATCGTCTATTCGGCTGCACGGACGTGGCTCACTCTCACAAAATGAACGTGTTCGGCTTAGAAATGTTATTCGGGAGATGAAAAAAAATCCCAAACAGGCAGTGGAGCTTAAACCGCAATTGAACGCGTCATTACAGGCTGCAAAACAGATTGAGCGTGCCCGTTATACTCAGCAGTTAATTGAGAAGTTTTTAGTGGGTCGTGGTATATCACGTACACGCATTTTTCCGGTGTGGCCAGGTAAGCAGCATCGAAGTTCAAGCAGCACGAGTGGCATTGGCATTGTTACGATACCCTAGTCCTTTCGCTTTGTAGAAGGCACGTTAGATTTGCAGTCCTTAAATTCTGGCCTTCGGAGATATTAAACATGACAGTCCGCACTCGTTTTGCCCCATCACCTACTGGTATGTTGCATATTGGGGGCGCCCGTACGGCGCTTTTTTCATGGCTTTATGCGCGTCATTTCGGCGGTGAATTTGTATTGCGCATCGAGGATACTGATCGTGAGCGTTCTACTGATGAGGCAACTGCGGTGATCCTTGATGGTCTGAAATGGCTGGGTCTGGATTGGGACGGTGAACCTGTTTTCCAGAGTGCCCGGGAGACACAGCATGTGGCCGCTGTAGAGAAGCTGTTGGCAGAGGGTAAGGCATATAAGTGTTATTGCACGAGAGATGAACTGGATGTGATGCGTGAAGCGCAGCGTGTTGCTGGTCAGAAGGCGATGTATGATGGTCGTTGTCGAAATCGTGCAGAACATGCTGAAAATGCACCTTATGTGGTTCGTTTTCGCTCCCCCGATGAGGGCGAGACATGGGTAAAAGATTTAGTGCTGGGCGATGTTTGTTTTCCGAATAAGGAGCTGGATGACCTTATTATTATGCGTTCAGACGGGACGCCAACGTATAATCTGGCTGTAGTTGTTGATGATGCGGATATGGGTATTTCTCATGTGGTGCGGGGTTCAGATCATTTGAATAACACACCGCGTCAAATTCAGCTTTATGAAGCGTTGAGTTTGCCGATACCAGAATTTGCCCATATTCCTCTCATTCATGGCCCTGATGGGGCCAAGATGTCCAAACGTCATGGGGCGGTGGCAATTACGGAATATCGGGAGAAGGGTTATTTGCCACATGCGGTTAACAACTATCTGGCTCGTCTTGGCTGGTCGTATGGTGATGAAGAAGTTTTCTCCGAAGCACGTTTGATTGAGTTATTTGATTTGGCGCAGGTAGGCAAAGCGGCTGCACGTTTTGATCAGCAAAAATTGGATTGGCTGAATGGTCACTATCTGCGGGAATCTGCTCCGGCGGATCTGGTTGTTGAAATTACACGTTTATTGGAAGGGGATGTGTCAAACGGCCCTGATCTGGTGCCTGTAATTGCAAGCCTGCAGGAGCGATCAAAGAACCTGCTTGATTTGGCAGAGGGTGCTCGCTTTTTCTATCAGGCTCCGATGGAATATGATGAAAAAGCGGTGAAGAAAAATTTCAAAGATGGAACATGGCCGTTGCTTGAGGCTTTTGTGGTACAGGCAGAAGGACTCTCCGAATGGCGGGGCGAATTGGCACATGGGCTGATCGCATCTATTTGTGAAGCAGCAGAAATGAATATGGGAAAACTTGCTCAACCCGTCCGTATTCTGGTTTCCGGAGGCCCGGTTTCACCTCCGATTGACTTAACACTCGAGCTGCTGGGCAAAGATGAATCGCTTGAGCGCATTCGCAGAGGTATGGCGTCACTTCGTTCTGTAGCATAAGAGTTCTGAAAATATCATGTTAACATGGCGACGTTGATAAACGCCATTAAAACTCAATCTTAATACCCAAACATTCGCGATCGGTGCGAAAGTTTTTGCCATTCGCGCTGTTCGGATTGTAACCTGCCTGTGTGGTCGATGTGAAAGAGGTTATGCGGTTATTGTCTCACATCACAGGCGTGTCTTATCTGATTTAAAGTCAGCTTCAGATTCAACGATCGGGACAGAACCGGGAGGTTCTGGCGCAGGTTCAGGATGCTCACGTGCAACGGTGATGCCGGCAGCAATAATAATACAGCCCCCAAGAAGCCCCAATAGATCAGGACTTTCATTCCAGAATAAAAAACCAATCACGCCAGCAAATAGAAGGCTGGTGTAGCTCATGGATGAAACCTGTGAGGCTGGTGCCAGTTGGTACGCCCGGGTCAGGCCTAGTTGGGCAAGGCTCCCAAATAAACCCATGGCAATAAGCCAGCCCCAAGCCTCTTGCGAAGGCCATTGGAATGTCCAGAGCATGGGTATGAATGAAATGATGCTGCCACCCAGCGCAAACATCACCACGATACGCAATCCCGGCTCTGTTTTTGAGAGTTTTTTCACCATGGTCAGCGCCAAGCCTGCAAAGGCTCCGGATACAAGTCCTAACACCCCAGCAAGTGATGCAATGTTTGAGGATGGGTGGAACAGAAGCGCAACACCAATCAGCCCGATCACAGCGGCGATTTGTCTGTTTTTTGTCCAGCGTTCTTTGAGCCACAATACGGCAAACAGGGTTATAAATAGAGGAGAGGTGTAATTCAGCAGAAGTGCATCGGCCAATGGTAGATGAAAAAGTGCGTAGAAATAGAGATACATGGCGCTGAGTCCAATCAGGGTGCGCAGTAGATGAAGCCCAAAGTGTGATGTTTTTAGTGATATTTTTTTATGATATAGCAGGGGCAGAAGTATCAGTAATGCCATGAAATTACGAAAAAACACCACTTCACTTTGTGGCAGAGATTCGCTTGCTAATCGAACAAAGGCAGCCATGATCGCAAAACTGGCAGCAGAGAATAGCGCAAATGCAGCCCAGCTACGGTAGAAGGGCACGGTTGTTAGCGTTTCAAATCAAGCACTAGTTTTTTTGAAACTGGTGATTAACAGTAAAACAACAGAAACACTGATGCAGGCATCTGCAATATTGAAAGCAGGCCAGTGATATTCTGTGCCATCGATACGCACATACCAGTCAATAAAATCGACTACGTAACCCAATTGCATGCGATCCCAAATATTTCCGATGGCACCGGTTAGAATCAGTATCAATAACCATGGTTCCAGTCCTTTTTTGTTGCGTTCTCGCCACCACCAGAGGCTCACCACAAGCGCAATACTGATTGTTACTGCAAGCAGTGTATGGGTTCGCCATGCCGAATCCCAATCAGCAAACATGGCAAAGGCAACACCAAAATTATGTGTTTTGATGATATTAAAATAGCCATCAATCACTGCGTAATGAAAAAATGGTGATTGTTGTTCGATCCACCATTTACTCAGCTGATCGGCGGCAAGCAAAATTATCAATAGGGCAAGTTGTTGCCATGTGCGATTTATCATGTGCTGAGCACTGTTTCGTTTGCAACCACGTCAAAACAACGTGGGCAAAGCTCATGGTGAACTTCATGCGCTGGGTGCGCTGGTGAACTCACGACATAACAACGCGGGCATTTGATACCATCCGTTGCTTCAATGACAAGTGAATCACCTGCTTTTGCCTGAGCCACAATCAACAGTTGCTCGTAGTTTTCACCTAAACTTTCAGCAAAAGTCATATCCAGGTTTGGAATGGTGACTGTTGCTGCAACCGACGAACCAATCACTTTGTCTTTTTTAGCGATATCCATGGCTGTGTTGACTTGCTCACGCATATTAAAAAATGCTTTCCAGGCAGCTTCATCAATATTGACATCGGCAACGTTAATGAATGTTTGCAAATGAATGCTTTTTTCTGTTGTGCCGGGCAAAAATGTCCACATTTCTTCAGCCGTCATGGGCACAATCGGTGCAATCAAACGCACCAAACTATGCGCAATATCATACAAACTTGATTGTGCAGACAAACGACGTGTTGAGTTTGAGGCATCACAATACAAACGGTCTTTGATGGCATCAAGGTAAAAACCACCCAAATCAACCGAGCAGAAATGGTATATTTCCTGGTGAATTTGGTGGAAATGATAATGATCAAATGCGGTGCGCACATTGTTTGAAACGTCTGCCAATCGATGCATCGCCCATAAATCCAAGGGGTTACGCTCTGCAAGCGGTATAGATTTTCTGACATCAAAGTTTTCAAGATTGCTCAACAAGAAACGAATCGTATTACGAATGCGGCGGTACGATTCTGCTGTTTGTTTTAAGACTTCGTCTGCGATGGTGATGTCGGCTGAATAGTCGGCTGAAGCCACCCACAAGCGAAGAATATCAGCACCCATTTGGTTGATGATTTTTTGAGGCTCGATGCCATTGCCTCTTGATTTAGACATTTTGTCGCCACTTTTATCAATGAGGAAACCATGGGTTAACACAGCTTTGAATGGTGCGACATCACGCGTGCCAATGGATTCGAGCAATGAAGACTGGAACCAACCGCGATGTTGGTCACTTCCTTCCAAGTATAAATCAGCAGGTGATTGCAAGTTTTCACGTTGCTCCAATACACAAGCGTGGGTACAGCCTGAATCAAACCAGACATCCAGAATATCGGTTTCTTTTTCAAATGTTGTTCCGTCACTATTTGTGGCACCACAATCAGGGCAGGTCACAGCTTTGGGCAGAAAGTCAGCCGCATCTTTGGCAAACCAGACATCTGCGCCAGCTTGTTCTACCTGTTTGGCAATGCCTTCCACCACTTCGGATGTGGTCACGGCATGGGAGCCACAGGTACAACGAATGACGGTGATAGGCACACCCCAATTACGTTGGCGAGAAACACACCAGTCCGGGCGTTGCTCAATCATGCTGCGAATACGATTCTCACCCCAGGCAGGTGTCCACGCTGTTGCTTTGATGGCGGCCAATGCCTTGTTGCGCAAATTATTGTTAGCCATGGAAATAAACCACTGGGGTGTCGCACGGAAGATGAGTGGTTTGTGGCAGCGCCAGCAATGAGGGTAAGCATGACGAATCTGCGCTGTTGCCAACAATGCGCCGCAGTTTTGCAAATGCTCAACCATCACGGCATTGGCTTTGTATACATGATGGCCTTCAACAACAGGTGTGGCGGGCTCAAAAATACCGTGATCATTCACAGGATTAAAAGCCTGGATGCCATATTTTAATGAAACTTCGTAATCGTCCTGGCCGTGGCCAGGGGCGGTGTGAACAAAACCCGTACCCGCATCCAAAGTGACATGATTACCCAGCAACACAGGGGCATCCTGATCCAAATAGGGATGACGGAATTTCCGGTTTTCTAATACGGAACCTTTGAACATTGCGATGGTTTCAGCTTCAACGCCGATATCTAGCAACACAGCTTCTGCAAGCGTTTCTGCAAGCAAAATGATTTCACCTGCTTTAAGGTTGGCATTCTCTTTTGCATCGGTGATACGCATGGCGATATAATCAAGATCTGGGCCTGCCGAAACTGCCAGGTTTGCAGGGATGGTCCAGGGTGTGGTTGTCCAAATGACCACAGATGTTTCGGCCGTTAGGGCTGGATTGATATCGGTTAAATCTTCACCGGCTTTGAATTTCACAAAGATCGAGTGGGACGTATGATCTTCATGTTCCACTTCGGCTTCTGCCAAAGCCGTGGCACAGGACACACACCAGTGCACAGGTTTGGCACCTTTGTACAAACCACCATTTTCAAGGAACTTACCGATTTCGCGAACGGTGTTGGCTTCAAAAGCAAAATCCATGGTCACATAAGGGTTTTCCCAGTCGCCAGTGATGCCAAGGCGTTTGAACTCTTCGCGTTGGATATCAATTTGGCCTTTGGCGTATTCGCGGCATTCAGCACGAAATTCAGCATCGGAAATATCTTCTTTTTTGCGTTTCTTTTTCTTGAACTTCTCTTCAACTTTTAATTCAATCGGTAGACCATGACAATCCCAGCCCGGCACGTAAGGCGCATCAAAACCCATCATGGTGCGGGAGCGAACGACGATATCTTTGAGCACTTTGTTCACCGCGTGACCCATATGGATGTTGCCGTTGGCATAGGGAGGGCCATCATGAAGGGTGAACTTCGGCGCATCTTTGCGGGCTTCACGAATTTGGGCGTAGAGATCCTCACTCTCCCATTTTTCCAGACGTTTTGGCTCGTTTATTGGCAGGTTGCCACGCATGGGGAAGTCGGTCTTTGGTAAAAAGACGGTGGGACGGTAATCAAACTTTTCCTGGTCAGACAAGATCATGCTCCAATCGAAAGAAACTACTTTTTTGCGTATTTGAAAAGGGTATGAATGGACTTTTCAGAGATGCTTTTCAAGCTGTTTCTTTTAAAATCTTCTTAAAGTGGACGAAGCATAGGGAACTTTTCGGTTTTTGTCTTATTCTCGTGTTTTCTTTTTAAAAAGCACCTTAAACACTAAGGATTTTTCGGGCGGCGTTACAATCTTTTGCAATTTGTCTGGCAAGGTCATCCGCACCTGTAAAAGTCCTGTCTTCACGAACGCGTTGGATAAATTCAACTTCCAGACGGTCATTATAAAGTTCCGGACTTTCATCCAGAACATGCGCTTCGAGCACCAGAGTTCGGCCATCAAAGGTGGGGCGATATCCTAAATATACCGCGCTATTCCAAATTTTTCCTTTGTGGTGTGCACGTGCGGCATAAATGCCTGCAGGCGGGTGGGAAAGATCTGCCACATCGAGATTGGCGGTTGGAAATCCAATTTTCCGGCCCCGTTTATCGCCGTGCATTACATGGCCTGAAATCGAATAAAGACGACCAAGCAAGCTTTTAGCAAGATCAAAGTCTGCCGCTTCAATGGCGGAGCGAATCCGGCTCGATGACACCACTGCATCATACATCTCAAATGCCGCAGCCTCACTCACGGTGAATGATTCTTCATCACCCATTTTGCGCAGATCATCTGAGTGGCCTGCCCGGTTGCGACCAAATGCAAAATCATAACCGACATGGATGTGTTTGAAACCGAATGTGTTGTGCAATGTTTGCATAAACTTGTCGGCAGTCCAGCCAGCCAGTTCCTTGTTAAAGGCCAACAGAAAAACCACATCTGCCCCGGCATCACGCAGGAGTTCAAGGCGTTCGTGTAAATGGCACAACCTACGCGGGGATTCATCAGGAAAAAGTACAGCACGGGGATGTGGTTCAAAAGTGACAACAACAGATGGGCCATCTACAGCCAGAGCATGGCCTCTTAACTCAGCCAGTACCTGCTGATGGCCTAAATGCACACCATCAAAATTACCGATGGTGACAGCACCGTTTTTTGCGGCGACATATGCTTTTGCATCATCCCATGAACGTAATATCTTCATGTCGGCTAAACTAACGTCCTGTATTTCAAATGGCTAACACAGGTTTGGTTATTTTTTAGGTATCAGGGTGGGCTCGCTCATAAATGATAAAGCTATAAGCATAATCATTGTTTGCATCCGGATCATGGTATTCACAAAAAACCTGCTGCCAATCGGATTTATCAAATTCAGGAAACCAGGCATCACCTTCAAACAGAGCATGAATGACGGTGCAATAAAGGCGATCTGCATCAGGTAACAACAATGCATAAATTTCAGAGCCACCAATGACCATGATCTCGTCAGCATCAGGTACAGCTGCTTTAGCCTCAGCAAGTGTGTTTACAACATGGCAGCCATCAATGGTCAGGTCAGTTTGCCGAGTGAAAACGATATTCTCTCTTCCCGGAAGTGGCTTGCCAATCGATTCAAATGTTTTCCGGCCCATTAGAATAGGCTTGTCCATGGTTTGTTTGCGAAACCACTGCATATCTGCTGAGAGTTGCCATGGCAGAGCATTATCTTTTCCAATGAGTTGCTGTTTATCCATGGCCCAGATGAGCGAGAGTGTCGGTAAGTTTGTTGTCATGAGGCGAGACTCGCGAATGCATATTGGGTTTGCAATGGTTCACGTGCATGCCGACATATGAACGGGTAGATCGCATTGTTTTTTATGGTTTGAGTTGTGCCTTGTAGCCACTTCCAGTCGATTAAATGAAAAAGCTTAAGATGATTAATGTGGAACATGCTATTTGCACCCTCTTGATTAAACGACTTACAAAAATAGTATAACACAAAATATGATGCTCGGAGAGCTGGGTATTAAGTTAGTGAATCAATGATAGTTTCTATTCTACAGAAATCTCCGACCGATTAAATGGCAATGGGTGCTCGAATGCCGGGATGGCATTCATAATTGGTAAGTTCAAAATCTTCACATGTAAAATCAAAAATATTTTTCACGTTTGGATTGATCTTCATAACAGGTAGAGAAAAAGGTTCACGTGCAAGCTGAGTTGCGACTTGTTCCATGTGATTAGAGTAGAGATGAGCATCACCAAACGTATGTACAAAATCTCCCGGTTTCAGGCCGCAGACCTGTGCAACCATCATAGTCAACAGTGCATAAGATGCGATATTAAAGGGTACGCCAAGAAAGATGTCTGCACTTCTTTGGTAGAGCTGACAGGAAAGTTTTCCATCCGCCACATAGAACTGAAAAAAGGCATGACAGGGTGCCAGCGCCATCTTGCCATGCCCCACATTGGCCTGTGGTGAGATCGATTCATCAGGTAGATCGGATACATTCCATGCAGATACAATCAGACGGCGGGAATCAGGCTTCGATTTGATCTGTTCAATCAGGCCTGAAATTTGATCAATATGTTGTCCATCAGGCGTAGGCCAGTTGCGCCACTGATAGCCATAAACAGGACCGAGATCACCATCCTCTGTCGCCCATTCATTCCAGATCGAAACACCGTTTTCGGTCAGGTATGCTGTTTTGGTTTCTCCTTTGAGGAACCACAGCAGTTCATGGATGATTGACTTTAAGTGGACTTTTTTGGTGGTCACCAATGGAAAACCTTGTGAGAGATCAAAGCGTAGCTGGTGACCAAAAACCGATTGGGTCCCCGTACCCGTCCGGTCACCTTTTTGAGTGCCATTATTAAGTACGTGTTGCATCAGGTTCAGGTAAGCGCGCATGAATCACTCCTCGCCACTGTAAAGTTGGTCGGTTATGCTGCCGTCTGTTGAAGACGATTAAAAGCCATTGGAGGATTCCATGTATATCTTCAAGCTAATGCTAGCTGTTTTGGTGCTTTTTATTTCTATGCCAGTCATGGCGGAAAAGCTTACTTCGCCTGCACTCGAAACGATGACAGCGCCGCAGAACACAGAAGCCAAAACACCTTTGTTACCGGGTTTCGAGAAACCTGAACGGACGGGACCTGCCACTGCGACAGACAAAATCGTGGATCGCTTTATGGCACTGAATACCAATCTGGAAGAATCGGCAGGCGTCGATTTTGAAGAGTACTTTGCGATGGTGCAACAGCGTGCACTGGATCGTTTTAAAGCCATGGATTCCAATCAGGACGAAGAAGTGACTGAGGAAGAATATCGTGAGTTTTGGAAGGCACAAAAAGCGCAATATTATCGTTTAAAACGCTAACAGGTATGAAACGTTGACGTTTTCTGTCACCCGTTAGCTGTCAGGTTATCAGTTCATCAGCTTCTATGGTTTCTTTTTCTGTTTTTCCCGCTTCAATCCATTCAATGATACAGGGCTGCTTTAAAACACTCTGAACATAAGCTTCTTCGACACCGCTGAGAGGAATGCCATAACCCTCAAAACGCAGTGCAATGGGCGCAAACATGGCATCAGCGATTGAATATTCTCCAAATAGCCATTCGCCATCTTTTCCGAATTGAGTTCTACAGCTTTGCCAGAGCTCTTTAATTCTTTCAACCTCCTGTTCAGCTTTAGGAGAGAGTCGGATATTCTGAAATTTCTTTCGGCAATTCATGGGGAGTTCATTTCGCATATTTGTAAAGCTGGCGTGCATTTCGGCACTTATTGATCTCGCCACTGCACGCGCTTTTACTTCTCGAGGCCAGCCAGCAGAATCTAAATATTTTTCAGATAGGTATTCAAGAATTGATAGAGAATCCCATACAACGAAGTCGCCATCTTTCAATACTGGAACTTTAAAATCGGAATGATACTTCGACAGTTCTTCATGGGTTGTTTCAGTGAAAAGTGGCACTCTTTTTTCTTCGAATTTAATGTGTTGCTGCTTCATAAACACCCAAGGCCTAAGAGACCATGAAGAATAATTTTTATTTCCAATAATTAATGTTAAATGTGAGATAGATGCACTCCTTTGCCTGTTAGGCGTTTAGCTGTTTGCGCAGTAGTTGACTCAGTTTTTCAAAAGAGAATGGCTTGGAGATGGTGATGCTTTTCTCTATATCCTTACTGGAAGTGAGTGAACGTTCTTTGTCATAGCCTGTTGCAAAAATCACAGGCAATTCGCCATTTAACAATCGCATTTGTTCCACTGCAACAATTCCACCCATTTTTGGCATGACAAGGTCGGAGATGACCAGGTTGATCTCATGGACATTCGCTTTGAAGAGTTCGACTGCCTTTTCACCATCCTCTGCCGACAAAACTTTATACCCTAGACTACTCAGGACTTCGCCCGTTGCCTCACGCATGTCTGTCTCATCATCTACCAGAAGAATCGTTTCACCTTCTCCTGAGGCTGTGGTGATCGCTTCGGGCTCATTTGAAAGTGGATCATTATTCTGACTTAGAGGCAGGTAGATATGGAAACTGGAACCTTCATTTTCCTTACTATTCACTTCAATAATGCCGCCATGAGTCTGTACAGAGCCATATACCATGGCGAGACCAAGTCCCGTTCCTTCTCCGACCTTTTTTGTTGTGAAAAAGGGTTCAAAAATATGTGTCAGTGTCTTCTCAGGGATACCATGACCATTATCCTCAACGATCAGGTGGGCAAAATGCTCTTCCTGAATATCCGGGTGTTTTTTCTGGAAGGAAGTGTTGGCATTGAAATATTCAAGGGTGCAAGTGATTTTTGGCTGTTTGACCTCTTGAACAGCGTGATGCGCATTATTTAATAAATTGAGCAATACCTGTTGCAGCTGTGTGGCATTGCCCTGAATAATGAGCTCTTCATGGCATAGGTTTGAGATATATTCGATGTTTTCAGGAATAATGCTTTTTGAGAGTTTGAATTCCTTTTTCATAAAAGAGGTGAGTGAAAAGGAGTACATACTGACGATATCTTTGCGTGCAAAGGTAAGCAGTTGTTGAACCATTTCGGCTGCACGGAAGCTTAGAGCTTCGATGTTGCGCAATTTGCTAGCTAACACCACTTTTTCATCGATTTTATGTTTTGCCAGATAAAGGTTGCCTTGAATCGCCGACAGGGTGTTATTAAAATCGTGGGCAATACCACCCACCAGCGTACCAACAGCTTCCATCTTTTGTGCTTGAAGAAGCTGCTGCTCCAGCTTTGCATGTTCGGTGATATCCTGAATGGTTCCGGACATACGAATAGGGGCGCCTTCATCATTGAATTGTACTTTTCCCTCTTCATGCACAAAGCGATTGCTTCCATCAGCGAGAACAATACGGTGATCAATTTGGAACGACGTATGTTCGTTCACTGTTTTTTCGATGGTTTCCTGAACGAGGCTACAATCTTCGGGATGAATATATTCAATATATTTTTCATAACTGGGTTCTATCTCTCCAGGTTTTAGGCCGAAGATTCGGTAAATTTCATCAGACCAGTACAGATGATTATTTTCAAATTCCCATTCCCAGCCCCCCAGGTGAGCAATACGCTGTGTTTGCGCCAGTCTTGATTCGTTGATGCGTAATTGTTTTTCAGCAGCTCGGATGTGTTTTTCCCGATTGATACTTTTGATTCGCAAAGTGATGTTTTGCAAATGATTATTGTAGTTCCTCACAGCGCTACTTGCCAAGAAAGCAATGTATATAAGCATTGTGACGGCAAACATTGTAGCTATATCGTTAGACTCAAGGAAAAAATTTATTGTAATAGGTATAATTATCAATGGCAGAAAAAGAAAAATAGGTTTTCGTAAAGATGAAAGTGTTGTAACTGCACCAGAGGCGATGCCGATAAGAATGATAAGTGTGGCAACTTGAGATTCAAAATAGCCTGGAGAAAACAGCCAAATTCCTGCAGAACCCCAAATGGCTCCACTGGCAATTGCCCCGGTTAAAAACAGTTGCTCCCAAAATTTTGCATTATCTGCCTTGGAACGTTTCCGTAGAAAAAGAACGTAAGCCAGTATGCGATAAACAATCACCAGACTCATACAAGTTATCCATATGAGAATGGTTACATGATCTATGACTGTCCATTGTATAAAAGCAAGGATGGTTGCTGCTAATGTATAACCAATGGCAACACTGATCGTAGGCTCAGAAAGAAGACGAACCTGTTCCATTCGAATCTGTAGAAATTCCTGTTTATCCGGTGACAAAGTTGCTTCCGCTTCAACGTTATGAAATGCCATCATCCTTTCCCCTTTTCGAAAGTCCCTAAGCAGTTTGGTTTATAACTGTTTCTTTGTCTTCTTTTTTCAGGGAATACACTAGACCAAACCATGAGGTCTGGAAATCTTGATTAAGAGGCTTAGCTGTTAGTGTTGTTCAATACGTAATTTGATTGCAAACCTGTTTGACCCGATATTAGAACTGCTTGAGAGCAGAGCTTCGCCAAACATTTCAGATTCTTTGTCATTGGCCATGATGGCAATTGTTTTGCCTAAGGGAATGGTCAATTCTGTAACAGCACCAGCAATCTCAATAGGTTTGTTTTGATTTGAAGATGGATTTGCATTTAAGCGAATCGGTGCGTTGCGGGATGGTGCTTTGAGGGGGGCAGTGGTTGTGCCTAAATCTATCAGGATTTCTGTTTTTCCTTCGATGTTAGTGCGGCCTCTTTGGTTGCGCATCCATGGCGTGATACGGATATGGACATGCCCTGAATCAGCAGGGCGAACACGAGCGATAAACCCGGAAGTTACGGATACAAGATCCACGCTGTTGCTTGAGATCAAGCCATAATTGGCAAGCCATTGGCGGATATGTTTTCGATAGGGTTGGAGTGTGCCCACTTCAATACTGCCGTTGTGATTGGCTGACAGGTGCAGGTTAAATGATTGTTTGTTTGAACTGCGCAGGTTTTTATCTTCAAGATTCAACCGAATCCAGCCACCCGGAAGCACCGCTTCTGTATGTGTGGCTTTAAGTTGTGAGTTTTGAAAATGGAGCATCTTCAGATACACAGAATATTGTGGAGCGGCTACATCCAGTTGTTTTAGGAGTTTGCGTGCTTCCTGAATATTTCTGCTTTCATCATTGATAATGAGCGTTCGGCGGGAGGAAAGTATAGTGACACTGCCGTTTTTTGAAAGTTGGGTTTTTACAGCTGCTTCGGCTTCATTCAATGGCAGGTGATAAACTTCCAGCATCGCTGTTTCGGCAATCAACGGCTGTGGACATACGAGGCATGCCAGTAAAGATAATTTCCATATCCACAAAAGAGATCGCCGATTCAAATGTTTTTCTCTTTGTTATCATTATCAAAGTCAGGTGTTGGTTCTGTCAGACTGGCTGGATCCTCATGGATAATGATTTCGGCATTGGGATAGGTAGTGAGCAGTGATGCTTCGACTTCATCCGCAATACAATGTGCTGCTTTTAATAAAAGGCTGTCGTCAAGTTCGAGATGAAATTGAATGAAATAAGTCACGCCTGATTGCCGGGTTCGCAGATCATGCATGCCACGCACTTTGGGATGGGCAAGAATGATATTTTTAATCTGTTCACGTTCTTCATCTGAGAGCTCATGATCCATCAGGTCATGAATGGCATGCTGCACAATCTCCCATGCACTGTAGAGGATGAAAATGCCGATACCGATTGCAAACACTGCATCAAATCCTGCCCAGCCATAAGCTGCCAGAATTAATGCTAAAATGACGCTGGCATTCACGTAAAGATCAGTTTTGTAGTGCAGCGAGTCGGCTTTGATCGCTGTGGAATTGGTTTTGTTGATCACGTGTTTTTGAATAGTCAGCAGACCAAGGGTAGCAACAATGGAAAAGATCATTATGCCAATGCCGACCTCAATGTTTTGAGGCTGCTGTGGACGGAAAAAGCGAGCAAAGGCTTCCAGCACTAAGAACCCTGCTGAGCCAGCGATGAACATCGCTTGGGCAAGGCCTGCCAGTGCTTCAGCCTTGCCATGACCAAAGCGGTGTTCTTTATCTGCAGGCGCAAGTGCATGCCGGACAGCAATCATATTGATAATAGCAGCGGCAGCATCAAGTGTGGAGTCAATCAACGTTGCCAGAAGGCTGACTGAATCCGTCCAGAACCAGGCAATAAGCTTGGCAACAATCAGTGAAACGGCAACTGATACGGATGCATAGGTTGCCAGGCGCATTAAGTGGCCTGCTTCTTCAGGTGGTAAAACGTGTGGCGTATCGGTTGTTTTAGTCATGGCGATATCATGAACTGCTATGGCCTCGGAATAAAGTGCGCCATGGTATAAAGGCAGGAATGCGTTTTCTGTAATCACCATATGCAGGATGTATTTGCAACATACGCCTCTCTTCAAAGTAAGAACCCATCACAAAATAGAAACAAATGGCGAGGCTTAAATTCAAGCTGTTCAGGCTTTGTATAGGACTGGCCAGCAGTGCAAGCATCACACCGGAATACATCGGATGACGCATATGGCGATAAATACCGTGTTCGTGGAAACCTTCTCCTTGTTCGGGTGGATGGCTGATGCCTAAAAATATTTTGCTATCAAATGATTTCAGGCTAAGAATCACAATCCATAAACCACAAAGCTGAATGAAGATCAGTAGCCAGTTTAGCCAGCCATGGATGTGATACAGTGGCTTGTCCGGCAGTTGATAGATGTAAAAAAGCCATATTACGGTCAGTAGCAATGCAAAGATTGAGTAGAGAAGGCGATAGCGCCGGGTTGTCATGCCTCGCCGATAAAACCATTTTTTACATACTTCAGTGGCAAATACTGAATGAATCAGAGCAAATAGCAGTCCAGAAATCCAGATGGGCAGAGAGATCATGGGATGATCATAGATTACTTGCTTTGTGTTGTCTGTTTGAAGCATGATCACGGGATGCGATTTTTGTTGTCCTCACATCATAATGCGCGACCTGCCGGTTCGATCATTGATCTGATTGTTTTGCATGCAATCAGTTTGCCGGTCGGCCGGTTTGAATCGGAGTATATCGAGGCATTTTTTATGGGAAATCTGGATGTAATGTCGAATCCAGATTTTGCTGACCTGTCAGACACACGCGTTTCTGCGCATTTTGTGGTCGATCGCAAAGGTAAGGTGACCCAGTTTGTACCAACATCCCGTCGCGCATGGCATGCCGGTCAATCAAGCTGGCCAGATGTTGAAGGTGAAGCACGGGAAAATTGCAATGATTATTCAGTTGGTATTGAAATGATAGGCGATGAATCGAACCCTTTTACACAGGCGCAGTACCGGGAAACGGCACGCTTGTGCCGGACATTAATGGCGGAATATCACGGCATAACAACGCAGCGAATTGTAGGGCATCAGGATATCGCACCGGGGAGAAAATGGGACCCGGGGAAGCAGTGGGACTGGGCAAAATTTTATCGCAGCTTATCCCGGATACGGAATGTTTCGTTTAAGATTAAGCTATGAGTGATGAAACCTGGATTCGTCTGAGTGTATTTGCAGGCATGCTGGCTGTGATGGCTCTGTGGGAGTGGCTGGCTCCCAAGCGCTTGCTTGTGCAGGGGCGTAAGCGCTGGCCTGCCAACCTGTGCATTGTGGTGCTGGACTCTGCGGTGGCATGGGTGGTGTTACGTCTTGTGCTGCCTGCCGGTGCTGTCGGCGCGGCATTATGGGCTGAAACGCAGCATGTTGGCTTGTTTCCCATGTTGGGTCTGACGGGTATGGCAGCGGTGGTGTTCGGTGTCATTTTACTTGATCTGCTGATTTATGGGCAGCATGTTCTTTTTCATGCTGTGCCGCTGCTGTGGCGCCTGCATATGGTGCATCATGCAGACCGGGATATTGATGTGACAACGGGTCTGCGTTTTCACCCCATTGAAATTCTGATTTCAATCGGCATCAAGATCAGCGCGGTCATACTGCTTGGTGTGCCTGTGATTGCCGTGGTGCTGTTTGAGGTGATTCTCAACGCAATGGCGATGTTTAACCACGCCAATGCACAGCTACCACTCAAGCTGGATGCTCTGTTGAGGTTATTTTTTGTTACGCCCGATATGCACCGGGTGCATCACTCTGTTCTTAGGCATGAGACCAACAGTAATTACGGGTTTAACCTGTCGGTATGGGATCGCCTGTTTGGCACCTACCGTGCCCAGCCGGAACAGGGGCATGATGATATGACTATTGGTCTTGAGCAGTTTCAGCAACAACCCACGCATCGTTTGTTTTGGATGTTGCGCTTGCCGTTTTATGGTTCGGTGGGCCAGTATCCGATGATGAAATCCGCTAAGATTGTGAAAAAGGGAGAGTCTGATGTGTGAAGAAGAAGCGTTGGTGAATCGTTGCGCATGTATCAACAAAACTTTTGAACAGCTTTTGAGATATGATAATTTTGAAGATGCTCAGAAAAAAGCGGGTGCAGGTGTGGAGTGTGAAGGGTGTATACCCTATCTGAAACTGGCATTTGCAACGGGTGAAACAGCTTTCGAGATTGAAGATGTTCGTATGAAAGCGTTTGAATAATGGTTGTGACATCAGGCAGTGAAAAGTTTTTGATATCGGGCGCATGCCTGGTTATTTTGATTGCTGGGATTCAGGCGGCGGCATCGCTGATGGTGCCATTCTTGATGGCTGCATTTGTTGCGTGTATTTGCTTGCCTCCCATGCAGTGGTTGATGGCGCGAAAGATGCCAGCAACCGCAGCAGTGTTTATTGTTATTTCAGGGCTGTTGTTGGTTGGAGCATTAATCACCGTGTTTGCAGGTGCTTCGGTATCGAGTTTTTCACAGGACTTACCATTTTATCAGACGCGTCTGGAAGAGCAGATGGCCCAGTTTATTCTCTGGTTACTCGGTTATGGTATCACCGTTCCAGATGGTGCGGTTCATGATCTGTTTAATTTATCTGCTGCCATGGGTATGGCAGGTGCGTTTCTGTCCGGTGTTGGCAATGTGTTGGCCAATACTTTTTTCATCGTGCTGACTGTTATTTTTATTATGTTTGAGGCAATCGCACTTCCACATAAGTGGGCATTGCTTGGTGAACATGCGCCATCCACTGATGCCGTTAAGCAGTTCATGGAGAGTGTGAATAAGTATCTCGTAATCAAGACAGGCGTGAGCTTGGCAACAGGTGCAGCGGTCACTGTCTGGCTGACGATTCTTGGCGTTGATTATCCAATCCTCTGGGGTTTGATTGCGATGCTGTTTAACTTTGTACCCAATATTGGTTCGATCATTGCGGCGGTTCCAGCATTGTTATTGGCATTGGTACAGCTCGGTCCTGAATCGGTTCTTTATGTCGGAGCGGGTTATATTGTTGTGAATCTGGTGATGGGAAATGTCGTGGAACCACGTTTTATGGGTCGCGGTGTTGGCCTCTCTACACTCATCGTTTTTGTGTCTCTGGTCTTCTGGGGCTGGGTGCTTGGTGTGGTTGGGATGTTGTTGTCTGTACCGCTTACGATGATTGTGAAGATTGCTTTAGAGTCCAAAGACGAAACCCGTTGGATCGCTGTGCTTCTGGGCCCGGACATCGAACCGGAAGAGGTTAAATCAGAAAGCTGATAATGATGTAAAATTCTGATGATACTGAATGAAGTATGATGTTTTTAAAGTTTTGGCTGCGTATATGCTGACTAAATTCGGCAGCATGAAAATGCGCCAAACACGATCCTCTGACCCCGACGCTCCGTATTTTCAATCATGATTATCAACGCTTGCAGGTACTGATTGGGTTATGAAGTTAAGCTTGCAAACAGTGTTGGTAGCTTTTCTGGAAGGCGATCAACATTGTCGATGATGGTGAAGTTATTCTCACCAAAGATGCGTTTCACATAAGCATCGGCAAGAGGGTCTAATGTCAGACAGTAGGTCGATACACCTGTGCTATAGAGTTCTTCAACAGCTTTTTTGGCATCATGACGCAAATGTTGTGGATCACGTTCATCAATGTCAGCGGGTTCGCCATCGGTTACAAGCAGGATAAGCTTGCGTTTTTCCTGTTGTTTTAGAAGGTGCTGGCCTGCATGACGTAAAGCAGCACCCATACGTGTTGATAGGCCTCCCTTCATGCCAGCGAGACGAGATTTTACTTCATCATCAAAGTGTTGGTTGAAATCCTTGAAGCGATAATATTGTACATCATGCCGACCATCTGAAGCAAAACCGTGAATCGCAAATGGGTCACCAATGCCTTCAATTGCCGTAGAAACCAATGTGGCTGCCTCACGGGTGAGTTGTAACACCGTTTTATCGGAGCCATTCATAGGTTCGTTTGTAGATTCGGACAAGTCCAGTAAAATTACCACAGATAAATCCCGGTTTTTTAAGACATTACGCATGGTAATGCGTGTATTGGGTTGCTCACCCATACGAATAGCAATCATGGCATCAATGGCGGCATTGATATCGACTTCATCACCATCTTCCATATTACGTACACGTTGCACGCCCTCAGGAGTAAGCAAATCGATGATTTGTTTGATGCGGTGTGCTACGGGGCGGTACTCATCGATAATGGCTTGTATATCTTCAAGCATGCCTTTGGGTTGCATTCGTTCATAAACGGTGACCCAATCAGGGCGATGCAGTTGGATTTGGTAGTCCCATTCCTGATAGTGGTAAGGCTCGGAAATAGGCTCTTTGCCCCACATATCATTGAAGCTGGCCTGCCCATCGGTTAAATCATCTTCATAAGGGCGCATATTGGTTGAACAAGTCCAAATTTCTTGCGCATCATCGCCTGCAAGTTCGCAATCAACCTCATTGGCCATTTCAATCGCACTTACTTGGCGACGTATTTGCTGTTGGCTTGCTGCCATATATTCAAATTCAGTATCCCAGGAGAATTCTTCAAACTCCCATGCATAGCGATTGTCATCACGGTAAGGAATATTGATACGCTCCAGAATACGTAAGCTCGGTACAGCTTTGCGTGAAGCAAACAGATTGAATAAGTCCAGACCCAAGTGCCAGGAAAACTGATTATCATCCTGACGCTCTGCAATATTGTCATGAAACGCTACAGCTAATTGGTTGAGCTGTTCATCATCAGAGAGAACATTTTGATTCAACAGCATCAAAGCAAAGTGTTCCAGCACGGGCATCGTGGGGTGCTCGGCGGTTTCTTCACTTGGTACGCCCATGATATTTTGCCATAGTGTTTTTAAGCCAGGGAACGATTGGGTTGCTTTGTATTCTATGCGGGCATCTTCAATCAAACCGATGAAAAACATCTGGGCAGGACTCAATTGTTCCGCTGAAATCGGTGATGAAGAATAGGCCATATGTGCTGCCATATGTGCTGCTGTAGCTCGGTAAACTTCTAAGCCGGGCACTTCTCCATAATCGTCCAATGCATCGGGAAGGTGTAAAATCCGATGCTCTATATATGGGCGAAAGTCTGAGTAGTCTGCACCAGTAGGGCGCAAAAAGAAATCTCTTCCCCACAGGGCGCGTAAATAGAAATTTAATTTGCGTTGGGATTTAACAAATAAAATACCTCTGCGCTCTTTTTGTAACATGGCGCGGCTATCAGCCGACTCTAAATTGAAATAGGCAGTCAGGTTTTTATAATCGCGTCTATATGCTTGCGCACCAAAATTCGCCCAACGGCGCAAGCCACTCAAGGTGAGTTTGGAAAGCAACTCATCGATATGATTGAGCATGGGTCGCACACCACGGGATGCGGTTGATGCCAGTTGATGTACCATGGTGAGATAACCACGGAAAAGTTCTGCATCGCCGAGGTTGCGTGCTGCACTTGGCATGCTGCTAAAAAGTAAGGCGACAACTTCGCCCGATGTCATTGATGATAGTTTCATCGCCGCTGTCAGACAGTCAGACACCACATCTTCCCCACACTCTTTGGCAACCATGGGAACTTCCTGAATATACGAAATAACGATGCCAGAACCACGGCCTAAATTGGACAATGTCTTGGCCCCATCAAGGTAGGTTTGTAATCCAGCGGGAGACATGACCCTAGAGGCTTCCTGATAACTGCTGGTCAGTACATCTTTGACCTCTGGGGCAGAGCTTTCTAAGAACACCTCATAATCTTCGAGTTTTATTGACATATTAGACCTCGTTGATGATTGCTAAAGTATCTCTTTCTGAAAAAAGGAGATACCTCCGTTGTGAAGGAGTGGCTATTTAGCCAAAAAATGTTTCCACAGCGGCGTGCAAAGTATCACGCATGTCTGGGTCATCAGTTAAGGGTGTAACCATAGTCATCGAACATGCTGCTAAAGGAGATACACCTTGTGCAATCAGTTGCCCAGAATAAACCAAAAGACGAGTAGAAATACCTTCATCCAGGCCATGGCCTTTTAAGTTTCTGGCACGTTGGGCAATATGAACAAGCTTTTCAGCAATTTTCTCATCCACGCCAGATTCTTTTGCAACAATATTGATTTCAATTTTTTCTTCGGGATAGTCAAAATCCAAACCACCAAAGCGTTGTTTGGTCGATTGTTTTAGATCTTTCATCAAACTTTGATAGCCAGGGTTATATGAAATAACCAGCTGGAAATCAGGGTGGGCAGCAATCAGTTCGCCTTTTTTATCCAAAGGTAGCGTGCGCCTATGATCCGTTAATGGGTGAATAACCACGGTTGTATCTTGTCTGGCTTCTACAATTTCATCCAGATAGCATATAGCACCGATGCGTGCTGCAGTCGTTAACGGTCCATCTTGCCATTTGGTGCCATCTTTATCGAGAAGAAAGCGGCCAACCAAATCTGATGCAGTCATATCTTCATTACAAGCCACAGTAATCAAGGGCTTACCAAGCTTCCAGGCCATATGTTCAACAAAGCGTGACTTACCGCAACCTGTTGGGCCTTTAATCATCATAGGCATACGTACGTCATATGCTGATGTATACAATTCAATTTCGCCACCAACGGCTTCATAATATGGTTCTTTAGTAACTTTATATTGTTCAATATCTACAACATTTTCAATCATGGACATATGCGTCTCCCTTCGTATGTCATCTTGGGTGCATGCTTAAGATGCAGTTCATTGTAATTATTCAATACTGACGTTGCGATGCAAAATGGGCTGTTGCAAAAAAAATGTGCCTACTTAATTTTCATCATCAGTTTCTGTTTCTCCAGACCAGCCTGATGCTTTTGCTTTTTCAAGCGCATGGCCGTGGATACGCTGGTGGCGTTTTAATAAATCTGGGGGCAAATGACTAACCAGGCAGCCGTATTTGTCCCATTCTTGGTTAACCTTGCTTAGTAAATTATCAATGCCTGCGTAATTCCAGCCTTCACACGTTTCTGTTTCTTCAATGATTGAAAAGACCCAGGCGTCACGGATGACTTTTCCCAGTGGGGTCATGCCACCATGTACTTCGTTATTAAGTCCTACGTATTTGTTTGGACGCGTCATTATATTTGTTTACCCTGGAGTAAAAAAAACCCTTGCCCCACACCTGCAAGCAAGGGTTTTAATTACAGATTATTATTATACTGAAGTGCCGCGGAACACAACCATTGAAGCACCTGCACATTGAGCAAAGTTATCTAAGCCCAATAGACGCACGTGATTTTCAGGGTGTGCTTTGTGGCATGCTTCAAGTTCTGCCAAAATGGCATCAACGTTTGTTTCACCAAACATTGGCAGTTTCCACATATACCAATAGTTACCTGTTGCATGGCTAGGTTCAGTATGTTCGATACTTGGGTTCCAGCCTTTATCTACAATGTATTGAATTTGAGCACGAGTTGATTCTATGCTCAATGCAGGAAGGTATGAAAAAGTTTCGAATTTACGACTTGTGGCTGCATCGCCCAAGCTTGAGTTGTAATCTTGCATATCACTCATATTATTTTTCTCCAAATATATTTTTATATTGTGGCAGGTTGTGAGAACAACCTGCCATTATCATCATTGGGCCGTTGTTATTTATGAGCAACGTCGATTTTATCAACAGTGTCAAATTCAAACTTAATTTCTTTCCAGGTTTCCATGGCGATTTTAAGTTCAGGGCTCTGTGCCGCAGCTTTAGTAAGAATGTCTTTACCTTCTTTTTCAAGCTCACGACCCATATTACGAGCTTCAACACAAGCCTCAACAGCAACACGGTTTGCTGCAGCACCTGCTGCATTACCCCATGGGTGACCCAAAGTGCCGCCACCGAATTGTAAGCAAGAGTCATCACCGAAGATGTTAACCAATGCTGGCATGTGCCATACATGGATACCACCGGAGGCAACAGGAATCACGCCAGGCATAGCGCCCCAATCCTGATCGAAGAAAATACCACGTGAGCGATCTTCTTTAATGAAAGAATCGCGCATAATATCAATCCAACCCAAAGTTGCGTCACGGTCGCCTTCAAGTTTACCAACCACAGTACCTGAGTGAAGGTGATCGCCACCAGACAAACGAAGTACTTTAGTCAATACGCGGAAGTGAATACCGTGGTGTGGGTTACGGTCAAGAACCGCATGCATAGCACGGTGAATGTGTAGCAACATGCCGTTATCCTGACACCATTGCGCCAGGCCAGTGTTTGCAGTCAAACCACCAGTCAGGTAGTCATGCATGATGATTGGTGTGCCGATTTCTTTTGCATATTCTGCACGTTTCATCATTTCATCGAAAGTTGGCGCAGTTACGTTTAAGTAGTGACCTTTACGCTCACCAGTTTCAGCTTCTGCTTTTTCGATAGCTTCTTGTACGAAGTCAAAACGAGCTCTCCAACGCATGAATGGTTGTGAGTTTACGTTTTCATCATCTTTTGTGAAATCAAGACCGCCGCGAAGACCTTCATAGCAAGCACGACCGTAGTTTTTCGCAGATAGACCTAATTTAGGTTTAATGGTACAGCCCAATAGAGGACGGCCATATTTATTAAGGATGTCACGTTCTTGTGTGATACCTTGTGGTGGACCATTACAAGTCATGACGTATGCAAGTGGGAAGCGAATGTCTTCCAAACGAAGAGCGCGTAGTGCTTTAAAGCCGAATACGTTACCAACCAAAGAGGTAAGTACGTTTACAACGGAACCTTCTTCAAAAAGGTCAATTGGATATGCGATGAAAGCATAAAAACAAGTGTCATCACCAGGCACATCTTCAATAGCATAAGCACGGCCTTTATAGTAATCAAGGTCAGTAAGTAGATCTGTCCACACAGTTGTCCAGGTACCCGTTGAAGATTCAGCAGCTACGGCAGCGGCGACTTCTTCACGAGGCACACCGTCTTGTGGTGTGATTTTAAAACATGCTAAAAGATCAGTTTCTTTTGGCGTGTAGTTGGGCATCCAATACGTTTCGCGGTATTCTTTTACGCCCGCGTTATAAGCTTTTTCTGACATACGTCTTTTCTCCTGTTGCTATATTTAAATGGGTGAGACAGAAGTTTGTTGTGCGCACCATGCTGTCACACCCTTGCCTCTGCTAAACATGCCTTTCTTCTTACGATGGAAGAATGAAAATGTTAAACCACTCAACTGAAAAATCAAACCAGAGTATTGTTGCTAATGCCTTGCGGCAAAACGTTGAAACTCTGGTTCGATTTAATGTTGATACCTGTTTCAAACCCATACTTAAGCGCATAAATTATCCAAGCAGCACCATATCAGCGAGTAGGAAGTGTAGACGCTTTGGGGATAATGTGAAATTAGATTATATTATAACATCCATCACTTTTACTTATGGATATGTTGGATTGTGTTTTAATCTTCATGCGTTGGCCATGGTAAAATTGTCGCTTGGTGTGATGGAAGAATATTTTCCCTGTAACGCTGGTCAAGTTGTTTTATGGCTTGGCGAAAAGAACTTTGCAGGCGCAATTGGGATGTTTGGGCTTGTGGGTGGTAATATATGTATGTGCAGGGTAACGGATCAAAAAGAGAGGTGCGGCTTCTATTTGAGGGAAACCGCCAGGAGGTCATGATTACCCGTCCACCTTTGCCGTTAACTATTTGGTATACCAAACTATCCACAAAAATAATTTCTTCCTGATCCAATACTGCCATGTATTGCATATCCCGCATGGGCACAAAAACAGAACCTAAGGGACTGCGTGATAACAATGTATGGCAAATATTGTATACATCGGCAGTTAATACCCCTTGCGTACTGGTTATTTCGTTTGGACGAAAAAAAACTTCTTCTGGCATAGGGAGAGCTTAGAAATGAATCGATGCACTGTCCAATATACCAACACAATAGGTGCTACAGATGATAGGTGCTTTTAAACGACCAACTGTTACCCATCAGGTCTCTGCCTTTCAAGGTTTAGTTTTATGCTTGCCAAAACAGTACCTCAAATGTAGATAGCAAGCATGAACATCTCGCTTAAACAATTAAGTATATTGGAAGCCATTATAGAAAACCGAAGTTATACAGCGGCAAGTAAGGCATTGTTTATGACGCAGCCTGCTGTTTCTATGCAGGTAAAAAAGCTGGAGGAGCAAGTGGGTTTGCCTTTGTTTGAACGGGATGGTAAAGAAATTGTGCCAACCGAGCCTGGAAAAGAACTTCTCTTTTACGCGCAAAATATTCGCCAACAATTAGAAGAAGCGTCTGAAGTTATGGAAGAGCTTAGAGGTTTGAAACGTGGTAAGTTGCATCTGACAATGGCATCAACTGCTAACTATTTTGCACCACAATTGATAGCGGCTTTTAAACGACAATTTCCTAAAGTGGAAATCACCTTAGATGTAACCAATCGTTTAGGTTTAGTACAAGCTGTGGAAAACAACCAAACAGACATGGCCATCATGGGAAAACCCCCATCAGGACATCACCTTAAAGGTATACCTTTTATAGATAACCCTTTGGTGGTGATTGCTGCACCAACGCATTCTTTGGTGTGTCAGCAGCCGATTTTATTGCATGACCTGGCGGATGAACCTTTCATTGTACGTGAACCTGCATCAGGCACACGGATGGCAACAGAACATTTTTTTAATCAACATGGACTTGAACTAATTGCAGGTATGGAAATGAATCGCTCTGAAGCGATTAAACAGGCTGTGATGGCAGAGCTTGGTTTGGGTATTGTATCGCTGCATACGATTGAAATGGAATTGTCGCTCAAGCGATTGGTTGTTTTAGAAGTGGAAGGTTTTCCTATCAAACGCCAGTGGCATATTGTACATCGAGAAGGAAAACGTTTTGCTGCAATTCCTGAAGCGTTCAAAAATTTTGTCTTAGAGCAAGCTGAAACATTATTAAAGCTCTAGACTGGCAAGCACTGTCTTCCCTTGGTATTTCCACAGCTCTTTGTTGAGCGTGCTTGCGTCTTTTTTCCATCGCCATTCGCACTTTTTTAAGTGTGATTCGAAGTTCAGCTTTACGCCATTGAAAAATATGTCCGCTGGATCACCGTGCTTCTAAACCCGGATGTGAGACCGGAACAGGTTAAATCAGAAACCTGGCCCATGACGTGATGTTCTTAAAGTTCTGGGCGCATGAAAATGCGCCAAACAAGACCTGCCCCCCGGATATTCTCGTTCCAACGTGACTTCATTAATAACAAAGCGATGCTGGCTCTTTTAGTTGTTCGAACCGGGTTAGATACGCTGTTTTACCTTGATGGCAATTGTGCCGACGCTCAAGAAAGCAACGCCCATGAGGACAAGTGTGAGCGGCCAGCCCAATGAATTTGCGAAATGCTCTGCGGAGTAGTACCCGATGAAGGCGAGCATCGCAATGACAGTGGTCAACAACAATGCACGGCTTTGTAATACCACACAGACATAGAGAATAGACGCCGTTACTGCAAGATAGAGAAGTTCAACGGATGTGTTCTGCACGAGGTCGAACAAGCCACTATAGACCATGATCGAACCAACAAAGTAACCGAGGCCGATCAGACGCGGATACCGCTCCGCCTTCTGCAAACCGTAAGCAGTTAATATCACGCACACGCCAATGATCAAAGCCGCCCAGTTGGCGGAGGTGAAATTTGCTACGAGGTCGAACAGGCCACTGTTTAGCCAGCAGATCCCAATCAACAAAGCAGGCTCGACAAGCACATGGAGAGATGTTTTTTCAAATGCAGTACCGACCAGGAACAACGAGCTACCGAGAACAATGGCGATATAGGCGATCGGGATGCCAATCAGATCGAGGCCGACATGTATAAATCCATAAACAAAAAAGAGAGACGTGAATGCCAGCACCGTGCGACGGTATTTGCCAAACAGTACGCCCAGGTGCAGGGCCATCATACCGAATACGAACAGCACTGCAGTACGCCAGTCGTCGCCGCGCGGGAACAGTTCGTGGATGAGGACGAACCAGCCACCAGTCATCATGAACACGCAGGCGAGCGTAAGTGGCAGGATGAGTTTGGGATATTTTTTCTCATGCAAAGCGGAAACCAAAACAATGAGAAGAACGTAGCCAATGCCCAGCGTCACGAAAATTCGCATCGTACTACCCATGCTATTCCAGAACATACCGATATAAGTGCTGATGCCTGCGAGAATAAAAATCGCACCAAGATAGGTAAAAAGAGTCTTGGCAATATCGCCTTTGCTGCGCTGGTCGGGCGCAGAATCATTAGAGACAGGTGTAAGAAAGGCGGTTTCAACTTCGGCGGGGGTGATGTCGTAAGTGTTCATGAGTTGCGTTATGTTTTTCAGCGCACCGGGCTTATCGGTTACGCTTGATATACCAAGGATGCCTGCTACCAGTGGCCAGCCCCATATGCCGCCACCAATCAATAATAATATGATGATGAGGATCAACAGCGAAATCATGGTGATACGACCCAGCCAATGAAGTGAGTGTTATAGCTATAATATTGACCAATGGCATTCGGCAGGCGAATGCTACGCCCTTTTTTCGTTATTACCGCTTCCTGGCGATAGCGTGACGAAGAAAACAGACCATTGAATACATTACCTGAATAGCGATTGTTTCCCACGCTAAATTCATAACCATCCGGCGCGATGCTGGACGAATCAATAGTCAGTCCTTCAAGATCAGGAACATCAATTAGGACTGTTTTTGAAACTTTCTCGGGAGCAGGAGTAGCGGATCTTTTTTTCGCCGGAATAAGATCAGGTGGCAGTACGATGGCGATCTCCTTCACTCCCCCTGTTTTTGAGTTGTAACGCCAGAGACGCGGCTTCCGGTTGCCTTGTACATTGCCTTGATAAATGACCTGAACTTTCTGGTTTACGACGGAAATCTGCACGCCATTCTGGTAATTATAGTATTCAGATGCGTAAAGCACGTCGTATTTAGGAGGCGCTACCAGAAGAGAGGGTATTCCCGAAATCAGCAGGAATACCACAACGAGTAACAGCGGCAAACCCAAGCCAAAAGCGATGGTGGGGTTCTCGCGGAGGAATGATTTCATGCCAATCTCCCTTTAATATAATGCTGATTATATACTGCTAAATTTGGCCAAAAGGAGTTTAAGTGTCTTAGCCAGAGAGCTTCGTGCTTTGCACTGAATAAATATCGATGTTCATCTGGAATATCCGAATGAAGCACACAACGAACACAATACGAGCCACTGATTTTCCACATATTACGCTCCTATAGATGAACATATTTTTTAGCACATTTCATATTAAGCATAAAACAGGGATTTTTTACAATTGCATTGATTCAAGTCATTCCCTTATGTAAAGAGTAGAGATGGCCTAGAGCATTGGCAAGTCACTACAAATATATTCAACCTAATAGTTGATAAAATAAAGCTTTTGATTATATTCATCCGTATGGTTGATCATATGAGTGAACAGCAGCTTACAGATATTTTAAAGGCTGCCAGTGATACTACTCGGCGATCGATTTTGACAACGCTGGTTCAGGAAGGTGCAACCCGTGTGACAGATTTGGCTGAGCATTACGACATGAGCCTAAATGCGGTGTCGAAACATATCAAAGTGCTTGAATCAGCCGGTCTGGTTACGCGAAAAACGTTGGGCCGTGTTCACCTGATCGAGGCGAATTTGGCTCCGGTGTCAGAAATTGATAACTGGTTTCAAAACCTGCGATCCATCTGGGAATTACGGCTGGACAAACTGGAAAGCTTGTTAGTTAAGGAGGAAAACATGTCTGAATTATCACTCAATGTATCACGTACGATCAAGGCTCCTATTGAGTCTGTTTTTAATGCCTGGCTTGACCCGGAAATGATTGCCAAATTTATGATCCCAGCCAAGGGAGTGATTGTGCCCAAGGCTGAGACCGATGCGCGTGAAGGGGGGCGATTTGATATCATCATGGTCGCTGGAGAAAAAGAGATGCCGCATGGTGGCGAATATAAGAAAATTTCTCCTTACTCCCAAATTGCATTCACTTGGGAATCCCCTTTTTCGATTGAAGGGTCAGTGGTTACACTTAATTTCAGTCAAGTTGAAGAAGGTACAAATGTTGAGCTTATTCATGTTAAATTTCCAGACGAAGAATCTCGTGCGAACCACGAAGGTGGATGGACGGCAATTTTGATTTGTCTTGATGGTATTTTGGCGTAAGTTTTTAAAAATAAGGGAATACGGAGGATCGAATAATGGAAAATTTTTCAAATGTAAACTGGCTGGCAGTCAGTGTAGGCACGGTGCTTTCATTTTTGGTTGGTTGGCTTTGGTATAGCCCCAAGCTCTTTGGCAGGAAGTGGGCAGAAGGCTCGGGTGTAGCTCTGGACAGTGCAAATGAAATGCCCGTGTTTGCGATGCTAACACAATTGGCAGGCTTGCTGCTGCTTGCGCTTGTGATTGGAATTACCGCAACAAGCGATGCTTTGATTACGGCGCTGCTGGCGATTTTGGCTGCGGCAACATTGATAGCATCAGCGGGTGGCTTTGTTAATAAAAGTTGTTATGCCATTGTGATTGATTTCTTTTATATCATTGTTGTTGGTGTTGTCATGATCGTTTGTCAGGGAATTTTTTAAACATTTCTTAAACACCCACACACCTTAAAACAATGAATGCCCCGCTTTGGCGGGGTATTCTGTGTTTGGATGAGCGATAGGTATAAGTTGGTGCAGTAAAATAATTGACTGAATTAGTCAGAGATTTTTTCGTTGTCGCTTTCTTCACCATCTAATTCGCCCCAAAAGTTTTCTGATTCACGATCAAAAACCTCTTTGATAATGAGTTCACGCAGTTCTTTTATACCGCGATTATCAAGTGATGATGTGGGTAGCGGTTTGAGCATGCCACCCATCGCTTCACACATCTCTTTCAGACGCATGGCGCGTTTGTTGCCGGTGAGTTTATCTGCTTTGGTTGCAATAGGAACCCAGCGGATACCATATTCATTGAGCCACTCAATCATTTGCAAATCACTATCTTTTGGGCCATGGCGGATATCGAGTAACACCAATACGAGTTGGGCAACGGAAGGGCTTCTCAGATAGAGTTCAATAAGTTTTGCCCATTGGCGTTTTTCGCCTTTTGGAGCTCTGGCATATCCATAACCCGGCAAATCGACGACCAATAATTTTTCATCGACTTCAAACAGGTTCAAAAGCCGGGTGCAGCCGGGGCGTTTGGATGTTTTGACCAGCCCTTTGCGATCAAACAGGGCGTTCAAAAGAGTGGACTTACCAACGTTAGAGTGCCCGGCTACGGCAAGCTGTGGCAGTGAAATTTCCGGAAAGACCCTTGTATCAGCTACAGATTGAATAAAATTTGTTCGTGGCCAGATGATGGTGGGTAAGGCTTTTTCTGTGTTTTGTTTTGTAATGGGCTCTGTGATCGGGGTGGTCATGTTGGCAAAGCTGTCAGTCATAGCTGACATATTCAATATGAATCACTATAGTTGCCCATTTTTTAGGCAAGGTCAGAAGGTAATATGCGTTCAACAGGCTTCACATTAGGGAATCATTATATTGATCAGCCTTTGGCATTGGCTCCGATGGCTGGCATTACTGATTTGCCATTTCGTAAAATTTGTAAACGTTTTGGCGTGGGTTTGATGGTGACAGAAATGATTGCCAGCCGTGCCATTGAACAAAAACGTGAACGCACTCAGAAGATGGCAATTGTTGATGCGGGTGAACACCCTGTATCCATCCAGATCGCAGGGTCTGATCCAAAATATATGATAGCAGCAGCCAATTGGGCGGTTGAACATGGCGCAGATTTTGTTGATATTAATATGGGCTGTCCGGTGAAGAAAATTGTGAAGCAGGTGGCAGGCTCTGCCATGCTACGGGATGAGAAACTGGTTGCGACTATTCTGGATGCACTTGTGAAAGCTATCGATGTTCCGATTACATTGAAAATCCGTACGGGTTGGGATGAGAATAGTAAAAATGTTGAAAATATTGCACGCATTGCAGAAGGGTGTGGTGTGCAAATGTTAACTGTGCATGGACGTACACGCGCCCAGATGTTTAACGGGCATGCCAACTGGGAAGATATTGGCAGGGCAAAGAGCGTGGTATCTATTCCAGTGATTGGCAATGGCGATATTGTGGATGCTGAAACAGCATTGGAGATGGTGCGTATTTCCGGTTGTGACGGCGTGATGATTGGCCGTGCGGTGCAAGGAAACCCATGGCTGCTTGGAGAAGTAAGTGCTGCGCTAACGGGCAAACCCATCCCATCTAAACCGACTGCCGAGGAGCGTTGGGCTGTGGTTGAAGAACACATGCAACTGCTTGTTGAACATCATGGGGAATATTCTGCCAGCCGTTTGGCTCGCAAACATGTGGTTTGGTATAGTAAGGGTTTACGTGGTTCCGCGGAATTTCGCGGGCATTTTCAACGCATTGAAGACTGGCAGGCACAGCTGGAGACAGCTCAAAATTATTTCCTTGGTCTACAAAATCCGGTGCCACTTGCCGCTTAGTACCAGGCAGGTTGACACCTCACATATTCCACTGCCTATGCTGTTTCTTGACGGTTGGGGAAATGTGATTCATGCCAATATGCTGGCTGAAGAACAGCTTGGAACTTCGGCCAGAAAATTAACCGGACGACATCTTTCTGATTTTTTTGAACCATCATCAGAAGTGAATGCCATGCTGGAACGTGTCTCTCTTGGTGAGACTGTGACTGATGATGCATTTAGTAATCGTTTAACACATTTGCCTTATTCCCTGCATCTGGGGGCAAATGAAAAAGGTGTGGTTGTATTGATGGTTCCCGAGGGCAACAGGGTTGAGGTTGAGAAGCAGGCAAAACGGCAGGAGATGGCCGAGGCTGTGGCTCGTATCGCATTGGAGATGGCACACGAGGTAAAAAACCCACTGGCTTCACTTCGGGGTGCAAGCCAGTGGCTTTCTGAGAAGGCTAACGATACCGATGTGATTGAAATCAGCACACACATGCTCTCCGAAGTGGATCGGATCAAAGAACGCATTGATGCATTTTTACAGCTTGGTCCGCGTGCGGATATTGCAATGGCACCGGTCAATATTCATGCACTGCTTGATAATGTTTGCCGTGCTTCGGAAGGGGTTCACTTACATCGGGTTTATGATCCAAGCATTCCGCCGTTAACGGTGCATGAGGCACGCCTGAGACAGGCCATTGAAAATCTTTGGAGCAACGCAGTGGAAGCAGGCTCAACGCTGATTGAATGGCACACCCGCATTGCTTCGATGGTGGCGTTGCCCGGGCATCAGGGTTTGGTGGTGGAGCTTAAGATTACAAGTAATGGCACACCTATTCCTGATTCATTGAAGGAACATCTTTTTCAGCCCTTTGTAACAGGTAAAGAGCGTGGAAGTGGCTTGGGGCTGGCGATTGTACAGCGTGTGGTTCAGGAACACGGTGGGCGTGTAAAATTAAGCAGTGGACACGGACGCACATCGTTTGTGCTGCATTTGCCATTAAAAGTTGAAACGATAGAGGGGAAAACATGAAGGCACTCATCATTGATGATGATCAGGGTATTCGCTGGATTCTTGAGCGTGTATTAAAAGAGGAAGGGTTTGACGTCGAGCAAGCCGAGTCGATTGCAGAAGCAGAGGCCCTGGCAGGCGAGCATTTCGATATTTTGTTTCTGGATGTCTATTTACCGGATGGTAATGGCATGAAATTGCTTGAATCAGGGACATTTGATGTGCCAACGGTGATGTTGACAGCTGAAACTACGTTTGGTCATGCAGCTGAAGCTTATCGCTCCGGTGCGATGGAATATCTCCCCAAACCATTTGACCTGAACGAAGTGCGTCAGCTTGCGCATCGTGTAGCGCCGATAAAAAAGGAGACTGTTGCGAAAGATCAGGTCATCAATATGGATACCGTTATCATTGGGCGCAGTCAGGCGATGCAAAATTTATTCAGAATCCTTGGCCGGGTTGCAGCTTCAGACCTGACTGTGATGATCACGGGTGAATCAGGCACAGGTAAAGAGCTGGTCGCGCAGGAGTTGCATCAACGCAGCCCACGAAAAAACGAAGCATTTGTACCGATCAATACCGCTGCGATTCCATCTGATCTTCTGGAAGCAGAGTTGTTTGGTCATGAGAAGGGCGCGTTCACTGGTGCAGACAAAGCCCGATCAGGTCGTTTTGAACAGGCCAGTGGCGGCACGCTGTTTTTGGATGAAATTGGTGATATGCCCGCAGCACTTCAGGCCAAGCTGTTGCGTGTGCTGGAAACAGGCACAGTACAAAGGGTGGGTTCAAACAAGGATATTTCGGTGAATGTTCGGCTTTTGGCTGCGACACATCAGGATTTGCAGGTGAAGATCAGAAAGGGAGAGTTTCGAGAAGATCTTTATTACCGTCTGAATGTGATTCCTGTTCATATCCCACCGCTTAGAGAGCGTCGGGATGATGTTCCTGAATTGGCCGAGTTTCTTTTGAAACAGGCTGCCGAAGAGCTGGATATGAACGTTCCGATTCTGCTTGATGATTCACTTGAACTGCTCAAACGTTATGATTGGTATGGTAACGTACGCGAACTTAAAAATGTGATGCGCAGACTGGCTGTTTTGACTCCCGGTGCGAGCATCACGCTTTCGGATGTGGCGTTAGCGATTGGGCATCAAGATCAAAATGAGGGTCAGGAAGGTCTTGGTGATGTGGTGCGAAGAACACTCAAAGGTTACATGGATCAACTGGGTTATGCCGAAGCAACAGGCCTGCACAAACATTTGTTGGAGCAGGTTGAGCCAGCACTATTGGTGCTGGTGATGGAGAAGTGTCGTGGTAATCAATTGAAGGCATCCGAAATGCTGGGTTTGAATCGGAATACAGTGCGTAAACTGTTAAAGCAGTACCAGATTGATGCCACTTATTTTAAATAGTTCTGATGAGTTTGGTAGTAACTTTTAATGCCTGAAGGCAATAAAAAGAAACGTCTTCAACATGTGCCGGGCATGGTTTTTTTTCTGATTCTTTTGTATTTTGGTGGTGCAGCTTTTTATCCATCTTTGGGCCATGCGATTTTGGCAATTTCATCATTATTGATCATGGCATATCTTGCATGGATTGTTGTGCCGACTCTTAATTGGGAGCAGAAGAAACAACAAAAGCGCATTGAAAAGAAGCATGAAGATGAGAAACATCAGGGTGAAGAAAGGCACTAAGGATACTCTGAAAAAGCTAGAGCATCCATACAGGCCATAGATGGCCTGCCAAAATCATGCACGCGAAGTGTTTGCTTTTGCGTGTTGAAAAACTACATGGGTGTAGTTTTTCAGAATTTCCCTAAATACTTTTGTGCCCTGACTATTTATAAACCTGAATTCTTTTTTGATCGTAACAAGATGATGTAACCAATCATGGCGGATGCAAAGGAACCTAATAATATAGCGAGTTTATCAGTGTATTGATAAACCCTGTCATCTGTAAATGCGAGTGAACCTATAAACAGGCTCATGGTGAAACCAATGCCGGTCAGTACAGATACACCATAGAGTTGTAACCAGTTACTACCTTTTGGCAATGAGGTGATTCCCAGTTTGATGGCTGCCCAGCTAAAGCAGAATACACCGAGCTGCTTGCCAAAAAACAGACCCATGGCAATACCCAAAGGCACAGAGCTGGCCATGAGCGGCATAGGGATCTCTCTTATATCGATGCCCGCATTCACAAATGCAAAAAGTGGCAGGATAAAAAATGCGACCCAATCGTGCAGGTCATGTTCCAGTGATTTTGATAAATTGATCGATACACCATCACGATTTTTTAAACCCAACGGAATGGTGAATGCTAAAGCAACGCCTGCAAGTGTTGCGTGTACACCGGATTTTAAAACACTGACCCATAAAACAATGCCAACCAGAATGTATGCAGCTTTTCTTGTAACACCCAACCGGTTGAGGGTGATCAGAATTGCTAAACAGGCAGTCGCGACTGAAATGGAGAGTGTTGAAAGCTCAGAAGTGTAAAAGATCGCGATAACGATAATCGCACCCAAATCATCGAGGATGGCCAATGCCATAAGGAATATTTTTAGTGATACAGGTACCCTGTTTCCAAGCAGGGATAAAATACCTAAAGCAAATGCGATATCCGTTGCGGTTGGGATGGCCCAGCCTTGCAGTGCAAAGGAATCATTATAATTAAAGGCAATATATATTGCAGCAGGGATAACCATGCCTCCAATCGCAGCAATGCCCGGAAGTGCGATTTGTGACCAGGAAGAGAGCTCGCCTTCAAGTACCTCTCTTTTAACTTCCAGGCCAATGAGCAGAAAAAATACAGCCATCAAACCATCATTTACCCAGTGGTATAGATGTTTATCGATGTGCAATGCGCCAACTTTTATTTCAATAGGGATATGCAGGATCGATGTGTACCAATTGGATAGGGGGGAGTTGCTTAATATCAATGCCACAAGTGTGGCAAAGACAAGTAAAATACCGCCTAAGGACTCTTCTTTTATGAAATTTTGAATGGTTTTCATGATTTACCTACACTATAAAAGAACTGAGGTCTGCTATGGTCACTATTAGATAAGAATTGTAGTTCAATTTTTTTTGTTGTGAATGCGCATTGAATTGAAAAGGGATTTAATTATTCAAAATGCAGCTTGTTGGATTCCCAGGCAGACCAGTCACCTTGCAGGTGTCTGATTTGGGTAAAACCTTGCTCGATCAGAAAAGGTTCGACCCTGCCGGCGCGCACGCCGGAGTGGCAGTAAACAATGACCGGTTTATTTTTGTAAGCCTCAATCTCTTTCAGGCGTGATTTAATTTCACGGTGATCAATGTGATAAGCACCAGGAATATGGCCGTTTTTAAACTCATCCGTGGTGCGAACATCAAGGATCAATATATCCGCTTTTGTTTCGATTTGTTGTAACAGCGTTTGCTGTGAAATTACCGGTGCGTTGCTATCTGATGTCGAACAGGCGGTCATGAGCAAAGTTGATAAAAGCAATGCAGCGGCAAAACAAAAGCTACGATACATGATTATTGAATCCCGGAATGGCGAAGCAGAGCATCGACTGTTGGTTTACGGCCTCGGAAGGCCTCGAAACTTCCCATGAGATCACGGCTACCGCCCACAGAGAGGATCGATTCACGGAAGCGGCGGGCCGTTTCAGGGTTGGTGACACCTTCTTCTTCAAAGGCTGCGTAAGCATCGGCTGAGAGCACTTCAGCCCATTTGTAGCTGTAGTAACCCGCACCATAACCACCGGCAAAGATGTGAGAAAAACTGTTTTGAAACTTGTTAAATGCAGGTGGTGTTAATACGGCAACTTCATCGCGTACCTGATCAAGAAGCTGTTGAACGGATGTGTCACCTTCAGGCAGAAACTCTGTGTGTAGTAACATATCAAACAATGAAAATTCGACCTGCCTTAACATTTGCATGCCGGAGAGGAAATTTTTTGCTGCCAGCATCTTATCAAACAGGACATCGGGTAGTATTTCATCGGTTTTATAATGACGTGCAAAAAGGTTGGTGACCTCGCGCTCCCAACAAAAATTTTCCATGAACTGGCTCGGCAGTTCCACAGCATCCCATGGCACACCATTGATACCAGATACACTGCGGGTACTCATTGTGGTCAACATATGGTGCAGGCCATGTCCAAATTCATGGAAGAGGGTTAACACTTCATTGTGCGTCCACAAGGCAGGCTTATCACCCACCGGAGCATCAAAGTTACAAACCAGATAAGCGACAGGCAGTTGCAGGGTGTTGTCTGCTTTGTGCCAGCGAACGGTACATTCATCCATCCATGCACCGCCACGTTTGTGAGCGCGAGCGTATGGGTCAAGGTAAAAACTGGCTATTTTTTCTTCATTTTCATCAAAAATATCAAAAAACTGGACGTTTTTATGCCATTTTGGTGCGTTTCCGTCTTTTATTTTTATGCCATAAAGACGTTCGACCAGCGCAAACATGCCGGAGATCACCTTTTTTTCCGGGAAGTAAGGTTTTAGTTCTTCTTCAGAGATGGCATAGGTATGCAGACGAAGCTTTTCAGAAACAAATGGCACATCCCAGGCTTCAAGCGTATCGATGCCTAACTCATTCTTTGCAAAGGTTTTGAGCTCGATTACTTCGTTTTTTGCCATCTTGCTACTTTTGTTGGCCAGCTCACGCAGAAAAGCGATCACTTCATCTGTGCTATCAGCCATCTTGGTTGCCAATGAATAGGCAGCATAGTTTTGAAAGCCAATCAATTGTGCAGCTTCTGTTCGAAGTTTTAGTGTTTCATCAATCACGGGCGTATTATTGAGTTCACCCTCTGAAGCACGACTAACATAGGAAGTATATATTTTTTCCCTTAAATTTCGATTCTCAGCATATTGCATGAACGGCAGATAGGAGGGGATATCCAGTGTGAAAAGCCAGTCGCCTTTCTGCCGGGTCTTCTCACTCTCTTTTGCACGCTGTGCTGCAGCATCACAGATGGAAGCGGGCAGCCCGGCAAGGTCTGATTCATTGCTGATATAAAGTTCAAAGGCACGTGTAGCATCAAGTACATGCTGCTCGAACTGGGTTGCAAGTTCAGAAAGACGCATTTGGATGCTTTTATAACGTTCTTTGTCTTTGCCTTCTAACTCAGCACCGGAAAGTTTGAAATCGCGCAGAGCATGTTCAATCATCTGTTTTTTTTCATGATTGAGCGTATTAAATTCGCTGCTGGCACGCACATGTTTGATGGCAGTATAAAGTGCCTCGTTCTGGGCAACTTCGGCATGGTAGGAGGCCACTTTTTGAACCGCCTCTTGATAGATCGGACGAAGTTCATCGGAATTTGATACAGCATTAATATGGGTGACAGGGCCCCAGACACGCTGGATATTTTCATCCAGCATCTCAAGCGGACTCATGAAATTATCCCATGTTGGGTGCTCAAGCTTTGTTAGTTTCTCAATAGTTTGGTAATTGGATTCCAGCACTTTGTTCAGCGCAGGGAGCACATGTTCCGGCTTGATATCATTAAATAAAGGCAGTGATGTTGTCAGGCTTTGAATCAGAGGGTTGTTGGCAATGTCATTCATAAATCGAACGTTGTATGGGATGTTGTGTGAATGCAATAGATGCTTTGGGGTGAGATAAAAAAAACGGCGACTGTTTCCAGCCGCCGTCACCATTAAGAGGATGGTGTTGGGTTTAAATATTGAATTCGTTCAGGTTGGCAGCATAGATGCCAATATAGAGACTCAATGCAATGACCATCAGGCCATTTTTGTAGAGGAAATCACCAAATTTTTTAACATAATTCACTTTATTCATTGAATGTCTCCTTTCACCTGTGCGTAACTGTATCGTTTGAATATGACACGATGATGAACGTTTGATTTAAAGCTTCTTAATCTTATTTAGATGTTAAATTGATCAATGTTGGCGGCATAAATGCCGATATAAAGACCGAGTGCAATGACCATCAGGCCATTTTTATAAAGCAGATCACCAATCTTTTGAACAATGTTTATCTTTTTCATATCGTGATTCCTCTGTGTTTCAATAGAGGAACGTTAACGAGTTGAGTTGATGTTAAATGCGATGTACGTCACACATTTTAATGTGGCGCGTGCGCATAAAAAAAACGGCGACTGTTTCCAGCCGCCGTTAGGATTAAAAGTCGTGTTTGTTTAGATGTTTAACTCGTCCAGATTGGCAGCATAGATGCCAACGTAAAGATCAAGTGCGATGACCATCAGACCATTCCTATAGAGAAAATCACCAAACTTCTTCACATAATTTACTTTGCGCATGGAAACCTCCTTTACGAAAGATCATGTGATTATGGATGTGCTACTTATGCGGAGATGCGATGCAGGTCACAATGATTGAGGCATAAAAAAAGCGACATTTGCCGCTTTTTTCGATTGAATTCAAGCGTGGTGCACTTTTAAATGAAATTCACCGTTTATTGTGTTGCGTACAGCTTTTCCAAAATGCTGCGTGCGCCTGCATCCAGCAGTTCATCTGCCAGTGCGATGCCCATCTTTTCAGCATCAATAGCCGGGCCCGTGATTTCGCTTTGCAATACAACTGAGCCATCAACTTCACCGACCAGCCCTTTCAAGTGCAGGGTTTCACCCTCAAGCGTGGCATAGGCAGCAATGGGTACCTGACAGCCGCCTTCAAGGCGGGCCAGAAAGGCACGTTCTGCTCGGGTACGTATGACAGTTTCAGAATCATTAAGCTGATCCACCAGCGCATTAATCTCAGCATCAGTATCACGGGTTTGGATGCCCAAGGTGCCTTGCGCAACCGCTGGCAGCATGATGTCAGTATCGATAAACTGATGCATCTGATCAGCCATGCCCATGCGGTGCACACCTGCGGCGGCCAGAATCACTGCATCGACCTCTGCACCCAGTTTGGAGAGACGTGTCTGAATGTTTCCGCGAATGGAAATAAACTTAAATGATGGATATTTAGCCTGTAACTGGGCAATGCGGCGCAGGCTGGAGGTACCGACTCTGGCACCTTCAGGCAAGGTATCCATATCACCGCCTGTGATGGTGGCGATTGCATCTTTTGGGTCTTCACGTTTTGGAAGTGCGCGAATATTGGTGCCTTCCGGTAGCTGAGTGGGGACATCTTTCATGGAATGAACGGCGATATCTGCCCGGCCATCCAGCAGTGCTTCATCAATTTCTTTGGTAAACAGGCCTTTACCACCAACTTTGGCTAACGGCACATCCAGAATTTTATCGCCTTTGGTGACAATTTTTACGAGCTCAGTTGTCAGGTTTTTATCAAGTTTCTTCAATTCGGCGGAAACATGTTCAGCCTGCCAAAGGGCAAGCGGGGATTTTCGGGTCGCAATACGGATATGAGTCACACAGACCTCCAGAGATCAAGGGCTGCGCAGGCTAGCAGAAATCAATTGAAGTTAAATCCTGGCGGGTTGTTACATTGATATTTTTTTCAATAGGGCTGCATCTTTTTTGTAAATCGTTAGCTTGCGGGCATGCAGAAAATATTGATTCATTTTGGTGAGCTGGCGCTCAAAGGAAAAAACAGAGGCGCATTTGAGCGGCAAATGGGAAGGAACTTAAAGCGTTTGCTCAAGCCAAAAAAAGTCACACGTCAGTATGATCGCATGTTGCTTGATATGGATGAGATCACGGAAGAGATATTAGCGCATCTTGCGTTGATTCCCGGTGTACGCAATTTTGCGCCGGTCTATGTAGCCGAACTTGAACTGGAGGCAATACGCGAAGTTGCTAAACAAGCCATCACAGAAGCCCATGGTGATGTCACTGGCCGTCGTTTTCGATTAAGTGCGAGACGTAGCAATAAAAGGTTTTCATTAACCAGCCCGGAGATCAACCTGCAAGTAGGTGGTTACCTCAAAGCTGAGTTGAATATGGAAGTGAATCTCAAAAACCCTGAAATCACGGTACATGTCGAAGTTGGCGAAGATGAAGCCTATATTTATACAGATAAACGTAATGGTATTGGTGGCTTGCCCGTAAGCTCTTCAGGTCGGGGCGTGGTTCTCTTCTCCGGCGGCATTGATTCTCCTGTGGCTGCTTACACCATGATGAAGCGGGGTATGGAGGTGGTGCTGGTTCATCTTTATAACAGCACCATTAACCGTGATTTTTCCAAGATTCGGGATTTGGCAAAACAGCTGTCAAAATATCAGGGGCGAACGCAACTGATTATGATCGATCTGGAAGAGTTTCAGCGCCACGCGATTGCGATGGTGCCGGATCGATATCGTATGATTATTTACAAACGTCAGATGATTCGTTCGGCTGTTCAGGTAGCCGAAGAGGTAAATGCTCATGCGTTGGTAACAGGCGATTCACTGGGGCAGGTGGCAAGTCAGACGTTGGAGAATATCAATGCCATCTATGATGCGAGTCCATTGCCATTGCTTTCACCATTGATCGGTTTTGATAAAGAAGAAATCATCAAGCTCGGTAAACGGATCGGTACTTATGAAATTTCGATTGAAGAGTATTGCGATATTTGTTCATTTTTGATTGCCAAACATCCTGAAACACGTGGCAAGAAAGATCAGGTGAGCAAATTTGAAGCGATGCTGCCATTAGAGGGGTTGGAATGTACACGGCAGGATGTGTTCTTTTATGGCGGTGAAGAAGCGCGGGAGAGCCGAAATCCATGAATGAAAACAAGGTGATTTTAGAGTCTGAAATTACCTGCCCCCACTGTGCTCATAAACAAACTGAAACCATGCCAACAGATGCATGCCAATGGTTTTATGAATGTGTGAATTGTGGGGAATTGCTAAGGCCTAAAAAAGGTGATTGCTGTGTGTTTTGCTCGTATGGAAGTATTCCTTGTCCGCCGATTCAGTTGAATGAAGGGTGTTGTGGATATAAATAAGGTGTTTTTGGTTTTTATTTATAAGTTTTCGCACATTCACTTTCGATTCAGACAGAGCAATGGTTCAGACATCTGAAATAATTAGACCATCGTTATTATTCAAGGAGATAGGGGAATGAAAAAATTTATTTTAATTGTTTTAAGCATGTTGGCTTGCTCAAATTATTCTGTTATTGCTTCTGAAGATGTAAATAGGGTTTCATTTTCTCAAATTCCAAATCAGGTTAAAGAGTCGGCAAAATTATTGAATTTCCCTACGCCAAGATTCAAAGAGTTAGGTATGGTGGCTTTCACTCAGGAGAAACCAACAAGTGTTACATACGGTCACTATAGGGTTGATGAAGTAAGCTCTGGTCTTGCTAGAGTTTCTACTGCTGCGACTCAGACTTTTGAAACACAAGATGTGGCTTATAATTTGTTTTTAAGCGGATTTATTGATAAAGGATCAACGCTTGAGCATGAATTACGCTCTAATGGTTCTGGAGTTTCTGCGGGTGGACTCATCGAGTTATTGGGCCTTAATCAAATGAATATGAAGACTTCAAATAATCTTAAGTTTTTACCAGCAACATTTTCTCGAACAATGACCATTGAGTCCAAAACAACAAAGCTAGAAAAAATATCGGGTCAGCTATTTCCTCTAAAGGTCGGAAATAAACTGATCATTCAACATACCTCTGAGAATTCTATGGAAAAAGGAAAGGAAAGAACAAAAACGTTGGAATTTGAGGTGACAAAACAGATGAAGGGCTATCTGCTAAATAACTCTAAGTTGCCGGGCAACGTGTTTGAAATAACAATTCATTCTAAGCAATCGAAGAAAGGCCAGGGCCTTCCGTCAACATTTTTATTCTCTTCCCATCTTGGATGGGTTGTAGAATCACATATTGGAAACATGACAGAAAAAGCAGTTGGCTGGAATTAAGTGTTCAAACAGTGCTAAATAATTGATTTTGGCCAAAAATAGAAACTCTAAGTTTCGAATATTCCTTTTGATTTATTGTATTGGCAGAACATTTTTGGCTTGAGGCAAATAAAGTTTTAACGTAATGCTAAAGCCGCAGCACGCGGATCATCAGCATCAAGGATGGCGCTGATGACAGCGATAGGAAAGCCTTCCAGTTGACTCCGGTTCTTTTCATCAATACCACCCAGTGCGATGACTGGAAGTGGTGTTGCTGTTGCCAGCGCCCTGAATGCTTTGATGCCGAGTGCGAGTTCACCTGGATGACTCTGTGTTATGAAAACAGGTGAGAGAAAAGCAAAGTCAGCGCCGAATTTTGATGCAAAATCCAATTCGATGGCATTGTGGCAGGAGGCCGAGAGCGTCATCTCTTTTGTACCTAGCCATTTTCTGATCGCTGGTACCTGATTTATTTCAGATGCGGAAAGGTGTACACCATCGGCTTTGATGGCCTTCGCAATATCAGCTTGAGTATGAATGATGAGCTTTGCGCCATGTGAATGCGTGAGTTCCCGCAAGGTTGATGCAAATGCGAGCAGGCGTGCGGAATCCATCTGTTTTTCCCGAACCAGAACAGCATCCACACCACCGGATAGTGCTGCATCGACGACTTCAAAAAAACGATTTGTTGGTAGCCGCTGACTATCTGTGATGAGCGTCAGTTCAGGCAATTTGGGAAGATTGTTTTTCAGAACTGTTTGATCACCCACATGGGTGGGCTTGGGCGTTTATAACCACCCGGAAGCTTTTGTTCAAACACACCATCACCATTATTATCATACAAGTAGTAGGCGGGCAGGTTGGCAGTTGGTTTCACCCGTACCATGTAGACTTTGCCTTTGACCGAATATTCTGTGATTTCAGCACCATCTTTCCGTATGTAGGCGTTGATTTCTGTGCCTTTGCTGATTTCAGGTTTTGAAAGCTCATGATGAAGGTTTGTATCAGCAGATGTATCTTCAACTGTTTCACGAGCTTCCTCGGAATTGTGAATCTTCGTTGGTGGAGGCAATATTTCTTTTTCAGCAAAAGCTGACGAAGAAAAAATCAGCGTTGTGAGCATCAGTGTGACGGCAAGAGAGATAACAGGAAAAAAGTATTTTTTATGCATAAGGCTATCATAGCTTAGCGATAACCGATTTGCATTGATTTGCGTCGATTTGCATCAACGGGGACGATTTCGCCGAAGCAATACGAGGCAGGAGCCACCTCCGGTATAGGGCGTAGGAATAGCGGCAAGGATATGTCTTGCATAAGGCCCGGACTTGAGCCATTGGTAAACCATCTCTTTTAATACGGGTTTACCCTGTGAGTGTAAGCCGCGCCCATGTACAATGCATAAAACACGGTATTTCTCATCAACTGCGGCTTCCAGCATTTTTTCCAGTGTTAATAGTGCTTCGTTGCGGGTCATACCGTGAAGATCAATCTCGATATCAATCGGAGGTTTGCCAGCCCCTAATTGTTTCATTTTTTCTCGTGAGATTCCGCTGGTTTTTAGTATCCATGCCTCTTCATCATGTTCTGTTTCCATATGCTCATGCTGAACAGGTGAGGCGGCAACAGAATGTGTCCTTTTTTTCAGGATCTCTTTTCGGGGTTTTGGTTTTTCGATATTGGCTTTATCTGACTGCGCAATGGGACGAACCACGCTCATTGCTTTGGAAAACAGATCTTCATCACCCATGTTTTGGTGGTCTGCCTATTCGCTTTTTTCAGGGCGTGCGAGCAGGTTTGAAACAGCATCGCCGGGTTTGATTTGCCCCAGTAGCACACTCTGAACGGTTTCACATATGGGCATTTCAATGTCATGGTGTTTTGCCAGTTTACATGCTGCAATCGCAGTCTTTTCGCCTTCTACAACCTGCCCGACATGGGCGCGGGCATTATCAATACTCATACCATTTGCCAGCGCTATACCCATTTTCCGGTTGCGTGAAAGTTCACCGGTACATGTTAATACAAGGTCGCCGAGCCCTGACAGGCCACTTAAGGTTTCAGGTTGCCCACCACAGGCCACAGCCAGCCTTGAGATTTCAGCAATGCCACGTGTGATCAGGGCTGCCATAGCACTGTGTCCAAGATGAAGGCCCGCAGCGACACCGGCAGCAATCGCGATAACATTTTTTAATGCGCCACCCAGTGCTACGCCTGCGGTATCAGTGCTGGTATAGATTCTAAAAGCCGGGTCGTCGAAGAGCTTGGCACACTGTTTGGCAAGTTCGATGTTCGGGGCAGCCATGGTAATCGCTGTAGGCAGCCCTTCAGCGCTGTCTTTGGCAAAAGATGGTCCTGAAAGAAGGGCGGTTCTTTCAAGCCCAATATGGCGAATCAAAAGCTCATCAATGCGTTCCAGTGTATCAGGGTTCAGGCCTTTGCAGGCAGCGATCACGGGTGTATGCAGTGGTTCCAGCGTCTTCAAAATTGAATCAGCAGCAGCGCATGGCACGGCCAGTACGGTTGCGGCGGTATCAGCCAACGCATCATTATAATCAGCGGTAACGGACAGCATTTTTGGAAAAGGAATGCCGGGAAGAAAATCACGATTTTCACGTTCCTGAGTCATATTGGCTGCCACTGTTTCTGTGCGGGCAAGCAAACGCACATCACGGCCATGGCGCGCTAACACCATCGCCAGAGCTGTTCCCCATGAGCCTGCGCCAATGACACACACCGGAGCCAGTTTCATTGTTTCTTCCACGGTTTTCTCCACAGGCAGGCAGCCAATATAAGCAGGCCTGCTAACATTAACGGTGGCAGGTCACCCCACTTTTGATAAGGCGTCACCACGTTTGAAAGTTGATATGTACCTTTTACTACACCTTGCGTCCACCACGGTATGCTTGCTTTGATGTTGCCATTTGGCGCGATGATGGCTGAAACACCGGTATTGGCAGCACGAAGCACGTATCGCCCTGTTTCAACCGCACGCATTCTGGCGGCCTGAAGGTGTTGCCATGCGGCGGGGCTTTTTCCATACCATGCATCATTGGTCACAACGACGAGCACTTGTGCACCTTGCGTTACACGTGATCTGGCCTCTTCAGGGAAAATGGATTCATAACAAATCAGTGAGCCAAAAATTGTATCACTGGTCGTTAACACGCCCCCGTTTTCAGCGGCTTGAAAATCAGCGATGTTGGGAACCAGTTTACTTAACCAGGGCAGCCAGGATGGGACATATTCACCAAAGGGCACAAGGTGATGTTTGCCTGTAAAATGACGTTCGCCTTGGCTGGGCATTTGAAGAAATAGCCCATTTTGGGCATTGGGGATATCGGATGATTCTTTTTTGCCAGTAACTTTCAAACCACCAAATAACAGAGGTTGATTCCATAAAGTGACACGGTTTTTGAGCCATTGATCCCAACCGGGCGCGCGTGAAAGAAAGAAGGGTATAGCGGCTTCAGGCCAGATAAGAAGATCACTGCTGTCAGCAACAGCGGTTGAAAGGTTGTCGTAGCGATGCATGGTTTCAGTCAGAAATGCACGATCCCATTTTACATCCTGAGGAATATTTCCCTGAACCAGCGATACGGTTTTTTCTTTTCCTTCCAACTCAACACTTTGAGGTGAGAACCATACAAACAGGATGCAAAAAATAAGTGCAGGCACTGCGGTTGATGTTGTGCGACGGTCAAAAAACGTGGCAAGTCCGATGGCAATCAAAGCAGGAATAAATGCAGCACCATAAACCCCAATGACACCGGCCCAGCCGATAGCGGGTGTATCCAGAATGAGATTGCCAAGGGAAGTCCAGGGTAAGCCGGTAAAGAGGTGTCCACGAAGCCATTCAATAAGCACCGCAGTTGCCGGGAAAACAAAAATAATCCAGTTGCTGTTGCTGGCAATTCGAACACTTAACCAGCCCCAGAAGGCTGGAAAAAAGGCCAGAATAGCACCCACCAGTGCGACACAGACATAGGCCAGTGGATAGTTCAAGCCCCCGTAGAGATGGAATGTGTCTGCCAGCCACCATGAACCCAAACCGAACCAGCCAAAACCAAATGCATAACTTATCAGGAACGGGTGGTGGCTTTTGATCAATAGCTGTGCCCAGATCGCGATTGCGATGACGGCCAGCCAGTTTAGATCATAAGGGGAGAAGCTGAATTGCATCGCTGCGCCGCAAAGAAAGGTAAGGATGAGTTGTTGCAGTTTGATTTTCTTTTTTTCCTGCTCCATAAACATATGAATCAGCTGCCGTTTGAATCCGGTTTGATCAGGACTTGGATAATTCTGCGTGGGTCTGCATCCTGAACATGGATATTGAGTCCTGCGACTTTAATTTGCTCACCCTTCACCGGGATGCGTCCAAGCTCTGTAACAATCAAACCGCCGACGGTGTCAAAATCACCTTTCGGTACCTTTAGTTCAAGTAATTCTGCAAAATCTTCAACATGCATACGTGCCTGAACTTCCAAGGCACCGTTATCGGTTCGTTGAAAATCTGCATCTTCATCAGAATCACCACCTTCATCAATGGGGCCAACGATTTCTTCGAGAAGGTCTGAGAGCGTGACCAGTCCGGCAGTTCCACCAAATTCGTCGAGCACGATGGCGATATGACTGCCTTCACGCATTTCTGAAAGTAGCCCGGAGACACGTTCTAACTCAGACACATTTTGGCATGGGCGAATCAGGTCACTTAGCGTAGGTGATTCGTTCTGAACTCTGGCTGAAAAAAGATCCCACACATGGATCACGCCAAGGACACGATCCAGCTCACCATCAATCACAGGCAATCGTGTGACACCACTTTCTGACATGGCTTTTTCAGCCTCTGTCAGAGACATGCCAATTTCAACTGACTTGATGTCAGATCGTGGAATCATGACTTCACGAACGCGGGTATCATAAAACTCCACCATACGTTCCATGTGACGCCGTTGTTCATCCGAGTGTATGCCTTCTGCACGACTGATCAGTGCTAACAGTTCCTCATCGGTTCGTCCGGGCCTTAAGCGGTCGAGTAGTTTTTTTCGCAGCCATTCCTGCCAGCGCTTAGCCATGTGCTTCATCCTTGTACAGCTCATCGGGGTAGGGGTCATGCAGGCCAAGTTTTTTCATAACGCTGCGTTCATGTGTGTGCATGGCTTTGGCTTCGTCATCATTGATATGATCATAGCCTAATAGATGGAGTGTGCCATGAACAATCAGGTGAAGCATGTGATCGGTGGCAGGCAGTGCCAGTCTAACAGATTCCTGAATGGTAAAAGGTGTTGCAAAAATCATATCTCCGAGTGGCTGGTTCACATCAAACTTACCCTCCTCCTGCATGGGGAAAGAGAGGATATCCGTTACAGCATCTTTTTTCCGCCATTCAAGATTTAAGGCTTGTACGGTTACATCATCGGAAAAACGGATACAGAGCGAAGGTACGTGCGAGAGACCTGCTTCAATACAGGCAGCCTCAACAGTGGCTTGAATACTTTTTTCATCAGGTAAAGAGCTACTCACTTGTCCAGCAACGCCCTCATCAATCATGATATCAATCATCTTCACGTTCTTCATAGGCTGAAACGATCTTTTCAACCAGCCGGTGACGTACAACATCGTTTGCGGTTAAACGGCAAATACCAATATCTTTCACATGTTCGAGCACCTGAAGTGCATGCAACAGGCCACTATGCTGATGGTTGGGCAGGTCAACCTGTGTGCTGTCTCCTGTGACCACCATCTTTGAACCAAAACCCAACCGGGTCAGAAACATTTTCATTTGTGCGCGTGTGGTATTTTGTGCTTCATCGAGAATAATAAAAGCATCATTGAGTGTACGTCCGCGCATGTAAGCCAGTGGTGCGATTTCAATACGTCCGGCTTCCATCATCGCATTCATCTTTTCAATGCCCAGCATATCGGAAAGAGCATCAAAAAGGGGGCGTAGATAGGGGTCGATCTTTTGCTGTAAGTCGCCCGGAAGAAAGCCGAGGCGTTCACCTGCTTCCACAGCCGGGCGTGTTAGAATAATACGCTCGAACTCATGTGCATTAAGTGCAACGACGGCTGCGGCAACAGCCAGATAGGTTTTCCCAGAACCCGCAGGCCCAATGGAAAGTGTCAGCGTGTTGTCATGTATGGCTTTTAGGTAAAGGCGTTGATTTGTGGTTTTTCCTTGAATGTGACGGCGACCTGCGATCAAAACCGGGCCTTGTCGATCTATATTGTTTTCATTCTCGGATGAATGTGTTGATGCATCTTTATCCATGAGACCATCAGCCAGCACGCCTGCAATATCAACTTGTGTTAATGATCCCTGTTCAAGTTGTTGAGCAAGCTGTGTGATTGCGGTTGCAGCCCTTATTGCCTGTTCTCCTTCAATGGTCCATGTGCCGGGTTTACCGAGAAAACGGACGTCAAAGTGTGATTCAACCTGTTTTAACGTTTTGTTTCCTGGTCCGCAAAGTGCTGTGAGCATTGAGGTGCCCATCGATGAAAGGTCGATTGTTTGCATATTGGTTTCCCTGTTCCCTTCCATATCAACTTTCTATTTGAGCAGCACGGATGCTACGCAAAAAAGAGTTCTCCTCTTAACGATTGAGCATACGCTTCAGTTATTTTTACAGGCATAATTTGACCAATCTGTCTTGGTTGCCCTTGAAAGTGAACAATTTTGAAGTCAGGTGTGCGCCCTTGCATGTCGCCCGGGTTTTTACCTTCTTTTTCAACAAGGATATCCAGCGTTTTGCCAACCTGACGTTTTGTGGATGTTTTAGCTTGTTCACGTGTGAGTTCCAATAAGGTTTGCAGGCGGGCATCTTTGACACTTTCTGGAATATCATCGATGACTTTGGATGCAGGTGTGCCTGGCCGTGGGGAATATTTGAAACAAAAGGCGGAGTCATAACCCACACGTTTCACCAGATCAATGGTATCTGCAAAGTTTTCATCGGTCTCACCGGGATAACCGATGATAAAGTCTGAGGAGAGCGCAATGTCAGGGCAGTGTTCACGAAGCTCATCAATCATGCGGAAGTAGTCATCACGTGTATGACCACGATGCATGGCTTTAAGAATCTGATCCGATCCGCTTTGAACGGGCAGATGAAAAAACGGCATGAGTTTAGGAATCTCTCCAAATGCGATGGCCAGCTCGGTGGTCATTTCCATAGGATGACTGGTGATGAACCGCAAGCGTTTCAGCTTTTTCAGTGCTGCTACGGCATAAAGCAACATTGTAAAGTCCCACTCTTCGCCATCAGGCCCTGCACCCCTGTAACCATTGACATTCTGACCCAAAAGATTGAGCTCAAGCGCACCTTTATCGAGTAGCTTCTGGCATTCATCCAATACATCATGAACAGGCCGGGATAGCTCAGGTCCCCGTGTATAAGGAACCACACAAAATGTGCAAAATTTATCACAGCCTTCCATGATGGTGACATAACCTGAAAGACCATGTGTTTCAGGTGTTGGCAGGTGATCAAATTTTTCAATTTCAGGCATTTCAGTGGCGGTTAAATGGACGCGTCCCCGCCGAATCTGTTTTACCATCTCTGGCAGGTTGTGATAAGTCTGCGGGCCAAATACGATATCAACATAGGGCGCACGTTTTTGAATTCGGTCTCCCTCTTGCTGGCCGACACAGCCACCGACACCGATAATCAGGTCAGGGCGTTTATCTTTTATTTTTTTGTAACGGCCAAGCTCGGAATAGACTTTATCTTCTGCTTTTTCACGTACTGAGCAGGTGTTCATCAGAATAACATCTGCATCGTCAGGTGTTGCAACAAGGCGCAAACCATAGGCCTCTTTCATCAGGTCAGCCATACGGGATGAGTCATATTCGTTCATCTGGCAGCCGTATGTTTTCATGAAAAGTGTGTCCAGATTTTTGTCTGAACGTGATTGTTTGATGGTCTCGTTTAACATGGAAAGCCCGATACTAGCGGAAATGGATGAATATCAACAAGCAACAGGTTCATTATGTGAAAATTCAGGGTTAAAGATTCAGGGCTGGCGTTTATTGAAATCAGCTCATTTCGGACATATCGACTGCAACGATGCGAGAGACGCCCGGCTCCGGCATTGAAACACCAATCAGACGATCAGCTTTTTGCATGGTGAGTTTGTTGTGGGAGATGGCAAGAAATTGAACCGTGTTGGAAAGTTCATGGATCATATCGTTGTAACGGCTGACATTGGCATCATCAAGTGGTGCATCGACTTCATCAAGGATACAGAAAGGCGCTGGTTTGATCTTGAAAATTGAAAAAACCAGTGCAACCGCAGTCAGGGCCTTTTCACCACCAGATAAAAGCGCAATGTCGCCCAAGCGTTTTCCGGGTGGTTGGGCAACTACGTTGACACCAGCCGTTAATATGTCATCAGAATCAAGTTGTAGTTCGGCACGTCCGCCACCAAACAGGCGAGGAAACATCTCTTTAAAGATCAGGTTGGTTTCATTAAAAACATCAATAAAACGCTGGCGCATAGTGCGATCAATGCGTGAAATGGTATCAGTCAGGGTGTTCAGGCTTGTTTCAAGATCATTCGCCTGCTCACTTAAAAAAACTTCTCGCTCGGATGCCTGTTGAAACTCTTCAATCGCCAGCAGGTTAACCGGGCCGAATCTGCTTAAACGTTCTTCCAGTTCTCTGGCGCGCTGGATGATCCTGTCCGCATTTTCTTCCGGTTTTTCTCCAGAGGATTCTTCTGATTTATCAATGTTATCCAGCAGCGTTTGGACTGAAACCTTGAATCGTTGGGTGATTTCGCTCTCAAGATCCTGAATGCGTGCCTGTTCGGTTGCCAGATGGATTTCAACTTTTTGACGGCTTTCATTGCCTTGCTGGCTAACCATGCGTGCATCGCGTTCAGCACGCTCAGAGCTATGGGCATGCTGCTGTAACGCATGGCCTTTCTGCCGAATTGCATTCAGTGCCTGATGAGCGGCTTCAACTTTTTCTGCTGTTTTGCGTAACTCTTTATCCAGATCTTTGTGTTCCGCGCTTGCTGTGATCTCTTGCATGGTGTTTTCGAGTTGTTTCAGGTCCTGTTGGTTTCTTGCGGCCAGATGCTCGCGCTCTTGTGCAATTCTTTTATGTTCACGATGTAGATTTTCCAGTGCTTGCTGGTGCAGTGCCATTGCCTGCTCGGATGCGGAGAGTTTACTTCTGGCCTGTTGAAGTTGCTGTTCACACTGATGTTGTTTTTCTACCTGTGTATCGAGTCTCTTTTTGGCTTCAAGCTGCTGTTTATCATCCATATGGGTCAAACCATTTTGCTGTGCTTTCCAGTGTTGAATGTCCTGACTGATTTCACTATTTTCAGCCGTTAAATGTGTGATGCGGGATTGAATGGAATGTTGTTCATCTTCATGTCGTACAAGGGCTGCATGAGAAGATTTCAGTGCACTTTCTGCTTCTGTAGCTTCAAGGTGTTGTGTCTGCCAGTTTTGTTGTTGAAGTGTCAATGCAGCTTCATTTTGAGTGACATTCTGTTCCAGTTTTTCAAGTTCCTGCTCAAGCTTTTTCAATCTGCCTGTGCATTCGCGCTGCTCTCTTTGCAACGTCAGGCGACGAGCCGTATGGCTTTGTGCCGGTGGAATGAGCCAGCCATTGGACTCCAATCGCCAACCATCTTTGCTGACAAGGCAGTCGTGCTCGGAAGGTTTTGAATTGAAAACGTTATCACACAACAGAATGTGTGAAAAAACCGGGTATAACGGATGCTCCTGAGTGAGTCCGATTGCTGATGCCAAGCTTTCATTGTTGTTATCGATGGCTTTGTTCTTGATAAGCCCGGATGCAAACATGGCAATCGGAGCATCTTTGGCCTGGGCACAGAGTTCCTGCCAGCCGGAGAGGTCGGGATTGCCTGGCAGGCTTACATCTGCTGCGCGCCCACGAAGGGCTGCGGCAACGGCCTGTTCCAAACCTGCTGGCACTTGAAGGGATTCATCGACCCAGACAGCACCTTTGGAACGCATCTGCTCACGCAGGGCATCTGGCACATCCTGATGTTCCAGTTGAGCAGCAAGCTCACGTGATTCGCCACGCAGTGTACGAACCTGCTGTTCACATGTTGCGCGTGCATGGATGGCTGTTTCACGGTTGGCCCTGCATGTATCAAGGCTTTTCTGGGCGTTTTCAAGTTGTTTGGATGTAGCAGCGGTTTTTTTCTCTGCATTTTGAGCGCTGGTACGCGCGAGTAAAATAATAGCTTCACTTTCACTTAAACGGGATGTTGCCTCTTCAATCTGGCGTTGAACATTCTGTTGCCTGGCCTCAAGACGCTCTAAAGCACTTCGGGATTCCTGACGGCGTTTTTCCTGGTTTTCAAAAGCACTGCGCAGGCGTTCATGTTCAGCCAAAAGTAAATCACGTTGTTCACGTGCTTGGTTATAAGCTTTCTGAGCGTTTGATACTTGAACCTGAGCATCATGTGTTGCCTGTTTCAGGCGGCTGTCATCACTGGACTCCATCTGCTCTTTCAGGCGTTCCATCTCATTGGCCAATTGTTCTGAACGATTTTTAGACTCTTCGATACGTTGTTCCAGGCCGCCCTTGCGTTCGGCTAACAGTTTGCGTTCGCCTGCCATGCGTTCAGCCTGTTGCTGGAGTGCTGCACGATTTTGTTCGGCGCTGCGCAACTCATCCTGTTTGATCTGAGCTTCCGTTTCATGTGCAATGAGGTTGTCACGCGCTTTGCTTAATTGTTTTTCAGTTTCACTGTGGATACAGGCTTTTTCTGCTTCCTGTTTTTCCGCCTCGGCAAGCTGTAGTTTAATCGCAGCAACCTGCTGATTCATCTGGCGATAACGGATGCCAAAACTGTGAGCCTGTAGCTGTTCACACTCTTCCTGTAATGTTTTGAATCGCTCCGCACGGGATGATTGTTGTTTCAGGCTTCGGCATTGTGAGCGCACTTCTTCGAGCAGATCAGTTACACGTTCCAGATTTTGCCGGGTGGCGTTCATCTTAAGCTCTGATTCGCGGCGGCGGGAACGGTATTTCATGACACCCGCAGCCTCTTCAAAAAGCGAACGCCGTTCTTCCGGTTTGGCAGTGATCATGCGGGAAATGGAGCCTTGTTCAACAATGGCATAGGCACGTGTAGAGATGCCTGTATCAAGAAAAATATCTACAATATCTTTAATGCGAGCCATTTTGCCGTTGATGAATCCATCGGAGCCACCTTCACGGGTCAGGCGTCTGCGAATGCGAATTTCATCCATGTCGTGATAAGGGCTGGGTAAGCGTCCTTTTTCAACCGCAAAGGTCAACTCCACATCACATAAGGCCACGGGAGGGCGGCTATCGGAGCCTTGAAAGATGAGATCATCCATCACACCGCCGCGTAAATGTTTGGCCGAGTGCTCACCAAGAACCCAGCGAATTGCATCGACGATATTTGATTTGCCACAGCCATTTGGCCCAACAATCGAGGTGATACCATCACCAAAATCGATTTTAGTCGGGTCTACGAAGGACTTGAAGCCAGCCAGTTCGAGCCGTTTAAGCCTCAAATTGTGACCTTCATATATTTTGCCTTCATGTTTTTGCTTTGCCGAAGTGGTTTATCATCAAGAGGCTTACAATACATGAGGTAAAGCTCGATGCCACTATCATGTACAATACGATTAATTGAGCTGATGCAGCAGCCATGGGGGCGCTTCCGGCAAGGATCATGCCGACAAATATTCCGGGCATGTGAACCAGCCCAACCACTTTCAGGGTGTCCACAGTTGGTATCATGGCGGTGCGGATGCCATCGCCTGTTTTGCTGCCTGTGTTCATTCGTTCAAACATGATGGAAATGGCATTCATACCATTGGCGGCAACCATACTGCCGAGTGGAACCAGCGTTCTGGTATCTGAGTCAATGGTTCCTGTAAAAGCCAGCCATGGGAGTGTCACGGCACAGCCACAGATAAGGCCTGTCGTGCTGGAAAGCCATGCGATTTTGGTCTTTGAATGATGATCTGATTGATAGCGGGCGCTATTGTGTCCGGCCAGAGTACAGAAGCCGAAAATGATGAGTGTTTGTGCTAAGTGGGATTCAATATCAAAAATCCAGTGTAACACAAATGCCAAAGCCAATAGCTGGAGAAGACCTCTGAGCGAAGCAATGAGCATTTTTTTGGAAATGCCCAGGTTTTCGCGTTTGGCCCATAAGGCGACTCCTGCCAGCAATAACCAGGCAGCCATGAGCGGAATAAGCGTATTGATTAAATTATCAGGCAATGTTTGTAGCTACTGTTTGTGAATGTTTATAGGCGCGAAACGTCTGCCAATCGCAGGAACAGTTCGCGAAGTTGAGAGAGTAGTGCCAGACGGTTATTTCGAACAGCTTCATCATCGGCCATTACCATGACATCATCGAAAAAGGCATCCACTGGTTCACGCAAACTCGCAAGTGTTTCCAATTGTTCTGATGGAAGACTTGGGAAATTAGAAGAAACAGCACTTAATTGATTAAAAAGACTGATTTCTGCATCTTTTTCAAACAATTTTGCATCAATTTTGGCCGAAACATTGCCTGATTTCTTCAGGATGTTGGCAATGCGTTTGTTGGCTGCGGCTACAGCCTGACCGGCTTCAGAGTTTGCAAATCCAGTGAGCAGTTTTGCAACGGCCAAATGTTGTGCCAGTGGCAGCTCAATGCTTGCACCCAAAGCTGCGTCACAAGCTGAACGGGACACACCAAATGCGTCTGCCATACCCAACAAACGATCATGGATGAAGTGAGTCACGGCAGCTTGTATCTCATCGCTGATCGTAATGGTCACACGTTGTTGATTCCATTGCTTAGATGCTTCTTGCAGAACTTCAGTTAATGTCATGTTGATCGTGTTGGTTTCATTTGCCAGCAGGCGAATCAGACCAATTGCTGCACGGCGTAACGCAAAAGGATCTGCACTTGCGGTCGGGATTTTGCCAAGATGGAAATAACCCAATAGTTTATCCGTACGCTCAACCACACTGATGGCACAGGCTGTCGCACTGTTTGGCAAAGCATCATCTGCACCCGCGGGTGCGTAATGTTCAGCAATCGCCTGCACTACTTCTGAAGACTCACCATCCATGCCAGCATAAATACCACCCATATAACCTTGTAACTCAGGAAACTCACCGACCAAACCAGTCGTAAGATCAGATTTGCAAAGATAAGCAGCGCGTTGTGCTGCATTGGCATCCACACCTAATTTGGCCGCGTTATCCAAAACAAAACTACGCATACGCCCTACTTGATCGCCAACCATGCCCAAGCCATCCTGAAAGGTGATATTGGATAACTTCGCAACACGTGATTCCAACGTTTCTTTAGGGTCACGGTCATAAAAGAATGTGGCATCCGCAAGGCGTGCATTTACGACACGTTCATTACCATGTGCGACAAGTGCGGGATTCTTCGATTTGATGTTGGCGACTGCAAAAAAAACATTGGATGTTTTTCCGTTGCCATCATGGGAAGAGAAACAACGTTGATGATGTTTGAGCTCAATGCGGCTGACTTCAATCGGCAAACGCAGGAAATCTTCCAAATAATGTCCTGTAATCACATGCGGCCACTCAGTTAAATCAGTGACTTCTTCAATCAGAGCATCGTCTTCAACCAGACTAACACCGGCTGCTTTTGCGGCATCGCTCAAACCTTGGACAATCATTGCTTTACGCACATCACGATCCGCCACAACCATACGTTCATTTAACCAGACAAGTGGCTCAGTTACACTGATCTCGCCTTTTGCATCTGCGTGCATGCGATGACCATAAGATGTTTTACCGGATTGAATACCAGCAAAGGTGAATGGAATGATTTCATCTGCCAAACGCGCCACGATCCAACGCACCGGGCGAATAAACGCATCAACACGGGCCTCACCATCTTGCCATTGCATTTGTTTCGGGCTTGGCAGGCCTCTCAAAACACTTGGCATCACTTCCGCAATAATATCAGCAACCACACGGCCTTTGACTGTTTGCAGGGCACGCATATAACGTGCTTTACCATCACCTTTATCGGCGAATTCAAAATCAGAGACATTCAGGCCTGATTTACGAGCAAACCCCTCTGCAGCCTTGCTTGGTTTACCATCTTTGCGCGCAATGTTTTCAGGCGGGCCCCAAAGCACTTGCTCACGGTCTGCTTGCATCACTGGACATGATGCTGCATGAAGCAACAGGCGACGTGGCGTAACACCAAGTTTTAATTCAGAAATTTCAATATTTGAGTCTTTAAATGTTTTGCTTAAAGCGGTTAAAAGCGCCTTGCCCATACGTGGCGCAACACCTGCCGGAATTTCTTCAACACCAATCTCAATTAATAATGGCGCACTCATGATTCAACCCCTGCATAACCTTGTGCAACGGTGCGCGACAGAGTGCGTACCCGGCCAATAAAACGCTGACGCTCAGCCACAGAGATTGCCCCGCGTGCATCAAGCAAATTAAAGGTATGCGAAGCTTTGATCACTTCTTCATACGCAGGAAGGAACAAACTCTTTTCAGCCAGACGTTTGCAATCACCTTCTGCCTGGTCAAATTGTTTTTGTAAAAAAGGAATCTCTGCATGTTCAAAGTTATAGGCTGAAAATTCCTGCTCATTGCGAAGAAATACCTCACCATAAGTCACGTTTGAACCATCCGGGTTTTCTACCCAAACAAGATCATAAACATTTTCAACACCCTGGATATACATTGCTAAGCGTTCAAGACCGTATGTGATTTCGCCCGGTGTACGGCTTAGTTCAACGCCGCCGACTTGTTGAAAGTAGGTGAATTGTGTCACTTCCATACCATTCAGCCAGACTTCCCAGCCAAGACCCCATGCACCCAACGTTGGTGATTCCCAATCATCTTCGACAAAACGAATATCATGCACATCGGTATCAATGCCAATTTCACGCAGTGACGCCAGATACAGATCAAGAATATTCTCAGGTGCTGGTTTTAGAATGACCTGAAACTGGTAATAATGTTGCAAACGATTTGGGTTTTCACCATAACGGCCATCTGTTGGGCGGCGACATGGCTGAACATAGGCTGTGCGCCAATCTTTATGATCTAAAACACGCAAAAATGTCGAAGGATGGAATGTGCCGGCACCCATTGAACTATCATAAGGCTGCTGTACAACACAGCCCTGTTTTGCCCAAAAATGTTGCAATGTCAGTAATAAATCTTGAAATGTCACTGTGTGTCATGCTCCCGAAAGCTTTGGCGGAATCTTAGCTTCGCTTTGACATGTTCGCTAGAAGTCTTTGAAAACCCCGTTTTCAGGAAAAATTGACTCTCGTGATTGAGGTCACGGAAGCCATATATTGTATATGGACAATTTGTTTTGCCTGACAGGTGGTGCTGCAGGAAGGAGAAAGGTTATGGATATTGATTTTGTATGGATCGAGGACAATATTTTTCACCGCCATCTTAATGCAGAAGAGAAGGATACCCTGTCTCAATCTGTGCTTGTCAAAGAATTCAAAAAAGGTGATGTGTTAATTGCTGAAGGTGAGCCATGCGATGGCCTCTATTTGCTGTATTCAGGACGTGCTGGTGTGATGCATGAGAATCATGGCGAAAAAGTACGTGTGAGCGAAGTACATGAAGGTGCACAGCTGGGTGATATGGCGATATTTGATGATACGGCCTCCAGCGCAACCATTGTAGCACTTTCAAGTTGCGTGGCTTACAAGCTTCCGCGTCAGGCATTAAGGCATTTGATGGCATATCGCCATGATATGGCAAAAGATATTATGATAAACACCATTCGTCAGTTGGCGAGCATTGTTCGTGATATGAACAGCTCTAACGCGTATTCTCAGCAATATATTTATGGGCGACGTGTCTGAGTTTTAACCGTTACATCCTTGTGAATTGGATGGTAAGGCCCTGCGATGCAGGGCCTTTTTGTTTATTGGGTTCTTGTAGGAATTGATCGCGGTAAGGTCAATCTACCTTGCAGATTACGTTAATATGTTTAATCTGTTTGAAATCCAGCATGCTGAGGGGTATTTTTCATGAAGCAACGTTATTTTCAGCCAGATCACTGGTTGGGTGCAGCTAGGAATGCATTAAAACTACGTATTTTATCTACGATGGCATTGTCCGTGTTATCTGCTGTTGTGATTTACGGGATTTTTCATACAGATGGGGAGCTAACCTTTGGCATCATCCTTTCTCATTTTGTTGGTGGGGTAGGCGCTCTCTTTGCTCTGTTATTTGGTTTGACTGCACTGGCGTATCAATTGCACTGCCAGCTTAATGACAAAGCTGTTCCCAACACCATTGAAGCAAGCAGGTTTGCATGGGGCAAGGTACGATCCATTCTGATGTTGCCGGCATGGGGTGCAGGCCTGCTGCTGGCATTGATTCTGGCAGAAATGCTGGTGCTTTCACTGGCAAATATGCCTGCCCTTGGTCTGGTATGGCTGGCTTTGATCGGGGTTCCTCTGCTGCTTTTGAATACGGTTGTGGCCGTTGCCCTGATGCTGGCCCTGTTCAATATAGCTGCACGTGTTGCCATTGTTGATACGGATGCCAATTCATTAAAAAATGATGTGTGGCAATTGTTGAAAGAGAAGCTTCCAGAGTTGCTGATTTATAATCTGGGTGGTGTATTGGTTGCTGTTTTTATGGCAGCACTGGTGCTTTCTCCGCTTTGGCTGGGTGCTCAGGTTACCCTGACCTTGGTTGATTATACTGCACAGGATTCGTTGGTGCGAGTGTATGATGCAACAGGTTTTTGGGGAAGTATTGCACATCTGGTTGGTTTGGTGATGTTTGGTTTGTTGTTGGCGGCAGTTGCCAGTGTACCGGGCGTGGTGATTACTCAGATGACACTGCTTGTGCACATGGAACTTATATCAGAGCGTGATGAAAGCATTTCACAAGCAAGTGAAAGTGATGAAAGTTCTCCCAAACCAGGACGTAAACCGGCAACGAGAAAAAAGAAACAAAAGAAACACACGCCGGAGAAAAAAGAGGGAGATGCGGAGGAAATCGCGGAGGGAATGGTCGAGGTGGTATCTGATGTGACGGAAGGCGAACAACATGCAGGAAGTTGATGGTCTTGTAACGTGTCCGAGTCTTCCCGCCGGTTTCTTTCAGCAGGTTAAAACGGGTGCTTTGCATCCTGCTCAGTGGGAGCGAAGAGAAGGCAAATATATCCCGATTACATATCAAATGTTTAGTGATCGTGTTAAAAAAGTTGCAACGGGTCTGATTAAAGCAGGCGTAAACCCTGGTGATCGTGTTGCTATTCTGATGGAGAACCGCCCGGAGTGGGGCGTGGCCGATTTTGCTATTTTATCTGTAGGTGCGGTGACGGTACCGCTTTATTGTTCTTACAGGCCGCAGGATATCGCTTATGTCTTGCAGGATTCCGGCGCAGTGCTGGCGATTGTTTCATCGGGTCAGTTGCAAGGGCACATGGTACAGGCCATGGACGAATGTCCGGAAATTAGAGGTGCTTATGCGTTGGGCATTCAACAGCCGCATGAAAAAATGCACCTGTTTTCAGAGCTTGAGATCGAAGCGGATGATGAGCAGGTGCAGAATCGGTATTCGGAACTCACACGTGATTCACTGGCCTCACTTATTTATACATCAGGCACAACAGCAAGTCCGAAAGGGGTTATGCTTTCGCATGGCAATATCCTTTCGAATCTTGAATCAGTGCTCAGGACGCTACAGCTTGGAGATGATATCATGCTTTCATTTCTTCCGCTGGCACATGCATTTGAACGAACTGGTGGGCATTTTCTTCCTTATCTTACAGGTTTCTCTGTGGCCTTTGCTGAAAGACCGGATACCGTAGCCAAAAACCTCGCTGAAGTAAGCCCGTCCATTATGATAGCTGTTCCACGCATGCTGGAAGTGATTCAAAGCCGGATTTTAGCGCAAGTGGCAAAGCAGTCAGGATTACATCGGGCGCTGTTTCATGCGTTTTTTGAGGTTTCCGAGAGAAAAAGAGCGGGAAACATCTCGATGTTTTCGACATGGAAATATAAACTTTTAAATCGACTCGTTGGTGTGAAGCTTCGTGGAAAGTTTGGTGGGAACATTCGTTTTTTTGTATCGGGCGGTGCGCCATTAAGCGCAGAGATTGGCGCTTTTTTTGAAACATTGGGCATTCCGGTCGTTGAAGGTTATGGGTTAACAGAGTCTGCACCGATTTTGGCAATTACGCCGGAGGATGATCGGCGACTGGGTTCTGTAGGCAGGCCTCCGGCGGGTGTGGAGATTCAAATTTCTGAAGATGGTGAGATTCTGGCCCGTGGCGGGAATATTATGCTGGGTTATTGGAATTTACCCGATGCGACCGCAGAAGTGATTCAGGACGGTTGGTTGCATACAGGTGATGTTGGGCATTTGAATGATGGATATCTCTATATCACAGACCGCAAAAAAGACCTGATTGTTAATTCCGGTGGTGAAAACATTGCGCCTCAGCGTGTTGAAGCACCGTTGATTGGTGAGCCGCTGATTGAACAGGTCATTGTGTATGGAGATCAACACCCTTATCTGGTCGCGATGGTAGTTCCAAATCAGGATGCATGTATGGCATGGGCAGTATCATCTGGCATGCCCGGTTCTGGTTGGCAGGAGCTGGCAAGTTCAGAAGTTTTGCGTAAACATATTCAGAGTCAGATTCAACAACGTTTAAAAACTTTAAATCCTCATGAACAGGTTCGGCGCATTTACATCCAGATTGAGCCTTTCACGATTGAAAATGGATTTTTAACCCCAACCATGAAACTCAAGCGCAGACTGATTAATCAGCATTATGCTGAAATTTTTGAATCACTCTACAGATAGAGCTGGTTATGGAAGTGTTTTTTATCCGACAATGAACCACTGAGTTATTAAATAAATCTTATGCCAAAATAGCATTTTAAGGCAATTATTGTATTAGAATGTTGATAAAATTCTTCATTTTAATGTGATATTATCATTTTTTAAGATTTTTTGAAAAAACCCTGTATGCGTTCAGGAAATAACTCCGTTTTGATGATGCTTTGATTTGGCAGGGGATCGAGCTTCAGTGCCTAAAAGCCCCGTGTTTTTTTGACAATAGCTGCTGAACCTTCAAGCATGGGCTTTTTTCGCATCCAGGGAGTTCATTTTGAATGACCATTTGCGAAACAACAGGAGCAGTGATTGCAGCAGGATTTTGCCAATAGAGTTGTCCGGGAGAGTGCGCGACCTTCCGTGTCTTGTCGTAAGGATTCTCCTTCCTCTCGTTTTTCCTTGCATGCCTTTGCATCAAAGGTTTCAGCATCCCACAGGATGATGTTGCTCAGTGCTGGGGGACTTCTCAGTATGGTGTTGCTGGTTTCTTTGGTATTTAGTGGTTCTCGTGTTGATGCAAGTGTGCCGATTACAAAAGAGGAGTGGCTGGAAGTCCATTCTCTGGAGAAGACGGTAGAGCACGCTGTAAAAAAAGTGACTCTAAAATCGGGCGATGCAGCGGCAACTGCATTGGGCAAACTTGGTTTCCCATTTGCAGAAGTGATACAGATGAGTAAAGCCTCAAAAGGTGTTTACCCACTTAAAAATGTACGCGCCGGACAGACGTTTTCCCGTGAGGATGAAAATACTCAAATTCATGTTTATTATGATGTTAATGCAAAGCAGCGGTTGCATCTTCATCTTGCTGAAGGTGAGGAGGTATGGGGGGCGGAACTACAGCAGCGTGCTGTTAACAGTCGTCAGGTCAGGGCATCGGGCGTGATTCATGATTCACTTTTTGCTGCGGCACTTGAAGCGGGAATTGATGAACGAACAACCATGAATTTGATCGATATTTTTGGCTGGGATATTGATTTTTCCAGAGATTTGCGATCAGGGGACCGTTTTTCGGTGCTTTATGAAGAGCAATTTGATGATGAAGGAGGCATGCATGGCAGCGTGATTCTTGCCGCCGAGTTCATGAATCAGAGCAAAAGCTATAAAGCAATCCGTTATGAGCTTGCCAATGGCAATGTGGAATATTTTACGCCTGAAGGCCGAAGCATGCGTAAGACCTATCTGAAATCTCCAGTGAAATTTTCACGTATCTCTTCGCGTTTCTCTACAAGCAGAAAGCACCCTGTGTTGGGTTATACCCGGGCACATCGCGGCGTGGATTATGCTGCCTCAAGCGGCACTCCGATCCGGGCGATTGGTGATGGCCGGGTGGTTTATGCAGGCAGAAAGGGTGGTTATGGTCGCTTTGTAGAGATTCGACATACAAATTCAGCGCATTCAACGGCTTATGCACATCTTCGGCGTTATGGCGGGGGAATCAAACGCGGTAAACGTGTCAAACAGGGGCAAATTATTGGTTATGTAGGCATGAGTGGTCTGGCTACAGGCCCACATCTTCATTTTGAATTCAGGGTTCGCGGCAGGGCTGTGAATCCGTTGGCTGTAAAACATGCACCTGCGAGACCCGTTCCTGAAAAAGAACTGGCGCAGTTCAAAGATGTTGCGTCCAATATGTTTGCTCAGTTATCAGCACCACTGATTGCACTGGTCTGGGAATGAGTGCAGGCAGGACGCCAAGATTGATCTTACATCATGTTCGTTTGTGATCATGATGACTTAAAAAGAACAGGTGGTTTAGTACATGATACAGAACAGAGAAGTGTGGTTGGATAAAGCACGCGAAGTTTTGGATATTGAGATTGCGGCACTTTCATTACAGCGAGATTCCCTTGGTGAGGCTTTTGCCGAAGCTGTTGGATCGATCCTTGCGCTGGAAGGGCGGCTGGTTGTGGTTGGCATGGGCAAGTCCGGAATTATTGCGCGAAAAATTGCGGCAACGTTTGCTTCAACCGGCACCCCTGCATTTTTTGTGCATGCTGCGGAGGCACAACATGGTGATCTGGGCATGATCACCAGCCATGATGCTGTTCTTGCGCTTTCTCATAGTGGAGAAACGGATGAAGTGTGTGGCCTTTTGCCTACCATTAAGCGACTTGGTGCAACCTTGATTGGCATCACAGGCAAACCGGATTCTACGCTGGGTCAGCATGCTGATATTACACTTGCAGTTCCTGTTACAAAAGAAGCCTGTCCGATGAACCTGGCTCCAACCGCTTCAACCACGGCAGCACTTGCTTTGGGGGATGCGCTGGCGGTGGTGGTATTAAAACAGCGCGGGTTTAAAGAAGAGGATTTTGCACGTGTGCATCCTGCGGGAAGTCTGGGGCGTAAACTGATGCGCATTGTCGATGTGATGCATGCGGGTGATGAATTACCACTGGTGAATATCTCAGCATCATTGCGAGAGGCAATTGTATCAATGAGCAGCCATCGGCTTGGTATTACGGGGATTCAGGAAGATGGCAGACTTATGGGTTGTTTAAGTGATGGTGATCTTCGGCGTTTATTGGAATCGGGCACGATAGACCTTGATGTAAAGGCGAATACCTTGATGCACCACAATCCAGTTACCATTGAAGCAGATCATCTGGCAAGTGAAGCGGTGCGTATGATGGAAGAATATAAAGTAACGGTTTTGTTTGTTGTTGATCATGGCGATGTTCCTGTGGGTATTGTTCATATGCATGACTTGTTAAAAGCAGGTGTGGCATGAGTACATCCTTCACTCATTTTCCGACCAGGCTGGCACAGGGCATTCAGATGCTGGTGCTGGATGTGGATGGTGTGCTGACAGAAGGACAGATCGTGATGGATGATCATGGTGAAGAGTCCAAAGCATTTAATGTGCGGGACGGGCATGGCATCAAAATGCTGCAACGTACGGGTATTAAGGTAGCCATCCTGACGGGGCGAACTTCACAGGTTGTCACGTGCAGAGCCCGTGATCTGGGCATTGAATATGTGGTGCAGGGCTCGCTTAGAAAGGCTGATGGCATCAAGGCATTGTGTGAGCAGGCGGATGTTGCTGCTGATGCGTGTGCTTATATGGGCGATGATGTGATTGATTTGCCTGCGATGCAGCAGTGCAGGTTGAGCATGGCACCGGCTGATGCACACAAAGGTGTGTTAAGCAAAGTAGATTGGGTATCAGGCAATAAAGGTGGGTGTGGTGCGGTACGCCAGGCTGCTGAAGGACTTATTTTAGCCAATGGTTTTTGGAATCAGGTGGTGCATGAAGCGTATGGCCTTATGCCGGAAGAGTGTGGCTGGCCGACATCCTGATGGTGATTGATGCAAGATAGACAGTGGGCCTTGGTAAAATGGAGTAGTTTGGCTGTTTCTGTTGGCAGTATTACAGTGGCTGCGGGACTGTTGTGGTTTAACTCAAAAACGATTGTCAGTGAAGAGACAGAGCAGCCGGTGGGTGAACATGTTCAGCAACCTCAGGCAAAAGTGGAAAAACCATTGATGGTGGAACGTAAAGGAGACCGGATCATTTGGCGCTTGCAAGCAGACGTGGCGAAACAGCAGGAGCAGGGAATGCATCTGACAGAACCAAGGTTGGAAATGTTTACAGAAACCGGAGAAGTGATTCCGATTCAAGGGCGCGAAGCGTGGTTTGAGCCCATGAGAAAAAATATCCATTTTAAAGGTGCGGTGCAGGTGAGTTATCGTGACTGGACACTGAACAGTGAAACGTTGCGGTATGACAGTGGACGTGATGAAGTGCTGATTCCCGGAACATTTGAGGCAAAAAAACCGGATATGACGTTACGTGGAAAAGGTTTGCGTGTGGATAGGAAAACAGAACGCCTTACGGTTGATCATGATGTCTGGGTTGAAGATGCTACTGGACGACAATTTGGAGGTCAGAAATGATCCGGTGCTTATGGGTATTGGTTTTGATGTTGGCGGGGGTTTCGATGGCCGAGGCGGGGCCACTACAGGTAAAATCTGAATCTCTTACGGTTGATCACGCCAAAAATCGAGCGCAGTTTTTTGGAGCGGTTCACTTAACCCGGGATGATTTTGAATTGCGTTGTGACCGGCTTGTAGCTTTTTATAAAAACAGGGCTGGCGGGGAGCTTGAACGGGCAGAGGCTTATGGTCATGTTTCCATGTTGCAGGGGAAAAAACACGGTTCTTCGAACAAAGCGGAATATCACCAGATCAAAGGCATCTTGATTTTGATTGGGGATGCAAAGGTAGCAGATCCTGAGGGCACGATTCGGGGTGAAAAAATTATACATAACATTCAAACGACGGAAACCAAAGTGCAGCAAGGTGTTGCCGGGGAGAGAGTTCATCTCACCTTTGAGGCTGAGGAGGACAACACTGGCAGTCCCGGCGAAGGCAAGCTTCCATGAGTACAGTGCATCATCTTTCAGCAGATGGACTGAATAAAAGTTACCATAAAAAAACAGTGGTTCATTCTGTGAGTATTGATGTTTACTCGGGAGAATGTGTTGGGCTTCTTGGGCCAAACGGGGCAGGCAAAACAACCAGTTTTTATATGGTGTGTGGCTTGATTCGCGCAGATCAGGGCAGTGTTGAACTCAATGGTGAAAGTATTACAACGCTGCCGATGCATATGCGTGCCAGAAAAGGAATTGGATATTTGCCGCAGGAAGCGAGTATTTTCCGTAAATTGACGGTGCGTGAAAATCTGATGGCGATCTTTGAAACACTGGGGCTACCGGATGCTCAGGTTGAAGAGGAACTTGAAACGCTATTGATTGATCTTGGTATTGAAGGTGTTCAGCATCAGAAGGCTTACACACTCTCCGGTGGTCAACGGCGCAGAACAGAAATTGCCAGAGCGCTGGTGACCAAGCCAAGGTTTCTGTTGCTTGATGAGCCTTTTGCGGGTGTGGATCCTATTGCGGTTGAAGATATTCAGGCCATCATTGCTGATTTGCGTGAAAGAGGCATTGGCATTCTGATTACCGATCATAATGTGCGTGATACTTTGAGTATCTGTGGCCGTGCCTACCTGATGAGTGCGGGTGAAATTCTTGTGCAGGGAACACCTGATGAGATTATTAACGATCCGGATGCGCGCAGGCTTTATCTGGGCGAAAGCTTCTCGATGTGACACCTCTCACAACGTGAATGACCAAAATTGTGATAATAGACCATTATAGGGACCGCAGGTGATGAATGCAGGAGAAAGAATGAAAGCTGTTAAGCTTCTTTGGAAACAAATCCAGTGAAACAGATTGTTGTTTCGATGACAGGCGCTTCAGGTGCGGCCTATGGATTGCGTCTGATTCAGCGATTGGCTGCTGTGGGCGTTAAGCAACATCTTCTTTTTTCTGATGCTGCACGTGTGGTTTTAAAACAGGAAGTTGATTTGTGTTTACCAGATGAGCCAGCACAGCTTGTTCAGGCATTGGCTAAACATTTGAATATCTCTTCTGAGCTGTTGAAGAGTTATCACCTTTCAGACTGGTTTTCTCCAGTGGCATCCGGCTCGGCAGGGATACGCCATATGGTGGTAATTCCCTGTTCGATGGGCTCATTGGCCCGCATTGCCGGAGGTATTTCAGATAATCTTTTGGAGCGTGCAGCTGATGTCATGCTGAAAGAGCGTGGTCACTTGATTCTGGTGCCGCGGGAAACACCACTTTCCAGTATTCATCTGGAACATATGCTTAAACTTTCCCACATGGGCGTCGACATGATTCCAGCCATGCCCGGTTTTTATCATCGCCCTGAATCGGTAGATGAACTGGTGAACTTTGTTGTGGATCGCGTGATGGATCATTTGGATATTGATGATGGAGGATCTAAACGATGGGGCGCATAATTATTACAGCTTTGGTTTCATTGATGATGTCAGGCTGTGCGATTGTGACAGCAGTATCTGGAACAGCGGTTGAAGGTCTGGTTTATATGTTTCAGGGGGAAGAAGAAAGTTTCCCAGCTAGCATGCGTACGATGCTTGTGGCCACACAGCGAGGATTACAAAAAACGGATCTGAATGTCAGTGTTCTTGAGCCGATCGAAGATGGCTATTTAATGAGCTTTGGGAATAAAAATCTGGACGGAAAGATTGGCTTAAAAAAACAGACCAACAAGCTGACAACGGTTTCAATCAAGGTGAAAGACGGGGGTATGCGTGAAGAGTCAGTCGAACGTGCGTTAATTATTACGATCAGGAAAGAGAGTGAGAGGGTGAAGCGTTCTGCCCGGTTTAACTTTGCGCGTTATAAAAACATCCGGGAGAAGAAGAACGTAAAGTCAAAACAGGTTGGCTGGTATCTGCCGGGAAAATTCCTTGATGTGAATGAGATATGGAAGTCTTCGTGGTTACGTATTAAAATGCCCTCTGGTAAAACAGCATACCTGAAAGGGAGTCTTGCTGCATCCACAAACAAATGAGATGCTTAGCCTGGGTTCATTGATGGAGGTGGAAGATGGCTGTAAATAATGAAATATTGGATGATATCGCTGAAAAAGTCGCAGGTGGCCTGCGTATGTTTAGTGGTGTGAAAACGGAAGCAGAAACACAAGTGCGCGGCATCGTTGAAGGGGCGCTGGAGCACTTTGATGTGGTTACTCATGAGCGTATGCAAGTTCAGGAAACCATGTTGAACAGAGCACGTGAAGAACTTGCAACACTGGATGCACGAGTCAAAGAGCTGGAAGCAAAGCTGAAAGACCATTCATAAGTCGTTTTAGTTGTGTTAGCTCGTTTGGCTTCAGCCGCATTGCGCGGGCTTGATGCTGAGCCTGTCGATGTTGAGGTAGACCTTTCACGAGGTTTGCCTTCATGGTCTATGGTTGGTCTTGCTGAAGGTGCTGTGCGTGAGTCCCGTGATCGTGTCCGTGCGGCTCTTTTAAACTCCAACTTCGAATTTCCACTCCGTCATATCACTGTGAACCTTTCACCTGCCGATAAACGCAAAGATGGTTCTTATTTTGACCTTCCCGTTGCCATGGGTCTGTTGATTGCATCCGGGCAGATACAGACGGATGAACCGCTTCCCTTCATGATTGGGGAGTTGGCGTTGGATGGCAGGCTTAATTCAATATCCGGTGCTCTGCCTTTGGCACTTTTTGCGCGTGCCCAGGGTTTTAGATCAATCATTCTTCCTAAAGCCAATGCGGATGAAGCGTCCGTGGTGGATGGCATTGATGTATTACCTGCAAACAACCTGCTGGCGGTCGCAAGTCATTTGGCTGGGAGAGCGTTGTTACCTATATATGAGGCAAAGTTATCTGAGAGCATCGCGACACAAAACGTGCCCGACATGGCAGATATACGTGGTCAACAGCAGGCCCGTCGGGCATTGGAAATTTCTGCTGTAGGGTTTCATCACATTCTGTTGAGTGGGCCACCGGGTGTTGGTAAAAGTATGCTAGCGGGCCGCTTGCCGGGTATTCTTCCCCCGTTAACCTCTGCACAGAAACTTGAAGTGGCACGTATCTATAGTATTTCAGGTGAATCAGGCCGTGCACCCATGTCTGCGACACCACCATACAGAGCTCCTCACCACAGCGCTTCGGATGTTGCCATGATTGGCGGTGGCAGTGTTCCCAAGCCGGGTGAAGTGAGCAAGTCACACCATGGCACACTTTTTCTGGATGAATTGCCTGAGTATCGTAGACAGGTATTGGAGGTGCTTCGCCAACCGCTTGAAAATGGGCATGTTTGCATTGCAAGGGCTGCTGATACGCTTGAGTTTCCGGCCCAATTTCAATTGGTTGCAGCGATGAATTCATGTCCCTGCGGGTACCTTGGGCACCCGACCCGAAATTGTCAGTGCTCAGGTATTCAGGTTCGCAGATATCGAACAAAGATATCCGGCCCATTATTAGACCGGTTCGATCTTCGTGTGCATGTGCCGCCTGTCGAAAAAGAAGAGTTGATGGGCATGACAGTCGGTGAGTCATCCATCACAGTTGCCATGCGGGTGAATGAAGCGCGCCAGCGCCAATATGCCCGTCAGGGCGATGGTGTGGTGAATGCAAGGCTTACGCCTTCACAGCTTGAGACGTTTGCCAAGCCGGATAGTGAGGGTGCCAAATTGCTGGATGCAGCGATGTCCCGATTTAGTCTTTCAGCACGCAGTTACCATCGAATTTTAAAAGTGTCGCGTACCATTGCGGATATAGAGGGAGAGGCAAAAGTCTCAAGTAATCATGTGGCTGAAGCGCTTCAATATCGAGGAGAAGAGGATGATAGATGAACTATTGCAATGCTGATGGAGGTGATTATCCACCAAGCACATTCAAAATTGATCGTTACGATTTCTCGGCTCAGGATATTAGAGGCCTTTTATTAAGGCTTGTAAGAAATGACAATGAACACTCTATCGATATGTTTTTTAGAAAAAGATTGTCTTTGCTCGCATTTACATCAGGTTTTTTTAGAACTGGTCATCATGACACATGGATTGTGCCTCAAGCACAAATCAAACCGAGTAGTATAAATGGCAAAGGATTAATACCGGATTATTTGTTCGCAGGAGACAATTCTGATGGGGTGACTTGGTGGGTCGTAGAGTTAAAGTCACCAAGGTATAAATTATACAAGAAATCTTCCAGTGGGCGCATTACACAAACGCAAGCTCTGCAAGATAGCATAAGTCAGATCGAGGGTTACATCGACTATTGTGATCGAAACCAAGCTTATATTCGTGATAATTTAGGCTTATCTTCATTTACTCGACCAAATGGTATTTTGTTGTACGGAAGAGAAAAAGAGCTTCTTGAGTGTCCTGGTAAACAAGCCAAAAAAGCTAGTTTTAATCGAGACTCTAAGTCTTTACAAATACGAACATATGATGCCTTTATTCGACAGATAGAATATATGGTGGACTTGAAAAGTAGGGTGCCAACACTTGATAAACAGCTTATCAGTTATTTTTTTAATAAAGAGAAGAATTGGTATGACTGAATTTTAGTTTCTTGAATGTGGGAAAAGTAAAGCTATTGACTTGCTGGAAGAAGTAAGCCGTCCTGTAACAGTAGCAGGACGGCTTTTTTTGTGGGTTGAAGCAGTCGATTATACGATACTTAGCCAATCAGTATGAGCACTGCTTTTACCGTGAACCACATCGAAATATTTCTTCTGTAATCTTTCGGTAATTGGACCGCGTGAACCGCAACCGATGGTACGGCCATCAAGTTCACGGATTGGTGTGACTTCAGCGGCTGAGCCAGTGAAAAAGGCTTCATCGGCAACATAAACCTCATCACGGGTGATGCGTTTTTCACGAACTTCGTAACCCGCTTCCTCGGCCAGTTGTATGACAGTGGCACGGGTGATGCCATCAAGTGCACTGGTGAGCTCCGGCGTGTAGATCACACCGTTATAAACCATGAAAAAATTCTCTCCACTGCCTTCGGCAACAAAGCCATCTACATCCAGTAGTAGTGCTTCATCATAGCCATCACGCAGCGCATCGGAGAGTGCCAGCATGGAATTGATGTATTGCCCATTGGCCTTGGCCTTGCACATCGAGATGTTGACGTGGTGACGTGTAAAAGAGGATGTGCGGATGCGAATGCCCTTTTCAAGTGCATCCTGACCCAGATATGCGCCCCATTCCCATGCGGCAATAATGACGTGGGTTTTTAGATTGTCAGCGCGCAGGCCCATACCTTCTGAGCCATAAAAAACCATGGGGCGCAGGTAGGCAGAATCCAGATTGTTTTCTTTGATCGTTGCCAGTTGAGCTGCATTGATCTCATCCTTGGAGAACGTCATTGGCATGTTCATGATATGCGCTGAACGGAACAAACGATCCGTGTGCTCTTGCAAACGGAAAATCGCGGTGCCCTGATCGGCATGGTAGGCGCGGACACCTTCAAACACGCCCATGCCATAATGCAGGGTATGCGTCAGGACATGGACCTTGGCATCACGCCAATTCACCATTTTTCCGTCAAACCAGATGAGGCCATCACGATCAGCAAAATCCATCACTCGCTCCGTACTGTTTTTATTGTCTATGCATGCGTTCTGCACGAATAGGGTTATGCAAAGTCAAAACGCGGTTTTGCCGTTACTTACAAAATCAGAAACTAATTTTGTTGGCTCATAAACGGACCAAAGCTCGCAGTTTTTTGACAATTTAATTCAGAAGTTTAATGAATAGTTTCCGAATTTTCACCATTCGCTGTTTCAGCGCGTTGACACTCTTAATTGGCGCGTGCCGTCTGAGTGTTTCCCATTCTGAAGCCAAATCATTTGCTGGTAATCGTGCAACCGATGTCCAGAGATGAACCCGAAGTGCGTTTTCCATGCGTCGATAATCGATAAACGTTTGAACCAGTATTTCCACTGCATCTTTCCAGGCAGCAGGGGCGCTGTCCGAAAGCTGTTTGAAGATACTCACAGTTCCTTTTTCATCACCACCGAATGCAAGCCGTGCATACTGCGCAAGGAATTCAATGTCGACAAGGCCTCCGGGATCTTGCTTGATGTTAATGTGCTCTGATTTTTTGCTGGAGAGGTGTTTCACCATCTTCTCTCGCATGGCGATGACCTCGGCAGCCAGTGCCTTATGATCTCTTTTTTGATCCAGAACCGATTTAATGACCCTATCAGCACGATTACGATTTTCATCCGTGCCGGCTACGGCTCTTGCCCGGGTGAGAGCCTGATGTTCCCAAGCCTGAGCGTCGTTTAGCTGGTACGTTTTAAAATTGGCCAAAGTGGTGACCAGTGCGCCTTTGGCACCGGATGGGCGAAGTCTGGAATCAAATTCGAAGCCTGCGCCGAAGGGCGGTTGCAGTGTTAAATGCTGAATGATGCGTCGGCCAATGCGCTGAGCCCAGTCACGCATGCTCCGGTCTTTTGGGCCCATTGCTGAAGGATTATCAGAGATAAACAGAAAAACCATATCAAGATCAGATACCAGACCCATGGTGCGGCTACCATGTTTGCCCATCGCTATGGCGATGAACGGGAAATCTTCCGGGAGTTTAAATTGATGCAGTGCAAGTTTTAGCGCAGCAGATGTCGCACTGTCTGCACAATCTGAGAGCCAACTACCGATTAGCAGAGGGTCTGCATCATCATTGGATGCAATTTCAACCGCACAGGTCAGACGAGCCTGATCAATTAATCTGCCAAAATCGGCAAGAAAAACTTCTTCATCAAGCTGTTTCGCATCAAGAGCCTTCAGCTGCTGGATGATGGTTTGAATTCTTTTTTCACTCGACTCCGCTTCAATCGGCCACTCCAGCCAGGATGGGTTTTTCGCCAGATGCTCTGCAATGTAGTTGCTGGCTGAAAGCATGCTGACCAGCCAGCGCAGTACATTTTCATGTGTTGCCAGAAGGTCTATCCATGTGGCACGCCCTGCAATATTTTGAAAAATATGAGCCAGTTGTTCGATGGCCTGTATACCGTTTGCATCTTTACACCAATGTTTCATGCAATAGACGAGAATTTTTTCAATCTGTTGACGGCTGCGCTCGGGGAGGACACCGCGATTGAGTTGGGCACTTATTTTTTTCAGTGCGATATGGGTGCGGTGGATGCCCTCATGATCGAAGCGTTCCAGTTGTTTTGAAAGTTCTTCTTTCTCTATTGTCAGCCACGAAGTATTCAATGTGTTATCTATTGGAACTTCAGCAAACTGAGTTGAAAAGAGAGCATGCACTTTTTCTGCATGCATTTGCATGCAGGCTAAAATATTTTTTATGGATAGCGCGGCATTTAAATAAGCCTCAAAGTCAGCTGGGAGTTTATGCGTTTGTTCGCCTTTTCTGCTCTGGATGGCATGTTCAACTTTTCTCCAGAAACAATAAGCGGCATGAAGCTGCTCTTTATCGTCTGGCTGAATAATGCCATGTTCACAAAGTTGGCTCAGTGATGCCATGCTGGATTGAATTCTAAGTTCGGGATTGCGACCACCATAAAGCATTTGTAATGATTGAATGAGGAACTCAATTTCACGGATACCACCCCGACCCCGTTTAACATCAAAACCTTCGCCAATTTTGTGCAGGCTCCCCTGAGCATCAATGCGCTGCTTCATTTTAGCCAGTGCCTGAACCGTGGTGTAATCGAGATAGCGTCGATAGATAAAAGGGGCAACACCTTGCAGAAATTCTTCACCCAGATTGAAATCGCCTGCAACGGGCGCTGCTTTTACCAGCATGGCCCGTTCCCATGTCTGGCCATAATTGCAGTAGTGATCCAGCGTGGCATCGAGGCTCAGGCAGATTGCGCTACCATCGCCACCGGGACGAAGTCGCATGTCTACAGGCCAGACGATGCCGCCAACATGATGTTCACTCATTAATTTAATGATCATGCGTGAGAGATGTTGGTAATACTCTTGGGGCGAGACCGGTTTTCGTCCATTTGACATGCTGTCAGGTGGTGAGTTCCAAATGAATAGAACATCTACATCCGAGCCAAGATTAAGCTCCATACCACCTAATTTTCCTAGGCCGATGATGCTGAATTGTCCTTTGGTTATTTGACCATAACGGGGCTTTAATAATTCAATCGCAGTCTCATACGAAGACTGAAGCAGCCCTCCGGCCCATAGGGCCAGGTGTTGTGCTGATTTTTCAATGTCGGCATGAAGCCCAAGCTCCCACCATAGGAAATGACGCATGCCATTTCGTTTGCAGACACGTAGTGAGGTCATGGCATCTTCTGCGCTGTTAAATGACATGTCAGGAGTCCAGCTTCTATCGGGCAGTGTGGCGCTGCTTTCTGCTTGGAAAAGAGTTTCAATTTCCATGTTGCTGGCTGTGCGTATAAGTTCGATAAATAAGGGTGAAATGTTTGCCAGATGGAGAATGGAGTCCTTGAAGTAAGGGGCTGATTTTATGGCTTTATGGATGGCTTCATCACTCATTTCTCAAGACTAGCTAAATTGCGGGTGCAAAGCAGCAGGCAAAGAGATAGATTTCTGATGATGAATTTTTTACGGGAAAAAATTTACAGGAGTCGTATTCAATGATCCGTTCGGAAAAGTTAACACGTCGTTTTGGCGATGTGACGGCACTGGATCAGACGGATGTGTCGATCCGTGAACATGCCATCACAGTGATTATGGGTGGTTCTGGTTCGGGAAAAACGACACTTTTACGCCTTCTTGCGGCATTGGACATACCAACATCCGGTTCGGTCTGGTTTGATGGTGATGATTTGGCGCAGGTGAGCAGTAAACGCCTTTACGAACTTCGTGCGCGCATGGGCATGGTATTTCAATATTCTGCGCTGCTGAATTCACTCAATGTTTACGATAATGTGGCTTTCCCACTACATGAACATACAAAATTAGATGAATCGGTGATTCGTACGGTTGTCTCGATGAAGCTTGAACAGGTCGGGCTGAGAGGTTTTGAACATCTTATGCCATCTGAGCTTTCCGGCGGCATGGCCAAGCGTGTGGCCTTTGCCCGGGCTTTGGCGATGGATCCGGAAGTGGTCTTTTTTGATGAGCCAACTTCAGGATTGGATCCGATCTCTGCGGGTGTTGTGACCACGTTGATTCATGATTTAACGCAAAAGACAAAAATGACATCCATTGTTGTGACTCATGATGTTCAGGCCGGACTCGCCATCGCCGACCATGTGATTCTGCTCTGGCAGGGCAAAGTGATTGCAGAAGGAACAGCGGATGAGATTCGTCAAAGCACAGATGAGCGTGTGAGTCAGTTTATCGAAGGCAGGCCGGATGGCCCTATCCCCTTTTCACGCAGCACGACACCTTATATTGATGATTTATTGCATAGCTCCGGAGGAGTGAATTCATGAGTGGAGAGCTTGTGGTGACACATAACTGGTTTGTGCGTGTGGTGGGAAAACTTGGCCGGAATGTATTGGGTATTGTTTCATGGCTGGGTGATATGGCATCCATTACGACCTCTTCACTGGCGTTGATTTTTGCGCCACCCTGGCAAGGCAGGCACGTTGTGTTGCAACTCTATGCGCTGGGTGTTGGCTCATTCATTATCATTGCAATTACCGGGGCTTTTACCGGCATGGTTTTATCATTGCAGGGCTATTATACGCTTGCCAAGTTTGGCTCGGAATCCCTGCTGGGATCTGCTGTGGCACTTTCGATTATTCGTGAACTTGGCCCTGTCTTGGGTGCATTGATGTTGGTGGGGCGAGCGGGTTCAAGTATCACAGCCGAGATTGGCATCATGCGGGTTACCGAACAACTGGACGCGTTGCAGATGATGGCTGTAAACCCGCGTGCCCGTATCATATTACCAAGAATTGTGGCGATAACCATTGCGACCCCTTTACTGGTTTCGATGTTTGATATTATCGGATTGGGGGCAGGTTATGTGGTTGGTGTTGAAATGCTGGGTGTCAATGCAGGGGCCTTTACTGGTGAAATGGTGGCTAAAATTTTACCTGAAGATCTTTATGCTGGCTGGGTAAAGGCCGTCGTGTTTGGTTTTCTGGTTGGCTCTGTATGCACTTATATGGGTTACAGAGCTGTGCCTACAACTGAAGGTGTTGCCAAAGCGACAACCCAGGCTGTGGTTATCGGATCAGTCGGTATTTTGATGATGGATTACATTTTGACTTCATTTTTCTTATAGAGAGAGCGATTATGAATGAGTATAAAAAAATTGAGTTGGTTGTTGGGGCGTTTGTTCTGGCAGGCATTATCAGCATCAGTTGGATGGCGGTGAAACTCGGGCAAATCGGTGGTGTCGGTGCTTCGGGATATGCTTTAGAGGCTGTCTTTGAAGATGCCGGAGGCATGCGTTCTGGCAGCGATGTGATGTTGGCCGGTGTCGTAATTGGCCGGGTCAGTGATGTTGTGATCAATGAAGAGTCAGAGGCAAAACTAACCTTACTGATTCATGATGACATTTCGATTACTGCAGATGCCATAGCTTCGGTACGCACCAAAGGAATTATTGGCGAGCGTTATGTTCGCATTTCACAAGGCGGTGATGATACGTTGTTACAATCCGGTGATGAAATCGAAGAGACCGAATCTGCGATTAATATCGAAGATCTGGTGAGTAAGTACATTTTTTCCTCCAGCGAGGAATAAATTCCCCCCATACAAATGCTCTGCAATGGATAGAGTGCTGGTGTCAGCGGAGCTGACAGACAAAGATGAATGGAGTGTGTGATGTCTAAAGTTTTTTCAATCAGAGTGATGCTTGTAGCTGCAATGGTACTTTTTTCTACCCATGTATGGGCTGTGGAAAGCGATCCTAAAACAGTTGTAGAAGAAACAGTGCATGGAATTATTCAAGTGTTGGAAGCTCGTGAAGATACAACAAAATTAACAGAAGAAGACAGGGTTAAAATCCAGAAAGTTGTACATGGCCGTTTTGATTACAGGGAAATGTCCAAGCGTAGCCTTGGGAAAGTCTGGAAAGGTATATCTGAAAGTGAAAAGGGCCATTTTACAGAGCTTTTCCGAAGATTGCTTGAGCGCTCATATGGCAATCGTTTGTCCAGCTTTCGAAATCAAAAAATTGTATTTGATGATGCCCAGTTTAAAAAAGATAAAGCACGTGTTAAATCGAACGTGATTGATACAGAAAAAGAGACACCTGTAGAATATCGATTGCATCAGACTACAGCAGGTTGGCAGGTCTATGACATCAGAATCGAAGGTGTGAGTCTGGTAAGTAATTTCCGCAAAGATTTCAAAGCAGGAATCAGGAGAAGTGGTAACTTCGAAGGGCTTGTTCATGCCTTAGAGAAAAAGGTGGAGAAGCTGGAAGCCAAGGATAAAGCCTGATTCTGATTGTAAGTTGAAACTTCCTGTTTGGATAAATCACGTGTTGACCAGTTGTCGGCGCGTGATTTTTCTTTTTTTGCTACTTCTATTGAGTGGAGGCATTGCTCTGTGGGCATATGCCCCGGATGTAAACAATATGCGCCCGGAAATAGAAACTTTTTTGAAGCAGGAGCTTGGATTAAAGGCCTTAAAGCTTGGAAATTTATCCTGGTATTGGGCTGGACATTTAGGCGTGAAGGCTACAGCCAGTTCATTTTCATCGCATGATGACTCAATTGTTGTTCATCAGAGCAATATTACAGTCAATATTTCCATGTTGGACTTTTTTTCCGGCACATTAACGCCTGCGGGAATACACCTGAGTGGCGGCAATATCAGCATTGTGCAAGGCCATCGCAGTGAGCAGCCTCAGATTCCTGTACCTGATCTGATCACATTGAAAGATATGCGATTGAATTGGGAATATGAAGAGATGTCTGGGGAAATTGAACACTTTACGATGTCTTTTGATCGTGATGATCATGTGATGCAGGTTCAGTTTCCAGGGGTGCATGTGGAGGCGCAGCTTAGGAATGGGCAGTTTCCCAATGCTATCGAAGCAACATTTTCAGATCTGAACTGGTTGCCTGATCAGTGGAAACCTCAATTTGATGGTGGGCTTTCAGGTAAAATAGAAACCAAAGAGCAAAATGTTGGAAAGTGGAAGATTGATTTTTCAGTGGCATCCACTCAATCAAAACCAGTCAATTATTCAAATGCTGGTGAAACGTGGCAGTTTGACTCAATGAAGGGCGAGTTTGCTATTCTCGAAGATGCTCACAGCCATTCGGTGCTGCAAGTTGAAGGCAAATTATTTGAGTGGAAACTTGGGAAAAACATCGTTCGTGCCACAGGTCTTTGGCGTGATGGAAGGTTACAATTATCTGCATCTTCTTCATATCTTGGCATGCCACTTATCTGGCAAAATCTAAAACCATTGGGAGGAGACTCCTGGCATGAATGGTTGGCCAGTATGCAAAGTGGTGTGGCCTCAGAAGCCAGAGCTGATGTTGAATTGATGTGGGCGATACCATGGCAAGCTTCTCCATCAAGCAGTGAATTGGATGCGATGCATTATCATGTAACCGCACATGTTGAAGATGCGGATATTGCGCTTGGTATGCCTGAAAGTTTACTGACCCATACAGTAGCGGATGTTGAGTTGGATCAAGAAGGTTTGAAGGCAAAAGTTGTTTCAACGCAGTTACCGCACGCTGTTGGCTCTGTCAGTGGTGGTTTGCATATCTCCTGGGATACATTGCTGCTTAATGTGTCTGGCAGCGGCAATGCCGATGCAGGCAAACTTCATACATGGTTGGATAAAAGTGATGCTGAGAAGCTAGGCTGGAAAATAGCGCCCGCCTATACAGATTTTAGGCTTCAATGGATACCTGCTGAGGATCGTCCACGGAAGGCTGAGATTAATCTCAAGCCTTTGGCGCCATGGATGCTGACTGTTAAAAAGATACCTGTTCGAGTTACGACAGGAGAGGTGAAGTGGCGTTTAAGTGAAGGGATTCAATTTTCTGAACTTGTATGGTCAACACCTCATCTAAATGTAACAACAGATATGTCTGCGTCTGTTAATGATCAAGGTCAGTGGCGAGTTCTTTCCATGCAGTCAACAGCAGAAGGAGAGTTGGATGAGTTGGCTGCATATTTTTTACTGCCCATTGAAGCGGCTGATGGTCGGGTTACGATGGAACTTGATTTTGATGGTGTCTGGCATGGTGGAATTGGTCTGGAAGAGGCCTCCTGGGAAAATTTTCTTGGCATAAAAAAAATGGCAGGAAAGCCGCTTCGCATTGATTATTCCGGGGTCAATGGAATGAAGCAGGGGAAAGCTGCTCTTCTGATTAAAGAGCTGCACTGTAATGATGCATTGTTGCGCTTGCGCGGTGTTGGAGCTGTTTCTGAAGCTTCGCTTTGGCTGGATTTGCAGCATATTGAAACAGCATTATTTACTGGTGCGATTGATATTCGTGCGCCATTTGGTCCAGAGCCCTGGGAGTTGGCTGTGGATGCTGAATACTTAAATCGAAAGGCTTTACCTGTTTCTCTTTCTCGTAGCTCAGGTGAGTTAGCGGCCCGTGAAAAACCATGGGCATTTCGGGCAAATTTGGCACGTTTTGTATGGGATGATGCGGAAATCAAAGGTGCATCTATTAAATTGGCCTCTGCTTTGAACAGTATAGCTATTCTGAAGGCTGCATCATTACGAAGTGGTGATCTTATTGTAAAAGATTTGTTAACAATATTTTCGATGCCTGGTGGTGGTTTGATAGATTTACGCTCATTTGAGGCGAAATTAGATGATATTCGTCTGAAATTGACCGGAACGTTAACACCTGAATTGAAACGAGGTATGCGCTGGCGTGGCTTTGCAGAGCTGGATGGGGACTTTGGTAATATGATGAAAAGAGCAGGCCTTTCCAGCCTTTTTGCAAATGGAAATATGCATGCCCTTTTTTCTGGTCAGGGAGAGATTTTTAGTGATCAGCCATGGTGGCAAGCTTTGGATGGACGTTTAAGAATGCGGGTTGACGATGGGCGACTCTTGAAAGGTGGGACACTCTCGAAGTTCCTTGCGGCCATTAGTCTGGTAGATCTTCCGGGGCTCTTTTTTGGTAGCAGAGATGATTTAACCAAGTCGGGCATTGGTTATAAGCGTTTGCAAATGGAGGCAGTGATGCAAGGTAAAAATGTGAAGGTGCATAAGCTTGCCATGCGATCTTCAGCTATGGATGTTGCGGGCCAGGGTGTGATGGATATTGAGCGCTCTTATATTGATTTGACGCTTGTGATGCGGCCCTTTCAGAACCTGGATGCGTTGTTGTCTAAAGTGCCGATTCTTCGAGATATGTTTGGTGGCGCTGCGCATAGTCTGATTCGTAAAGTGTATCGGATGCATGGTACGCTTGCTGATGCTGAAGTTGAGCAGATATCACCCGAAAGTGCTGGATTGGCCGCTCCGGGTTTTGTTGAAAACCTTTTAAATTTACCGGAAAAATGGTTTGGTAAAGATAAATCGATGCTAATTAAATAACTCAGTCTGGCATGAAGCTTAAGTCGAATGTTTTACGCTAGAAACGCTTTAACAGTTTGATGATGCAAAAAAAAAGGCCTGGCTTATAATACCGGGCATGCGCCTGATTATGCTGGACACAGAGACCACCGGATTATCACCCCAGAATGGGGATCGCATGGTCGAAATCGGTGCGATTGAGGTGAGTCAACGCAAACTTCTCTCAGATCGAACTTTTCATCAGTATTTGAACCCTGAACGCCATATTCCTGAAGAAGTAGTGCGTATTCATGGTATTAACAACGAAAAGGTTAAAGATGCACCAACCTTTGAAATGATTGCAGATGAATTTTTGGACTTTATTCATGGCGCGACGCTGGTGATCCACAATGCACCTTTTGATTTGGGTTTTATCATGAATGAGTTGAACTTGTTTGGAAAACCGGGGATTGAGCATGTGCAGGTCATTGATACGCTGGAATTAGCGCGTAAACAGCACCCTCAACAACGAAATAATCTGAATGCACTTTGTGATCGATACGGAATTGAGCGTGGGCATCGTGAGTTGCATGGGGCACTGCTTGATTCGGAACTGCTGGCAGAGGTCTACCTGGGGATGACCGGAGGCAGGCAATTTTCTTTGGATATGGAGATTCAGACAAAACCTGCATCAGCATTTGTACAGGTATCTAAGACGGTGCGAAGTCGGGATGAAAAAGCAGAAACCGCAACCATGATGCGACGGGATCCTTTGTACGTTCCCGAAAATGATCATGCTGCACATGAGGCTTTGCTAAAACGTATTCATCAAGAGAGTAATGGGCAATTAATTTGGAAAATGGCTGAATAAGATGCTGTTGCCTTCGCCTATTCTCATGATCTGCGCAGGAAATTTATGCCGTAGCCCTTTTGCTGAAAGGTATATGCGATTGCGATTGGAGCAAGCCGGGGTGCATGCCGAATGTTTTAGTCGGGGGCTGCTGTTTATGGCAGGTAGAAAGGTTCCGGAGATTGCAATAAAAGTTGCAAAAGAGTTTGATGTGGACTTAAGTGGGCACGTATCGCAAACATTGCTGGCACCTGATATGGATCGTGCGGCTATGGTTATGGTCATGGAGGCTGAGCAGCGCCAGCATCTCAGTAAAATGCGCCCAGCTCATATCGGAAAAGTGATGATGCTTTCGCAACCGGGCGGAGGAAAAAAAATACCTGATCCGATGGGACGAAGTGAAGAAACTTTTCGTAAAGTGTACAGCGAGATAGCCGAACACATTGATGTTTGGATGCAACGCTTCGGAGTGAGTGAACATTGATGATTGTCAGCAATGCTGCCATGCTGATGCATTGGTGTTTTTTGCCGTTTAGGAAGCTTAAGTTTTCGGCCGTATCAAAGGAGTTCCGATTTGTCTGAACTGGTTCGTTTTGGATTTGCTTTAACACCTCGCATGCGCTCTTTTATGGAGTTGCGGGATGGTTTGCGTTGTCTGGAGCGAGCCCGTCAATGTGACCAGCCTTATGCATGGTTGTTAGCAGCTTGTGATGTTCGTACATCATTGCTTGGCGAACACGGGCGCAAGCAGGCTGTGCCGGAACTGGTTGGCTTATTGGCTTCGATGCGAGTACACCTGACAAAACTGGTTGAGAAACACCCTGAGTATCGCAGTAAAATCCTTGAAGCATGTGATATGATTGATGAATATATTGAGTCTATGCGGCTTGGTATTCAGGATGCAATGAACTTCTTTTGTGAAGATGCTTTGCTGGCAAGCTATTTTAATGCTTTAAAAAAACAGGATTTATTGGCACACAAACCTATCTTATCGCAGAGTTTGAATATCTTGTGGAATGGCTCAAAACATAAAGATATTTTAAGTCATAGCTTACATGATCTGCATGCCGCAGTGACACATCTGGACATTATGCTGAATGATTACGTTGGCTGGGAAAAGCGTGTGGCAGATTCAGGATCTGATCAAATCACGCCAGAGCGTGGAATTGATTATGGGCTTTTGATTCTGGGACTTGATTCGGCAATCGTTCAGCAGGGTATTCACCCTGAATGTTCCGGTAACAGGCTTGCGCTACGCATTCGTTTTCAGCAATGGGAACCTGGCGTGGCGGCACATGATGTTGATGAAGATCTTCCCTATCATGCGATGCTGGTGCCCATCGGATGAAACAGTATTTTTTTTGCCCTATTTGCAAAGCCAAAATCACACGGAGTGCCGAACATTTTCCCTTTTGCAAAGAGCAATGCAAAATCATTGACCTCGGGAATTGGGCGGACGGTTCTTATGCAATCCCAGCTGAAAAAGCTAGTTTGGATCACGAGGAAAGCGAAGACCTGCTTCATTGAGTCATAAGGAAGCTGCTCCCAGAGATTTTAGATTGCATACCTATGTGTTGATCTCATCTATTCTGGCAATTCCTGTATTGTTATGGCCATTTTCATTGGTTCTGGGTTTGCAGCCATCGTTTGGTGTCAGTGTTGCTAAAAACTGGGTTGTATCTGCAAGTATCATGTTATTGGCTGCAACCGTAGCAGATTCAATTTTGTCTATGGTTATATCTTCGCGGAAAGCATGGATTCACATCACGTGGCTGGCCGTTACTGCTGCGCTGATACCTGGTGTATTGAATGCAGTGAATAGTGCCTATTTGCTTGCTTTGATGTTTTTTGTTCATGCTTTGCGTTCATCGTGGTCTCTTTGGCAAGGAGAATGTGACTGGTGGCTTTGGCCTGCCTGGATTCGGGATGTCAGCACCGCGATGGTACTGCTCCTCTGGTTGGTGTTATTCGCATGGGGGTGACTATGCCGTGATTTTTTCCGGCCATTCACACTCCTGCTCAATCGGGCATTGGTAACACAGAGGTTTTCGTGCTTTACAGGTGTAACGCCCGTGTAAAATAAGCCAGTGGTGGGCATGTTTTCTGAATTGAACGGGAACAACTTTTAGTAGCTTGTTTTCAACTTCCCGAGGTGTTTTCCCGGAAGCTAAGCCGGTTCTATTTCCAACCCGAAAGATATGTGTATCCACGGCAATGGTTGGTTGATCAAATAGAATGTTTAATAGCACATTTGCAGTTTTTCGACCCACACCCGGCAAACTTTCTAAAGCTTTTCTATTATCCGGAACCTGACTGTCGTATTGCTCTACCATGATCCGGCAAGTGGCGATCAAATGTTTTGCTTTGCTGTTATATAAACCAAGCGTAGAGATATAGTGTTTTAGTTCGATCTCTCCAAGGTCGAGGATGGCTTGAGGTGTGTTGGCAACGGGAAATAGTTTGGCCATCGCTTTGTTGACACCCACGTCAGTGGATTGCGCGGAGAGCATGACTGCAGTCAGCAGTTCAAAAGGCGATGTATAATGAAGTTCGGTTTCCGGTTCCGGGCTGACCTTCTGTAAGTGCTCAAACAGATGGATGATTGCAATACGATTCATGAAAGCTTTTCAGCTGTTTATTCATTCACCTCTTTTAATGTGAGTGTTACCTGATTATCGACAATATCACCGGCGGGGTTGATGATCTGCTCAACAAGATAGAGGGTGCTGCTATCAATTTTTTCAATACGGCCGTTGTTTTTGCCCATGTAATTTCCGCGACGCACGGTATAGCCCTTACCCGTCGCATCTTCAATCATGGCAACCTGATCTTTACCCATGCTATAGGTTGCAACAAGCTTTAGGGTGCTAAGGTCAAAGGTTTCAAGTATTTCACGGTCTCTGTTTGCAAGACGTAGTCGCTGATCATCAAGTATGGCACGACCGCGTCGCGCAACCAATGCGAGATAAGAGGCAAAGGGATCACGCAAATTTTCAAAATCAATGTCAGGTGCCTTTTGCATGCGCTGCATGGCATCGGGGATAAGCTCAGTGTCTGTGTCTGGAGTGGCGGCAGAATCTGCTGCTACGGCAAGCTGAATACTAGCAAAGATGTAACAACAGACTATGAAAATGCGCGACATGGTAGGCCTCCGAGCGCAAGTTAGGCGCAAAAAAGAATCTTTTACTCGAGCAGAATAGCAGAACCTATTGAAATTTCAAGGATTATGGACAAAACAATATGTCAGTTATCAGCAAAGCGATGTTTAATCTGTGATTTAGGGATATTGGAATAAAGGGGAAGTGGTGGGGCACCTACTGTAAAATTAGAAATTTAAATATTAGTGGCCCATATTGGGCCACTAATATTTAAAGGCTTTTGCTGTTACTAAAATCTAAAAAATGCGCCGGCGTAGGGACCAGTAAATTTTGCATTTAGTGCAACGCCTGAAGAATCCACTTTTACATCTATATAACGGTATCCGGCATAAATACCAAGGGTTGGAAGCGGCGAAAATTCAAGCTGAGCGTCTGCATCCAAAAACCTGTTGCCGCTATAGCCAATATAGCCAACACGAGCAGTAACACCGATAAAATCAGCCAATGCAACCCGGCCACGGACACCAATCGTAGGAAGAGGAATATTTGCTGATGCATTTTGTGTCACACCTGCTCCACTAAGAGAGGTATCAGCACGGATATATTTAACAGAAGCTTCAATGCCTAACTGTAGGCGTGAAGGGGCATCATCCATATTGACCAGGTAATAGGTGTATGCAATATCAATAATGTCAGCTTTTAACTCACTGCTGACAGGCGTACCCACAGTAAAGGTTTGGCCATTAAAATTAATGTTTGTTGCCAGTGTGGATGTACCACTAAATTTTAAAGGCAAATAAGAGGCAGAAAGGCGGCTATCACCAAGCTGAAGTGCGACTTCTGCGGTGACGTTATTACTGCGGCCAAGGTCCAGTGTAGCATCTGAAAGGGTGGTTCCCGGAATACCTAGGCCGGTTGCAGAGAGATCTCCGCTTGCGGTCAGGCTGGCGTAGCCCACTTTAACTGAAATTGCTTCATCCGCATGTGCAGATAAGCCTCCAAAGCAAATAAGTAAAATTGCAGTACCAAGTTTTAGATTTCTCATGAAGTTCTCCTGTTTTTAATAACGCAGCAATCTTGGCTAAGGTGGTAAAACTGAGATGTGTGATGCATCACAAACATCGATGAATGTTTTAAGATCCAAGTTAAATCCTTTTGAGCTTTAAATAAAAGCATTAATGTTGAGTTTTTTTCCTTAGATACATTGTAGAGGGGGGGGGGGGATTATCCTTTAAAAGAAACAGGATCAGTTTGTGATAGCCTGCGAAGTAGAGCAGGTACATATGTAGATAGTCATGATATTGTGCGCAAGTGACGGATATTAGAAATTCATGAAACGGAATCTGAGATGCGAATATTAGGAATCGAGACATCCTGTGATGAAACGGCAGTGGCGATCTTTGAAGGGGATAGAGCCAGTGGAAAAGGCCGTGTTCTTTCAGAACGAATCGCATCCCAGATCGAGACACATGCACGTTTCGGAGGCGTAGTGCCGGAGGTTGCATCCCGGGAACATTTAATAGCTTTGCCAATGATGGTTGAAGGCGTCATGAAAGAAGCTGATTGTGGCTGGTCGGATATTGATCATATCGCAGTCACTTCCGGCCCCGGGCTTATGGGGGCGCTGCTGGTGGGAGTCTCCTATGCTCGGGCATTAGGCTGTGTGAATAACATTCCTGTCATCCCTGTTCATCATATGGAGGGGCATCTATTGGCTCCGGGCCTCTCTGAAGGCGGGCTGCCTGATTTCTCTTTTATCACTCTGCTTGTGTCCGGTGGTCATACTATGCTGGTACGTGTGGATGCAATTGGAGAGTATCGGGTTATTGGCCAGACCATTGATGATGCGGCTGGCGAGTGTTTTGATAAGTCCGCACGTTTACTTGGTCTGTCATATCCGGGCGGCCCAGAAATTTCTAAACTGGCTGAGCATGGCGATGCGAAGCGATTTAAGCTACCGAGGCCTTTGCTGAATCAGGACAATCTGAATTTCAGTTTTTCAGGCCTTAAAACAGCAGTGATGTATGCCGTAAAAAATCATGGGAAGTTTGATGAGCAAGCGAAAGCCGACATGGCAGCCGCCATTGAAACTGCCATATGCGACGTGCTTGTGAAAAAAAGTATTCGAGCCTGTCGGCAGGAAAGTGTCAACAGACTCGTTATTGCAGGAGGGGTTGCGGCAAACCAAGGGCTTCGATCAATGTTGGCTAAAGCAGCCTCAGACAATGGTATGGAGAGCTTTCTTTCTCATCCTAAGTATTGCACCGACAATGCTGCGATGATTGCTTATGCGGCTTCGCTTCAGTTATCAAGTAAGGTTTCATCGCCAATGAACTGGGACGTACAACCAAGGTGCAACCTGCCGAGCTAAAGTTATTTTTGAATTTCCAATGTTTGCGAAAGTCTATTTTCACATGCAGCTTGATAAAGGGCAGAGTTTTTTTCATTGGGCCAATGCTGCCTTGTGATGAATCGGCCAGTTTCGCAAGCCAGTTCAAATTCTCCTCGTATTGCATGAGAAAAAAATAGCTGCCTGAATAGTATCGGGTGTTGCTGTGCGGAGATGGCTTGTATTATTAGAGGTTGCATGTTTCCAACGGCTTCTCGGTTCCCAATAGAATAGAGCTCATTAACAGAGGTCTGGATAAGATAAGGTAATATATCATCTCGACTGATAAATTGGCTTGCTGCTCGACCTTTGTCAGGGTTTGTCATTTCCAAGTATGTCCACTTTTCGAAGTCCAGCCATACAGATGCCGTACTTAGTGCGCCTGCAAACATCAGTACAGCAAAGCTAATGGAAGTGATTGCCAGATTCTTTTTTGGAAAGCTTAGGCCATGAAGGCCATCTAATTGTGCTTTTCTCAGTGTGGGCGCATAACACCAGCCTAAAAGCAGTGCGAACAATAAAACTGGGAAGGGATCTGTCATGGTGATATTAACCATTCCCTGAATCCATAGCATGGATGCTGCGGCTAGCGCTGGCCATTGAGGTGATAGTAGCCGATATCGGTAGCGCCAGATTTTTTGTGCTAAAAGCAGGCTGATAGCGAGCCACAATATAATGCCAGCAAATCCTAGTTCCGCCATCAGGTGCAACAACAGATTATGTGCACTGTCAAAGCCAGTCTCTAGGCCTGCAACTCCATCATCCATGCTTGCCAGTGCAGCAGCCTGAGCATCAAGGAAATGTGCATCAAATCTTCCTGCACCAACTCCAAGCCATGGGTGTTCTTTCCACATTTCAAAGGCACTGTGCCAAAGAATAATGCGTGCTTCAGCCCCTATACCTTCTTGACCGGAAGAAAATCGTTCCTGAATCGCAGATGAGGCGTCTGGTTGTACTGTGGAAAATAGGCTGAAAGCTGCTGTCCATGCGATCACGCCCGCGATTAACAGGAGAATTAACTGTTTATATGCTTTGCTGCGAATAAGGAAGGCAGCAATCCATATCAGAATAAATGCTTGCGCCAGCCATGCTCCACGTGACATGCCGGCAATAACCCAAATCCAGAAAAAAGTCTGTAAGAACCACCAAGCATATGAACGGCTGTTTTTCAGCCAATAAAATACGGAAATGATCCAGGCAATGGCGATAAGTATTGCTAGTATATTGCCATTGGTGAAAGGGCCATTCATTTTGTTTTGTGGATCAGTAGTCAGCGCCCACAAGTCACCGACATGTAATGGTATACCATCAGTCCAGCCCAGCCACACAGGAAGCGCGATTAGGATCCACAAAAAGGCTGTTGGGAGGTAGGCTAAATAGGCGCTTTTAACAGCGATTCCGCTTTGAGACGCTGCAAAGAAAGCGATAAACGAAACCAGTATTAGCAAGGGGACTTCTGCGTTTCCATAGACGGAGAAGGATGGATGAAAAGCATATCCGATTGCCAGGGTTATGGTCAGAAAAAGAAAAAGGGAGGTGAGAGGGATGAAAGTGGCCTTCTTTTCTGTCTCACTTTTTAAGAATAGAACGGCACAAAGACAAAGTAAAAAAGCCGGAATGGAATAAAAGGCGAAAATTCGAGGATTAATCAGGTAGGGCACAAAAAATGGTGACAGAAAAAAAAGAAACAAGGCACCGTTCAACTTAGTGAAGTGAGATATGTAAGTGTTAAATGATGACGGTTTTTTTATGAGTGTAAAGTCGTGCTTCATTGTCTTCTCATGTTGGAGTCTGGTTGACTTTTAAGCCTCTCAATGCGTTGTTTGATAGGATCGTGATACGCCTTAGGCATTGTCTGAAGTAGGTACTCCAAAAACATCATGCTGGCTTCATGCCCCTTTTCCTTTTGAAGAAAGTGTGAGGTCAATCCGATTGCCAGAGGGGGAACATTAGGGCGGCTAATAGCCTCCTGCATGAATTCATAAGCCATCTTCTGATCGTTCAGTCGGTCGTATGCAATAAAGCCTGCATAGAAAGGAAGCTTCCAATCCCAATCTATATAATCACTACCCATATTGAGAATTTGAACAGCATCTAAGGCAAGCCCTTTTTGGAATGCTAGCAAACCTACGGTTAATCGGTATGTATCGTTAAACCATGGGTCAAGGTGTTGAGCGTTATGAAGGTAAGAAGATAGTTGTTGCCATGCCAGTTTGCGTTGCGCTTGACTCAACGGTTTTTTCTTGATGTGGTCGTACATTGTAAATACAGACAGGATATTATAATCAGAGACAAGACCTTTAAATGGACCGGCAGCTATTGCCTGAGTGTTGGCTGGGGCTGGGCCGGATTCCATTGCGTATGAATAGTTCGGAACTATAGGCTGGGAGAGTCGTGCACCTGCATAGAGAACACATCCCGAGATAATAAATCCCCACATAAGCCAGCGAGCAGATTGAAATGATTCAATCACAAATCACGCCGGGAAAAGACCAGTTGAGCCAGTCCAAACATTACAAAGGCATACGCAGCGTGTTCAACTAAATGCCATGCAATATTTGAAAAAGACAAAGGAAAACCATGAGCCAGTGCCAGCCCTATATTGCCTCCGTTTAATCGGGGTAAAATCATACCAATCGTTTCGATAAGTGTGGTTATCAGTGTGGGAAACTGAGACGTTATATCAGGGGATTGTAATGCCAGTATAATTGGCGGCACTACCCATGATATTAATAGTATGGCTACAGAAAATACAAGCATCTCAGCAAGGCCAGAAGCCCATGTGCAAATTAGTAAGACTGCTGCAAGCAAACTTATATGTTGATAAAAGGTGAACCCAGCAAGCGAAAGGCCCGTATACCACGGCAGAGCATTACGTCCATTCTCTCCATCAGGGTTAAACATAAGCAACAGGGATGCTTCGGAGGTTAGCATCACTACAAGCATGAGGAGAAAAAGGCCAAAAAGAAGCCCTAAAAAACGGCCTGTTAAATATGAGAAACGTGATAGGGGGGGGGCAAGAAAGAGATGACATATTTTTTGGGAAATATCTTTTCCTAGCAAAGTGACCGCAATAAAAAGAATGTAAACAGAGGCGAGTATACGGGCACCGGAAATCAGTACATCTGCTTGCACTTTTGCAATGTCGAAAAGAAAAAGATTAGAAAAAATTAGTGCCATTATGGGTAGGAGAAAAGCCCCGGCTATTAGCACATGAAATACACGCATGCGAATAATTTCAAGAGCTGTAAATCGCATGGTTTCAAAGATACTGCTCATATCGTTATAGCCTCAGGGATTTTAAGTTTTTCCCAGTCCTCTAGCCTAGACTCCAGGTGTTCAGCTTCTTCCATGCTATGTTTTTCTACTATGAAATTTTCTCGTACTTCACCAGCGGCCATGATTAAAATTCGATCACATAGTCGTACTAGGTCAGGAACAATATGGCTGCAAATTAAAATTCCACACTGTTCTTTATGTCGTTTTTTTAGCAGCTCAAGCACGTGCTTTCGCCCCATAGCATCAAGGCCACTCATAGGCTCATCCAGAACTAACCAACTTGGATTTCCTGCTAATGCGAAAGCCAGCCCAGTTCGCTGTCGCATGCCTTTTGAATAGGTAGAGATTGGTTTGTTCCAAAAAGCACTGTCTAGACCAACTTCTGTCAGGCTTTCCTCTGCTAAGTTTGGATCGGACTGTTTAAGGCGCAAGCCATGTCGAATAAGCTGCAGAGCTGAAATACTTTCAGGCAGTTGAATGAGTTCTGGAAGATAGCCGATATGAGTGTTTTGGGGTTGTTCAGAATTATGATGAATAGAGCCCTCATCAAAAGAGATTAGATTCATCATACATTTTATAAGCGTGCTTTTCCCTGCGCCATTAGTACCAAATAGACCGGTAATTTCATTTGGATTCAATGAAATTGAAACCCCGTTCAGAGCTTTTTTTGTATGATAGGTCTTTACGAGATTATTCAATTCCCAATGTTCGAACATAGTTACGTAACTCTAAATGAAAATGGGCGGCTTTGCAGCCGCCCATTTCTAGAGAAACACTCTCGATTTGCCTCAGTTATGGGCAGGTATATGTTGGAGCAGTGGTGGTCGAAGGCGTGCCTTCGTTACCAGCGGCAAGACTGCCTGCAACAGAACCAGTGGCCTCAGTCACTGTCGGAGTGAGGTTGTTAGCGCTGAAGCATTTATCACCACCTTCATGTTTTAAGGTGACCGAGTATGCCTGTGCAGCACTGGCTGCAGCAACATTTACACCCTTGGAAAGGTTGATGGTTGTACTGCCCATTGTGATAGTAATTGGGCCAGGGCCGACAAGCTGGGAAGCCTGTGTTGGGTAAACATAAGAATCAGTGTATGAAGCTTCCATAATGGTTACAAAAGTTTTTGCATCAGCTGCTGCTGCAGAGTTGAAAGCTTTAATACGATACTGAGCAAACTGCGGGATCGCAATCGCCGCCAGAATGCCGATAATCGCAACCACGATCATCAGTTCGATCAGGGTAAATCCCTTTTCGGCTTTCTTTTTATTAATAATGTTCATCATAATTTTAATTACTCCTAGTTGTGATTTCATACTAAAAATTTTTGGTTCTTTGCTCCATAGTTGGAGAGGTCAAGACACTGATAAAAGCAATGTTAATGCCAAAGAGAATTGTTGTGTTGCAAGAGCTTTAGAGGCTTGGTGACAATAAGTGTCATGTCAAAGGTGTCTCTACGCGTCAGGTTTGGCAGGAATCTCTTTTATGTGGCGTGCCAGATAGAGACCCTGCAGCAGCATGAAGCCAAGCGTGAGACCCATCAGTCCGAACATTTTGAAATCAACCCATGTATCGGTGTCGTAATTATAGACTACGTAAAGATTCAGAAAACCGAGTGCGATAAAGAAGAGTACCCATGCGCTATTCAGGTTGCGCCAAATGGTTTGCGGCAGCTCAAGTTGTGCGCCGAGCATGCGTTGAATAATATTCTTTTTACCGATGAATTGGCTGCCTATGAACACAACACCAAAAATCCAGTTGATGACGCTGGGTTTCCATTTGATGAACATTTCATCCTGTAGTAACAGCGTTGCGCCGCCAAACAGGGAAACCAGTACCAGTGTAATGACATGTGATTTCTCAAATTTTTTATGCATCGCCCAATGGCCGACTGTTTGGACAAAGCAGGCGATGATCAATACAGCCGTTGCCACATAAATATCATACATCTTATAAGCGATGAAAAAGAGCAGTACGGGGAAGAAGTCAAATAGAAATTTCATGGGTGGACTCCATCATATTTGATTGAAATTGTAAAAGTGTGTTGTTCTTTTCCCAGTATTCATGGTTATCGTGCTGGTTTCTGCACAATCACTTCTGCGGGATGCCTTGCCGGGCCAGTTCATCAGCACGTTCGTTTTCAGGGTGGCCAGCATGGCCTTTGATCCATTGCCAGTTTGTTTGATGTTTGGCGGCCAGTGAATCAAGCTCCTGCCAACGCTCAAGATTGGAAACCGGTTTTTTGCCTGCTGTTTTCCAGCCTTTTTGTTTCCAGTTGTGAATCCATTCACTCATACCCTGGACGACATATTTAGAGTCGGAGTGTATAGTGATGTTACAGGGTTTGTTTAGAGCCTTCAACGCTTCGACGGCGGCTTGTAGCTCCATTTGCTGGTTGGTGGTTGCGGCCTCTCCACCCGAAAGTTCTTTTTCATGGCTGCCCATGCGTAGCAAAACACCCCAGCCGCCCGGACCGGGATTGCCGGAGCATGCACCATCGGTAAAGGCGTGGACTTCTGGAAGTTTGTCTGCGGTAGCGTTCATGTGCGAAGTTTATCCATGCATGTGTGGGAATGTAAGTGTCTGCATTAACGTATCTTTGTATCTTATCAATAGAGATGATGATAAAAACGCTTGGGCCATGCTCTCTTTGTACTATTTCAGGAAATTTACTTTTTTGCTTCCTGTTGCAGGTGTTCTTGCTGCAAATAGAGCGTTCTGCTTGGGAATGCAAATTCGAGATTAAGTGATTCCAGCAGCTCCATCATCTGCATATTCACCTCCTGGCGGACCTGCAAATACTCTTCCCAGTGGGTGGTCTTGGTAAAATAATAGAGGAAGATGGAAAGTGAGGAATCTTCAAATTCATCAAATTTGACCAGTGAGAAATCCTGATCGACACCAATATGATATTTAAGAATATTTTCAATGCCTTTGATTGCGTTCTTCATTTGTTCGGTTGTTGTGGCATAGGTGATACCGATACGCATCTTCACACGGCGTTTTGGTCTGGCATCTATGTTATCAATCACCATATTGGCCAGCATGGAGTTGGGTACATTGACTACTGTTTTGGCAAAGGTGCGAATGCGGGTAGAACGGAAGCCAATCTCTTCAACCACGCCTTCAAATTCTTTGGTTTTGATCCAGTCGCCAATGGTGAAAGGGCGATCAACCAGCAGCATGATAGAGCCAAAAACGTTGGCAATGGTGTCTTTAGCGGCCATGGCAACTGCGATGCCACCAATGCCGAGTGAAGCAATAAGCCCGGAAATGGAATAACCCATGTTCTGGGCAAGAACCAGAACGCCGGTCAGGACGAGAAAAATTTTCAGTGTTTTGGCAATGAAAGGTACGAGTTGGTCATCCAGCGCAGTTTTGGATTGGGATGCACGTGCAGAAAAATAGGCGGAAAATCCGTCAACCAATCGCCATAAAAACCACATGCCAAGAACAATCGAGCCGACTTTACCAACCTGATCTACAAGTGTGATTAATGGAAAGATGTTTGCAGGAGGGTTTAAAATATGCACCGTCATCAAAATTCCGATGATAAGGATGAGCCAGCTCGCAGGCTTTTCAGCAGCAGCTAAAAGCACATCATCAAGTTCTGTCTGGGTGCGTGTTGCAATGTTTTGGGTTAACGCATGAAAGCCTCGAATCACAAGCCGTTGCATCACAATGGTGAGAAACAGAGTCGCAGCAGCCAACAGCCAGCGTGTGGATGCTATGTCAAGAATCGTCCAGCTTTGTAAAGAATTCCAGAACTCACCCATAGTTGCCTCTTTCAATCAGTGTTGACGGATATCGCCGCAGTTTCTAAGCTGCATGTATAAACAAGGAGCATGAAATGAGTGATTCGGCTTTGCAAGGTTTGATTGAAAATGAACGTGCGATGCGTAAGCTGATTGGCAGACGTGTTACTTATCTGAACCAGCCTTATGAAATTATCGATTTTGTTTCTGATGAAGATCTCATCATTCTTTCCGCCTTTGAGGAGGAGGGGATGCAGGAAGATAGTTATGGTCGGGCGCATCGTATGGTGCCAAAACAGCAGAGTCTGCGTTTCCGCGATGCGGAAGGCCATCCGACACATGTTTGGGAAGAGCTGGCATTCCTGGATGGCCCGCTGCACGCCTGATTATTTTTTTACGGCCATTACCAACTGGTCGGCGGCGCTGTTGCCTCGGAAACATCAATCTTTTTCTCTTTTTTCCATATCAACCAGGCGCGAGCTTTTTGTTCAAGTAAATCGTTGCCCAATTCTATACGTAACCTGAAGGCTACTCTTTTCATGTCCATGGTTTCGAATCTTAAATCTGCAAATTCAATCATGTGTTGATCACGTTTTAACAGTACCGGAAAACGAGCAAACCAACGATAAAAGCCAACACCGGGCAGTTGATCGATATTGGCAATGCTTCTCATGGCAGGAAGTTCCTGCCACTTGATATTTGAAATATCCTTATGATATATAAATTGTTGTACCAGAGAATCAGGGAAAAGAGGTGTGGTGCCTGAAAAGACCGGGAGAAAATCGATAACCGTACGGACTTCTTTTAATGGATAGCTGGCCACAAGCATCCAGGCAAATGGCGTGAACGGTTGTGGAAGTGCATGCACACTTGCCGCATCAGGATGATGTTGGCGTGTGAGTGCGATGGCCTTATCATGATAATAATAAACGATTGATAAATAAGCCGTTATTAATACCAGCGAAATCATGGCAAGTGCCCGAGCATGTTTTTTCAAAAACAGCATAAAAATCAGAGGCAGGATCAGCAGCAGTGTGAACAGTGGATCAATAATAAAAAGCAGATCAAGGCTGGCTCGGGTATCTGAGAAAGGAGCCAGTATCATGGTGCCAAAGGAAGTGACCAGATCAAGGAAAATATGTGCCAGCAACGCACTGCCAATCAGCCATGGTATAAAAGGTTGCTGTCTTTTTGCGTGTGGCAGCAGGCTGTAAAGAAGCCATATCCACATGGGGAGCATAAGAAAGGAGTGGGTCATTCCTCGGTGATATCGAAGGTAAGTTGTATCTGAGATGAATGTCAGGACATAATCAATGTCCGGAAGCATAGCAACAGCGGCGAGAAGCCATACATACCGATGCGGGATGGCTGTTTTGGGCACACTCCGTGCTAAAATAGCACCGCTTAAAGCGTGTGTGAGCGGGTCCATGCCTGAATCTTCTCCAGAACGTTAGGCCAGTTGTTTCCGGGTGTGATTTGACCTCCAGCCACAGCACGAGCAGCACCTGTCACCTCCGGGATTGTGTTGGAAAGACCCCGTAATGTGTTTTTTGCCAACAGGGCAAAACAAACAGCCTCCATGGCTTCAGGTGAAATTCCCATATCAGCGGTGCTTTTTACTGTGGCAGGCTTGAGCAAATTTTCTAAACGGCTCATAAGGTGTGAATTGTATGCGCCGCCACCGCAGATGTACCATGATTCAGGTCGTTCGGGCAAAAACTGGCAACTTTCGGCAATGCTTCGGGCGGTAAACTCAGCGGTTGTTGCCATGCGATCTGCATCTGATAGCTCGGGCCATGCCATGATTTTATCGAGCATTTGTTTACCAAATGTTTCGCGTCCGGTTGATTTGGGTGGTAAACGTTTCAGGTAAGGGTGACCGAGTAATGTGTTCAGGAGAGGATTGTCAATTGTGCCGGAGGCAGCCAGTTGCCCATCTTTATCGTATGCATTGCGACCATCGGACATGGCAAGCATGAGTGCATCCATCAGCATATTGCCGGGGCCAGTGTCAAAACCGGTGATGGTTTCATGGTCGGCGTCTTTATACAGATAAGTTATATTGGCAATGCCGCCGATGTTGAGCACGGCTGTTGGATGATCAGGGCTGCCAAACAGTATGTGGTGTGCAAATGGAACCAGTGGCGCGCCTTCACCACCTGCTGCGATGTCACGCTTGCGAAAATCTGAGATGGTTGTAATACCCGTGTATTCAGCGATGTTTGCGGCACAGCCAACTTGTAAGGTAAATGGCTTGCCGCCGTCGATACCCTTGGGTCTGTGGCGAATGGTTTGACCATGTGAGCCGATGGCAATGATGTCAGAGGGTGTGATGCCAGCTTCGTGAATGGCATGTAAAGCCGCTTCGGCAAACGCTTGCCCCAATGTCTGATCCAGTTCGCCACATGAGTCAATTTCATTAAGGCCGGGTTCGGCCAGCCGCAGGATGGGTTCGCGTAACTCCTGTGGCATGGGGCGTTCACAGAAATAAATCAGTGTTGCATCAGTTTCACGAATGATAGCGATGTTGATGCCATCTGCTGATGTGCCAGACATGATTCCGAGTAAGTATTCAGGCTGGCTTATTTCCTTATTCATTGGCATAGCATAACCGCTGGCAAAGAATCATCTAGCTCGATGATATGTGTCTGGTATCTGTGGACTTTATCTTGGGGCTGGTATCGATGACCCTGCTGCGTAGCATTCGTGTTTAATTATCTGAATTGGGGTTGTTATGAATATTCAGGAACAGATGGACTTATTGTCTCGCGGTACGCTGGAGATTTTGCCTAAAGGCGGTCTTGAGGCCAAGTTAAAGATCGCTGAAAAAGAGGGGCGGCCACTGCGTGTGAAGGCCGGGTTTGATCCAACCGCACCGGATCTTCATTTGGGCCATACCGTACTTATCGAAAAGCTGCGTCAGTTCCAGCATTGTGGTCATCAGGTGATATTTCTGATCGGTGATTTCACAGGAACCATTGGTGATCCGACTGGCAAAAACGAGACGCGCCCACCACTGACTCACGATGAAGTATTGCTTAATGCTGAAACATATAAAGAACAGATGTTTAAAATTCTCGACCCTAAACAGACTGAGGTGCGTTTTAATTCCGAATGGCTGGGAAACCTGACCGCAGCCGATTTGATTCGTATTTCTGGCAAAGCGACAGTGGCAAGAATGTTAGAGCGCGATGATTTTGAGAAACGTTATAAGGGAGGGCAGTCGATCGCTATTCATGAGTTTCTTTATCCACTGGTGCAGGGTTATGACTCAGTTGCTTTGGATGCTGATGTGGAGCTGGGTGGAAACGATCAAAAGTTCAATCTGTTAATGGGTCGTCAATTGCAAGAGTCTTATGGCAAAGTACCACAGGTGGTTTTGACAATGCCATTGCTGGAAGGTTTGGATGGCGTTAACAAGATGTCCAAGTCCCTGGCTAACTATGTTGGCGTGGCAGAGTCTGCCAAAGAGCAGTTTGGTAAGCTGATGAGTGCTTCAGATGAACTCATGTTTAAATATTATGAGTTATTGACCGATGTTGATCTTGGTCAGGTCAAAGAGATGCACCCGATGGAGGCTAAAAAACAGCTTGGAGTGATGATTGTGGATCGTTTTCATGGTGAGGGTGCGGGGCAAGTGGCGCGCGAAGGTTTTGAAGCACAGTTTGCCAAAAAAGAGGTGCCCGATGATGTGCCGGAGGCAGTGCTTTCAGCTGTAGGTGGTTCCCTGTGGGTGGTTCGGGCGTTGACAGAATCCGGACTGACGGCCTCTAATGGAGAGGCCATTCGCATGATCAAACAGAACGCACTATCTATAGATGGTGAAAAAATCGTGGACAAGGATCATCAGCTTAAGCCTGGTGGGCCCTATTTGATAAAACTCGGAAAGCGTAAGTTTGTGAATCTTTCGGTAGAATAACTCACAAGTTTCAGTTGAAGCTACAGGCATAGTGATCTTTAATCAGGTTGTGGTTCATGGTTCATAAAGAAAGTTCGTAAAAGTAGAAGGGGTGCATGGTGAAAAGAGAACTGCTTGTACTATGGTTTGTTGTGGGGTTCTTATCCGGCTGTGCCACCAATCCTGTGACAGGGAAAAATGAATTAAGTCTGGTGAGCGAAAAGCAGGAACTTGCTATTGGAGCGCAACAATATTCGCCAGCACGGCAATCTCAGGGTGGTGATTACGTCGTTGATCGGGAGTTGACTGCTTATGTCAGTCAGGTGGGCCACCGCCTGGCCGCAGTCAGTGATAGAAAACTTCCGTATGAATTTAAAGTGCTTAATAACTCTGTTCCGAATGCGTGGGCTCTGCCCGGCGGTAAAATATCAATTAATCGTGGTCTGTTAACAGAATTAAAAAGTGAATCTGAACTTGCGGCCGTGCTTGGGCATGAAATTGTGCACGCGGCAGCCAGACATGGCGCACAGAATATGTCGAAGGGTATGTTGCTGCAGACGGCGGTAATGGGAACGGTGATTGCTACGCAGGGAAAAGATTATGCCAACGTGGCGCAGTTGGGGGCGGGTATTGGAGCACAGCTGATCAGTCAGAAGTTTGGTCGTGATGCCGAACGTGAGTCAGATTATTACGGTATGCAGTACATGGTGCGTGCGGGTTATGATCCTCAAGGAGCGGTGGATTTACAGCGAACGTTTGTCAAACTCTCTGAGGGAAAGCGGCAGGACTGGTTGAGTGGCCTTTTTGCAAGTCATCCGCCATCGCAGGAGCGGGTACAGAATAATGTCAGCTTACTGGCGACCTTGCCCAAGGGCGGAGATCAGGGCGTGGAGAGGTACCGCTTAAAGACTGTGCATTTGATACGAACCAAGCCTGCTTATGATGCCTACGATAAAGGGCGTAAAGCACTGGCTAAGGGTGATGTGGACATGGCCAAGCGTTTGGCACAGCGAGCGGTCGCACTGGAACCGAAAGAGGCGCAGTTCTACGGTTTGATGGGGGATATTGAGCAGAAAGGCAGCCGGTTGAAAGGCGCAGTCCAACAATATAATAAAGCGGCTCGTCTGAATCCAAACTTCTTTTATTATTATCTACAGCGCGGTAAAGTGAATGAGCGTTTGAACTTTGCCGGACAGGCTCGCTCTGACCTGGAGCACAGTGTTCAATTGTTGCCTACAGCCGATGCCTATAACGCGTTAGGGGATTTGGCCCGTAAAGCTGGGCGTCTGGATGAGGCCAAGGCCTATTATGCCAAGGTGGCAGCCAGCCAGGGCGAGCTTGGCAAACAGGCCTATGGCGCACTGGTGGATCTTGATCTGAAAGACAACCCGGGTAAATACATTCAGGTCAGAACAGGGCAGGATGCCCGAGGCAGGGTGGTTGCCCAGATCAGTAACCCGACGCCTAGGAGTGTCGAAGCGCTGGTGGTGCTGGTGCAATTTACGAGTGCAGCCGGGCAGGTGCAGCAGATGCAGCGTTCATTGCGAGGCACAGTTGCCTCCGGCAGTCAGCAGCTGTTCGATTTGGGTCTGGCGGGTGTGTTGACTCATGAACAATTGAATACACTGCGTGTCAGCGTCATTCGCGCACAGGTGGTTCGTTAGCTTTAATACTGTCATTTTGAAGGGTTTGTCGAGCGGTAAAACATCGCAAATTTGGCGTGTGAGCGACAGATCGATTGATGTGGACAACAAAGGTGTTGACGTGCGGAAAGGCGCCGCTAATGTTCGCCGCCCTCGACAAGACAAGATGACGCCGAAAGGCATTGAATTGAGCTTGGAAAGGAAGTTTAAACAAAGGTGTTGACGCGCCGAAATGTGGCGATAATGTTCGCCGCCCTCGACAAGACAAGGTGACGCCGAAAGGCATTGAATTGAGCTTGGAAAGGAAGTTTAAACAAAGGTGTTGACGCACCGAAATGTGGCGATAATGTTCGCCGCCCTTCGCAAGAGGAAGCCGCGCTGAGAGGCGCTGAAAACATACTGCGAAGAGCGTGTTTGAATTAGAGGTTGACACCTCAAACGGCGGAGATATGATTCGCCGCCCGCAGCCGGATCGAGCCCAGTTGGGCGCAAGCAGAAACGGCCGCGGATTTGTTCTTTACAATTAGTAGTTTTTATTTGAACTGTGGACGCATCGAGTCTTTCCAATCATTGATTGATTGACTTTGATTGCGTAAACAAGTTCAGCAATGAACGTTAACGTTTATTCAATTGAGTTGATCTTTGTGATCAATGTTGGGATCATTAATATAATAATATAGCTTTCTTCGGAGAGTTTGATCCTGGCTCAGAACGAACGCTGGCGGCGTGCTTAACACATGCAAGTCGAACGGTAACAGGACTTCGGTCGCTGACGAGTGGCGCACGGGTGAGTAACGCGTGGGTATCTGCCTATTAGTGGGGGACAACTTGGAGAAATTCAAGCTAATACCGCATAATCTCTACGGAGGAAAGCGGGGGATTCTTCGGAACCTCGCGCTGATAGATGGGCCCGCGTCTGATTAGCTAGTTGGTAAGGTAATGGCTTACCAAGGCGATGATCAGTAGCTGGTTTGAGAGGATGACCAGCCACACTGGAACTGAGACACGGTCCAGACTCCTACGGGAGGCAGCAGTGGGGAATATTGCACAATGGGCGAAAGCCTGATGCAGCGACGCCGCGTGCGGGAAGAAGGCCTTAGGGTTGTAAACCGCTTTCAGATGGGAAGAAGAGATGAGCGTTAATAGCGCTCTGATTTGACGGTACCTTCAGAAGAAGCACCGGCTAATTTCGTGCCAGCAGCCGCGGTAATACGAAAGGTGCGAGCGTTGTTCGGATTTACTGGGCGTAAAGAGAGTGTAGGTGGCTTGTTAAGTCGGATGTGAAATCCCGGGGCTCAACCCCGGAACTGCATTCGATACTGGCAGGCTAGAGTTCGGGAGGGGTAAGCGGAATTCCGTGTGTAGCAGTGAAATGCGTAGATATACGGAGGAACACCTGAGGCGAAGGCGGCTTACTGGACCGATACTGACACTGAGACTCGAAAGCGTGGGTAGCAAACAGGATTAGATACCCTGGTAGTCCACGCCCTAAACGATGTCAACTAGCCGTTGCGGGTATCGACCCCTGCAGTGGCGAAGCTAACGCGATAAGTTGACCGCCTGGGGAGTACGGTCGCAAG
>JAJFLC010000011.1 GCA_021772895.1 Mariprofundaceae bacterium | reverse complement strand
CGCGTGAAAATTGTGGGCCTCGGCGAATACGAACCCGGCGAGGCTACTGTTTCGCAGTCAAAACCCAAAGTTGTCGTCGCGCCCTCCGGAGAAGGCCGCAATCCTTCCTCTCGCAAAGACCGAAGACGTCGGGCCAAAGATCTTGTCAACTCGGACAAAATGGAAGTCGACCCGAACCATCCGCTGGCGAAACTGCCGGCGCACATCATGATGGAACCCGGCATCCTGAACTACATCGTCGCCAGCAACGTGGATATTCCGGAAGCCATCAAACGCAAGTACGGCCTGGACCGAGACGGTGCCAACCTGCCGAAGAACTATCCAATCCCGCCACATATATTGCACGACCCCGCCCTCGCAATTTTTCTACAAGAAGTCGGCCTCCCCATGCCACCGCAGTTTCCTGATCAGAAGTAGGGGAATATGCTGGTTGAGCCTGCATTGGAAAACTTGAGAGATTACGCAGTTTAAATGATGATACTGTGACAACTGGAAGTCCAGTTATGGAGGCCAAGATATGAAACATGAAACGGTAATCACGCTCACCACCACATTTGAATCACACGCTCAAGAGACCGATGACGGCATAGAATTCTGGCTCGCTAGGGATTTGCAGCATTTGCTGGGGTATTCAAAATGGGAAAATTTTTTGAACGTTGTTTCCAAAGCGAAAACCGCCTGTGAGATTTCAGAACAGAAGATTGCAGACCATTTTGCTGACATCAGGAAAATGGTCGATCTAGGCTCAGGCAGCCAGCGGGAAATCGATGACATCATGCTCACGCGATACGCCTGTTACCTGGTCGCGCAGAATGGCGATTCGAAAAAAGAACCCATCGCTTTTGCACAAAACTATTTCGCCCTGCAGACCAGAAAAGCGGAGTTGATTGAAAATCGGTTACTGGAGACAGAGCGGGTATCAGCCCGGCATAAATTGACTTCTTCAGAAAAGGATTTGTCCTCGGTTATTTTCCAGCAAACGGGGAGTAATAACAATTTTGGAGTCATTCGCAGCAAAGGGGATCAGGCGCTGTTTGGAAAATCAACGCAAGCCATGAAATCACGGTGGAAAGTACCGATCAAGCGTCCGTTGGCAGATTTTGCACCAACCATAATACTCAAGGCCAAGGATTTTGCGACTGAAATCACGATTCACAATGCCAGGGAACATCAACTCAGCACAGAACCCGCTATCTCGGATGAGCACACAAAAAATAACATGGCAGTAAGAAAAACATTGCTCAATAGGGGCATTCGGCCTGAAGAACTTCCACCCGCAGAAGACGTAAAGAAGGTAGAGCGCCGCCTGGCGTCTGAAGAAAAGAAATCTATGAAGAATCCCGATGCCCTGGACACAGCAGGGGGTTAGAGGTAGATAGCAGGCTAGGAGAAACTGGCATCTAGACTCGGCCCTCGCAACTTTTCTACAAGAAGTCGGCCTCCCCATGCCACCGCAATTTCCTGATCAGTAATGTGAAGGGTGGGTTCGTTAATAAAAAAAAGCGGAGCGGGCAGCTCGCTGGCGTTTTGACCTTTCTGAAAGAAAAATCACAATGGTTTTGTATCGTCCTGTAGGTCATAGAGAATTAGAATTGATTGGTCAGGCAAATTTTAAGGCCTTTCCGCCAAGGCTACCCGACCAACCCATATTCTATCCAGTGTTAAATGCGGGGTATGCACGTGAAATTGCCGAAGGTTGGAATACAAAAAGAGACACTTTTGCGGGATATATAACGCGGTTTAATATCGACCAGAACTATTCCCAGAAATTTCAAAAGGAAATCGTTGGCAAAAAAACTCATGAAGAGCTTTGGATTCCTTCAAATGAATTAGAAGTATTTAATAAAAATATTTTTGGCCACATTGAGGTTATAGCAGCATATTTTGGGGATGGGTTTGTAGGCTCTGAGCCAGATAAAGGATTCACACTAAATCCGCAAAATGCTGATGAATATCTGCAGAGGCTATTGAATACCCTTGAATATAATGGAGGAGATTTTTTGGCTTCCATTATATTGAATTATAGAAGCGTGTTTTATAACTTTGCCTATTGGAAACAAATTGGAATTAATAATGTTGAAGGACAAAAAAAAGATCTCAAATCACATTTGATTCCTCAAATTGATGATATATGGCATCGCAACCATCCTGGAATCAGACTTCCAGGAGAAACTCAATTATTGGATTGGGAAAAGAAATATCTTGCTTAACCAGTAAATATCCTCTGGGATCAAATTTCTAAATCTGAGGTGCTCGGAGTGTTGGAAAACAGGTTCGATCAGTTCGAAATCGGAAATGCTACTTACAAAAATTACCCCCTTCAAAGTCTTGTACAATAGTAAGCAAATCAGGAGGGCTGAGATGAGAAAGATTTTCTGTCCGGTTTTAATATTGCTTTGGCTGGGGGGTTGCTCGCAGGGACCTGAGTCTGGCGTGAAGTACCATTTCGCTTCTAAAGATGAATATTTGAAATACTACCTGCCGTTACAGAACGACCATGGCGGAGTCAGGAAATGGGTACCGGCTGAAGGCATGGACTGCAAGGGCGGTAAACACATGACTCTGGGTGATGGGTTCGAGGTGATATTTTGTCCCGCAGACGGTAACGAGGATTTGTTTAAACTAAGTGGAAAACCTTAACCACTTGCCTGAGACTAAAGAAAATCCGTTTTTAAGAAATTGAGGAATAATCCCCCCGGCCCCCTTTTATAAAGGGGGAGGTGCTCGGAGCACGGGAGATCCGGTATTCCCTCTTTTAAAGAGGGAAGGCGAAGCCAGGGTGATTTTTTATTTTGATTTGGCGCAAACGGATTTTTTAATGAGGTGGACATTCAAGCAATACCCTTAAATCCCCCC
>JAJFLC010000002.1 GCA_021772895.1 Mariprofundaceae bacterium | reverse complement strand
CGCCAACCTTCCACCTGATCCGGGTGCAGCAGGCAAAGTAACCCTGGCAGGCATTGATTCTGACAACGATGGCGTGCGCGATGATGTTCAGCGTTGGATTGTGATGAACTATCCAAATTCGGAGAAAACAAGGGCTGCGTTGTCTCAAAAAGCAAAGGTGATGCAGAGTATATTGTTAAATGCGGCAGATGCCGCTAATGCAAGAGGGCGTGCTCTTGAGTCAGGGCGTGCTTCTGATTGTATTTCATATGTGCGAGAGCAACTTTTGGGTATGGGTGGCAGCGATGCATATAACATTAAGGGAGAGTTAAGAGCTGTATACTTGAATACATATGTTCGCTCAAAGACTTGGCTACAGTATGATGCCCACTTAAGCGGTATGTTCTTTACCCTTCCACCAGATATGAAGCAGGGGTGTGCCTTCAACCCTGATGTGTTGCCGAATTAAAAAATGAAAAAGTTTTTAGCCAGTATGATAGGGGTGATTTTTTGGCCCCATAGAGTCTTTTCACAAATGGAAAAGGTAACAACTTATTATCGTAGTGATATTTATCTGGTTTTGATTTTATCACCTACGCTTGTTCTTGGTGTATGGGCTCTCTCAATACTGGCAGGGGCGCACCGTCAGGGCTTGCTCGAACAAGGGTTTGCGATATTTATAGTTGCTAGTGTCCCAATTATAATAGTGGGGTTAGTTGGAAGGGGTTGGTCTAAGTATGTCACGTGGGCAGTTAGGAAATACGCACTGATTGAAATTGAAGCATATTCCGTTTACCAAATATTTGTATACGCATTGGCTCCATTGCTACTTAAGGTGTTTCTTTTTGTGTTGCCTTTTCCAATATCAAATTACATCGGAAGCTGGATCCCTCTTTGGATAGTTATATTACAGTGCTTGGGTTTGGTTAAGTTAGCAGAGGTGAGTTGGGTTAAAGCATTAATTATTGTTTTGATTCCGCTACTGGTGCTTATTGCCATTGCTTCGTTACTGATCGTTTATTCCTTATGGGATAGCGAATTATTATGATTTTATGGGTTTAGGGAGGGAGTATAATGAGAATTTATACATTTATTATCACATTACTATTACTTATTGGAACTTTGAACTTTCCTGATGAAGTTGAAGCAGCCAGTTGTCTGAACAAAACAGCAATTGTTTATAGCAATGGGATGTTTACTATTCAGGAGCAAGCTAGAGAATCCCTTAGGGATGGATTAAGGGTTAGATTGATTCAAGCAAATTCAGTTTTTGCTGACTTGACCAAGTATGATTATAAACTTGCCTATGCCAATGGTAAAGGTGGCCCCTTTGGTACGACTGGACTTGATCAGCTATTGGAAGTTTCTCGGCAAGCTTATGGGGATAAGTTTATGGGCTGGTTTTGGCGTGCTTTGATAGGAGATGGTCTGATCTCTGATCTTGTGTTTCGTTCGACTATGCAGGGCATCGCATCATCATTTAATCAGGTTCAATATGTAGATGACCAAGACGCTATTAAGATGGGCAATGATTATCGTACTTTCTTGGGAGAAGGTAAACGCATCTTGATTGTTGCACATTCGCAAGGGAATTTTTATACAAATGCTGTTTACAATAAGCTTACCACAGAAAATCCAGCATGGAGTTCAAATATTGGCGTGGTGGCAGTGGCAACGCCTGCAAATTCATCTCCTGGAGGTAAGCTTGGGTTAAATGAACCTAATATTACAGTACCCGAAGATTTTGTGATTGCTGCGGTGCGAAATACGTTTGGCTCACTGCCGCCTAAATCAGACCAATGGATACTTCCAGGCTCAAGTAATGTTTTCCAGTCTGGTCTTTCATGGCTAAATTTTGAACAAACAACGCTGGGTCATAGTTTTGTAGGGTGGTATTTATCAGGGACATACACCCGTAATTTTATTTTGAAAGGCATTACGGATACGATCAATGGGGTGAATGGTGTGGGAGGGCTGCAATATCCAACATGCGGGGGGGCGGTTATTACTGCATTTGCTGGTAATGGGACGTATGGATTTTCTGGTGATGGAGGCCTTGCAACACAAGCCAGTTTGCAGGTTGATACGATGGTGGCAGCTCCTAACGGTAGTTTGTATATCGCGGGGGGAAGTGGAAATGTTCATGGCTGCAGGATCAGAAAGGTGGATAAAAATGGCATCATTTCAACTATTGCAGGTATTTTTATTCCTTACCCTTGGACTTCGAGTCATAATAGGCTTATAGGCAATGGTACTCCAGCAATACGTGCAGAAATCCAGTCTTGTAGAGACCTTTCTCTTGGCCCTGACGGTAGCTTGTATTTTGTAGATAGCCGTTTCAAAGTTGTTCGCAAGGTTGATCCGTCGGGTATTATCACGACGGTAGCGGGTACTCCATCAAGAAGCCCAGTTGTCGCTGTTGGTGATGGAGGGCTTGCGACCAATGCAAATTTGGAGATTCCTATTGGCTTAGCGATTGATGTTTATGGTAGCATATACATTGGGGGGCATAGTCTGCGTAAAGTTTTACCTAATGGTATTATTACAACACTTATACCTCAATACAATGGTGTTTTTTCACTTATTACTGATATAGAACTTGATCCTGATGGGTCTATTTATTTTACGGGATATCCAAGTAATTTTTCTTTTGGAAGTCTAATACTTAAAGCGGATCAAACTGGTGCTTTTTCTATATTTGCCGGTGCTGGAACACCAACTGTAAGTGCGGATGGTAGGTTCTACATTCACTCTCCAGATGGCACTCAAGCCAGACAGATTTATTTGTATACAAGCACTTATGCTTTTGTTGTTGCCCCAAATGGGGAAGCTTATTTTGCAGATCGTGCTAGCACTGGCATTTCATATGTTCGAAAAATTGGTTTAAATGGTATTGTTACTACTGTGGCAGGAAAAGGGATGGTTGGTGTGTTAGGTGATGGAGGCCCTGCTATCCAAGCAACATTTAATCCGATTACAGATTTGGCGATTGGTGGCGATGGAAGTTTGTATGTGGGAACAGCAAGTGGTGTCGTTAGAAAGATAAAATAAATTTTCATCTATGTTTGATGTATTTTGATGCAAAGTTTAGGAAATCAGGGACAGTATACCCTTTTATTTAGGCAACCTGTTTTGTAAATGCTGTTGATATATGATTAGGCCACCACGGGGTCGGTTGATGTCGGTTTCGTGGTAGAGGAACTCGAAAATTTCATCTGCCATTTTTTTCGACAAGCACGTTTAAGACTATCTTTTCACCGAGTCCACGCTTAATCAAGGTTCATGGAAATGGGCCTTAGTTCGATTTTTTCACAAACTTTGTCAGAATCACAATCTGCTGTCCGCTTACACGGCCTTCAATATGTTCAGGGTTATCGGCGACCAGTGAAATGCCACGTACCGCAGTGCCACGCTTGGCTGTAAAACCGCCGCCTTTAACATCGAGATCCTTAATCAGTGTAACTGTGTCACCAGCCTCAAGCACTGCGCCGTTGCTATCACGATGTTTCACAGTGTCTTCATCAGCTTGGCCTTCGCCCGTTGCTTCTGCCCAGGTTTTGGTTTCATCTGCGAGATAGAGCATATCTAAAAGATCTTGTGGCCAGCCTTCGCTTCTCAAGCGAGTGAGCATTCGCCATGCCATCACTTGCACGGCTGGAACCTGACTCCACATACTGTCGTTCAGACAACGCCAGTGATTTGCATCGGTCTTTTCCGGGTTTTCAATTTGCTCACGGCAAGTTTCGCAAATAAGTACACATTCATCTGCGCTGCCATCTGAATTCGGAGGAACTTCATAGACACTCAGGTTATCGGCTGTACTACACAATTCACATTTGGATTCGCTACGGGTCTGTAATTCTTTTTCTGTGCTCATGATTTAACTGTTTCCTGTGGATTCAATCACCGAATACATCATCGGTGGGTTAAGTTTTATCTATCGTTGGCAATGCTTGAGTTTGTACATGATGAAGTCAATCACGGCATCGATGCTTGGAGGCTTAATCAGCGAGTATCATCAATGCTAAACTTGACTTTATTCTTATCTTGGCTATATAAAATAAAGGAAAGGGGGGTTCATATGGATACTCAGGAGAACATTAAGAAATCCGCTGTGGATGCTCGTAGCTCTATGGCGCTTCAAGTGGTAGCGCTGATTTGGTATTTATTCTTTATCGTTACAGCTATTTCATCGATATATTCATACTCTAAGGAAGATGCAACAGTGGCAGTGAGTGCATCCATTGTATCTAAAAATGGCCAACCTGAAAATGTAAAGTCTGCGCTTCACGTGAGGGGTGAAATTATTCCGGCAGCGAGTACACCGAAAAAAGATGTCAAGGAAGGTAAGGCATACATCTCAATCGAAGTTTTAGGAACACAAAGAAAATCCATACAAATTAGCACAGATTTAGATGACGATGGAAAGTTCAAAATAGAGCCGGAAAACTATACCGAGTTAAAAGATATCACTGAGCAAGATCAGATTGAAATTCATGTCACAGGCGCATTATCAACGGATAATGGTTATGAAGCGTTGTATAGCGAAGGGATTGCTTTCGTTAATAAAAAGCAACCATACTCCAAATTTTTTAAATTTGCAGTGGCTGTAACTATGATTCTGGCATTGTTTTCATTCTTTACAGGGCCATACAGAGAACTGGATCACCGCGTATTAATTACGTTTAGTTATATATTAATTGCAGCGTCGATTATCGCGCCATTTTGGATTTTTTATCAAGGATCTTATTTGTTGACTCCGCTTGAAACAAAAGCAGTGAGCATCATTCAAGTGAAGGACTACTTTCCTCACACATATCTGAATGCAAGAACTGACGTTGATCTTAACACTAAGAGCGATGTGAATATGAAAGTTGCAATTGATCAATGGGCATTAAACATTGGAGGCATTCCAACAAAAGCGATAGAGGGAGAAACAAAGATTACATCCGGTAATTTTTACGATGTTTTGGGAGGGATCGTTGTTCCGATTTTTGTCCTGATTTTGGCTCTTTTTGGAGGGGCTGTTCGAATGGCTCAAATGATCCCGACATTACAATGTGGATTTCGGCACAATGAGCAGATTAACCTTATGAACCTGTTAGTTCCTTTTACGGGGAAGAGGGATGCCGAAATGCCAAGTGAAAGTCGGGAAGACGTCGAAGATGACAATGCAAATACGACACGTTCAAAAATCATCCAACAAATTACTTTTTTAATTACCTCACCTGTCATTGCGGTTGCAGCGTATTATATGCTGATGGGTGTAAATTCCGAATTTGCCCAAAATATGCCGCTTGTTGTTATTCTCGCTTTTACATCCGGATTCATGACGGACAAAGTACTAAAGGCTCTAGCACAGGCAGGGTCAGGGGTATTGGATCACAGCAGGAATCGCTCACTTAAAGCCGAGGCTTCTCTTGCGGATAATGATAAGCCTTTAATAAAAAAGAAGCCTAAAAAGAATGAGTAGTAATATCTGGCCACTTCTTTAGCGCTTTTTTGTCATGGGTGGAAATGCCAAAAGGGAGGATGAAATCAATCAGAACATTGTCTGCCGGCAAATATTTTTGAAATAGCCTGTCATGGCGTGAAAATTAACGCTGATAACGAAGAATTTGGCCTCGTGGGAACGGTTTTGCCAAATAGCCTGTATTTTCAGGTCTGCTCTGGTTATGTGAGTAACCCAGACTTAGCATCTGCTTGCTGAAACGTGCGTGGTGGGCACGTCCCGGATCAACAATGATTACTTCACACTGTGGTTTGGCATGAAAATCGATAAAACCTGACAGCATTTCGCTATGGCCTCGCTCATATAACAGGTCACTGCCGATAATAAGATCGAATTCACCTAAACCGCAGTCTTCGTCTTCCCAACCTGTGCGAATGAACGGTATCACTGCATCCTTATTGAGATCTGTATTCTTTTGAAGGAAGGCACCAGCCTCAGGATGATAATCTGTGGCGGTGATGTCTGCATGTCGGTGGTTGAGTACCAGACTCGATAATGCGATGCCACAACCGACTTCCAAAATTCGCTTGCCAGAAATTTTATAATCAAACATGAGATGAGCGAGAATCTCGCCCGAAGGCCAAACGATGCCAAACAGAGGCCAGGTTGCAGAAGAGATACCAAGCTTTTCAGCAATTAAATCATCATCAGAGAATTCCTGATTATCTCGTAATGTGCGTACATGAATGTCTGTAGTTCCAAACTCCATGGTTTGATAACGAACGCGTATTGAAGTCATAAAGCTCCTGTGAAACCGTGAATACGCAGCAGCGTGATTCAACTGATTCACTACGCAGGGAGCCTAGCGTACAGGTGCCGACATGGTTTGACCAATTGCATAAAGATCTTTGGGCTGACATTGAGATGTTGCCATGTCGGTGAATGAATCGGGCAGGAGGAAGTGAAGAGGCGTATAAAGCTTACTTGGAGAATTTATATGAGACTATTCTCTCGAAGCTTTCTCATCATGGCCGGATACACCAAAACGGCGAGACAGTTCATTCAGGATATCATCGGAGGAGAGTCCAAGCTCGGCCAGCATGACCATGGAGTGAAACCAAAGATCAGCGGTTTCATAGATGATTTTGTCTTTATTACCATTTTTGGCTGCAATAATGGTTTCAACGGATTCTTCCCCGACTTTTTCCAAAATTTTGTCCAACCCTTTGGCATAGAGAGAGGCAACGTAGGAGGATTCGGACTCAGCACCTTTACGTGATTCAAGTATTTGGGTCAGTTCTTTCAGGATGCCTGTGCTCATTTAATTTTCCTCACTCCTGCGGCTTTTCGAAGCTGACCCACGTATCATTCACCCGTTGTTGAAAAAAGCAGGATGGACGATTGGTATGGCAGGCAGGGCCTGTCTGATTGATGATCAGCAATATTGTATCGCCATCACAATCAAGAAACATCTCGACCACTTCCTGGATATGGCCGGAAGACTCACCTTTTTTCCATTGTGATTTTCTGGAACGGGAATAGTAGTGGGCAAAACCTGTATCGAGTGTTTGTAGCACAGCTTCTTCGTTCATCCATGCCATCATCAGCACACGGCCGCTTTCGGCATCTTGTGTGATAGCCGGGACAAGCCCTGCTTCATTGAATTTGATGGAAGCGAGAAGACTCATGTGGTTAACCTGGCAAGTACGCGACTGGCTGCTGCAATCGTTTCATAAATATCGTCATCGGTATGGGCCATGGATACAAATGCAGCCTCAAATTGAGATGGAGCCAGATAGATGCCTTCATTCAGCATAGCGTTGAAAAATTTACCAAAGAAAGGCAGATCAGAGTTGCAGACATCGGCGTAGCTATTGCAGGAATCCGCTTGAGTGAAGAAGATGGTAAACATAGAGCCAAAACGATTACCACAGGCTGAAACGCCTGCATCTTTACAACCGGCTAGAAGTCCTTCGAAAAGATGTGCACTTTTGGCTTCAAGGATTTCATAAACTGCCGGGTCACGCAGACGTGAGAGTGTCTCAATGCCCGCACGCATGGCCAGTGGATTGCCGGAAAGGGTGCCAGCCTGATACACAGGGCCATCCGGTGAAATCTGGCGCATAATATCTTCACGACCACCATAAGCACCCACTGGAAGACCTCCACCGATGATTTTGCCCAGACAGGTGAGGTCAGGCATGATATTAAATCGCTCCTGTGCGCCGCCCGGTGCTACACGGAAACCACACATCACTTCATCAAAGATCAGCAGTGAACCTTCTTCATCACAGATGTCACGAAGCGCTTGTAAAAAACCTGTGGAGTAGAGATCCATAACTCCTGTATTGCCTGGAATTGGCTCAACGATAATACATGCGATTTCATCTTTATTTTCAGCAAACAGCTTTTTTACGGCATCGATATCATTGAAAGGGGCGGTTAACGTAAGCTTTGCGTAATCAGCGGGAACACCTGCGGAATCAGGCACACCAAATGTGGCGGCACCCGAACCGGCTTTCACCAGGAGACCATCGGCATGACCATGATAACCACCTTCGAATTTGACGATCTTGTCACGGTGCGTGAAGCCACGGGCAAGGCGCAGTGCACTCATGGTGGCTTCTGAACCGGAGCTTACAAAACGGACTACCTCAATGGATGGCACCATATCAATCACCAGCTCTGCAAGATCAATCTCCAGCTCACAAGGGGCACCAAATGAGACACCTTTGTCTGCGGTCTCTTTGATGCCTTTAATCACTGCATCGTGGGCATGCCCTAAGATCATGGGCCCCCAGGAACCGACATAATCAATATACCTGTTGCCATCAACATCGGTGACATAGGCACCTTTGGCATGATCAAAGAAGCGGGGTGTACCACCCACGCCTTTGAATGCACGAACAGGTGAGTTTACACCACCGGGAAGAAGCTTTTGTGCCTGCTGAAAATCTTTCCGGGATTTTTCGATGTTCGATGCCATGTGATGATGCTCCTGAAATCTAATGTGTAAAATATGGCGGTAAGCATAAAGGCTTCACTGGCAGCTGTCGAAAAGGATTTTGATTATTGCGCGGTGAAAAATATATCACCGAAATAGGTGGTGGCTTTTTGCCCATGATTATCACTGTCTGTCATGATAGCAATGGCATCAATATAGCGAATGTCTTTCCCAATCAACTGGCGGAAATCTTCGCGTACATTGTGTTTGTAGTATCGCCACTGATTAAGTCTGGAGGCACCTGATTCTACAGCCAGCATGGTCGCCCTGGATGTGTACGGGTTAGGCCACGTTTCACCTGTTTGATGCGAAGATGACCAGACATAGTTCAGTGCCCGGCTGTTCCAGAAAAAGATGCCACCATCTATAACAATGTAGAGGCGGGCAACAAAATCATCGCCATGTTTTTCATTTTCATCGATGTTTGAAAATAACTGCTTCGTTTTCCATGACCAGTGAATCCATGGTGTTTTTTCGAGATCAATTCGACGTTTCCGGAAGAGGCCTGAGGCAGTAGCATGACTTGTGGCTTTGAGTACCGTGCGTTTTATTCCGGGTGCTGGATCGGGGATCAGTGTGTAGCTGGTTTTACCATCAAATGATTTATGTTCCCATCCCTTGAGCGTGTTGCTGGAAAACGCTCCAATCTTCAACGTCATTTTATCATCAGCCATGTCCGCTGCAGTTCCGTATTTTGAAAATAGCACGAGACTTATTGTGAAGATCAAAAACAGCATCTTTGTGTGCTCATTTTGGCAAAGGAACATACAGGTTTCTCCTTGCAAGAAATTGAACCGCATCGTTACTTTTATTTTGATTGAGAAAGTAATTTCTCATGCGGGTTTACGTTTGATGCTGCGGGTAATATAACCTACGATAGGTTAAATATGAATGGCTGTAGCATGTTATTTATGCACAAAAGAGTACCCAATAGAGACATTCGATAGGGAAACATCGCCTGCACCAAGTAGGCTTGAGGAGAAGTCTGATGGAAAATCTAATGCAAAAGATTATTCGGCTAGTGATTGCATTGTTTGTTTTGTTGCTTGCAACACATGCTTATGCACAGGTTGGTGTGGTTACTGAGGTTCATGGTGAAGTAAGCTTGCAGAGGGCGGATCGGCATTTTATTTTGCAGCCGGGTGTTGATCTTTATCCGCAAGATATTATTCGTTCAAAGGATGCTGCCAGCGCGCAGTTTGATATGGATGATGGCTCCATGATTTCGATCAGTTCCAATACGGAAATCACCATCGCTGATTATCAGCTCCGTGAAGATAAAAGTGTGGCGAGTGCAACGATTGAGCTGGTGACGGGATGGCTGCGTTTTGCGGTGACCAAGTTGCGAGGCCATGGATCATCATTTCGCTTGAGTATGCCGACGGCAGTATTGGGGGTGCGAGGCACTGAAGGAGTGATTGAAGTTTTAGGACGTGATGAATCATCATCAACACAAATTTTACTTGAAGAGGGTGAAGTGGAGGTGGCGGAACGGATTCATGAAAACCGTCTGGCGGGGCAGAAAGTTTATTTGAAGCCGGGGCAGTTTGCCGAGCGTAAATTTGGACGCATGTTGTATAAGCGGGCTAAAGCTTCAGCAACGTTTAAAAAACGCCTTCCAGCCAGACTTAAAATGAAATTGAAACAACGTATCAAGATGTTGAAAAAACGCGGTATTGCACCCAGGAAGATGGCAAATAATAAGCTGAAACGGCAGCAGTTAAAAAAGAATGAGCAGCGTGTTCTGAAAACGAGATTAAAAAAGGCCAAAGATAAAAAACGGGAGTTTAAACGTAATCAACGAGAAAGGCCTCACAAGAGACCCACGCATTAATTCTATTTTTTACCAATCCAGATGCCTTGAATACCTGCTTGTTGTTGGACGTCTTTGAGTTTGGCTTTTGCTTCGCTTTTACTTGCAAAACCTGTGATCTGGACTCTATACCAGACTTTATTTCTAACTTTAGCAGTATGAATTTCAGAATTGATGCCTTTTTTCAACAGACGAGCCTGTTCATTTTTGGCAAGGGACGCTTTGATATGAGATGAAAGATTAATGACCCAATCACCAGTGCTTTTTTGCGTATTTGTCACTTCGGTTTGAGGCGTGATAATTTTAACTGCGCTGGTTGTTTCAGGAGCCGCTTCTTTGGCTTCAGGAGCGACTGAACTCAATGCCGTTGCAGCTTCAATTGTTGGGGTGCCGGTTAAGCGTTTCTCAATCTTTGTAAGTCGTTGTTGAACAGCAGTCATTTCATGGGTTTTTGCTGTCGTGGCTGCTGAACGCATATTCTGGAGTTTGCGTTCCAGATCTGCAATCTGATTGTTGGCATCTACTGTCATCCAGACAGCAAACCCACCGACAGCAATGCCCAAAATTGCTATGAAGGTTGGTAATGTGTTTGAACTTCTGTTTTGCCCTGTTTCTGATTCAATGGGCGAAAATTCAGTGGCTACAGGCGCTTCAGAGTTTCCTGTATCTATCTTTTCATATTCTTCTTCATCGGTCATCTCTTTGATGGCAGCGGTTGCATCAGCAAGAATATGTGTTTCAGTGGTGGTCAGTTCCGGCGTTTCAACAGCGGAGTCTGAATTGTTATTCTCAATATCACTGTTGTTTTGTGAGTCATTGAACTCCGAGAAAGGCACTTGCTCAGGTTCATCCAGCATTTCTTTTGTTAATTTAATAATAGGAGGGAGACCTTCATCTGAATCGTTTTCAGTACGTTCTATGCCTTCATCAATACCTGCAGGCGTGTCTGATAAAAAATCATCTGTAGAAGAAGGGGAGTCATCGGTGTGTTCGGTAATGAGTAAATCATCATCGGTTAAGCTATCTGGTGATTCAATAAGCAATTCATTTTCGTTGTTGCTTTCAAGTAACATTGATTGTTCAATATCAAAGATGTTTTCTTCTTCATCTGTATCGATGCGAGCATTTGAAATGAGATCATTTGAAGTATCGGTAGCTTTTGTATCTTTTTTGTTTTCATTAGACTCTGAAAGAGGTTCCAGAAGGTCTTGAGTCAACGCATCCATGCCTGCATCCAAATCGCCAAAATCAAAATCATCTGGCGTAGATTCATCTGTGGATGAAGTTGAAAACACATTCTGATTATTGCTAAAGTCCAATCGAACTGTGTTCTCCAGATCCGGCAATTCCGCGGAAGGCTTAATCTTAACGGTTTTCTGATCCTGCTTGTCAGACATCAAACTCTCCCTCATATTCAAATTAGTAACGTAAGTTATAGCACAACATTCTAAAATCAAACAGATAATTGGTCATTTCCATCATGATCAGGTTAGGATTCAAACTGAATGTGCTGATTGAGCCGGAGGGAAAAAAATTGAATAGTTCTCAGCCAATCGGCATTTTTGATTCAGGTGTAGGTGGATTGTCGGTGCTTGAACACATCCATCGATTGTTGCCTGCTGAAGATCTTATTTATATAGCGGACTCAGCTTATATGCCTTATGGCTCACGTCATTTGAATGTTGTGAAAGAACGTTGCCATTTGCTGGCTGACTTTTTTATCAGGCAGGATGTAAAAGCGTTAGTTGTAGCCTGCAATACTGCGACTGCGGCGGCGATTGAAGATTTGCGCCAGAATTTTCAAATTCCTGTGATTGGTATGGAACCGGCAGTCAAGCCTGCGGTTGAAGCAACCAAAGCGGGCGTGATCGGTGTGTTGGCCACAAACGGCACACTGGCGAGTGAAAAATTCTCACGGTTGGTCAAACGTTTTGGTAGTGATGCCGAGGTGGTATTTCAGCCCGGAGAAGGGCTGGTGGAACAAGTTGAAGCCGGTCACTTTGATAGTGACGATACCCGAAAGATGTTGCTGATGTATCTGGAACCTTTGCTTCAGCAGGGTATGGATACATTGGTTCTGGGATGCACACATTACCCATTTCTTATGCCTTTGATCCGTCAAATTGCAGGGGACGATGTTGTGATTCTGGATACGGGTGATGCAATTGCAGAAGAGTTAAAACGACAGCTTGAGGCCGGGCAGTTGAATGCACCTGAAGATGTGAAGGGTTGCATCAGATTCTTCAGTAGTGGAGATCGTGAAAACAGTTTAAATATCATATCCCGTCTGTGGGGCGTTGATGTGGCCGTGGATACAATTAAATTATAAATATCGAAGTTTGAGCGGGAGGATAGTGATATGGTAAAACACATTGTGATGTGGCGATTGCATGATGAGGCGAACGGCATCTTAAAAGCTGAAAATGCGCTGTTGATTAAAAAGACGCTGGAAGATCTTCAGGGAAAGATTCCCGGGCTCTTGCATATTGAAGTTGGTATTGATTTTAGCTGTACTGAGCAGTCGGCAGATGTTGTGCTGTATTCCGAGCTTGAGAGCAGGGATGCATTGAATGCCTATCAGGCTCACCCATTGCATCAGGCTGTGATTCCGTTGGTAAAACAAGCTGCTTGTGAACGAACGCTTGTCGATTTTGAAGGTTAAGTAAGTAGAAAAAAGTAGAAGTTGGATATGGATAAGAAACTCGAACAAATCATATTGGGTTCAACAGGTGCAGAAACCGCGGAATTGGGTGAAACGATTGCGTCACTTTGGAGTGGTTATGGTGAAATTGTCCGTGTGAATTTGAAAGGTGGGGTTACAGAGAGCGTGGTTCTCAAACATGTCCGCTTTCCTACAGAAAGAAATCACCCACGTGGTTGGCATAGTGATCGCTCTCATGAGCGAAAAGTGAAGTCTTATGAAGTAGAAATGGCCTGGTATCATGATTGGAGTGTTCGTTGTGATGGTGTTTGCCGTGTGCCAAAATGTTATGCCTCAGAAACCATTGAAGAAGACCATCTGATGATTTTGGAAGATTTGAATGCCGCCGGGTTTCCGCTAAGAAAATCAAACTTAAGCAAATCGGAAGTGCTTCTTTGTTTGAAGTGGCTGGCAAATTTCCACGCTACATTTATGGACGAGTCTCCAGCAGGCCTGTGGGAGATAGGAACTTATTGGCATCTTGCAACCCGGCAGGATGAACTGGCTGCAATGGAAAGTGCAATGTTGCGACAGGCTGCACCTGCCATGGATAAAATGTTAAACAATTGCCAGTTTCAGACACTGATACATGGTGATGCAAAGGTGGCTAATTTTTGCTTTTCTGAGGATGAAGGACACGTTGATAGTCAGCGAGTTGCAGCCGTAGATTTTCAGTATGTGGGTGGTGGCTGCGGTATGAAGGATGTCGCTTATTTTCTTGGTAGCTGTTTGGATGAGACGCTTCAGGAGCGTTGGGAAGCTGAATGTCTGGATGTTTATTTTGATGCCTTGGAAAAAAGTTTGAAAATGCATAATAAAGTGGTGGATATGGCAATTCTGGAGGTAGAATGGCGCATGATGTTTCCAATTGCTCAGGCCGATTTTTATCGTTTTCTTGCAGGCTGGATGCCAACACATTGGAAAATTAATGATTATAGCAAACGTGTGACATTGAATGTGTTATCAGAACTGAGAATTTAAATTTTCACAGTGGGCATTGCAAAAAACAGTGAAATAAAGCCCTGCGTTGTTATATTTCGCGCTGAAAAACAGTTCCGGGTTATTTAATTATTCGTACAGAGGGTTTTATATGTTTAAAGCAATATTGTTAAAGGGTTTTCGTGAAGGTGTGGGTGGACTCATGGCTTTTATCAGTTTTTTAACCCGTCCTCGTAAAATAAAACGTAGCCTGGAAGCAAAAATCGAAACAGATAAAAAAGCAGCCAATATGTCTTTGTATCAATATTTTGCTTGCCCGTTTTGCATCAAAACACGGCGCACAGTTCATCGTTTGAATATCCCTCTTGAGTATCGTGATGCTCAAGTGCGTGGCGGGGAACACCGGAATACACTGGAGACAGAAGGTGGCAAAATTAAAGTTCCATGCCTGCGTATTGATGAGGGTGAAACAACCACCTGGCTGTATGAGTCCAGTGAAATTATTGCTTATTTGAATGAACAGTTTGATCCGGTGCCAGCTGCCTCATAACGTTTTTGAGTTAGGGAATGATGGCGGTAAAAAAACAACAGGTCTGCTTTAATCGATTAATTGTTCCCAATAACCCACATCAATCCACTTTCCGAATTTCCAGCCAACTTCTTTGAAGTGCCCAACTTTTTCAAAGGCTAGTTTTTCATGCAAGGCAATGCTTGCTTTGTTTGGCAGTGCAATTGCTGCAATCAGGCTATGGCAGGGTGTCTTTTTGAGTGCTTCAAGCAGATGGCTATACAACTCAAAACCAATGCCTTTGCGGTGACGATCAGACGATAAGTAGATTGTTGTTTCGGCTGAAAATCGATAAGAACATCTGGATTTCCATGGGCTTGCATATGCATAACCTGCCAACTCACCATTTATTTCAAATACAAACCATGGATAATTCTCTGAGGCCATCGCAATGCTATGTTGCATCGCCTATGCTGTGATTGTCTGCTCTTCAAACGTAGTAATTGAATGTTCAATATAGTGGTTATAAATGGTAGCGATGTTTGAGGCATCTTCCGGTTTAACAGTGCGTATCATTTCGACGACCCTCGATATGTTTCTTTAATACTCATATAGTTTTGAACTGAATATTGGGTATGTTTATCACGAAAATTGTTTTTCCAGTGCCTCCAGTACGGCATGCATAATCTGATTGATATCGGTAAATCTTTGTTTGTTGGATAACATGTCACTTTCAATTTGAACATAATGAGAGTCATCAAGCTCATCACGACAATGTTCAATAAGTGCACTGGCTGAATGAAGTGTTGTTTCCAGATGAAACTGAAATCCTACAACACGATTGTGTATGATAAATCCCTGATTTTTACATGCTTCGCTTGAGGCCAGTGCCTGTGCATCTGCGGGCATGTCAAATGTATCGCCATGCCAGTGAAAGGCTTTGAATTGAGGTGGAATTGCAGCCGATAAGATTGTTTGATCTGTTTCAGATGAACGGTTGGTATCAAACCAGCCTATTTCCCGATGTTTATTTTTATGAACCTTTGCACCCAGAACATCTGCAATCAGTTGTGCACCAAGGCATATGCCAAGCACTATTTTCCCGGCATCGATGGCCTCTTTTATAAATGTCTTCTCAACACTTAACCATGGGTATGTCGTTTCATCATATATGCTCATGGGACCACCCATGATGATGAGCCAGTCAATGTCGCTGACAAAGGGCAAAGTTTGGCCATTGTACAAATGCGTGGCGGTTAGATGATGTCCCTTTTCTTTTAAAATGAGCTCAATGCTGCTTAATCCTTCAAATGCTACGTGCTGTAAATGATGAACTCTCAATTGGCTCTCCATGCAGTTTATTTTTTTGGAAAAGTGTATGCTCTGACAGGCTCATGTTTGCATCAGACTTTTATCTTGCATGCTTGATTGCAAGTGCAGTAACAACGCCCCATACCCAGTTGAAAAACAATACAAACAGCGGCGTTAATAATCCCAACTCAAATCCTGCTATGCCTTTGTGTGCGATGAGAGGAAAGATAACAAACAGTTGAATTGCAGTAGGGAAGAGACTCAAAATAGACCCTTTTAATAATGGCTTTGATTGCAACATGGGTAGAATAAAAAGCAGTCCCCAAATGCCGCCCCATACAATACGGGGATAAAGCCAGCCAGGTGTTAAGGCTGGGGCAATTGAAACATCGGATAATGCAGTGATGCCAAAGTGCCCAAACAGCCAAACTGCGATGCTGTTTGCGAGAGCGCCTATGCAACCTGCAGCAAAGAAAATGAATAGTTTTTTCATGTTTAACCCCAATGAACGCAGTAGAAGGAATGATTTATTTTAAGAAAATAACATAGCCATAACAATTGATTTTGTAATCAATGTTATTTGACGATCAACGATGTTTTGAATCTTCGAATTTGTGACATGGTTATGTTGCGGGCGATAAAATTTTTGTACAAATGATAATGCCTGTTGACCAGGATAGTTTGGTTAACAGTAAATCGTCTCTAGTTTCAAGATATTGAATGAGTTGATTTGCTTTATCACGATGTTCATCAGACCAGCTATCCTGTGCTTGCATGTCATCAATCAGGTACATGCCACCAACTTTCAACAGTGATAATGTTTCTTCCAAATGATTGTACTTTCCCGGCCATGTATCTGCAAAAATGAAGTCAATGGAATCAGGTTTAGTCTTTAATATGAGTTCTTCACCTGCACCAACCATGAGCTGTACACGTGGGTCATGTCCCAGATGTCGTTTGGCTATGGAGACCAGTTCATTGTCATGATCAATGCTGGTAAGCGATGAGGATGCATCCATGCCGTGAAGCAGCCAGGCCGTTGATAAGCCGCTTCCGGTTCCAAGTTCAAGAAAATGTCCGTTTGGCTTTGTAGCTGCAAGCGTGGATAAAAGTGAGCCAGGTAAAGGGTCTGATAATTGATTAAATCCAGTCTGTTCTGTTTCTGCTAATATTTCTTTAAATCCGGTAGGGAACATATCTATGTTATTTTTCATTATCTGCCGCCAGCAACATCAATCAGTGCACCGGTTACATATGATGCTTCTTCTGACATGGCCCATACGATGGCATTGGCAACTTCATCGGCACTGCCTGCTCTTTTCATAGGGATGGCATTTTTCATTTTCAGCGGGCGATCCATGTCCCCTGTATCCTGATGCATTTCGGTTGCAATCAATCCGGGTCTGATCGCGTTGACCCGGATACCTTCTTCTGCGACCTCTTTAGCCAAACCAAGTGTCATGGTATCGATTGCGCCTTTTGATGCTGCATAATCGATGAATTCGTTTGGTGAACCGATTCGTGCTGCGGAAGAAGATATATTCACAATGCAACCACCCGTTCCGTCATGTTTTGTGGACATTCTTTTTACGGCTTCACGTGCACATAAAAAGCTTCCGATGATGTTTGTGTTAAAAACCCGTTGCAGTCTTTCAATATCGATATCCACGAGTTTGGCCTGTTTTGCGATAATGCCTGCGTTGTTTACCAACGCGTCCAGTTTACCCAATTTGTTATCAATCGTTCCAAACAAACGAAGCACATCTTTTTCTATGCTTACATCTGCCTGAACCGCTATGGCGATGCCATCAGAAGCTTTGATTTCATTCACAAGTTGCTCGGCTTGTGAATGGCTGTTTTTGTAATTGATACATACAGCCCAGCCTTTTTTGCTGGCCAGTTTTGCAGTTGTAGCGCCGATGCCTCTGCTTCCACCTGTGATAAGGACGACTTTGTTTTTCAAAGTTTGTTTTCTCCTCGTATTCTTCTTCTGTGGAAGCCAATAAAAAAAGATGAAGAATCACACTTTTATGATAGCGCGGTAAGCGTGCGTGAAGGTAAGACGAAATTCTAAGTGAGTAAATGCTGTTTATTAATCATTGGGTAATACAGTGGGTGGTTTATGCTGAATCAGGCCAGTAGAGCACCTTGGCAGTACAGATTTCTGCCAGCTCAAGACGCGAAATTTTGACTCGGCCTTCTTCAGGCTGGCTGCGAATCAATGCAAAGAGGGAGGACTTGCCAGTGCCATCAGCGTTTGAACAACCAATATAGAATCAACCAATGTGATGAACCGCTGCTATAATTCTTGTTGAGTTGTTATTGCAGAAAATTTACGCTTCTTTTTTGTTTTCGGTGCCCTGATTTTGCAATGGCATTTTGTTTCGGAGGGCTATGTGAGCGATAGCGTTGATAGCTGGATCTTGAAAAAAGTATCGTTTGATATATTTTTTTCTGCATTGAAATCGGAAGACTATAAAGTCTTGTCGCCACAGGTTGAAGATGGTGCGGTGACTTGGTTTGAAGCCTCTGAAGCAGATGATTTAAAGCAGGGGTTCAGCGATCAGCAAAATATCGGCAGTTATCGCCTGAATCAAACGGAGAGCGACGTCTGGTTTTCCATCGTGCATGGTGCACAATCATTGAAGAGTCTCACCTTTAAACCTCGTCAGGCCACAGTAAAAATCATCAAAACCGAAGCGGGAATTTCTTTTCAAGCCGAACAACCCAAAGCAGAAAAAATCGCGGTGATTGGTGCCCGGGCTTGTGATGTGGCCGCACTTCAGATTCAGGACAGGGTCTTTCTTGGTGGTGCGTATCAGGATGAATATTTTAAAGCCAATCGGGAATCCTTGCTGATTATCGCTGTGAATTGCACCCATGCCCATGAAACCTGTTTTTGTGCCTCGATGAATACTGGCCCCAAAGTGAAGGCAGGGTTTGATATTGCACTCACGGAGTTAAAAGACGCGTTTATTGTCGAAGCAGGGAGTATGGCAGGTAAACGTATTGTTGAGGCCTTAAACCTGACCGTTGCCCCGAAAGATATGTCAAAACAGGCAGATCGGCTTATTGAGCATTGTGCTGTCTCACAAAAGAAAAGAATGCCGCAGCAGAACCTGCCGCAAGCACTTTATGAGAAACAGCATAGTGAACATTGGGATGACGTGGCAACGCGGTGTCTCTCGTGTGCCAACTGCACCATGGTTTGCCCTACATGTTTTTGCCATGCCATTGAGGAGACGCCCGATATGGCACGCCAAACCAGTGAGCGCGTTCGTGTCTGGGATTCATGTTTCAATCCTGAGCATGGTTATATCCATGGTAAAAATATGCGGCCAACCACGGCAGATAGGTATCGGATGTGGATGACGCATAAACTGGGTTCATGGATAGATCAATTTGACTCATCAGGTTGCACAGGTTGTGGGCGTTGTACCACGTGGTGTCCAGCAGGCATTGATTTGGTGGAAGAGGCCATCGCGGTGTTGGGGGAAGATGCGATGGAGAAAAAGGCATGAATACTTTTGCCGATTTTCACGCGGCCAGAATTATGGGCAAACGTGAAGAGACCCCTGATGTATGGACCTTTCGCCTTAGATTTGAAGCGCAAAATATCGCGGATCGTTTTGCCTTTAAGGGTGGCCAGTTTAATATGGTATATCTGTTTGGGGTGGGTGAGGTCCCTATTTCGATTATGTCTGATCCTGATGATAAAGAGGGTTTGGATCATACCATCCGTATTGTCGGCCGTGTTACACGCGGCATAGAGAAACTCAATGTTGGTGAGACCCTTGGTATTCGTGGCCCCTTCGGCAAAGGCTGGCCACTGGAAGAAGCAAAGGGTAAAGATATTGTGGTCATTACGGGCGGTTTGGGCTGTGCGCCAGTCGTAGGCGCTATTGAGTATATCTTTCGTCGCCGTGAAGATTATGGGCAAATCAAGATTCTGCATGGCGTTAAAACACCACGCGATATGCTTTATAAAGCGCGCTTTGAAACGTGGGCAAGATATCCAGACACCCAGGTATTATTAGCCAGCGATCAACCCGCAAAAGCATGGCATTATCATGTGGGCGTGGTGACCGAACTTTTTGATATGGTGGATATTACCCCTGAAAAAACGATAGTGATGATGTGTGGCCCTGAAATCATGATGCAGGCTGGAGCCAAACATCTTGCTGCACGCGGTGTGCCGCCGCAGCAGATGTATCTTTCTATGGAACGCAACATGCAATGTGGCATAGGGCTTTGTGGTCATTGCCAAGTCGGGCCTTATTTTGCCTGTAAAGATGGGCCGGTGATGACTTATGATCAAGTTGCACCGTATTTGGGGATCTGAGTTATGACAAGCCAAAAACAACGTCCACGGTTAGCAGTGTTCAAGCTGGCATCGTGTGATGGTTGCCAGTTGTCCATTCTCAGTTTGGAAGAAGATTTGTTGCTTCTGGATCAAGCGGTGGATATTGCATATTTCCCTGAGGCATCGAGTCGTATGGAAGATGGACCTTATGATATTACGCTGGTTGAAGGTTCCATTTCAGCGCCCGAGCACATCGAGCAAATCAAAAACATCCGTGCCCAAAGTGGTTTGCTGGTCACCATTGGTGCATGCGCCACAGCCGGCGGTATTCAAGCGCTGCGCAACGGGGCGGATGTCGCTGATTATGTAGCGACGGTTTATGCCCACCCTGAATATATCCAGACATTAAAGGATTCCACTCCCATTTCAGAGCATGTGAAAGTGGATTTTGAGCTTTGGGGTTGCCCGATTGATAAAGAGCAGGTGCGTCACTTTTTAAGCGATTTGCTTGCCGGCGTTGAGCCACGTTTTCCTGAGCATAGCCTCTGTATGGAATGCAAACGTCAGGAACATTTGTGTGTATTGGTGGCCAAAGGTGAGCCATGCCTTGGCCCTGTCACGCGCACAGGTTGTGGGGCGATTTGCCCAGCTATGGGTAGAGCCTGTTATGGTTGTTTTGGCCCGGCGGAAGTCTCTTTTCCTGCGGGTCGAGAGCATGCCAATGCCGATGCATTGGCCAGTCGTTTTTCCGAGGCGCTTCACCTTTCTAATGATGAAGTGCTGCGCCGCTTTAAAGGCATCAATAGCCATGCTTCAGCTTTCAAGGAAACGGCCGGGAAGTGGCAGAAGATGGAGGAAAACAAGCATGAATGAAATATTTTCTCAAGGTCATGAGAGCAAAACCATTCGTGTGAACATGCTGGCTCGTGTGGAAGGTGAAGGTGCGTTGCACATTGATATAAAAGATGGCGATATCAAAAATGTGCAGCTGAATATTTTTGAACCACCGCGTTTTTTCGAGGCATTTTTAGCGGGTCGGCATTATTCGGAGGTAGCCGATATCGTGGCACGTATTTGTGGTATTTGCCCTGTGGCCTATCAGATGAGTGCCGTACATGCTTTGGAGAAGTTATTTGAAGTAAACATTGATCCGCAGGTGAGAAAGCTAAGGCGTTTGCTCTATTGCGGTGAATGGATTGAAAGCCATGCCCTGCATATCTATATGCTGCAAGGGCCTGATTTTTTGGGTTTGCACGACGCCTTGGAACTGGCAAAGACCAACCCTGATATTGTAAAACGTGGTTTGCGCCTGAAAAAAATCGGTGATGAGATTTTAAAAACATTGGGTGGCAGGGCAGTGCACCCTGTTTCAGTGCGCGTGGGTGGTTTCAGCAAAGCACCATCGCAAAAAGCTTTAAATGGATTGTTGGAAGCGTTGACGTGGGCGCGTGAAGCAGCCATTGAAACATTGCAATGGACAACCACTTTGGATTTTCCGGATTTTGAGCTGCCTTACACCTTTGTCGCGTTATCGCATCAGGATGAATACCCGTTTAATGAGGGTGAGGTTGCGGTGTCTGGCACGGCTGGGCAAGCGCGGTATGCGGTTTCAGATTTCGAGCAACATTTTAAGGAAAGTCATGTGCAGCACAGCCATGCCTTGCACTGCTTATACCATGATCAACCCTACTTGGTTGGCCCATTGGCGAGATTGAATATCAATGTTGATAAGCTTTCGCCCAATACCAAAAAGGCTCTGAATGATACTGGTTTAAGCCTGCCGTTTACCAACCCTTTCAAGGGCATTGTAGCACGTGCGGTGGAGTTGCTTGAATGTATTGAGGAAGCCATCGCTATCATTGAGACTTATGAGGTTCCTGCATCCCCTTACGCTGAACATGAAGTCAAAGCTGGCACATGTATGGCAGCCACGGAAGCACCGCGTGGGTTGTTGTATCATCACTATAAGGTGAATGCAGAGGGGATGATTGAGTCGGCAAAAATTGTGCCGCCAACGTCGCAGAATCAGACACGCATGGAAGCGGATATGTCGGTGCTTTTACCGTCGATTCAGCATCAGGATGAGTCCGAGATCGCTTTTGCCTGTGAGAAGGTGATTCGCTGTTACGACCCGTGTATTTCCTGTGCAACCCACTTTCTAAAACTGGATATAAACCGAAGCTCATGAACAGGGTTCGATTAATCGGGTTAGGCAATGAATGGACCGGTGATGACGCTGCGGGTTTAATGGTTGCGCAAGCTTTGTTGCCATTAAAAACAGAGAACTTTGATGTGTTGGTGCTTGGTGTGCCTGATTATCAGATGTTTGAAGGTTTGGGTAAAGATGATCAATTGATTGTGGTGGATGCCTGCAAGGGTGGAGGTGAGACTGGTGCAATCATGAAGCTGACATTGGATGAGCTATCCAACCAATACCCTGCCGATTTGATTCGCCATGGTTCGTCACACGGTCTGGGCTTGCAGCATTGGTTAACCATGGCCAAAACGCTTGATGGTATCAGTTGTGAGCTATTGATTTATGGCATTGAAATCGGTCAGCTTGAAATGGGAGCAACCCTCTCGCTGGAGGTGGAAGAGGCCGTGTTAACACTGGTGGCAGAACTTGAGCAGAGGTATGTTAAAGCTGCGGAGACTAGCCATGCATGAAGTGTCTTTGGTGCGTGAGATGAAACGCTTGGTTGAGCATGAAGCTGAGCTTAGGCAATTTAGTCGGGTGAAGTCGATTCATATTGAGCTGGGTTCCAATGCCTGTGTCTCGCAAGATGCCTTACGTTTTGCCTTTGAATCGGTGCGTTCCGGGTTGCTGGAAGATACAAATCTGGATATTCATACCATTCTGGCCAAAGGTTGTTGTCGTGGCTGTGGTTTGAGTGCGATGATGACAGAACATATCGGTGTATGCGCTGCATGTGGTGCTTTGATACTGGCAGCAGGTGGTGATGAGATGCGGATAACAGAACTGGAGGTGGTGTGATGTGTGGAACTTGTGGATGTAGCAGCCCCGTCAAAGAAGGTGAAAAGCAGGCAGAAGGGCATCATCATGAACATAGCCATGAACATGGGCATGCTCATCAGCACGAACACCATCATGGTGAGCACAACCATGGCCATACCCACGAAACCGAAACGCGGCGCATTTCAGTGGAACTGGATCTGCTCGCCAGAAACGATCAATTTGCCGCAGCGAATCGTGAGCAGTTTAAAGCACAACAGCTCTTTGCTGTAAATATGGTCTCAGGCCCGGGCGCAGGGAAAACCACCTTGCTTGAGGCTGCTATCAAAGGGTTGTCTGCCCATGCCGATGTTTATGTGATTGAAGGTGATCAACAAACATCACTTGATGCAGATCGCATCACGGCAGCAGGTGCCAAAGCCAAACAGATCAATACAGGCGCGATGTGTCATCTGGATGCGCATATGGTGGGACATGCCGCCAGTGAACTAACAACCGCATCCGATTCGGCGGCTGACAAGAGTGGTGGTTGGTTGTTTATCGAAAACGTGGGCAATCTTGTTTGCCCGGCCGCATTTGATTTGGGTGAATATCAACGACTGGCTCTTTTATCGGTCACAGAAGGTGATGATAAACCACTGAAATACCCCGATATGTTTGCCTCAGCGGATATTGTGATGATCAGCAAAATAGATTTATTGCCTTATGTGCCATTTGATGTGGAGAAATGCAGGCAGGCGATTGCCACAGTCAGCCCACAAGCCAGGGTTTTTGAAGTTTCAGCCACCACAGGTGAAGGCATGGATGAGTGGCTCACCTGGATGGTTGCAGCGCATGAAGGTTATCAGACAGCCAGTGATCCAGCAGTCAATGATCAGACAGTTAGTGATCAGACCGTCAGGGCCAGCCAGAGCGCTGCTTGCGTTTAGGCTCAATGCAGCAAGCCCATCAGACTATCTTTAAAGGTGGTTTGCAGTTTACATGTGAAAGTGGTTCAAATATTTTAGCGCTTGGTGTCGATTTAAAACATGCACTGAGTTTAAAACAGGGCAACCAGATTTACCTTTCAAAACTATTGGGTGATTTGAACAATCCTGAAGTATATGCCCACACCAAAACCTGCTTGGATACGATGCAAGGCTTGGATGCCGTAGCCTGTGATTTGCACCCCGATCTGCACAGCAGCATCCTGGCCAGCCAGCTATCCGAGCGCCTCAATATCCCCCTGATCCAAGTGCAACATCATCATGCACATCTCGCAGCAGTGATGGCAGAACACGGTCTAAACCAGTCTGTCATTGGCTTGGCTATGGATGGTTTTGGTTACGGCGCAGATGGCACAGCATGGGGTAGTGAATGCCTCTATGTGAATCGTGATGTGTCTGGCACAACGTGTGAACGTGTTGGTCATCTCAAATCAGTACCCATGCCCGGAGGTGATGCTGCCAGCCGCGAGCCATGGCGTATGGCTGTTGCATGGCTGGAGGATGAGCAACTATCAGCACAACTTTTTCCATCACTTGCCATTGCTCCCGTTTCAAATTTATGCAAATTAGAGCTAACACCATTCACCAGCAGCGTGGGTCGCCTCTTCGATGCAGCCAGCGCAATTTTGTTAGGGAACACTCACGCAGCGTTTGAAGGCGAAGCCGCCATCAAACTGGAGCAAGCTGCCCATGGACAGTTGGATGCCTCTGCTCTACCCTTTAAAAGCCATGGTGGGGTCATTGATATGTCAGAAGCTTTACATGAATTGGCAGTAAGACGTTTAGCAGGTGATGACCTCGCCATTTTAGCAGCCTCGTTTCACACCACAGTTGCAACAGCCTTTTCAGCCTTAGCGAAAGAGAAAGCAAAACAAAAAAGTGTTAAAGAGATAATCCTGGCTGGCGGCTGTTTCCTTAATCAAATTTTAGAAACGCTTATCACAATAAATTTGGAATCAGCTGGTTTGAAAGTATGGATAAGTGAACGAGTAGCCAGAGGTGATGGTGGTGTTGCTTTAGGACAAGCTTGGCTAAGTGAATCACCGTGGTAACAAGCGTAGGGTTACTGTGGAAGATCTTTATTCGAAGAAGGATGATTGAGGTGTTGTTGTGTGTTTAGCTGTTTTACTCTTATAAAATATAATGATGCCCGCTTGGGATAAGGTTTTTGTTTATGCTTGCTATTATTTAGAATAAATATAAGAATATTCTTTTAAATTCTAAAATCTCGTATCATTTATAATGATATTCTATAGTTGATAAGGTTTTTTCATGAAAAAAAAGGCAGGTTACTCAGCACTAAAAGAGATGTATGGCTTGTCAGACATCCCTCATCATGTGGCCTCCTATATTGTATCAGGCGCCAGAAAAACAGTTGAAAACAAAGAGTATTACACGCCTGTCTATGCTCCAGAGGAAACGCTGGCAGGGCATTTGGAGTTTGCGCTCAAATTTGAAGGTGTCAATTTAGGTCTTTTAACAGAACTGTTTACAGTTGCACCCATAGATGCACTTATTGCCTATATTCAATCTAAACCTAATGGCATTAATACACGCCGGACCTGGTTCTTTTATGAGTTTTTAACTGGGAACCAATTGAATATTCCTGATCTCAGTTCAACGGCAGGTTATGTGGATGCACTTAATCCAGAGAAATATTTTACAAAAAAAGGTGTGCGGATATCGCGTTATAGAGTGCGTGACAATCTTTTAGGCAATGAGAATTTCTGCCCAGTTGTGCGTAAATCTAAGGTGTTACAAGGACTTGATTGGCAACACTTACGTGAAAAAGCTGCTGATATCGTGCAGACATATGATGCGGAAACATTGGCCCGTGCTGTGAACTATCTTTATACCAAGGAAACACGTTCATCATTTGCAATTGAACACGAACAGCCTTCACAAACAAAAATGGAAAGGTTTGGCCTGGCACTTCAATCAGTGCGTAAGTTTCCTAACCTGGATAAACAAGCATTGATAGATCTTCAATCAATCATGCTTGATGAGCGCTTTGCTGCGCTTGATTATCGTAATGATCAAAATTATGTGGGTGAGACAGTGGGCAGACGTGAGATATTTCATTATATATCACCGCGGCCAGAAGATGTGCCAAGTTTAATGTCGGGTTTATTCAATATTTTAGCCAGCAGTGATGATCTCGACCCTATTGTTGTTGCGGCGATAGTGTCTTTTGGTTTTGTGTTCATTCATCCTTTTGATGATGGCAATGGAAGAACGCACCGATATCTGATTCACCACATATTGGCGAATCGCGATGTTTCTCCTGAAGAAGTTATTTTTCCTGTATCCGCGACCATGCTTAACCACATACATGAATATAATGCATGCCTGGAATCATTTTCTCATTCAATCATGCCGTTGATTGAATTTGTATCCAGTGATGATGCTTCAATAGAAGTATTGAATGAGACTAAAAATCTATACAGGTATTTTGATGCTACACGTATGGTCGAATATCTTTACACATGTGTTGAAGCCACGATTGATCAGGAGCTGAAGGTGGAATTGGAAACCATTTCAGCGTTTGCTAAGGCAAGAAAGGCTATAGATGCAGCATTTGACCTTCCTGAGAAACAGAAAAATCTATTTCTCAAACTGTGTTGGCAGGGTCATGGTACGATATCGAAGGCTAAACGAAAGGCCCATTTCCCACGATTTAGCGATGAAGAAATAGATGGCATACAACAGCTTTTAGCGCCCTATTTTTTAGTGGAACCAAGGCGTTAGGGAGTTATATGATTGAAATGATGAGGTGTGACGGATGTGTCTAGCTGTGCCAGCTCGAATTGTTGAAATGAGAGAGAATGACATGGCGGATGTTGAGATTGGCGGGGTGCAACGCGAGGCTTCGCTGGCTCTGGTAGATGCTGTGGTGGGTGATTATGTGATTCTGCACGCTGGCATCGCCATATCGAAATTGGACGAGTTAGAGGCAAAAGAGCGGCTGAAACTCTTTGATGCGTTGGGTGATTTATTACCATGAAATACGTGGATGAATATCGCGATCCAGCGCGCATGAAACGCTTGTTGGCGCAGCTGCATACGGAAGCAACCACTGATTCGTATCGGTTGATGGAATTTTGCGGTGGGCATACGCATGCGCTTTATCGCTATGGTTTGGTTTCTGCGCTTCCTGATTGTATAACTATGGTGCATGGGCCGGGTTGCCCTGTTTGTGTATTGCCTGCGGCACGTATTGATGCAGCCGTTGAACTGGCAAAGAAAGATGGGGTGATTTTCTGTAGTTATGGCGACATGTTGCGCGTGCCGGGAAGTGGGCAAAGCTTATTGGGCGTGCGTGCAGCAGGTGCTGATGTGCGGGTGGTTTATTCGCCTCTTGATGCGGTGAAGACCGCTTTGGATAACCTGAATTTTCAGGTTGTATTTTTTGCTGTCGGTTTTGAAACCACCATGCCAGCTACGGCTTTGGCAGTGAAAGAGGCACAACGTTTAAAGCTTAAAAACTTCTTTGTCTTTTGTAATCATGTGCTTACCCCGCCTGCGATTCGCGGGATTTTTGCTTCTGATGAATCATCAGATGAACCTGTGAACGTGCATGGCATTGTTGGTCCTGGGCATGTGAGTGCGGTGATTGGCAGCGATGCTTATGGTTTGGTGGTGAATGAATTTAACACACCGTTGGTGATTTCAGGTTTTGAACCTGTTGATTTGCTGGAATCCATTTTAATGCTGGTGCGCCAGATCAATGAAGGGCGTGTTGAGGTGGAAAACCAGTATCGCCGGGTTGTCGCACAAGCGGGCAATGCCAAGGCGATAGCGTTGCTGGATGATGTGTTTGTATTGCGCGGGGAATTTGAGTGGCGCGGTTTGGGTATGATGCCTCGCAGTGCCAGCGCACTGGCAAACAGATATGCACAGTTTGATGCGGAGAAGTTTTTTGAGGTGATTGTGGGACAAGGTAAAGAACACCCCGCTTGTGTTTGCCCCGATGTATTGCGGGGTAAAATCCAGCCTGAACAGTGCAAAGTCTTTGGCAAAGCCTGCACGCCCGAGACGCCACTTGGCGCTTGTATGGTGTCGTCCGAAGGCGCATGTGCTGCCGCCTTCCAATACGGGTAAGCGAAGTGCTGTTGGTGTTTTTTATGAGGTTTGAACATGGGTAGAAGCCTGAATCTGAAACATGGTGTGGTGGAGCTGGCGCATGGTTCTGGTGGCAGGGCATCGGCGTTGCTGACCAAAGAACTGTTTTTGCCAGCTTTGGCCAATGCAGAACTATGCAAAGCTGACGATGGGGCGGTGTTTGCAGTGGAAGCTGGGCGACTGGTGGTTTCAACGGATTCACATGTGATTTCACCTTTGTTTTTCCCAGGCGGAGATATTGGTTCTTTATCGGTGTTTGGTAGTGTGAATGATGTGGCTGTGATGGGGGCAAAACCTCAGCATCTTACGGCGGGTTTTATCCTTGAAGAAGGTTACCCCCTGGCCGATTTAAAGCGTATCGCTGAATCAATGGGGCAAGCAGCTAAAGCGTGTGGTGTGTCGGTGATTGCTGCGGATACGAAAGTGGTGAAGCGCGGTGAAGCTGATGATGTTTTTATTACCACGACATGCATCGGTTTGATGCCGGAAGGATTAAATCTGGATGCTTCAAATATTCAGTCTGGTGATCAAGTGCTGATTTCAGGTTCCATGGGTGAGCATGGCGCGGCAGTTTTGGCCAGTAGAGAAGATTTGGGACTTCATGCCGCCATTGAATCCGACAGTCAGCCAGTGCATGGCCTGGTGAACGCACTGTTGAACAGTGGTGCCAAGATTCATTTTATGCGCGATCCCACGCGAGGTGGTGTCGCGACGGTACTTAACGAAGTGGTAAACATGGCAGGTAAAGGCATTAAAATGGATGAACAGGTCTTACCAGTGCGTGAACCGGTGCGGGCGGTGAGTGAGCTGCTTGGCCTTGATCCGCTATACTTTGCGTGTGAGGGCAGGGTCGTTGTCATTTGTGCAGCAGCCGATGCAGAGCAAACATTGAAGGTGATGCAGGCGCACCCAGCGGGTTTAGGGTCGGTCAATATCGGTGAGGTGGTTGACGGATTACCGCATTTGACTGTGCGCAACAGTTGGGGCGGTGAACGTATTGTGAATATGCTGGCGGGCGATCAACTGCCAAGGATTTGTTAGGGCAACTCTGAAAAAATCAGAGCGACCTTAGCTTATTTTTACTATCAACTTTGGATGATGGCTAACTCGGCCAGTAGATGACTTTGGCGGTACAGGTCTCGGCGATCTCAACACGTGAGACTGTGAGACGGTCATTGTTTAGACGCTGCTGCATCTCTTCGCAGAGCAGGCGGGCAACATTTTCACTGGTGGGGTTGATGGTGTTAAACGGTGGAATGTCGTTCAAATTATAATGATCCCATTTGTCGATGGCTGCTTTCACTTCACGCTTCATGATTTTGTAGTCGATGCCCATACCCAGCTCATCAAGCTCGGTACACTCTACAAATAGCTTCACATGCCAGTTATGACCATGCAGGCGGGCACAATCACCGGGGTAACCGCGCAACTGATGTGCGGCGGAGAAGTGAGTTTCAATGGAGAGCTCGTAGCGGGACATGTTGAATTAACTCCAATCAACCCATGGAAGGGTTGCAAAATCAGTAAGTGTAAACGACTGCTTTTGTGATTGCGTTAGCCAAAAAATAGATGGATCTGTTTTTTAGCACTAAATCAATCACGGGCGTTGGGTAGCAACATAGCGGCCGACACATCCCGGCCTTCATTCACCAGAATATTGTAGGTGCGGGCGGCAGCCCGTGAATCCATACATTCAAAACCAATATGTGCTTCTTCCAGCATGGTGATGATTCCCGGGGCAGGAAACGCTGTGGTTCGACCTGTACCAATGACCAATACTTCCGGTGGGTTTTCCATGACCCATGAAAGATCATCTGTTGTTAAATCACGCAAGCGTTCAGGGCCCCAGGGTGTAACGAGTTCTCCATGATGAAAACGAAGACCACTGGTATAGCGGCTGCTGCGAATCAGGAATGCATCATCCTCATAACCACGAAAGAGCAGGATGCCTTCACTGGAATCCGGTGAAACATCTGCTGCAAAAGAGCTTCCTCCGATCAGGGCTTGGCTTCCATCGCTTTCATTTCTTCATCACTTGGGCCAAATCGACCTTCAAGAGCGAGCATCACAGGGCTGGCAATGTAGACGGATGAATAAGTACCAACAACGATGCCGACAATCAGTGCAAAGGCAAAATCATGAATCACTTCACCACCGAGCAGGAACAGTGCACCCACCACCAGCAACGTGGTCAGAGAGGTCATCAACGTGCGAGCCAGTGTCTGGTTTAGTGATGCGTTTACAACATCAACTTCACTGTCCGGTTTTTTCTTTTTGCGGTTAAACGCGAGGTTTTCACGAATACGGTCGAACACCACAATGGTATCATTCAATGAATAACCAATCACAGTTAGAATCGCAGCAACCACTGGGAGTGTGAACTCTTTGCCAGTGAGGGCAAAGATACCAACGACCAGTGTGATATCATGTAGCAGGGCCGCATCTGCGCCAATGGCAAAACGCAGTTTGAAACGGAATGTGACATAAGCAAGAATCGCGATCATAGCAAATAAAACCGCCAGAATACCGGCCTGAGTCAGCTCTTCGCCGACTTGCGGACCTACAAACTCCACACGACGCATTTCAACGGCATCTTCACCAAATGCTGCACCCAGTGCATCCAGAATGTCAGTGCTTATTTTTGATGAATTAGTGGCGTTTTTGTTCTGTACACGAATCAAAATCTCTTCAGGTGCACCAAACTCCTGAATAATAGCCTGTTCATAACCGATGGGTGTGATGGCTTTGCGTACATCGGCAACGGCTGGAGCCTGTTTAAACTTTGCTTCAACCAGTGTACCACCGGTGAAATCGATGCCGAAGTTGAGGCCTTTGCCAGCGATTAGTCCCAGCGAAAGTACAAGCATGAGAGCTGAAAAGATCAGTGCCAGTTTGCGCTTGCCAAGAAAATCAATGTGGATATCAGGACTAATAAGTTGCATGACGTTGTTTCCTTCGTTCCTTTAAATAACTTTAAATACTCAGTTCTTTGTCGCTGGCACCTTTCTCAACCGTGTGGGCAACAATAGCACGGGTTACCATGATCGCAGTGAACATAGAGGCCAAAATACCGACAGAGAGCGTGATCGCAAAACCTTTCACAGGGCCGCTACCAAATTGAAAGAGAACAATGGCAGCAATCAGTGTGGTGATGTTGGCATCAACAATGGTGGAGAGTGCTTTGTCATAACCACCATCAATGGCTGCCAAACGTGTTTTCCCGAGCCGGATCTCTTCACGTATACGTTCAAAGATCAGTACATTGGCATCAACTGCCATACCAATGGTTAGAACAATACCCGCCATGCCCGGCAACGTAAGTGTTGCGCCAATCATGCTCATGGCAGCAGCAATGAGCAGCATGTTGAATATCAGCGCCACGTTGGCAACAAGACCAAACATGCGATAGTAGAGCAGCATAAAGAGCAAGACTGCAATGCAACCATAGATAATGGAGTTCATGCCCTGATCAATGGAGTCCTGCCCCAAACTCGGGCCAATGGAACGTTCTTCTACCACCTCTACAGGCGCAGGCAGGGCACCGGCACGCAGAACAATGGCTAAATCACGGGCTTCCTGTGACGCAAAACTTCCCGTGATCTGGGCGCTGCCACCCGCAATGCGTTCACGTATGACAGGTGCGGATTGAACCACGCCTTCAAGGATGATGGCAAAACGTTCACCGACATGGGCGGTTGTTAATTTATCAAATTTGCGTGCACCTTTGTTGTTAAACTTTAAGGTGACTGCATATTCATTGTATTGTGAATCAATCGATACACGGGCATCGGATACTTCAGCACCGGAGAGTTCGGTACGTTTTTTCAGCAGATAGGGCTGACGAATCATTTGGCCACCGCGATTTTCGGCTTTGCCATACACGATGACATTGCCCGATGGGATTTGACCTGCAAGTGCTTTGTCCAGGTCACCTTTTTCATCTACAAGCTTGAACTCAAGCTGAGCTGTGCGACCGATCATGGATTTGGCACGGGCTGAATCTTCATAACCCGGAATTTGTACCAGAATACGGCGTTCACCCTGTTTTACGATCACAGGCTCGGTGGTGCCCAGTGCATCAATCCTGTTTCGAATCACTTCGATGGATTGCTCTACTGCAAATTTTTTGATCTCTTTGGTTTCGATTTCGGAGAGGGTCAATGTAAATTTACCCTGTTCGCTGGAGATGTCGTAACCCGGCAAAGCTGCTTCGATCAGACTTTCAGCTGCGCTTGAGTCTGAGACATTTTTAAGCAGGACGGTCAGCGTGTTTCCTTTTGCATCCAGTTTGCGATAACGAATCTTGCTTTCACGCAGTACACGGCGGATGGCATCCACATCTTCTTCAACACTGTGTTCAACTGCCTTTTCCACATCCACATCGATGACCAGATGAATGCCGCCCTTGAGATCAAGACCAAGGTTCATAGGTTGACTGACAGCAGATGGCCACCATGATGGTGGGGTGGTCAGGTTGGGCAGTGTACCCATGGCTGAAACCATCAGTACAATTAGAATCAGCCAAAGTTTCCAGCGTGGATAAGCTTGCATAAGTTATTCCTTTCGGTTCCTTTTATGGAATGAGTATGGTGTCAGGTTTTATTCAGCAGCGCCGACAATGGTGTCGCGTTTAACTTTCACACGAACACCCTCTGCAATTTCAATGGTAAGGATATCGTCTTTTACATTGGTGATTTTACCAATCATGCCGCCGCCTGTGACAATCGAATCACCTTTTTTGATCTCTGCGACCATGGTCTTATGCTCTTTCACACGTTTCTGCTGTGGGCGGATCAAAAGGAAATAGAAGATCACCATGATCAGAACCAGTGGGATAAGTGAAACAAAACCTGAATCACCCCCTGCGGCTGCGTACGCCGGTGTGATGAGTGTAAATGCCAGAGCCAAAGCAGCCGAAGCCTGTTTAAGCGTGGAATGGATCATTGAATTCATAGTTATAAAACTCCTGTAAAACTGTGTCATGCGTTGCTGTTATCAGCATCGCCACGATAGGTTGTTAAAAACTGATCGCGAAACTTGGGCCATCTTCCCTCTTCAATGGCAGTGCGTGCCCGGCGCATGAGTTCGCAATAGTAGTGAAGATTATGCAAGGTGTTCAACCTTGAACTTAAAATTTCTTTCGCCATGTAGAGATGACGCAGGTAAGCACGCGAGAAATTACGGCATGTATAGCACTCACAATCTTCCATGACAGGACGGCTATCCACTTGGTGTTTAAGGTTTTTTATGTTTATTTTGCCATGGTCTGTGAAGATGGTTCCATTGCGTGCATTGCGTGACGGCATGACACAGTCAAACATGTCAATGCCACGATCAATGCCCTCGATAAGGTCATCCGGGGTGCCAACTCCCATCACATAACGTGGTTTTTCACTCGGTAGATGCGGTGCAAGCGCATCCAGTGTTGCCAGCATTTCCTCTTTGGGTTCACCCACTGAGAGGCCGCCGATGGCAATGCCTTCAAAATCAATCTCTGAGACGGCTTTCAGGCTCTCCAGACGCAAATCGCTATACATGCCGCCTTGTACAATGCCAAAAAGGGCCTGACGATCATTTGCAGGGAGATGTTCGCGGCATTCACCTGCCCAGCGCATTGACATTTCCATTGAACTGCGTGCTTCTTCGTGGGTGGCCGGGTAGGGCGTGCATTCATCAAAGGCCATGACGATGTCAGAGCCCAGTTTACGCTGAATCTCCATGCTCTCTTTTGGGCCAAGGAACCAGCGGGAGCCATCAATGTGAGATTGAAAACGAACACCATGCTCTTCAATTTTACGAAGTTCACCGAGTGACCAGACCTGAAAGCCACCGGAATCAGTCAGAATCGGACGATCCCAGGCCATGAATGGATGCAAGCCGCCAAGTTGCTCAATGATGTCAGCACCGGGGCGTAACATCAGGTGATAGGTATTGCCTAAAATGATCTGTGCCTGGATGTCATCTGTCAGGTCGGCAGGGGTCAGGCTCTTGACTGTTGCCTGTGTGCCAACGGGCATAAAGACAGGCGTTTCAACCACGCCATGAGGAAGGGTGATACGGCCTCGACGGGCATAACCTGACGTGTCGGATTCCAGCAGTTCAAAGGTGAGTGCTTTTGATGCAGAAGAAGGCATGGCGGCGCAGTATGCCTGTATGTGAAGGGGATGGAAGTCTGGATTGAAAAAACAGATGTTTTGCTTTTAAAAGACGATGAAAAGGCTCTGGTATGCGAAAAAATGTAAACTTATTAAGATTTTTTTTGATTAAATTTCAACTGAAATAGCTGATCATCTTCGGCTCGCAGGCGGCGGCTGATTTCGCGGCCGATATTCATTTGAATGATGGTGAACTGTTCAAGGTCATGCTGATAGAGTTTAAGCAGCAGCACATGACTGATCTCGATGGCACTACAGTTTTCTATTGCCATGCCTGATGCACTTCTCGGGTGCAGGTCAATCAATGCCATTTCTCCGAAACAGTCACCCTGTTCAAGGTTTTTGAGCAGATGATCTTCACCATTCCATTGTTTGCTGATGGCTACCTTTCCCTGTTCAAGTACGTACATGGAGATGGCATCATCACCTTCGCGAAAAAAATATTCGCCCGCTGACAGTTGCCTGCTGGATGAGTGATCAACAAGAAACTCCAGTGTTTCTTTGCTCACACCCCCAAACACAGGCATGGACTGTAAAAGCGTAACACGGGCCTGTTTCAAGTTGATTTCTTTACTGTTTGCATAGAACAAAATTGACCATGAATAACGAGGATGTCAATTTTTCTGTAAATCCAACAATGAAAGGAAAACAGGGTTTGCCACAGTGTGATTTTGAAGATTAGATCATAAGTCATTTTATTATGCGGCCATGTCGGATGTGGCTTATGAAGTGCAAAAAAAATATGTGAATGCAAACGTTGCGGGTCGATCAGGGCTGAACAGGTTGCATTTTTATTCATAGGTTGGATTAAGAATTTACTGCTAAATTATCCCGAATAATAGGGGCACAGCAGCCATTTTAATGTCCAGTAAGTATTCAGCCATGAGGCAGCTTTTTCTGATGATCATTGATCATCGCACGTATCGATTGGCTAAGTTCGGCAAATGTGAATGGTTTATTTACAATGAGGCCCAGACGCATCTCGTTGTCATGGTTGATCAGATCCATTTGGTCATAGCCGGTGGCAAAAATAATAGGAACCTCTGCTTTATATTGCCGTAGACATGCTGCCAGATCAAACCCACCCATCTTTGGCATCACAATATCTGTGATAATCAGGTCAATATCTTTTTGGTGAGATTTGAATATTTTAAATGCTTCCTCACCATTGCTCGCTTTTAGAATTTTGTAACCCAGATTGCTTAAAACCTCACCGGTTGTGTTTCGTATGACGGCTTCATCATCGACCAGAAGAATGGTCTCTCCCTGACCTTGAACTGTCGTCATGATTTCTTCCTGATCCTGATCCTGATTTTGGATCTTAAGCTCATCTTGCAGTGGCAGATAAATATTAAATGTCGTTCCTGCACCGATTTCGCTTTCAACCACAAGCGTGCCTGCATGTGATTGCACCGCGCCATAAACCATTGCCAGCCCGAGTCCGGTGCCTTTGCCCACTTCCTTGGTTGTGAAAAATGGTTCGAAGATTTTGTTCAGGTTTTCCTGTGAAATGCCGTAGCCATTATCTTTCATGGATAATTGGGCAAATCTCACTGTATCTACATTTGGATGCGCATTTTTAAATGCATCGGTAGCAGTAAATGGTTTCAGTGTACACGTAATCTTTGGCTGACTTACATGAGAGACGGCATCACGGGCATTGTTTAACAGGTTCATCAGTACCTGTTGAAGCTGAGTGGTATCACCATCAATGATTAGATCTTCCTGACAATGGTTGCAAATCAATTCGATATTTTCAGGGATAGCGGTTTTAGCCAGTTTATATGCTTCTTTGATAAAAGAATTGAGTGAGAAAACATTCATCTCGATCCTGTCTCGACGCGCAAAGGTAAGCAGTTGTTTGACCATGCCTGCTGCGCGGGAGCTAAGCAGTGCGATGCTATCGAGTTTATCAGCAATTTCAGGCTGATTTTCCAATGTCCGTCTGGTCAGATAAATATTACCTTGAATGGCAGCCAGAACATTATTGAAATCATGGGCGATGCCACCTACAAGTGTACCCATGGCTTCCATCTTTTGCGCTTGCAGAAAATTCTCTTCCATCTGTTGATATTCACTCATGTCCTGCTGGAATGAAACAAAATGAGTGGTGTCGCCGTGATCATTATAAATGGGAGCCACAGATACCAGTGCAGGATAAAAACCCCCGTTTTTTCGTTTGTTAACCAGTGTGCCATGCCAGACTTTACCCTGGGTGATGTAATCCCAGATATTTTTGCACAGAGCTGCCGTTTGGGATGTGCTTTTAAGTACGTCCGGTGTTTTCCCAATAATCTCTTTTTGTGTATAACCGGTCATTTCAGTAAAAGCCGGGTTCACATATTCGATCACAGCATTTCGATCTGTAATCAATACAGCTTCGCCAGACTGTTGCACAGCTTGCGATAATTTCTGCAAATCACGATTCAGATGCGCACTGTATAAAATGTCTGACACTTTCATGGCAATACTTTGGAACAGTGCAATTTCTTCAGTAGTCCATGCCCTTTCATGTGAACATTGATGCAGACCGAGCAACCATGGTTTTCCAAATTTAGGTCTTATTGCCATCATCATCTGGGAACGCACTGTAAATGGCTCGATGCTTGAACCAAGGTTTGGCACAGGGCAATAAATAACCGGTTCCAATGAATTCAAGGCATCATTCATCAGCTGCTGTACTTCAGGAGATGTAGGGATTTTTTTATTTAAAGCGAAAGCTCCGGGATATTCAGGCACGGTTGATTCGATAGGGATTTCCCAATAGTCGCTATCAGTATCACATGGATGCAGCATCCATGCTCTGTCTGATTGAAATATTTCACGTGTTGTTTCAATCACACTGTTCAACATATCCTCAGGTGACAGAGAATAGCTGGCCGCATCGGCGATCTTCTGCATACCTTCCAGATGACGGATGTGTGCGCGATTTTCCTCTTCAAGCTGTTTACGCTCGGTGATATCAACATGTGTTCCGACCAGCCGAATGGCTTTATGATCGGAATTACGGCGCATTAAAAAACCACGGCTTAATACACTGACCCAATGGCCTTGTTTGTGGCACATGCGCATCTCAGCCTCAAATGTATCAGCGCTACTTTTTATACAATGCTCGAGCTTTTCTAATATATCATCTTTATCATCGGAGTGTAGCAGACTCGTCCAAACAGCGAATGTATCTCCGAGCTCAATTTCATGATAACCCAACATACTTTTCCAACGTGGGGAGTAATAGACCTCATCGGTTTCCAGATTCCAGTCCCACAAGCCATCATTGGCACCGCGCATGGCCAGTTTGAAACGTTCTTCACTCTTTTGAAGCTTCTCTTCTGCCTGCTTACGCTCAGTGATATCGCGTACGGTTCCGATGGAATGCAGCGGTGTGCCATCTTCAGAATAGCTGGTTTCACATCGTTCAAACACCCATTTAATTTCGCCATCAGGCATTAACAGCCGATGTTCAACTTCATAGAGGGTCCTGTTTTTGAGAGAGTCAGAGTAGGCTTTATCCACGCGTTCACGATCATCAGGGTGGATGACATTAAGAAAGGTTTTATAGGATGGCTGGAAAATCTCGCTCTCTAAACCAAAGATGCGGAGCGTCTCATCCGATGGTTGCAGATCTTTATTGACGATATCAAGTGTCCAATGGCCCAGTTTTGCAATGCGTTGAATTTCATCATGTTTGTGTTCACTCTCTTCCAGAGCACTGGCGAGATTTGCCATGACTTCAACTTTGTGTCCAAAATCAGAAGCTATTGCATTGTTCAGGTCCTTTCTCATTTCATACCCCATACATCCACATCTATGGGGTTCATATTACATCATAATAATTTTGGTGAAATCCGGGATAATACGGATGCGAGGTTTGAGATTGAACTGAAACGATATGAATGTTTCAGATCGTTGAATATGGGTGAGCTTAAAAACGTGATGGATGTATCAGCAATGAGATACAGTGAGCCTGTGGTGGTGCATGCATTCGAAGCCGGGAAACAAGAAGAAAATAATCAAACAAAGAGGCATGGTTAATATTGGCTGAGCAGATAAATACGAACCACATCGGCAATGGATTTGGCTTTTAGTTTGTCCATGATGCTGGCTCGGTGATCTTCGACTGTACGTTGGCTGATTTTTAGTTCTGCCGCGATGACCTTATTCATCTTGCCTGCAACCATGAGTTCCATGACTTCATATTCACGCCGGGTTAGCCCGCTCAGGCAATGACTGTATCGGGATAGGCGTGCTGTTTTGTCACGGTGGCTGGAATCGAGAATCAGGCATTCGTGTACCCGTTCCAGCAATATATCTTTGTCCAGTGGTTTTTCGATATAATCAATGGCTCCGGCTTTCATTGCCTGAACCGCCGTAGGCACATCACCTTGGGAAGTCATAATAATGATCGGTATTTGAATATGTTGTTGATTAAGTTTTTTTTGTAATTCCAGACCGCTCATGCCGGACATGTAAATATCGAGCAGCAGACAACCCGGTTGATCAGGCTCGAAACCAGTCAGAAATTCGTTAGCAGCCGCATATTGCTGCACATGAATCCCTGCGTTTTTGAGGTGGAAGGCAACAACGTTGCGAAGGTCTTCATCGTCATCCACCAGAAATACGGTGGACGTAGTGCGTATATCCATAAGTTTCTGTTATCCCTTTTTTTACCCGAACTTTTATCATTATAGCAAAAAAAAGCAGAGATGAAAATTGGGCTTGATTTGTCTGAGTCGATTACAGGTTGATTCATGGTAAATATTTTCCTGCTATACTCAATTTGGCTTTTGGCATGCTGATTGCTTTTTTTAAGATTAATATGAATAAGGCTGATGCAACGCTGTTACGATGAATATTCGATAATGATAATTGCCTGAATCAATCCGAAAGGTTTTGGAAGGGAAGGTGTATGAAGGATAAAGGTTATAAACTGGGACTTCGGGGGAAAGCCACACTGGTTTTAACGGGGGTGATATTTCTAGCGTTGGCGATCACAAGCCTTATCAGTTACGAACAATCAAAAACGGTTGCTGAACGTAAAGTTATCGAACTTGAGGAAAGTAAATTTACTTTGTTCAAACATGAGATTGAAGGCGCTTTGGATAATCATCATAGAAACCTGATGACGCTGCATGATGTCCCGCCTATTCAGGCCATTCTTCGTGCACTTGCCCATGATAATATCGATCCTGAAAGTGAGGATTCACTACAGACCTGGCGGCAGCGTCTGATAATAATTTTTACGGCTTTTTTGGATAATCATCCTGAATATCTCCAGATCAGGTATATTGGCGCAGGTGGTGATGAGCTGGTCAGGGTTCAGACAAATACAGATGGCAATGTATCCAATGTGCCTGAAGCTGAGTTACAAAATAAATCTGACTCATTATATGTGAGAGAAACACTCAAGCGACAGGTCGGCGAAGCCTACTATTCCGATGTCACGCTGAATCATGAGCGTGGAATGATTCAGGAATCGCATGTGCCGGTATTAAGATTGGCGGTTCCCGTTCACAACCGTGATAAGCAGTCGGCAGGTCTGATTGTGATCGACCTTTCAACAGAGAAACTGTTCGGTGGTTTTTCATCCGAAAGCAATGGTGTGCAGCGCAATATTGTTGATGAGAAGGGTTATTACATCAAACATGCTGATGCCTCCAAGGTATTCGGATTGGAGCGGGGGCTTGATTACAGATTTCAGGATGTTGAACCGGAGTTGGCTGAAATCGCCACCCGTCAGGATCAGTTTATGAGGCGTGATACCGACGATAAAGAGTTGAATGGATTTCAGAAAATATACATTTCACCGCTGGATCGTAGCCGTTACTGGCTGTTGACCCTGCATGTTCCTGAGCATGTTGTGTTTGCAGATGTTGCCACGGCACTCAATAAAATGCTGTTTATCAGTCTGCTCATCGGTCTGCTCTCACTGATATTTATTCTCTGGTTTATATCAAAGAAAATACTGATGCCTGTGGTGATTATGGCGGCAGCGTGCAGGCGGTTAAAGGATGGGGATTTAACTGTGCGCGTTGATGAAGCATCTGCAAAAGATGAATTTTTTACCCTGTATACGGGGATCAATGCCTTTGCCGCGTATCAGGAGGATGCCACCGAACAATTGAAGAATGAGGTTGAATCGCAGACCAAACGACTCTCTGCCGTGATTGATAATGTTGTAGATGGCATTATCACGATTGGTGAGCGTGGCATCATTGAATCATTCAATTCGGCAGCAAGGAAAATTTTTGGATACAGCAATGATGAAGTGATCGGCCAGAATGTGAAGATGTTGATGCCTGAGCCTTATCACAGCGAACATGATGGTTACCTTGATCACCATATCAGGACGGGTGAGAAAAAGGTGATAGGTATTGGGCGCGAGGTGACCGGCCAGCGTAAGGATGGCACGACCTTTCCGATGGAATTGGCGGTCAGTGAAGTGATTATTGATACCGCCCGTCATTTTGTTGGCATCACGCGCGATATCACTGAACGTAAGGTTTTTGAACAACAAATTGTGGATGAAAAAAAACAGCTCGCTGCCGTGATTGATAATGTTGTAGATGGCATTATTACGATTGGTGAGCGTGGCAGGATTGAATCATTTAATCCGGCGGCAAGGAGAATTTTTGGTTACAGCAATGATGAAGTGATTGGACAGAATGTGAAGGTATTGATGCCTGAGCCTTATCATAGCGAACATGACGGTTATCTTGATCACCATATCAGGACGGGTGAGAAAAAGGTGATAGGTATTGGGCGCGAGGTGACCGGCCAGCGTAAGGATGGCACGACCTTTCCGATGGAATTGGCGGTCAGTGAAGTGATTATCGATAACGTTCGACATTTTGTTGGCATTACTCGCGACATTACTGAGCGGAAACACACCGAGCAGATGCAGAAGGAGTTCATTTCTACTGTCAGCCATGAACTGCGAACGCCTTTAACATCGATTCGAGGCTCTCTGGGGCTTATTTTGGGTGGTGTAACCGGTGAGTTGCCTGCAAAAACGCATGCCTTGCTTACCATTGCCAATAATAACAGTGAACGCCTGATTCATCTGATCAATGATATTCTGGATATTGAAAAAATTTCAGCCGGTAAGATGGAGTTTGATTACTGTGTGATGGATTTAATCCCCGTTATTCAGCAAGCCGTTGAATCGAATAAGGGATATGGCGATGAGCTTCAAGTCAATTTTAAACTTCATGTAGGCTCTGACGCTGAGGTGATGGTTAATATTGATGAAAAGCGTATTGCACAGGTGATGTCCAACCTGCTTTCCAACGCAGCTAAATATTCTCCGGGCCATGATCAGGTGGATATTTCAATTGAAGTGACAGAAGAACGGGTTCGTATCTCCGTGCATGATCATGGCAAAGGCATACCGGAGGCGTTTAAAGCTAAAATATTCAGCAAATTTTCTCAGGCAGACAGCTCGGATACCCGCCAGAAAGGGGGGACAGGTCTTGGTCTGAGTATCACCAAAGCGATTGTTATGGAGCATGGTGGTAATATTGATTTCGAAAGCCATGAAGGCAAGGGAACAACCTTTTATGTTGATCTGCCGTTATGGCATGAAGCACTCGGGTTTGAACAGTCTGTTGATAGAGATGATGTGGATGGTCATGAAGCTACAAATAAGCCGCTGTTACTGGTTGTTGAGGATGATGTCGATGTGTCCAAGCTTCTCTGTATGATGTTGGAAAAGGAAGGTTATTGTTTCGATCAGGCATTTAATTATCAGGAAGCCATGCAGAAAATACAGACACATCAATACAGCGCAATGACGCTGGATTTGATGATTCCCGGCGGTAGCGGGCTCACATTGTTGCGTGAATTGCGTAACTATGAGGCGACAAAAGATTTGCCGGTCATCGTTGTATCGGCCAAGGCGAATGAAGGCCGTTTGGAAGTTGAAGGTGATGCATTCAGCATGGTGGACTGGATCGAAAAACCCATTGATGAAAACAGATTGTTGACTTCTATTCGTTCAGGTATACGCCATACGGCTCTCCAAAACGGTCGTGTCCTGCATGTGGAGGATGACCCGGACATCGCCACGTTTGTTGATTCGTTACTGAGTGATGAATGTCAGGTGGTGCATGCCCGTACATTAGCGAAGGCGATCCAGTTTGTGACGAATGAGGCCTTTGATCTTGTCTTGCTTGATATCGGCCTTCCGGATGGATCGGGTCTTGATCTGCTGCCGATGCTCAGCCTTTCGAAACGTCATGTTCCGGTGATTATTTTTTCAGCGCAAGATGTTAGCGCTGATGTTGCCAGACAGGTGAAAGGTGTTTTGATTAAGTCAAAGACGGACAATGAAAAACTCATGCAACAGATTAAGTTGGCGATAAACAAAAGAAAAATACTGTTCTAACGATGAAAGGATGGGAGTGATAAATATGCAGGCACTGGAGCGCATTCTTTATGCTGAAGATGAAATTGACATTCAGCAGGTGGCATCACTTGCACTGGAAACCGTGGGTGGCTACACGTTAAAAATCTGTAGTTCAGGGCTGGTGGTGCTGAATGAAATTGAGGCATTTGAGCCACAGTTGCTGCTTTTTGATGTGATGATGCCCGATATGGATGGGCCGACCGCATTGGAGAAAGTGCGTGAGATGGAAGCTTATAAAACAGTGCCGGCTGTGTTTATGACTGCCAAGGTACAATCCAATGAAACTCAGCGTTACCTGGACATGGGCGCTGTTGATGTGATTGCCAAACCTTTTGATCCTATGACACTGGCTGCTCAGGTTCAGGAAATATGGGAACGGCTTCAAAATTAACATGACAGGCATGGCGGATAAACCTGACAATCAAAAAACATTTGTGGCATTTCAACAAGCACTTGCTGCGTTAAGGGATGGCTTTGCCAAAAAAATCTCAAGTAAAGTCGAGGAGATTCATCAAAGCTGGGAACGTTTAAAAGCCGCTCCTGAAGATGGGCGCACATTTCATCTTTTACACCGGCAGGCCCATACATTGGCTGGCACCGCTGCAACTTATGGGTTTGAGGAAGTCGGCAGGCTGGCCAGAGAGATAGAACTTATCTTACAGGCCAAGTTGGCTGAAGATCATTTTACGTGGACAAAAACGACTGTGGATCAAGTGGATGTTTTTCTTGTTAAGCTGAAAAAAATCGCTCGGGAAAAAACATTTAAAGCATCCTCTGATACAGAAGCATCACAAACCGCTGATGCGGCATCATTGATGGCTGAAATGTCGGAGCATATAATTTACTTGGTGGACGATGACGTTGATCTTCTAAAGACTACAAAAGCTCAAATTCAGGCATTTGGTTATGATGTTGAAGCATTTTCTGATCTTAATCAGTTCGACAAGGCCATAGAACGCCAAACCCCTGCAGTTGTGATTATGGATGTTATGTTTGGGGAAGGTAAAAAAACGGGTATTGAGCATATCGCTGACATCAATGCAACGCGTAAACATCCACTGCAAAGTATTTTCATAACCAACAAACATGATGTGTTGACCCGTCTGAAAGCTGTGCGAGCCAATGGTTTGGCTTTTTTCCCTAAACCTGTTTTGGTGGAACAACTGATTGATGTTCTTAACGGGCTTAATAATCATGGTGAGGAAGATGCATACAAGGTGGTCATTGTTGATGATTCAGAAGAGCAATCCGCGTTTGCAGCGTTGCATTTGCAACAGGCAGGCATGGAAACATGTGAAGTGAATGATCCACTGGAATTACTTCATACACTTGCTGATTTTTCACCGGATATTATTCTGATGGATCTGTACATGCCTGATTGTGACGGGTTTGAGTTGAGCAAGGTTATCCGGCAGATGGATGCTTATGTCAGTATCCCGATTGTTTTTTTATCGACTGAACAAAATCGGGAAAAACAGATGGGTGCAATGAGCCTGGGTGGAGACGATTTTTTATCCAAGCCGATTGAACCATGGCATCTCATTTCGGCTGTTTCCAGCCGGGTGCAGCGCGGTCGAATGATTCGCAAGCTGGCAGAGACGGATGGGTTGACTGGTCTGCTTACCCATAGCAAGAGTAAGGAGAGGCTGGCAGTGGAGCTTTCCCGTGCCATACGTGAGAGATCACCACTTTCTTTTGTCATGCTGGATATTGATCATTTCAAACATGTGAATGATACCTATGGACATCCTGCTGGAGACCGGGTGCTGAAAAGCCTTGCCAATATGCTTAAACAACGTTTGCGTCAGTACGATATCATAGGCCGTTATGGCGGTGAAGAATTTGTACTGGTCCTGCCCAACACAGATGCGGAAATGGCAAAAATTGTTCTGGATACGTTGCGGGTTACCTTCAGTGAAATCGGTCATTCCAGTGATGATGGGCCTTTTCACTGTACGTTTAGTTGTGGGATCGCTTCATGCCCTGAGTTTGACAGAATCATAAGCCTTAATCATGAGGCGGATCAAGCACTCTATAAAGCCAAAAAGAATGGCAGAAATCAGGTGTTGATTGCTAAGAAAACTCATTGAAATGTGAGTAAACCGTTACTTTCAGTTACGTATCCATGACACACCTGATCGCTGAAAGCATGTATGACTTAATGTAAAAGCTTCGGGTCAATCAGGGCGATGCAAGCTGAGTTTGGGTTGATAGGGGAAATTGAGCAGTAGCCTTTCATGTCCGGGTGTTTTGCCGTGAAGATGTATTGAGCATGACGTGCCAGCTCTTCCGAATGGTAGGGGCCGTAAAGATCCATTTCGACGTTTAATAAATATTCAATCATAACTGCACCATCCTTAGCTGGAAAATCGCTGATCATCAGCTTGTTACAGTTTAATTTATCGGCGATTGCAGCAAAATATTTAGCACTGTTTTCCAAACTGAAAAAAGAAGGCATCAATATTGCTTATCGCTTATTTACTTATTGATTTTGATTGGGGCTGTAGCGTTTAACAATTTCTGTGTGACCTCAATGTGATGCCTGATCTTGGATCAAAAAGTATGAAAAAGGAGTCTGCTATGGAGCCTGAAGAGAAGTTTTCAATTCGAAAGTTGCTTAAGGTGATGGTAGAGAAAGACGCATCCGATCTTTATCTGACCGTAGGCGCACCACCGGGTTATCGGATCAATGGCGTGCTCCGCAGGCTTGGCGATGAAGATTTGACACCGATCAATACGGAGAAACTGGCCGGGGCGCTCATGACAGAGAAACAAAAAGCCGCATTCTCTGAAGATATGGAGATGAATGTGTCTGCTGCTTACCCGGGTTTGGGCCGGTTCCGTGTGAATATTTATCGGCAACGGGGCTCCGTTGGCCTTGTGATCAGACAAATTACCACAGAAATCGCAAGTATCGATGATTTGAAACTCCCGGATGTCTTCAAAGAGATTTCGATGACAGCGCGTGGTCTGGTGTTGATGGTGGGTGGCACAGGCTCGGGTAAATCCACCTCTCTGGCAGCGATGGTTGATTGGCGAAACAGCAATCAGGCTGGACACATTATTACCATCGAAGATCCGATTGAATATATGCATAAACATAAAAAATGTTTTGTAACACAGCGCGAAGTCGGCACGGATACCATTTCATTTCAGTCTGCCTTGAAAAATACACTGCGTCAGGCACCGGATGTCATTTTGCTGGGGGAGATTCGAGAACGGGATACGATGGAACATTCGATTGCCTTTGCTGAGACAGGACATCTGGCGATGGCAACACTGCATGCAAACAATGCCAATCAGGCTATCGAACGCATTCTGAATTTTTTTCCTGAGGAGCAGCATCAACAGATTTATATGAACCTGGCGATGAATCTGAAAGCGATTCTGTCACAGCGGCTGGTCAAAACTGTGGATGGTAAACGGGCTGTTGCGATTGAGGTTTTGGTGAATACACCGCGCGTTTCTGATCTTATTTTGAAAGGTGATATTGGTGCCATTAAAGAGACGATGGAAGGTGGTTCGCAGTATGGCATGGTGACATTCGATCAGGCTCTGTTGCAGCTATGGAAGGATGGACGTATTGCAGAGGTGGAAGCTTTGCGGAACTCAGACTCTCCAAACAACCTTCGTTTGCTGATGAAAATGGATAAACTTGAAACTTCAGAAGATGATGCAAGTGGCATTGATCAGATTCTTGCGTCCGGCGAAGGAAGTGAGCAGAGCGGTTATAAACTTGAAATTGATTCGAGCGATCCCAACGCTGATTAATTCATGGATGGATGATCGCTAAATGATCAATCAATTTGACTGATATCATTGATGATTAACGTTAAGGCCCACCGGAAAACCGGTGGGCTTTTATAGCTAATGATATTCTGAAAAACTACGTCTATGTAGTTTTTCAGCACGCAAAGACAAACACTTAGCGTGCATGATTTTGGCAGGCCATCCATGGCCTGCACGGGTATTCTAGCTTTTTCAGAACGTCCCTGGTTGTATATACCAGAAAAAAATATCGGTATCAGGAATCGTCATGATCTCTGTGATTCCTGCGTTCATGACGCTCATAGCGGCGTTTTTCATGATTACGTTGACCATCACGGTATGCATGGCGTTTTGCTGTACGGGAATCACGCCAGCGATTTTCATTCCGGTGACCATAACCTTGAGCGATGTAACGATCATGGCGATGATGCAAATCGTGTTTAGCTTTATGATGGTGGCTTTGATAGTCATGTTTATGATGATTGTAGCGATTGTGGTTCGCTTTGTGCGCCCGGTGTCTATGTTTGTTTATAACATGGCTACGTTGAGGCCGTGGATGATGATAGGCCACAGCAGGTTGACGCTGGTTACCGATGATGGCACCGGCAACGGTTCCGAGTACTGCACCAAAAACAGCACCTTCTACGGCCTGGTGATGGTTTGAACCGATGATGGCTCCGCTGGCACCACCGACGATGGCACCGGTGATCATGGCTTGATCCTGATACGATGCGGCATGGGTGCTGATGGATGAAACGAAGAGTGCTGAACTTAGTAGCACCGCAATCATGAAGACGTTTTTCATAACAATTCTCCTTTGGGAAGGGCTCCCTTTACATCAACAGTTTAGGTTGCCTGAGATTGGCAACAATGCGGAAGATCTGCATCACGGGTGTGAAAATTCCACTGTGAGAGATGAAGCTTTGTTAAAAAAGCATACAAACAGTGCTGACATGCGCGCATACCATCAGATAGGGTGCGCCTCATGGCGATTCGAGAGATTTTAATATACCCGGATGATAAGCTGCGTGAGGTAGCTAAACGGGTCACATTTCCGCTTACGGATGAAGTGAATACTTTGATTCAGGATATGGCTGATACGATGTACGATGCGCCGGGCGTTGGCCTTGCGGCGACTCAGGTGGGTGTGCCGTTGCGCATTGCCATCACCGATACGGACTGGCGCAGCGATGAGGTGCGTCATGAAAAAGGTGGCGAACCTGTTGCTGCACGCAATTTGAAGGTTTGGATCAATCCTGAGTTCACATGGAAAGTTGATACATTGGTTAGTTGGGAAGAAGGCTGCCTTTCGGTGCCTGAGGTGTATGAGGATGTTGAACGCCCTGCGGCTGTCCGTCTGCGCTGGCAGGATACGGAAGGTGAGACCCATGAAGCGGATTTTGAGGGCTTTCAGGCTGTCGCATTGCAACATGAATTTGATCACCTCGATGGCATACTTTTTATCGATAAACTGTCTCGCCTGAAGCAAAATATGATCAAAAAGAAGCTGAAAAAACGTAAAAAAATTGAAAATTCTTAAAGTTTCGATTGAAAATGGTTAAAAAGTGAAATCTTCTATTCGCGTTGTCTTTGCTGGAACACCTGCTTTTTCGGTGGGTTGTTTGCGTGCATTGCTGGATGCTGAAGGCATCGACGTTGTGGGTGTTGTGTCTCAGCCGGATCGCAAGGCGGGACGTGGTATGAAACTGACACCATCCCCGGTTAAGAAAGCTGCACTGGCTGCCGGTATTGATGTGATTACACCTGAATCGTTGAAAAATAATCAGGAAGCACTTGTGTGGATGCAAGCTAAAAAGGCCGATGTTCTGGTGGTGGTCGCGTTTGGTATGATTTTACCTAAATCATGGCTGGATGCACCTGCTGTAGCACCGATCAATGTACATGCATCGCTGCTTCCCCGGTGGAGAGGCGCTGCACCGATTGAACGTGCATTGTTGGCAGGTGATGCTGAAACAGGTGTGGGAATCATGCAGATGGAAGAAGGGCTTGATACCGGTGGTGTCTATGCTGAATCCAGATTGCCCATCACGAAGCAAACAACAGGTGCTGAACTCTGGTTTTCGCTTGCCGATATGGGGGCAAAGCTGTTGGTTGATTCATTGGCGGGTATTGTTTCCGGGGCGTTGGCCCCGGTATCTCAGGATGCATCTCAAACCACCTATGCAAAAAAGCTCAGCAGTGATGAGAGAGTGATTGACTGGTCGCAGTCGGCTGAGTTGATTGACCGCACCGTGCGTTGTTTTTCTCCCAAACCGGGAGCAAGGACGATGTTTCGTGGTAAATGGTTGAAAATTGTACGGGGTGAAGTTGTACATGGTTCAGCCAACTTCGTGGCTGGAACTGTGGCCGATGATACACATCTGGATATTGCCTGTGGTGATGCTGCTTCCGGGAGCGGTTCAGTTTACCGCATGCTGGAAGTGCAGCCGGAAGGTAAGCAGGTGATGGGTGCGGATGCTTTTCTTCGTGGTGCACAGTTGAAAAAAGGTGATCTTCTTGCAGGTCGTGAGGTATCTTGAATATCCGCATGCTTGCGATTGATGCGCTTGATCATGTTCTGAACAAACATCGAAAGGCTGATGATGTTCTCAATCATTTGATGGTTGAAGTGATTGAAGAATCCCGGGATCGTCATCTTTTGCATGAGATGGTTTATGGTGTACTTCGGCATTATTTCTCTCTGGAAGCTGATTTTTCGCGTTATTTGAAACAAAAACCGGGTGAATTTTCGCGCCTTTCTCTGTTTGTTGGTGTCTATCAGATTCGTTATATGCGGGTGCCGGTTCATGCTGCTGTGAGTGAGACGGTAGATGCCGTTAAACCGCGCGATCCGAAAGCTTCAGGTATGGTGAATGCGATTTTGAGAAAAGTTGCCAATGCTGAAGCCGCGTCCAAATTGAAACCTTATCAACGTGCTGAATTGCCCCGGTGGATCTATTCATCCTGGCGTGATGCGTTTGGTGTTGATGGGGTTCAGGCAATCTCAGAGGCGAATCAAAAGAAGCCTGAGTTGTCGCTTGCCGTGTTTGCTGATCGTGATGTCTGGATGGCAAAGTTTGATGCTCAATTTGATGAATCCTGCGTTGATAAAATCGACTCGCAGGCTGTGAAGGGTGAGTTGTCACCCCATGCGGTGATAGTGCCATCAGGAACGTCGGTAACATCCCTTCCCGGATTTGAGGCCGGAGAATTTCAGGTGATGGATCAGGCGGCACAAAAAGCCGTGCTGACATTACAGGTGAAAGCAGGGGATAAGATACTCGATATTTGTGCTGCCCCCGGCGGTAAAAGTGCTTTACTTGCACGCAAATATCCAAAAGCCGAAGTGATTGCTGTTGAATTGAGTGAGAAGCGCATTCCCCGTTTGCAGGAAAACCTCGAACGTGTGAAGGCTGCTAACGTGACGGTGCTCCAGGGCGATGCAACAGCGCTGGAAATACCGGACTACTCGATTGATGCGATCCTGCTTGATGCACCGTGTACGGCATCGGGAGTGATTCGTCGGCATCCTGATGCAAAATTTTTGCATGACAAAGATACTGTGGTGCGCCATTCAAGCTTGCAGAAGAAGATGATTTCAGAAGCACTGCGTGTATTGAAGCCGGGGGGTCAGCTTGTCTATGCTGTTTGCTCCATTCACCCGGAGGAGAATGAGCAGGTTGTGGAAGAATTTCCTGAACTGCAATCAAGCCAGCGGATTTTTCCAACAGAGCATCACGATGGTTTTTTTATTGCGAGTTTGTTAAAACAGTAGTGCATTGTGTTTGGTTAAATATTAACAGTCGAATCCTGAGACAGGTGCAGATGAAGCCTTACATGAGTAGCTTTGCCACATGACTGAGCAACGATTAATGAAAGATGGTCTTGGTGAAGATGCGGTTGAACGTATTATTGCTGCGCTTGCACGGAGTGTTCAAGACTTCCCCGTTAAGAAATTTCGTAAAGATGCTTTGAATGGCATTGGAACACTGGAACTTAAAGCGCGTGTTCATCATCTCATTGCAGTGTTGCATCAATATTTTCCTGATGATTTTGAAGCGACTGCGGCCCTGCTGATGAAGATGAAAACACATTGGGATTATGGTGATGAAAATGATCCGTTGCGCTGGTTTGCCGCCTGGCCGGTGACTGATTATGTGGGTGTGCATGGTTTGGATCATCCGGCAACGTCACTTAATGTTTTAAAACATCTGACATCACTTTTTTCTTCAGAGTTTGCCATTCGACCGTTCATTGAACGACATCCGGCCATGACATTTGAGCATCTCGAACAGTGGTGCTGTGATCCGGATGAACATGTTCGCCGCCTTGCTTCAGAAGGGACGCGCCCAAGATTACCCTGGGGACAACAATTGCCTCACTTTATTGCTGACCCTGCACCTGTGTTGCCACTGCTTGAATCTTTAAAAGACGATGCGAGTGAATACGTGCGGAGATCGGTGGCAAATAACCTGAATGATATTTCAAAAGATCATCCTGATCTGGTGATTGCGATATGCCAGAAGTGGCTCAAATCGTCGGGTACAGAGATTCCAGAGCATAAAGAGAGACAATGGCTGGTTCGCCATGCCACGCGCAGCCTGGTGAAAGCCGGGCATCCTGATGTGTTTGCACTGCTTGGTTTTACATCCAATCCGAAAGTGACCCTGCAATCGTTTGTATTACAAGATGATGTGATTGGTCTGGGTGAAAGTGCGGTGTTTGATATTGTGCTGCAATCAACATCACCCGATGTTCAAAAGATCGTGCTGGATTATGCGGTTCATCACAGGAAAAAAAGCGGACAACTTACGGCCAAGGTGTTTAAACTCAAGACCCTTATATTACAGCCAAACGCATCTGTTGAAGTGCGTAAAGCACATGCATTCAAGCAGATTACAACCCGAAAGTATTACTCAGGCGAACATGTTATTGCGTTGTTAATCAATGGTGTTGCGCTTGGGAATGTGAATTTTGAACTGTCCGTTCCCTGATTGTTCTTGATTGTTCTTGATTGTTCTTTGGCGGGAGCGATAGGCTTTGCCGATGTCGAATGAAATTCAAAAGCTAATTCCCGATCTTTCATACTTAAAAGGTGTGCGTGTGATTGCTGCCATGAGTGGCGGGGTGGATTCATCGGTGATGGCGGTGCTGCTTAAAGAAGCCGGTGCGGATGTTATTGGTGTGTTTCTCAATGTTTGGGATTACACACGTGATGATAGCAAAAGCCATGGTACCTGTTGTGCGCTGGAAGATTCTTATGATGCACGGCGTGTGGCTGATCTGATCGATATTCCATTTTATAGCATGGATATGCGTGAGAGTTTTCGCCGTGATGTGATTGATCCGTTTGTGCATGATTATGAAACAGGACGTACGCCGAACCCGTGTGAACGTTGCAACCGGTTTGTGAAGTTTGGTGCGTTGTTGGATGTGGCGGATCAGTTGGAAGCCGAATATGTGGCAACAGGCCATTATGTGCAGCGAAAAGATGCGGAAGATGGTGTGCATATCTTTAAAGGTGATGATGCAAAAAAAGATCAGACCTATTTTCTGGCAACCACAGGGCGTGAACAGATTTCACGCATTTTGTTTCCTGTCGGTCATCTTGAGAAAGAGGATACACGCAAACTGGCGGTGTATTATAATCTGCCAACAGCGGATAAACACGAGAGTCAGGATATCTGTTTTATCCCGGAAGGTGATCGCATTGTGTTTCTCAAGCGTGAGGGTGCTACGGCAGGCTTTCGTGAAGGTGATATTGTTGATGCCGATGGCAATGTATTGGGCAAACATCAGGGCATTGCCCATTTTACGTTGGGTCAGCGCAAAGGTTTGGGGCTGCCGGGCGGGCCATGGCATGTGGTGGGGCTGGATGGAACATTGGCTCGGGTCACGGTTGCGCCGCCTGAAGATGCAATGATCAGTCAGGTGGATGTGCAGGATCTCACATGGATTCGTTTGCCGGAGAAGGGCGAAAAGGTCGAAGTGAAAGTACGTTACCAGATGAAGCCAGCGGCTTGTGAGTTGGAGATGCGCGAGGGTGTGCATTTGGTGTTTGATACACCACAGAAACCGACAGCGCCGGGTCAGGTGGCCGCTTTTTACAGCGGCAGTGAACTGCTTGGCGGTGGTATTGTTAGTGCCGCAGATTGATTTCAATATGATGAATAGTTTTGAAAAAATAAATCACTAAACAGCAATATTTTAGAGTGTTTTTGGCTTATTTTTTAAAAAAAGTTGTTAAATAATATAGAATTTAGTCAATTTAATGTATTTTTCTATAAACTTACAATAATTCTATTTTTGTGCTGACTGATGTATGTGCCCTCTCAATCGCTTGTTAATTTGTTAAGGGTTGTTTTCTTAGGGGCATTCTGAAAAACATACGTCTATGTAGTTTTTCGAAGACCATGGGTGGCCCGCACGGATACTCTGGCTTTTTCAGAGCATCCTTAGCTTTTATTTTGAAAATGTGAGTCTTTGCACTCAGGGCATATGCCGTGGGAGAAGTCTGCTTCAGAGTGTTGATTGATGTATACTTCTAACTGGCTCCAGGAACCCTGATCATCGCGAATTTTTTTGCAGTATGCACAGATGGGAATAATGCCTTGCAACTGTTTTACTTGTGCGAGGGTGCTTTGAAGCTCTTGGATGAGTTTTTCTTTCTGCTTGTGAGCAATATTCAGGTTTTTAATCATATTCCCAAATGCATTTCCAAGTTCAGAAACTTCATCCTTTAATAAATAGACAGGCCACGGTGTTTCATCTCCTTTGCCATAGGCTGTGATAGCCTGAGCCATTTTTTTCAAGGGTGAAGTAATTCTTGTTGAGATGAAATAGGCTAGGAGACCGAGTAGGAAAAGTGCGAGTGTGGTAAGAATATAAAGACTTATTTTTGATTGTTTAAGGAGATCAGACGTTCTGTTTTCAGCATATTTGAGTTCATTTTGTTCGATTTCGGTGAGTGTTTTGAATGTGGATGCAAGCTCATCGATGGTCATTTCATATTGTGTAAAAAGCTGTTGATTTAAAGGCTGGGACATTTCTTTTTGCGTGAATAACACTTCGGCCTGCTGGGCTAGCTTTTTTTGTTGTGAAATGAGTTTGGTAAAGAGGTTTTTCTCCAATACTTCATCGCTATGTTTTGTGAATGCGGTTTGCTGGAAGAGGGCTGCACGTGTTTGAAAATTGTTAAACCAGGCTTGAAATTCATCTTTTTCGGTTGAGTCACCTGAGATTAAATAGGCTAAACTCTCCTGAATGGCTTCAAATGTCTCAGATGAGATGCTCTGAACTTGCTGAAGTGATTGACCATGGAATTCCATAGATTCAATCGTTGTTGTTTCAATTTTAGTGGTCATGTAGATATCCACCGAAAAAATGATGAGGCCTGCTGCTGTAAATCCTCCGATAAGTTTTGCTCTAATATTCATATCTATCAAGGTTAGTGTGTTTGTTGCAACTTGTCATTTGTTGAGCACCTGTTTGTTATATAATTTAAGACTTTAGAGGGACTTCTTGGTTAAACGTGTTTTGAAAAAAATATCCGAGCAGACCATGAAAAGTTTATCAGAATGATGCATGCAAAGGACTGATTTTTCCTCTGCTTACAACATCAAAATTTTGGTTTTTGGCGACAATTCAGTGGGCGAGGTAGAGGTTCGTTTTTTTGCTGTAGGTGATATTTATAACACTATAAATCATCAGTGGGACGTGAGCTGTGCAACTGTGCGTATCAATGCTTCGATCTGGAAAGGTTTAGAAAATAAAAATGTATTGGGCATTTTTGTCACATCGTCTTGCATATCATCTGTATAACCGGTGATGAAAATAATCGGAATGTCATCCCGCAGCGCACGAATCTGTTTTGCAGCCTCCGAGCCATTACATTGAGGCATTGCCATGTCCAGTATGACGACATCAATGGTGTCAACTGCTGCCGAAAAAGTAGCGATTGCCTTTAGGCCATCTTCAGCTTGCAATACGCTGCAACCAAAATCTGTGAATGTTTTGCTTGTGGCTTCTCGTAGTATGGCTTCATCATCAGCGATGAGAATGACTTTGCCGCCCAGATCGGGCGCTTCCATGATGTTGTGGGTTCGATTAGTTGTTTCTGAAGTTTCACTGCTTAGTGGAATGTAGAGATGAAAGGTGGTTCCTACGCCTTTTTCGCTTTCCACTTCAATTGCGCCGCCAAAGCGGGTGATGCAACCGTATACCATGGCCAGCCCAAGACCTGTTCCTTTATCAATACTTTTGGTTGTGAAAAAAGGTTCGAAAATTTTATTGATATGCTCATGTTCAATGCCAACCCCGTTATCATGTAGACTTATACGGGCAAGTGAAGATGTTTCAAGATTTGGGTGTTTCTGATGAAAATTTTCATCTGCTTCAAAGGTGCTCAGTGAAATGTCAATTTGTGGTGCGCTAACACCTTCAACAGCATCACGGGCGTTATTCAGAATATTCAGCACAGCCTGTTGCAATTGTGATATATCACAGCAGAGCATCAGTTCTTCGTTTTTAGTGTGGCATTCAAGGTGTATGTTTTTCGGTATGCCAACCTGCGCCAGTTTTAAGGTTTCGCGCATGAATTCGCATGCTAAAAAAACGGAAGTGTTGACGCTGCCTTTTCGCGCGAAGGCCAGTAGTTGTTTGATCAGATCAGCACCGCGCTGGCTTAATATCTGAGTGTGGTCGAGATGTTTTAACGCTTTATCATCGTTCACATATTTTCTAATGAGATAAATATTACCCATGATACCGGCAAGAATATTGTTAAAATCATGGGCGAGGCCACCGACCAGCGTGCCCAGCGCCTCCATCTTTTGGGCCTGACGAAACTGCTCTTCTACCTGTTGGCGTTCGGAGATCTCAATATTGAGTTCTTCCACCTTCTTTTTCAGCGAGTGGTTCATCTCAAACAACCTGTCTGCCATGCGGTTAAATGTGTGGGTTAATGTGCCGAGTTCATCATTGGAATAAACAGCGACTTTATTGGGTAGATTATTACCTTCAGTTGCTTCACTGGTTGCTTGCGTCAGTGCAATGATGGGCCGGGTAATCATGCGTGCCAGAAAAATTGAAATGATTACGATGAAAAGTGAGGTGGATAAAAGTACGCTTATCAGGAATATTTTCAGATCCTCGATGGGTTCAAAAGCTTCGGATTGTCCGATGCTGGATACAAGTCCCCAGGCTGTCTTTTGAATATGTTTGGTTGCGTTTAAAGCGACTTTCCCATGGTAGTTTATTGCCGTTGTAACGCCTCTTTTTTCGTCCGATAATGCCTGAATGGCTGGTGATGTGGTCTCGGTTTTGGGTATTTTTCGTGTTAATGCTGCATCAGGGTCAAACCTTAACGGCGTTAAAAACATTGCGTTGCCATGTTCATCACGTGTGACGAGATAGGATTCACCGGTTGCTCCCATGCCTGAATAATCGCTGACCATGGCAAGAATATTCGAAACATCTGATGCAATGACAACGATACCAATAAGCTTGTTTTGCAGATAGAGAGGCCCTGATAAAGTCATTCTCAATTGCCCCTGTGTATTACGGGAAAAGGTGGCAAAACTTTTTTCATGAGGGCTGATAAAAAGTTTTGCCTGCTCAGGATGTGATTTTCCAATCATCGAAATATCGGTGGAGGCTTGCACCATGCCATCCGGCGATAAAACAGAGATTCGTTTAAAACTGCCAATTGAAGCCTGAGCGTCAGTGAGAATCTGGTTCATTTTTATTTGGTGAGCGATTTTATGATTATGTAAAAACTTCACCAGACTTAGACGTAATTGTGTTCTGCTGGTGATGAGGGAGAGGCGTTCATGATTTTGCTCAATGATATTTTCGATTTGATTTTTCTGGATTGAGGCCACGAGTGTGAGATGATCAAATACCTGTTGGGTGACTGTTTGTGTTGCCGATGTAAAAAGGAGAAACCCACTTACACTGATCGCGATAAGCGATGCCGGCAGAAAAGCAAGCAACAGTTTTGTGTAAATGTTCATCCATTCTATCCTTGTTGTGCAACTATGATTATGATCTAAAGCAGTGAGAAAATAGCATAGCAAGGTTAACGCCAAGGTGTCAAAAGGTGCTGCTGAGTTGCTGGCTTTGCAGCGGATAATGATTAAATGATTGAAGTGTGATCTTTATAGGGTGTTTATCCATATAAAAGACATTGGTATGATGATGTTAGATCGTCACGATGCAGGTTTGTTATGGTTATGCTATAAAAAAAGATGTGGATATATATGCCTGAGACGTTCCAATTTGAAGCGCAGGATGCACCGGTAGCGATGATGGCGGCACGCTGGTCGGGCGATGATCCGTTCGTAGCCGAGATTTTTTTTCAAAACAATCAGGCTTTGGAAGCGTTTGATGATCTGTCAGGGCATCGTCTGGTGGATCTGTTTGAAACCATTTTGCGCTCGAGTGAATTGCGTACATCGATGAGTGGGCGTGATTTGTTAATACGCTTGTTGCAGGAAGGGCAGATCAAACATATTCAGGGAGGACTGGCACAAAAACGGGTTGGATTGTTTGCCAGCGTGCAGGGAAAAACATCTAAAACCATTGAGTTGATACTCTTTGATACGACACAGCATTACCTTGACTCATTAACTGGCATTCTGGGTCGCGAGTTGTTTTTTGATCGTCTGAAGATTGAATTGCTGCGTGCCGTGCGGGAAAAAACAGAGGTGCATTTGTGTTTTCTGGATTTGGACGGGTTTAAACCAATTAATGATAGCTATGGGCATAGAGTCGGGGATGCTGTGCTTAAAGAGGTGGCACAAAGATTACAGTCTTTGGTTCGTCGCCATGAGAGTGTGGCACGTTTGGGCGGTGATGAATTCACGATATTGCTCTCTGGTGCTGGTATTGATTCGTTGAATTTTGCAGAAAGTAAAATCATCTCTGCAGTCAATGCGCCATATCATGTGGATAAACAAATCATTGATTCTTTGGGTGTCAGTATCGGCATTGCCTGCTTTCCAAAACTGGCTGCCAAAGCAGATGAGTTGGTCAGTTATGCCGATGATGCCATGTATGTAGCCAAAGCCAGAGGTAAAAATCAGGCTGTTTTATTTGAACCGAGCATGCAAAGTTCTAAAAAACGTTAATGTTGTTATAATGGATGATGGTCGGGAGATAAGAGAAACAGGCGTATAAATAACGTTGTACAGATTCTTGTTGAAATTTCATGGTGGCACGTTGGGGTTGCATATGAAAGTGAAAAAGAAGGTGGTTGAAGTGCAGAGCTATTCAGTTCTTGGAAGTTGAACGTGCCTCTACTAGAGTCCCGCGCCTCACCGCAAGGGTGAATAGATCGAACCAAGTTAAAAGAGGACTTCATGGCTATTCAACGCACACTTTCCATTATCAAACCTGATGCCGTAGCGAAAAACGTAATTGGCGATATTATTCGTCGTTTTGAGGAGAATGGGCTTTCTGTTACAGCAACCCGTATGATTCATTTAAGCGCTGATCAGGCGGGCCGTTTTTACGCGGTTCACAAAGAGCGGCCATTTTTTAAAGACCTGTGTGAATTTATGAGCTCAGGGCCTGCCCTGGCGATGGTTTTGGAAGGCAGCAATGCCATCAATTTGAATCGCCAGCTGATGGGTGCAACCAATCCAAAAGAAGCTGAAGAGGGCACCATCCGTGCCGACCATGCTGATTCCATCGATGCAAATGCGGTGCACGGCTCTGACTCAGCAGAGAATGCTGCGATTGAGATTTCCTTTTTCTTTGGTGATCTTGATGTGAACAGTCGCCTGTAACTCATCTGTATTAAGACCCTTCAATGAGCGAACAAACCCCGGAAACTCCTGCTCAGGATCGTACGCCTGAACAAATTGCTGTGCGCCGCGAGAAGCTGACGGCGATTCGTCAGTCAGGTGAAGCGTATCCAAATACCTGGCGACCCGATGCGATATCAGCTGAGCTGCATGCAAAGTACGATGATGTAGAGACTGAACAACTGCAATCTGATGCGGTGTCCGTTCGTGTGGCCGGACGTCTGATGGGTCACAGGGTGATGGGTAAGTCCAGTTTTATGCATATTCAGGATGGCGCAGGGCGGATTCAACTGTTTTTGAACCGTGATGCGCTGGGTGGCGCTGAAATCTACAATCCAACCAAGAAATGGGATTTAGGTGATATTGTGGGGGCTGAAGGCACTCTGTTTCAAACCAAAACGGGCGAGCTTTCGATCAAACTTAATCATATCGAGCTGATTTCAAAATGTCTTCGCCCATTACCTGAAAAGTGGCATGGTTTAAGTGATAAAGAGCTGCGATATCGTCAGAGATATGTTGACCTTATGGTGACGCCTGAGTCGCGGGATACCTTCCGCACACGATCAAAAGCGGTGTCGCTTCTTCGCCGGGGGTTGGAAGATAAGGGTTTTATGGAAGTGGAAACTCCGATGCTTCAGACCCTGCCCGGTGGTGCTGCGGCGCGTCCGTTTGTAACCCACCATAATGCACTGGGCATGGACTTGTTCCTGCGTATTGCACCTGAGCTTTATTTGAAACGTCTTGTAGTGGGCGGTTTTGAACGTGTATTTGAAATCAATCGCAACTTTCGTAATGAGGGGTTGGATGCAACACACAACCCTGAATTTACGATGGTGGAATTTTATCAGGCTTATGCAGATTTTAATGATGCGATGGACACCACTGAATCACTGATTCGTGGTGTGGCGAATGGTCTGAGTGTTTCCAAAGTTGAGTGGGATGGTGTTAAAGTTGATCTTGCTCAGCCATTCAAACGTATCAGGCTGGATGAATCTGTGTTTGAGAAGCGCCCTGATTTGCGCGGACATGCAAATGATAAGGCGTTGCTGGCAACCATTTGTTTGCAGGAAATTGAAAATTTCAAACCGTTGATTACCTGGAAGGCAGGCCATTATCTGACAGCCCTCTTTGAAGAGTTGGTTGAGGGTGAGTTAAATCAACCGACATTTGTAACACATTACCCGGTTGATGTATCACCACTGGCACGGCGAAATAATGAAGATTCAACGGTTACAGATCGTTTTGAACTCTTCATTGCTGGCAAAGAAATTGCTAATGGATTCTCTGAGCTTAATGATCCGGATGATCAACGTGGTCGTTTTGTGGCTCAGGCGCAGGCAAAGGCCGCTGGCGATCTTGAGGCGACGGGTGTGGATGAAGATTATTTGCGTGCACTGGAATATGGTATGGCACCGACTGCAGGCGTTGGCATCGGTGTGGATCGTCTGGTTATGATGTTAACAGAACAGCATTCGATTCGGGATGTTTTATTGTTTCCTCATATGCGACCCGAGTAAAAAACTAAAATCGGTGGTAGGTTAAGATGCATGCAGGATTGATAATGACCAAAGATGTGATTAGTTGTCGTCAGGATCAGAAGGTGTCTGATATTATCGATATTCTTAACGAAAATTCATTTCGAATGATTCCTATCGTTGATGAAAACAACAAAATTCTTGGCGCGCTGAATACGATCAATTTGCTTTCCAAACTTGTGCCTGAATACATCGTGAAAGGCTATTTGAAATCAATTCCATATGCACCGGATATGGGCTTGCTTCGCAAACATTATAAGCAGATTTTGAATGTCGAAGTGGCTGAATTGATGGACAGAAATCCGACCATCGTGCATGAAAATGAATCGCTTCTTTCAGTGACCGCTGAGTTGATTACGCATGACCGTTTTGAGTATGCGATGGTTGCCAACAAAGAAAATGAACTGGTTGGGATTATTGCCAGTAGCGATGTGTTGCGTTGCCTAGGAAAATTTACGCATGAGGAGTTGTTTGATGCATGAAACAGTGAACCACGTGATTTTTGGACTGGATCCGACCTGGGTCGCAGTATCGCTTTTGCTGATTGTGTATGTCGTCATTATGGCCGAAAAATTCAATCGTGCGGTTCTTTCCCTGTTGGGCGCAGGTATGATGATTCTCTGTGGTGTGATCACGCAGGAACAAGCTGTAGCCGGCATTGATTTTAATACGATTGGTCTGCTGACTGGTATGATGGTGATTGTGGCGATCAGTCAGAAAACAGGGATGTTTCAGTTTGTCGCCATTAAATCAGCAAAAATGGTGAAAGGGGACCCCTGGGGTATTTTATTGGTTCTCTCGGTTGTAACCGCTGTGTTTTCCGCGTTTCTTGATAATGTTACGACTGTGTTACTGATTGCGCCTGTGACACTGTTGATTACCGATGCCCTGAACATTAAACCCTACCCATTTCTTTTTGCGCAAATTATTGCTTCAAACATTGGTGGCACGGCAACACTGATCGGTGATCCGCCTAATATTATGATTGGTTCGGCAGCAGGGCTTTCTTTTTATGATTTCATGGTAAATATAGCCCCAATTACACCGTTGATTATGTTGGTAACGATGATTGTGATCTGGTTTATGTTTGGTAAAAATCTGCATGCAACAGAAGAAGCCAAGGCACTGGTGATGCAGTTTAATGAACATGATGCAGTTAAAAATGTCCCGCTTTTGAAGAAGAGTCTGTTTGTACTTTTTGCGGTGATTTCCGGTTTTACGGTTGCGCATAGTTTTCATCTACAGCCTGCATCAATTGCAATGTTTGGTGCTGCATTGCTGCTTGTGTTGCAAACGTGGGGAGAGGATTTACAAAGCAAGGATCATGCTTATGAAGGCATCATGGCTGAAGTGGAATGGACAACCATTTTCTTTTTTGTTGGGCTTTTTATCATTGTAACGGGTGTTGAACATACCGGTGTGATTGAAATGTTGGCTCACAAGACACTTGAATTAACCGGTGGTGACTTGAACGCAACGGCCGGGGCGATTCTTTGGGTATCTGCCGTCGCCTCTGCATTGATTGATAATATCCCGTTTGTCGCGACGATGATTCCTTTGATTGAAAATATGGCACCAACATTTGGTGGTACGGAACATTTAACACCTCTTTGGTGGGCGCTTGCACTGGGTGCATGTCTGGGTGGTAATGGCTCGTTGATTGGGGCATCGGCAAACCTGATTGTTGCCGGTTTTGCTCAGCGTGCGGGACATCCGATTGCATTTTTGCAATTCATGAAACATGCCTTTGGCTTAATGTTGATGAGCATTGCGATTGCACATGTCTATCTTTATTTTCGATATTTAAGCTGAAATTTTCCGGCGAGTTCCTCCGTGTTCCGGTTTTTAAACTAGAATAGGATATTGATTATCTAAGTTGGGAGTGTGTACATGACGGAAGATCCGGTCTTTTTCACCATTTTCCTGATTTTTACAGGTGCCGCAGTGCTGGCAACGATTGCCCTTTATGCGCGTCAGGCACTGTTGGTTTCTTATATCCTATTAGGAATCTGTCTGGGTCCCTGGGGGGCAGGGCTGGTTCCTGATCCGGATATTGTGAAAGCGATTGCTCATGTCGGTATTATATTTTTACTTTTTTTGATTGGACTCGACCTGCCTGCCCAGAAGTTTTTCCATCTGCTTCGTAAAACTACAATTGTTACAGGACTCAGCTCGATACTCTTTTTAGCTATCGGCGTGACTTTGGGCTATATGTTTGGCTTCACGATGACTGAGTCACTGGTGATTGGGTTTACGTTGATATTTTCCAGTACCATTATTGGTTTGAAACTTTTGCCTACGACAGTGCTTCATCATCGGCATACAGGCGAGGTGATGATCAGTATTTTATTACTTCAGGATGTGATTGCCATTGCGGTGTTGCTGTTTTTGGAGGGCATGAGCAGAGGTGAAATGCCGCTGCTTGAAATGAGTTCACTTGTACTTACGTTGCCGCTGATGTTTGTGTTTGCTTATCTGGTAGAGCGATATGTTTTGGGTATATTGATTCGGCATTTCGATAAGATACAGGAGTATATTTTTCTTTTGGCGATTGGCTGGTGTCTGGGAATGGCCGAATTGGCGGCGGTATTTGGTTTGTCGCATGAAATTGGTGCATTTATCGCAGGGGTATCATTAGCAACAGGGCCGATTTCAAAATTTATTGCAGAGCGCTTAAAGCCACTGCGTGATTTTTTTCTGGTCATATTCTTTTTTTCAGTGGGTGCAAGCCTGAACCTTGTGGTGTTGCAGAAAGTAATTCTACCGGCATTGTTGCTCGCCTTAATTATGCTGGTGCTTAAGCCGGTTGTGTTTAAGTGGTTATTAAAAAAATCAGGCGAATCTCCTAAACGTTCTATGGAAGTGGGTTTCCGTCTCGGCCAAATGAGTGAGTTTTCGTTGTTGATCGCTGTATTGGCTTTGGATATTGGTATGATTGGTGCCGAGGTTTCCTATTTAATTCAGGCGAGTACGGTGATGACGTTTATGGTTTCATCTTACTGGATTGTTTTGCGTTTCCCAACGCCTGTTGCTGTTTCCGATCGGCTGCGTAAGGATTAGGGAATTAATTTCTCTAAAAAAGCATTCGGACTTTTTCAGAACGTTTTTATCCGGGTTTCAACGTTCAGTAACTGAGTGTTATCAAATATAATGGAGAGTGTAGCAAGGTGATGATCAAACCTTATGAATGGATGTTGGCGCGTCGCTACCTGCGCTCGCGCCGGGATGAACGATTTGTTTCCATTATAGGTTGGAGTTCTGCGATTGGTGTTGCGATTGGTGTTGCTGCTTTAATTATTGTGCTTTCGGTGATGTATGGTTTTGATGCTGAATTGAAAGATAAAATCCTTGGTTTTGCATCTCATGTCGATGTGCAGGGGCCTGAAGAGACGCTTGAAGCGTGGCCTGAATGGTTGAAGCGGGTAGAATCGATTGAAGGTGTTGAACGGGCTGCTCCTTATATATCCGCACAGGTGCTTGCAAATCACCATGCTCAGTCGACAGGGGCTATTTTGAAAGGTGTTGATCCGGCCCGGGAAATTTCGATTGCTGAACATGTTGTTTCTGGAAAATTTTTAAGTGTTGATCCCGATGCCTCACCGTTTGAAATTGTAATGGGGAAAGATCTGGCTCGAAAACTGGGTTTACAAATTGGTGATCATGTTCGCCTTATCTCGCCAAAAAGTGGGGTCGGTCCGTCAGGCATGGCTCCCCGTATGCGTGCATTTAAACTGATTGGTATTTTTGATTCCGGGTTTTATGAATACGATGTTGGACTGATAGTGACATCCATTGCTTCGGTACAGCGGCTGAATCGTCTTGGAAACCGCGTGACAGGCATTGAACTTCATTTACATGATCGAAGCCGGGCAAGTGATGTTGCCATGGCAGTGCGCATGGCATTGCCTGCCCAGGCATGGGTGACGGACTGGATGCACAGGCATCGTTCGTTTTTCAAAGCACTGAAACTTGAGCGGATTGTGATGGGTATAATTCTTTCTCTGATCGTGATGGTCGCTTTGTTTAATATGGTCTCTTCGCTGGTGATGGTGGTGATGGAGCGGCGCAAGGAAATTGCTATTCTAAAGACGGTAGGTGCAACCCATATGTCGGTCATGCGAGTGTTTGTTGTGATGGGTTGTCTGCTCTCGGGTCTGGGCACTTTGGCGGGCGCAGCTTTCGGCCTGTTACTTGCTTGGAAGCTGGATGCGCTGCTTTCTTTTATTGAAACGGTCACAGGAGTAACGTTTCTCTCTGGAGATGTTTATTATATTGATCATGTTCCCTCGATTATTGACCCTGTTTCTATTATTATAGTGGTCGTGGTTAGTTTGGTCATGGGGTTGGTGGCGACGATATATCCAGCATGGCGGGCGGCAAGTGTTCCGCCTGCTGATGCGTTAAGGTACGAATAATTTATGTCAATAGAACAGTTGAAACATCAGGCAAAGCAAGCCCTGCTGGATGGGAAATATAAAAAAGCCTTAGAGTATATCGAAAAGCTTTATCAAGCTGCGCCGGGTGATTTGCGTAATCATGTAAAGCTGGCTGAATTGCGTGAAAAAACAGGCGACACAGCGGGTGCGATTAAAGATTACATTACCATTGCCAATGCTTATGCTGAGCAGGGTTTTGTTGTGCAGGCCATTGCAATCAATAAAATCATTCTTCGTCTTGATTCGACAAAAACCGAAGTCAAAGAACGTTTGAAAAAACTCTCAAATGAACGTGGTGATGACTGGGCTATTTCAACGATCTCACCCATGGATCATATGGGTGCGATGGATGTCAGTGGTAAGGATCGTGCCAAATTAAGTTTTGAACGTGTGCCACTTCTTTCGTCGCTATCCGGTGATGAGCTTGAATCATTCATGGATTCTCTGGAGCTGCGTGAGGTGAATGCAGGAGATCACATTTTCAAACGTGGCGAAGATGGTAAGTTTTTGTATCTGATCGGTATGGGAAGCGTTGGTTTGGGAGCACCTTTGGCTTCTGGAAAAAAGCGGGTTTATACACGTTTGACCGAAGGTGATTTTTTTGGTGAGCATGCTTTTATGGCGCGCACAACCCATCATGATGACGCTGTGGCTGAGACGGATGCGAGCGTGCTGATGATTGATCGAGTTACGTTTGATCGTTGGGTAGAAAAACATCCCGCCATTCAGGCCACTGTTGAAGATTTTTATAGAAAACGTGTGCTTGCACGTGTTCTGGCGATTACACCGGTGTTTGAAGGTGTGCCGCCTGAGGCACGCCTCGCTTTGGCTGATAAATTTCATCTTCAGCCTTATAAAAGCGGGGATGTGGTTGTCAAAGAGGGTGAGGCAGGTGAGACCTTTTATCTCATTCGTTCAGGCCATGTGCGCATTTCAACCCATGGTATGGGGGGGCAAGGCGAACAGGTTGAGCTTGGAAAGATGGAAGAAGGCGCCTTTTTTGGAGAGGTTTCTCTGCTGACAGATAAACCACGAACAGCAACGGTTACAGCGGGTGATGATTTGGAACTGATGGAACTTACGCGTCATGATTTCAAGGAGATTGTTGCGAATTATCCATCGGTATTGAAAGTGGTTGAGGCGTATCAGAAACAACGGGTGCAGAATACGATTAAAACCTTGATGAAAACGAAGCCACGTTAATACATGGAAAGCAGCTCACAGCCGCTTCTGTCAGTTCAGGGTGTGCACAAACAATATCCTTCGCCTGCGGGTGATTTACATGTACTGCAGGGTGTCTCCTTTACGCTGAATGAGGGTGAGTTTTTGGCCGTTGTTGGAGAGTCAGGGTCTGGAAAGAGTACACTTTTACAATTGCTCGGAACACTTGATAATGCGGATCAGGGTGAAGTTTGGCTTGATGGAAGGTCTTTGTTTGGGCTGAGTCAGAATCAGCAGGCATTGATACGTAACGAATCGATTGGTTTTGTTTATCAGGCACATCATTTGATACCGGAGTTGACAGCACTTGAAAATGTCATGTTGCCTTTGCATGTTCGTGGTGTTTCAGAGCAAGCAGCTACCGAACGGGCTATAGATTTACTGGATCGAATGAAACTAAGTGACCGTATACATCATGTGCCTGCAAAGCTTTCTGGCGGTGAAGCGCAACGTGTGGCCGTTGCCAGGGCTCTTGCCGGGAAGCCTCGCCTTTTGTTGGCCGATGAACCAACCGGAAATTTGGATGAATCAACAGCACAAAATGTTTTTGATGCCTTGCAATCGTTATGTAAGGAAGAAAATGCCGCGGTGCTCATGGTGACACATAGCAGTGCCCTTGCGGCCTCCTGTGATCGTACACTTCGACTGGTGAGTGGGTCTTTCCTGTAAGGTTAGTTAGTAAAAACGTTGACGAAACAGGGGGTTCTGATACACTCCCTAAAGTTGTTTCGAGTTTTTTCAAGCAACTTGCCAATATTTAACGCAGTTGGGGCCATAGTGACAAAAGCGGAAATCGCAAAAATTGTGCATGATCGGATAGGGCTTTCTAAGAAAGAGTCAGGACAGATTGTTGAAGCTGTCCTTGATGAAATCAAGAAAACGCTTGAGGGTGGAGAAGATGTAAAGCTTTCCGGTTTTGGCCATTTCATGGTGCGGGAAAAACATGCTCGCCGTGGCAGGAATCCAAAAACAGGTGATGATATTACAATTGCTTCCCGTAAGGTTGTAACTTTTCGTGCAAGCCAACTGTTGAAAGAAAAATTACTTGGGGAAGATGATTGAGTTCTCAGGCTAAAGCACTGCTTTCTGCGGGTGTAGAAGTCCCGGATCTTCCAGACAAACTTTTTTTTTCGATTCGTGAAGTTAGTGGTTTATGCGGTATTGAGCCGCATGTTCTTCGTTATTGGGAAACTGAATTCAAACATATCAAGCCAGTTAAAAAAAGTGGAAATCGCCGCTTTTATCGGCATCGTGATGTGTATGTGGTACTCCAAATCAAACATCTTCTTTATGATTTGAATTTCACAATTCGAGGCGCAAAAAAACGCCTGATGAGTGGAGATCTTAGTGAAATGGTTGAGCAGCAAGACGTCCAGACATCACTTCGGATGATTCGAGAAGAGCTTGATGCCATCAGAGCTTTACTGGCCGATTAATTCCCATACATTCCATCGCAGTATGAAGCGGGGCGTAGCGCAGCCTGGTAGCGCACCAGACTGGGGGTCTGGTGGTCGGAGGTTCGAATCCTCTCGTCCCGACCATTTTATAGTAACGAAAGCTGATGGTTTAATTTTTTGAATATATTAAATAAAAATCTTTCTTTTGAGCGACCACGTAAACGGATGGTTGCTGAGCAGCTTGTTCCTCGGGATATTGATGATTCCCGCGTGCTTGAAGCGATGTCTATCGTACCGCGCCATCTTTTTGTGGATGCCGCATTGGCCAGCCATGCCTATCAGGATTCTTCATTGCCAATAGGAGAGGGACAGACCATTTCTCAGCCCTATATGGTTGCCAGAATGAGTCAACTTCTTGAGTTGAAAGGAGATGAGCGTGTTTTGGAGATCGGTACAGGCTGTGGCTATCAGACGGCTGTACTCTCCCGTCTTTGCCGCCGTGTTTACAGTATTGAACGCATTGAATCTTTGCACGAACGTGCCAGACAAAATTTACGTAAAGCCAAACATGCCAACGTGATGCTGAAGTGTGGGGATGGAATGCTCGGTTGGGAGGAGTATGCCCCCTTTGACGCGATCATTGTCACTGCGGGAGGGTTTGCCTCGGATATTTGGCTGGAGCAGTTAAAGGACGGTGGTTTTCTTCTTTTTCCTCAGGGCGAAGAAGGTAATCATCGGTTGATACGGCGTCGGAAACAGGGTGAGCAGGTGATGGATGAGTTTTTTGATGCATGTAGCTTTGTTCCCTTGCTTGAAGGAGTAAATCATCGTTGAATCTGAGATGAACAAAGGAAATCAAATCGAAGTCAATGCAGTGGCTGACAAACGCGAATCATGGTTGCGGCGCTGTTATCGCTGGACGATGTCCTGGGCGAATCATCCGCATGCCAAAATAGCGCTGTTTGTGATTGCACTGATTGAGTCGAGTGTCTTTCCCATTCCACCTGATGTTTTACTCATTGCGCTGGCTTTAGGGCGTCCAGATCAGAGTTTTCGATTTGCAGCGATCTCTACAATGGGCTCTACGGTAGGAGCCGCTGTAGGTTATCTGATTGGCATGACGTTATTTGTAGCTGTTGCAATGCCGATCATTAATTTTTATGGCATTATGGAGCCCTTTGAATTGGCTAAGAGCTGGTTTGAGCAATATGGGGTCGCGATTATACTCATTGCAGGCTTTTCACCGATTCCTTTTAAAGTATTTACGATTGCAGCCGGTGCTTTTGGCTTGCCATTTTTATGGTTTATATTGGCCTCGTTTGTATCACGTGGAAGCAGATTTTTTTTGGAGGCAGCTCTTTTACATTGGGGGGGAGCACGTTTAAGAGCATTTGTTGAACATCATTTTGAGTGGATTACAGTTGTCGTAACCATTCTGGTTGTTGTAGGTTTTGTTGGGTTATGGCTGTTGCACTAAGATTATTCATGATCTTTGCCGTTTTGGCTTTTTCCGGCTGCTTTAAAACGGAATTGCCAGGTTATGCCAATGGCAAGTTCGGACAAGGAAAATACTCAACTAAAAAACATCCTAAAACATACGCCAATTATACCGTTCGCCGAGGCGATACACTGTACAGTATTGGTAAGCGTTTTGGTGTGGATCACAAGCTTTTGGCTCGCCGGAACCATATTCGTCAACCTTACACAATTTACGTTGGACAGAGACTTTCGTTAACAAAAAGAGCAGCGCGCCCAAGTTATATACCGATGCTAAAAAAGAAGTCGCCAAAAAGACATGCTCTCACGCGGCCAAGACAAAAAACGTTGCAGCCAAAAAAGAAACTCTATCGGCAGGCCGCTATCAATGGTGTGAAGTCTTTCCGTTTGCGTTGGCCTGTGAATGGTCCGGTTACAAGTGGTTTTGGAAGGCGGAAAAGCCGAATGCACGATGGCATCGACATTGGTGTGAAAGAAGGGACACCGGTTCATGCTGCGGCTTCGGGTGAGGTGGTGTATTCAAAAGGCCTGTCTTCGTATGGAAATCTTGTCCTTGTCCGGCATAGCAAAGATCTGTTTACTGCATATGCGCATAATCAAAAGAACCTGGTACACAAGGGTGATAAGGTTAAAATGGGTGATGTGATTGCCAGAGCAGGCAAAACAGGAAGGACAAATGGCAGGCCAAATCTTCACTTCGAGGTCAGACGAGGAGAGACGCCGGTCGATCCGCTTGCTTATCTTCCTCGGAAATAGTATTTTAAATTGAGAATATGTGAGGAATTTAGTAGAATCAGGCATAGGGAAGTATTTTTCAATAAAATTTAAATTATATGAATTCATTTTTGCATTTGAAAAACAAGAAATATATTCATATTAGAAGCCTTGTAGCGTAATTTTGTAATATATATTACTATGATTTTTTGTCTGTTAAAGGTTTTATGAATTCTTCCGATAGAGCAGTAAGTCTGTATAATGCACGGAGGCAATTATGGCAAAACGGCACAGTCTGGACCCGATGACACTTTATATGCGTGAAATATCACGTTATGATCTTTTAACAGCGCAGGAGGAGATCGATATCTCCCGCGCGATTCGAAAAGGCGATGAATCTGCACGCCACAAAATGATCCAATCTAATCTTCGGCTTGTTGTGAAAATTTCCAGGCGCTATATCAATCGTGGCCTTGCACTTTCTGATCTGGTTGAAGAAGGCAATATTGGCTTGATGCGTGCGGTTGAAAAGTTTGATGATGCACATGGTTGCCGTTTTTCCACTTACGCCACCTGGTGGATTCGTCAGTCGGTTGAACGGGCCATTATGAATCAGGCTCGCACCATCCGATTACCGGTACATGTTGGGAAAGAATACAATTCAATGCTGCGTACGACCAATGAGTTACGTGCTTTGTTAGGGCGTGAACCGCTGGAAAATGAAATTGCCTTACATATGGGTAAAAGCAGTGAGAGAATTCAGACACTTTTGGGTGTGGCTACGCCAACAGAGAGTGCGGATAATATGCTGCATGACGATGGTGATTTCACATTGTATGATGTGACTGAGGATGCATCTGCTGAATTACCTGATGATCATCTTGATATCGAAATTCGTGACGATATGTTGACCGGCTGGATGGATAAACTGACGTCAAAAGAGCAGGAGGTGGTTCGCCTTCGTTATGGTTTGGATCGAACCAGTGATCCGTGGACTCTGGAAGCCATTGGCACACATATGGGTGTTACCCGTGAGCGAATTCGCCAGATTCAGGTTGTTGCCTTACAAAAATTGCGTACAGTGATGGATTCAGAAAAGATTACATTGGAGGAGATTGTTTGACTTCACAGACTGCGGTTCATCTGCGTGATTACATTCGGGACATTCCCGACTTTCCGAGCCCCGGAATTGTATTTAAAGATATTTCACCGTTATTGGCTGATGGTCAGGCTTTTTCTGCATCGGTTTCACAATTGGCATGCCTGATGCCGCAAAATATTGATGCGATTGTGGGCGTGGAATCAAGAGGGTTTCTTTTTGGTGCGGCTTTGGCGCAACAGACCGGAATTGGTTTTGTGCCGGTCAGGAAACCGGGTAAGTTGCCTGCTGAAGTTCATCAGATCGAATATGAACTTGAATATGGTTTTGATGCATTGGAAATCCATAGAGATGCATTAAGTTCCGGGCATAAAATTGTACTTGTGGATGATCTGCTGGCAACCGGCGGCACTGCACGGGCTACCGTGGATCTGGTACGTCATCTTGGCGCGGAAGTGGCAGCATGCCTGTTTGTCATTGAGTTGAGCTTTCTCAACGGAAGGGATGTGCTGGATGATGTGCCGGTTCATAGTCTTCTTTCTTATTAGAACTTCTTTATAAATTAAATAGATAGAGCCATGTCACTTCGAGGGTGCAGGATGGGTGATATGCAGCTATCATGCACCCCGCCGGAGCCCTCGTAGCTCAGCTGGATAGAGCGACCGCCTCCTAAGCGGTAGGCCACAGGTTCGACTCCTGTCGAGGGCACCATCTACAGGTTTGGAGAGTAAAAACATGGAAGAAAGTCTGAACCCTGCGGTTCCCGTTCTTATCGAAGAGGAGATGAAACGCTCCTACCTCGATTATGCGATGAGTGTGATTATTGGGCGGGCACTGCCTGATGCCCGAGATGGCTTAAAGCCTGTGCATCGTCGAATCCTTTTTGCGATGCAGGATCTTGGTTCGACGCATGATAAACCTTATAAAAAATCTGCGCGTGTCGTTGGTGATGTGATCGGTAAATACCATCCACATGGTGATACCGCTGTTTATGATGCCATGGTGCGTATGGCACAGCCATGGAGCATGCGTCATCTGCTGATTGATGGGCAGGGTAACTTTGGTTCAGTCGATGGCGATTCACCTGCTGCGATGCGTTATACAGAAGCGCGCATGAGCAAGGTCGCTGCGGAGCTGTTGGCGGACATTGATAAAGATACGGTTGATTTTGGCCCGAACTATGATGGTTCCATGGCTGAACCCAAAGTGCTGCCAGCCAAATATCCTAACCTTTTGGTGAATGGTTCACAGGGTATTGCTGTGGGCATGGCAACGAATATTCCGCCGCACAATTTGGGTGAAAGTATCGGTGCAACCATTGCCTTGATTCATAATCCTGAGGTTGATGATGAAGAGCTGATGCAGATCATGCCAGGCCCGGATTTCCCTACGGGTGGTTTTATTTATGGACGTCAGGGCATGCGCGAGGCGTTTGTTTCAGGTCGTGGTTCGGTCACCATGCGTGCCAAGGCTCTGGTTGAAACCCATGCACGTACCAAGCGTGTTTCCCTGATTATCAATGAGCTTCCCTATCAGGTCAATAAATCAAAACTGATTGAAAATATTGCGCATCTCGTTCGTGATAAAAAGATGGAGGGTATTTCGGATTTACGGGATGAATCTGATCGTGATGGCATGCGTATTGCCATTGAGCTGAAACGCAACGAGATCCCGGAAGTAATCCTGAACAATCTCTATAAACATACCCAGCTACAATGCAATTTCAGCTGTAATATGCTGGCGTTGGTGGACGGCCAACCCAAGCTGTGTGGTATCCGTGAACTGTTGCTGCACTTTGTAGATCATCGCCGTCAGGTGGTGACACGTCGTTGCCTGTTTGATCTGGCAAAAGCCGAAGCACGTGCCCATATTCTGGAAGGTTTGCTGATTGCGCTTGATAATATTGATGAAGTCATCAAGTTGATTCGTGGCAGCCAGACGGGTGCCGAAGCCAAGATGGGCCTGATGGAACGTTTTGCTTTGTCCGATAAACAGGCTCAGGCTATTTTGGATATGCGTCTGCAACGTCTGACAGGTTTGGAACGTGATAAAATCAAAGCAGAGTTTGAAGAAGTTCAAGCAATCATTACACATTTGAAAGCCATTTTGGCCGATGAAAAACTATTGATGGCTGTGATTGTTGAAGAGCTGGAAGAGGTGCGTGATAAGTATGCTGATCCGCGCCGCACGCTGATCATGGATGAAACTGCTGAGTTGTCAGTGGAAGATTTGATTACCGAAGAAGATATGGTGGTCACGATTTCCAATGAGGGATATATCAAACGCAATGCAGCTTCGCTTTACCGGGCTCAGCGCAGGGGTGGAAAGGGTAAAACTGCAATGACCACCAAGGAAGAGGACTTTGTTGCTCAGTTGATGGTGGCTTCTACACACGATTATCTGCTCTTTTTCTCAGATCGTGGGCGTGTGTTCCGTAAAAAGGTCTATGAAGTACCTCAAGCGGGCAGAGCGACACGTGGTAAAGCACTGGTAAATCTGCTGCCTGTTGAAAAAGATGAAAGCATATCGGCCACATTGGCGGTTCGGGAATTTGATGATAATTATTACATTGTGATGGCCACGGCCAATGGTGTGATTAAAAAAACCAAGCTTTCGGATTTCAAAAATATTCGTGCAAATGGCATTATCGCGATCAAGATTGATGATGATGATGATCTGATTGGCGTGGCGCGTTCCAACGGTGAGCAGGATATCATGCTCGCTTCAAGCGGTGGTAAAACGATTCGTTTTGCTGAAACTGATGTTCGACCCATGGGCCGAAGTACACGCGGTGTGACAGGCATGCGGATGCCTAAGGGTGATACTGTGATCGGAATGTCACTGGTTGTAGATCGCGCATGTTTGCTTGCGGTTTCAGAAAATGGCTATGGCAAGCGTACTGCGGTTGAAGAGTATAACTCGCAGAAACGTGGCGGTCAGGGCGTGTTCACGCTGAAAACTGGTGGCCGTAACGGTGCCATGGTCGCAGCCGTTCAGGTTGTGGAAGATGATCAGGTGATGATGATGACCGATACAGGGCGCTTGGTTCGTATTCGTATGGGTGGCATTTCGGTCATCGGTCGTAATACACAGGGTGTTATCTTGATCGACTGTACTGAAAAAGAACGTGTGATCGGTGCCGCACGCGTGGTCGAGAAGCAGGATGATGACGCTATAGACGATGAATTTGTAGGTGATGATTCTGAAATCGATACGGCGGATGAGTCCGAAGATGGTACCGGCAATCTGGAATGATCGATCGCAAGGCCTTTCGTACAGATTTTGATGCCATGCAGACAGCGCTTTCTCGCCGGGGAGAAGGTGTTGTGGATGCAGGCTCTGCCTGGAGCAGAGCAAAAGCTTTGGATGTTCGCCAGCGTGAACTGAAAGGGGAACTGGAAGTTCTTCAGTCTGAGCGTAATCGTGTATCCAAAGTGATTGGCCAGAAAAAAGGTTCAGGTGCAGATGCATCTGAAGAGATGGCTTTGATGGGTGAGGTATCGCGTCAGGTCAAAGGGCTGGATGCGACAGCAAAAGAGGCGGAGACTGAATTTTCCAACATCCTGTTAGAGATTCCAAATCTCCCTCATGATTCGGTTCCCGATGGTTCTGATGAAGCGGCAAATGTGGAACTCCGCAAGTGGGGGACACCAAGAGAAGATGAAGTCCCTGCACACTGGGATATTGGTGAAGCCTTAGGGATTCTGGATTTTGAAGCGGGAGCAACCCTTGCAGGAAGCCGTTTTTCTGTTCTCCGGGGTATGGGTGCCAGGCTTGAACGTGCATTGATGCAGTTGATGCTTGATATGCATGCAGACAAACATGGCTATGAAGAGGTTTGGGTGCCTGCGATTGCCAATCGAAAAACCATGACAGGTACAGGCCAGTTGCCAAAGTTTGAGGATGATCTCTATAAACTTGAGGGCGAAGAACTTTTTTTAATTCCCACAGCAGAAGTGCCCGTCACCAATCTTTATCAGGATCAGATTCTTGATGGCGCTGCATTACCGATTAAACACTGTGCCTACACACCATGTTTTCGCCGTGAAGCGGGATCAGCAGGCCGTGATGTGCGTGGTATGATTCGACAACATCAGTTTGATAAGGTGGAACTGGTACAGTTGGTTCAGCCCGAACATGCCCTGAGTGCTTTGCATGACCTGACGGCACATGCAGAGGCCGTGCTTCAGGCATTAGAGCTTCCCTACCGTGTGGTTGATCTGTGTGCTGGAGATATTGGTTTTTCTGCACAGAAGACATTTGATCTTGAAGTCTGGTTGCCGAGTCAGGGCATATATCGTGAAATTTCTTCCTGTTCATCGTTTGGCCAGTTTCAGGGCAGACGTGCCAATATCAGGTTCAGAGGTGAAGATGGGAAGCCTGTTGCCGTTGCGACATTGAATGGTTCAGGATTGGCAATTGGACGAACTTTGGTGGCTGTGCTTGAGAATGGCTGGCAGGCAGATGGTTCTGTAAAGATACCAGTCGCATTGCAATCTTACCTTGGTGGACGAGAGATCATTGCAAATGCTTAATGAGTGGCTATATTTCGCCGCGCACCAATGATGACACTTGGAAGGGTGACAGAGCTGGCCGAACGTACCGGTCTTGAAAACCGGCGTAGGGAAACCTACCGTGGGTTCGAATCCCACCCCTTCCGCCATATACAAATAGGGGATGCCATACAGGCATCCCTTCTTTTACGGAGAGATGGCTGAGTGGCCGAAAGCGCGCCCCTGCTAAGGGTGTATAGGGCAACCTATCGAGGGTTCGAATCCCTCTCTCTCCGCCATTTATCTAAACGATAATCGTTTAACGATGTTGATCTTGTATGGCAGGGTACTCCTGTGTTAGAAATATTTAAATTTAAAAAGAGTGTACTCAGCCTCCTTGGCGGAAACATTGTCATGGCACTGTTGCTGTCGCTGTTTCTACTCAGTGGCTGTGATTCAAACGATAAAGCAACCATTCAGTGGCAACTTCCTCTTACAGCACCGGATGATCCGCATGGTGAGCAGAAAGATCAGACTGTGTTGCCGGAGTGGGCAACTGCTGTAGAAGGTGATGCATCTTTGATGTTTTTACAGACATCAACAGCCCGCATCTTTCATTTGGATGTGACTAATCATGAGAAAAAAATGTTTCAGGATTGGGATATTAACCTGCTTGGATTGGCCAATGGATTGCGTACAAAATCTGGTGCTTTTATTGATGATGAAAATGTGCATAATCCCGCCGCGTTCGTGGAGTTACATTATAAAGGTGATCTGATTTATCGAGGTTGGCTTTATCAGGAATTCCCCGAACTTTTTGGTCCGGACACGCCGGGTTGGAAATTATGGTTAAAAGCCATTAGTGTTCGCGGCCCTTCAGAAGAGGGTACGAAAAAACAAGGCTCCCTTAGCTCAGCTGGATAGAGTATCTGACTACGAATCAGAGGGCCGGGCGTTCGAATCGCTCAGGGAGCGCCATATAAGAGAAGGGCCTGCGAGAAATCGTGGGCCCTTTTCCTTTGTTAGTGGTTATACAATTGATTGAAGAGGTGTGTTACGACATCAGATGTATCGCGGTAGTAACTTCGAGGCTTTTTTAGCGGAAGAAGGAATGCTTGAAAAATGCACTGGCGTAGTCGTGAAGCGCGTAGTGGCCATGATGACCAAAGACTGGAAAGATGCACACTAGCCGCACACAACTGACAGGATACTTGACCTTGCCTGTATTCCGACATTTCTTGTTGTTTGGCATTTGGAGAAAAAGAATGACTTCTTCTTAATGTCTATAAGAAGTCATAAATAAGGTATTATCTTGCATTTTTTAGTATAAAGCTGCATAATTGACTTCTTATGAGTGTTGATCCATTTTCTATGGCAGACAAAGCAATCCTTGTCGAAATCGGGAGCAGGATTGCCACTGCGAGGCTGAACCAGAACATTACGCAAGAGAGCATGGCCGAGCGAACGGGTGTATCAGTCGAAACTATCCGCCGCATGGAAAAGAACGGGAGCGGTAAAGTTTCGACGCTGGTTGCCATATTGCGCGAGTTGCAAGCGCTGGATCAGTTGGAGTTAATGTTACCTGAAGACACTATTGACCCGATTGCCCTAGCTGAAATGCAAGGGAAAACTCGTCAGCGTGCGAGAGGAGGCAAGTAATGGCCGAACACTCGGTTGCAGAGGTTTATCTGTGGGGGGAGCAGATCGGCGCAGTCGCATGGGATGGCAATCGTCAGTACGGAACCTTTGCTTATACGGACAAATTTGCCAGAACCGGACTTCAGCCGTCACAGCTGCTTATGCCGACTGATGGCGGCCGAAAAAAACGCTTCACCTTCACCAATCTCAATCGAGATACGTTCGCGGGTTTACCGGGCATGTTGGCAGATTCACTGCCTGACAAGTTTGGTAATGCCATGATTGATGTGTGGCTTGCCAAAGAAGGCCGCACCAACATAAACCCTGTCGAAAAGCTTTTGTACATGGGGAGCCGGGGAATGGGAGCTCTTGAATTTCGACCGGCCATTAAGTCAGCTATAAGTCAGGCTGTGCCGGTCGATATGCCCGGAATTATCGAGTTGGCCAATCAGGTCATGCAAGCTAAGGGAGAGCTACAGGTAAGCAGCAACGATAACGATGCCTTGAGCGCAATTCTACAGATTGGCACATCTGCCGGTGGTGCTCGACCCAAGGGTATTGTTGCTATTAACAGTAAGACGAAGGAGATCATATCAGGACAGGCGGCGGTACCAACCGGTTTCGATCACTGGATCATCAAATTCGATGGTATAACGGATATGGAATTAGGCGAACCCAAACAATTCGGACGCATTGAATTTGCATACTATTTGATGGCCAAGGCATCTGGCATCGACATGATCGAATGCGACTTGTGGGAAGAGAGCGGAAGAGCCCATTTTATGACCCGTCGATTTGATCGTGTAAACGGCGGTAAAATCCACATGCAATCCTTGTGCGCACTCGCTCACTATGATTTCAATAGAGCACGCGCATACAGCTATTCGCAAGCACTACTGGCTACGATGCGCATAACCAAATTGCAAAAAGATGTAGAAGAGCTCTATCGCCGCATGGTGTTTAATGTGTTGGCTAGAAACCAGGATGACCATACCAAGAACATTTCCTACCTGATGGATCAAACCGGAGCATGGGTGCTTTCGCCAGCATATGATTTGACCTATGCGCATAACCCGGCAGGTCAGTGGACGAATGAACATCAGATGCTGGTTAATGGAAAGTCGAGTGGTTTTACCAGGAAGGATCTACAGGTGGTTGGTGATGAGTTTCACATCAGGCATAGCGTGATTGAAAAGGTCGAAGCGGCTGTCAATAATTGGCCAGAATATGCTCACTTGGCTGGTCTGAATGAGGATGTCGTTAGAGAAATTGGCAACAATCACAGAACCCGGCTGCTGGAGTAATTATCAATTTGATCCGAACCTGACAGTGAACCCAGGTTCCGGGGATAGCATACTTAATTAGTGAGTAGGCGGGTCGAACCAAAGTAAATGATTGTGAAGAAAGGGTTTAGAAGTGGTTTTTTGAGGGTGAAAAATGGCTTTTAAGGATTTAGGGAAAACTCAATGCCGACGAGAGCGGGTCGGTACCATGTTTTAGATTAAATGTCGCACATTGTCCACTACTCTGAGATGGCAGTTATTCCGAGTTTATTGTTGTGAAAGCAATGCGATCAAAGCCACGTTGATGATAAGCAGGGCAATAGCCAAGCCTCGCCAGAAGCCAATTGGGTTGCGTTCAATCAGTGGGGCTGATGTTTTCATGAACAGCGGGTTGGGATTGGATAGATCGTGCAGGAATTCTGAAAAGCTATCATATCGGCGTTCGGGGTTTGGGTGCACGGCCTTCTGAATGGCGCCATCCATCCATAATGGAACCTCGGAATGATGTTTGCGCACTGAAACATAATCATAGCAGCTAAGCGCCTCGGCTTTGCTCTGTTCTGTGTAGGGAAATTTCCCGTTAGAGAGCATTTCATAGATCGTGACACCCAAGGAGAACATATCACTTCTGGGTGTGCCTTCAGCGCCGCTGAACAGCTCTGGGGCGATATAATTTGCGGTGCCCTGAAGATGTTGATGTTCAACCGGTGTGTAAATTTCTTTCAGACCTGCAACCAGCGTGCAGCCAAAATCGATGATTTTGATATCGCCATGCTGATCAATCATGATATTTTCAGGTTTTAGATCCTGATGCACCATCTCTTTGCGGTGAAAGCCACGCAGCCCTTTAATGATCTGGGATATGATATTGCGCACCTCACCAAGATCAGGTTTGGGGTGATCCAGAATCCATTGGGTCAATGATTGGCCTTTAAGGAATTCGGTGACGTAATACAGATAACTTCTTTTGTGTTTGGTTTCATGCACTTTGAAAACATGCTGGTTATCAATGCGTCGTCCTACCCACTCTTCATGAACAAATCGATCGATATAGGCTGGGTCATCAGAGAAATTGATCGATGGTGTTTTGATGACAACAGTCTCGTCTGTTTCAATATCTTCAGCCAGATAAACCTGGACAGTTGTACTGGCGTGCAACTCTTTGATGATACGATACCCATCCAAAGTCTGCCCTGCCTCCAGGTGAGGAGGGAAGGGGAGTTTGGTTAACTCACGGTAAAATTCGTTTTCATCCTGATTCGGCAGTTTTTGAACACGGATAAGCTGACAGGTAAGATTATCATCACTGCCTGCTTTTATGGCTTTGGAGACCAGTGTTTGGGCAGCCTCCTCCAGCTCTTCATTGCCAGACATGATATGAGTAAGAATTTCTCCATCGGAGAGGAATTCGTGGATGCCATCGGTTGTTAATACAAAAATATCTCCGAGCTCAATGCCGATGTTTTTATAATCGACTCGAACGTTGTGCTCGCCACCCATCGCTCGGGCCAGATAGGATTTGTTGCGATCGATCATCAAACGATGATCTTTGGTCAGGCGTTGCAATGTCCCATTGCGAAAAAGATAGATACGTGAATCACCGACGTGAAAAATGTGAGCGGTTGTTGATTTGAGAATCAGTATGGCGAGCGTTGAGGCCAGCGATAATTCAGATGCATAACGCCGCATGCCCTGACTATAGAGCCAGGCATTGAGTGCGTTGATGACCCGTTCACCCGATTTGTGCACGGACCATGAATCCGGGGTACTTAAATAATCGGCAATGAAACCTTGTACACAGTATTCACTTGCTTCCCGGCCTGCTTCAGAGCTTCCGACACCATCGGCAGTGACCGCGATAATGCCTTTATGTTTGAGTGCTTCGCCTTCGGGAATACGAATGCCGCAACAGTCTTCGTTTTGTTCTTTGCTGCCAGCCTGTGTGCATTGGCCCGCTTCTACAATTAACTGGTTTGTCATGACCTTCTTATTAGACTCTCATTAAGCGTGATGTGGTGGGCTTGATATCAAACCCACCATCAACACTAAACATTATTTGCGATTAATGCAGTTCGATCTTTTCAACCGTACCATCTTCATTTTCTTCATACATAAAGCCTTTTGGCTCTTCCAGTGCAACTAAGACAAACAGAAACACAGCAACAGCAGCAACGGCAATGGTGATAAAGAATACTTGAGAAGAGACAAATGATAACACTGTCAGAAACGTTACGCCGCCCACATTACCATAGGCACCTGTTGTACCTGCAACCTGTCCGGTTAATCGACGTTTCACCAATGGTACAACTGCGTACACAGCACCATTGCCTGCGTTCACAAACAGTGAAGCAATGATCATGACGCCAACCGCGGCAGCGATTGACCACGTGGCATCAATTTGGCCCATCAGGAAATACCCCAGAGATAACCCAATAAGGGTAACCAACAGTGTCTTTTTGCGCCCGAATTTATCGCTGAAATAGCCACCTGCCGGTCGCATAATTAAGTTCAGACCTGCAAAAATGGAAGCAAACAGTGCGGCTTGTGTAATCGACAAATTAGCCGTTTCTTTAAATGTATCAAAGAAAAACAGAGGCAACATTGAAATCACTGCCAGCTCAGAGCCGAAGGTGATCATATAAGATAAATTCAAGGCTGCAACCTGTTTGAATTTATAACGATGGATTTCTGCAACGGGTTTTGCATTGGCTGCAAACAAACCTTTGTTTACACGATAAATCTGTAAAAATTGATAGATATAAAGCGTTAATAATGCGCCATATATGATATACGTTTCAACCGCTGAAAATATGTTCAGGTTGGCAGGACCAATTTTCCATGCCAGGACACCCAGTGCTAAATACAATGGTGCAGTCATCAAACCATATAAGAAGAAATCACCTTGACTGGTAACTTCCATGGCACCAAGGTTTTTAGGTCGGTAGTAAGTGGTTCCTTTTGGGTTGTTGCTCACCGAAAAATAGAAGATGAATGAGAATATCAGAGCAAGTACACCGGTAGAAGCGACGGCCCAACGCCAGCCATCATCGCCGCCAACCCATAATGCAATCGTAGGCAGTGCAATTGCAGCTCCGGCAGAACCAAAGTTGCCCCAGCCGCCATAAATACCTTCCGCTGTACCAACCTGTTTGGCTGGAAACCATTCAGATACCAGTCGAATGCCAATGACAAAACCAGCGCCCACAAAACCAAGAAGAAAACGATACGTTGCCAGCTTTTCATAACTTTCAGCAAACGCAAAGAGAAAACAGACAACACTGGCAACGGCGAGTAAGACCGAAAATGTGATTTTTGGACCATATTTATCAACCAGCATGCCAATAATAATGCGTGCCGGAATGGTGAGTGCCACGTTCAAAATTAATAACAGCTTCACTTCCTGATCGGACAGACCAAATGTTTCGCGTATGGATGCCATCAGAGGGGCAAAGTTGAACCAGACCACAAAACTGATGAAAAATGCGAACCATGACATGTGTAAGATTTTCATCTTACCTGTGAATGAGAATAAATTTATTTTACTTTGATCTACGCCTGTAGACATTGGATAAGCCTCCGTGAAGTTATGTTTGTTTCAGCAAAGCAACTTGAAGGCCATTGTTTTAAATTATTAATTTTAAACGTTAAATTTATATTTATCATGAATTTGGCACTGAATATTCTCATTTAATGACTATTTTTTGATCACCGATGTGGATAATTAAGGCAGATGTTTTGATTGCATAAAAGGAATGAAAACTTCATTGATCTTTTGGGCTGAATTTATTCTGTATCAGAATATTACATGTATGGATAACTGAGTGATTGTAAATGAAATTATGTGTGCAGATTATATATATCTAGATGTTAAAGCTCTGCATACATATTTGTGACTTTATTCATAAGTTTCAATATGAGATCAGATGACTCGGCAACCAATGGAGGGCCAAAACGTTCCTTAGCCAATTGATCCTCCAATTTTCCGACAAGAATGTAAACACGCCACAATGCAGCAACAACCTCCAAATCCTGTTTTATTTCCAGTGTGTTTTGTGGTGCATCAGCGAGCGTTTTCATGGCGATTCCAAAGTCATGGGTTGCCTGCTGAGCATCACGGACAAATGTTTCATCCCGAATACCCCAGACATGTAACATATAAAGGTTGGCAATGCGTTGAGATAACATGCGTTGACGCCCTGATATGTTCACCAGCTTACCCTGTGCTGTGCCGGACATCTCTTCTAAAACAAGCACCACAGCATGGGCTTGTCGCAAAAGAACTTCAGCTTTTTCACGCAGCAATTTTGCCTGATCTTTGTATGCAGGTTGTTCTGCAATTTTTTTGACTGGAGACCAAAGGTAACGTTCCTGTTGCACCGCTTGGGTATATTGCTCTGTTCCGGAAAAGGATTGTAATTGATCGAGCTGTTTTTCAAACAGTGTCATGGCATCTTGTAATTGTTTCCGGTGAATGGAAGGGGAAATGCGCATGCCGACCAGACAATAAGTTTTAACAATCCGCTGTGTTAACATGCGTTGACGGCCAGCGATGTTGATCGCTTCACTGATGCCGATGGATTCTTCGGCATTGGCCGGTTCAGGCAGGCAAAACAGATTCAATGCAGTGACCAGCCATAATAAGAGACATAATGTTTTGAGTGAATATTGTGCACGCTGTGCGGGTCGTGCATGTTGTGTGTATTTAGGCATGTGAAACCTCCATTGAAGTTGTACAGACTGATTGGCAAGCGCAGCACATGGCGATTTTATGCACAGGTTTACGCCGCTTTTTGATCTGAAGGGTTGCGCTGTTTCTCATAAAGAAATGCGAGCACCTCGTGCCTGTAATGGTTGTATTCAGCATTGTCTGACATCTCGACCCGGTTTCGAGGACGGGGTAGATCAATCTCCAGAATTTCACCCACCTTTGCAGCAGGTCCATTGGTCATCATGACAATACGATCCGACAGAAGAACGGCTTCATCCACATCATGGGTGATCATGATGACGGTGCTGTTTAAATCAGCCTGAATCTCCATCAGAGAGTCCTGAAGGTGAGCACGGGTGAGTGCATCAAGTGCACCAAACGGTTCATCCATCAGCAGTACCTTGGGTTGCATGGCAAGTGCTCTGGCGATGCCCACACGTTGTTTCATGCCGCCGGATATTTCTGCCGGACGTTTGTGCATGGCATGATCCATATGCACGAGTGTGAGATTGTGTTCGATCCAATCTTTTATCTCTTGAGGACTTTTACTTTTATTGAAGACCTGTTTTACTGCCAATTCAACATTTTCATAGGCTGTCAGCCACGGTAACAGTGAGTGATTCTGGAATACAACGGCACGATCAGGCCCCGGTTCATTGACCTCTTTGTTTTCAAGAAGTACGCCACCTGTGGTTGCCTGATACAGGCCTGCCACGATGTTCAAAACTGTGGATTTACCGCAACCGGAATGTCCGATCAGTGATACAAACTCACCCTCAGACATAATGAGGTCGATTTCATCCAGTGCTTTAAAAGGACCTTGTTCGGTGGGAAATTCAATGGATACTTTTGAGAGTTCCAGATATCTGTCTTTCATACTTATATCTCCTGATTAGCGTATTTCTGCGTTTTTATCCCAGGATACAAAACGCTGGCAGGTCATTAAAAAACGATCGAGCAGAAATCCAATGAAGCCAATCGTTAAGACCGCAAACATGATTCGGCCTAAAGAGTTCGAACTACCATTCTGGAATTCATCCCATACAAATTTTCCCAGTCCCGGATTTTGCGCCAGCATCTCTGTGGCAATCAAAACCATCCAGCCAATGCCCATAGAGAGACGCAAGCCGGTGAACATCATAGGAATGGAGGCAGGTACAACGATTTTCTGGATATGTTTAAACCAGTGCAGGCGCAGCACCCGGCTGACATTAATCAAATCCTGTTCAACCGAGGCCACACCCACGGTTGTGTTTAACAACGTTGGCCAGAGGCAACAGACAGAAACGGTGATGGCCGAGACTACAAATGATTTGGCAAACATGGGATCATCCGTGGAATACACGGCACTGACCACCATGGTGACGATGGGTAACCATGCTAAAGGGGAAATCGGTTTGAATACCTGAAAAATAGGGTTGAGCGCATTGTTGAGTTTGGTGCTTAAGCCACAGAAAACACCCAAAGGGATGGCAACCAGACTTGCTATCAAAAAGCCAGTAACCACAGTGATTAAACTGGTGAATATCTGATCAATAAATGTTGGCGCGCCCGTATATGCTCTGATTTTCACCTTGGCATCAGGGTTCCTGGCCAGTTTTTTTGCATTACGTTTTTCCTGACGTTCGTTAAAGGCGGCTTTTTTTGTCTGCTCTTCAAAATGTTCATCAATCAGGGTATTGCCTTGCTGCCAAACTTGCACAGGTCCGGGAAGTTGTCCTAAACTGGTATGGATGTTGGCTGAAACAATCGACCAAAACCCTAAAAATATAATTATTGCCAGTGCAGGCAGTAAGATGCCGTTGGCAATTATTTTCAGTTGCCTTCCCGGTTCATCAAGTGTGATGAGCCTAAACAGGGGAATCATCCAGGTCAGACCTACTGATTCCATTGTTTTAAACGTTTGTTGCTTCATTATCTCTCCATTCATAAGAAAAAAAGCTCCCCCCCCTGAATAAGGGAGAGCTTTAGATTTTAAAGACTTATTTGATTTCTTTTTTACCTTTCAGGCCAATAGGGAAGCTATCGATATAAGCATTAGGCTTGTGCCCATCAAATGTAATGTTATCGATGAATTCAGTTTGAGCAGGTTTGAAACCCGTTTCTGTTTTGAAATCAGGAAACTCATTCGCACTAAAGCCACCATCAGCAATCAGTGCTTTGGCTGCTGTCTGATAAAGGTCTGCGCGATAGACTTTCTTTGCGATATCAACATACCATGAATCAGGTTTGTATGTTCCAATCTGTCCCCAGCGACGCATCTGAGTCAGATACCAGATGGCATCAGAATAGTATGGGTAGGTCGCGTTGTAGCGGAAGAACACATTGAAATCCGGTACTGAGCGTTTGTCGCCTTTTTCATATTCAAAGGTGCCTGTCATAGAGTTCGCGATGACTTTGGCATCAGCACCCACATAATTTGGCTTGGAAAGGATTTTTACCGCTTCCATACGATTCGCATTGTTGTTTTCATCCAGCCATTTGGCCGCACGGATCAATGCTTTTACAAGGCGGGTTGTGGTATTTGGATACTTTTTGGCAAATGCTTCAGTGATACCAAAAACTTTTTCCGGGTTGTTTTTCCAGATTTCATAATCTGTAATGACAGGGGCACCAATACCCTTGAAAACGGCCTGCTGATTCCAAGGTTCACCTACACAGTAACCATAAATGGTGCCCGCTTCCATGGTGCTCGGCATTTGAGGTGGTGGTGTGACAGAAAGAAGTACATCGGCATCAATCGTGCCTGAAGTATCACCTTTAAGCGGTGCGTAAAACCCTGGTTTCAAACCACCGGCTGCAAGCCAGTAGCGTAGCTCATAGTTATGTGTTGAAACCGGGAAAACCATACCCATTTTAAAAGGTTTGCCTGCATCTTGATATTTCTCAACCACGGGTTTGAGATAATCAGCTTTAATGGGATGAACGGGTTTGCCATCTTTTACAGGCACGTGTTTTTTCATCTCTTTCCATACTGAATTAGACACAGTAATTGCATTACCATTCAAATCCATGCTGAAAGGGGTGATGATGGTGTGTTTGGTGCCGTAACCAATGGTTGCAGCCAGTGGCTGACCAGCCAGCATATGTGCGCCATCGAGTTTTCCGTCGATCACACCATCAAGCAGAACTTTCCAGTTGGCCTGGGCTTCAAGGGTTACAAAAAGCCCTTCGTCTTCAAAATATCCTTTTTCATAAGCAATGGCCAAAGGCGCCATATCGGTCAGCTTGATAAAGCCGAACTTTAAATCTTCTTTTTCCGGTTCTCCGGTAGCAGAAGCGAGTGTGCTATTGCTAAACAGCAGGATTCCGGCTGTAGCAAAAACGATAAACATATTTTTCCATTTACGATGATCAGATCGCATAAATGACCTCCATGTAGTCTGTTATTGATCGATCTATAGCAAGCGCTGTTCCATCTATGTAAGTTATTGATATATAGCTTGTTTTTATATTTCGATGAGGATCGACGTGTGGATTTAAGGTGGCTTTTGATCTATGTGGCTAATAATTAAGCAGTATGTGCATAGCTTCTATGCACTTGCATCGGATGGCTCGCTTAAGCCATGGTTCTTGGACGTGTACTTCCATGAATATACGCCAGCGACTCCGATAGTTTTTTCAGCAACTGACAAGCCAGATCATCAGCGGCAACAATTAAATATTGCAACATGTTTGCAGCGATATCGGGATGATGCTCTTTAAAGTGTTGATAATCTTTGCGTGTGATAATCGCGATGCGTGCAGGCGTGATTGCCTGTGCTGATGCCATATGGGGCCTGCCATCAATGAAAGATAAAATGCCTGCGATGTTTCCCTGCTGCTGATTGACAATGGTTGCACTGTTTTGCCCAATTTCTTCGAGTTTGATGGTTATTTTTATTTCACCTTCAAGTATGATGAATAAGTGGTCATCCATTCTGCTTTGTTGTGTGAACAATACTTCTCCATCGGTGTATTCAAGGCCCGTCAGGTGTTTGCTAAAAATTGTTGATTCTTCTAATGTCATGTCACTGCATATTGGGAATGTGGAAATAAGATCGATGTCCTGACTGCTTAAATCATATTTACTGATGCTCATTGCATGCTCCTTTTTTAATTTGTTTGTTATATAATATTGGATGTTACAAAAGCTTGAGCCATGCATTGACCATGCGGCGACAATATTCTCTTGCAACCGGTAAAGATTTTGGAATTTCATCTAACAGTGCAGTGACTTTAGGCTCTCCCAGATATGCACTTTCGCTGGTGCCGTGATGAATCCATTCACGAATCAAAGGCTCGGTCATTTCGGCATGAAATTGCATGCCGTATTGCCTGGCTTTTAATCGAAATGCCTGATGAAGAACTTCCGGTGAGGTGGCAAGAAGTGTAGCCGTTTCAGGCAGGGTGAATGTTTCTCCATGCCATTGAAAGACCTGTAGGCCAGTATCCAGCATTTCGCCATATAAGGGATCATCAATCGCAAAAAAAGTTGGATGTAACGGATACCAGCCCAGTTCTCTGACAGGAGATGGGATCACCTCACCACCAGCGGCTTTTGCCAATAGCTGGGAGCCCAGACAAATAGCAAAGACCGGAAAAGCATCGCGGATACACCATTTCAAAAGCTTTATCTGGCGATCGATAAAATCCAGGTGAATATCGTTTGCTGACATATGGCCACCCATAACAATCAAGCCTGCATAGCTGCTTAATGACTGAGGAACAGGTTCTGTTTGTGTCATGATGATTTGGCTGTGCCAGCCAGCATCGGCAATCGCTTGTTGGATCATCGCCGGAGGCTCTTGTTCCACTTGCTGAAGGATAAGAATGGGTTGTTTCATAACTTACTAATAGCAATCTCTATGCCCTTCCTGATGACGAGGCTTTTCTTATTATATATGTGATTCATTGACTTGTCTGGAGGCTTTTATCAGGTCGCTGCCTTCTTTGTGAACAATTCTGATTATATTTTAGGCAAAGAGATATGTGACCCAGCAGCTTGAAGGTGTTCTTAAAGCTATTGTTTATCGTAATTGATTAAAATATAAAGATAAAACTAAAGTGGAACAGCGGTTGCTATAGGATGTTCATACAACACTGTAATACATGGAGAATACAACAATGCATAAAATAATACGTAGTATTTTAGGAGTGGCAATGATCTTTGGCTGCACGCAGGCGATGGCGGCAGAATGGGATGTGTCGGCAGATTTGCGTGAGCGGTATCAGTTTTTTAATAATCTGGATTTTAATTCAGCCGTAGACAAAAACAGTTGGGAATTCGATTCCAGATTATACATAAAGGCTAAGGCAGATTTTGGAAACGGGCTATCCGTTTTTTTACAGCCTCAAGCAGTTCATATTTTGAATCATACAACAACGGATACTCAAAACTTTACACAAGCGGATTTATTACAGGCTTATCTGCAATATGATGTGAGCGGGTTTGGGGTCAGAGTGGGAAGGCAGCAGCTGGTCTATGGCGATCAACGATTGCTGGGGCATCTGGGCTGGAAGGATGTCGCTCGAACCTTTGATGGTATGAAAGTTTTTTATAAAGATGATGCATTCAAGGTTGATGCGTTTGCAGTACACCCATCGGATATTGGTGCAATGACACCATCAGCTGCATCTCCCCAAGGTCAATCTCTGGTGACCTGGGAAGATCGTCGATTGACGGGTGTTTATGGTACTTACACCGTTGCACCAAAAACAGGCATGGATGCTTATTTTATCAACTGGTATCACGGTGATGGCGCTTCGGTTGGTGCAGGTCGCAGCATCAATACCTATGGTGCGCGTGGCTTTGGTAAATGGGGTGGGATTGATGCCACTGCAGAGGCTGCTTTTCAGTCAGGAAAATGGGCAAAGGGTGTCACTCAGAGTGCTTCGGCCTATGCAGTGAAAGCAGGGTATACCTTTGATATGTGGAAGACCCGTATAGGCATAGAATATGACTACAGTCCTGGCGATGCAACGCCAGGTGCTGGTGAGCACAAGGATTTTGTATTTCCGTTTCACACCAATCATGCTCACTACGGTGAAATGGATCGTTTTTCCTGGGCCAATATGAGAGATATTCGTTTATCATTAAAAACATCGCCGTTAAAAGGGCTGACATTTAAGGGTAATGTGCATTTTCTTTCACTTGATAAGGCGACAGGCGATTGGTTGAATGTTGTGGGTGCAGGCAGCCTGTTTGCAGGCAATCCTGCTTATACTTCAAAAGATGCCGGGACAGAGATTGATTTGAAAATCGTTTACAAAGTGGCTGCGGTAAAAGGCCTGGCACTTGTAGCGAATTATTCAATCTTTAATCCGGGTAAAGCAGTGGCAGAGCGCAATGGCGGTAAGTCTGATACAGCCAGCTTTGGTTATGTGCTGGCGAGCTATAAATTCTGATGGACTTTGTTGTGTTGTGGCGATAGAGATTCCGCCTCGATCATTGCTGCTGTATTGGATTTCTATGGGGTAGCGATGGGTTGGAATGTCTATAAATTAAGCTTCAGTGCACAATTCTTGTGCGCTGAAGCTTTGTGTTTCATGGGTCGAAACCACGGAATTTGAATAAATGATGGAATTTGGTGTGTTTTTTCTCATGGCATCAGGATTGCTGAAGTCGGCTAGACCGCATACAAACGGAGACGATAAATGTTGAAGAAAAAACTGGTGATGATTGGTAATGGTATGGCAGGGGTTCGTGCGATCGAAGAGATCCTGCAAGCTAATCCTGATATGTTTGATATTACAATCTTCGGCGCAGAGAAATATCCGAATTATAACCGTATTATGCTTTCTCCGGTTCTGGCGGGAGATACCACTGTTGAAGATATTATCCTTAACGATGAACAATGGTATGCCGATAACGGCATTACCTTGCATATGGGTAAGCGCATCAAAGAGATTCAGCGTGGTTATAAGAAGGTCATCGCAGAAGATGGCACTGAAGCCGAATACGACAACCTGATTATCGCTACAGGGTCTGATCCTTTTATTATTCCTGTGCCCGGTCACGACAAAGACGGCGTAATGGCTTTCCGCGATATTGATGATTGCGATAAAATGTTTGCAGCGGCCAAGAAATACAAAAAAGCGGCTGTGATTGGTGGTGGTTTGCTTGGTCTTGAAGCTGCCAAAGGTCTGCTCAATTTAGGTATGGAAGCCACTGTGATTCATGATCAGGCCACACTGATGAATATGCAGCTTGATAGTGTTGCAGGTGAAATGTTGCGTGCTGATCTGGAAGAGCAAGGCATGCATTTCAAGGTTTCCACGCTAACCACTGAAGTCATGGGTGATAAGCGTGTTTCAGGGCTGAAATTTAAAGATGGTTCAAGCCTTGATTGTGATTTGTTGATTATGGCCGTGGGCATTCGTCCGAACATGGCTTTGGCCAAGGATTCTGGCATTTATTGCAACCGTGGCATTGTGGTGAATGATTATATGCAAACGGTGACGGATCCTGCGATTTATTCGGTGGGTGAATGCGCAGAACATCGCGGCATTGCTTATGGTTTGGTGGCACCACTGTTTGAGCAGGCCAAAGTGCTTGCCTATCAGATTACAGGGCAAGGATTAAAGGCGTATCAGGGTTCGGTGGTTTCGACCAAGTTGAAAGTTTCTGGTGTGGATGTGTTTTCAGCTGGCGATTTCATGGGAGGCCCAGGTGCTGATGTGCTTGAGCTGATGGATCGCGTGGGTGGTGTTTACAAAAAACTCGTGCTTGAAGATGATAAAATCAAAGGTGTGGTCATGTTTGGCGACACCGCCGATGGGCCAACATTTTTCCAATGGATGCAAGATGGCAAAGATGTATCCGAGCAACGCTCCAGCCTGCTCTTTTCGGCATCTGGCTTGGGTGATTCCGGGCATTCGGGCATTGATTTGGTCTCGGCGATGGCCGATGACACTATCGTTTGTGGTTGTAATGGCGTCAGCAAAAAAGATGTGGTTGATGCCATCATGACCAAGGGTTTAACCACGCGCAAGGAAGTGACCAGCTGCACTAAAGCAGCTGGTTCTTGCGGTGGCTGTGCAGACCTTGTGGATCAATTGCTTGCTTCAACCTTGGGTACGGCATTTGTTGAATCCGACCATGAGCCGATTTGTGGTTGTACCGATTTGAATCATGAGCAGGTTAAAGAGCAAATCAAAACCAAGAAACTGACCATGGTTCGTGAAGTGATGAACGTTTTGGAGTGGAAAGGTGAGGGCTGTCAGGTGTGTCGCCCGGCAATCAACTATTACATTGGTATGTTGTTCCCTGAAGATTCTGAAGATGATCGCAGCTCACGCATCGCCAATGAAAAGATGCATGCCAACATCCAGAAAGATGGCACATTCTCGGTGATTCCACGTATTTATGGCGGCGAAACGACACCGGATGATTTGATTCGCATTGCGACTGTCGCGAAAAAATATGATGTGCCCACCGTGAAAATCACAGGCGGCCAGCGTATTGATTTGCTGGGTGTGAAAAAAGAAGATTTAACAGCGATGTGGAAAGATCTGGATATGCCAAGTGGTTTTGCTTACGGCAAAGCATTGCGCACCGTGAAAACGTGTGTGGGTTCAAAATGGTGTAGATTTGGTACTCAGGACTCAACCTCATTGGGTATCCATCTTGAAAAACGCCTGGATAGGATTTGGTTCCCGGCCAAAGTGAAATTTGGTGTGTCGGGTTGCCCGCGCAACTGTGCTGAAGCAACTATTAAAGATATTGGCATCGTGGGCGTTGAAGGCGGCTGGGAAATCAGCACGGGTGGTAATGGCGGTGTGCATGTTGTCGCCACAGAGCTGTTGTGCATTGTGGAAACAGCCGAAGAAGTCGAAGAAGTGAGCAAAGCTTATTTACAACACTACCGTGAAACAGGTCGCCACAATGAGCGCACTGCCCCATGGCAGAAACGTGTGGGTTTAGACAGCATCAAAGCCTTGGTGGTGGATGATCTTGAAAGCCGCAAAGCCTTGGTGGCGCGTATGGATGCATATATTGCAACCCAGGATCAGGATCCATGGGCAGCACGTGTTGCCGATGCTGAAAAAGAACAATTAAACAAATTTTCGGAATACAAACGCATTGATATTCCAGTAAGGGTGGAAGCATAAGATGGGTAACGCAACAGCAGCATGGATTGAAGTTTGTAAGCTTGATGAGATTCCACCATCGCAAGCGCGTACGGTGAATGCTGGTGATACGGTGATTGCCGTATTCCGACTCACCGATGATAGAGTGAAAGCCATAGAAAACCGTTGCCCACATAAACATGGGCCACTGGCTGAAGGCATTATTTCCGGTGATGATATTTTATGCCCTTTACACAATTGGCGCATTCACTTGGATGATGGGGTTGTGGCGGCACCCGATGAGGGTTGCGTTAAAACGTATCCTGTCAAAGTTGAAGATGGTCAGGTTTTCTTGAGTTTATAAGCGTCGAGTCATTTGTAGCTTTTACCACAAAGGCACATCGGCACAACGTAACTATAATAAGTTTTTCTTTGTGTCTTCGTGCCTTTGTGGTTCGTTGAATTTGCTTGAGATATAGGAGAGAGAATGACCAAAACAGTCAACAGTGCCTGTTCCTATTGTGGTACGGGCTGCGGCATTCGCCTGGAAACAGATGGTGAACGTATCATCTCGCTGACTGGCAATGTTTCTCACCCTACCAATCAAGGTAAACTGTGTTCCAAAGGTCGTGAACTTCACCATACGGTACGCACCCATGATCGCTTGCTGCGTCCGCAATTGCGCACATCCCTGAATCAACCGCTTGCACCTGTGGACTGGGATACAGCCCTTGATTATTCAGCGCAAAAGTTTGCTGATATTATTAAAAAACATGGCTCGGATGCCGTGGCATTTTATGTGTCGGGGCAATTGCTGACCGAAGATTATTATGTCTTCAACAAACTGATGAAAGGGTTTATTGGCAGCAATAATATCGATACCAATTCACGGCTTTGCATGTCTTCGGCGGTTGCAGGTTATAAGCGTGCCTTTGGTGCCGATGGCCCGCCGACCTGTTATGATGATATTGAGCTGGCAAGTTGTTATTTTATTGCAGGTGCCAACCCTGCCTTTGCCCATCCCATCGTGTTTCGACGTTTGGAGGCTGCCAAAGAGGCCAATCCTGATTTAAAGGTGATTGTTGCCGATCCTCGCCGCACCGATACCTGCTCGATTGCTGATCTGCACCTGCCACTCAAACCCGGCACCGATGTGGCACTGTTTCAGGCAATGTTGAATGTGATGATGTGGGAAGATTTTGTTGATCAGGATTATGTGGACAGTTATACCACAGGTTTTGAAGCTGTAAGCCAACGTGCGAAGTTGATGACCCCGCGAAAAGCCGCAGAAATCTGCGGTTTGAATGCCGAAGATATTGTCAAAGCAGCCTTGTGGTTTGCTGAAAATAAAACCCTCTCTTTTTACACCATGGGTTTGAATCAATCCACTTCAGGCACGGATAAAAACAATGCGCTGATCAATTTGCATCTGGCAACAGGGCAGGTGGGTAAAGAAGGTTGCGGGCCATTTTCCTTAACAGGTCAACCCAATGCCATGGGCGGCCGTGAAGTGGGCGGGCTGGCTAATATGTTGGCGGCACATCGTGATTATACCAATCCAGAACATCGTAAAGAAGTGGCAGCGTATTGGGGTGTGGATGATGTGCCACAAACCCCAGGGCTAACAGCCACTGAGCTTTTTGATGCGTTAGAAGCAGGCACAGTCAAAGCAGTATGGATTGCCTGCACCAACCCGATTGTATCCATGCCAGATGCCAAACGTGCGCAAGCGGCTTTGAAAAAAGCTGAATTGGTGATGGTTTCTGATGCCTATCACCCCACAGATACCACCAAGTTTGCCCATGTTTTGTTTCCTGCGGCAGGCTGGGCAGAAAAGGAAGGTTCTGTCACCAATTCGGAAAGATGTATCACCCACTTGCAACAAGCGTTGCCTGCGGCGGGATTGTCGCGCCCTGATTGGAAAATTGCGGCTGATTTTGGTCTGTGTTTGGGTCAGAAGCTGGGCAAAGACTGGTCTTCTGCTTTTAACTATGAAAAAACAGGTGATGTGTTTGATGAACATTGTGGCCTCACCCAAGGCCGTGATATTGATATCACAGGTTTGTCGTATGCTGTGCTGGATGAGTTTGGGCCGCAACAATGGCCATACCCCAAAGGCTCAAAACCCAATCAAATCAAACGCCTGTATACCGATGACATCTTTGAAACAGCGGATAAAAAAGCGCACTTCATGGATACACCCTACAAACCCGTAGCCGAACCCACCGATGCAGCGTTTCCTATCTCTTTGACCACGGGCCGCATTCGCGATCAATGGCATACCATGACCAAAAGCGGCAATGTGCCGCAGTTGATGCAACATGCGCCGATTCCGCAGCTGCAAATGCATCCTGATGATGCCAGAGCCAGAGAGATTGATGATGAAGATCTGGTGTTGGTGAGCTCTCGGCGTGGTGAAGTGATTGTGTCGGCACAAATCAGCAAGGATGTACGTGCTGGTCTGGTATTTCTGCCTATGCATTGGGGCAGCATGACCGCCCGCAGTGGTCGTGCCAATGCGTTGATTCAATCTGTGGTTGATCCCGTATCCAAAGAGCCTGAATTCAAACACTCCGCCGTAGAAGTGCGGCGTTTTGAGCCTGCATGGCAGGGCATGATGTTGATTGCAGGGCAACATATCCCACTTGGGCGGGAGATGATTGAAGGGTATACCTACGGCGTTGTGTCTTGCTCGGGCAGTGATCATCCTGTGACATCCATTGATTTGGCGTGTACGAAAGCGTTGAAAGAAGCGCAGTACAAACGTCTGGATCAGATGTTGGAGCTGGGTAAAAGCTTTGAAACACTTACCTATTCTGATCGTAAGTTTGGTATCAATCGTAAGGCATGGCTTGATGATGGGCATTTGGTGGCTGTGCGCTGGGTGGGCGGTGATATGCACGAGGCGCAGTGGCTGCGCAAACTGATGCTGGAAGGTCGCGATGTGAATGAGCTGCGTCCGTTTCTGTTGGCTCCGGGTGGCCCTGTCACCAAGGAAGATACCAAGGGCAAGATTATTTGTGCTTGCCAGAATGTGGGTGAATTGGAGTTGATAGCGGCTATAAAAGATGGCAATGATTCTGTGGATGCCATCAAAGCCTGCACCATGGCTGGTACGGGTTGTGGATCGTGTGTTCCAGAAATTAAAAGGTTGCTCCTGGACGCATCCTAAGCTGTTTGGTCATGCTTAAGATGACTAAGTTGCTCTTTTTGGCACTCAAATAAGGTGTAGCTTGCAACGTACAATATGGAGTTGTTTATCAAGGTGCAGAGGTCTATTATGTGTATAGTAAAGAAAATGTTCTAAAAGAGAGAAAATGTCTCCTGTACAATCGCGCCGACAATTTTTGGGGATGGGCCTGAAAGATAAGGCTGCCCCGCTTCGCCCCCCATGGGCAATCAATGAGACATCTTTTTTAGATGCTTGTACACGTTGTGGTGATTGCCTTTCCGTATGTCCCGAACATATTTTAGTGCCGGAAACAGCAGGCGGTTATCCACGGGTTGATTTCAGCCAAGGCGAATGTACCTTTTGTAAAAAGTGTGTGGATATTTGCACAACGTCGGCCTTAAGCGCTGAGCTCTTATCACCTTGGTTAGCGAAAATAAAAATTAATGAAAAATGCCTGGCGACTCAGCATGTGGTTTGCAACACGTGTGGCGAGCAGTGTGAGGCTAGAGCCATTCGATTTATTCCTGCGTTAGGTGTCGTTTCTTTGCCATCGATTGATTTAGAGAGCTGTACTGGCTGTGGTGCTTGTGTGGCGCCTTGTCCTACACAGGCGATCGAGGTGAAAGCATGAGTGATGAATACAGGAACAATGAAGAAGATATTGGCTGTATTGTTGGTGCAGTTGTGCAATTGAAATCCGGTGTTGTATCAGATGTTCGGCAACGATTATCAGGCTGTGAAGGTGTTGAAATTCACACCGAAGATGAGCAAGCGCGCTTGGTTATCACCATGGAAGCGAAAACAAGCAAAGCCGTACTGAAACTGACCGAGCATATCCAGAATTTGGATGGGGTCTTGAGTGTGACCCCCGTTTATCAACATTGTGAGGAAAACAACAAACAGGAACAAGGAGGCTGGCAATGGCGATAAGTCGTAGAGATTTCATCAAATCAAGTGCTGCAACGGCAGCAGCGGCATCAATAAACATTAGTATACCCACTTTGGCGCAGGGGATGGATTTTGACGCAGAAAAAAATAAAATCCGTTGGGATAAGGCTCCGTGTCGTTTCTGTGGTGTGGGCTGTAGTGTGATGGTGGGAACAAAAGACAACCGCGTGGTGGCGACCCAAGCCGATCCAAAGTCTGAAGTGAACAAAGGGATCAACTGTATCAAAGGTTATTTCCTTTCCAAGATTATGTATGGAGAGGACAGATTGACTTCTCCGTTGCTGCGCATGAAAGGTGGCAAGTATCATAAAGAGGGCAAATTTACGCCAGTCTCCTGGGATGTTGCTTTTGATACCATGGCAGAAAAATGGAAGAAAACGCTTAAAGAGAAAGGGCCTGAAGCTGTGGGCATGTTCGGTTCTGGTCAGTGGACAATCATGGAAGGTTATGCCGCTTCCAAGCTGATGAAAGCAGGGTTCCGTTCAAACAATATTGACCCGAATGCACGCCATTGTATGGCTTCGGCTGTGGGTGCGTTTATGCGTGCCTTCGGTTCGGATGAACCTATGGGTTGTTACGATGATTTGGAACATGCTGATGCCTTTGTCTTATGGGGCTCAAACATGGCGGAAATGCATCCGATTTTGTGGACACGTATTACCAATACCCGTCTGAGTAAACCGGGTGCTGAAGTACATGTGCTTTCGACTTATGAACATCGCTGTTTTGATCTGGGTGATAACAATATGGTATTCACTCCGCAGACGGACATGGTGATTTTAAATTACATTGCCAACTACATTGTTAGCCATAAAGCATATGATCAAAAATTCATTGCTAAACATGTAAACTTTAAAGATACCATAACCGATATCGGTTATGGTCTGCGCCCGGAACATCCCTTGGAGCAAAAAGCCAAGAACTCTGGTAAAGGTAAGATGTCTGAAATTTCCTTTAAGGCATATGCAAAGCTGCTTAAGCCATACACGCTTGAACATGCGGCCAAACTTTCAGGTGTACCAAAGGAAAACCTTTTACGCCTGGCTAAACTTTATGCCAATCCCAAGAAGAAAATCACCTCGCTTTGGACCATGGGTTTTAACCAACATACACGTGGTGTTTGGACCAATGGCCTGCTTTATAATATTCATTTATTAACAGGCAAAATTTCTGAACCGGGAAATAGTCCTTTCTCATTAACCGGTCAGCCATCTGCGTGTGGTACAGCACGTGAAGTCGGAACCTTCTCACACAGGTTGCCCGCTGATCTGGTCGTGAAGAAAAAAGAACATCGCGATTTTGCCGAAGGTGTCTGGAAACTGCCAGAGGGCACGATTCCTGCCAAACCCGGTTATCACGCGGTGCAGCACAACCGCATGCTCAAAGACGGCGTAATCAATGCTTATTGGTCGATGTGTAATAACAATGTGCAGGCAGCGGCGAATATGGATGAAGAAACACTACCTGGTTATCGCAATCCGGATAACTTTGTTGTGGTTTCTGACCCGTATCCAACGGCCTCAACCATGGCGGCTGATTTGGTTCTGCCTACAGCGATGTGGGTGGAGAAAGAGGGTGCTTATGGTAATGCTGAGCGTCGTACTCAGGCCTGGCGTCAACAGGTTGTATCACCCAAAGGTGCGAAGTCTGATCTTTGGCAGTTGATGGAATTTTCCAAGCGTTTCAAAGTCAAAGAGATCTGGCCAGCTGGTCTGATTGCTAAAAATCCAAAACTTCGCAATAAAACACTCTACGAAGTGCTCTATCGCAATGGGAATGTTGATAAATACCCAACGCAGAAAGTGACCGATGATAATGGTCATGTGTATGCCAATGATGAGATGGATCATTTTGGTTTTTATGTGCAAAAAGGTCTGTTTGAAGAGTATCGTTTGTTTGGTACAAATGGGCCGAAAAAAGGACACAATTTGGCTGCCTATGATCAGTTGCACAAAGAACATGGTTTGCGCTGGCCTGTGGTGAATGGTGTAGAAACAAAATGGCGCTACCGTGAAGGTAGTGATCCGTTTGTTCCAGCTGGCAAAGAACTCTACTTTTATGGCAACAAAGATGGTCGGGCGAATATTATTTTTGCGCCGTATGAACAACCACCTGAAATGCCAGATCAAACATTCGATATGTGGCTGTGCACGGGCCGTGTGCTTGAGCACTGGCATTCAGGAACGATGACCCAACGCGTCCCTGAGCTGTATAAAGCAGTGCCCGATGCACAAATCTTTATGCACCCAGAAGATGCAAAAAAACGCGGCTTTAAACGTGGTGATATGGCCAAGGTGCAAAGCCGTCGTGGTGAGATTTCGGCTTTGGTTGAAACAAGGGGGCGTAATAAACCACCCAAGGGGCTGATTTTTGTGCCCTGGTTTGATGCGCGCCGTTTAATCAACAAGGTTACACTGGATGCAACAGATCCGCTGTCCAAGCAGACGGATTATAAGAAATGCGCCGTTCGTGTTGTTAAGGTTTAGGGGGAGATGAACATGAAAACTTTAAGTATAACAATGTTATTGATGTTTGTTTTTGCTGTAGCTTGGGCGGAAGGGTTTGATGTTCATTCTTTGCGTGGTGATGTGGCACTCGATGCGCCATCTGTGCAGACCTCAGCTAAAGAGTGGCAGGAAGGTGAGGGGAAAATCATGCGTAACTATGCGCAGCAACCCCCACTGGTGCCACATTCGGTGGAAGATTTTGCAATCACACGTGAAGACAATAGCTGTTTGGCCTGCCATAACTGGAATTCAGATATGGAAGGCGCAACCAAAGTGGGTATTTCACACTTTGTAAATCGAGATGGCGATGCGCTGGCCAGGATATCGCCAAACCGTTATTTCTGTACCCAGTGCCATGTACCACAAAAAAATGCTAAACCATTGGTGAAAAATACCTTTAAGTCTTTGGCAGATGAGTAAACGTCAATTGCGTATTAAAGAGATGACGTTCAAGGCATTTGCTAATGATTGAAGCCACCCCCATTCGTTTTTTTGAAAACAAACCTTCTCGTTTATCTGCAGATGGCAAGCTAACTGACAGCTTTGGTCGCAAACTGACCTATATGCGTATCTCAGTGACAGATCGCTGCAATATGCGCTGTGATTATTGCCGTCCTTCTGCGGATGCTTACAAGGCTGAACCACATGCACACATTTTGCAGTATGAAGAGATTGAACGAATTGTTCGCATCGCAGCGGATATGGGCGTATCCAAGTTACGTATCACCGGTGGTGAGCCATTGGTACGCCGTGACCTGCCTGTTTTGATCAGTAAATTGGCCGGTATTCCCGGCATCTCTGATTTATCGATGACCACGAATGCAACACTACTTGCAAAATATGCTGAAGACCTGGCAGATGCCGGACTGAATCGTATCAATATTAGCCTGGATAGTTTGAATGCGCTGCGTTTTCGAAGGCTCACAGGTGGTGAGCTGGCACCTGTGGTTGCGGGCATCAAAGCCGCCAGAGCTGCGGGCATGACGCCAATTAAACTAAACACTGTGCTGATGCGCGGCATCAATGCAGGGGGTGAACAATGTGAAGTGGCAGAACTGATTGATTTTGCGATGTCACAGGATGCAACCATTCGTTTTATTGAGCTTATGCCGATGAAACAGGGCATGTATTGGGAAGAGCATTATATTTCGATAGATGATGTTTTGCAGCGTGAGGATGTGCGCAGTCGTGTTGATGTTAATGCGCCTTTAGTGACGGGCAATACAGCCGCGCGCTATTTACCTCTGAAAAGTGGTGCGGGAGAGGTCGGTTTTATCATGCCGATGTCTGAACGTTTCTGTGAAGGTTGCAATCGGTTGCGTTTGACGTCCGATGGCGGACTTCGTTCCTGTTTACCTGCTGATGATCAGCTCAACCTGCGTGATTTAATACGTCAGGGCGGTAATGATAATGATATTCGATCTCTGTTTTTACGTTCAGCACTGATCAAACCGGAGATTGGTATTTATGATTTTACCGCAGATAGTGAAAAGCGCTCGATGATTCATATCGGTGGTTAATGTGTTTTATAAACAGCTTATGATGTTTACCTGTGCGATGGTCATGATACTTTCATTTTTACCTTCAGCAGCACTGGCAGGCGAGGTGTTGACGATTGCGGTGGCATCAAGCTGGTATCCGGATATAAAGAAGCAGGCTGCGGCATTTGAAAAACAACATCGTGTAACCGTGCGTTTGGTTTCAGGCTCTACAGGACGTTTATATAATCAGATTATGCAAGGTGCGCCTTTTGATCTGTTTGTTGCTGCGGATGAAAAGCATTCTGAACAGTTGAGAGAACAGGGGAAAGCGAATGTCATTGTTGATGTTGGCGAAGGTTATCTGGGTGTGATGTCCGGCAAAAAAATGCTGTCTGATCCCAGTCAACTTATTGATTCAACCATTCGTCGAATTGCGATTGCAAATCCTGAAGTTGCGCCTTTTGGCAGAGAGACAAAACGTTTGCTTGAGCAACAGGGGTTATGGCATCGGTTAAAAACCCGATTTATTTATGCCCAGAATGCGATGCAGGCACGTATGATGGTGGATAAAGGTCTGGTGGATGCCGGGTTTGTGCCAGTTCAATCCGGTGCTGATGCGATCGCCGTGATTCATTATCGAGGTGTTTTACTGCGTGATAAACGTCTGGCGATGTTATGGTTGAAAGACATTTGGAATACACAGGATTCTGATTTAAAACAGAGTATACACAATCCGATGCTACAAAAGCGCATACAAAAAGAGCCACAATCATCATGATTGAATCTCTGTTTATCTCCTTACAATTGGCATTGGTGACAACCGTTATTCTTCTGTTTCTTGCACTGCCCTTGGCTTATGTGCTGGCGTTTAAAACGTTTAAAGGACGTACAGTGCTCGAAGTGATTGTGGCTTTGCCTTTGGTTTTACCACCCACGGTGCTGGGTTATTTTGTCCTGTTGATGATTGCGCCAAACACCGGCTTGGGTCGTGTTTGGCAGTCAGTGTTTGATAGCTCTTTGGCTTTTTCGTTTTCCGGCATGGTGATCGCCTCTGTGCTTTATAGTTTACCGTTTGCGGTGCAGCCCATGCAGCAGAGTTTGCGTGCGATCCCGGACAGTTGGCTTGAGATGGCCCGCACACAGAGTTTGAGTTTAAAACAGACCCTGATTCAGGTGATGTTGCCTGCTGCCAGGGGTGGGGTACTGGTGGCCGCGGCGCTCTCTTTTGCCCACACGATGGGTGAATTTGGTGCGGTATTGATGGTGGGTGGTTCGATTCCGGGTGAAACCAAGGTTGCCAGTATTGCGCTGTTTGAGTTTGTTGAAATGCAGCAACAATCCGAAGCATGGATGCTGGCACTGATTCTTTTGGGCGTATCTTTTGTCATGTTATCTGTGGTTTATACACTCAATCGGCAAGGCCTGAATCCGGGCATATTTAAATGAAAAACCGTATCCAGATAAAAGCTTTGATAGGGGCGTTGGACTTGCAGGCTGAAGTGAGCTTTTCTAATGAAATCATCGTTATTTCGGGTGAAAATGGAGCAGGAAAAACAACCCTGCTTCGCGCACTGGCTGGTTTGGAAGTAGCACAGGGTCAACTGATGTTTGATGGTCAGGTGTGGCTGGATAGCTCTGCTGATTTTATTTTGCCTACGCAAATGCGCCATGTTGGTTGTGTATGGCCGGATGCAGCTTTGTTGCCGTGGTCCACTGTTGAAAAGAATATCCTATTGGGCGCAGATCAGGTGGATGATAATTGGCTGGGTCTGTTGGCAGAGCGATTGGAAGTCACAGCTTTGATGCAGCGCAAGCCACATATGCTCTCGACCGGTGAGGCACAGCGGGTGGCTCTGGCCAGAGCGATTTATCGGAAACCTTCTGTGCTTCTGCTTGATGAACCTTTTTCCGCCCAGGCTCCGGCCATTCGACAACGTTTGCGAACGGTGTTGAAAGCCATTCAGGCAGAGTTAGAAATACCGGTGATCATGGTCAGTCATGATCGTGAAGATGCCGAGATGCTGGCTGCTCAACATTGGCGCATGCGTGAGGGCCGATTGCTGACACAAGCGGTAGAAATATCAGTGGATAGGAAGTTACAGGCATGAATGATTTAACCCATTTTGATGAAAGTGGCCGGGCGCGCATGGTGGATGTGTCGGCCAAGGATGTGACCACACGCATCGCAGTCGCCAGTGGTACGATCAGGATGTTACCGGAAACGTTGCAACGCATCCGTGATGGTGCGTTGAAAAAAGGCGATGTTCTGGCTGTGGCAGATGTAGCAGCCGTGATGGGGGCAAAAAAAACACCGGATTTGATTCCCATGTGTCATCCGTTGATGCTGTCCGGTATTGATGTGTCGTTTAGTGAGCTTGAACAGGAAACTGGCTTAAAAATAGAAGTGTCAGTCACATGCAATGGCAAAACGGGTGTGGAGATGGAAGCCCTTACGGCTGTCAGCACAGCACTGTTAACCATCTATGATATGTGCAAAGCCGTGGATAAAGGCATGTGTATCGGTGATATTCAGGTTGAAAAAAAACAGGGTGGAAAATCTGGCGACTGGACGCGTGAGCAGGCAAGCTAAATGAGTGTTCGTGTTCTTTTTTTTGGTTCACTGGCGGATAAACTTGGGCAGCGTGAATGTTCAGTACCTGCAACAGAATGCATGACACTTGCTGATCTGGTGCGTTTGGTGAAATGTGAATGTTTTAGCCCACTTCTTTTGGCTGTCAATCAACAGCAGGTCACGGATGCAACGACAATGATTACCGATGGCGATGAGGTGGCAATCATGCCGCCATTTTCGGGTGGTTGATGATGGACGCTAAGATGGTTCGCATTCAGGAAGAAGATTTCTCGGTTGAAGAAGAGGTCAATGCGCTAAGAGAAACATCCAAACGCATTGGCGGCATTGCTACATTTTTGGGTTGCGCCCGTGATTTCTCTGAAGGGCGTGATGTTTTTTCGATCTGCTTTGAACAATATGCAGGCATGGCAGAAACAGCATTGGCGGCTTTACGAGCTGAAGCAATGGAGAAGTTTGATATCATCGAAGTCCGCATCATTCATCGTATCACTACAGTTCATGCAGGCGATCAGATTGTGTTGATTGTGGTGGGCGCAGAGCATCGTAAACCAGCGTTTGCAGCATGTGAGTGGATGATTGACACCTTAAAACAACGTGTGCCGATCTGGAAAAAGGAAGTCACCCCTGATGGTGATTCCTGGGTAACCCAGCACCCATGAGTGCGTCCAGGAACACACCAATCCTTTCCATCGTTGGCCGCTCCAATTCAGGAAAAACCACTCTGATGGAGAAGCTGGTATCCGGGCTAACAGCCAAAGGTCTGTGCATTGCCACCATCAAACACAGCCACCATCAGCCGGAAATGGATACGCCGGGCAAAGATAGCTGGCGACATAAACAGGCGGGCGCATCCACATCACTACTGGTTGGCCCTGAAAAGATATTAATGGTCAGTGATGTGGATGAGACTTTAAATCCACAGTTGTTAGCCGCTAGGTTGTTTACGGATTATGATTTGGTGTTGGTGGAAGGTTATGCATCTGTGCCGGGGCCAAAGATTGAAGTGCTGAGGGCTGAGCGCTCAAACATACTGCGTTGTGATGAATCGGAACTCATTGCCGTTGCGACAGATATTTCTGATCTGAAAGTGAGCGTTCCTCTACTTGATATGAATGATACACAGTCTTTGATTGACTTTATTCTTCAATGGTTAGATGGCATGGAAGCAGGTATCTGATATACTGGATCAGTTTGGGATGGGTAAGCAAAGTGCGTGTCTTCTTACTCTAATCTTGGATGGACGGAAAGGGTTAGTTAAATATCAATCGAGTCTGATCCTATCGATCTAGGCTTGGGAGGTGAAACGATTCAAGACCTGACTCCATAAGTTCATGTGAATAACGCGATGATTTCTAACATCTAAAGAGTTTAAAAAGGGGAATAATATTATGCGAAGAACCATAGTAGTTTGTTGGTTGTTTCTTTTGGTTGGGTGCACCGGAGGTCTCTCGGGTTCAAAACATTATCAAGTATTGAGTGTGCATGAGAAACATATGTTTTCGGAGGCTAATCGAAATATGTTTCCAGATGATGTGAGGAGTAATTTTACTGAGAGCAAAGATTCTTTAGTCGTATGGTCGGGAATTGTTAAGGATAGCAAATGGAGAGGTGAATTAAAGTCAGAGATAATAATATTTGTTGAACACCATTATTGGGATTGGGTAGAAGATTATGGGCTTCAATCCGAGCGGGCTTTTTTGTCACCAAGGGGTGAGGGTATGTTTTCATGTGCACGTCCATCACCGAAAGGAATAACAGATTTTCAGCTACCACCTGTAGGTTCAATGGCAATTGTATATGGGTATCCAGAAGGTATAGAAGCGTCGACGCAAGAAATTTCGTTAAAATGTGAAATGGTGGTGATTAAACCGCGTGAGTGGTATACAACAGAGAAATGGAATTATGGTAGAAATTACCTCTTACATGGAGATGAAAGTGATTTTGATGGGCCTGTGTCATATGATTATTGATATTGAATTTACCATTCCTGAACGACTGCTTCTAACCCCAAACGGGCATTTGTAACTGTTACTTCTGGAGTATAAGAAATGGGTGAAAGATATACTGAAATCAATGAAAAACAGATGGACTTTATCAAAAAACAGCACTTGTTTTTTGTAGGTACTGCCACAGCGGATAGCCGCATTAATATCTCTCCCAAAGGCATGGATGCTTTTCGGGTGTTGGATAAAAATAGAGTGCTTTGGTTGAATGTGACGGGCAGTGGCAATGAAACAGCTGCGCATGTGCAGCATAATGATCGTATGACGATTATGTTTTGCGCTTTTGAAGGTGCGCCTAATATTCTGCGTCTTTATGGGCACGCGAAAATTATTCAGCCTCATGATGCGATTTGGCAGGAACACTATGCGTTGTTTGGGGCCTTTGAAGGGGCAAGACAGATTTTTGATATGCATGTTGATTTGGTGCAAACATCGTGTGGTTTTGGCGTGCCTTTGTTTGATTATGTAGCAGAGCGTGGAACACTTCATACTTGGGCGCAGAAAAAGGGTGAAGCGGGTATTCGGGATTACTGGCTGGAAAAAAATGCAGTCAGCCTTGATGGTGAATCCATTAAAACAGGGTGAGCGTGACGATTTCAAATTGCACTGCGGTGATTTTGACAGGTGGTGAATCCAAACGTATGGGTTCGGATAAGGCGACTACCAAGCTTCACGGTAAACTGCTGTTAACACATGTGCTGGAGAAGATAGAGCCGCTATTTTCAGAGCTGTTGATTAGCGTGCATGCTTTGCGCCCTGATTTGAAATATAAACAAATTATCGATGATTCAGAAGATCGTGGCCCTATGGTGGGCATTAAGCGCGCGCTTGAAGAGGCCAAGACGGATTGGGTGTTTGTGATTGCCTGTGATATGCCCTTTGTTGCCACAATGTTGATTCAAGCGCTGGCAAATAAGCGGGAATTTTTTGATGCTGTCGTGCCGTATGTGGATGATAGACCGCAACCACTTTTGGGGTTTTATGCCAAAACATGTTTACCCGTGATAGAAGTACAAATGCAGCAAGGGCAACGCAGTATGATGCGTCTGCTGGATAAGCTCAATACCTGTCTGGTTGCAGAGGCACAGATTAAAGAAGTTGACCCATCGCTTAAAAGTTTTATAAGTCTTGATACAGTTGAGCAAGTAAAAGCTATGGAGTTTAAGCATGAGTGATTTTTCGGTGATGCAGGCACAAGCGAGCATTTTGGAACATGTTTTCACTTCCCAGATGGAGTTGGTGCCGCTGCATGATGCTTTAGGCCGCGTGTTGGCAGAAGATGTAAAAGCCAATCGCAATCATCCACCTTACGACGTATCCGCCATGGATGGTTATGCTGTTCGTTTTGCCGATGTTGCACAGGTTCCCGTTGAGCTAAAGGTCGTGGATGATATCCGTGCCGGGCAAATGCCACAGCTGGAAGTTCAACAAGGCCAGGCAGCACGTATCATGACGGGTGCGCCAACACCTGTTGGCATTGATACCGTGGTTCGTGTTGAGGATACAGCATTGGATGGCGATGTGGTTTCCATTTTATCCCAACCAAAACAGGGTGACAATATCAGGCCGTTGGGTGAAAACTTAAAAACAGGTGAAGTTGTGCTGAGCAAAGGCACAGCAATCACTCCGGGTGTGTTGGCTATTCTGGCGATGGTGAAACAAAAACAGGTACCCGTTTTTGCAAAACCTACAGTCGCAATTCTTTCCACGGGTGATGAGCTGGAAGCCATTGATGACCCCATTGATGACAACAAAATCCCCAATGCCAATTCACATGCGCTGTATGCCCAATGTAAATCACTTGGCATTGAAGCAACACTGCTTGGTATCGCGCAGGATAATGAAGAAGATTTACGAGCAAAACTGGCTTTGGGGCTTGAATATGATGTGTTATTGGCATCAGGAGGCGTGTCTGTTGGCCATCACGATTTTGTGCGCCCAACTTTGGATGCATTGGGTATCATCATGCACTTTTGGCGGGTGGCGATGCGCCCTGGTCACCCGCTGGCCTTTGGCACTGTAAAACGCAAAGGTGAAAAGAACGCAGCGGTGTTTGGCCTGCCTGGAAACCCAGTGGCGAGTATGGTCTGTTTTGAGCAGTTTGTTGCACCAGCCCTGCGGCAAATGATGGGGCATAAGAAATTGTATCGCCGCACTTTGAATGCGCGTCTATCGCACGATTTGCAGGCAGCTTCAGGGCGTACTCTCTTTGTTCGTGTGACACTAAGCCGCGAAACCGATGGTTATGTAGCAACGTCAACAGGCGAACAGGGAAGTGGCGTGTTGATGTCGATGGCTTTGGCTGATGGTTTTTTGGTGGTGCCAGCTGATTCAGCGGGGTTAAGTGCTGGAGACAGGGTGACGGTGCAGTTATTACAAGACATGGATTTTCAGAACGATGCAGGCCTGGAGGCATAAGTGAGCGGTGATTCAGGACATATAGTGACGATGGCGACGATCGGATTTGTTACCGTTTCGGATCGTGCCTCACGCGGAGAATATGAAGATTTGGGTGGCCCGGCTATGGTTGCATGGTTTGAGCGAGTGTTAAGCTCTGAGTGGGTGGCCGTTAAGCATGTGATTCCTGATGATCAGGCGGGCATCGAAACAACACTGAAGGCACTGGCTGATGATGAAGGCTGTTGTCTGATTGTTACCACAGGCGGCACAGGCCCTGCTGTTCGGGATGTTACACCGGAGGCCACGGAAGCGGTATGTGAGAAGATGATGCCGGGTTTTGGTGAATTGATGCGACAGGAATCACTTAAGTTTGTACCCACTGCCATTCTATCGCGCCAGACTGCGGGGATTCGGGGTAAATCGTTGATGATCAATTTGCCGGGCAAACCTTCTGCCATTGATGATTGCCTGAATGCCGTGTTTCCTGCGGTGCCGTATTGCATTGACCTGCTCGAAGGCCCGTATTTGATTGCCAACAGATCTGAATGTGACGTGTTCCGACCCAAACACGCAAGGAGAACAGGCAAGGAGAACAAGCAGTGACATATAAAACATTATCCGCGCCTTTGGAGGCTGGTGAAGTGGCATTGGTCGGTGCTGGTCCCGGTGATCCGGATCTGTTGACACAGGCTGCGGTCAAGCTGCTGGCCGATTGTGATGTGATTGTTCACGATGCGTTGGTTCCTGAATCTATATTGAGTCTTGGTGCAAGCAATGCCGAACGGATTTACGCAGGTAAACGCGGTGGGCGGCCTTCTGCTGCACAGCAGGATATTAGCAATACATTGGTTCAGCTTGCCAAAGAAAACAGACGCATTGTCCGTTTGAAAGGCGGTGATCCGTTTGTATTTGGGCGTGGTGGTGAAGAGGCTCGGGCGCTTGTTGAGGCGGGCATAAAGTTTCGTGTGATTCCGGGCATTACATCTGGCGTTGCAGCACCTGCCATGGCGGGAATCCCTGTCACGGATCGTACGGTAAACAGCTCGATTGCTTTTTTAACGGGGCATGAGTTATCCGATGAATCCCGCATTGATTGGCCTGCTTTGGTATCGGCTTTTCCTGTGCTTGTATTTTACATGGCAGCCCGTGTGCTTCCCGATTTGGCAACGCGCTTGATGGATGCAGGCCTCACGGCTGAGATGCCTGTGGCCGTGATTCATAATGCATCGCTATTGGATGAAACAGTTGCAACCGGAAGTCTGCAACAGGCCAAAGCCGGAACGCTGGAAGCAATTTCCCCAAGTATTGTCATCATTGGTGAGGTGGTCAATGAACGTACACCTTGGAAAGATGATTAAATATCATTCGGAACCACCATGGGGATAATCATGGAACATTGTGGTTGCAAAACTGGTTGGCAAGGTCAAGAGCAGTAGCAGGATTAAATCGGTGAATCAAAACGTGGAAGATTTAGATGACATAGAACAGCGCACCCTGGCTCACTACGAGGAAAATGCTGATTCTTTTTGGTTGGGCACACAGGATCACGATGTCAGCCAGAACATTGATGCCTTTTTACGGGCTCTGCCCAAGGAAAAGGTGCTTGATATTCTGGACTTTGGGTGTGGCCCCGGACGTGATCTTGCTACGTTCAAAGCTTTAGGGCACAGACCCACAGGGCTTGATGGCAGCAAATCATTTTGCCAGATGGCGCATCGGCATAGTGGTTGTCCTACCCTGCATCAGCAATTTCTCAGCCTTGATCTTGAGCCGGAAAGTTTTGACGGTATTTTTGCCAATGCATCACTGTTTCATATACCGAGCGCGGAACTACCTCGAGTATTAATTCAATTGCACAGCGCATTACGGCCTGATGGTATTCTGTTTTCATCGAACCCAAGAGGGGGCTCAGAGGGTTGGCAAGGGCCGCGCTATGGTCATTATATGGAACTTGAAAATACGCAAAGTTTTCTTGAACAGGCAGGATTTAAGATCAGGCACCACTATTACCGTCCTGAAGGTCAGCCGCGAGAGCAGCAGCCCTGGCTGGCAATCGTCAGCCAGCGTAGCGTATGAAGTTGTAAGCAGATCATTATGAAATCAGGAGTATTTCCCATGCATACATTACTACTGGCCGGATTATTATCCCTTATCAGTGTGACGGCGCACGCAGAAGTACAAAACAAAGAGATTATTTATCAGGTTAATGGCACAGAGTTCACAGGCTATCTGGCTTTTGATGATGCGCTTGAAGGTAAACGCCCCGGCATACTCGTGGTGCATGAATGGTGGGGGCACAACGCTTATGCGCGTAAGCGTGCCGATATGTTGGCAGCGCTTGGTTATACGGCTTTTGCATTAGATATGTATGGTACAGGTAAACTGGCTGATCACCCCGATGATGCAAAAGCATTTATGATGGCGGTTACCGGCGATACGGAGGAGATGAAAAAACGTTTTCAGACAGGATTGAATATTCTGCTGGCTCAGCCGAGTGTGGATAAGGAAAAAACGGCTGCCATTGGTTATTGCATGGGTGGCGGTATTTCACTGAACATGGCCAGAGCCGGTGCTGATCTGGATGGTGTTGTGGTGTTTCATGGCTCTTTGGGGGCCAAACAGCCGGTGAAATCCGGTGATATCAAAGCAGAGGTCATGGTGTTTACCGGTGCTGATGATCCTTTTGTCCCACAGGCTCAGGTGCAGGCTTTTGAACAGGAGATGAAATCAGCTGGCGTGGCTTACACCCTGAAAAGTTATCCGGGCGTAAAACACAGCTTTACCAATCCAGACTCTGACGGTCTTGCCAAACGTTTTAATATGCCGCTTGCCTACAATAAGTCTGCTGACGAAGATTCCTGGCAGCAGATGAAACAGTTCCTTCGCAGAATTCTCAAGTAAACGAAAAGAATTAGAAAATTTCAACGGTCTGGTTAATGACTGCCTCGAGCTCTTTTTTCGAGGCATCTCCTCTGGCCATGACTGCCATGCCATTATTAATAGCTTGCAGGTAAGCCACCAGAGCTTCCGGTGATTTGTCGACCGAGAGGTTGCCTTTTTGTTGTTCAGCCTTAAAAAAAGCTAGTAGCCCGGCCTGTGTCTTGGCATTGATGAGACGGATTGTTTCGGCTGCCTTTTCTGGCAGAGCGTCTCCACCGCATTCACAACTGCTGTTCGCAACAAAACACCCTCCCGGTAAGCTGCCATCCATTTGCATGCTGGCAATCGAGTTAAGATAAAGCCGAACTCTCGCCTTCAACGGCGCATCACCCGTCATCAGTTTCTCTGCATGTGGAAAGCCATGCTTTTGCACATAACGCTCAACCACAGTTTGAAAAAGCTGTTCTTTGTTGCCAAAGGCGGAATAAAGACTCGGTTTATTGAGTCCCATTGCGGCCGTTAAACTGGCGATGGAGGTGCCTGCATAACCACTTTTCCAGAATAGCAGCATGGCTGCATCCAGTGCCTGTTCTGTGTCAAATAAACGTTGTCTTCCTGTTGCCATAAATCCTGCCTGAGCTTAACTGTTGACGGTATTGTACCGATCAGTATATATTTCGCAACTATACCGAACGGTACAAATTAATGATCCGTATCTACATATCATAAAAACAGGAGTTATCATGGGAAAACTAGAAGGAAAAACAGCAGTTGTGACAGGTGGTAACAGTGGTATTGGTTATGCTACTGCCAAAGCATTCAAAGCACAGGGTGCCAAGGTGTTAATCACAGGGCGAAACGAAGAGGCAGTGCGCATTGCAGCCGAAGAACTGGGTGTGCAAGGTATCGTTGCCGATCAATCTAGCCTTGCCGATATCGATCATTTGGTGGAACAAGCCAAGGCTTCATTGCAACACGTTGATGTGTTGTTTATCAATGCAGGTGTGGTTTCGCTTGCACCATTTGAACATATCAGCGAAGAGCAATTTGACTACAACATGGATATCAATTTCAAAGGGGCATTTTTCACCTTGCAAAAATTCCTTCCTGTTTTGAAGGACGGAGCATCCGTGATTAACCTTTCATCCATCAATGCCTACACCGGCATGCCCAACACGGCTGTTTATGCAGCAAGCAAAGCAGCACTGAATTCACTCACCAGAACAGCATCGTATGAGTTGGCAGGTCGAAAAATACGGGTGAATTCGGTGAACCCCGGCCCTGTAAATACGCCTATTTTTGGTAAGATTGGATTTCCTGAAGAGGCGATTGCTGAATTTGCAGGTGCGATGCAAAACCGAATTCCACTCAAACGCTTTGGCGAATCTGATGAGGTTGCCAAGCTGGTGACTTTCCTTGCCTCTGATGATGCAAGCTTTATCACGGGCAGTGAATACAATATCGATGGCGGCAGTAATATTAATCCGCTTCTTGGTTGATCTGGAGCTGTTGATTTTATAACACCAGTGGTCTCGGCTGCTGGTGTTATGATGTTACCTTACTGAAACCATCGTCATCGTTTGATGATGTTTAACCCCACGAGCAGGAGAGAGAAAGAAATGAAAGAATTTTGGAACGAACGTTATGCCGATGCTGAATATGCCTATGGCAAAAAGCCGAATGAATTTTTAGTCGCTGAATCTCAGCGCATCAAACCCGGTGGTCGCGTGTTATGTCTGGCCGAAGGCGAAGGTAGAAACGCTTCGTTTCTGGCGGCAAAAGGCTTTGCCGTAACCGCAGTGGACCAGTCCAGAGAGGGACTTGAAAAAACGAAAAAACTGGGCAAAGAACTCGGTGTTAAGATTGAAACCATCGAAGCCGATTTGGAGCATTTCGACATTGAGCCCTCATCCTGGGATGCCATCGTTTCAATATCAGCCCACCTGCCGCCTGCCATACGAAAAAAGGTGCATGATCAGGTTGTCAGTGGCATAAAAACGGGTGGTGTATTGATTTTAGAGGCATACACAGAAAAGCATCTTAACATGCCCGGCATCGGTGGGCCGCAGTTGCATCAAAAAGAGCTGTTTATGGCGTTATCGGAGTTAAAAGTTGAGCTGGCTGGCTTGAATTTTGTCATCGCTCAGGAGGCAGAGCGCCATTTCGATGAGGGTCAGTATCATCAAGGTCTGAGTGCTGTGGTACAGGTCGTTGCCGAACGTGTTGTATAATCACCTGTTACCTGAAACCGCAGGAGAAGCTGGAAAAACATGGTCAGCCAATGATCTGGCTGCAGCAGGACTGGATGAACGTTTTACCAGCCAGCGTGTTGCGGTTGGGGGCATACATATCCATGCTGTGATTGGTGGCGATGGCCCGCCGCTTCTGCTTGTCCCCGGCTGGCCGCAAACATGGTATGCATGGCGCAAAATCATGCCTCTGCTGGCAGATGCTTATACCGTGATTGCCGTTGATCCCAGAGGTATTGGCGGCTCTGATGCGCCTTTAAGCAGCTATGATCTGAAAACCGTCGCTGATGAGCTTGTCGGATGCATGCAATCGCTTGACCATCCCCAATTTTTTCTGGCAGGGCATGATGTTGGAACGTGGATCGCTTACGCCATGATCGCCGATCACCCCGATCATATCAAGGCGGGTATTTTGTGTGAGGCGTTGATTCCGGGTCTTGTGCCATCACCGCCGCTGTTCATGCCTCAGGAGCGGATCAAATGGGCATGGCATTTTGCCTTTAACCGCGCGCCCGAGATCAACGAGATTTTGGTGCGTGGTAAGGAACGGGAATTTTTAGCGCATCAGTTTGAGGTTAAGGCTTTTGTCCAAAATGCGATTACTGAGGCCGATATTGATCTCTACGCCCGTTCTTATGCACATCCTGATTATTTGCACGCCAGCTTTGATTATTATCGTGCCTTTGATGAACATGCACGGCAAAACGAACAACGCAAACAGAGACTGCTCATACCTCCAGTTCTGGCCATAGGCGGCGGCCAGTCGATGGGGGCACGACAGGAAGACATCTTAAAACCCTATGTTAAAGATTTAAGTGGCTCTGTGCTGGACGCAACAGGGCATTACCCTGCCGAAGAGAGCCCTGAAAAAATGAGTATTGCCCTTAAAGAATTTCTTCAAAACAAGTGGGCAGCATGAAGGATTACCGCATCTCGGCAAAATTCGGAACATTCATGTATAGCTTTTTACTCTCCTGTTTTATGTCATTGATCGTTTCCGGTATTGCCATGGCTCAAGCTGTGGGTATAGCGGAAGACTTTATACAACAATGGCTTGTTGCCTGGCTCTCTTCATGGTTGGTGGCGTTTCCTTCAGTCATCGTGGTTGCGCCGATGGTTACAAAACTATTGCCGTATATGGTGAAAGAAAACTAAACCACTATGGATGAAAAAGGTGAAAAGATGACAAACGTTCTGGTAATAAATTCGAGTGTACGCTCTGATGACTCCATATCCCGTGCGTTAACAACGCTTTTAGCCGACAGGATAGCGGCTGATGTCCATGAGATTACTCACAGAGACCTGACTGGAGATATTCACTTGATCAGTGCGCAGTCACTCAGCGCTGTTGCAAAATCACCCGAGCAGCGAAGCTCTGAAGAGCGTGCGCTGGCATCGTTAGCGGATACATTCATCGAAGAGCTTGAGTGGGCTGATTACCTCATCATTGGTTCACCGATGTATAACTTCGGGCCTGCTGCCAGCTTGAAAGCATGGGCAGATTTGGTAGCCAGATCAAAACGAACCTTTACATATACCGATGCTGGCCCGGTAGGGCTGCTCAAGATCAAAAAAGCGTTTGTCGTCGCCGTGACGGGTGGAACAGCTGTGGACAGCAATATTGATTTTATGACACCCTGGTTGAAACATTTTCTAACCTTTATCGGCATTAGCAATATCGAGACGATTACAGCCGACGGTATTTACGGAAAGCATGGAGAAGAAAACATCAGGTGCGCCAAAGAGAAAATTGCTGGCTTAAGCATTTAAAGGCGTTAAAAATGAGCATTAAAATATTAGCACAGTGTCGTTGCGGTGAGGTGACATTCACATCCAGCGCAGAGCCTGTCATGCAACTTAGCTGTCATTGCACCGATTGCCGCGAGGCAACACAAAATGATTTTTCGAATATTGCATTCTTTAAAATGAATGCCACTGAAGTTGCCGGTGAGCTTATCCCGAAAAACTATGTTTCCGATGCAGGCAATAAAACCCAAAGAGATGCCTGCGCCAGTTGTGGCACGTTCATGTTTGATACATCCGAGGGTTTCCCTGGGCTGATGGGTGTGTTTTCCCAACAGATCGAAGCACCCTTTGTATCTGCTCCGCAATGTCATGTGTGGGTACAAAGTAAACTTCCGCAAACGCAGTTATCTGCAAAGCGTGTGCAATATGAAAAAGGTCTAAGTTAAGTGCGTGCAGGCTAATCTAAAAAGAACGGATTGAGTGTAATTCAAAGCTCTGTTGGCTTGGATGCAAAAATGACTGCTTGGGCTACAAGCAGCCATTCGACTTTAATGCTTTTGCAAACTGGCGCGATTTAGTGCTGATAAGATGGCTTTAAAGGATGCGCTCATCGTATCAACATCAAAGGCCGCGCCAGTGATATGTTGGCCATTCACATCCAGTTGCACGTAGGCGGCAGCTTGCGCATCTGTACCCATGCCCATGGCGTGTTCATTGTAGTTTTCTATAAAAATACGCTGTTTGCTATGCTGTTGCCAGGCATCAACGAAGGCAGAAAGCCCACCTTCACCATGCCCATGTAAACTTATGGTTTTACCTTGGTCTGCCACCTGTATGGTGATGTTGTAAAGCGCGCCCTGTTGCTCAAGCTGGTAGCTCTGCAATTGTAAGGGTGTTTCCACGATGAAATGCTGCTGAAACAAGGCATGAAGTTGTTCACTACCAACCTCACCACCATCGTGCTCACTTTTCTGCTGCACCACCTGCGCCATTTCTATTTGCAACCAGCGCGGCAACATCACCCCGTAATCACGCTCCAAAACGAAAGCAATGCCACCTTTCCCCGACTGACTGTTCACCCGAATCACTGCCTGATAATCGCGGCCAATATCGCGTGGGTCTATGGGCAAATAGGCCACTTGCCAAGGCTCGTTCACCTTTTGCTGCTGCAAACATTTGCGAATGGCATCCTGATGGCTGCCTGAAAAGGCAGTGTAGACCAATTCGCCAAACCAGGGGTGACGCGGATGCACCTCCAAACCAGTACATGTTTTATAAACCTGTATGATTTCAGCGGGGTTGGACAAATCCAATGCTGGATCAATGCCCTGGCTGTAAAGGTTCATCGCCATGGTTAAGATATCCATATTGCCCGTGCGTTCGCCATTACCAAATAATGTGCCTTCAACACGTTGCGCACCTGCCAACATCGCCAATTCTGCCGAGGCTACAGCGCCACCACGATCATTGTGGGTGTGTATCGACAACACAACACTATCGCGCCGACTGATATGGCTGGCGAAGTATTCCACCTGGTCTGCAAAGACATTGGCTGTGCTCACTTCTACCGTAGTCGGTAAATTGATGATGCAAGGATGCTTTGGCGTGGGTTGCCATACATCAAGCACGGCATCACAAATCTCTACAGCGTAGTCCATTTCCGTACTGGAAAAACTCTCAGGGCTATATTCAAATGTCCATTGGGTTTGAGGATGACGATCAGCTTCGCGTTTAACCCACGCTGCACCTTGGCAGGCGATGGCGGTAATGCCTTGGCGATCAAGATTAAAAACCCGCTGCCGTTGCACAGGCGAAGTGGAATTATAAAGATGAACCACGGCTTGATGCACGCCATGTAAAGCCTCAAAGGTGCGCTTAATCAATGTTTCTCGGGCAGGCACCAACACTTGAATGCTCACATCTTGTGGAATTTGATTTTCTTCAATCAACCAACGCACAAAATCATAGTCAGGCTGACTTGCCGAAGGAAACCCAACCTCAATCTCCTTGAAACCAAGCTTAACCAATAATGCCCACATCTGTTGTTTTTGTCTCATGCCCATAGGTTCAAGCAATGCTTGATTGCCATCGCGTAAATCTACGCTGACCCAGCGAGGCGATTTATTGGTCACGTTGTTTGGCCACAAACGCTTTGGCATAGCCATACGTGTTACGGGTTGGTACTTGTGATAGTCAAATGCTTGCATGCTTTGTGACTCCGTTTTTACACTTCGCTAAAGGTGGTTGCCTTTTTTTTGATACAGCCTGACTGCAACAGATTTGCGAAGTTCCCATGTGTGGGTATGGGGTGAAGTTTATAACAGTTTTAGAGAAATGTTCTTGCGATAATGTGTTGCATATGCGTAAATATGGCAACTATATAGCTATAATTTAATATATTAAGATAGAATATTTCAAAAGATGGAGTGCCTGTAAAATTGAATCGTTATGACCAGCGGATTTTAGAAGTGTTGCAACAAGAGGGCAGGTTGAGTAATCAGGAATTGGCTGAGCGCATCGGGTTATCGCCTTCGCCTTGTTTGCGCCGTGTGCGCGCCCTGGAAGAGGCAGGTATTATCACTGGCTATCGGGCATTGTTGGATGCGCAGCAATTAGGCTTAACGCTTATGGCACTGATTCATATCTCTATGGATCGCCATACCCCGGAACGTTTTGTTAATTTCGAGACCAAAATCATGAGCTTAGCTGAAGTTTTGGAATGCCTATTGATTACAGGTCACGATGCAGATTATCAACTTAAAGTGGTCGTGCGTGATATGGACGCTTATCAGAAGTTATTGCTGGATAAAATCACCAGTATTGAGGGGGTCAGTGGGGTGCATTCCAGCTTCGTTTTACGCCGCGTTGTGGATAAAACAGCCCTGCCACTACCGTAGAGGTGAATATTTAAGTGGTACGTAATCAATTAGGCTGGCGTGCGTTTTATTGGCATTTCAGCCTGATATAACCATGAATCGTACAGATTTGTTCGGCTAACCAGCGTGGATTGGTTGTAATCCAGATCTGAGTATTAAGTTTGAAGCACATCCAAAATAGCCTTGTGTATCTTTTGGTACAGACCTTTGAACTTCTGATTTCTAAAATGCATCAAATTCAATGCAGATAAGGAGATGAGATATGCAAGCTATGAAAATGTTTATCGATACACATGATAAAAACACAGAAACTTTCCCTGAAAACCTTGTATCTTTAGCCATGTTGATTTTTAGTACGAAAATCAACAATGGGTAGAGTGATGCTGTACAAGACCTTAGGCAATGAGCCCATCATTGTGGAAACCTGAGACGAAAGAAGTGAAGCTTTTACGTGAGTTAAGCCGTCGGTATGAATCATTGCTTGGGATGCGACAACAAGAAGTGAATCGCCTCGAAGTGAGCAGTTTAGATGTGCTCCCGGATGTTAAAGAACACATTACTTATATGGACAAAGCAATAGCCGCAACGAAGAAACGAATGCACAATCATATTGATGACCATCCAGATATGAAACAGAAGAAAGAGCTTCTCGAAAGTATTCCAGGCATTGGAGAAGCGACTATCAACGTGGTGTTGTCGGAGTTTGCAGATTTGTCTCGCTTTAACAGTGCGAAACACTTGGCCTCATTTATTGGACTTGCTCCTAGACACTGTTTGTCCGGCACATCCGTGCGTGGGAGAACAACCATGTCCAAGATTGGCAATGCACAAGTGCGTAAATCATTCTTTATGCCTGCACTGGTGGCGATGAAATATAATCCTATCTTTATTGCAATGAGAAAACGGATGCTAAAAGCTGGCAAACCAAAAATGTTAATTGTGGGAGCTGTAATGCGGAAACTGATTCATATCATTTATGGGGTGCTCAAAAGCAATCAACCTTTTGATGCCAACTTCGCGGTCAAAAACGCTTGACTGCCAAGACGGTATCTGATCCCGGAGCAGTTCGAGGGCTTTTATGCGCAGTATGAACAGGCATGTCTTGCCGAAGGCGTGATTTCGATGCGTGTACATGTGGGTTATGAAGAAGGTCGCGCTTTCTGCCTGACCATGGCACCGGATGTTGATGCTGTTCGTCGTGCACATGAGCGGGTCAATTTACCATTTGATTCGATCACTGAAGTAAAAACAGCAACGCCTGGTGACACCTTTTTTCGTCGCCAGAGCCAGGCAGCTTAAATTTATTCAATAAAAAGGAGAATGAACATGAAACAGAGACTAAATATTTATATTTCAACTGTTTTGGCGTTAAGTGTACTCGCTTTTGCAGCGCCTGCTGCTCAGGCGGGAACCAGCCTGAACGATGAAACCATTTATGCTATATTTGACCAGGCCAATATGGCTGATATTTCAACCGGTCGTCTTGGTTGGAAAAAAGGGTATTCGAAGGAAGTCAGAGAACTGGCCAGGATGGTGGTGAGTGATCACAGCGCGGTGCAGCAAATGGGTCGCGATTTAGCAAAAGAGTTGGGTTATGTCGGTACACCACCTGATAACGACAGTGCTGTTTCCAGTCTGGCTGTAGATCTTGTGGAGCTGGCATCGCTTGATGGCGCTGCTTTTGATAAGGCTTATCTGCGGCATGAGGTTGCTTTTCATTCGGGCGTGATCGCAGCCATTAAGGGCACATTGCTGCCTGCGATTAAAAATCCTAAGTTTAAAACTTTGGTGCAAAAGGTACTTCCCGGATTTGAACATCATTTGGCTGAAACCAAAAAAATCGCTAAAAAATTCAACGTTCAATAATAAAGTGAACTTGACGTAACCTTATTCTTTATCGCACCCTTTCGAAATGGATGCATACGTGGTTTTATAAGCAGACCGGTATCCATCAGAATGGTGGCGATAAAGGGTGGGTTATGACAAGTTCTGATTATCTTATTCAACTCTCTGAACAAGGAAAAAAACTTTTTGATGAGCGTTTGCTGCACCATACTTTTCCCAAAGGACGCGTGCTGCTTGAGAAGGGTGATAATGTCTCAGGCGCATATTTTGTGTTGCGAGGTCAGTTGCGTGTCTACACCTATTCACCGATGGGCAAAGAAGCCACGCTCTATATGATTGAACCCGGTGAAACGTGTGTCCTGGCACTTAACAGTATGTTTAACAATATCCTTTATCCCGCATGGGTGGAGACGGAATGTGAAACTGCTTTGGGTGTATTGCCGGGAGAGATCTACCGCTCCCTGTTTAAACATGAGGTTGGCATTCAGGATTTAACCGTGCAGGCACTTTCCACGGCCGTATTCCGCTTGATGGATGAGTTGGAGCAAGTGCACGGGCAAAAGCTGGATCAGCGACTTTCAGGCTTTCTTCTGACACGGGCTTCCAGTGACGGTGTGGTTTTAAAAACACAGCAGGAGATCGCTGCGCATATAGGTACCACTCGGGAAGTTGTAGCCAAGTTGCTGGGTGAATTTTCGTGCAAAGGCTGGGTTACAACCAAACGGGGGCAGGTGCAGCTTTGTGATGCCAAAGCATTGGCCACACTCTTTGAATCTGTGCACTGATTTTTCAGGTTCGATTGAGATTGAGAGGCCTCGTTTGGAGGCTTTAAGCAGGAACTTCCACTTTTAAAGAAAGCTCTTTTTCTATCTTGAGAACCTGCATTGTGGTTGCAACAACACAATCGGGATTCAGTGATATGGATTCAATGCCTTCCCGAACCAAAAATGCTGCAACTTCCGGATAGTCCGAAGGTGCTTGCCCACAAATACCGATATATTTATCCCGGCGTTTGCATGCGGCAATGGCCATCTTGAGCATATCCAAAACAGGTTGTTGGCGCTCATCAAACACATGCGCAACAAGCTCGGAATCTCGATCTACACCCAGTGTTAACTGGGTAAGATCATTGGAACCGATGGAAAAACCATCAAAAACATCTAGAAAAGCATCGGCAGCAATGACGTTGGCTGGGATTTCGCACATCATGTAAATTTCCAGACCATCCTTACCACGTTTCAGACCATGTTTTTCCATTTCTTCCAACACCTTTTTTCCTTCCTCAGGGATGCGTGTGAAAGGGATCATCAAACAAACGTTTTTTAAGCCTTTGACCTCACGCACCAAACGCATGGCCTGACATTCCAATGCAAAAGCATCTTTGAAACTTTCCGAGTAATAGCGCGATGCACCCCTGAATCCGATCATGGGATTTTCTTCATGCGGTTCAAATTCATGGCCTCCGAGCAGGTTGGCATATTCGTTGGATTTGAAATCGGACATTCTGACGATGACTTTGTTGGGATAAAAAGCGGCTGCAATCATGGCGACACCCTCAGCCAGCTTTTGCACATAAAAGTCTACGGGTGATGCATAGGCTGCGGTACGTTGAAGAATTTTTTCCTTCTCCTTTTTATCCGTGATTTGATCAAAATGCAGCAGAGCATTGGGGTGGATGCCAATGCTGTTGTTGATGATGAACTCCAGACGAGCCAGGCCCACACCATCATTGGGAATGGCACTAAACGAGAAAGCACGATCCGGGCTTGCAACATTCATCATGATTTTGGTTTTTGGATGTCCCAATGTGCCAAGCTCAAGATGATCAACCGTGAATGGCATGGCTCCCTCATAGATATAACCCGTTTCGCCTTCAGCACATGAAACAGTGATCAATTGACCTGTTTGAATGGTCGCGGTGGCATGCCCGGTGCCAACCACAGCAGGCAGGCCCAGTTCACGGGAGATGATGGCAGCATGGCAGGTTCGGCCACCACGGTTGGTAACAATGGCGGCTGCGATTTTCATGATCGGTTCCCAATCAGGGTCGGTCATATCCGTGATCAGCACTTCTCCGGGTTCGAGCTCGTGAATCCGGGATGCATCTTTGATGACTCTGGCAATACCTGTGGCGATTTTTCCACCCACGCTTTTTCCTTCGATCAAAATATCACCACGTTTTTTTAGATGATAAGTTTCAATGTTTTGTGTGTTTTTTTGGGCATGTACCGTCTCCGGTCGTGCCTGAACAATGAACAGCTCACCTGAAATGCCATCTTTGGCCCACTCAATATCCATTGGCTGTGTTTTTCCTGCCAGCCTGGAGTAATGATTTTCAATGATAACAGCATCATGTGCGAGCCTGAGCAGCTCATCTTCCGAGAGACAATATTGCTGCTGGTCTTCCAGCGGAACAGGTACATTTTTGATGGGGTGTTTGAGTGAGTCGGAATAGATCATTTTGATCGCTTTCTCACCCAGATGCCGACTGAGCACTGGTTTGAAGCCTGCATCGAGGGTGGGTTTAAATACATATGCCTCATCCGGGCTGACAGCACCCTGTACAATGTTTTCACCCAGACCATAAGCGGCGGTGATAAATACGGCATTTTTGAATCCTGTCTCGGTATCAATGGAAAACATCACGCCTGCGGATGCAAGATCACTCCTGACCATTTTTTGAATGCCAGCAGACAAAGCGACTTTCATATGATCAAAACCTTTATCAACGCGATAAGAGATTGCGCGGTTGGTAAACAGGGATGCATAAACATGTTTGATGCTTTCGAGGACATGGGCGGCCCCACGGATATTCAGGTAGGTCTCCTGCTGTCCGGCAAACGATGCATCGGGCAGATCTTCGGCGGTGGCAGAGCTTCGCACTGCAACCGCCAGTAATGTTTCAGTATATTCTTCTGCGAGTTGTGTGTACGCGGCGATAATTTCTTTCTCAAGATCCGGTGGCATGTTGGCGTGGGCAATCATGTTACGCAGGTGAGAACCACACATCGCCAGAGCTTTTACATCGTGGGTGTTCAGTCCTTCAAGTGTGTGGGCTATTTCATCTTTAAGTCCGTTGTATTCCAGATAGTGCCAATAAGCGTCAGCGGTTGTGGCAAAACCGTTTGGCACTTTGATGCCTTGATCAGTCAATTGCCTGTACATCTCACCCAGAGATGCATTTTTACCACCTACGATGGGCACATCAGAGAGCGCCAATGCATTAAAAAAGCGGATGTATGTCATCACTTTCTCCAGAAATTTTATTGTGGTGTGCTACTTTTATTATAGGTGAGTTTATATCTGAGTGAAAACTTTTGCGTAATCTCTGTTTTAATGTCGTGTGTGATTAGCCTTTGATGCTGAGTGTGATGCGATCAATATCTTCCTGAACAGATATGGCTTTAGCATTGTAGGCAAACGTGTGCTGATTGATGATCATGGTGACCATATTATCTGAAAGATCGACATTGGATCGTTCAACACCTCCCAACACAAGTGTGCCGGCACCACCATTGCCGGGTGCGTTAGCCAGAGCCGTGCCTGAAGCGATGCTCTCCTGAAGCAGATTGTTGCCTGTGGATTTAAGACCGCCGGGATTTGGGAATGTTGTGATAGAGAGCTGCCCAATCGCGGTTGGTGTGCCGTTCACATCAGCGTTGATCACACCGTTACCTTGAATGGCGATGGATGACGTGCCTGAAGGCACTGAAATGGAAGGTTCAAGTGGATTCCCGTTGTTATCTGTGATGATGCCATTTGTATCAATGTTTAATGTACCGCTGCGGTTGTATGCGGTTCCTTCAGGTGTGGAGACAGCGAGATAACCATTTCCCTCGATGGCAAAGTCCAGAAGGTTGTTGGTGACAACAAGTCCACCCTGACGCATGTTTTTTGTCACGGTCGCTGATTCGGTTCCCTGAATTGTGCGGCTCTCTTTAAACCCTGTGGATTCAACATTTGCAATATTATGGGATGTCACCCTTTGGGAAGTGCCAATGTTGCGCAGGGCATTAACGGATGAACTGAAATCTACCATAATTCTATTGCGACACCTCTCTCACAGCAGGCGATGGGCAGGGTCTATGATAAAAAAAACAGATCCAAAATCGCCATATTCTTTTTCACCTTATATCTATCGCAGATTGTGTCTCTGAGTTTAGAATAAATTTGTACTTTTGCGACTCACCCATTAATCCCTGCGTATATAAATAATATTGCTGGTATCTGAAGTGTTATGCCGCCAACTATTAGGATGCCTGATGGGAAGCCTAGCGCAGTAAATATCTTCGGTACGTCCCCTGTGGCTCCATCATAAATAATCTTTATCCCAATAGCCGATATCAACAACGACATTGCCAATGGTTTTGAGAAGTTCCGGGGACATAATACTTAATTATTGACGTATGAGGTGTTTCGTTACATTGTTTTGCTATGGCACGAATCGCACGCGTAGTAATTCCGACAATCCCTCATCATGTAACCCAGCGTGGGGTTCGCAGGATGGACACTTTTTTTG
>JAJFLC010000001.1 GCA_021772895.1 Mariprofundaceae bacterium | reverse complement strand
TTGATGACACCCTAATTGACATGATTACACACAAACTCAATCATCGCCCAAGAAAGTCGCTGGGGTTTAAAACACCTCATGAGGTGTTTTTCAATTCATCACAACGACTTACAGATATTGCACTTACGAATTGAATTCAGCAGTTATTATTACCCAGACAACTGCTATTATATTTCATGTGGGGAAATTCACATCGCAATGTCATTATTTTTACTTTCCTTGCCGCTTCACCTGTCACCGACTGGCTGCTGGGAGGATGGGTAATCTTTCCAATTTATGAATATTTAGCCAATTTTGCGGAAGCTTTTAAATAATGATCTAAGTGGCATTCTTATTGCTAATCACTCGGATATGATTTCTAATAACTTATCCCGAGAACACACACTTGAATTGGTTGGACTGGCTGAAGACATTCCCACATTACCGGATCGTTTTCTAAAAATTCAGAATATTCTGAACCATCCTGACTCCAGTGCCAAAGAAATTGCCGAGATTATTCAAACTGATCAGGCAACCACCGTCATGCTGATGAAAATTGCCAATTCTCCAGCCTATAACCCCATGAATCAACCGATCAATAAACTCTCTCAAGCCATCGCAAGGCTAGGCGTCACTGAAACAGCAGAAATTTCCATGTCCATATCCTTGCTTTATGGCTTCGCAATCCCGGCTGGTATTGCGAAAATTCGCTGTTTTTGGGCACATGCCTACGCAGTGGGCGCTATCTCAAAAATCCTGATCAATAAACTTCCAGATGATCTGGATAAGCCGGATCCTGAAGCCATGTTTTTAGCCGGCCTGTTACATGACATCGGAAGGGCTATTTTAGGCATTCGAGTCGACATGAGCTACTTTGAGCAGAAAAAATTTACAGCCCATGGACAAAAGCTTATTGATGCAGAAGAAAAAGAATTTGGCACAAATCATGCCGAGGTTGGAGGCATTATTTTAAAAAAATGGAACATGCCGGATGATATTATTGAGATCGTTGCAGGGCATCACCAGAAAGCCAATTCCATTGCAGGAGAAGTTTGCAGCATTGCCGATAATCTTGCCAATGGATTCCTGGGGCATTATGACAATATTGAAAAAGTATACTTTGCACTCAACAATCGTTTCATTGAAAACGCTGAAAAGGCGCTGATTAAAGCCGGACTCATTGCAGCTCCTGAGGAAGAGATCCTTGAAATTGATCTCCCATCACTCCCCTGAGATGTGGAACACCAGCTCTTTCACAGGGTTCCCTTCGATAAAATGCTGCTGGATGATCTGATCAATATTTCCCTTGTTTAAATCGCAATACCAGACCCCATCGGGATAAATCACCATAATCGGGCCTTGTTCACACACACCCAAACAACCGGCTCTATTCACCCGCACATCATTCAGCCCCAATTCAGACAATCGTGATTTTATATGTAGCAACAAAGAGCGATCACCTTCCGGCTCACACTTCTTACCACAGCATAAAATAGCATGATAACGATAATCCTGAATGTCCGGCTTATTCATGTTTCACCTTCCGTAGCAAATCTTTGAAATATCCACTTCGCTTCATGGATCAAGAATACTTTAAAAAAAATCGGGGCATCCGTACAAGCCATGGAAGAGCTGCCAAAACAGTGTACGCAAGTGCAAGACACAGGCATTCAAAAACCCTCTAAAACAAAATCCCTGACTTCATAATGAGCCTTTGAAAACATCCGCCACCACGCTTGCAAAGTTATCATGCTTACACAACACATCACCCACAGACACATCCATGCTGGCCATGTTTGATACCTGATCACGCATTCGAGCAGACAACTGTGATAACGTCCGCCCCTCAAACAACAACATGGGTTGCAACTGAATGTTCGTCACGCTCTGTTCAAACCAATGTTGCAATACACTTGTCACTGAAGGTTCCGAATGCATCGAAGCCAGCGCCATTTTACTGCAACGTTTATTCAGCCGATAGAGCGCCGCATTTAGCATTTTAAAATCAGCGAATCGGTATGCTGCAAACAATACATTTACTTTACGTTTCCCATGTGTCGCAAGATCAAAAGCCATCTCTGCCATCAGGTTTGCATTCAAAGGTGGCAAAACTTCTCCCCCGGATGCTTCGATCAACATTGGAACATCCCGGCTCATATGTTCACCACCACCCAGAAACAACGGCAACACGCGCGCCCTCTGCGGCAATTTTTTTTCGCTTAAAAATCCAGCCTGCACAGGTTCATCTAAAAGCCTGGAAACCTGTTCGCAAAGTTGATGAACCTGTTCTCCATGTCGACCATCAGATGAGCCATGAGCCAACAAAACATTCATCAGAATTCGATGCCTTGTGTTGCATCAATACCCTGCTCATAAGCGTGCTTTACCATGCCCATTTCAGTCACGGTATGTGCAATTTCAATCACTTCAGGTGCCGCATTTCTTCCTGTCAAAATCACATGCATCCACGCGGGGCGCTCCTGCTCAAGAAAGTCTGCAACCTCTTTTCCCTCAATCCAGCCATAACCTGTGCAATAATTAATCTCGTCCCAAACCAGCATATCAAACGCTTCCGAGCGCACTTTTTCTTTACATAACGCCCATATCTCACGACTGGTTTTGATGTCCTGCTCCGGATTTTTGGTATCCCAGGTAAATCCATCTCCCAATACATGCCATTCAATATGATCAAATTTTTCGGCGGCTTTCTGCTCACCTGTTTTCCATTTGCCTTTGATAAACTGGATCACACACACCTTCATGCCCCAGCCCGCGGCCCGAAATGCCATACCAAAGGCACTGGAAGATTTACCTTTCCCTTCACCGGTGTTGACTACAATCAATCCTGTTCGTTTATCCCGTGATTTCATTCGTTCCCTCTATAATTAACCAATTAACGTATCAATTCCATATCAGTGATAATCCGGCAAATGCACTTCACCATCATCCAGAACTACCGTGGTTAATTTCACATTGAAAAGTGACTCAAGCTTTTCAGCTTTCATCATAGCCTTCACATCACCACACTCAGCACCACCCTTGCCATCAATCAATATAACTTGATCCGCTACCGATGCAGCTTGTTGAATATCATGCAGTACAGTGACAATCACACGTTCCTTTTGGGCCTCGGTGCGAAACATCTTCATGCATGTAACCTGATGCTGCAAATCAAGATGTGAAGTTGGTTCATCAAATAACCATAATGGGCAATCACGCAACATCACTGAGGCAATCTCTACACGTTGTCTTTCACCACTGGAAAGTTCGGCCAGGTTTCGTGATAGCAAAGCATCAATATCCATCTCTTTTATCACATGTTGAAACGAATCAGCATCCCCCGTGCCTGCAAGGTTCAATCGTTGTTCCACCGTCAATCCAAATTCGGTGGGGGGAAGCTCACCCTGCCACGCAACAAGTGTTGCCAGTTCAGCTTTGGAATACCCTCCCACCGCCTGATCCTGTATCACACATTCACCTGCAACAGGTTCAAGCATGCCTGCAAGTGCCATCAGGAAACTTGATTTCCCTGCTCCATTTGGCCCGATAATCGCAATCACACTTCCTGCTACAGCTTCAACATTCAGGCCTCGAAACAATGCCCGGCTTCCCCTTACAAGTGACAGCCCCCTTATTTCAAACACACGCCTGCCCACCTTCATGTTTTTTTCAGCAATAGCCATAAGAATAACGGTACACCAATCATTGCAGTCAACACCCCCACAGGTAACTCAGCCGGGGCAATAACACTTCTGGAAGCCGCATCTGCCAACATTAACAACAAACCGCCGCCAATTGCAGAAGCCGGGAGCACCATCCGATGCAAACTTCCAAACACCAATCGCATCAAATGCGGAATCACAAGCCCTACAAAACCAATCGTTCCAGCAGCAGTCACAGCAATTGCAGTCACAAAAGAAGCAAGAAGCAGCAGTACACGTCTTAATTTTGGCACATCAACACCCAGCATCGTTGCATGCTTTTCACCGAGCAACAGCGCATCCAATGATCGTGAAAGAAAAAGGCCATACACCAAAGCAATCACCCAAACGATCAACAAAACAGCGACCGGAATATCAGAATCAGACAGGTCTCCCATCATCCAGGCAAAAGCTACAGAAATGTCATGTTCCGGCATCAATGCCAATAATAATGTGATGAATGCGCCCCAGAATGCGGCAAGTACAACACCGGCAAGCAACAATCGCCCTGTTCCCAAATGTACAAATGCCATCACAATGACAATGCCCACCAACGCACCTGCAAATGCCCCTGCTGACATCAACCAAACCGAGCCCGCAGCCATCATTAACATCAAAATTGCACCACTGGCTGCACTACCCGCCACGCCAAGCACGTAAGGTTCAGCCAACGGGTTACCCAATAACACCTGAAACCAGCTTCCCGCCAGTGCCAACAAACCACCCACTGCAAACGCAATCAACAATCGTGGGATTCGTAACTCCCATAAAATAGTCTGTTCCATAGCGCTTGCAGGAAAAAAAGGGTTAATCCATGCCTGCCCAATGCCCAAAGCAATATAAACCAACACAAACGATAAAATTACAAAACCTGATATTTTTATCTTATTCATGCTGGCCAGCCTGCTGCATAGGTAGCAGCGCAATTTTTTTCATTAGCTCTTCCAGCCCATCAAGCAAACGCGGCGTTGGCCGATGCAATAAGTCTGCATGCACTGAAATGACCGTAATATCTTCACCCAACCATTGTTTCCAGAATTTTTCCCGTTCCGCAACATTTCTGTTTTCGGTTGGAACAATAATCACTTCCGGAGCAGCACGAAGCACAGCTTCAACATTAACCTTTGGCCCTTCCATTGGAAGTTCGGCAAACACATTTTCAAGTCCTGCCCGATTTAACACATCGTGAATGCGACTGCCCCCACCCGCAGCGATCAATGGATCGAACCATATTTCATAAAAAACCGGAATTTTTCTTCTGGCTTTCATAACATCCAAATCACTCAAACGCTGTGTAAGCCTCTTAACCAGCATTTCCGCTTCCTGAACATGCCCACTAAACGATCCCAGACGTTTGATCTCAAGCAACATATCACTGATGGTTGTTGGATTACTGACGATCACGCGCACACCCAGCTTTCGAAGTTTTTTCACTGCCTTTGTTCCATCATTCATCACAACGGCAAGTGTCGGTTTGAGTAGCATGGCTGATTCAACCTGAATGCGATTATAACTACCCACTTTGGGTAATCGCGTGACTGATTCAGGATAATCACAGTATTCAACAGTACCCACGATGTCATTCACAGCACCGATGGCCGCCAGTATTTCACATGCATGCGGTGAGAGTGCCAGAATGCGTTCGGCATTTGCATGCAGTGGCAACAGCAACAAAATGGCTGTGATGAGCAATGTTTTCATAATCGGCTAAAGCGTAATTTGAAACGATATTCTCCGCCATTCGCAGGAAATGGCTCTGCCCGCTTCACCGTCTCCAATGCTGCCTGATCAAGCATCGCATAACCTGAGCCAGTCAAAACAGTGGTGTATCTGGTGTATCCCTCTTTATTCAGCGAAAAACCGAGCTCAACGTTTCCCTGAATCCCACGTCGCCGGGCACTGGCAGGATACCATTTTTTTTCCTCAAGTTTTGCTCGAACCCGCTCCCATCTTTTTTGAGCTTTTGCCTGCCCTACCACCCTGTCCTGATTTGAAACATCCAGACCTGGAGACTCTTCTTTCTTGGAGCTGGCAACCACCTGTTTGTCTGTTTCAATACTGGTTTTTGGTGCCAGCTTTACTGACATCTGGACGGGTGCTGATCCTGTTTCCACGGCCTGACTATTCATCATCTCAGAGCGTTGTGAGATATCATCATGAGAAACTGCATCTGTTTCAACAACTGTTTTTGGCGCCATCTTTGACACAATCTGAATCAACTCAATGTTTACAACACCATCCGAAGTTGACAACTCATCATCGGGCCACGAAACAAGCCAGACCATCACAGCCAGACCATGGACAACAATACTCACTGCTATCCATGGCCAAAAGCTGATGAACTTAGAAGTTATAACTCACCCCAGTCCGGATACTGATCGTTGCCGCCGGGTACAAACCAATGAGGCCCGCAGATGACACAGCGCCGGTACTGATATATTTTTTATTGGTCAGGTTATCCACACGCACAAATACCTCAGCCCCTTGCCAACGATAAGATGCCACAGCATCGAGGAGAAAATAAGAATTCACTTGCTGCCGAGTATTTAGCTGGTCATTAATCAGATAGGATGCACCCACATAAGTGCCATGCAACGTTGTGGAAAAACCCTCTACCCAGTCCGATTTCACATGGATGCCTACACGGTTTTTCGACACGCCAGGGATATCATTCCCATCAAATGATCCGCCCTGAAAAACAGCTTTTACCCATGAATAATTAGCACTCAGTTGGGCCAAATCACTGACGTGCCAGAAGCCAGCGACAGTAAAAATGCGGTGTAAGGTCGGGTCGATATAATTACTGTTCGTACCAAAGAAACCAACCGTGGGATCAAGATAAATCTCATTCTTTAGCTTTGCATGTTGATAAGAGACCTCCAGCCATGCCGTATCAGCATCATAACGCAAGCTGGCATTATAATGCAGGCCGGTTTGCGGTAACAGATCGGAACGGAAACTTGCTGCAAAGGTCGGTGGCAAAAACTCTGTACGTTCATCCAGCCTTGGAAAACGCACCGAGCGATTGTGATTCAAACGCAAGCGAAAATCACCAAACCCGATGGATGCACCAATATCATAAGCCGTCAGCCGGTTCGAAATAGCACTACTGCCATCATTCAGTGCATCGTTTAAGCTCTCGGAACGAAGACCACCGGAAAGCACATAATTCGCATCCCTATCGGAGACATTGATCTGACCATAATAACCCGTCCGGTCACGTTTAGCATCCAGACCTGAAACCGTACCCTTCACGTTATCAATATCGAGACCCGCAACCAGTTGTGTATTGAAAGCGCTATGTTCATGCGCAACAGTTATTTTCGGACGTGTCGAAATCGTGCGCAGTATACTGCTGGAATCAAACGGAAACAGACCTCCAAAATGCGCAGATGAATCACGTCGGCGAAATGACACGGGAAGATCAAGCTCGACCGGTCCAAAATTCGCTAACAGGCCTGAATTGATAAAATCATCCTTGGTCGTGCCATAGTTTTCCGCTTCTGTGGTTTGTCTTGGGTTGGCATTGACCTGTGTCTGTGTCAGATCACCCGGCAAACCGAATCGATCAGTATGATGATTGCCGCTACCATACCACATAATCATATCACTGATATCCGCTTCAAAACGTGCCCCACCATCGTAACGCTCCAAGCGGCCATTATCACGATAACCATCCGTTTTTAATCCCGAAAGATTCAATTCCAAACGTAACTTTTCGGTATCCGCTCCGATCCGGATTTGACTGTTTTGGGTGCCAAAACTTCCTCCCCCGAGCATCACTTTGCCACCCGCCTCTGGAATACGGGTAATGATGTTAATCACGCCACCCACAGCACCATCACCATAAAGAACCGAGCCTGCACCATGCACAATTTCAATCCGCTCAATCTGATCCAATGGAATTTGAGTCCAATCCGCCTCGGAAAGGTCAGGACTACTGATACGGCGTCCATCGATCAACACAACCTTATTTGACGCCGCCGAATCACCAAAACCACCTAAATCAACAATTGCCTTTGCACCGGTTCCGGATGTATCTCGCACAGTCATGCCTGTCTGCCCTTTGAATAGGTCAGCAACATTTTCAGCATGCGATGCTTTGATCTCATCCCGGCTAATAACAGTGATTGATTTGGAGGATTGAATAGAAGGCGATTCGATTCGATTGCCTGTCACATTAATTGTACCCAGATCATCCTGAGCATAAGCAGTCAGTGGCATAGATAACAGTACCATGATTGCCAGTTTGATTTGTTGTTTCATTTTTATTCCTGTTGCGCCCGCCGCGCATATATATTTTATGCGGACTGGTTCACAGCGGAAAATAGGGCATAAGATAAGCCGGCAAACAGGTTGCCTGACCCAGCTTCAGTCTCCCACCGAGACCCAATCCAGTTGAAATCCGTAGATTTCCTGCATTGGGCCGGTCTCCTGGCTTGCCATCATCCTCAGCTGTCCATGCCTTCCCGATATCAATCAATACCAGTGGCGTCCAAACAGCGTTGTCAGGCTTACAGTAGCGGGGGCTGCGCCGGATTTGGTCATTGAATCATATCGACTCAACAAACCGCACCGGACTTCCCGTTTCACTTGATAATGAGAAACATCATCAAAGCACCCAAAGCAGAGCGAACCTTACAAAGAAGTCAGAAAAAATCTATAGTGTTATAATCCAAGGCTTGGGATTCGATCAATTTCCAACCAGCGATTCAGATCAAACGGCATTTCAGTCAAGATCGTTGCATGAACTTTATTCTCGATTTGTGTACTCATGAGCGTATACCCGCTGGCATTGCTTCTCAACTTGCTTAAATTTTGATTCGCAGCAGACAAACCATGCGTGTATGCGGCCTCAAACCACCGTTTGGCAGCTTTTTTATCTTTGTCCACCCCACGCCCTTCTGCATACATATAACCCAAAGCATTTTCAGCAGGGGCATAGTTTTTCTCAGCTGCTTTTTTGTACCAGGCAACCGCTTTTTTATCATTCTGATCTACACCATCACCCCTGCGGTAAACATTTCCTAAATTAAACTGAGCCATCACGTTTCCCTGACTTGCAGCATCCCGATACAACTTCGCACCCAAAGCCGGATTAAAATCTACACCTCGGCCCTCAGCATACATGCTTCCCAGTATGTTTTGAGCTGCTGCATCACCACGATTTACCAGTTTTTGAAACAGTCGGGACGCCTGAATCAGATTACGCTCCAGCCCTTGCCCATTATGATAAAGAACCGCAAGATTATAGGTTGCATCTGCATCGCCCAGCTGTTCAGCACGATGGTACCATTTTGCCGCCTCACTTTCGCTACGACCTACACCCCGTCCTAAATCATAAAAAAGCCCAAGCACAGCCTGCGCACGAGCATTGCCACTCGCTTCTGCCTTAAACAACCAGCGTGCAGCCTCATCATCATTAACAGCCACACCAATGCCTCGCGCATAAATAAGTCCCAGATTTAATCGCGCTTTATCACTATTTGCAGCGGCTTTTTGCAACCAGTACAAAGTTTTTTTCATATTGGATGCGGTACCTGAACGACCTGTCGCATACATCACTGCAAGGTTATTCTGAGCCTGTGAAAAACCTGTTTCTGCGGCTTTCATCAACCACTTAAGTGCCTCTTTATCGTTTTGATTGTCGTTTTTCTCACCCTTTAAAACCTCAGCATACAAAATCCCAAGGTTATATTGTGACCTGACATCACCTTGATCAGCAGCCTTGTGCATCCAATATTCTGCCTGATCCAGGTTTTTTTTCGTTCCGCGACCCAGCGCGTACATCACTCCCAAAGCTGATATGCTTTTCACATGTTCCCCTTGTGAAGCCTGTAAAAACCAGTGAAATGCTTTTTGGTCATCCGGTGCAGCACCAGCCCCTAAAGCCCTTATCCTTCCCAACTCAAATTGCGCGCCAACATGAGAAGAGTCTGCTGCTTTTTTCAACCAAGTTAATGATTTCCGTGCATTAAACGCCACACCACTCGCATCGTGATACATCATGGCCAACATAAACTGCGCTTTAGCATCACCAGTTTTGGCTTTGTTTTTTATCCGTGAAATGAGCTGTTGCCGATATGCCTCAGCCTCCACAACACCTTTTTTTTCAGCTTTAAGAACCCACTCCAGCGCATGTTTATCACTCTGCTCAACACCGCGCCCTTCGGCATACAACGTTGCAACCCGAAACATCGCGGCAGGCACACCTTTGTTTGCAGCCAATTGATACCACGTAGCTATTTCTTTCGGCTCAGCCTGCACACCACGGCCATGTTCCATATGTGTTGCAAGTTGATATTGAGCAAGAGCATACCCCTGTTTTGCTGCCATCCTGAACCAGCGAACAGCCTGCACATCATCCCGTTTAACACCTTTTCCCTGCTCATGCATCAGTGCTAAGCGATATTGCCCTTCAACCTCCCCACGCTTGCCTGCTGTTTCAAATCGACGAAATGCCTCTTCATATCTGCCATCTTTATACGCTGCTTTCCCCAGTTCCACATTCTCATTGTGAACCACGCCATAATCTGAATCTGAAACTTCAAAATAGACGACAACAGCCCCTAAAAGAACAAATAAAACCGTAGCAATGGCAATTTTTGTTATCTGCATATTCCACCCACTGTGCAAATGCCTGCGATCATGACACTCCGCCAATCAGCCTGTGACTCAGCATAGCAAAAACACTCACACCAAGTCCAACGTATCCCATATCTCATCCACATGGTTTTTAACCTTTTCACTCATGGCAATGGGCCTCCCCCATTCACGCTCTGTCTCTCCCTGCCACTTATTGGTTGCATCAATACCCACTTTAGAACCAAGCCCCGCAATCGGTGAAGCAAAATCAAGATAATCAATCGGCGTATGTTCGACCATCGTAAAATCACGTACAGGATCAGACCGTGTTGATATAGCCCAAATCACTTCCGGCCATGAACGACAATCAATATCTTCATCTACGACAATGATAAACTTCGTATACATGAATTGCCTGAGATACGACCAAATGCCAAACATCACACGTTTGGCATGCCCCGCGTACCCCTTGCGAATCGAAACAACTGCCACCCGATAAGAGCATCCTTCCATTGGAAGATAAAAATCGATAATCTCAGGGAACTGTTTTTTCAAGATGGGCACAAACACTTCGTTAAATGCCAAACCCAAAATCGCAGGTTCATCAGGTGGCTTGCCTGTGTGTGTCGAATGGTAAATTGCATCTTTACGCATCGACAGCGTTTCAACTGTAAAAACCGGGAATCGCTCAACCTCATTGTAATAGCCGGTATGGTCACCAAATGGGCCCTCATCCGCATATTCATCAAAAGAGATATATCCTTCCAATACAATCTCGGCGCTGGCTGGCACCTGCAAGGGAATCGTCAGACAATCGGTTAATAACGTTTTTTCACCACGCAATAGCCCTGCAAACTGATATTCGGAAAGTGTGTCAGGAATGGGGGTTACCGCTGCCAAAATGGTCGCCGGATCAGCACCAATCACAACTGCGCACGGGAACTTTTCATGTGCGGCGCCTGCTGCCTCTTTCCCTGCTCCCTTTTTCGCCTTGGCCTCTTGATGATCCTGAGCCCCACCACGATGTTTGAGCCAGCGCATAATCAATTTGTTTTTTCCAAGCACTTGCTGACGGTATATGCCTAAATTTTGACGCTCCTTATGCGGTCCTTTTGTCACCACCAGCCCCCATGTGATCAATGGTGCAGCATCTTCTGGCCAGCAGGTCTGAATAGGTAAACATCCTAGGTCGACATCATCACCTTTGAATACAATCTCCTGCCATGCCGCCTTTTTCACAATTTTTGGCGACATGTGCAACACTTGTTTCAATATTGGCAACTTTCCAATGGCATCTTTTAAACCCTTGGGAGGTTCAGGCTCTTTCAAATAAGCCAGTAACTCGCCAACTTCAGATAGTTCATCGGCAGAGTCTCGACCCATGCCCAGTGCGATTCTATCCGCAGTACCAAACAGGTTGGTAAGCATCGGCATTGTATGGTTTTTAACGTTCTCAAAAAGCAGTGCCGGGCCGCCTTGTTGCAATACACGATCAGAAATTTCAGTCACTTCCAGCTCGGAGTTGATCTGCGTTTTTATTCGTTTTAATTTCCCCTGAGACTCAAGTGTTTTGATAAACCCTCGCAAATCAGAAAAACTCAAGACTTCGCACCCGTTGCCAAAATTTCAAACTCGCTCTCAAGTTTAGACAAAACAAACAGATCGTATACAGCATCAGTCAGCCCGGAGAGAATAAATTTCTTTTCTGGTAATTTGCTCCACCGGAGCCCTTCAACAAGCGTTGCAATCCCGGATGAGTCCATACGCGGAACATCAGCAAGGACAATATGAATCTGTTTCAATCCGCTGGAAAAGCCCGCATTCATTTTATCCCTAAGCAAAGATGAAGTATGAGAATCTAAATCACCTGTTACGTACAGACAAACAGCATCTGAACTCTCCTGTTTTTCTTCAATCACAAACCCGGTTTTTGAATTCATTTAAAGTTAACGCCTCGCCTGTTTTTCTGGAATTACAAACCACACCCTACACTTAAAAGAATATCCCCAAAGTAAATATCTTAAGGAAGTGCTAATTCAATCATTCTACTTCACTTCCAGCGTATGTAACTGTTCCTGCAACGACTTCAGCCGCATTTGATCACTCTGTTTCTCAGCAACTGTGATCAACTGAGCAAGAACATCTTTTTGGCCACGCACATCCTGCAATCTCTGGTAGATCACCAATGCATCCTGCAAGGAATCATCTTTTGATATTAGGTTTTTTTCCCACTTCGCACTTAAAAGCAGCGCATGTGCTGCCAGCCTTGGCGCACCCACTTTTCTACTCATCTCCAAAACCTGATGAACACCTTGCTTCACTGCACCTTCATCTGCTTGCTGATCAGCAAGCAAGGCCATACCCATATGCGCCTCGATTTGATAAAGCACGGAAGCCCTGTCCGAAACTTTTTTCTTTAATACAAATGCATACTCACGCCGGGCAACATTGTATCTTTTCTGTAACTGCGCCAACCGCGCCAAACTAAGATGTAAATCCATTGGCATCGAAGCACTGAAAGCATCTGGCCGCCAGGCTGCATGCCCCTGTTTTTGACGTAACAGTGCCAACGCAGTTTTAGCCCGCAGATGTGTCACTGCCAATTGATGTTGTGCTGCCACTCTCATGGTTTTTTTTAACGCAGTAACAGCTTGTTCATAGTCACCTTTGGAGACATACAACACCCCAAGATTATACCAGGCGCGAGCAATTAAATTCGAATCATTGGCCAACTGGGCTGCATGAAGTGCACGGTCAAACAGTTTCTCTGCGACCAGCCATCGTTCACGCTGCATGGCACTCACACCATTGTGAGTAAGCTCTTTCATCCTCTCTGCATAAGGATTTTCAATCACCTCTTTTTGGCCTGAACTTCCACACGCTGTCAACATCAGCAAACAGAAGAAAAAAATCACTGCTTTCATGGTCGTAGATCCAGGGCGGGAGGTGCTGCAACCGCATCTTCATCTTTTGTTTCACCTTTGCCATCACCACCAACAAGCCAGGAACCCTGAAGGTTTTTAATCAGGTTGTTTATTTCTTCAATCGTCGCTTTTGATTCGCGTGCCAGTCCAGGCAATTCAGGTGTCAATTCTGAGAGGTCGGATGCAACGATATTCAAAGCCTTTGAGAGCTGATCCACATTTTTGAGTAACGCATTCATATGCTCAACAGTCGCTGGCCCTTCTTTACCCATGGTTTCTGCCAACGGACGCACATCATTAAGAATACGTGTCATTAGCTTTAATGAAGAAGCCAAGCCCTGTGCAACATTCTGCTGATTGAGTTCTTTGGCAAATTTTTGCAGATGCATCAGCGTAGCCGTACTCTGCTCGATCATAGCTTCGAGCTTCCCGGCCCTTACGCCCTCCGTCACCTCTCTTAAACCGGACATGGCAATACGCACATCACCATAAGGATCATTCAACCAGATCGCCAACGAAGCCAGCTCCCGCAAAAGTACATTGGCGTTACCCACCGCAGGCTTAATATCTGCCAACAACTGTTCAAAAGAGGCTTCTGTTTCATAACCCAGCACATCACCATCATTAATAGCCAGCTCTTTTTCATCTCCTGCAGTCACTTCAACAACCTGCTCCCCGATCAAACCCTCTTTCACCACCTTCGCAACAGAACCTTCATGAATCATGTGTCGATAACGCTCCAGAAGTTCCAGGGTAATCTTTACCTTACCACCTTCTTCCAAATCAATCTTATCGACATGTCCAATCGCAAAACCTTGAAATTTCACCGGCTGGCCTTCATAAAATGACCCTGCGGAAGGAGGGAAAAAGTAGATATAAAACTGTTTTGCAAATACATTCGTTCGCACACTGGTGACTAAAAGCAGTAAAAGTAATATGCCAACACCAAAAATAACAAACCAGCCAACCTGTCGGCGCATGCTCGAAACAAAATCTTCCTGCTTCACCATATACCACTCACATCCGGTACCGAATCATCAACAATTTCATGTGTCCGAACAAATTTTATGCCCGAGCCTTCATCTGTTGAAGCACTCAAATAAAGTATGCCTGCACCTGAAGTTTCCAATGCTTCTCTTGTCTTGTTTTTAAAACGTTTGAGTCGATCAGGCGTCATACCAACATGCACCTCCTGCGCAACGATCACATCCGGTTTTTGTAACATACAATGCCCCAGACTGATCAAGGCATGTGTATAATTGGAGCGTTCACCAGCCTGTGTATCAAGACCTTCCAGCTCAAGAAACGCTGCCACTTCATCCACTTCCTGTTTTGCCTTTTGCAAACAATCATCATCAGCACAATAAAGAAATGGTAACAACAGGTTTTCTCTCAAACTCAAATTTGCCATCAAGCCACGATGTCTGATCATACTCCCCACTTTCAGACAAAATTCAGGTGTGCCAGCCGGATATTTTTTTCCAGCACTCTCCAGCCAAATGGATGAAGCCAACGACCCCTGGATCCCCATTTCAGGAAACATTAAACTCAGGAATGCGTATTGAAAACGCGTGTTCATCACAATCCGTACATTCACGCCGCGGGAGACAGCATCGGCCTTAAGCAGATCGCCAAATAGCTGAATATCATCCCATTTCAACACATCACTCACACAAAGCTCCTTATAAGGATCCAGATCACATCCAGAAGAACCATCAGAATCAACGATCCCAACACCCCATTGGTTGCTCTAATCGGAATTTGATTCGGATCCCGCCCCGCACGGCACGCCTGATCCAGCAAAAGCATACACGATAACATCGGAAAACACAGGCCCTTCACCATCATCACCAACAGCATTTCAATATCAGCGCCACGTCGCACTTCAAGAAAATATTCGAAAAAATTCATCGTCTGAGTCCAGGAGACAACCAGACCTCCAACCCACACCGATACAGCCACAAAAAGAAAGGTCAAAATCAATCCGCACACAGCAAAAGCAATCACGCGTGGCAGGTGCAGATATTCATAGGGATGCACCCCCATACTGCGAAGAAACGCATCTTCTCCCCGCACATGCATATTGCCAATCTCTGTCACAACCGCCACACCCGATCTGGCAAGAAGGAAAATAGAGACCATAAACGGTGCCATTTCCTGAATCAGCACCCAGTTCATCAACGTTCCAATCAGCGAAAGATCCTGAATTTGCTGGGCAAACACCACAATATTGTAAACAGCAATAACACCTGCCCCAAGGGCAAAAAACAGCACCCACGGCAGCCCCTGAATCCCTGTGAAATAAATTTGTCGAATCACCACATGTGTCACGGCAGGACGGGAAAGCCATTGCATTTTCAGGCACATCCCCAAAACATCCCATAATAAACAACAAAATCTGATCACCCCATTAAAGAGATAGAGCGTAAACTCACCCACACGCTCCGCGCGCCAGTGCCAACCTTCGATATATGACTGCCATGTTTGCATACCGTGTTTATAAGCAGCCTTGCAGGAATTACAAGTGTCTTACATCACAAAGCAATATATGAGACACGATTTGCACATGATGATTCGCTATTATTCATTAAAATCAGATCCTCACCTAAAATCCATACCTTGCCGATCGCATTTCCCTTAAGTAGCGTCCCGACTCCTCAAATTTGAGGTACTTTATTAAGTTTTCGGGGGAAATAATGCTCGAATCAATGCGCAATCAAGCACAATCATGGATCGCGAAAGTCATCCTTGTCGGTATCGCTCTCTCATTCGCCTTATGGGGTGTCGGTGATTATTTCATGGGCAATCAGGTGCAAACCGTTGCTGAAGTGGATGGAAAGCCTATTGTTGATAGCGCTTTTAAGCAGGCCTATGAGCGCCAGATAAACAACTATCGCGCCATGTTGGGCAGTCAGTTTTCTAAAGAGCTCATTGCGCAATTCAATCTGAAAGATGAAACAATCCAGACACTGATCAACCGCAAATTGATGCTTGATGAAGCCTATCAGACAGGTTTGACCGCACCGGAGGCCTCTCTGGTTGCCAGCTTAAAGGCCAACCCTGCCTTTCAATCACCCAATGGATTTGATGCCAGTCGTTATAAAATTATCACACGCAACATGGGCTTCAGAACCACACGTGATTACGAAGATGAACAGCGACTGAATCTGATGGTTGATGCACTTCAGAAAGCTGTTGTCGGCTCTGCTCAGGTGAGCGATAAAGACATTCACGATCATTTCAGTCTCGAATTTGAACAGCGCGTTCTTTCTGCTGTTATCGTTGATCCAGCAAGCATGCTTAAGAAAATCACCATGGATGAAACGCAGGCCCGTGACTACTACGAAGCCAATCTCGATAAATATCGTTCGCCTCTAAAAGTCAAACTAACCGCCGTTGAAATTTCACCCGAAACATTTGCAAGCGATATGGTCATTGATGCTGCTGATGTAGAAGCTGCTTATAATGATCGCAAATCAGAATTTGCCAAACCTGAACAACGGCGTGCCAGCCATATCCTGATTCGCAACAGCAAAGATGCCGATGAAGCGACACGTAGCACTGCCTCTAAAAAAATCGAAGCAGTCAAAGCCCGTCTGGCTGCAGGTGAAGATTTTGCGACCGTTGCCAAAGACACTTCTGATGATATCACCGCAACAAAAGGCGGCGATCTGGGTTTCTTCCCCCGGGGTGCGATGCTTCCTGAATTTGAAGAAGCCGTTTTCAATCTCGCAAAAGATGAAATCAGTGACATCATCGAAACCACATATGGATTTCATATCATCCAGCTCAAAGATGTTAAAATTGCTGAAGTGACGCCGTTAAAAGATGTCTATGATTCTCTGGCGGCCAACATCCGCATTGAGAAGGCAAAAGAAGAAGCTTACAAAGTATCACAAGAGCTTGATAACACGTTAGGTATGGAAGATTCACTCTCCGTTGCAGCCAAAAGCCTGGGCCTTACAAGCATCGACATCGGCCCTATCAGTGCAGCCGAAGTGGCTGGCAATGCCCTGTTGGGAAGTGACAAAGCATTATCCGACTCCGCTTTCTCTTCGCTACCCGGTGAATCAATAAACATTCAGGAGTTAGATGATGGCCGCTTTGTTAGCATCGAAGTTCTGGAACGCATTGAACCGGACACCTTAAGCTTTGCTGATGCCGCCACTCAGATCTATCAGGATGCACGCAATGCAAAGGCTCAAGCTCAGGCCAAAACACTTGCAAAAGAAATTCTGGCTAAAGCAAACAGCGAGACTTTAGACCAACTGGCACAAAGCTATGGCCAGCCAAAATACATCTCCAAACCCGTACGTAACAACGGCATTGGCGATGAAGCAGACTGGCTGGTACCTGATATGCTGGAACAAGCGTTCAAAACTGCCAAAGGCTCTGCTATTTCATCCCTCATTGAAGTATCCAAAGGTTTTGCGGTCGTTCAGGTGAAAGATGTTATGGCACCTGCTGAAAGCGAATTTGAAGCACAGAAAAAAGCCATGCGCCTTGAAGTGGAAAAATCAAAAGGGGCCGTACGCTTTGCCCGTTGGATGGCAACCGTACGCGACAATCACGATATCATTATACATGAAGATGTTCTTGAGCGCCTTTAACCTGATCGCTTAAGATCTTGCTTTAGCCAAACAGTTAAAAACCGGGCCTTAAGCCCGGTTTTTTTATCACATGAATAGTCTTAAATGCTGAAAAGACTGTATATCCAACCCCTTCATAATCACTATCACAATAGCATGGAAGGCAGGAAAGAACGCATTATTTACAATCAATCGAGCTGGCCCTATTGATAGGACGAAATTTCGCTTTCGAATTGACCTTCAATGGGTATGTCGGCAATCTGGCTCCTTATTCCTTATTGATAACGTAATATCCGATAGCAAGGAAATCAAGTCCATATAAAGGAGCGTAATAGATGGAAAAGCAAGTCATGCTATTACCTAGTTCTTCCGCTTAACGCGGGCATTAGGCAATAATAAATACATTATGGAATCATCAATAATAGCAGCAATAATTGGAGCTTTCGCAACAATACTAGCTGTTGTTGTTGCATGGATTTTGCAGCAAAAAAAGACTCCGGCAAAAAAATAGTGCAATCAATTAAATATTTGCCAGACGATGCTGATGCATATTTTATGACATACTTACTTCACGACGCTTATGAAACAGGCATACCTATGTCTACTAGTGAACTGGCTGAACACCATGACAAATACGCACCACTTGAGCTTGAGTTAAAATTAATAAATCTAGAGAAACATGGATACATTCAAAGAGTAAACAACAAAAAAGAAGGTTTAGGTAGTTGGAACTTGCTCCCAAAAGGAGTGGAATTTATGTTTGAAAACAATCACCAGCTTCAAGATTTATTGGATGAGCAGAAATATAATGCCTAACCATCAAATCAACCTGACCACCATGAGCTACGGCCTAAAAAACAGGCCTCCGCTCACGGCGTCAGGTTATTAAAGCGTTATGGAGATAATAGATCTCAACTATGAGTGAAGCACTGCAAAAACTTGGTCTTGTGCCCTTTTTTACACAACAAATAGCGGGCACGAGTATACCGGGGAACTGTCTAGGGCGCGTAACGTCAGTGCAACGCTCGAAAAGCACGGTTATCTGCGATGCGGGTAAGCGATCGGTAGAACTGTCGCCCACCTTGCGACAGGCTACAGCAATTGATCGGCCGACAGTTGGCGATTGGGTTGTGCTTGATGAATCGCTTACGAGAATTGAGCAAGTGCTTGAAAGAAAAAGTCTATTCAAGCGCATCGGTGCGGGTAGTAGCACTGAAATTCAGCCCATAGCGGCGAATATAGACACCTTGCTCATAGTCACATCTTGCAACGAAGAGTTTAAAGAATCACGCTTGGAGAGATATCTAACATTGTGCGTTGAGGCGGGAGCGATGCCTGTTATCGTTCTTACGAAAACCGACCTTACTGATGATACGGATACCTACATTAGTCGTGCACGCAGCATTCAAGCTGGTGTGCCGGTTGAAACAACTAACGCCCTTGATCCTACTACATTAGATGGCGTACGTGCCTGGATAGACGACAATTCTACTGCAGCGCTCGTGGGGTCTTCTGGCGTTGGTAAGTCCACAATCCTAAATGCACTTGCAGAGAACCCATTGGCCGCAACAAGCGAGATTCGGGAGCAAGACAAGAAGGGGCGCCACACAACAACTCATCGCGAATTACACCAACTACCTTCCGGCGGGCTTCTTATTGACGTCCCAGGCATACGAGAGCTGAGGGTGGCTGAAATCGAACACTCAATAGGAACAGTCTTCGAGGACATCGAGCTATTGGCGATGCAATGCCAGTTTGCTGATTGTAATCACGTGACCGAACCTGGATGTGCCGTGCTGCAGGCCATAGAAGAGAATATACTCGATAGTCGCAGATTGGCTAATTACCAGAAATTGCGGCGCGAGAATGCTTTGGCAACAGCAACTTTGGCTGAGAAACGTGCCCAGGGCCGTGATTTCGGAAAAATGGTTAAAGAAGCAAAACTCTTGAAGCAGAGAAAGGACGCGACGTGAATCTCCATAACGAGCGCATGCAGCCGGGTCGTCAAAACCGCCGCAATCAGGGCAGCAATAAGTATCTTTTGTCATTTTGTCAGCAGTGCCATACCATCCACAATCACACTGCCAATACAAAGGAGTCGGGATTTTCTGTTCTATTTTGCTCATAACAAATTATTCCATTTGACGCTGAAAGTTCAGCGGGTTTCAGTTAGTTCATCGTGGCGCAAATGAATGCAGCCGTTAGGCCGAAAAAAAATCCAGTTTCATGCCTGAACCCGATCCAGCGAGAATCATGACCTTTGCAACGCCGAAAGATCTCGGCCAGTGGCTCAAGGTGAATCACGCCACCGAAAGTGAGCTGTGGGTGAAGATATTCAAGAAAAAGACTGGTATTCCGAGCGTGACTTGGGACGATGTCGTGATTGAGTCACTGTGCTGGGGCTGGATCGACGGCGTCAAAAAGTCAATCGATGACCAAGCCTATTTCCAGCGAATTACTCCCCGGAAAGCGCGAAGCAACTGGTCAAAAAGGAACAGAGAGCATGCAGAGCGTTTGATAAGCGAGGGTCGGATGACGGAGTCAGGGCTCGTGCATATTCGTGCTGCCAAAGCGGACAGCCGGTGGGAGAACGCCTATGTGACAAGTGAAATGAAAGTGCCCGCAGATTTCCTGGCAGCACTGGAGAGCAAGCCGAAGGCGAAACAGTTTTTTGAAACGCTTAACAAATCGAGTCGTTATGTCATCGCGTACGGATTGACAAGTGCAAAGAAACCCGAAACCAGACAGAGACGATTTGCAAAGTTCATGGACATGCTTGTCCGCGAAGAGAATCCGGGCTTTGGCTTCAAAAAGACAAAAAAGGCATAACGATGCAATGCGCCGAGTCGCGAAGCCGGGCGTTTTCAAATGAACAATCACCCGTCGCGGCCCGGTGATTGCGGGCGTTAGACATACCTGATCATGATCGAAATTAAACATCCACAAGAGCTGGCGCGTTTACGCCGCCTTGCCCTGGCTGCTCAAGGTTTATTGCAGGCCCAGTCCCATGGACGTGGTTTGGCGGGAGCACGTAAAGCGATTAACCACATAGGTTATGTACAGATCGACACCATATCGGTGGTGGAACGAGCTCACCATCATGTTTTTCACGCTAGAGTGCCTAAGTTCAAGCCAGCCATGACAAATCAAATGTTGCTCGACGGAGACATTTTTGAGTATTGGACACACGCGGCAGCTTTTCTTCCCATCGCTGATTTTCGCTTCTCCTTACCTTACAAACACGCCATTAAAAGCGGTCAAACGCATTGGTATAAAAACCCTGATAAGAAGCTCATGAACGAACTGTTGGTTCGCATACGTTCAGATGGCCCGATACGATCCCGAGATATAGAAACCAACACCACAAAACGTGCAGGCTGGTGGGACTGGAAACCAGCCAAAAAGGCACTCGAACAGCTATATATGCAAGGCGACCTCATGGTTTGCGACCGAGAAGGTTTCCAAAAAACATATGATCTAACCGAGAGGGTACTGCCATCGCACGTCAATTCACACATGCCCAGCATGGAAGAGTTTGCGGCGCACATTGTAGAGCAACAGTTGCGCTGCCATGGGCTTGTTTCACTCAAAGGGCTGACCTACCAGCGCCGAAATGCTGAACTACGCAAAGCTGTGAAAGCCCTGGTAAACGAAAGGTTGGCGCAGCACGCTTTAGAACAAGTGCAAGTGAGCAGTGGCGAACTGTTTATATTGGAAGCGGGTGCACTCGAACGCCCCCTTCCCCGATTGAACAACCGCATGTTGATTCTTTCACCATTCGACAACAGTGTGATTCAGCGCGAACGCCTCAAATCCCTGTTTCAATTCGACTATCAGATAGAATGTTATCTGCCCGCAGCCAAACGTCAGTATGGCTACTTTTGCCTGCCGCTACTTTACCGCGATGAATTTATTGGGCAGATGGATTGTAAAGCCCATCGAAAAACCAGCCATTTGGAAATCAAATCGCTACATTTGAAACAACACACAGTTGATGAAGATTTAGTCATGACTGCATTTGTAGACGCCATTACACAGTTCTGTGAATTTCAAAAATGTGATTCAGTGTCTTTGACTAAAGTTCACCCAAAACATCTAACCCAACGTTTGCACAGTACGCTAAAGTCTCTAGAATGATAGCTATTCGCCAACCACCCGGAAGGGTTTCAATTCCGGCCAGCGATGACGCCGCCATCCACATCCCAAATGGCACCTGTTACCCAGCTCGATTCATCGCTGAGCAGGAAGTTTATCGCATTGGCAACATCTTCTGTTGTGCCAATCCGTCCAATTGGATGAAATCCATCAAACGTAGCAAGCGTTTCATCGATCTTGCCGGGTTCAATGAATGATTCATAAATGGGCGTCTTCACAACTGCAGGAGAAACGGCATTTACCCGGAATTCCGGAAACATAATACTTAATTATCCCTAAAGTGCTGAATGACTGGTTGTGGCAGAGTCAGAGTGAACAAACAGGTCACACAGCATGTACTTTGAGGGATAATAAAAAAGGCCAGAATAAAGCTGTCCTTTTTCTCATGCATCCAAAAAGCACATATTTTTAAATATAAAGCCCTTCGGCTCCTCTTTTTATTGATGCTTAGTTTTTGTGACGGGTTTCACATTAAGCTCACATTTATTTTAGCAGTCTCCACACTGACATTGGAATATCATCATTCTGATAGTTAAGGAGGCGGCTATGAAAAATTTATTTTGGATTATGATCGTTGCATTTGGCCTGACTGGTTGCGCAACTATGGAAAGCGCTTGGGACTCAACTAAAGAGGCATCCAGTGATGCCTATGACTGGGTTGTAGGCGATGATGAGAAAAAAGAATAAGTCTACGAAATAGTAGACTATCACTCTCTAAAAAAGGGCCGTATTGCGGCCTTTTTTTGTTATTGATCGATGAAGACGCGAATATCCGCTTTCGACATTCATTTCAAACGGTCATTCAACGAATCAGCCCTCTCTCTTTCATTAACTTATAAATCGATTCAGCTATCATTTGATAACCTTCCCGGTTTGGATGAATTTGATCTGATTTAAGCGAGCGTTTCGAAAGCACATCGGACAATACATCTGCTTCGAAAGGAACTTTCATCGCCTTGGCAATCTGAGCATAAAACGCTGGTGGACTTAACAATAATCCCGGCCTTGGCACTGCAATCAATATCACCGATATCCCCTGCTGCTTGGCCAAACCAATCATAGCCCGAAGATTATCTTCTACCTTATTCATATCCTGCTTTCTGAGCAGATCGTTACCGCCATGACACAAAATCATCAGACTTGGCTGAACTTCTTCCAACACACCGGCAAGACGGGAAAGCCCTGCATCGGTTACTTCACCCGGAACCCCTGCATTGATGACTTTAAACCCTGTCAGGCGTGAAAGGGCTGCGGGATAACTTTCACTTTTCTCAACACCACTGCCATAGGTCAGGCTATCGCCAAAAGCCAGTATCGTTGCATCCGGTGATAATTGTGGAAGCTGTGGTTGTGATGAACAGGCCGAAAACAATATGCTGGAAAAAAGGATCAGCAGCAGCGTAACGAAATATCGTTTTATCATGTCGCATTTATGGCACAAACATCGAGCTGATGCACTTGTAAACCTTTCAAGGTTCAATTCATACCTAAATAGGGATAAGCTTCGCGCCAACTTTTACAGGGGCCGATTCAATGGATATTGATGTTAATAAAATCGCGATGCTGGCTCGCATTAAACTGACTGAAAATGAAGCTTCAGAACTGGGGCCACAGCTCTCAGGAATCCTGGGGTATATCGAGGCACTTTCTGAAGTGACTACCGAAGGCGTGCCTGCCACAGCCCACCCTCATGATGCTGCCATGCCACTTCGTGCAAATATTGTGACCAATAGCAATCGCCGTGAAGATTTGCAGAAACCTTCCCCTAAAATTGAATCCGGCCTTTATGTTGTGCCGAAGGTGATCGAATAAACCATGCCATTTAGTTCATTATCTGAAATCAAAACACGTCTCGATGCAGGTGAAACATCTGCCGTTGAGGTTGCAAAATCTTATCTGGATCGCATTGCTGCGCATAACAATACGCTCAATGCTTTTGTACACATTGATCCTGAACATGTACTGGCACAGGCAGAAGCTTCGGACAAATACCGTTCTAAACATGAAGCACGCCCGCTTGAAGGGCTACCAATTGCAGTAAAAGATATTTTCTGCACACAGGATGGACCGACACAGTGCTGCTCCAATATCCTGAAAGATTTTCATGCGCCCTATGACGCACATGTGATTACCAAACTGAAAGAAGCCGGTGCTGTGCTGGTAGGTAAAACCAATATGGATGAATTTGCCATGGGTTCATCCACTGAAACATCTGCATTCGGCCCATGCCGAAACCCCTGGAATACCGATACCATTCCCGGCGGCTCATCGGGTGGTTCTGCATCTGCCGTGGCCGCCGCACTGACTCCGGCTGCACTGGGCACCGATACCGGCGGTTCGATTCGTCAGCCTGCATCTTTATGCGGTATTACAGGACTCAAACCAACCTATGGCCGCGTATCACGCCGTGGCATTATCGCCTTTGCTTCATCACTGGATCAGGCTGGCCCGATGACACGCACTGTAAAAGACAGCGCAATGATTACGGCTGCCATTTCAGGCCATGACAGTGCCGATGCAACCTCTGTCACCGATGCACCCGGTATCTCTTCACTCAACGAGTGGCTTGCCGCATGTGACAAAACAGACATGAAAGGCCTGAAAATTGGCCGTCCAAAAGAGTATTTTGTTGATGGCATGGATGATGCAGTGCGAACCACGGTTGAAGCCGCACTCAAACAATGTGAAGAGCTTGGTGCTGAGATTGTGGATATCTCGCTGCCTCACACAAAATACGCAGTCGCTGTTTACTACGTGATTGCCCCATCCGAAGCCTCAGCCAATTTATCACGTTATGATGGTGTTCGTTTTGGTCATCGCTGTGACAACCCTGAAGATCTGCTGGATATGTACACACGCTCCCGTGATGAAGGTTTTGGATCAGAAGTCAAACGCCGAATCCTTACCGGTGCATTTGCACTTTCATCCGGCTATTACGATGCCTATTATCTAAAAGCCCAGCAGGTTCGCACGCTCATTCAGCAGGATTTTATCAAAGCCTTCGAACAGGTCGATATCATCGCCACCCCCACAAGCCCGGTGACTGCATTCAAGCTCGGTGAAAAAACCGATGACCCGTTGACGATGTACTTATCAGATATCTTCACCATTGCTGTCAATCTGGCCGGGCTTCCCGGGCTCTCTCAACCATGTGGTTTTGCAGACAATATGCCGGTGGGTTTACAGTGGATTGCGCCTGCATGGCAGGAAGACACACTGCTCGGTGCTGCAAGTGCCTATGAATCAGCCACAGATTGGACTGCAAAAACGCCGGAAGCTTTTGGCGGGGGTGCAACATGAGTTGGGAAACTGTGATTGGACTTGAAGTTCATTGCCAAATCAATACCAAAACCAAAGCCTTCTGTGGTTGCTCTACAGAATTTGGTGCGGAACCCAACTCTCAGACCTGCCCGGTCTGTTTGGGCATGCCCGGGCAATTGCCTGTACTCAATACCGTAGCCGTTGATAAATCCATCCTGACCGGCCTTGCCATTGATGCCAAAATCAATCTGGAATCTAAATTCGACCGTAAAAACTATTTTTATCCTGATCTTCCCAAAGGTTACCAGATTTCACAGTTTGCCGTACCGATTGTGGAAGGTGGCTATATTGATATCCCAACCAAAGCGGGTGAAAAACGCATTGGTGTGACCCGTATTCATATGGAGGAAGATGCCGGAAAATCCATGCACGAAGGATTGGAAGGTGTTTCTCATATCGACTTGAATCGTTCAGGTGTACCGTTGATGGAGATTGTATCCGAACCGGACATGCGCAATGCCGATGAAGCCATCGCTTATCTGAAACAGCTTCACCAGTTGATCCGTTTCCTTGAGGTCTCGGGTGCGGACATGGAAAAAGGCCAGTTCCGCTGTGATGCCAATGTCTCCGTACGTCGCCCCGGCGAACCCTTTGGCACACGGACTGAATTAAAAAATATGAACTCCTTTCGCTTCATCAAACAAGCCATCGATTATGAAGTATTGCGTCAAATTGAAGTCATTGAAGATGGTGGTGAAGTGGTTCAGGAGTCACGCCTGTGGGATTCAGTTAAAAATGAATCCCGTTCGATGCGAAGCAAGGAAGAAGCACATGATTATCGCTACTTCCCCGAGCCTGATCTGCCACCACTGCGGGTTTCACAAAAAGAAGTGGATGCCATTAAAGCAGGTATGCCGGAGTTACCAGGCCAGCTTCGCCAACGTTTTGAAGTCGAATTTGGTCTCTCGCCTTATGATGCGGATGTACTCAGCCAAACACGCAAACTTTCCGTATGGTATGAATCACTGGTTGCAGCACATCCGGCTGACCCGAAACGGTGTGCCAACTGGATGGCAAATGAACTTCTCGGTCGCTTAAAAGAGGCTGGCAAAGACATTACAGATTCCCCCGTATCTGCCAGTTCACTGGCAGGCCTGCTCGATCGTATCGCGGATGACACCATCTCTGGAAAAATCGCCAAGGATGTGCTGGATGCCATGATGGAGTCAGGTGCAGATGCCGATCGCATTATTGAAGAGAAAGGCCTGAAACAGGTGACCGACAGCGGTGCCATTGATGCCATCATTCAAGCGGTGATGCATGCCAACCCTGCTCAGGTAGAAGGTTACCGTGGTGGCAAAGACAAACTGATGGGTTTCTTTGTAGGTCAGGTGATGAAAGCCTCCAAAGGTCAGGCCAACCCGGGCATGGTCAATCAGCGACTCAAAGCATTATTGAACGAATAACGACGGAAATTTCGGGAAGATTAAAAAAAGCGACGCAGAAGTTAACCCTGCGTCGCTTTTAAAGCTTTTGCTCATTAGCTGCAAGCAATCAGCGCACCAGCTATTCATCGCCTTTTAACGTCTTGAGATATTCAATGATGTCTGCCCGCTTCTGGTCATTCTGCATCGCAGGAAATGTCGGCATTTTCAAACCATGTTTATTCGAACCGAGAAGGTCAGCCGCTGTTTCATCCTTTTTAGCAAAAGCTTCAGGCGACTTAATCCACTGATCCAGCCACTTTGCATCATAACGTTCAAGTACACCCTTCAATCCCGGCGCACCCATACGGCTCTCTTCATAGCTGATCAAATGGCAATGCACACAAATCGCGCCAAAAATTGCTGCGCCACGCGCTGCATCAGGCGTAAAAACACTTTCCTCTTCAGCAATTAAAGATTCTGAAAAGCTAAGTGATAGTATCAAGACTGCCGCTATACGCACCCATGTATTCATGAAAATGTCTCCTTCGACATTAAAAATAAGCCTGCCATCAACTGCAGGAATTGACAAAATGCCTGCTGGCAAAAAAGCACAGCAGCTATCATTACCTCACTTTCTTTAGAAATCAATCGAAACTGTGTACATTTCGACGCTGACCCTCTGACTTAATCATGAAACCGGAGTTCACATGCAAGTTACACCACTCACAGCCCTTTCCCCTCTTGATGGGCGTTACGCCGGAAAAGTAGCGGATCTTCGCCCCATATTCAGTGAATATGGTCTCATTAAGGCACGTGTAACTGTTGAAGTCCGCTGGCTGCAAATGCTGGCTGCAAATACTGGCATTCCAGAAGTTCCTCTCTTTTCCGGTGATGCCCATGCACTTTTGGACGCCATCATCATCAATTTTTCAGAAACACATGCACAACGTGTAAAAGAGATTGAATCCACCACGAATCACGATGTGAAGGCCGTCGAATATTTTCTTAAAGAGCAGGTGACCCACCATCCTGAACTGGCTTCAATTTCTGAATTTTTTCATTTTGCCTGCACCTCGGAAGACATTAATAATCTCTCTTATGGACTGATGTTAAAAGAAGCGCGTGACAACGTACTTTTACCTGAAATTGATCGCCTGATCACAACCATGAAACAGATGTCCGTTGACATGGCCGACGTACCCCTTCTATCCCGCACACATGGTCAGCCAGCCTCTCCTTCCACCCTTGGTAAGGAATGGGCCAATGTGGCTTATCGTATGATGCGTCAGCGAGATCAAATCGCCAAGGTTGAAATTCTGGGTAAAATCAACGGTGCGGTTGGCAACTACAATGCGCACATCGTGAGTTACCCTGAACTGGACTGGGAAGCCATTGCACAAGGTTTTGTAGAGAGTCTTGGCCTAAACTGGAACCCTTACACCACTCAGATCGAACCCCATGATTATATCGCAGAACTAAACGATGCAGTCTGTCGCTTCAATACGATCCTGATTGATAACTGTCGTGACATATGGGGATATATCTCAATCGGCTATTTCAAACAGCGTTTGATTGCAGGCGAGGTCGGCTCATCCACGATGCCGCATAAGGTCAATCCGATCGATTTCGAAAATGCTGAAGGCAATTTAGGCTTAGCAAACGCAGTCATGGCACACCTTTCAGCCAAGCTGCCCATTTCACGCTGGCAACGTGACCTGACTGATTCCACCGTGCTTCGCAATCTTGGTGTAGGTTTTGGTTACAGTGTCCTTGCTTATTCGTCCGCACAAAAAGGCTTAGGAAAACTGGAGCTTAATGAGCCGCGCCTGACTGAAGATCTGGATGCAACATGGGAAGTGCTTGGCGAAGCGGTACAAACCGTCATGCGCCGTTACGGGTTGGAAAATCCATATGAACAGATGAAAGCTTTAACACGGGGTAAAGGCATCACACCGGATGCTTTGAAAACATTTATCGAAACCCTTGATATGCCTGAAAAAGTCAAAGCTGAACTCATAAAATTAACCCCCGCTTCTTATATCGGCAATGCCTCAGCACAGGCAAAAAAGATAAAATAACGACGTGTCATCGCTCTATGGCTAACCAGAGGTTCCTTCATGAATTCATTCACCTTTAAATCTGACAAGGGCATATTACTTCAATTGATTGCTGTTTTTCTCATGGCTCTATCGCCTGCTATGGCACATGCGATTGAATATGAAGGCTTTTTGATTGACCCGAATGGTTCACCACTGAGTGGCAGTTTTGATATCACGTTTACGCTCTATGAGGGCAATGCATCAAGCAAAGTCTGGGTCGAAAAACAGTCTGGTGTCAAAGTAAAAAATGGAACGTTTCATGTTGATCTGGGTTCAAAAACACCTTTTGAATCAGCATCTATTCGTTGGGAAAAGTTACATTTTCTCGGCATTCGTGCTGGCAATGCAGAGGAACAAAAACCCCGTGAAATTTTTCGCAAAAAACCAATTCGATCTGCACGGGTTTCAGACACACGGCCTTCATCCACAAAAACCACATCTGCGCCTGCTTCAACGTCTACAAATACCCCCATCAACACCCATATCCCTGTTGCGATCCATACAAGTGCGGCGAACATCTCTATCGATCACACTCCCTCTGCCACTAATGACGCGTCAAATCAGGCACTGCAACAGCATATCAAAAACAACCATAACCCCCACCAGATCACCGCAGCAAAGATTGGAGCCAGTACTCAAAAAGACATTTATGCCCATGCACAGAAGCCTTCCGTCCACCATCAAAAAACCACAAAATTTTCCGAACTTAAAGATACAATCAGTAACAAACAGATCGCAGCCAATAGCATCACAGGCAAGCAGATTCGCAACGCCTCAATCAAGGCTGAAGACATTGCCGACCACACCATCACGGCAAAAAAAATCAAAGGCGGGAAAGGATCAAAACTCGATGCTGATCTGCTTGATGGTATGCAAGCCAAAGCAATTATCGCAGCTGCACAGAGTGAAGTACGCACGCCCATCAAAGCCTTGCCTTTCACAATATCCAAATCAGGCTCATATTTCCTTACTGCTGATTTGAAAGTCTCAAAACAACATGGCATCGATGTAAAGAGCAATAACGTAACGATCGATCTCATGGGTTTTTCCATCACGGGTGATGGTTCAAAGGCAAATGGCATATCTCTGGATGGAACAAGCAACGTCACAGTTCAAAATGGTACCATTCGCGAATTTGGAGCCGCCGGTATTTTCACCTCTTCCGGTGATGGCCACCGTATCATTCAGATTCGTGTGATCAACAATGGATCCGGAGGCATCTTTGCCTTTTCATCCGGCACCTTGATCGACGAATGTATGGCTTGGGGAAACAGCTCTGTTGGCATTGCCACAGGTGCCAACGCCATCATTCGCAGCAGCATTTCCCGTTCCAATCATGGCAATGGCATTTCAGCCGAAAATGGCAGTACCATGATAGGTAACACCGTATATGCCAACAAAGGTGAATACGGTATTTCTGCGACAGGAAGCTCAATCAAAGACAATAGCGTTTATGACAATGCAGGTACCGGGATCTTTGCCGGAACCACTACACTGATCGGAAATACCATCTCCAACAACTCAGGATGGGGCATTCAGGCGTCGGATGGTTCAACCGTACTTTTCAATACTGTGAGCCTGAACAATAAGGCAGACACACCTGGAAAAGGTGGTATTTCTGTGGGTAATGACTGCCAAATCAAAGGAAATACGGTTACAAGCAACAAACAGAATAATATCCACGTATTGGGTTCAGACAATATGATCGAAGAAAATCTCATCACCGATTCATTAAAAGGAAAGGGCATTAACTTTGCGCACCCGGCCAATGGGCCGCAAAACTTCTACGCAAACAATAGAGCTTCAGGTAATGGTAAAGATTATGCCGGAAATCTGCCTACAGGCAGTGCTGATGGTGGAGGCAATGCCTCTTTTTGATCCAAAACATCGAATGTATTTCGGTGTCCTATACCAAAAGCAGCTGATTGAAAATTAAGACAGTTTCTCTGGAATATCAAACTCATCCGCATCAACGTACACCTCATTAGGGTAAACCGGGCCGATATCCACAATCAACCAGGTTCCGCCTCTGGAGCCCAACTCAATATCCAGTACATCACCACATTTTAAATGGCGACTAATCTCCTCCGGCAATGCAACAGGGCCAATTTCCATTTTTTTATTGTCAAATTGCAGTGATACAGATTTCTCTTCCAGTTTTGAAACCCGGGCATGCCCTTCAACAAACTGGTCAAAACGTTTGCCTCGATGGCGAGGAGAAACACCGCCACCCAATCGCACATAATGAAACAGTATATGTGCCGCCTGTGCCGCGCGCATCGCTTCATCCTTGATTTCCTGAATACTTTCAAGGAAGGAAATATAATCTCCACTTTCAATCCAGTGTTTGCCATGCAAAAACTTCACCCATTGCAGCAACAATTCAGCCTGCAACTTCACTTCGAGGCTGTCGACGCCGGGTTCTCGCAATATAAACCAGCCCAGAAAATCACGGAAATGTTCAGGTTCCAAAAGAGAGACCGGCAAACTCCCCAGTTCCGTTGTCGGCTCAGCATCACCATCAAACAGGTTTTCCACATATTGCCCGAGCGCTGCCTCCCACTCCTGAACTTCCTCCTCATCCCATGATTCATCATCCTGATAAAGATCAGAATAATGCAACAGGTATGCAGCAAACATCTCCATGCAACGTTCTATAGAACTGCTCATATCTTTTGTAGGAGAGGCCTCCAGAATGAACTGGTCCATGGATTCCTGAACTGGGGTATCTATTATCATAAGCTCCTGTGACTGCCTGTGCCCTTGCTGAAAAAGAGCGTAATAGCTATCGTCTCGACCCGTTTTAAAAAGAAGATTCGATATTGTCACTTGTGGAGTGAAACGATGCAAATAAATGTAACAGCCATCCGTACTGGAAATATTCTGGAAATCGATGGTGGCCTCTGGAAAGTGATGAAAACCAAACATGTAACACCCGGAAAAGGTGTCGCCTGCATGCAAGTAGAAATGCGTAATATCGAGACTGGCACCAAAACCAACAAACGTTTCAACTCAACTGAACGGGCAGAACGCACCATACTTTCTCAACGTTCCATGCAGTATCTCTATGAAGATTCGGGCGACTACCACTTCATGGACATGGAAACGTATGATCAAATCGCTCTGCATGAAAATATGATGGAAAATGCCAAACCTTACCTGCTGCCTGAAATGATGGTGGAAGTGGAATTCCATGACGAACGGCCACTGAACGTGAAGCTTCCCCAAAGTGTGGTGCTGACCGTAACGGAGTGTGATGCTTCGATTAAAGGGCAAACAGCCACAAGTTCGTACAAACCCGGTGTACTGGAAACAGGTGCACCGATCATGGTTCCACCCTATCTGGAATCCGGCACCAAGGTAAAAGTGAACACTGAAAACGGCGAATACATCGAGCGCGCCTGATTGGATAGTACAAAAAACATCTCATGCCTCAACAGCCTGAAATCATTTTTTACATCTATGTCTGAATATCTGAACGTTGTCTTATAAGCTTTCTAAGTTTTTCATGAACGGGTGAATAAAGCCGGGTAATCCATAACATCAACGATGGCAAACGATCCTGACATGTCCGGGAAAACGCCCACACCGCTATACTTAAAAACATCAATTGCCCCAGCCACATGCCCCACCATGGGATATTTCCGCCAATCACCTGCTGATGCAGTACAACCTGAACATTATAAATCAGCAGTATCAGTGCAGTGCCTGCAATATAGGCTCCGGCTTTGCCCGAACGTTTTGGCGTTGCCGAAACCGGAAGACAGAAAAACATCAGAACAATCACCGTTGTTGGCAACAGTAAACGCCGATTTAATTCGGCAATCGCATCCAAACGTTTGACATCAAAAGCCTCTTTCCAAAGCTCTCCGGCACCCATTTCAAACACTCTGGCTCGCCACACAGGTACCTTAAGCAAACCAAGTGTGCCAAGGCTAATCGAGACCTGATATTGATCAAATGCCAGCGAACGAAGACTCGACATTGAACCTTCAAGTCGTGTCCCCTTATACAGAATAAAATTTAGATAGGGTCCCTCTCTTTTAACACGGGCCCGCTCTGCAACGTACACAACAGCCACACTCGAACGCCGATCTTCCAGGATAAAGCCATGCAAATCACCTTGCTCATCTTTGCCTTCAACATAAACAGTAAAATCCTCCAGATTCTGATTAAAACGTTGAGGATCAAAACCAGGTGCCGGTTTTGCTTTTTGAATGGCCACAAATAATCCCTGGAAAGACTTTTGCCCTTCAGGAACCCAATAAAGTGCTGTCACCGTTAAAAACAGCCATAAAAGCACAGCGATTAGAATGATGGGGCGAAGCAGTCTGATATAAGAGATGCCAGAGGCGCGCAGCGCATCCATTTCACTGCCTTGATAGAGACGTAGAAACATCCCTTGCATGGCAAAAAAGAATGCGATCGGAACTGTAATTAATAAAAAATAAGGGATGATTGCCATCAGCATGGTTGCCATGATGCTCCAGTCAATGCCTTTATCTGCAAACATGCCTAACAGCTTCAGCACACGGCCAAGCAATAACACACCGGTAACAATAACGAGGAAACCTAAAAAAGGCGCCAGCCAAATACGCAGGATATAACGATCCAGAACCATGAGCTAAAGTGTATCAGGGATTCGCTATTGATTGCGAGACTTTGCTGGTCAGCTTAAAAAAGCGCCACCCGAGCCGGACAAATCCGCAACGCGCTGATCGCTCGTTGCCGCTGCTTCCTTCCGGACCTGACGGGGTTCACAAGAACCTGCCGTGCGGGGCCCAACTCGGGTGACACAGGGTATCTGCAAGCCAGTCAGACATGGCTCAAACAGATATAATTTCCCAAAAGACTTCTGCCTTTTACTGTATAACAAATCTGGCGGAGAGAGAGGGATTCGAACCCTCGGTACCCTTACGAATACACACGCTTTCCAAGCGTGCTCCTTAAACCACTCAGACATCTCTCCAGAATCGTAACAGCTTTACAGTAGAAGACGGCGAAGCATACGAATATGCACGGTCAGAACAAGAAGAAAGCCACGCCAATCAAATCATCCGATACAATTAAAGGGTATGAAAACTCTCTCTGCATGTGCAAACATCATTTTCATCAAATATACCAGAATCATCGATGACTCTCTTCAAGGCAGCCTCAAGGCAAACTCAAGGCAAAAAGGAGACCCCTCATGCCCAAATGCTATTCTCCGTTAAACACTCCAAGCTGACGCAAACGGGCTTCACGTGCTTCAAGCAATTTTTCAACAGGCGTTTTTAACAATTCTCTCAATGCCTTATCCAGAACATCTGCCATCATTTCCGCCGCAGCTTCAGGGTTACGATGTGCACCTTCAGCAGGTTCCGGGATAATCGCGTCAATTAAATTCAACGTTTCCAAATCCTTCGCTGTCGGCTTCAGTGCCTCCGCAGCTTCATCGGCAAACTTGCGATCCCGCCAAAGAATCGCGGCACAGCCTTCCGGTGAAATCACCGAGTAGATGGTCAGTTGCTGCATAAAAAGACGATCGCCCACACCAATCGCTAAAGCGCCACCGGAACCGCCTTCACCAATCACGGTACAAATCACAGGTACCTTCAAGACCGCCAGATCCATCAGGTTACGTGCAATCGCCTCACTCTGCCCTCGCTCTTCGGCATCAATGCCCGGCCATGCACCTGCTGTATCAATGAACGTTAAAACAGGCATATCAAAACGTTCAGCCAACTTAAACAGGCGCAGTGCTTTGCGGTACCCTTCTGGCCGGGCCATACCAAAATTGCGTTTGAGTTTCTCTTTGGTATTACGCCCTTTCTGATGTCCAACAATCATCACAGAAAGCTCACGAAATTTAGCAATGCCACCTACAATCGCACCATCATCAGCAAAGGCACGGTCACCATGAAGCTCCTGAAAATCATCAAACAGCATCGGGACATAATCAAGGAAATTCGGCCGATCCGGATGGCGTGATAACTGAGCCATCTGCCCACGATCTGCCTTGCTATAGGTCTGTTCAACAAGTTTATCCCGCTTCTTTCGCAAGCGCTCTACTTCATCAGCAATATTCACCTCTGAATCGGCACCCATCTGTGACAACTCATCAATTTTTTCTGTTAATTCGGCAATGGGACGCTCAAATTCAAGATAACTATAGGCCATCTCTCTGCTCCTTACGCTTTTGCATTTTTAGCATTTCTCCAATGATTCCTGTTATTTCCACCTGTTATTTCAGGCTTCCATGTTCGGCACTGGACATGCACAGAATCTGAGCCAAAACATGTTTTAAACCATGTTGCAACATCATGATCCCAGCACAGCATTGGTTTTGATTCCAACTCGGCAATGCTGCCATCTGGAAGTCGTACATGAAACTGAAACCGGACATGTCCCGATTTTTCGTGTTTCAAGTTATCAATATTTACAATTGTAGCTTCATCCCAGGCAATACTACTACTCTCAACCCGCACCCTGGCAACAAGCTCCGGCAGCATCTTCTCCAGCGGTTCGATTGCCTCTACAATCAGTGCAGGTTCATCCTTGGATTTGTCCACACGCGCTGCCAACAACAAAGGCTGGTCCATGTGCCATATTTCACGGCTGGCTTCATAAATTTTAGCAAAACAAACCGCTTCTGCTCTGCCAAAAAGATCTTCAACCTGAATAAAAGCCATCATACCACGCGCTGCTTTATATTCTCTGATCGAACTGACACCAATCGGAATCACAACACTGGACTGATCTGCCACATCACCAAGCTGACTTAAATTGATATCGCCAAGGCCACTGCAATGGATCATGTATGCTTCCAAAGGATGACCTGTCAGGTAAAAACCCAATACGTCACGTTCAGCCTGTAGACACTCACCCTGACTCCACTCCGGCAGACCGGGAAAAAGGCCATCGCCATCACCGCTCGGCTCGGCCACTTCAAAAAGCGCTGACTGCTGGCTTAATTTCTCTTTACGCCTGCGAACCGCTTCATCCAGCGCTTCAGCCATGCCTTCAATGCCTGCATGTACATGTGGTATCACAGCATGCATCGCGCCGGCTTTCATCAGGGCCTCACAGGTTCGTTTATTCATCGTCCGTTCAGGCAAGCGAAGAATCATATCTTCAAAGGAGGTGAAAACACCGCTCTCCTTGCGCGTACTGACCATCTCAAGAATCACAGCTTCACCCACGCCCTTGATCGCACCAAGACCATACCGAATGCCTTTTTCTTCCGGAATGAACCCCCAGTCAGAAGCATTAATATCCGGTGGAAAGATTTCCATACCCATCGTCTGGCAATCATTCACCAGCGTTGCCACTTTATCGGTTGATCCCATATCACAGGAGAAAGTCGCGGCCATGAAAGCCTGCGTATAATGCGTCTTCAGATAAGCTGTCTGGTAGGAAATCAGTGCATAAGCAGCCGAATGTGACTTATTAAAACCATAACCTGCAAACTTTTCCATCAAATCAAAAATTTGCTCGGCTTTATCGGCAGGCACTTTTTGTTTTTCGGCACCCTCCATAAAAAATTTGCGTTGCTCAGCCATCTCTTCCGCTTTCTTTTTACCCATCGCTCGCCTGAGCATATCCGCTTGTCCCAGTGTATACCCCGCCAGTTCCTGCGCGATCTTCATCACCTGTTCCTGATAAAGAATCACACCATTGGTTTCCTGTAGGATAGGTTTTAACTGCGGCACCTGATACACAATCTCCTGACGCCCGTGTTTACACTCAATATATGTATCCACCATGCCGGATTCCAATGGACCCGGACGATAAAGTGCTACCAGCGCAATGATATCCTCAAAGCAGTCCGGCTTGAGCCGTGTGAGCAAGTCACGCATGCCAGAGGATTCCACCTGAAACACTGCGCCCGTCTGGCCGCGCTGCATGAGCTTAAAGGTTTCAGCATCATTCAATGGAATGGTCTCAATATCGAATCTTTCACAACCCTTTTGCTGACGAATCAAACGACAGGCCAAATCAATCACTGTCAGCGTTTTTAAACCCAAAAAGTCAAACTTGATCAAACCAACCTTTTCCGAATTGATCATGTCCCATTGCACAACCTGACCATCTTCACGCGACACCTTGAATAGCGGTGCAGTATCCACCAATGGATCCCGGCCAATAATCACACCTGCCGCATGTGTCCCTGCATTTCGGTGCATGCCTTCAAGACGTGAACCAAGCTCAAACAGACGTCCCACCTCATCATCTTCTTTGATCATCTTGGTCAATCGGGCCTCTTCAACCAATGCTTTTTCAAGGGTCATTTTCAGATCATTGGGGATCAGCTTGGCAATCATATTGACCTTGCTAAGTTCCATGCCCAATACACGGCCAACATCCCGCACCACCGCTTTCGCCTTCATTGAGCCGTAAGTAATGATCTGTGCGACCTTATCTTCACCATATTTTTTGGTGACGTAGTGGATCACTTCCTCACGTCTGCTCATGCAAAAATCAATATCAAAATCGGGCATCGAAACACGTTCAGGATTAAGAAAACGTTCGAAGAGCAATCCATATTTTATAGGGTCAAGGTTGGTGATGCCCAACACATAGGCGACCAGCGAACCCGCACCGGAACCACGACCAGGGCCAACTGGAATCTCATGATTTTTTGCCCACATGATAAAATCTGCCACAATCAGAAAATAACCGGGAAACCCCATTTGCTCGATAACATTCAGCTCGAATTCAAGGCGTTTGTCGTATTCCTCGCGCTCTGCCTCAGGAAAGTGTGCAACAATAACCCCCCAACGTTTATCCAGCCCCTCTTTGGAGAGCACACGGATATAATGTTTGAGATCCGTGCCATCCGGCGTCTGAAAATCAGGCAACTGATAATGGCCAAATTGAAGGTCTACATTACAACGATTGGCGATATGAAGCGTGTTTTCAAGTGCCTCCGGCACCTCCTCAAACAGCGATTCCATCTCTTCATACGATTTAAGATAACACTCGGGTGTGAAATGACCGGAGACATCATCATGAATGGTTCTGTTTTGCTGTAGTGCCAGCATCGCTTCAAAAGCGTGAAAATCCTCTCGCGTCAAAAAATGTGCGTTATTGCTGGCAACCAGTGGTATATCAAGCTCATGCGCAATCTCAATCAATTGTCGATTAATACCTTCCTGAGCAGCCGATCCATGACGTTGTAACTCGATAAAAAAACAATCGGCAGGGAATATCTCTTTGTATGTCAGTGCCGCCTGTTTTGCCTCTGCATCTTTGCCCTTCTGCAAAAACTGTTCAATCTCACCATTCCATCCTGATGAAAGTGCAATCAGCCCTTCACCAAACGTTTTGAGCAGTTTTTTATCAATTCGGGGTTTGTAATAAAAACCATCAAGGTAACCGATGGAAACAAGTTTCATCAGGTTTTGCCAACCATGATTGTTGCGTGCCAAAAGCACGATCTGTGGAAACCTGGGCGCACGCGGGCCTTCGCTGATACGTTTTGTATGATCATCACACAGATTAAACTCACAGCCCAAAATCGGCTTGATACCAAGCCGCATCGCTTTGGAATAAAACTCAATGGCCCCAAACAGGTTACCATAATCCGTCAAAGCAACCGCTGGCTGACGAAGTTCAACAGCCCTGTCCAACATGTCTTGCACAGACATCGCGGCGGACAACAGGGAAAAGTCAGAATGATTATGCAGATGCACAAAGGGCGAAAAACGCATCGGCCTAGACTAGCAGGCTTATAAAAAAATCGTCTATGAACATTTTTCCTATGCTGCCATTTCCAGACTTCATGTGTTCAATCCAGTCTAAACGCCACCGGGCCTGAACACAAATGAATCTCCTTACATTGAAAAGGGTGGACGCCATGTCGATTGCATTGCATCTTTTTTCACATGTCTACAAACATGGCAAAAACACCGACCGACTGGCAAACGTTCACATTTGAAATGACCAAGCTGGTCACTGCTGATTCACTGCTCACAACACCGGAAGCGCTTGCGCCTTACGAGTGCGACGGGCTCTCTGTTTATAAACAACAGCCTGCCATGGTGGTGCTTCCGAACACACTTGAAGAGGCACAGGCCATACTCAAACATTGCCATGCAGCACAGGTTCCTGTGGTGGCTCGCGGTGCAGGCACAGGTCTTTCCGGCGGTGCCATGCCGATTGAAGATGCTGTGCTCCTATCATTGGCCAAATTTAATAAGGTGTTAGATATCGATGTGGACAACCGAACCGCTGTGGTTCAACCCGGTGTCCGCAACCTTGCAATCTCTGAAGCCGTTCGCCATCTGAATTTCTACTATGCCCCGGACCCATCCTCTCAGATTGCCTGCACGATTGGAGGCAACGTGGCCGAAAACTCGGGCGGTGTGCACTGCCTGAAATATGGCCTTACCGTACATAATGTCATGGGTATCAAGTTTCTTAACACGCAGGGCGAGTTAATCGAACTCGGTGGCAATGTTCTGGATTCACCGGGTTATGATCTGCTTGCACTCATGCATGGTTCTGAAGGTTTGCTTGGTATCATTGTCGAAGTCACAGTCAAACTGCTGCCCAAACCTGAACTGGCACAAGTCGTATTGGCTGCATTTGATGATGTCGAAAAAGCCGGTCAAGCCGTTGCCGACATCATTGCAGCCGGCATTGTTCCGGCAGGGTTGGAGATGATGGACAGGCTTGCCATTGAAGCCGCAGAGGCCTTTGCCAAGGCCGGTTACCCGGCAGCCGAGGCTATTTTGCTATGTGAAGTCGATGGCACAGAAGCGGGTGTACACGATCATATTCAAAGTGTTGAAAAAGTGCTGCACGCAGCCGGAGCCACAGAGATCAGAACCTCTCAAAATGAAGCGGAACGACTTCAGTTCTGGGCAGGACGCAAAGCTGCGTTTCCGGCAGTCGGACGTCTCGCGCCGGACTATTATTGTATGGATGGCACGATTCCCAAAGCTGCACTGCCCGGTGTATTAAAAAAGATTGCCCAGTGGTCTGCCGAATATCAGCTGCCTGTTGCCAATGTATTTCACGCAGGTGATGGTAATATGCACCCGTTGATTCTTTACGATGCCAACAAACCGGGTGAACTGGAGCAAACGGAGGCGTTTGGCAAAAAAATCCTGGCCCTCTGTGTTGAGGTCGGTGGAAGCATTACCGGAGAGCATGGTGTTGGCGTGGAAAAACTTGATTCCATGTGTGTGCAGTTTCACCAACATGAACTCGAACAGTTTTTTGCGATCAAACATGCCTTCGACCCGGACAAGTTACTCAATCCCGGCAAAGCGATCCCGACACTTCACCGCTGTGCGGAGCTCGGACGCATGCATGTGCATGATGGCCAGCTACCACACCCTGAACTGGAGCGTTTCTGATGCCTGATCTCTCCAACGAACTCCAACAAACTGTTCAGACTGCTTATCAATCCAAAACACCCCTGAATATCATCGGTGGCAACAGCAAATCATGGTATGGGCGCACCCCGGTCGGTTCCCCGCTGCACGTCAGCGGTCATACAGGAATCATTCATTATCAACCCAGTGAGTTGATGATCACTGCCCGCGCGGGCACACCACTGACCGAGATTGCAGACACACTCGATGAACATCGCCAGAGATTACCCTTTGATCCTCCCCACTTTGGAGAACATGCAACCATTGGCGGCACTGTTGCATGCAACTTCTCCGGCCCACGCCGCCCATATGCAGGTTCCTGCCGCGATTTCATGCTCGGCTGTAACATCATCAATGGCAAAGGTGAGCTGATGCATTTTGGCGGCGAGGTGATGAAAAATGTTGCCGGTTTTGATGTCACCCGCCTGATGGCCGGAAGCCTTGGCACATTGGGACTGCTTCTGGATCTCTCGCTCAAGGTGCTTCCACACAGGCTTGCCGAGCAGACCCTTACACTGAATGCAGACTTTCCTGCCGCCATTGAAATTATGAATCGATGGGCCGCCACACCCCTTCCGGTTACCGCCATGGCAGCCGATGGCAAACGCATCTATTTTCGGGTTTGTGGCACACCATCAGCCGTCGAAAAAAGTCGCCAACAGATCGATGGCGATCTTTTTGAAGATGGCTGGAGCTTTTGGAAAGCGTTGCGTGAACACACACTTGCTTATTTTGATGATGATCCACGTCCGTTATGGCGTTTTTCTGTTCCACAGGCTGCCGCACACATTCAAACCGAAGCCATTGATGAGCAGGACTGGTTCATCGGCTGGGGCGGCACCCAACGCTGGTTAAAAAGCGACCTTTCTTTTGATGACATTCAAAAACTTGCACACAACGCTGGCGGGACCGCATCGCTATTCAGAGATAAAAACAGCGCCACAAACAGAAACGAAAACAGTGACGGGAGCCCACATGGAAACAGGGAAGGTGAAGTGTTCGCCCCGCTCGCACCAGCACTCATGCAGCTTCACCACCGCGTCAAACATGCTTTTGATCCCGCCAACATTCTTAATCCGGGCCGGATGTACAGGGAACTCTGAATGCAAACAAAAATCATACCTGACCTGCTCTCCACCCCGACAGGCCGGGAAGCAGATGATATTCTCCGCTCCTGCGTACACTGCGGCTTTTGCACTGCAACCTGCCCAACCTATCAGCTGCTCGGCGATGAACTGGATGGGCCACGTGGGCGCATTTACCTGATCAAGGAGATGATGGAATCCAATCAAGCTACCGCCACCACACTGGATCATCTGGATCGCTGTCTGAGCTGCCGCGCCTGCGAAACCACCTGCCCTTCCGGCGTGGCATACGCACATCTGGCTGAAATCGGCAAAACCATAGCAGAACAAAAGGTGAAACGTCCTTTCAAACAGCGTGTGTTACGAGGTTTGTTAATACGAATCCTTCCCTATCGCGCCCGCTTCTCTTTTTTCCTCGCGCTGGGCCAAAGGTTTAAACCTCTGCTGCCAGAAAAATTACAAAAAAAGATCCCCGCCCGGCAACAAACACCTTCTTTTCCAACAACACAGCATCAACGCAAGGTGCTTCTCATCGAAGGTTGTGTGCAACCAGCCATGTCGCCGGAAATTGATATCGCTTCAGCAGGTCTGCTGGACAGGCTCGGCATAGAAACGATGCGAACACAGATGGCGCAATGCTGTGGTGCGGTTGAAAATCATCTGAATGCCAAAGAGGCAGGTTTGAATCGTGTTCGTGCCAATATCGATGCCTGGCTGCCGTTCCTTGATCTGGGTGTCGAAGCCATCATCTCCACAGCCAGCGCCTGCGCACTGGAAATCAAGGAGTATGGTTATCTTCTTCGCCTTGATCCTGACTATGCCGATAAAGCCGCACGCATCTCAAATGCCACCAAAGACATCGCTGAAATCCTGCACGGTGAAGATCTCTCTCCGTTTAAATTGACCGAACCCAAACGCATCGCTTTTCACGCACCATGCACGCTGCAACACGGGCAAAAACTCAATGGCGTGGTTGAATCCATTCTGACACATATCGGTTATGAGCTATCGCCTGTACAGGATGCCCATCTCTGTTGTGGATCGGCAGGTAGTTATTCGATTCTTCAACCGGAACTCGCCGAACAACTGCGTGATCATAAGCTGGCCGCCTTAACCACAGGACAACCGGAACTGATCGCCACAGCTAATATCGGATGCCTGCATCATATGCAAAGCGGCACAGATCTTTCCGTTCAGCATTGGCTGACACTACTCATGCCACACGAATATTGACCGCTAACCAACGCAGTCAAAACCTCGAAAAAGCACATCATGGCAGTTGTTTTAAATCACAGTATCGGCGTGCCAGCATAACCGCAGGAATCATGGGGATGCATTGTTTGCATTTCTTTTTATAGTTTAGCCCACAAAATATTGAGAGGTTTTGTATGACAGCATCATTTCATCCGCCACAACGTACCCTGATGGGCCCCGGCCCTTCTGATGTGCACCCGCGCATTCTTGAAGCCATGGGTAGGCCGACCATCGGTCATCTTGACCCCCTGTTTGTGGGCATGATGGATGAGATGAAGACACTGCTTCAATATGCTTTCCAGACAAAAAATGCGATGACCATGCCAGTGTCTGCGCCCGGATCAGCGGGTATGGAAACCTGCTTTGTTAATCTGGTGGAGCCGGGAGATACCGTGATTATCTGCCAAAACGGTGTATTTGGTGGACGCATGAAAGAGAATGTCGAGCGTTGCGGCGGCATCCCTGTGATGGTTGAAGATGAGTGGGGCCGTGCTGTGGATGCAGGCAAACTCGAAGATGCTTTAAAAGCCAATCCTGATGCCAAACTTGTTGCCTTTGTGCATGCTGAAACATCCACCGGAGCCATCTCCGATGCCAAAACACTGGTGGCACTCGCCCATCAATATGATTGCCTCACCATTGTTGATGCGGTCACCTCACTCGGCGGTTCAGAACTTCGTGTGGATGATTGGGGTATTGATGCGATTTATTCCGGCACACAAAAATGTCTCTCCTGCACACCGGGGCTCTCACCTGTCAGCTTCTCTGAGGCTGCACTGGAGAAAATCCGAAGCCGCACAAGCAAGGTGCAAAGCTGGTTCCTCGATCTGAATCTGGTGATGGGTTATTGGGGCAGCGGTGCCAAACGTGCTTATCATCACACCGCACCGATCAACGCCCTTTATGGCCTGCATGAAGCTTTGGTAATGTTAGAAAATGAGACGTTGGAAAATGCATGGAAACGCCACAGCCATCACCACAATGCCTTAAAGGCCGGATTGGAAGCCATGGGTCTGAACTTTATCGTTCCGGCATCTGAACGTCTGTCACAGCTCAATGCAGTCAGCATTCCAGAGAGTGTGGATGATGCCACGGTTCGTGGTCTGTTGTTAAACGATTATAACCTTGAAATTGGTGCTGGCCTCGGCCCCATGGCAAATAAAGTGTGGCGCATTGGCTTGATGGGTCACGCCTGTCGTAAAGAGAATGTATTAAAATGCCTGAGTGCACTCGATGATGTATTGGGCAGGCTCGACGCACCGGTTAAACATGGCGTTGCCCTTGCTGCAGCACAGGTGATTTACAGCAGTTGAGCCTCGCCATGGGTCCGCATGAATGCCCATAGCGACCGATGAAATGCCGTGCTAGAGTGCGGCGCAATATAAATATTGGAGAGGTTGAATCATGGCCTTTGTTGTTACCCAGCTTTGTAAAGATTGTGTTGATACAGCGTGTGTTGCTGTATGCCCGGTCGACTGCTTTTATCAGCCCAAAGATGTATCGGAAGAGCACCCGAATATGCTGTTTATCTCTCCTGAAGAGTGCATTGACTGTGCAGTCTGTGAGCCTGAATGCCCTTGGGAAGCGATCTATCCTGAAGAAGATGTGCCCGAGGTTTTTGAAGGTGACATCGCCCTGAATGATCTGTGCGATACGGATCGTGACTCCTTTGATCTGGCAGAAGTGAAAGATCATGAGCCACCTTCAGCTGAAGACGTTGCTGCCAACAAGGCCAAGTTTGGTCTTTAGTCGATCGATCTTCATCGACCGCCTTTAAATCAACAGCCTTAAATCGTACATTTGGATGGTCTTGTTCAACCCTGAGCAGACCATCCATTTTTATTTAAAAAACCGCTTATGCACTCAAACATAACCACTAAAACGCCCCCTGCCCTGATCGGCATGGATCATGCGGATCTCCTGCATCTCTGCCAACAAGCCGAGGTCAAATCCGTACATGCAAAACAACTCAATGCCTGGGTATTTCGCCATGGTATCACCGATACCCGCCAGATTCCTGATCTCCCACATGCACTTTATGATTATCTTGACGGTCATGTCGGGCAACTCAAACCGGAATGTATGGCCAATCGCATGGCCGAAGATGGCACACATAAAATGCTACTGCGCATGCCGGATGGCAAAGAAGTTGAAACTGTTCTTATTCCCGGTCCGAAACGACTGACTCAATGCATCTCAACACAGGTTGGATGCGCCGTGGGCTGTCAGTTTTGTCTGACCGCAACCGCAGGTCTCACCCGTAACCTGAGTGCTGCAGAAATGGTTTCTCAGGTGATGACTGCCCGTGACATCTCGGATCAGGAAATTCGTAATCTTGTGCTGATGGGCATGGGTGAACCACTGCACAACTATGAAGAGGTTGCCAAATTTGTCCGCATCGTGACCGATCCGCTGGGTCTGGCATTTTCACCTCACCGCGTTACGCTCTCTACATCAGGGCTGGTGCCCGGTATTTACCGGATGATTGAAGATGAACTGCCATGTAATCTGGCCGTTTCACTCAATGCCACCACCGATGACGTCCGCAGCCAGATCATACCGATCAATGCAAAATATCCGATTGCCGAACTGATGACGGCTGTACGTGAATATATTAAGTTCAAAGATAAAAACCGGGTATTGATCGAATATGTCATGCTCGGAGGCATCAACGATTCCAGTGAGGATGCCAGGCGCCTGATCACACTGTTGGACGGGCTTGGATGCACAATCAACCTGCTACCATTCAACCCTTTTTCGGGCACGACATTTCAACGTCCGGATGATGCAACGGTTTCGGCATTTCGGTCGATTCTGGTTAACGCGGGCATGGTGACTGTTGTGCGCAAATCAAAAGGCGATGAAATCTCTGCGGCATGTGGCCAGCTAAAAACCGAGGTCACTGCCCGTCGCAGTAAAGCCTCTTTTGGATAACATGTGTCGGAGAAGTGCAGACCCGTGGTAAGCCGGACATTTCCTGCTTATACTCCACACTTTGCAGCCGTTCCAAACGGTCCTGAGATAGTTTCGGACTTTTGAATGGTTTGTGTTTTTTTAGTTTTTTCTCGGTTTTAGTTGTATCTCTAAAGGGTGGAGTCGATATTGAATCAGCCAGATAATCTTCAGACATGTGATCTTTGTGGCAGCAATCAATTTTCTGTCATCTCCGAAAAAGATCGCCATGGTTCCTCACTGACCACGGGCCTGTGCAACGGATGTGGGCTGGTATCCCATCTCCCTGTGCCCAGTGAAGAAGAAGTAAGTGCCTATTATGCCAAAGATTATCGACGTGATTATCATGGTGAAAGCTCCCCCTCAACCCGCCGGATCATGCGGGCATGGAACAATGGCGCACGGATATTGAAACAACTCGCACCTCATATTCCTGCACAAACAGACGTCTTCGAAGTCGGCGCAGGCATTGGCTGTACCGTAAAAAACTTTGAAGCTGCGGGTTATCAGGCCTCCGGCATCGAACCCAATACAGGCTTTAATGCCTACACACGCGATACACTTCATGCCGATGTCACCAATACCAACCTCTACGATCTGGAAAGCAGTAGCGATAAACATGTCATCCTGCTGATCCATGTGATTGAGCATTTTTCATCACCCACACGTGCACTCTCACATATCAGAGGCCTGCTTAAAGAGGATGGTCTTCTTTATATTGAGTGCCCAAACATTGCCGCGCCCTTTGCCACATTTGGTCGTCTTTTTCATTTTGCGCACATCTACAATTTCACACCGAATACACTGATCGCCATGGCTACCAAGTGCGGCTTTGAGGTGGTCGAAAAGTTCACAGATGAGGCCAACCCGGATATCCAGATTCTCTTCCGCAAAACAATCGTGCCTGAAAATTTTCAGATCAATACCGAAGAGGCAGAACGTACCAAAACTGCGATCTACCGTTACAACGCCCTCACCTATAATCTGCGTCCGGCTTACCTGCAGCGACGCATCTGCAAACTCCTCAAGTACGGGAATGAATACCTGAAAGCAGGTGCATTTGTCAAAACACTGGAAGCTCGTTTTCATGATAAATAACACAAACATGATGTCTGTCTTACTAATACATTCAAATAAACCACAAACCACCAAACCTGCTGGCATCCCAAATAAACACAAGCAAGGCACGAGGCGTGAAGCCTGGTTTAATCCAAATGAACCACAAACCACCGCATCTGTTTCTTATGTCCCAAATAAACGCAGGCAAGGCGCAAGGCATGAAGTTTGGTTTGATCCAAATGAACCACAAACCACCGCACCTGTTTCTTACCTTCCAAATAAACGCAGGCAAGGCGCGAGGCGTGAAGTTTGGTTTAATCCAAATGAACAACGAGCAACGCAGCCTGCGTTTATTTGGGAAGGAGGAGCATTATGATTCTTGTTGTGGGCGACATTATCGTCGATGAATTTGTGATGGGCGATGTTTCACGCATCTCGCCTGAAGCCCCTGTCCCTGTTGTGAATGTTGAGTCGATTGATCGCAGGCTCGGTGGCTCAGCCAATGTGATTCGAAATCTGCATGCACTGAGCCAGAATTCAGCCATGTTTGGTATGGTCGGTGATGATGAACCCGGCCAATGGGTACATCAGCAACTGACCGAGCTCGATGCTGATAATTCCGGGGTACTCACCAAATACAACCAGCGGCCAACCGCTGTCAAAACACGTATTATTGCACGCCATCAACAGGTGGTTCGTTATGACCGGGAATGGACTGACCCGGCCCAACCTGAAACACAGAATGAGATCGAAAAGCGTATTCTGGAAACATTATCCACCGCAAATGCAGTGATTCTTTCTGACTACGGAAAAGGCCTGTTAACACCGGATTTTCTTAAACGTTTGATCCCACATCTTGATGGGAAAATCATTGCCGTTGATCCCAAACCTGAACACACCGATGCGTACAAACATGCCACACTGATCACACCCAACCTCTCTGAAGCGGCGGCCATGGCGAATATGCATGCTATCAATGAAGATTCACATGTTGAGAGCATTGCAAGAGCATTGCATCAGAAGCTGGATCTGACCTATGCTCTGGTTACCCGCTCTGAGCGCGGCATGACGCTGTTTGATGGTGACAAGTGCCACCATATCCCAACGGCTGCCCGCGATGTGTTTGATGTCACCGGTGCCGGTGATACCGTCATTGCCACATTCACCACATGTCTGGCCCGTGGTGATGATCCACTCAAAGCCGCACAAACAGCCAATCTTGCAGCGGGTGTTGTGGTCGGAAAAGTTGGCACCGCCACCGCAACCTGGGATGAAATTGCAGCACACTCAACATGATTACCTATTATATGCCCCTGCCCCAAACAGGTGCAGGCAACCCACAAGGAATGAAGTTTGATAAACCCAAATAAGCAACGCGCAATGCATCTGTGCAATTGGGATATAACCCAATCATGAAAATCGCCATCGGCATCCCTGCCAGATACGATTCGACTCGTTTTCCGGGTAAACCGTTGGCCGAGCTGGCAGGCAAACCGATGATTGCGCATGTGATTGCACGTGCCAAAGCCGCCAATATTGGTGATGTATATGTCGCGACTGACGATGATCGCATTGCCAGGGTAGCCCGCGAACATGGTGCCAAAGTATGTATGACACGCGCAGATCACAGCAGTGGCAGTGAACGTCTGGCCGAAGCGATGCGGGATATTGACTGTGATGTTGTGGTCAATGTGCAAGGTGATGAGCCTTTGATTGACCCGGAAGCGATCAAAGCAGTCGCAGAACCTTTCCGCCACGATCATAAACTTTCGATGGCAACGCTGGCGCACCCGATTCAAAGCGATGCAGGTTTTCATGACCCCAATGTGGTGAAGGTTGTCTGTGATGCAAAAGGGCAGGCTCTCTATTTCAGTCGGGCAGCGATTCCATTCCCGAGAAGTGAAGGTGGCAACCCATTACAACATGTCGGTCTCTACGCCTACCGCAAAGCCTTTCTGCTCATCTACCCGGAGTTAACAGCCTGTGAAACTGAGCAAGCTGAATCACTGGAACAGCTGCGCGTCTTGCATCATGGTTATTCCATTGCTGTAAATATTGGCGATTTTAACTGTGTTGGCGTGGATACACCGGAAGATCTTATTCGCGCTGAAAAAATCATCGTCGGCTCAAATCGAGAGGGTTAAAGTTGATTGGTTTATTTATGACCCTGATCAAGCTGAATTTTCTATAAATAATTTAAAGAAATAGTAAAAACAATAAAAAATGAATTATTTAATACAACTTAACAATTATTTTCATTATTAAATAGCCAAAACACCAATTTTTCAGCAAAATCATTGCAAAAAAAACACTTCAATAAACCAACTTATTTTGGCTATCTAGCGCCCACAAGTTGAATAAAAAAGGCTTTGGAGTAACCCAAAGCCTTTTTTTAAACGTCAATCCGTAATATCAGTGTTTATTGACCAAAAACTTCACGGTAAGTCTTGATGCCAAGACCTGGTGCAACAACCCTTTCAACCCATTCGCCAGAAGAACCGTCTGTACACGAACAAGACTCACCTGCGTCGTCTGTGTCATGTTCATCATCGATACCATCGTTATCATCATCCAGAAGAGGATTACAACGCAAAACCTCCTAACTCTCGACGTCGCCTAGATAATATTCTGGTACATATATAAAATAAACACATAACAAGATGCTCAAGTTGGGTCGCAAAACAGTTGCGCGGTTTTTTGCGGCCCCTTAGCTTAATCGTTAGCATAAACAGGGTCTATTTACCGTAAAATAATGAAAGAAATATACGCATTAACATCAAAACAGATAGAGCAACTACATCACTTATATCAAAATCAGTGGTGGACTCAAGACCGCTCCCTTGAAGAAACCATCAAAGGCGTTGAAGGTTCTCAGGTCTGTATTGGTTTAGTCGACAAAAATGACACATTGAAGGGCTTTGCCAGAGTTATCACTGATTTCACGTTCAAAGCTTTAATTTTCGATATTACTATTGCCGAAGAATGTAGAAATTCAGGTTTAGGAAACCATCTCATGTCTCTCATTAAAAACAATAAACAACTTATCGAAGTAAAACACTTTGAGCTTTATTGCCTTCCTGAACTTGAAGAATTCTATAAACAATATGGTTTTTCAGACGACATTGGCGACATTAAGTTATTGAGATATATCAATGCATAAGCAACCGTTTGCTATCATTCACGGGAACACACAAAGATGATGCGCGCATACGTCATCAAAGAACCCGGGGGTGCAGAAAAGCTGCAACTTCAAACGTTACCCAAGCCAAGTCCGCGAAGCGGATGGGTTTTGATTCGTAACCACGCATTTGGGCTCAATCGATCTGAATGGTTCACAAGACGAGGGGAATCGCCATCCGTAAAGTTCCCCCCGGGTGCTTGGCATTGAGTGTGTAGGTGAAGTTGTTGCTGCACCGGATTGCGATCTGCTACCCGGCCAGCGTGTGATGGCAATGATGGGCGGAATGGGCAGAACATTTGATGGTTCATACGCGGAGTATGTGCTTGTTCCGCATCAACATGTGTTTTCAATCGAATCAAAACTGGACTGGAAAACCCTTGGCGCTTTGCCGGAAATGTTACAAACAGCACATGGATCTCTCCATACCGGCCTTGAAATTGAAAGGGCAAAAAATCTATTAATCAGAGGTGCAACATCCTCCATTGGCTTTGCAACGATGGCTCTGGCAAATGCGGCTGGACTTGAGGTCACCGCGACAACCCGGAATAAAGAAAAGATCAGCGAACTCATGGATGCAGGCGCAAAACATGTGATTATAGATGATGGTTCGATCGTACTTCAAGCCCGAAACATCCATCCAGATGGCTTTGATCGTGTACTGGAACTGGTTGGAACAACAACATTGCTGGATTCGCTACAAGCAGCCCGACAGGGTGGCATTGTGTGTATGACTGGCATTCTTGGTGGTCAGTGGACTTTACCTGAGTTTGAACCCATGGGTGATATTCCCACAGGCGTAAAGTTAACGTCATACAGAGGCGATTCATCCAACATTACACACGCTCAGCTTCAGGCATATGTCTCCCTTGTCGAATCCGGCACATTGAAAATCAGGCTGGGTCCAACGTTTCCGTTCGAAAAGCTCCGTGAAGCGCACACCTTAATAGACCAGAACCAGGCAAATGGTAAGATCGTCATAGAAATTTTGTAACTCAACTTTTAAACAATCACGATACAATTCAAGGAGAACAGATCACATGTCAGCAGCGCAAAATACTCGCCCTCCCTTTCCGCCTTTTACCCGCGAAACAGCAACTCAAAAAGTACGCATGGCTGAAGATGCATGGAACACACGTGAGCCTGAACGGGTTTCGCTCGCTTATACCTCTGATAGCATTTGGAGAAACCGTGCTGAATTTCTTTCAGGGCGCGAGGCAATTGTGACATTCCTCCAGCGCAAATGGGCCAAAGAAATGGACTACCGCCTGATCAAAGAATTATGGGCATTTGACGGCGCACGCATTGCAGTTCGTTTTGCTTATGAATGGCATGATCATGCTGGCAACTGGTTCCGTTCCTATGGCAATGAGAATTGGGAATTTGATGAACATGGTCTGATGCAGCGTCGTATCGCGAGCATCAATGATCTCGCGATTGAAGAGTCGGAATGTAAATATCACTGGCCTTTAGGTCGCAGGCCAGACGAACACCCAACGTTATCCGAGCTGGGTCTCTGATATATCTGGCAAAAAGTGGCACTGCAAATGCGCACAACCCTATACAATGCCAACGAATAAAAAAGGATATGACTCATGGAGCAAATAAGCATCATCAACAGTATCGAAGTGCCAACAGGCATGGAAAGGCAGGCGATAAAAATCCGGGATGAATATGTTGAATATTTTCGCCAGCAAGCAGGCTTTGTTAGCTCAACTTTTTATCGTTCGATCAATGAAAAAAACAAATTCAATTTCATCAACATTGTTGTATGGGAATCTTATGATGCGTACAACGCAGTAATAAACGCTGCAACATTAGATAATAGTGGTGAAAACAACGATGGCATGAAGGTACTTGGCAATGGCTTTCCTGAACCCATCACAGTTTCACCTGGCCAATACAAAATTATCGGATAATCGCTTTACTGTAAGAGAGAGAAAATATATGCCTGACAATCACACTCATGAATACTCAAAAATTTGTTTTTCTATTTTTCGCCTGCATTGATTCAAAATATTTGAGGTGAAAAACATGAACCCTTTTTCTGAATATCACACATACGATGCACTTGGTTTGGCAGCGCTGGTTAAAAAAGGTGAAGTCTCACCTGCCGAATTACTCGCTGAAGCACAAGACCGTCTCTCAAGAGTAAATCCACAGCTTCATGCCGTGACATGCCAAATGGATTCTTTAGCTGAGTCACTCATCATGAAATTGGATAAAAGCAGCCTTTTTAGTGGTGTACCTTTTCTTGTGAAAGATCTTATGTTGCCCTTTGCGGGTTTTCCAATGTCTAACGGCAGTAAAGCAATGAAAACATATATTCCGGCTGAAGATAGCGATATGGTAAAAAGATTGAATGCCGCAGGATTTATTACCTTTGGTAAAACCAACACATCCGAATTAGGCACGTCTTCTCTCACCAACCCGGCTGCTTTTACAGCAACACGCAACCCGTGGGATTTAACAAAAAATGCCGGTGGTTCCAGCGGCGGAAGTTCTGCCGCTGTTGCGGCAAGGGTCGTGCCGATGGCTTATTCCAGCGATGGCGGCGGTTCAATCAGATTACCAGCTTCGTATTGTGGTATTTTTGGGTTCAAACCATCAAGACAGTTGAATCAATACGAAAACATGGCAAATGCTTGGGGTGGCGCCGTAGTCAGTCATGTTTCATCCATTTCAGTACGGGACAGCGCCGCTTATCTTGATTTAGTCACTGAGAATACCAGGGCAAACAATTTCATTTCAGAACCAGGAAAAAACAGCTACCTCCTCTCAATTACACAAAAATCTCCAGCATTAAAAATTGGACTCATCACAGAAGCTCCAACAAAAACACCCGTACATCATGAATGCATCCATGCAGCGGAAGCCGCAGCAAAGCAGTGCGAAGCTTTGGGGCACCATGTTGAAAACATACCATGGGGTTTTGATGGCAGGGAATTGATGCGGGCTTTTTTAACCATTGTATTTCACTACACATACAAAGATGTTGTTAATATGGCCAACCTTCTGGGTGTTGAGGTGAAGAACCTTGATATTGAATTAAACACCCGTTTTATGTCACTCGTTGGTAGCGGTATCAAACCTGAACAGGTGAATGCAGCTTTGCAGGTATGGGAAAATACCGCTCAACACATGACCGGACTGCATCAAAAGTATGATGTGATTTTAACACCCACAGTCGCAACGCCACCTTTAGCAAGCCATGACCTTGATCCAACTGGCATTGAAAAAACAGTGATGCGTTTTTTGATTTCTACAGGGCTTGGAAAAAAAGTGCTCAACAATCATTTTCTCGATACGCTCATTGATAAATCTTTATATCAAACACCCTTTACACCCATTGCTAACATGACCGGTCAGCCGGCCATGTCTGTACCACTCTATTGGGGTAGCGATGGACTGCCTCATGGCGCACACTTTATGACTGCCGAAGGCAATGATAGGATACTATTCATGTTGGCAGGCCAACTGGAAGCCGCACACCCCTGGAAAGATAAAATTCCAAAAGAGAGTTAAAAAGATGACTGAGAAGAGATGAACAGAAACGCAACACTACACTTCTTTTGTGGGAAAATGGCTGCGGGAAAATCCACATTAGCCAAAAAACTGGCCGATCAGCACCATGCAATCCTGTTAAGTGAAGATGATTGGTTAGCCCAGCTCTATCCAGAAGAAATTATTGATATCTCAGGTTACATAAAATACGCAGCTCGCTTGCAAAACATATTATCAGCGCACATCCAATCCCTGCTTTCTCAAGGTGTATCCGTGGTTCTCGATTTTCCCGGGAATACCAGAGATCAACGCAACTGGTTTCGTAACATCTATGAGCAGGCAAATGTTTCACATACCCTGCATTTTGTAGATGTCAGCGATGACATATGCAAACAACAATTAAAAGAAAGAAGCAAAAACATGCCCGCTAATGCAGCATTTACCTCAGAAGCAACTTTTGATGCCATCACTCAATATTTTCAGGCTCCTTCAGCAAATGAAGGGTTCAGTATCATCAAATACGAACAGAAAACACTCGCCGTTGATCATTAAATGAACATCAAACTGATAAAAATAGACAACCCAAGCGCAGAAGATTCCAGGCCCATTACAGATGCTATAAGCCAATATGGATTATCTGAAGTAGGTGGTATCGAACCCGTCAACAAGACCATTCATTTGAAATTGGGTACACAAATCATTGGCGGTGCAACAGGTAAAATACATTTTGGTAAATTCTATTTAGATCAAATTTGGGTGAATGAAAAATATAGAAATCAGGGATATGGAACAAAAATCCACGCCCTCGCACTGGAAATCGCCAGAGAAAATGGCTGTAAATCTATTTGTTTACAAACATTGAATGAAAAAGCCGTAAAACTATACTTGAGGTTGGGTTACAAAACGGTTGCTCAGGTTGAAGATTACGTTAAAGGATTTAATCTTTACCATATGTTGATGCCACTCTGACATCATCGCTTATAAATCCCTTAGCTATTCACGATGTAATTAAATCATTTTCTATCTTACAATTCTGGTAACATCCAACCATGCCATTTGATTTAGCTGTTATTGACCTCGACAACACACTGTATGCCGCCGATTCCGGCGTATTTGCACGCATGGACAAACGCATGACTGCTTTTGTAGCGAAAGAACTGGAAATAGACTCCAAAACAGCCAACGAACTGCGTGTAAAATACTGGAAGGAATATGGCACAACCCTGCGCGGTATGATGTTGCACCACGGCATGGAGCCGGAAGCATTCCTGCATGACGTACACAACATCAATGCCCACGAAATCCTCTCAGAAGACAAAGCACTGGATAAAGCCCTGACACGGCTTCCGGGCCGAAAAATAATCCATACCAATGGCATCCATGAGCATGCCGAACGCATCCTTGAAACACTTGGCGTACTTCACCACTTCGAACGCATCTACGACATTCGTTTTCATCGTTACATCCCTAAACCCTGCAAAGAGACGTTGGCCATGCTGATTGAAAAAGAAGGCGGCACACCAGGCCGTACGCTGGTTGTAGATGATATGCCGGATAATCTGGCCGCTGCTGCTGCACTGGGCTGTAAAACCGTCTGGATCACGCATGAAACAAAAAAAGGCACATGGGATTACCATATACCTTCATTTCATCATCTGCCTGATCAGTTCTCATCAACCAGTTTATAATTTATTGTAAATAACATCAGGCAATAGTTTCAGTAACCAAGCAATGATTCGCCACCGCCGAGTGATATAAACCAGCTTCTTCTTTTTACATATCGAAATATAGATCTGCGGGGCTGCCTGTTCCGGATGTGTCAGGTCCATCGGCTTGATAAATATCTTACCTGCAAACTCATCACAAAGGCTTTTAAGCAATTCAATTCTTCACCCAGTAACACCTACTTGATAGCCATTGGGCACCAGCACTTTCGCTGTAGCCCGGCCAATACCGGATGTGGCGCCAACAACGATAACACTTTTCCATCCAGTCCCCTTACCGGGCCGCTTCGTAGCCGTATCTGATCGTTACTGATTCATCTTATCAAAAAATTCAGCGTTGTTTTTGGTCGAACCCAGTTTATCCAGTAAAAATTCCATCGCATCCACTGTGTTCATGGGTGAAAGAATTTTACGAATCACCCAAACCTTTTGCAGGTCATCACGTTCTGTCAGCAGCTCTTCTTTACGCGTGCCTGATGGCGCAATATCAATCGCAGGGAATACACGTTTATCAACCAGCTTGCGTTCAAGTTTGATCTCCATATTACCCGTGCCCTTGAACTCTTCAAAGATCACTTCATCCATCTTCGAGCCGGTATCCACCAATGCAGTTGCAAGAATTGTTAATGAACCACCACCCTCAATGTTACGCGCAGCGCCAAAGAAACGTTTTGGACGATGCAGCGCATTAGAATCCACACCACCGGAGAGAATCTTGCCGGATGATGGTACTACAGTATTGTAGGCACGTGCCAGACGGGTAATCGAATCAAGAAGAATCACAACATCTTTGCCATGCTCAACCAAACGTTTTGCCTTCTCAATAACCATTTCGGCAACCTGCACATGACGCTGAGCCGGTTCATCAAAGGTTGAAGAGACAACCTCCCCCCGCACTGAGCGTTTCATATCAGTTACTTCTTCAGGACGCTCATCGATTAAAAGAACAATCAAAACCACTTCCGGGTGATTGGCTGCAATTGAATGTGCAATTGACTGCATCATCATCGTCTTGCCCGTACGAGGCGGTGCGACCAAAAGGCCACGCTGACCTTTACCAATAGGCGAGACGAGATCAATGATGCGCCCGGTCATATCTTTGTTGGTTGGGTTTTCAATCTCCATATGAAGACGCTGATCCGGATAAAGCGGTGTCAGATTATCGAACAAAATCTTAGTCCGTGCATTTTCAGGACTTCCACCATTGATCCCATCAACCGTCTTCAATGCGAAATAACGTTCGCCTCGACGTGGTGGGCGAATTTCTCCGGTAATGGTATCACCCTTGCGCAGGAAGAATTTACGAACCTGATGAATGGAAACATAAACATCATCCGGGCCCGCAAGATAATTTGCATCCGAAGAGCGAAGGAAACCAAAACCATCGGGGAGAATTTCAAGCACGCCTTCACTATGGATGGTGCCGCCACGAAGCGCGTGTGCGCGCAAAATTGCAGAGACCTGCTCCTGTTTGCGCATACCTGCCAGGTTATCAATACCGAGAGAATCAGCCTTTGCAAGCAACTCTGTCGGGTTCATCTCAGACACATCACGCAGGTGCAGCGTTACCCCTGCAAACTCATCGGAAATCGGTTCTTCTTCCTGCTCAAACTTACGTTTGCGTCCTCCACGGTCATTACGATCGCCATTATTCCACTTGCCATTCCGCCCTTTACTACGTGGTTTATTCTGTCGTCCCTCTTCTGAAACGGGTTCGGCCTGTTTCTCCTGATCAGAGCCACTGTCTACAGAAGCTGGATTTGCCGCTATTTCTGGCGCTTTGCTCTCCTGCACTGGCTCATCTGAAACTTTTTTACGGCGTGTACGACGAACAGGTTTTTCCTGATCTGGTTTTTTTTCTGTTGTAGAAATTGAGTCTACAGCTATTTTCGGAGTTTGAGTTTCCGCTGCTGGCTCATCCGCCACTTTCTTTCGACGTGCCCGGCGAACCGGTTTCTTTTCAGCAGTCGCTTCATTCACTACAGGTGAATCACTCTTCGCTTTGCTTTCTTCAATAACATTTTCAGTAGCAGACATGCTTACTCCAGGTCGTTTTTAAGGGTTGTGATAGGCTGAAAATTGAAAATAAACAGCAGCACGGGATTATTAATGAGATCAGAAAAGATTTATCTTATTGACCGGCGGAAACGATGCCTGACTTGGCAACAAATGCATTGCTACCGAAGCACTCGAAGCGTGTCAACCACCAAAATGTTCTGCCAACTTTGTGTGCAAAGCATTTACTTCCCTTTTCAGTGCTTTCATATCTCCATTGTTTCGAATCAAATAATCAGCGGTATTTAAACGTTGATCATCACTACACTGTCTGGCAATGATAGCATCAAAGGTTTTTTCAGTCATACCCTTGCGTTTTAACGCTCTATATTTTCTGGTCTGCATCCCAGCTATGACTACAACAATAATATCAACCCGCTCACCCCCCCCTGACTCAATCAGGGCAGAAGCCTCTATGACAGTATAAGCCGTTCTCTGTTTTTTTTGCCATCTGTTTGCTTCTTGCCAAATGAGCGGGTGAACAATTCGATTCAGTTGTTGGGTCTTATCATCACTGGCAAAACATATCTCTGCCAACCTTGCCCTGTTTAATTTTTTGCCATCAAGAATTATTTCTCCAAAGTGTTCAACAAGCGCTGCAAGCCCCTTACTTCCAGGTTTTGTGACCTGATACCCCACCTTGTCCAAATCAAGCACTGGAATGCCCAGATCAACAAACATGGATGCCACCGTGCTTTTTCCACTTCCAATACCTCCCGTTAACCCAACAATCGGAGGTTTGGCATACCCCCTTTCGTCAGACACGAATCAGTTCAGTATACCATTGAAGAATATCAGCTCCCCACAAAAACCAGATCATACCTGCGGCGGCAAGGTAAGGGCCAAATGGAATCTCAGCGCGCATATGTTTTTTTGCTACAAGCAAAATAATGCTACCAACGACAGCGCCAACAAATGATGAAACAAACACAATAAATGGAAGAGCCTGCCAGCCCATAAAAGCACCCAACATGGCGAGCAACTTAAAATCTCCATAACCCATGCCTTCACGACCAGTGATAAGTAAAAACAGTCGTGCAATGATCCAAAAAGCACCATAACCAACAACCGCACCTATCACTGCATCCTGTAAATATCCAAACCCATAGGCAAACATCAGCCCAATCCCAATGCCGGGAAATGTCAGTACATTAGGAAGCAGACCCGTCTCCAAATCAATCAAGGTAAGTACCCACAACAGACTAACCAGTAACAAAGCCTGTAATAACATCATGCTTAAACCAAAATGCCATGCAAGGCCTGCCCAACTTATACCCATCAAGAGTTCAAGAACTGGATAACGCATTGAAATTTTTGTTTTGCAATAGCGGCACTTACCACTCAAAAACAACCATGAGAGCAGCGGAATATTATCATACCAGACAATTGCACGTTCACAGGATGGGCACCGACTCCCCGGTGTCACCACAGATAAACGTAAAGGGATACGATGGACACAGACATTGGCAAAACTTCCGAATATCAGCCCAAACACACCTGCCGACAATGTTATGAACCATGTCATCTCCACTAAGAAGGCTCCTTCATACCTAATTTTTTTAATCGATAACGAATTGAACGAAAGCTGATGCCAAGAATACTGGCCGCTTTTGTTGCATTCCCTTTGGATTCCTGCAACGCTTCAGAAAGCAACTGTCGTTCAATACTTTCTAACGCCTGATCAAGATTACCTCCCTGTTGCTTCAAATCATTCAGCGTCAGCGAACTGCTCCCTGTGTCAGGGTAAAAGTCATCGAGCAATGATTCATCAAGTGAATCTCCATCAGACAAAGCAAGTAATCGTTGCAGCAAGTTTTCAAGCTCCCTGACATTCCCTAACAATGGAAGTTTCGATAAACGCTGCATACATACATCAGAAATATGTGTGTGTTCTCCACCCCAATGTTTTAGCAATGACATCACCAATGCAGGAATGTCTTCACGCCTTTGGCGAAGGGCTGGCATATGGATGGGTACAACATTCAGTCGATAAAACAAATCTTCGCGAAAAATGCCCTGCTGTACAGCCTCACCCAAATTGCGATTGCTTGCAGCAATGATCCGAACATCAACCTTGCGCTCTGTCTCCTCTCCTACCCTGCGCACCTTCATATCCTGTAAAACACGCAACAGCTTCACCTGAGCTGCCATAGGCATTTCACCAATTTCATCGAGAAATAAGGTTCCACCATCGGACGACTCAATCAAACCCATACGGTCACTGTCTGCACCAGTAAAAGAACCTTTACAATGGCCAAACAACTCAGATTCAAACAAACCTTCAGGAATTGCACCACAATGAACAGGCATAAATGGACCTGAGCCACGTGGAGAGTGTTTATGCACAAAACGAGCCGCCAACTCTTTACCTGTGCCAGACTCCCCACTGATTAACACTGTGAAATCTCTTGCTGCGGCCCGCAGCAAACGCTCACGAACACGTTGCATCAACGTTGATTCACCTACAAAAACCTCATCTTTTATTGCCGATTGATGCTCAACAAAAGCATCATCATTTTCAGCAAGCGCTCTCTCAATCGCCTGACCCAGCTCTTCAGAAGACACGGGTTTGGTTAGGTAATCAAAAGCCCCTAGTCGCATGGCTTCAACCGCTGTTTCTGCACTTGCATAAGCAGTCAGAAGTAACACCTTGGCTCTTGGACAAAGATCCACTGCCATACGTACAACATCAATACCCGCATCATAACCATTCATTCGCAAGTCTGTCAGAACGATGTCAAAACCCCTTGATTCCAGCAATGCCTGTGCTTCTTCAAGACCTGCGGCTTCCGCAACGATATGTCCTCGTCCTTCCAGCCCCAGCGTTAATACCTGACGGGCATTTGCCTCATCTTCCACCAACAAAATATCAGCCACTTACCACTTCCCTGGGTTCAACAAATTTAACATCTCCTCGAATAATGAACTTACTACCATCCTCAAGCATTTCTACATTAACATACCAGTCATTCATTTGACAAACCTGCCAAACTGTTGCCAAACCAAGGCCAATTCCCGATGTCCGTCCTGTCGCAAAAGGTTCAAAAAGAGACCCTTTCATCTCTTCAGCAATACCGCCACCCTGATCCGCAACCGATAGTTCCCAACACGCTCCTCCCGTACCATTTGCGAGTCCGAGTGTGATCTCAACTGTATTGGGACGGCTACTTGCCTCAACAGCATTTCGTAGCAGATTATCTAACACCAAACGAAAATGATCAGGATCAACCGTCAATGAATCAAGATCGCATCGCCACGTCACCCCATACGCTCCCTTCATATCAACCTGCACAACCGAAGAGCCTATAAGTTCTGAACATAAAACAGGAATCGGCTCAGGTGTTAATGGCTGAACATAATCAAGCATATCCGAAACCAGCCGATTCAGGCGATGGATCTCTTCCGTCAGAATTCGCTGAATATCCTCCTGTTTATTTTTAACAACCGTTCTCATCAATTCAACAGATTGGCCGATTGTCTGCAACGGATTTCGAATTTCATGTGCTAACATCGCGACCATACGCCCCATAGCAGCGAGTTTATCCTGCTCAGCCAGTTTTCTTTCCAACTTTCTTACATCACTGATATCAACCAGTGTTAATAACCAGTGTGCAGATGGATCATGCCCGGGAAGTGCAGCGGCAGTCACAAGACATGCACCTGATGCCGTTTTCCACTCACACTGAAATGTTTGGTTTTTAGAAAAATCAAAGAAATCAATCAACGCATCAGGAACGTCAGCAATTTCACGCAATGTTATCCATGACAAACTATGGTTTATGGCAAGCAAGCGATAAGCTGATGGGTTGCAATCCTGAATATGTAATGCCTCATCTAAAATCACAACACCTTCCTGCATCGTGCTCACGACTTGTTCATGAAGCTCTCTTAAACGGCGATGCTGTCGAACAGCCTGACGGCTCTCTTGCTGTAGACTGGCATGTCGTCTGGCAATCGCAGCCATGACACCACCCACAAGAAAAAGTGCGGAAGTTTGAAGTAGTATATGTAAGGTTTCAGATGAAGAAATTGGCAAACTTTGCCACAGTGAAAATCCATAAATCGCAGCCAGATAACACATACAGGCCATGATTGAAATCAGCAGAACAATCAATACATGCGACTGTGTTCCCGCTGCAATAATAATCAAGCCAAACAGGAACACAAAAGGACTCTGGATACCACCTGTTAATACAACCAGACCAAGTACCAGCAACATATCGAATGCAAACTGGGCAAAAACCTGTATCGAAAAAGAAACCCTTGAGCGAATCAAGCTCCATTCCAAGCCAGTAAAAAGCAAAAACGTCAATGCTATCGTAATAAATAATGGACGTTGTGATGAAGGTGCTGGCATATAGAAAAAATACGCCGTAGCAAACAAGATCACTGCCGAAGCAAGAGCCCGATAACCCAATAGCTTCTTCAAGCGCACACGCCCCTCATGGATATCTATCAGCGTGGGACTGGCTTCTATCATCAGAACCTACTTGTTAAGTATCATGTTAGATAAATTAAGCTCTCTTCTTAAACAACCGAAGCCATCTGGAAGATAGGCAAGTACATCGCAATCACCAGCCCACCAATTACAACACCCAAAAAGGCCATAATAAGAGGCTCCATCAACGCAGTCATATTATCAACTGCTGTATCAACTTCTTCTTCGTAAAAATCTGCAATTTTGGAAAGCATTTCTTCAAGGCTACCCGTCTGCTCACCGATTGATATCATTTGTGTCACCATCACAGGAAACACACCGCTGGCCTCTAAAGGCGCCGTCAGTGTCATACCCTGACTGATCGAATCTTTTGTCTTTAAAATCACCTCTTCAATCACCACATTACCTGAGGTCTCCGCCACCGTGTCAAGTGATTCCAAAATCGGAACCCCGGCAGCCGACAAGGTTGAGAATGTCCGACAAAAACGTGCCACTGCACCTTTACGAAGCACATTGCCAATAACAGGAAGGTTAAGCAGCAGCTTATCAAGTTGATAATGCCCTTGGGGCGTTTTGTAAATCGCCTTGATTGCATACACCAATACGAAAGGTGCAAACAAAACAATATACCAATATTCGACAAATATGTCTGAAATGGCCATGGCGATCTTGGTTGGACCCGGAAGCTCTGCACCAAAGCTGGAAAACATTTCACTAAACACAGGAATCACAAAAATCATCAATACTGAAGTCACAATAAATGATACCACCAGGATCGCAGCCGGATAAACCATGGCTGATTTGATTTTACTTTTAAGTGCTAAAGCTTTCTCTTTGTAAGTGCAGAGACGTAAAAGAATTGAATCCAAAATACCGCCCTGCTCACCCGCCTCGACCAATGAGCAGGTCAGACGGTCGAACTCTTTGGGGAACTTGCGTAGCGTTTCTCCCAACGGAGAACCACCCTCCAATTCAGTACGAATGCCTTTTAAAAGTTTAACCAGTGACTTTTTTTCAGCTCCCCGTTCAGCAAGCTCAAAACACTGAACCAATGGCAAACCCGCATTAATCATCGTTGAAAGTTGCCTGAAAAAGATACTGATATCTTTATCAACAACTTTTTCAGGAAAAATTTCGATCTCGATTGGTTTTTTCTTAACCTTGATCTCAATCAGGCCCTGTCGCCTTATGCTTGCAGTTGCAATATCCTTGTTTGCAACATCTAGCTCACCACTTTTAGGCTGCCCCTGTTTTGTTTTTGCTTCCCATAAAAAAATCGCCATCAGTCAGCCACCGTTACACGTAAACACTCTTCGAGTGAAATCGCGCCCTCTTTCACTTTATTTAACGCTGCCATCCGTAGTGTTTTCACACCTTTTGATACAGCAATCGTATTAATTTCATCACTGTTTTTCCCGGCATACACCGCATCACGAATTTCATCATACACAGGCATCACCTGATAGATTCCCACTCGCCCTTTATAACCCGTGCCATTACAAACAGCACATCCTTTGCCATGCATGGGTGCAAAGTTTCCGGCATCCTCATTTTTCACACCGGCATCAATAAGTGCTGCGACAGGAACTTCAATAGCTTCAGAACATTCAGCACAGTTGCGTCTAGCCAGGCGCTGAGCGGTCACAAGATTGACCGCTGAGCCCACAAGAAATGATTCAATACCCATATTAATCATCCGTGTCATCGTTGAAGGCGCATCGTTGGTATGCAATGTTGCTAACACCAGATGTCCTGTTAATGCTGCCTTAATCCCGATCGCTGCTGTTTCCTGATCCCGGATTTCACCGATCAGAATAATATCAGGGTCCTGACGTAAAAATGAACGCAGCGCAGCAGGAAAGTCTAAACCAATCTGAGGATGCACATTCACCTGATTAATGCCCATAAAGTTAAACTCAACAGGATCTTCTGCCGTACAGATGTTTGAACCTGGCTGATTCAATTCAGCAACAGCAGAATAAAGACTCACTGTTTTACCGGATCCTGTCGGCCCGGTCACCAGCACCATGCCATAAGCCTGATGAATCGCCTGTTGGAAGTTTTTGAGATCAGCCTCTTCATACCCCAGCTTGGTCATATCCAGCTGTAAATTAGATGGATCAAGCAAACGCATCACGACCTTTTCACCAAACAGTGTTGGAAGCACGGAAACACGGAAATCTACCGTTTTTGCTTTTGACAGCCTTAATTTGATTCGTCCATCCTGAGGAAGACGGCGTTCTGAAATATCAAGGCGTGCCTGAATCTTAATACGTGAAACAATCGCATCGCGCATCTTCATTGGAGGGCGCATAATTTCGTGCAACACACCATCGATTCGATAACGGACCCGAATCAGTTTCTCATAGGGTTCAATATGAATATCTGAAGCATCGCGCTTAATAGCATCAAGCAGTATCAGATTGACCAGTTTAACAATTGGAGCGCCTGCACTCTCCGTTGCCATACTGTTTTCATCAAATTGGGCTTCTTCAGTATCAATGATTTCCATATCATTGGCACCAAGCTCACCCATAACATCTTCGAGCTCATGAGCGGATCCGCTCATTTCATCGAACTTCACAAGCAGCTGACTCTCTGGAACAATGACCACATCAACCTGACTGCCACTGATAAAGGCAATTTCATCCAGGCTGTTGATGTCATAAGGGTCAGCCACGGCAAGTGTAATCACATTGCCTTTTCTCTGGATGGGTATGGCCATATTTTTACGCATGACATCTACCGACAGCTTGGTGATCTCCGGATCAATCTCAACCTTATCCAGATCAATGACCGGTCGCCCAAAAGATTTCCCAATAAATTTTGCAAGGTCAATTTCTGTGAAAATATTCTGTTTAACCAGCTGTGCCGTTAGCGTATCGCCATTCAACTTCATTTCGCGCTGAACATTTTCCAATTGCTCTTTGGTAATAACCTGCTTTCTCAGCAAAATATCCCCAAGACGTGTCTGCTTCATGCGGCACTCTCCCAACCCGGCAAACTCACCGGCGAACGATTAATCTGTGTTTCAGTCCATCGCAATATCTCTAGGTAATCCGGACTGTCCACATCATGCCATGTTGAAAATGATGCAGCTCCCTGGGCAACCAACATTGGCAGGCCATCAATACTCACCCTTCCACTGGCCCGTGCTGTGTTACAAAACACAGTATTTCCATCCGGGCGATATACAGCATCAATCGCGGCACCTTTACCAGGCAAGACAAAAGGGAAATCACTCTCACCTTTCAAACCAATCGAGGTTGTATTAATAATCACACCTGATTTCAAACTGGCCGCCTCAACATCATCAGCTCTCCATTCAACCACTTCACAATCCATATGAGGATAGTGCGCTCTTGCATCTGTCGCAAGCGCTTCAGCCCGATCCTGGCTACGATTACAAATATACAGTCTGGAAACTTTCCGTTGGGATAAAGCATGAACAACTGCTTTGGCAGTTCCACCAGCACCAAACATCAGAACATTTCCCGCATTCGAATCAACACCAACAGCATCCATCGCCGCTGCAAAGCCGATCCAATCGGTATTGGTTGCTTGCCAGCCGGATTCACTGCGCGTCACAGTATTCACCGCTCCAATCAATCTGGCGCTATCATCCAGTTCAACATACGGAATGACACTCTCCTTATGAGGCACTGTCACATTAAAGCCCTGAATATTTAATGCCCATAGCCCCCGAATTGCGGACTCAATATCATCCTCCTTCACGCAGAACGGAACATACACTGCATCCACGCCACTTTGCTTTAAAAAGCGGGACTGAAACACTGGCGAAAGTGAATGTTCGATTGGATTGCCTATAATTCCAAACAGCTTTGTTTTTCCATTGATTCTCACGCCTCGTTAGCGTAAAGATTTGAACTTCACATGTCAAAAAGCTCAGTTTTTGCGATCATTTAATTCCTTAATTGCGCTTTCAACTTCTTTTTCTATATCACTTTGATTCAGTGTGTTTATCATCAATTTTTCTGTGACATCCATAGCAATTTCAACTGAAAGGGATCTCACCTCTTCCAATGCCTGTTCTTTGGCAAATTCCATTTCACCTCTAAAAAGTAATTTTTTCTGCTTCAGTTCAGCTTCTATTTTTTTTATTGCATCATCATGAAAACAGACCGCCTTACTACGGGCCTCCTCCAATATTTTTTGCGCCTCATTCTCCAGTCCTCTCAATTCAGACTGGTATGTTTCCAATACAATTACACTCTCTTCACGTATTAATTCTGCCTCAGACAACTCATCTCTAATTTTGCTAACTCTTTGATCAAGCACACGATAGATCCTTGGTAAAACAAACCGCTGAAGAATAAAAAGAAGGAAAAGAAATGAGATCACTGTCCAAAACACCTCAGAGGTGAAATGCGTCACGTCAAATTGTGGCAGACCTTTGATTTCTGCCGCATAAACTGGAGACAAAAGTTTAACCCTGCCCCATAATGATAAACGCAATAACCAATGCATAAAGTGCAATAGTCTCCACCAGTGCGAAGCCTATCCAGGCATATTTGGCCAAAATCGGCTCAGCTTCGGGTTGTCTGGCAACCGCTTCGATCATCTTGCCAAAAATATATCCTATCCCGAGTCCCGAACCCATCATTCCCACTGCAGCCAACCCCATCCCAACCGGAATCCATGTTGTTGAATCCATAATACCTCCAGCGACCTCACTCATATGCCAATGCATCATCAATATAAACACAGGACAGAATCGTAAAGATGTATGCTTGTATTATAGCAATAAAAATTTCCATCGCGGTGAAAACAATCGAAAAACCTAAGGGTGCCCACGCTACAAACCAGGGTGAAACCAGTCCGAAAAACGCAATAACAGCAAGCACAGTGTGCCCGGCAGTCATATTGGCAAACAAACGTACTGCTAACGATATCGGTCTGGCAATGAAGGAAATAATTTCCACAGGGATCATAAGTAACAGCAAAATCGGCGGCAGACCCTCCGGTGCAAAAGCTCTGAAGAAACCCCATTTATGGCGGACAACCCTCAGGATTATTGTAAAAATAAACACTGTCACCGCCAAAGACCCGGTCACAATAATCTGCGAGGTTGGTGCAAACCCGCCGGGAACAAGCCCCATCAGATTACAAAACAGGACAAATACAAACAACGTGAACAAAAGCGGAAAATAGGCCATGCCTTCTTTTCCAATGTTTTTTTCAACCATGTTTCGAATGAGCAGATAAAGCATCTCCAGCAGCACCTGCATCCTATCTGGAATAAACAGTCCTCTACGGCTCGCAAACAGTAGAAACAACAATGCTGAAAATACCGAAAGCCATATCCATAACACTGAATTAGAAATGGAGATATCCATACCAAAAAGCGTTAGCTCAAGTATAGGCCTGACCTCAAAATGGGAGAGTGGTTCAAATCGTGCTTCTCCCATCGTCATTCACGCTTGTTTTTCTGATGATCCAGCTGCATCACACGATAAAGATTAAGGAAACCAGCCACAGCTCCAAAAAGAAAAAATAACAAAAGAAACAGCGGTCGTGTATCCAGCCATTTATCCAGCATATAGCCTATTCCCAGACCGATCACTGTCGAGGCGACAATTTCAACCCCAATACGAACAGCCCACTGGTGGACTGCAGAGCTTTCCTGTGACTTCAGATGTGTCATAACAATCACCTGTTATGATTATAGTTCATTCATCCACAGGTGCAGACTTCCAGAGAATGATGATGAAGTGCCTAAAAAAGGTACGGTGTTAGTTTTTCTACAGCGTTATTCTACTGTCACGGACTTGGCAAGATTGCGTGGTTGATCCACATCTGTGTCCTTCGAACAAGCAACATAATAGGCCAAAAGTTGTAGCGGAATGGCAGCCAACAGCGGTGCTGTAAAGTAATCTCCAGTCGGAATCGAAACAACTGCATCCACATCATCCGGCATATCCGAATCGGCCATATCGGTCAGCAATATAACTTTTGCACCACGTGCCTGCACTTCATGCAGATTGGAAATCACCTTTTCCAGATGATACTGCTTGAGCGCGAGCACAATGACTGGAAGATTGCTATCTATCAACGCAATCGGCCCATGTTTCATTTCACCTGCGGCATAACCCTCAGCATGCAGGTATGAAATCTCTTTCAACTTTAAGGCTCCCTCCAAAGCAAGCGGATAACATGGCCCCCGCCCGAGATAAAGCGAACCATATACACCCTCAAACAATGGTGTCAGCTGTTCATCCAGATGTTTGGCATCAGATAACAGTGAAATCATATGTCCTACAATCTGATGCAGTGCATGCAGATGACCCTTCGCATCATCACCACTCATCGCATTTGCCCGTAGCGAAAGCTTGAGTGAAAACAGTGCCAGCACAGTCAATTGCGCCGTAAACGCCTTGGTTGATGCAACGCCAATTTCCGGCCCGGCATGTAACTCAATCAATCCATCTGACTCACGCACAAGCGATGAGTGTGGTACATTACATATTGCCAATGCCTTGTTGTTCGGGGTCTTTCGTTTAAATAAACGGAGTGCTTCCAATGTATCTGCTGTTTCGCCTGATTGAGATAGCGTAATCAACCATGTATCAGGGCCAATCACTGGATCACGGTAGCGGTATTCCGATGCAACATCGACTTCAACTGAAATCTGAAGGTAGCGCTCCAGCCAGTATCGTGCAGTCAACGCCGCATGGTAAGAGGTGCCACACGCAACCATGACAATGCGCTGTGGTAAGGGTGTATTGCTGATGAATTCAGCATCGGAAAACTTAATGGCATCATCTTTTGCATAAGCGGCGATAATCTTGGCTATCACCTCTGGCTGCTCATGAATCTCCTTGAGCATATAATGTTCAAAAGCACCTTTTTCCGCTTCTGCAACAGAATCTGGCATCGGCTGCCATTGTGTTTTTACAGCATGACCATTTGCATCATAAACCATCACACCATCAAGCGTAACATGGCCCCATTCACCCTCTTCAAGGTAAAGTACCTCTTCTGCATTACCTGCAACCGCCAACGCATCGGATGCAACAAACATTGCGTGTTCATTTCGAGCCAAAAGTAACGGACTTCCCTTTCTTGCAAACCAGATTCTATCTGGCTGTATGCGATCCAACGCCGCAATGGCATAAGCGCCATGAAGTTTCGACAGCACTTTTAACCATGCCAGTTCAGGTTTATCACACTGAGACAATAGTGATTCTACCAACCAGGGAATCACCTCACTGTCTGTCTGCGACATAAATGTCGCCCCGGCCTCAGTCAACTCATCTTTTAATATTTTGTAATTTTCAATAATGCCATTATGAACCACTGCAATACGATCACTGCAATGAGGATGCGCATTCACCTCAGTCGGCTCACCATGGGTCGCCCAACGTGTATGCCCAATGCCCACAAGCCCGGTTAAAGGTGATGTTTCCAACAACTGAGTCAGGTTGTTGAGTTTTCCTTTTTGTTTTTTACAATGAAAACGCTCACCTTCGACAATGCAGATACCGGCACTGTCATAACCCCGATACTCCATATTTTTAAGCGCACGCAATAAATGTTCCTGTACTGCCTGATTAGACAGCACACCAATAATACCACACATTATTCTTTCTTTTTAGGCCGTTGCCAATCTGCAACATGGCGCTGCTCGGGACGTGCAGAAAGGGTTAAACCACCCTCCTTAACCCGCTTTGTAACAATACTTCCCGCACCAATCGTTGCACCTGAACCAACCTCAACCGGCGCTATCAATTTTGTATCAGAACCCACAAATACATCATCACCAATCACTGTTTTATGTTTGTTGGCACCATCGTAATTACAGGTAATCGTTCCTGCTCCAACATTACAATCACTGCCAATTTCAGAATCTCCGATATAACTCAGATGACTGATTTTACTGCCACGATTCACAATCGACTTTTTAACTTCAACAAAATTGCCAATGTGAACCTCTTCATCCAGTTCTGCACCGGGACGAAGCCGCGCAAATGGGCCGATTTTTGCTTCCGAACCAACATTTGCACTGTGGATATGGCTAAAGGCAAATACATTCACACAATCATCCAGCCATGCATCAACCAAAACAGCATTCGGGCCTACCCTGCATGCATCTCCAATACGGGTTGAACCAAGCAAATAACAACCCGCCTGAATCACGGTATCAACACCAATATTCACACCCGCTTCAATGCGCACACTTTCAGGCTTTTCAATGGTGACACCAGCCATCTGCCAGTCATAAATGATTCGTTCCTGCATCAGTGCTTCGACCTCTGCCAGCTGAACACGATTGTTTACACCCAACATCTCATAAGCATCTTTCATTTGCACCGTTTCAACAGATTTTCCATCCTGTAGTGCAAGCGGCACGATATCCGGCAAATAATATTCGCCCTGAGCATTACGGTTACCAATTTTATGCAACAGATCAAACAACACATCATGGCGTACACAATAAATTCCACTGCTTACTTCACGAATATTACGCTGAGCCTCATCCGCATCTTTCTCTTCAATGATTGAAGAAACCTTACCCTCTTTATCACGTACAACCCGGCCATATCCAGTCGAACTTTTTGGTTCAGCAGTCAAAACCGTAACAATGGCATCACGTTTCCGATGTTCATCCACAAGTTCTGCCAGGGTCTCATGTCTTAAAAGCGGCGTATCACCACATACAATCAATACATCACGCACATCACGAATGACATTCTCACACTGCTTGACTGCATGCCCGGTTCCCAACTGTTTATCCTGAATTACCCATTCAAGGTTCTGAGGTTGGCCAACATGCGCCTGCACCATTTCTGATGCATGTCCTGTTACAACAGCAAGGCCTTTAGGTCGCAGCATTTCAACGGTATGTAATAAATAATCAATCATTGCTCGGCCCAAAACAGGATGAAGAACTTTGGGTTTGGATGAACGCATACGTTTGCCCTTACCAGCAGCAAGTACACATACTTGAAGATCGGAATAATGCATCTGTTGAGCCATATACCCTCCAACTGTAAACACAGAAACTAATACGCAAAAGGGTCGCACAACGTGCGACCCTTGCAAAGAATTAAAGCAAAAGCTTTAGTGCTTTTTCTTTTTACGCAACCAGGCCAATCGAGCGGCTGTCATAGAGAGTTCCGCTTCAGCAACAGCATAATCAACATCATCCTGCTTGCCTGCGAGCACTTCTTCAGCCTTACGCTCAGCAGCCAGTGCTGCGGCCTCATCAATATCAGTAGCCCGCTCTGCAGAATCTGCCAACACCGTGATCATATCCGGCTGAACTTCCATGAAGCCACCGGAAACAAACACTTCATCCACTTCTTCAGCGCCAACAGTGATTCTAAGTTCACCCGCAGTCAGGGCACAAAGCAGTGGTGCATGTTTTGGCAAAATTCCAAGATCACCCGCCACACCGGGAGCAACCAGCATTTCTGCTTCACCACGATAAACCTCGCGTTCAGCTGTAGCGACCAAAACTTTGACTGTAGAAGTTGCCATTAGCCTTTAGCCGCCATTTTTTCTGCCTTGGCAACCGCTTCATCAATGCCGCCAACCATGTAGAAAGCCTGCTCTGGCAGATGATCATATTCACCTGAAAGAATATCTTTAAAGCCCTTGATCGTATCTTCCTTCTTGGCATAAACACCTGGAGAACCGGTGAATACTTCCGCCACATGGAACGGTTGAGATAGAAAACGCTGAATCTTACGCGCACGTGATACAGCCAGCTTATCTTCATCAGAAAGCTCATCCATGCCCAGAATCGCAATAATATCCTGCAACTCTTTATAACGCTGTAATGTCTGCTGAACGCCCTGAGCCACATCATAATGCTCAATACCAATAATTTTAGGGTCAAGCTGACGCGATGTTGAATCCAGTGGATCCACCGCCGGATAAATACCCAACTCTGCAATCGAACGATTCAATACAATGGTTGAATCCAGATGCGCAAACGTGGTTGCAGGTGCCGGATCGGTCAAGTCATCCGCAGGCACATATACGGCCTGTACCGATGTAATCGAACCTGTCTTGGTCGAGGCAATACGCTCCTGCAAACGGCCCATCTCTTCAGCCAGATTAGGCTGATAACCCACAGCAGATGGCATACGGCCAAGCAGTGCAGACACCTCAACACCCGCAAGTGAATAACGGTAGATGTTATCAATAAAGATCAGTACATCCAGACCCTCATCACGGAAATACTCAGCCATCGTCAAACCGGTCAGCGCCACGCGAAGACGGTTACCCGGAGGTTCATTCATCTGGCCGTAAACCAGTGCAACTTTTTCCAGTACGTTGGACTCTTTCATCTCGTAATAGAAGTCGTTGCCTTCACGGGTTCGTTCACCAACACCTGCAAACACGGAGAAACCACCGTGAGCTTTTGCAATGTTATTGATCAGTTCCATCATATTTACGGTCTTGCCTACACCAGCACCGCCAAACAGGCCTACTTTACCGCCCTTCGCGATTGGAGCCATCAGATCGATAACTTTAATACCGGTTTCAAGAATTTCCTGAGCAGGAGAAAGCTCTTCAAAGGTCGGCGCTGCGCGGTGAATTTCCCAACGCTCGTCCGAGGGAACATCTTCACCCTCAAAATCAATACCTTCGCCAAGCACGTTCATGATACGGCCCAGGGTTGCTTTACCAACAGGAACTTTAATGCCCGCACCTGTATCAGTGACTTCCAACCCACGGCGAAGACCGTCCGTAGAACCAAGCGCAATGGCACGAACCGTGTTATCACCGAGATGCTGCTGAACTTCAAGTGTCAGCTTTGGATCTGCCAGCTTTACTGCATTGTAGATCTTTGGAAGTTCGCCTGCCGGGAAACGGATGTCTACGACCGGACCGATCACCTGGACGATTGTACCTGCACTCATGTTATGACCTCTCTAAAAATAAAACTATTAACCGGCAGCTGCGGCACCAGCACAAATCTCTGCCAGCTCCTGTGTAATCGCTGCCTGACGTGCCTTGTTATACGTAATGCTAAGATCTTTAACGATATCCTTAGCATTATCAGTCGCAGCCTTCATCGCCACCATACGGGCAGACTGCTCACACGCTTTGTTTTCTAATACACTATGGAACACAAGCGATTCGACATAACGACGAAGCAAGCCATCCATAACTTCTTTACTATCCGGCTCATAGAGATAATCCCAATAGCCAGTATGTGTCGCATTCTCAGGAATCGAACATGGAAGCAGGCGTATCGAAACAGGTGTCTGAGTCATTGTGTTTTCAAACTCACTGTAAACCAGATGAACCTCATCCACTTCACCACTCAGATAACGTTCCATCGCAACGCCAACCACACCCAGAATATCTGAAATTTCAGGCGAATCCGGAACATTCTCAACTGAAGCCGCAATATCAGTAAAACGTTTCAGAAACGCGCCTGCACGACGACCAATGGTATAAACTTCTGTTTCAACTTCTTGTGATTTAAGGATGCCAATAGCCTTTTTCAAGGTGTTTGTATTCAAACCGCCACAAAGACCTTTATCGGTTGTAACAACAAGCGCACCCATCTTTTTCACGTTTTCACGCTCAGTCACAAACGGATGTTGATATTCAGGATGTGCCTGCATCAAGTTGGCAACAACCTGCTTCACACCTTCAGCATACGAACGGGCAGCAACCACACGATCCTGAGCTTTGCGCATCTTGGATGCAGCAACCATCTCCATCGCTTTGGTGATTTTGCTTGTATTCTGAATGGCCTTGATCTGGCCTTTAATTTCCTTAGCAGATGCCACAGCAGGACTCCTTAGTAGGTTCCGGTTGCCTTGAAGCCAGCAATTGCTTTCTTCAAGCCTTCAACCACTTCGTCAGTCAATGCAGGTTTCGCATTCAAACCATTCATCAAACCCGCTTCCGCAGAAGCCAGATGAGCCAGCAAACCTTTTTCAAAGTCACGAATCTTCTTCACTTCGATATCGTCCAGATCGCCATTGTTCAAAGCAAACAGAACAGTAGTCATCTCAGCAACAGACTGTGGACTATTTTCATCCTGTTTCAGGATTTCAACACCACGTTTACCACGTTCGATCTGCTTACGTGTTGCTTCATCAAGATCGGATGCAAACTGAGCAAATGCAGCTAACTCACGATACTGCGCAAGATCAAGACGAAGACCACCGCCGACTTTTTTCATCGCTTTAGTCTGCGCCGCACCACCCACACGTGATACAGAAAGACCCGCATTAATCGCAGGACGCTGCCCTGCATTGAACAATGATGTTTCCAGGAATATCTGGCCATCCGTAATCGAAATAACGTTGGTCGGAATGAATGCAGAAACATCGCCTTCCTGAGTTTCAATGATTGGCAGAGAGGTCAAAGATCCGGTTTGGCCCTTCACTTCACCCTTTGTGAACTTTTCAACATACGTTTCATCGACGCGAGATGCGCGTTCCAGCAGGCGAGAATGCAGATAGAAGACATCACCTGGGTATGCTTCACGGCCTGGAGGACGACGAAGAATCAATGACACCTGACGATAAGCCCAGGCCTGTTTCGTCAAATCATCATATACGATCAGTGCATCTTCACCACGGTCACGGAAGTATTCACCCATCGTGCAACCGGTATAAGGGGCGATGTATTGCAATGCAGCAGATTCAGATGCTGATGCGGATACGATAATCGTGTTTTCAAGAGCGCCGTGCTCTTTCAAGGTGCGAACCACTGTCGCTACAGTGGATGCCTTCTGGCCTACAGCAACATAAACACAGGTTACGCCACTCTCTTTCTGATTAATGATGGTATCGATCGCAATTGCAGTTTTACCAGTCTGACGGTCACCAATAATAAGCTCACGCTGACCACGACCCACAGGAACCATAGAATCAATGGCTTTAATACCAGTCTGTAACGGCTGATCAACAGATTTACGCTCAATCACGCCCGGTGCAATTTTCTCAACAGGACTGTTTTCAGCCACATCAAGTGCGCCCTTACCATCGATAGGCTGACCCAATGCATTGACCACACGGCCTTTCAGGCCAGGGCCTGTTGGGACTTCAAAGATACGGCCTGTACATTTAATCTGATCGCCTTCACGAAGGTGTGTGAATTCACCGAAAATCACAGCACCTACAGAACCTTCTTCCAGATTCAGCACCATGCCGGATGTTCCACCAGGGAATTCCAGCATTTCGCCAGCCATTGCTCCAGAAAGACCATGGATCCGGGCAACGCCATCACCAACAGAGATCAAGCGGCCTACGTTTGCATCTGCAGCACCTGCTTCAAATCCTTTGATCTGCTCCTTAATGATGGAACTGATTTCTGCGGTATCGAGTTTCATATCTTTTATCCTCTAGTGACCAATCAATAATCTATAGTTAAGCGGCAATTGCTTTGCGCAAACCTTCAAGTTTACCACGCAATGAACAATCAATCTGACGGTCGCCAATATTGACAATCATTCCGCCCATCACCTGCTTATCTTCAACAATTTCCAGCTGCACTTTTTTGCCGGCAACATCAGCAACAGCAGCTTCAATCTTCTTCCTGGTTGCTGCATCCGGCTCCATCGCAACAACAACAGTTGCCACAACACGCGCTTCAGACTCACGAACCATTTCTACAAAAATTTCATTAATCTCTGGCAATAGCGATGCTTTTCCACGTTCGCAAAGAAGCGTCGCCAATCGAACAAGCTCATCTGAAATAGAACCAACAGCCTTTTTCAACACTTCAATTTTCTTTTCAGCCGAAAGATTAGGAAGCTCCAAAAGCTGCTGCACATCTTTTACGACAGAAGCTTCTGCCAGCACTGCAAGCCCGGAAGCTATATCCAAACCCTCCTGAGAGAGCTCAAACAGTGCTCTGGCATAACGGCGTGATACAGCAAGTGAGCTCATGCGCGACCGAAACCTTCGCTGACAACACCATCAATCAGCTTCGCATGACGTTTTGCATCAAGCTCTTCACCAATCACGTTCTCAGCTGCCAGCATGGCGATCGCAGCAACTTCCTGTCTCAATGACTGACGAGCACGATTCACCTCAGCCTCAACCTCACCACGAGCGGACTCAGCGATTTGCTGAGCACTTACACGCGCCTTGGTCACAGCCTCTTCACTCAATTCTGCAGCACGTTTTTCGGCCGCGGCAACAATTTCCTGAGCCTTGGCACGCGCCTCTTTAAGCTGCACATCAATTTCAGCCTCAGCCCTGGACTTTGCTTCTTTACCGGCATCCGCCGCCGCAAGCCCCTCTGCGATCTTCTTTGTACGCGCTTCCATTGCATCATTCAAAGGACCATAAAGGTTCTTCCAAAGCAAGACCACCATGGTCAGGAAGACCAAAATCTGGCCGATAAATGTTAGGTCAATACTCATGAGTAAGCCTCACTTCCTGTCAAATTTAATAACACGTTTTTCCTTAGCCAATAAATGGGTTGGCAAACAGGAACCACAATGCAAATGCCATGATGATAAACGGGAAAGATTCCATCAAACCAGCAAAAATGAACATGTTGAACATCAACTGCGGACGCATTTCAGGCTGACGTGCGATACCTTCCAGGGTCTTTGAGCAAATAAGGCCCCAACCGATAGCTGAACCCAGGCCAGCGGCGGCCAGAATCACACCTACAGAAATCGCCGTTGCGGCAGTAATAATCATTGTTGCTTCATCCATCTTTCTAACTCCTATACACTATTAAAATAAAACTTAATGTTCAGCCGGTTGATGTGCAAGTGACAAGTACACCACCGTCAGAATCATAAAAATAAACGCCTGTAGCAGACCAATAAACAGGTGGAAAAATGACCAGCCCAGTCCCACAAAGAATCCGGCAGTTGTTGCCACAACACCACCGCCCAGCAACAAAGAAGCAATCAATAAAAAGATCACTTCGCCTGCAAACATGTTACCAAACAAACGGAAAGAGAGTGAAAGTGGCTTCGCAATTTCTTCAACCAGTTTCAAAATGAGATTAACCGGAATAATAAGGACACCGAGAAACTTAACGATTGGGTTCCTAGCATCCAACAACAGGCTTGCAAACGGTTGAAGCAGCAACTCTTTACAGAAATGCACAGGCTTGAGTTTAAATTCATAATATAGAACCAGAAGAAAAACACTCACACCCATAGCTGCCGGCAAATTTAAATCATTGGTTGGAACTGGACGCATATGGAAAGAAGGCATATGCCCACCCCAGACAAACTCATGCCCACTACCAATCGCAGATATCAATGACGCAGTATAACCAATCAGATATGCAGGCAAAATATCAAGCGTATTACAAAGAAGAATAAATATAAAAATCGTGAAGGCCAGCGGTGCAATCATTGGATTGTGAACCGGGAAATTATCATTCACGGTGTCATTGATAAAACCAACAATCGTCTCCATGAAATTCTGCACACCTTCCGGCGCACCCTCAACAATCTTACCTTTTAGCCAAACACCAAAACCAACCATCAATGTTGCGATGGTTACAGTAAGAATCATAGTATCTACATGAATTTGCATGAATGGGTTGCTTTCATCCACCACGTACGTCCAATACTGTAGATGACTCGCTATTCCGTCGCTGCCGCTCTGATCAGCCAATTCAAACACCCCTGCTCAATTTAATAATCCTGCAATCTCAATCCGATGCTTTACCAGCAGCCCGCGAAGCAACCCTCACGATATAAACATAACCACCAGCATAAGCCATAAACATTCCTGCTGCGACAGCAAGAAGATGAAGCCCCACCCAATTCGCGCAGACCAGCGCGGCAATCAAGAGAACAAAACGAACAGCCGCTGAACGATACAACATACCTCGGCCATCTACTCTCTTCACCTGAGATGAGTCCATCACACTTCTGGCAAGAAGAACACTGTTCAAGCCTACCAGAATACCTCCTGACAAAACCGAAATCGCGATGACTTCACCCTGCCAGAACCACAAAAAAACCGATGCAAGCACCGCTGAAAAAAACTGAGTTCGAGCCACGCCAAAAAACTGCTTTTCCCATAAAACGGAAGGTTGTTTCTGCTGATAATCAGACACGTTCCTGGCCCAGCTTCAACAATGGAATAACCCTCTTTTTTCGGTGGCGATTTCTAACAGCCACTCAATCAAATTGCAAGGCCTGATAAGGCAGTAAAATAAGACCATAAAAACAACTCGATTTTACTCGTAAACCGCGTTCAATCCGTCCAGATAAATTTCCGCACGGGTTTTACCACCCGGCAGCTGAATCTCCGGGTTTTCACCCAATGCTGCAACCGAAGCTCTGGCATAAGCAGCCCGATCATCCTGCTTCATCAATTTCCAATCGGAAGCATCGACAATCCCGTCGCCTGTTTTATCAAACTGCGCATCAACAGCAAGTCCATCGTCCGCAAGCCCATCACCCGGAAAAAATGCCAGTGGCAGCACACACGCCACCACCAGCAATATTTTTTGCCAACCGCACAATTTAATAACGGTAATGATCTGGCTTGTAAGGGCCTTCAACGGGCACGCCAATATAATCCGCCTGCTCCTTCGATAGCGGTGTCAGGTTCACACCCACCTTAGCCATGTGCAGGCGCGCCACTTCTTCGTCCAACTTCTTCGGCAGCGTATACACTTCATTTTTATATTCGCCGCTTTGCGTGAACAGCTCAATCTGTGCCAGTGTCTGGTTGGTAAAGGAGTTGGACATCACGAAACTCGGATGGCCGGTTCCGCAACCCAGATTTACCAGACGCCCTTCAGCCAGCAGCGTGATACGGTTGCCGTTCGGGAAGATGATCTGATCCACCTGTGGCTTCACATTATCCCACTCATATTGCTTCATGCTTGCAACATCGATTTCATTATCAAAGTGGCCGATATTACAAACGATGGACTGATCTTTCATGGCAATCATGTGATCATGCGTAATCACGTGATAGTTACCTGTAGTGGTGACAAAGATATCGCCCTGTGAGCAGGCATCGTCCATGTTGACCACACGGTAGCCTTCCATCGCAGCCTGCAACGCGCAGATCGGATCAATTTCGGTCACCCAAACGGTTGCACCCATACCGCGAAATGCCTGAGCACAGCCTTTACCCACATCACCATAACCAAGCACAACACAGATCTTGCCGGCAATCATCACATCGGTAGCGCGTTTGATACCGTCAAGCAATGACTCGCGGCAACCATAAAGATTGTCGAACTTGGATTTGGTCACCGAGTCGTTCACGTTGATCGCAGGGAACGGCAATTCGCCACGCTCAAACATCTGATACAGACGGTGTACACCTGTCGTTGTCTCTTCGGTCACACCCTGAATCGCATCACGGCGTGTTGTATAATAACCCGGCTGACTTGCCAGGCGTTTTTTGATTGATGCAAAAAGATACTCTTCTTCTTCGGAGCCGGGATTATCCAGTACAGAGGCATCCTTTTCAGCTTTGGCACCCAAAACCAGCAGCGTTGTAGCATCACCACCATCATCAAGAATCATGTTTGGCGTGCCGCCGTCATGCCATTCCATGATGTTATGGCAATATTCCCAATACTCTTCCAGCGTTTCACCTTTATAAGCAAAAACCGGAATATTTTCTGCGGCAATCGCTGCTGCCGCATGATCCTGCGTAGAAAAGATATTGCATGATGCCCAGCGAACTTCCGCACCCAGTGCTGTCAGTGTTTCAATCAACACACCCGTCTGAATTGTCATATGCAGCGAACCTGCAATACGTGCGCCTTTCAAAGGCTGTGAGGCCGCATATTTTTCACGTGTTACCATCAGACCGGGCATTTCGGTTTCGGCAATGCTCAGCTCTTTGCGGCCCCACGCAATGGTTTCAGCAGACATATCTGCAACTTTGTAATCAGTAAATTGTTCAGAATTAGGCATTCTCATACTCCTATATTTATACGTCTTATAAAAATATGAGCACAGTTAAACACATTATTAGCGACTGAGCCTGGCAGGTCGAATGTGACCCACTGCAGTGCTCCTCAGTCAGGGGATTGTAGATGTTGAATAGCTCGTCCTGAGCTTTTCAACCACAAAAAACAAAAACGCTGTTTTGTTTTCCTTACAAAATCAGCAATGCCGATTTTGCTCGCCCATCCATGGGCTCGACCTTAGCGGCCGCCTTAAATCCCTGCGGCGGCTTTAAGGGCTGCTGCTTTATCTGTACGCTCCCAGGTAAACTCAGGAAGCTCACGACCGAAGTGACCATATGCTGCCGTCCTGGCATAGATCGGGCGCAGCAAATCAAGCTCCTGCACAATGCCTTTCGGACGCAGGTCAAATACGTCTCGCACAATCTCAGCAAGTTTACCCTCGTCAATTTTGCCCGTACCAAATGTATTGACCATGACAGAAAGCGGATGCGCCACGCCAATCGCATAAGCCACCTGCACTTCACAGCGATCTGCCAGACCGGCAGCCACAACATTTTTGGCAACATAACGCATCATATAACATGCTGAACGATCCACTTTGGTCGGGTCTTTACCTGAAAATGCCCCGCCACCGTGATGGCCGAAACCACCATAAGTATCGACAATAATTTTACGCCCGGTCACGCCGCAGTCGCCTACCGGCCCGCCAATCACAAAGCGCCCTGTAGGGTTGATATGGTATTCGGTATCGGCATGCAACAGTCCCGTAGAACCCAGCACCGGACTGATCACTTCATCCATAATCGCTTCAGTGAGCTCTTTATGTTCAACATCCGGACCGTGCTGAGTGGAGAGAACCACTGCATCAATAGCAACCGGCTTGAAATTTTCATAACGCACAGTTACCTGTGATTTTGCGTCTGGACGCAGAAAGTTCAGTGCGCCGCTTTTGCGGACTTCAGCCTGCTTCGCAACCAGCAGGTGGGAGAGATGAATCGGCGTCGGCATCAATACATCCGTTTCATTCGATGCATAACCAAACATGAGACCCTGGTCACCCGCCCCCTGATCCAGATCAATGCCCTCACCTTCATTGACGCCAGCGGCGATATCTACAGACTGTTTATCCAGTGAAACCAGCACCGAACATGACTCCCAGTCAAAACCCATCGCGGAAGAGTTGTAACCGATCTCTTTAATCGCACCGCGTACAATATCCTGATAATCAACCACGGCAGAGGTTGTGATCTCGCCAGCGATCAGAGCAAGACCCGTCGTCACCAGCGTCTCGCATGCCACACGTGCATACTTATCCTGCTCCAGGATTGCATCAAGAACACCATCAGAGATACGATCTGCCACCTTATCCGGATGCCCTTCGGAAACGGACTCACTGGTAAATACAAAATCACGACTCATAGAATATATACCCCTTTGATGATCAAATAACAACTATTAAACTCGCGGCAGACTAATTCCTGCCACAGTTAAATCAAATCTAATGCAATTTCTCATGAACATTTATCAACACAACTTAACGCCGCAGCAGCAACACCGAACCAATCAGTACCGCTGAAACTGTGACTACCCATATACTATCCAGTTCAAAACCATTCCAGCCAAGGCCTGCCAAAACACCGCCACCGAGCAACAGCAACATGCCGACCCATGGCAACCAGACCGACCGATCCGATTCCCGCATCATGGTTTGCCCATGCTGTTCAGCCAGCATCTTTTTAATCTCACCCGGCAAATGCAACCACGCATCAGCACCTGCTTTCAAATCTTTCCCCGCCTGTTCAATTCGGGCCTTAGGACCAAGATGTTCAGCCACCCATTTACCAACCAGTGGCTTGGCCAACGCCCAGACATTAACTTCCGGTTCAAGCTCTCGCGCCACACCTTCAATCACCACCATGGTTTTTTGCAACAGCAACAGTTCCGGCTGCGTCTCCATCTTGAAACGTTCCGTCACAGCAAACAGATAAAAAAGTAGTTCAGCCAGTGAAATATCCCTTAGCGGACGATTAAAAATGGGTTCAGCAATCTCTCGCATCGCATCTTCAAATGCTGACAGGTTCGTATCCGATGGCACGTAACCCGCTTCTAAATGTACTTCCGCCGCACGTTTGTAATCCTGTTTGAGAAATGCCAACAGCATATCAGCAATGTAACAGCGACTACGCAGATCAAGCCTGCCCACAATGCCAAAATCAACCAATATAATATCGCCATTTCCAGCCACAAAAATATTGCCCGGATGCAGGTCTGCATGGAAATAACCATCCACAAATGCCATATGAAAAAAAAGTGCCGCAGTCCGCTCACACAACTTCATCAGATCATGTCCGGCAGCGGCCAATTGATCACGCTCATCAATTGGAATACCATAGATACGCTCGGTCACCAACACCTCAGTGGTGGTAAAATCCCACATCACCTTCGGCACACCCACCCCATCCACTTTTGACAGATTATCTCCAAATCGGCTGGCATGCGCTGCTTCAGAACGAAGGTTCAGTTCGCCCATAATCGTTGTCGCAAATTCATTCACCACACGCGGTGCCTTCAGGCGCTCGTACTCGGGAAAATATCGATCAAACAGATCGGCCAACAGACGCAAAATAGAGAGGTCTGCTTCAATGGTTTTTTGAATACGCGGACGACGCACCTTCACCGCAACATGTCCGCCATCATGTAGTTTTGCAAAATGCACCTGAGCAATGGATGCAGCAGCCACAGGCTCCTTGTCAAACTCAGCAAACATACCGTCTTCGCCCGTTAACGGTTTTTTGTAGGCTCTGCTTAATACAGACTCAATCACTCCAATTTTTTCAGGTGGCACATCATCTTGCAATTTCTTTAACTCAAGTGCCACCTCCATCGGCAACAGGTCAACACGGGTGGAAAGCATTTGCCCAAACTTAATAAAAGTTGGCCCAAGCCGCTCCAATACCCGTCTGATTTGAACACCAAGATCTTTAGGCAGTTCATCGCCGGTAAACAGACGCACCATCCATGCATAGGGTCTGAACAAACGCAAGCGAACAGCCAATGCTGCCATACCATGCGTAGCCAAAATATGGCCAATCGCCAATAACCTTAGACTACGCCGGAACCCATAGGGGAGTTTCATGAACTGCTATCCATTCTCAGCATCAGATTCAGGCTTGAGTTCAGACTCAGTTCGATGTTCCAAACGGGTCACACGCGCTTTTACCCGACTAATCTTGCGATGCAAATCCTCAACACCTGCCTGCCAATCCTGAGTACGTTCCGCATTGGGAATTTCTATTTGCTGTATTTTTTCTTCCAGCAATTTGTGCGTGCCTTCTGCCACTTTCTTCTCGGCAGCCACTAACGCATGTGCCGCGCTTGCCACCCGCCGTCCAAAAAAATCCCCAAAGGCATTTCTAAGTTCGTGTTCCCAATCCAGATCAGCCTGAGCCAGTAATTTTTTGAAACGCAGCATCGCCTCAGAGTCTCCGGAAAGTTTCAAAACCTGCTCAAAAACCAGTTCGTCCGGGTCTTCATGTGCAAAACAGAGTCGTGCAAAAGCCGCTGTCGTGGCATCAATCTTCACATCCACATTACCGTCATGATTTGGATGCACCCATGGTTTACCACTTTTAAAGCCAAGAAAAATGATTGCTCCAGTATCACGAACATAGATACGAAACACCTTACCATTCAAACCATCCAGCGCAGAAGCAAGTGATTGGTCACGCGAAAAAAAGAGCGCCAGCACAGTCGATAGCACCACACACTGGACAGGAACAGGAATCAGTCTTAACGGCAAAAACATTACTGACAATTTATTTCCTCCGGCCAACGGCATCACGACCTAACCTTGAACGCACATCGAAACATGCGGTTTTGGATGCACTCACGGGCACACTATCATTTATCCGCTGCCCTGCCATGGATGGGGCGAAGAAAAACTTGTTCATGCGCTCAAACCCTGATCACAATCTATATATATGGAAACTTCGAAACTCAAACACTCCACCCGCCTACGGAAGAGCCACTGTGCAACGTGCCATAAGTCATGTGAAAACCGCGTTCTTCGCATGGTGTTCAAGGTGGGCGGCAAACGGCTTACAAGCATACCTAACACTTGTATCCCCGGTGTAGCGCTACAATACCTCCGGTCATATTTTCATGTTTCACCAGCTCAAAACCGGCCCAGTCAATCAGCTTGGCAAAACGCTTCTGATCCGGGAAACGACGGATCGACTCCACCAGATATTGATAAGAATCCCGATCTCCGGTGATCCACTCGCCCATCGCCGGAATCACATTAAAAGAATAAGCATCATAAGCCACATCCAGCAGTGGCAATACAGGTCTGGAGAACTCCAGACAGATAAATTGCCCCCCCGGTTTAAGCACCCGATAAAACTCCGCAAGACCCGCTTCAATATCAACAAAATTACGAAGACCAAATGCGATAGACACCACATCAAAGGAATTGTCCGCAAAAGCCAGTTTTGTGCCGTCAGATTGAATACAATCGGCCTTACCCGGAAGCAGCCCTTCATCCAGCACACGGCGCGCACCCTCAGCCAGCATGGAGCCATTCAGATCAGTCAGAATAACGCGGCCTTCGCGTTTCATTTTTTTCATGAACCCAATCGAGATGTCTCCAGAACCTGCTGCCACATCCAGCACCGTTGATCCCGGCTTCACTGCCGCAACTGAAAACATCCGCCGCTTCCATAATCTATGCATGCCCGCGCTCATGGCATCATTCATAATGTCGTACTTATTGGCGACCGATGAGAAAACACCCATCACCTTATCAGCTTTTTCGCTTACATCGACGCTTTCATATCCAAAATGTGTCTGGGAGTTCATGTGGGCAAGCGTATCAAAGAGCATCTGCAAGCTCCACGAATTGTGCATACAAGCTCTTTTTCGATCCTGTAAAGCAGATGTTTTCGGTGGATAAGCTGTGGAAAAGCAGTGGATGAATAGTGGATCAATAAACACTATGAATAGTGATAATGGATTGCTTGACACACTAGATATAGTACCTACACTCACCACCCATAAACTACAAACATCATAATATTGCCCCAGCTGGAGGGAGAATCAGTATGAGCGCAAGCACCACCGCCACCAACACTGCGTTGGAAGAAAACAAAGAGGTTTCTGTTGGTTTCGAGCAACCATTCGAGTTGCAAAACGAGGTTGCGCTACAGCCCGCCTCTGAAGATATCTGGGATAAAAAGTATCGCCTGAAAGACAAAGACGGCCATGCTGTTGATGCCGATATCGAGGCCACCTATGAACGTGTTGCCAAGGCATTGGCATCGGTTGAGGACGAAGACAAACAGGGCTTCTGGTTCAACCGTTTCACCTGGGCGCTACAACAAGGTGCGATTCCAGCCGGACGCATCATGTCCAATGCAGGTGCAGAAGCGCACAAGCCAGCCACCTCCACCATCAATTGTACCGTATCCGGGGCTGTGCCCGATTCAATGGATGGCATTCTCTCCATGGTTCGTGAAGCTGGCCTGACCCTGAAAGCAGGTTGCGGCATCGGTTATGAATTCTCGACACTGCGACCCAAAGGTGCCTATGTCTCCGGTGCCGGTGCCTATACCTCAGGTCCGCTCTCATTCATGGATATCTTTGATAAGATGTGTTTTACCGTATCTTCCGCCGGAGGCCGTCGCGGCGCACAAATGGGCACGTTTGACATCTCTCATCCCGATGCCATGGATTTCATTCGTGCCAAACGCGAAGACGGGCGCCTGCGTCAGTTCAACCTCTCCTGCCTGATCACTAAAGATTTCATGGAAGCAGTGAAAACCGATGCTGATTGGGATCTTATTTTTCCAGCCACCGCTGAAGAAGCAGAGAGCAGTGAAGAAAAAATTGTATGGCGTCAAATGTCACACTTCACTGGCAAAAGCATCCGCAATGACAAAGGAGAAATTGCCTGCAAGATCTATAAAACCATCAAAGCACAACGTTTGTGGGATGTGATTATGTCCTCCACCTACGATTATGCCGAGCCGGGCTTCATCCTGATCGATGAAGTCAACGAGATGAACAACAACTGGTTCTGTGAAGATGTACGCGCGACCAATCCATGTGGTGAACAGCCGCTTCCGCCCTATGGCGCCTGTCTTCTCGGTTCAGTAAACCTGACCAAGTTTGTGCGTAATCCATTCACCGAAAATGCACGTTTCGATTGGGATGCCTATCGCCAGGTAGTCTCCATCTTCACTCGCATGCTGGACAACGTGGTTGAAATCAACGGCTTGCCGCTCGAAAAACAGCGTGATGAGATTGAATCCAAACGCCGTCATGGCATGGGTTTCCTCGGCTTGGGAAGTGCTCTCACCATGTTGAAAACACCATATGGTTCGCCTGAATCACTCGAATTCACCGATAAAATTGCTTATGAAATGGCACGCACAGGTTTTCAGACCGGTATTAATCTGGCCAAAGAGAAGGGTGCCGCGCCGATCATGGGGCAGAATTTCAAAATCACGCCTGAAATGATAGCCAAGCAACCCAAGCTGGCTGAGGATGGCATCAAGGTTGGTGACACACTCAAAGGCAAAATTCTTTGGGCAAAATATTCACGTTACATGCGTCAATTTGCCAAAACCGGCAATATCGAAGATGTAAAAATGTTGAAAGAGCTCGAAGAGATCGGCTGTCGTTTCACACACCACTCATCCATCGCACCAACCGGCACCATTTCATTATCACTGGCCAATAATGCCTCCAACGGTATCGAACCTTCATTTGCTCATCACTATGCACGCAATGTCATCCGCGAAGGCAAAAAGAGTAAAGAGAAGGTGGATGTGTTTTCTTATGAACTGCTCTCCTACCGCGAAGAGATCAATAAAGATGCGATGCCCTCTTTTGGAAACGACCCTGAAGATGAAGCAACCAGCCTGCCAGCTTATTTCATCTCAGCCGATGAAGTCACACCCAAACAACACGTTGATATTCAGGCGGCGGCCCAAAAATGGGTGGATTCATCCATCTCCAAAACTGCCAACGTGCCCACTGATTTCCCATATGAAGATTTCAAGGATATCTACCTTTACGCCTACGAGAAGGGTTTGAAAGGTTGCACCACCTTCCGTTTTAATCCTGAAGCATTCCAGGGCGTTCTGGTGAAAGAGGAAGATCTGGCCAATACCACGTACAAATTTACACTCGATGATGGTTCTATTGTCGAGGTAAAGGGCAATGAAGAGATTGAATATGATGGCGAATTGCACTCTGCAGCCAATCTTTTTGATGCATTAAAAGAGGGTTATTACGGGAAGTTCTAATGAAAACAAATGTAGAAAAATTAATTTTTGATTACTTTAACGACTATAAACCATACGCAGCTTACGGCAACACAGACTATGCCCGTCCGCTGAAAACGTCTGAAAAGAGTCAGAGCATCAACGAAAAACAGGGGCGCAAAGAGATCGGCAACAGTGAAGGCTAAAATTCACTGGCCGGATCTTCACTTTCCGCCCATTAATCTGTGGGTGGTGGCATCGCTACCAAGCGGACGCTCACCAAAAGTTGCAAACACCCACATCCACCGGAGGCAGCGCCCGGGGTCACACCGGCCAAATGCGCTGCAACATAATTTACACAAACAGCTGGCGTCACTGCTAGCCGTTCGTGGAGGACAACGATGAGCATTAAAATTGAGAAAAAAATCACCGGTTATGAAGTCGCCAAACCGGAAAATGCAAATGAAAAAGAGAATAATGTAGCGCACATTGCACCTCTGCTTGAGCGCGATGATATTCTTGAAGGCACCACCTACAAAATCAAAACACCGCACTCCGAACATGCCATGTATATCACCATCAACGATGTGGTGGTCAATGAAGGCAACTCCGATGAACATCGCCGCCCGTTCGAAGTGTTTATCAACTCAAAAAACATGGAGCATTTCATGTGGATCGTCGCACTTACCCGCGTCATCTCTGCCATCTTCCGCAAAGGTGGTGATGTCACCTTTCTTGTTGAAGAGATGAAAGCCGTATTTGACCCTCGCGGCGGTTATTACAAACGCGGCGGTAAATACATGCCATCGATTGTTGCCGAGATCGGTGAAGTCATTCAACAGCATCTTGTCTCCATCGGCATGATGGAAGGCCAGCTCAACACTGCCGAACTGGAAGCCAAGCGTCAGGAAGCCAAAGAAAAGTTGGGCAGCGATGCCATGGCCAAAGGCAATCTATGTGATAAATGTGGTGCCATGGCTGTTGTGCGCTTGGATAACTGCAACTGCTGCCTCGAATGCGGCGACTCAAAATGTGGCTAAGCTTACTGTGCTGTTACACTAAATAATGAGATATTCTACTAGTTAATGATAAAACTGGGATCAATAGATAATGAGATACTTTCTAACCCTTTGTTTTAATATGACTAATTAAAGCCTATTGATTCCTAAAAGTTCGGTCATCCGAGTATCCAAACAATCATGGCCTTTTTCCGATAACGATAAGGTACGTTTGGAACTCGTGTATGGGCTGAAAGTATCAAAAGGCGGTAGAGACCCCTCGACCAGAGCTGTATTCCGCAACATGTCGAGCACAGACAAAAAGATTCACCTTCTTGAAATGGACTGGCTTTCGCTGCCTCGACTCACTCCAGGCAGAACTTTCACAAAATCACCTCATGTATCCAATGGATACCCAAGCGGCAAAAACATTTGGATTGAACTATCTCCCAACCAACGCATTGAAACCCTCACCTTGAAAGATGCACAAATTCGGCTGGACAACAAAACACTATCCGAGGCTTTTCAGACAGACCCTCTATTGTCCCATACAAAAATATTTCACTGGATTGACGAAAAGGGTTTTGAATACTGGCTACCGGTCTTAGAGATGCTTCGTAAAATGTTTGTTCGTTCACCAGAAATGGCCCGCACCATCATTATGTACGATGGCTGGTATGAACTCGTCAAAGAACATTCCCTACACAATGACATACTAAGTATCACGCTTACAGACCGCCCTCAAATAGGAGACATTCCTCTCTTATCCCTTATCGCCTCCAAACCAAGCCTCTACAACTGTTGGCAATCAATAGCCTCCCACCTGCCCAAAGCATCTGAAGAAGGAACTGCCATTGATTTGACGTGGCCCTTTGATGAACCTGTATCTATTCAGGCTACAGGCAAAAAGGGTGATTCATATTTTTGGCTTCAGGAAATTTTAGATGTCCGTGGATATTCAGTTCCATTCAAAACAATTGTGCCAACGCATCCAAACTATATTGAACGCAAACGGGAGGGGGAGCCAAGATACAAAAACAAACATAAAGGAGAGGAATTCACTGACACCTCTGAATTGCCGTCCGATGAGTCACCTTCTGAAGAGCTCATCTTAGACACCCCCTCTTCGCACACATCAAGACCAAAGAAATACATTCATATCCAATCAACCTCTTTATCAGATCTCGATAACATCATGATCACCCCTGAATTTACCCAAAAGAAAGAAGCTCCAACGGTCAGTTCAAATATCTCAACACCAACTAAAACCACTGGACGCGATCTGCCAGAGAAAAGGCATGGGCATCTAACTGATCGTGCTTCATCTCAAGGCTCTTCGACAGATTCTCCGCCTCTTGGTGTCGGCACTAAAGACATAGAAGTCTCCCTTCGATGGAACGGCCTTGAGTGCTTTGTGAAAGCGCTCAATCACACCAAAACCTTACTTGGAGATGAAGCCTCTCTACACTGGTTGAAACCCGGAACCACTTTGGTTAAGCCAAAGGATTGTGGCTCACGGTGGTTTCTGAAAATGAATGATGACCGGGATAGGGCTTGGTGTTTGGCTTGTATTACGTTCAAAGGGATAAATTTCTATTTTCTAGAGGTTGGAAGAGACGTAAAGGACAATAAATTCTCTTTATCAACACTCATATTGACTGATATAGGTAAGGCGACGGATCCTGCTAAGTGGGTAGAAAAAATGATTGAAAATAACGGGCATTGGGATAGCAAACACTTTAAATCAAAAGACATAAAGATTAAGCGCTTGCATCACTTATGCAAAACTAGTGATAAATGGGGAGCTTATCTTGCAAGTGTATCATCAGTCTAAAACTAGACATGCCAAGACATTCTGTCTACGTTATTACAAGATATCGGGAATGGGAATCAATACATGAAATTACTTGAGCTAAAGAGGTCGTTGAGAAAGTGCGGGGCGGCAAAGCTTACTGAACTTGTTGGAGAAGAGCGTTTAACGGCAATTGTATCAACTTTAGGTGGCAGGGTTACTGAACGTCAAATGGCTGATATTTTGTTGTCAAAGTTTGGCAGTCAGATTCTTGCAAATAAGGATATTAGAGGGGCATTACTACATTCAGCTGATCGAGACAGCCTTTTATTCTTATTGTTTGGTGAAAATAGTCATCAGCAAGATTTAACTAAAGAAGGTCTTTTGAAGCTTAATAATGCACCATGGAAGCGTAGTAACGTTATTACAATGAACTGGCTAGCTTTATTTAGTTTAAATGATGGATATCTTCCACCTATTCGTGAGAATATGCCTAGTTCAGATAACTTACTAGCTGACTTCCCGCTATATGCATACCAAAAACGCGTAAAAGATCAGTTGGTTCGTTTGCTGTTATCTCCATCGCAGCGTGTTTTGTTACATATGCCAACAGGTGCAGGTAAAACAAGGACCACTATTGAGGGGCTAGTCGATTATTGGCGTACTCAAAGTGATTCAGCAGGGTTTATGATTTGGCTTACTGACTCAGAAGAACTTTGTACTCAGGCTGAGGAAACATTTGAGAAAATGTGGAAAATCAGAGGAGATCGACCAATAAACCTGAACCGAATGTGGGGTTCTCATAAAATTACAGAGCTTAGTGAAGAAGGTGGCTTAATCATTGCAAGTTTACAAAAGCTTCACTCTTTAAGAACAACTCCAAAAAATGAAGAGTTTAAGCTTATCACAGCTATCCGTAAAAGAGTCCGGTTAATAGTTGTAGATGAGGCTCATAAAAGTATTGCTCCTACATATAAAGCAACGATTGAGTTTTTATGTGATTTAGACAAAACGAAGCTGATTGGGCTGACGGCTACTCCTGGGCGGACTAATCTAGAACAAATTGATGAATTAGTATCGTTTTACGGCGGAATAAAAATTAGTTTGACTGATGCGAACTATAAGGAAATAGAAGACCCTATTGGGTTTTTACAAGCAAATGAATATCTATCAAAAATTACGCGAAAGCAAGTTTCTACTAATATTACAATTGATTTAACAGCTGCCGAGAGGGCTTCTGTTGGTGAATTTCTAGGGCTTCCTAATAGAGTTCTTATTGCCTTATCAAAAGATGAACAAAGAAATGTGCTTATTATTAAGGAAGTGGCTGATTTGTGCGAAAAAGGCTGCCAAACGATTGTTTTTGCATGCTCTGTAAACCATGCGCATTTATTATCTGAACTACTTATGATTAGAGGCATATCTTCCAGATGTGTAGATGGGAGTACGCCGTCTCATGACAGGGTTGAATATGTCAAAGAGTATAAGGCTGGTCGGGTTAACGTCCTTGTTAATTATGGGGTGCTTACTACAGGCTTTGATGCTCCAAATACGAGTGCTGTTGTGATTACCCGTCCAACAGGGTCGTTAGTGCTATATTCACAAATGATTGGCCGAGGAATTCGAGGGCCTAAAATGAGTGGGACTCCTGATTGTACCTTAGTTGACCTAGAAGATAATTTAGTAGGGTATCCATCAGAGGGTAAGGCTTTTAAATTTTTCGATAACTATTGGGGAGATTGACTATGACTGAAATAGCAAAAACAATGGAATATGATACCCCTTTAATTCCAGCAGCCACGGCTCTAGAAACATTTCGAGACGCAGGTTATAAAAGTACAGCTTCAGCGTTGGCAGAACTTATTGATAATTCGATTGAAGCAGGCGCAGAAAATATTCAAGTGCTAACTTTTGAAGAAGTAATTCAAGGGGTTAATCGAAAAGTTACAAAGATTACTCAAGTTGCTGTATATGACGATGGGGATGGGATGGATATTGAAACCCTACAGCTATCGTTACAATTTGGCGTTGGTACTAGGATGACTACCAGAAAAGGAATGGGGCGTTTTGGTATAGGGTTGCCAAACGCATCTGTAAGTCAATGCCGTCGAGTGGAGGTTTTTTCTTGGCAAGATGGCAATTGTTTCAAGACATACCTAGATGTTGATGAAACAAAAGAACATAAAAGCCAGAACGCCAACCCGGTAGTAGAATGTGAACTTCCAGTGACTATACTTGAGCAGATTGAGGGCAAATATAATGCCGATTCTGGGACGTTAGTACTTTGGGATAAGTGTGATAGATTAGACATATCACGGTCAACAACACTATATAGAAATATGGAAAAGGCTTTATGCCGAATTTATAGACACTTTCTTGATAATGACAACTCTTATGGACATCGAGTAAATGTTAAACTTGTTGCTGTAGGTAAAGACCGCGCGGTTCATTTATTAAAAGCCAATGACCCCACCTATTTATTGACACCAAACAATGTGCCAGGTCATGGGAATGACGCCACTAACATATCCCACGGTATTGTTAAGCTTGATGTTCCTTATAATGACAATGGTGATACATCTGTTGTGGAAATGAGGTTCTCTATTGCCTTGCCTGAAATCCAAAGTAACGAAGGTGGAACAGGTGGTATCGGGCAAAAGCATTATGCGCATAATACAGGCATATCCTTTGTTCGTGCATGTAGAGAAATTGATTTCGGTGATTTTGGTTTTTTTAACGCTCTTGAGGAAGTACAGAGGTGGTGGGGCTGTGAAATTAGATTTAACCCTATTTTAGATGACCTGTTTGGTGTCACAAATAACAAACAATCTGTAAGAGGAATTAAGAAGTTAGATGAAAAAGTGTTTAAAGAAGATCATGGCGAGCATTGGGAAGATGAGTTTAAAGACGACTTAAAGCTTAATCTTAGGCATCAATTGAGTAAGGCTTTTGCTAGTAATCATAAAACAATTATGGATATAATAAAAAATAGAGCTAAAGGAAATAGAGGTGGTAGTAACCCAACGCCTAAGTCAACGAAGGTTGCGAATGAGGTGCTAGCGGGTTCCAATGAAAATACAAAGGCTCAAATCGAAGGCGCAAGTAAAACAGAAGAGGAAATGACTCAGGAGTGGTTGGACAAGCTAGAATTAGATGCAACGGGCCTCTCTAAGGAGGAGCTTGCAAAGATTGCGGAAGAAAAAACAGGCTTAAAAATAGATATCGAATTTGGCCTTTGGCCTGGGGAACAGTTTTTTAGTATAGAAACACGAGGAAGCACTCCTGTCGTTATTATAAATAAAAAGCATCCGTTTTATACAGAGTTATATGAACCCTTGTCAAAGGATGACCCTGCATTAACTGATGCAATAGATTTGATGATGATGGCTTATACGAGAACAGAAGAAGAGCTGTATAGTTATGAAGATGAGCTTGAGAAAATTCGCTCTCGTTGGGGTGGGCACCTACAAGACTTTTTAAAAGCTTTAAAGAAAAATGCTTAAGGTTTCCTCAATTGACTACTTACTAATTGATGGGGAGCAGCTTAGAGAGGTGCTAGAGCAATCAATAGCAGGTTGTGAAAAAAAGATTGTGTTCATTTCAGCGTATATTACACAAACAGCTGTGGATTGGCTTGAGAAGCACATCTCACCAGAGGTGCATGTGCATTTAGTCTGCAAGCTGCAGCCTTCTGATATCATTAATGGGGCAACTCAAATATCTGCTTTATCAACAGCTATGCAGCGAGGTTGGAAGGTATCTTGTTTGCATTCATTGCATGCTAAAATATATTCAATAGATGATAATGAGATTTATGTAGGGAGCGCAAACCTTACGAGTAATGGACTAAAAATATATGGGTCAGGAAATTTAGAGGCATGTTCTAGTGTGCCTGCTAATGAAGAAAATTTACGTTTTATATCAAATATTGAGAAATCTTCTAATGAGCTGAATAATGAAATTCTTCAAAAAATGGAAGACTGTATCATTAAAAAAGAACCCTCTATTCATTTGAACCAATGGCCCGTGGGAACTTTGCCTCATGATGAAGGCATCTGGGTTCATGATTTGTTCTGGTATAACCCAAGCTCTCGAACCCCAAATGGAAATGAAAAACTTCATGACCATCACCTTATAGGAATTGAATCATTTGATATCAAAGAGAGTGAGGTAAGTAATAAGCTACTTATGAGCAGGTGTGTTCAATGGCTTATCTCAAAACTAGAAGGCCAAAATAATCAAGAGCTATACTTTGGAAAACTTACAAAGCTGTTGCATGAAGATCTAAAAGATGACCCTTCTCCGTACCGAAAAGATGTAAAGTCGCTGGTTCAAAATTTATTAGCTTACTGTCAGGTATTTTTGCAAGGTGAGATAGAAATTTCACAACCAAACTATTCACAAAAAATAAAATTGGTCTGCAAGGGAATACTCAATGGGTAAATGGAATTCTACGCAACATCCAGTCTCGGATGTAAGAGATTGGCAAAAAGCAGGGAGGCTGGAGATTCAGCCGGACTTTCAAAGAAGAGCCGTGTGGAGTGAGCAGGCGAAGATTCTATTGATTGATTCGATACTAAGAGACTTGCCTATGCCCAAATTTTTCATAGCTCAAACAATAAAAGGGGAAATCACATACAGGATTGTGATTGATGGGCAGCAAAGAATAGGGGCGATACTTTCTTTTTTAGCCAACGATTTTGCGTTGACAAAACCATATCAAGGGGAGGGTCAAGGTAAAACGTTTAAGGAGCTTAGTAAAGATCAACAAATTGATATTTTGGGTTATCAGTTGGATTTTAATGAGGTTTCCAATTATAATGAAACAGAGCTTAGGGAGATGTATGGTAGAGTAAATAGGTACACAATAGCGTTGAATAAACAAGAGTTGCGTCGTGCGGACTTCCCAGGAGTATTTCTGGATCTATGTGAGAAACTTTCATTAAATGACTACATGGATAATGCAAAAGTTTTTACTCCAGCGAGTAGGAAGCGACTAGGGGATGTAGAGTTTACTTCAGAACTATTAGCTATTCTCATAAATGGAATACAAGACAAAAAAGAAAGTCTTGATAGTTTTTATACCGAGTATGCTGAATGGGGCAAAGAGGATGCATCTAAAGTTGAACAAAAATTTCTTGCCATTCTGAATGATATTGAGTTAATTTTTAATGAAAGTGAGTTTGCAATAAGGGCCACTAGATTTAAGCAAAAAGCAGATTTCTACGCACTGTTTTCAGCAATTAATGACTTGCATAATGAAACAATTACAGGCGATTTATTAAATAAAAAACTAGTATTGAACCCAGAAAGGTTAACAGATTTAGTAAAAGATTTGACGATCTTGGATGAAAATATTGAGCCTAATGCGCCTGGAAAGTATGGGGAGTACGCAGTAAAATGCTTAGGAGATTCAAATTCATCGTCAAGTAGAGCGTGGAGAGCAGAGTTTCTAAGACTTATACTTCTTGGATTATATGATCCTGATCTTGATACTCAAAAACGACTATCATTGTTCAAGGAGCTAATAGATTGCTGGGATAGCGGAATGTGCCCGCCATCGATAGATGATTGCGTTATTTGCAATAATGAAGCTACTCAGTTTAAAGATGTATACTGTTGCCCAAAAGGCCGTGTTTTCCTTAGTCAAGTAAAGATCTGTCATCAAGATTGTCTAGAAGGTAGTGAAGATAACTATACGTGGCTAAAAAAATGATTGAGCTTTTCCTTCAATATGAAAAGCATAAAATCTATAAAGTACCAAGTAGAGTTGAGAATCAAGGCTCAATATTTTCCATTGAGGATCGGCTAGATTGTGGTGGGAATGCGGTTGTGCACAAGTGCATCAATCAGGCTACTGGCGATGAATATGCAATTAAATTTCTTCTTCATGACAGCGCCAAGAACAAGACCAGGTTTAAAAGAGAGTGCTTTGCTTTAGAAGGGTGTGGTCACCCACACATCATTTCATATTTATGCTCAGGACGTATTAAGTCAATACGTAACCAGCGGAAGAGGGTGTATGAGAAAAACCTTTCTTACTTGATTATGGAGCTTTCTGACAACGGGAATTTGATGAAGTTCGTAAGGAAATCCATTAAAATAGATTCAAATATTTATCATGCTCAATTCAGAGGGTTAGTTGAGGCTCTAAGTACACTACATAATCAAGATATTATTCATCGAGACATTAAGCCTCAGAATATACTTTGTGTTGGGAACAGGTGGGTAATTAGTGACTTGGGTCTTAATTCGATTATTAACAAGTCGCAGCCTGACCTTACAAATGAAAATGAGAATATTGGTCCGCGATTTTGGATGTCACCCGAAGCCATGAACAGGTCAATTGGGGTAAAGGGTAGGTTTGCCAAGATAGGTAAAACATCTGATGTGTTTCAGCTAGCATCATTTTTTTGGTTTGTGACAACAAGGCTTCACCCTTCGGGCATTCCGTTAGAAAAAGATTGGCGAGGGAAAAAAGAAGTTTACAAGGTTCTTGTTAAGGCTCTTCAACAGAATCCCAAAAATCGCTATGCAGACGCTCAAGGCTTTCGTGATGACTTAATAGCGGCAATAGAGTCGTAATATTCACTTATGGCATGCTAGGCATACTTTAGATTTACCGTAGAGCTCATCTAAATCAATTTCTTCATGTGTTCGTAATGGGTTAGCTATTCTTTTACTTTTAGCGCGTTCCAGCCGTTTCTCATAGTCAGATTTAATTTGCGCCACACGTTCAGGCCGAGAGAGTTCGTCTAATGATTCTCTTTCCGACCATGTGAATGGAGAGCCGTGTTCAGTAGCTTTCTTTTCGTATGCTTTAGCTTCTTCGAACGCTTCAGGATGCTCTTTCATTAAATGCACCCATTCTATCTTGCGTTGGAAAAAGCAAAAAGTACATCCACTACGTGATCGCCATTTATAGTATTCAGGCATTCCCAGCCCAGAGTGCTCTAAAATATTAATTACTGCTTGTTTATCAATGCCATTTTCTGCAAAAGGGAGTTTTATTCGTAAATTTTCATCATTAGATTGATACCCTTCACGAAACTCTTCATCTGATCTAATTGCTACATAAGAATAAACACTATAACCATCAGCTAGAAATGGTTTAACCCAATCTTCAAAGGGCTTAAGCTTCATTTTTATAGTGCACCATCGTGCTCTTGGAGATGGTAAATAATTATTATGGTGCATGAGCCAAAAATCGAAGTCACGGTTAGGGTTTATTCGAAGAACAGGCTTGCCTAGGTAGCCTTCAAGCCTACTTAAATATTCATATACTTCGGGAAGCTCTTTACCTGTGTCAGTAAAAAAATACTCTATATCTAGTTCAGGGTAGTTGTCGCGCATGAAGACCGCTAAAGCAGCGCTATCCTTACCACCTGATATACCAAGAACATGTTTCTCTTTATTATTCATCATAAAGATATCCCATGTACGGATCTTTGAGATTCAATCTTCTCTATATAGTCGACACTCAGTTCAGTGATTGCTGTCAAGGCTAATAATGGATCATCAACTTCGCTTTCAAGTAAAGATAGCAGCTTTGTTTTGATCTCTTCAATACAAGATTTATTGTCCTCTAAGACATCAAATGATAGTTGATACACATTATCACTACCTGACAGGCCCGATGTAAAAGTGATTGCATGCCTATTTGGCCTCTTGCCTTTTATCCGCGCGTAAAGCTCGGCTTTTTTAAACCCTTCGCATAAAACAGCAATCTCTAAACAAGCTCTATCAAGATCTAGGTCAATCCAATCATGTATGGGTTTATTTGCGGCTAAGCTAGCAATCCCTGATATGTCCGTTTGAGTTTGGGTGAATGTAGATAATCGAGCTGCTAATGCATCAATTCTAAAATCCCCACTTGCATGACGAACATTCTCTGCCCTTTCCCTGAGCCTTTGGATCGTAGCATCGGAAACTACGCCTACCTGAAGTTCACTCATTATTAGCTGCCCTATCCTCTTAAGCAAATTAGGGTATGCATCACTAAGCTCAGCTAAAGATAAGGACAGATCATTAATGCCTAGGCTAGGCTGTTCATATAAATTGTATAATGATGCTAAATCATCAAAAATTAGTTTATTAGGGTCATGGGCAGTCTTAACTAATTCACGAAGCTTAGCGGTTTTCGGGGACAATGATCTAGTCCTTAATACCCATGGGTTTAGATCATCTACTAATTTGACTAATTCACGAGATACTTCTAGAGGAGATGAGTTTTCATGCAAGTTTAAATTAAGAGACTTGTTTGTCGATAATCCCTTAGTTATTTTTGAAAGAATTATCTTTTTATCTTGATCATCACTTACATATCTTAAAGAAATATCGACTGTATTTTTTACGAGGTAGTCAATAAATAAATCATCTACCTCAGGGATATATGTGTCATTTAGATATACTGCAACATGTCCTCTTTTAGTTAATAAATAACTTGTTACTAGGAATGCATGTAACCCACTTTTTATACCGAAGGGTGGTAGGCTCCATTTTTTATATAAAGCCTTTAAACTGAAATTTTGTTGGTAGGAAATTAAAAGTTCATCTGTAAAGTCCCATAGTTCAGAAAGTTTGAAGGAATCTCCTTCAGGGCAGATGTATTGCCATTCATCCGTTACCTTGGAATATAACCCCGTACCTTCAAGCATTATTTTAAAGAGGCTTCCTTCTGCAGGGTAACCTTCAATACCAAGCCTTTCTTCACCTTTGTGGAGTACCATTCTTTTTAGCAGAGCATTTAATGCACCGTTTGCACTTCCAGATGGGTTACTTCGGTTTAGCATTTCAGTTCTTAATATTGGAGACTTATGAAAAATACTGTCAGCTAAATCTGAACACAGAGATGACATTTGAAGGCCTGTAAGCGTCCCAAGAGGCGTAGAATTTTGGTACCATACTTCTTTATGAACCGCGTGTTCTAAAGCCTGCCCTAGCAATGAAGAAACTAAGGAGCACCTGTTTTCGACTTCTTTTCTTGCTATTCTATCACCACTTAACTCAGAGGAGTTCTTTTGAAGCCATTCTAGGGCTAGCAACTCACGAGAGAACTCAAATAACTTTCCGAACTCAGAAGCTAAACTGAATATTTTAGGTTTTGAGCTGGGTGTTAACCTTGGGTTCGTAATAAGTTTGTAAGCTTTTGTATATTCAGTCTCATTTTTTGGTATAATCATTGAGAATGTTCCAAAAGAATGAGTGTCATTATTGTCTGATAAAGATTTTATCGTAGAAACTGGTGCAAGCCTAATGTCCATCCAGCGTAAGGCACCTGTTGAATGATAATGCCGTTTAGCAACGGCAGGCAGAAAAGAGGCTATTTGATGTAGTTTTTGGAAATCTATATCAGTAATATGTTTGTAAGCTTCATTTACAGCATCATCAATATCAAAGTCACTCCCCTCATATAAAGAAAAACTTTCAGAATATTTATTAAAGCGGATGAGGGATAAACCTTGCAGCTGGTTCAAAATATCATCAATGTTTTCTTCTGGGAATACTGATTTTAGAGCGTTTATAGTCACAGATAACCCGGAAATACCTTTAAAAAGGTCAACGACAGCGAGTGTTTTTAATACACGTATTGAAGAATCATGATCACTACTAACAGCACATTTGTTTAAAGCATCTATAGCCATAGCCCACATTTTTGAAGAGGGGGATGCTATAATAGCACTTTCTAAATTGGCTTGAAGGTAATCCCAATACATAGATGGTGTGTAGCATATGCCCTTCGAATATTCAGTGGTTTTAAGGAAATCTTGGAATCCAAAAGGTTCTGCAGAACTTAAGAAGGAAAATATGCTTCGTTGATTTTGCCCGAATCTTTTGCGAGATACCGGACCCAAAAGGGCTGCGACAATTGGGTGCAATGGCCAACATTTATTTAGAGATTGTTCTAAGTGATTTAGGTTCGCGGGTCGATTTTTTACAATTAACTTAGAAATTTCACGGACTGATTTAGAAATTTCTTTAGGTTTATCTTTAGAAACAATTGCCCGAGAAATTAACTCAATCTGTTCTTCGCCAGCAGCATTTACTGAAAGGTCAACGAAACGGCCTTGAATTTTAATCCATTCATCGCGTGAAGATTTGGGTAAGTTTCTTGAATACTCAGCAAATGATTGATGCAATATGCCGACTAAAATAATTTTACCCTTACTTCGGTTTGCAAGCTCAGCTAGCTGTTGAAAGAAATAAACGTCAACATCACTTTCTGCAGAGGCCTGCTCTAAGAACTTACCCATCTCATCAACAAAGATAATTAATCCATCGTTTTCATTGGCTACGGCTGTTAGTTTTGCAAAGATAGTATCTACGTCATTTTCAATATTTAAGGCTTTAGAGAAAGTTTTTATAGGGTTTTCTAATCGGCCAATTATTGGTAAAATCTGACGTGTAAAATGAGAATTGAAAAAACTGGTGATTTCTTCTTTGTGTTTTGAAAGCTTATTTGATGTTACTTTATGTAAGCTAAGTTCCCCTGAAGCTAGGGCTGATGTAAATAAAGCTAGGCTAGACTTGCCTGCTCCATATGGCCCGGTCCAAGTAAAAGATGCTTGCCCCATTTGAATATGCTGAACCATGGAAAATAGCACTTGCTCTAATGAAGCAGGGCAAATATAACTTTCAAGAATAGATTTGTTTGATTGGTCTTCTAGAAGGTTAATTGATCTTTTAAACCCTTGGCCAATGTGTATCTTTTTATCAGATTTCATTAATTGTACTCTGTTCTCATTAAGTTTGATGCGATGTTTTTAATTTCAGATAAGTTGGAGTTTGATGCAATGGTAAACTGGCGCATCCCAGCTGTTTCAGACCAATCAATTTTTCCAGCAAAAAAAGTAGGAAGGGCATAAACTTTTTCTAAAATCCCAGTCTCATCTAATAAAAATATTCTTCCAGGTGACGTTGGGTCATAAAGCATGGACTCCAATGACAATGAGGAGCCAGATGCTGAGTATTCTTCCCAAAAAGTAACTAGGGCAAGCATAAACATTCCTATGCTAAGGGTTGCTTTAGGGCCTCGGTTAGGGATAAAGAAACCTTGTTTGTTCATAGGCTTGATTAAAGATAGTTCGGACAATGGGGACTCAATTGACTCGTCACCATAGCAGCGGGAAGTTAGGTCTTTCCCTGCATACATGCGAACGAAACATTCGACGTCTCTTTTTAAGGTGATGGATGAAGGTTTACGCCACTCCTTATTTGTACAAAGTTCATCAACTTCATCATTGATGAATTTTCTGTCAAACATCCCACCATTGTAATAATTAAAGAACCAATGATATGTGACCAAGTTAGGTTGACGAGCTAGCTTCCAATGCAACATCCACAGCGTAGTTGGGTTTTCCATCCATGGGTCAAGTCCATCATCAGATAAGACTTCATGTGCTTGCGTAGTAATCTTGTTGGCTTCTAGGATGCCAGTGTGAACGGCCCAGTGACGCATAGATGAAACCATATTTTTACCGACGCCGAATGAAGATACGGACTCGGGACAGTTGAAAACATCCTTTGCATCCAGCATGTTACGCTCAGCTTCAGAGACGACATCATATGTTTTTTTTAGCCATCCATATCTTAAAGGGAAGGTCTCATGCCCCGAAAAAACAGGCTTGATGAAATCTTGTTCGTATGAATTATTTCGCATTACTTTTTCCTTTCTTTGGAACATTGAACCAAGCTAAAGATTGCTTACAGTTATAAAGAATGTCAATCTCTTGGTTAGCTCTTCCAAAAAGTAAGGTTTCAAATAATAAGAACTTGAGTGAAATATGCTAAGTAATGATTTAAGAATATATTTAGACTACAATTCATCTACACCATGTGATCCTGAAATATCTGATATATTTCAACATGTTAACTCATATATCTATGGTAATCCTCATGCTTCTGAACATGCGTGGGGATGGGATGCAGAAGAAATTATTGAGGTGGCAAAGGCGGATGTAGCATCATTTATTAATGCTTTACCAGATGAAATCATTTTTACATCTGGAGCAAGTGAGGCCAATAATTTAGCAATCATTGGTACTGCAATAGCTGCAAAGTTAAAAAAAGATCCTAAGAATAAGATTATTGTTTCGGCTATTGAACACAAATGTGTCTTAAACGCAGCATATCACCTACGTGATTTGTTTGGATTTGAAATTGCAGTCATACCTGTACATAAATCTGGGATAATTAGCCTTAAAACTTTAGAAGAAGAAATAGATAGAAACACTTTACTTGTTTCTATTATGGCTGTTAACAATGAAATAGGTACATGTCAGCCTTTAATAGATATTGGTAGACTATGCAAAAAGCACAACACCATTTTTCATGTTGATGCAGCCCAAGCGGCATATTTAGATATAGATGTTATTCATAATAATATTGACCTGTTGAGTTTGTCGGGGCATAAAATTTATGCTCCAAAAGGAATAGGTGCTCTCTATATCAGTCAAGATGTAAGGATAAAGCCATCCCCCATTATACATGGAGGTGGGCAACAAAATGGATTTAGGTCAGGCACATTATCACCTGCCTTAACGGCTTCCATAGCGAAAGCTGTTTGTTTGGTGATGGAAAATAAAGATAGTGAAATATCTAGGCTGTTGAAATTAAGAGATACCTTCTTGCACGAGCTTATGAATTTGAAAGTTAGCTTTCAGATTAATGGTGATTTTAAAAAGCGTCATCCTGGGAATTTAAATGTTCAATTTCATGGAGTTGATGTAAAGGCTCTCATTATGCGATTGCAACCAAGAATTGCCGTATCAACCGGCTCAGCTTGTAATTCGGGTGAAATAAGAGATTCATATGTTCTTAAAGCAATAGGACTCACGGGCAAACAAATAGAAAGCTCGCTAAGAATTGCCTTTGGGCGCTTTACTACAGAGAAAGAAGTGTTAGAGGCTGCGGTTCAAATTTCAAATGAGATTAATGTTATGATGAGCTTAGTGTAGGCTACAGCTGCTGACTCTTAATATATGCTTCCCGTTTGAATTCTTGGGTATATGTAGTTCGTTTCCTGTCACTCATGGGGTAATCTCCTAATTGTAAAATATTACCCTTTTCTAATCCTGTGCAATTATTGAACCACTACAACCTTTCCATAAAAGATATGCATTCATTGCACGCATTAGGCTAATCCCCCGAAAAATGACAGGAGTTAAAAGTAGAATTTTCTATTAAGATAAAAAAAGGAGATTCTACATGAAGAAATCACGCTATTCAGACAGCCAAATCATGGCGATTCTGAAGCAAGCAGAGGCCGGAGTTCCAGTCCCTGAACTTTGTCGAGAACATGGTATGAGTTCGGCATCATTCTATAAATGGCGCAGTAAATATGGTGGCATGGATGCATCAATGATGGCCCGGATGAAAGAACTTGAAGCTGAGAATAGTCGTTTGAAGCGAATGTATGCTGAAGAACGTCTCAAGTATGAAATCGTTCAGGAAGCCATGGCAAAAAAGTGGTAAAGCCTTCTGAACGTCGAAAAATGGTGCAGAAGGCCGTTACGACAACCTGTGCAAGCATTCGTCTTGCTTGCAGTGCCTTTGTTATAAGTGAGGCCTGTTATCGATATCAATCCAAGTTACAGCCTGAGAATGAAATTATTGCTGATTGGTTGATTCGTCTCACGCAAAACCAGATCAATTGGGGCTTCGGACTATCCTTTTTGTACCTGCGTAATGTGAAAGGTTTTCGATGGAACCATAAACGTGTTTACCGCATCTATAGGGAGCTTGAACTCAATTTGCGCATCAGACCGAAAAAGCGTTTGAAACGTGATAAACCGGATGCTCTGATGGTGCCTGATGCGATCAATGAATGCTGGTCGATGGATTTCATGCATGACCAACTTGGTGATGGTCGAAGCTTCCGTTTGTTCAATGTCATTGATGACTTTAACCGTGAAGGATTAACCATTGAGGCTGACTTTTCACTACCTGCAATACGTATAATCCGTGCGCTCGATCGGGTGATTGAATGGCGAGGTAAACCCAAGCGGATACGCAGTGATAACGGGCCTGAATATATCAGTCAATTGCTCAAAGACTGGGCTAAAAAGAATGATATTAAACTCGACTTTATCCAGCCTGGAAACCCACAACAAAATGCTTATGTTGAACGCTATAATCGTACCGTTCGATATGACTGGTTGAGCCAATATATCTTCAAGAGCATTGAGCAAGTTCAATACTACGCAACCAAATGGTTATGGACGTACAATAATGACCGACCTAATATGGCTATCGGCGGCATAACTCCAGCTCAAAAGTTGGCGTTAGCTGCTTAAAGACTATCTTGACTTTAAAAAGCGAACGACTTGCTTCAACGTAAGCTTTGCCAGAATCGGAAAGCGGCGCTTGTCCGACCCTGTGTAATTCCATTTCAACAACATCTGCATTTCTCTGTCATAAGCCAATGCGCAACATCACGCGGCGTAATATTGCGCGGCGTAATATTACAATCTTGTAATGAGGTGCTATGTATTGCCCAAACTGTGGTCTCGAACGGTCGGAAAAGGTTAGTTAAATATCAATCGAGTTTAAAACAGAACTCTCTACTGCAAGATTAGAGATTGAAAGGCTTCAGAGAGCACTTGAACAGCTGAATTGAAGAAATCATTCAACTGGCTTTGCATAAAGCAATACGCTCAAGTAGAAAAACAAACGGCCTTGACTTGGTTTGGGAAAGTCAGGGCCACAGGAAGGGAACTTATGAAAAGTTCCATAAGAACAATAGTAATTAGCTGTTTATTAGTACATCCCCTTTTTTATGGTGTACTTTCAAATTAAAACATTGTTTTTATAAGCCTTGGACTCACAAGTTGCGCCAACATAAAATAACTACACATATTTATGCTGCATAACCTTGTGTAGTTCTTGCAGCCTACATATTACCCAAGCAAGCATCAGCAGTGATCTCAACTCTGTCCATAACACCTTTTATACAAAGGGCTTGTATTCAGTGTTAGGGATGGTTAGGGATATTTTCATAGTCCAAGACACATAAGGAAGGACAGTACATTGTTCGTTACAGCGTCAACATTTGACATAGTGTAATTCACACACTATTGTTCGTGTATAAATTACACCATACGTGATTATACAGAATAATAGAGGTGTCCATGTATACATATGAATATCCACATCCTGCGGTAACCACGGACATCGTGATTTTCACCCTAAGGGACCAACAGTTGAAACTGCTGTTGATCAAGAGACGCTGTGAACCATTTAAAGGAAGCTGGGCGCTGCCAGGTGGGTTCGTGCATTTGAATGAAGCACTTGAGATCGCAGCAAAAAGAGAGCTTGAAGAGGAAACAGGAGTTACGGATGTTTATCTCGAACAGCTTTTCACTTACGGGAACCCAGATAGAGATCCCCGTGAACGAGTCATCACAGTGGCCTACTTCGCTTTAATTGCTTCGGATAAAATAGAAGTCAGGGCTGCAACAGATGCCGAAGCTGTGGGCTGGTTCGCAATGGATGAAATTCCGAATTTAGCTTTCGATCACCAGACCATTGTTGAGACAGCACGCCAACGTTTATCTGCCAAGCTGGACTATTCCACCATCGCATTTCAATTCATGCCGGAGCAATTCACTTTGAGTGCATTACAAGATGTGTATGAAACTATTCTTCAGGCTGAGGTGGATAAACGAAATTTCAGAAAGTGGGTGTTAGCACTCGAACGAATTGAAGAGACTGGAGAGATGCAATCTTCTGGAGCCCATCGCCCAGCCAAGCTGTACCGGGTGAAAGAACCAGGAAAAGTAGAAATCATCAAATAAAGGAGGTGAATCATGTTGATTAGATATTATAAAGGTGAACCCAATTATTTTCTTATCGGCTACCGTGATGGAGCAGCCAAATCATACGGCGTTGGCAAATCCTTATGGTATACACCGTTTAACACTTCATTGGCCAAAGTTCCTGTCACCAGTCGGAACGCCCCTTTTATTTTTAAAGAAGCAACTGCGAACTTTCAGGAAGTCACCATTCAGGGGCAACTGACCTACCGACTAACTGACCCGGAGCAAGCTGCACAGTTTCTGGATTTCACTATAGATTCAGACAATGACCGCTATAAAAGCGAAGATCCGGATGCTTTAACCCAGCGTATTACCAACACAGTACAGGGGTATACACGAAATGGTGTCAGTGCTTTGTCTTTGGAGAACGCATTAACACAGGTAAAAACCTTGGCTTCCGCTGTTCTTCAGAATATGAACGAAGATGCCGACATAAAAAGGCTGGGTGTTATCATTGAAACGCTTCACTTCACCACTGTTAGCGCCACTCCAGAAATGCGCAAAGCTCTGGAAGCAAATTATCGAGAGAAGCTTCAAAAACGAGCTGATATGGCGATTTATGATCGTCGAGCTAATGCGCTGGAGGAGGAGCGTAAATTGAAAGAGAGTGAAATGAGCACTGATATTGAAATAGAGGCTCAGCGTAAGGAGCTGGTCACTACGCAGGCGCAAAATAGCCTGACGCTGGCTGAAGCAGAGGCAAAAGCTGATGAAATGAAGTTAAATCCATATAGCAGTATGCCTCCTCAAGCATTGGTTGGTCTGGCTTTAAAAGAGTGGGCTGCAAATGCAGGGGATATTGGTACTTTGAACTTGAGTGCCGACATGTTGAGTCAACTGGTCTCATGGGTTGGCAAGCAGGATAAAATAAAGTCAGATGACTAATTATCCGACGACCGAGACAAATTACGAAAAGGCCGTGGTGGTCATACGAAAAACGCTTCTCGAAGAGCTTATCGTGCGATTCACCACGGCTGCTCAGGCACGCTTTTATCTAGAATCTGCAGGTCAGGACTTTTCACCTATTCAAGCTGCTCATGATAGATATCACCGCATACTCGATAGGATACGAGCCCTGATTCCAAAAGGACTGAATAGCCATGTGATTGATCGGGATTTTCTTCCCAGTTACGCATTTAACGAAACAGATATTGTGGTAGCTGTTGGACAAGATGGTTTGGTCGTCAACACTGCAAAATATCTGAGTGGTCAGCCGATGATTGCTGTAAATCCAGACCCAGAGAGCATAGATGGTGTGCTACTGCCCTATACTGTCGATAGTTTTGGCGAGGCTGTTCATAAAGTATGTGGGCGAGATGCCTTGTTCCGGCATGTGACAATGGCAGAGGCCCGCTTACAGGATGACCAGCGTCTTCTTGGATTCAATGACCTATTCATTGGTGCCAAATCACACGTTTCAGCTCACTATCAGATCGCCGTTGGCGACAAAAATGAAGAGCACTCGTCCAGTGGGATTATTATCTCGACGGGTGCTGGTTCAACTGGCTGGTTGCGCTCAGTTTATGCTGGTGCTGTAGGAGTAGTGGAAGCTCTTGGTGGAAAGGTTGTCATGCCTGCCAATGGTGGAAGGCTGCCATGGGATTCTGATAATCTTGTGTACTCAGTTAGGGAGCCTTTTCCGAGCAAGGCCACACAGACAAATCTAATTTACGGTCTAATTTCTTCAGGGTTCTCTATCACAATCACCTCAAAGATGGCTGAGAATGGAATAATTTTCAGCGATGGTGTTGAACAGGATTATTTATCTTTCAACGCTGGAGCTACAGCCACTATTGGCATAGCAAAAGATAAAGCTGTTCTTATTGTTCCTTCGTGAAGGTGTAAAAATACCGAATGTCCGCTTTTAGGATCATATTGTAGATTGCGGGGGCCTTTGGACTCAGCCAATATTTAACATGAAAAATGCCAACATACCCAACTCTTTAATATTGAAAGGTTATTTATCCATTTAAAAAATTTTCAACCCGACTTACATGGCATCCGATTTTTCTGGCGATTCTTGCAGGAGTAGGCTCCCGGCCCGTCTTGCTTATCTCATTGGCTGCTTGGTTGATGATTTCAGCATTTAAATCATATGACCACTTTAATGACTTGTAATATGGATGCATTACAGCAGGACATTGAAAATCACGAACTGCCAAATTGAACCAGCGTCGATGATTTGAAATGAATTTCCCTAACAACTTTTTATCCAACTGCCATAGTTCGTGTGCTGCTGTGGCCAAAAACATTGCTGGGGAAGAATAGGCAAACCCAACATCAATATGTACCCCTATAGTCTCAAGCGCTTCAACCGGTTCATCCACCCCCTGAACTCGCCTCCATTGGTCCAGAAAGGCCTCAAGAAAATGAATCGCTGCATATTTTCTCTTGTCTCGATGGTCCATCAGAAAGAAAAGATCATCTATCGCTTTCATCGAGCTTTGATCAAGCGCAACAACTCTGTTTGGCGCGTATCTCAAATCAGCATCACACGAATAACAACGAGCAAGGTGCGACTTGTGCCATCGTACACGATGCAATATTAGAGGGGCCTCGCAAGAAGTGCATGCATTGAACATTTGAACTTGGTGATGGTGACAAATTTCATACCAATCTAATCGCCAATAGCGTCGAAAACAGGGTTGCTCATCTTCTGACAAACATACGGGACAATATCGAAAGGACCTCCATTTAAAGGCGCGCCTGTCGATACCACGAATCCAGCTCCGATGCGGAAACCCTTTTTCCATTTCTAAAACAGGTAGGAGACTCATATCTCGCACACCACAAATACCTTCTGGGTGTTTTAATTCTCTGGCCAACCAAAGTAACAGCTTTCTATTTTTACATTGATCCAAATCGACTTGTGCATAGCACTTTAAACCATGATGCCAAAGCAAAGAGTATAGTGAGGTGGCGTTAGCATGGCATGTGCGGTGCACCCAGGAACTCAACAGTTCGTCTGGTAACGGTGCAAGATGAACAGCCAAAGTCATGGGGCTACATCAATCAATATCCATGATTGGCCGAATGTGTTTAATAGTCAGGCGCTCAGACCCATCTCGGATGGCTTCAGCAGTGGCATTAATCAACACCTCTTTAAGCAGCCCAATTACACCTTGACTGTATTTATGGAGTTTTTGATAGGCAGTAGGGGCAAGAAAGCCTTCCTGCTTCTTCAGAGGTATATTAACGACCAGAGCATTAACTAAATCAACAAATTCCTGACATTCTGGATAAACCTCCAACTTAACCGGTCGCCAACGTCGTACATACTGATCGTCATAATTAATCACTGGAATCAAAGCGCCGGTTCCTGCCATAATGGTTGAAATTCCCAAGTTATTACTAATCGTTTTAATAGCATTAACACAATTTCGTGATTGTTTGTCCGTGCCTTCTGCCAAATTTTGGGCTTCATCAAAAATAATCATCGGTGGCTTAATTTCACCCAAAATACGAAGCGTTCGATTCAGTTTTTCTGATGCGGTTCTTGCACCCGGTTTGAAATCATTCACCTCTTCAAGAATCATGGTTAGCAAAGAATTCAGGTTTGGTCCTGGAGGGGTGTTGATAAAAAGAGGAGGGCATGAACCATTATCTTGCCGGTGCCCTTCAACAAAATGCTTAAGAACTGTCGTCTTGCCTGCACCAGAACATCCGATGATAGAGCGGCCTATAGGTGCCCCTGAAATTTTCGGTTGCAGATACACAAGCTCTAGCTCTTCCAATACTCTGACTGCGTATGGATGAGGCTGCCACCTCTCTTCCTGAACCTGTTGTATTCGCAGCAGACCATCATAATCAATCATGATTCATCAACTGTATTCGCCCAGTCAGGCAAGCGTGAATAATCAATCCCGGAACCAAACCCTTCCCCTTCATGAAGATCATCAGCCTGAGCACGCGATTTCGAATCAGCTCTTTGCTCAAGCATTTTACGTGCTTTTTTATTCTTCTTGGCCGCTTCCTGAAGAACAGCTTTTTCATCCTGATAAGAGAGATGTAAATCTGGTGTTGCTTTGGGGTAACGAGCAGACTTCTTTTTCGCGGCTTTCAACTCTTCAAGGGAAATTGGGCTCTCACTGGTAAGACTTATCAATGAAATCTTACTGACTCCACTACCGTCCGGATGAACAAAGTCTGCCCGGCGCATATCAAGCGGATCATAATAAACACGATATTTTTTTCTCTCTCGTGCCTTCTCTCTGGCTCGCCAATGCCTCAAGCATGGCGCACTATATTTAAAACCAAGAAGACTGATACCATGACGAGAAATACGCCTCTCTTCATAGGGTAACAGGGAATACCGAAAGTCATCATAACTAACTGGCATCCTTGGACTCCAACCCTCATCTATTGCCTTTTGCCACATTTGCAGTGGAGACAATCCACCCAGCTCATCACGCTCTTTTCGATTGTAGGTATTCACTACCCAGCGATAAACAATTCTTCTTAATTCTTGTAAATCGATTTGAGCATTGCGCTCCGAACCATAATCACCACGCTCACGAATATTAGAGAATGTGGTTCCAGGCAATGAGTGAACATGTTTAACAACAGCTTTTATGCTGCTCTCTACATGCCCACCATACTCTTTATGACCAATCGGACGGAATTGTTTTTCTACACGGTTCACTGCACAGAAGTGATCCATTTGTCGCCCATCAAATTCAACAGCATTATCACTGTGCAGCATTTCCATCAAACCATATGTCGGCCATGCATCTTCACTTAAATCAAACTGCGCAAGCACATCCTCTTTTGTAAAGATCGCCTCACGTAGCGCATTAGCGACGCTAAGGAACGATGGATGCTCTAATCCAATATATAACCCAAGAATAACTCTGGTATACACATCCTGAATAAGCGTAACTTGAGCCTTACCAATTAGTTGTCGCAGCTCACTTGATAAAAGTTGAAGATCAATAGGGGTATGATCGATTTGTACTTCTTGCAGTGGTCGAAATGCCCTGTGCTCATCTTGTGAAACATGCAATTGATCTCTCGCAACAGAACTTCCCTTTTGTGCTTTTAGCACTTCATTCTCCGACAACGCTCTTATTCGGTTGCGGATAGTACCAACGCTTGGAGGACTCATATTCTCTGCTGCAAAATGGCTACGGATAAGGCGAATTGTTTCATCCATACTTTTGGGTGTTCGGACAAGATAAAGCTTTTTAATATCGGCCTGAATCATTGCTTCAGTTGTTAGGTTTAAACGTTTTTTTCCTGGACCACCTTTTTTTCCAAATTGCCGAAACAGCCCGGGCACACCTTCAGCCAGATAATCTCTCTTCCAGCGAGCAAGTGTGGGGCGACTCGCTTTATACTTTGCCTCCAAATCAGCCATAGCGAGGCCAAGCTTGCCGTACTCATGAGGTAAATTATCAAAATCTTTGGCGATAGCATTCGCTCGTTCCAACTCATCACTTGAAACTGACAGTTCAGCAATACGCGAAGTGTCGTCATGCTTGGTATCTGTTAATTTGACATGTCCAGATGAAAACAGCGCTACAACATCATGAGATGAACGATTACCCGCTTCAGTCTCTAAAATAGAGTTTCTGGGGTTACTGCAGTCAATTACTTTAAACTTTGTTTCATGAATCCAAAGACTCATTCCCATTTTTAGCCAGGGTGATTTTTTATCCGCCATGACCAGTGAACGCCCTAATATCTGTATTTGAATCAAAAACCCCGAATGAGCTTTCAATCAGTCGGCCCTTACCAATTAAATGAAGAAGCGCGCAATAACTGGGGTCCGCCCAGTTAATTTTTTCAACAACATCGGCAAGTCTTACTCCGCCAGCATCACTTACCCTTCGAAAAATTGTCTCTGCATAGTTTTCATCAATATTTGGGTTCATTAAATGTGGCCACAATAAATCTGCCCGATGATACTCAGGGCTTTTACGCACAGCTTCCGTCACAACCTTAAATATCCACCCTCGCTCCAGACAATACTCTCTTGCAGCATCAAACTTTGCAGCGAGTCTACCATCATCATTCTTCAAAACTTCTTCAGGCTTAACTTCATAAAGAGTGGAACAGCTAGCTATATCTGTGGACAAAACATCTGGAGTGTATGGATACATCCGGCCCTTCCACCTAAAATCTAATCGAAGTGGCTGTTCACAGTACGAAACAATATCAGGGGTTGTCTCCAAAACTTTCATCAAGCTCTGTTCATTCAACGACTCATAATCGACTCTACGATCATTTTTCAAGCTAAAAAAATAGCCCCGAACACCACGAGTCCGATGAGGAATCTTTCTTACAGGGTTGCCCATAGAACAATATATAGCGGATAACTTTCAATTTTGCAACAAATTGAACTAATATCTCATTATTTATTGGTGTGAAATAATGAGATATTTCAGGGCTTGTTTATTTGTATGGGTTTCTTAGTCTCATCAATTAATGTAACGGCACAGTAGGTTTCCCCTGGTTCACTTCCTGAGGCTTGAAAACATCAGGGCCATGGATGTGGCATAAGGATTAAAAGCAGTTCGAATTATCTCCTCTAAATTAGTGACCTCCCGAACCTCACTTAATGTTTGGAATACATGCATGTCGTAGAACGCCTTAGCGATAGGTGCGATTGAACGTTCGATAAAAACATTCTGCATTGGGCGTCCTGGTTTGATGAACTCCAATTCAATATCATGTTGTGCTTTGCGATTCATGGCTCTCGACTCCTAAATTAGTGTATAACAGTATAAACTGTCCACCTAAGTCGAGATATTTATAGGTTCGTGTCCTCTACCATTTTCAACTCTGTTCACAACAAACCATGCAACACCGTTCATTAATAAAAACGTAATCAGCCTTTGAACTCAGTCATTAGGCAATAAGGGAATCCTGTCCATCGGTGTACGTTTCATATCATACCCGCCTTCTACATTGGGTATAAAGTTCAGCATTGAATATCGAATATCAAAAGTATTCCGGGCAAACGTTTCATAAACAACCTGCTGGTTTCCTCCAATGAGATTAGCCTGGCTAAGGTCTGTTGCCAAAATAGTTGCCGGGGCGCTTGGGCCAGCAGATAACCCTGTCGATGCAGCTTCATACCAGTTATCCATAAGACTATAACCCAGTTGTATTTCACCCGTTTCACGCAGTATTATTTGAAAAGAATTATTATCTTTATTCGAACTGCGATAGTTAGGCACGCCATTCCAGCTAATGACAATCTCTCCAGGTATGCTGTCATTAATATAGATATATCCATAATTATATTCAATTCCAACATCAGTCATCCACGGTGCAATCTGTGGCTGAAGAAGAAAATCACTCAGGCCATTTGATCTCCTCGAATCACTATATCCAAAATGTATTCGCCCATTCGAACTCAAATATAGATGATGATATTCTTTGCCAAAGAAAGGAAAGCTAAACCCTTCAGGCAAATGAATGGGGATGCTTTTATCAAGACTATTGATGCTGGTTCGATATCCCAAATTTGTTTCATATTTAACAGGAGGCGTATTAGCCAAAATGATGTCAGGCACAATCATGTTATCGCCTGGTAAAAGAAGTAAATTTTTATCCCCTAAAAAACTGGCTGCGTTATTACGATTCGTTGCTGAAACATGAGCGTCTGATCCAAAAAATAATGAAACATTTTGGGTCGAGTAAACTCCCAGGGCATTAGAGGACGTTACACTGGAATCAAACCCTGAGCCAACCACAACCCGGGAGCCAAAAGCGGGGCTGCCATTCTGATGAACAACATTCCCACGAATGGATGCATTGGCAGCAAATTGAAAAGAACGCGTGCGGATGCCGAAAGATCCTGCCTGCCATCCCCATGTATGAGGACTTTCCAGCACTCCCCATATTGCCGTTAATCTATTCAAAAAGGCATCATATAAAAGATACATGCCTCCATCAACACTCTGCCCTGCCAATATATAAGGAGAACGCCCTAAATTTTTAGGGTAGTCCCATGTTTTCACCCCATCAACGTTCCATTGCTGATAGACAAACGTGTCACTATCCATTTTCCAAACAATGTGTGACATACCACTGCTATCAACAAAAATATTTCCATTTGAATGCCAATTAAGATTACCTGATAATAAAGCTTCCGAAAAAGTTTCCAGTTGGCCTAACGCAACTCCGGAGCCATCCTGCGTTGCCAATGATGGATTGATCCGGATATATTCTCCTCCCCTGGACCATAATTGAATAATATGGAGTTGACCTGACCCAAAAGCCAAACGAGATCGGATTTTGGATTGCGCGTTTCTAATTATTGACGGTGCAATCATAACCGCACCATCAATAGCATTGATCATCGAATATTTGGTTTGAGAACTTTCTTGCCAAACCAGATGGATTTTTTCCTGTTGATCCATAACCGTTTTAAGCGAATCATAGTGATTCCCAAGCACTGAATTCAATGCACGTTCCGAAATGATGGGCAGCCCGTTCAAACCATTCAGTTTAATAAAACGTATGCTTCCCACACCACCCAATAGAGGCTCTACAATATCATCCAACCAGACAATATTTGCATATCCCGATGAATCAAGAGCCAAAGACGGACTTATACTTTTAAGGCCATCATTAGATGAAACCATCATTGGAGTCAAAACAGTAATGTTTGCAGGTACAGCAGGCGTTCCATCCCGAGGGTGTAACGACGGGTCAATAACTGTATACCAAATTTCAGAGTCAAACCCCCGTTTAACTGGATTCCATACTATTTGATCCCATACGATATTCAGCTTGCCCCTTTGATCGAATTGCAGGCTGACAGAATCTGCCAGAGACCTTGATAAATCACCTGACCAGAATCCAAGAACTGTCTCTGAAATCAAAGTTTGACCAAGTGGTGATGACATACTGTAAACCACTTCGCCACGCGTAGCGGTCTTATTAAGGCTTATCACATGGAGATTTCCATAAATATCCAACGTAGGAAAGGATAACGATTTATGAGAATATATAGCTTTAAAACCATGCAGCTTTTCACTTTCAACTGATAGCCTGTCAAGCGTGATGTCGCCTGAATTGATGACACCATTTGAAACAGGGGATATGGCTGCAGAGTTACCTTCTAATAGATAACCACCAACCAGGCTTTTTGCTTTAAGAGAAATTTCACCTTTTCCTGTGAGTAAACCTGTTAACAAAAAGCTCCCATCAGTTGCTGATTTTGTAATCTGTGAATTAGAACTGTTTGTAACCAAAGCACCACTCACAGCCACTCCATCTCGGTCAACCACACGCCCTGAAACCGATGTCATAGGATCAGGCGCCACAGTCAAAACAGCTGGAGAAGAGGTTATAGTTCTATACACACCCTGAAACTTCTCTAATACAGAGGCAGTGATCGTCATGGTTTGGCCTATAACAGCAGTAGCTGGTACAGCATAGTTTATTGAATAACTTGTGCCTGATTTCGTAATAGGTGAATACACCCTCAGCCCATTCACATAGAACTTAACGCGATCCCAAACTGGACGAATAAAATAATCATCTGTGGCTAATGCCTGAAGCGTGATTGAAGTTGTACCTTCCACAATAGAAGTGCCATTTAAAGGTGATGCAATTGAAATAGTGGCTGGCTGATTCGGAGTCACATTCAATGTGATGGGTGTAGAGATTTGGGCCTGACCACTCAGAGAAACACCTCGTGCCGTAAAACTCACAACCCCAGGAGTTGTTGGACTGTAAGCAAATGAAGCATTCCCATTCACTGGCTGGCTTGAACCAATAAGTTGCCCATTTTCATAAAACTCAATGGTTGTGGCAAGATTAGAAAAAGCATGAAGAATAATTCTACTCTCTGCAGCGATAACAGAACCATGACTTAAGCGGATATCATCTTGACTTTGCCTGGATAAATCAATCGAAGAAAGCGATGTGTCTGTAGGTGTAGGTGGCGAAACTACATTATAAACCTGCACTGGCGAATCTGTAAAGTTTCCGAGCTGGTTATAAACACGTGCATATACAGAAATTGGCCCGGATACTAATGGAGTATAATAAAAAGGAAATGGGTAAAAGCCAGAGTATGTATTTGTACCTACTAACAACCCATTGACATATAATTCGACTCTCGGCCGGACTCTCACCCCCCTTCCCAAAGCACTCACTTCAATCTTAATCATCAGGTCAGTCGCCCATTTTACCCTGGATACAGATGAAATCCATGCTGTCGGGAATGAGTTTGCTGTGATATTCACGCTGACAGGTAAGGTCAATACCGTAACGCCAACAGTATCGACCACACGTGCGGAAACCTGAATATTTCCCCCTACAGAATAGTTGTATGGGATTTGATAGTCATACAAATACGGCGCAGTTGTATCGCTTCCAACAACCATACCATTCACAAGAAAGTCCACTTGAGAGATCCCTTCCTGATCAGCAGCCGATGCGGCGATACGAAGGGTTGATCCTTCGGCAAAAGAAGCTGGCAGCAAAGGTTCAATCAATCCAATTGTTGGAGCGGTGTTCGATACTACCTGAAACGGCATATCGACCCGTGATTCATTACCACCAATATCCTGCGCCACCGCACTTAGTGTTATGCCACCTGTATAGGTAACGGGTATCTGGTAAGTCATCTCATAAGGTTGAGATGCAACAGCCCCCATAAATGTGCCATTCACATAAAATGAAACGGAGACAATTTCCACATCATCCAATGCAGCCGCCTTCAACGTTACATTGCCTCCTGAGGCAAGAGGTGCCCCCTGTGTTGGACTGGTTAAAGTCACCGATGGCAGTTGATTTGCCACATCACGCAAAGGCGCATATTGAAATATTGTCAACCCTTTCACCGGAAAATTTAATCTGCCTGACGGTACGAATAAAAAAGAGCCTGAAACTGAAGAACCTTTTACAGGGTTAAAATATTTAGCTACAGGCTGGTTACCAATCGTTCCCTGAAATACCGGTGTCTGAGGATCGGTAATATTTATATATGGCAGACCGAAGTTGTACCATGCATAGGTACTACTGCGACCACCTGATACAAACACATGATTTCCAGCGACAGCCAGGCCAAGCGTATTTTCAAGATAAACGCCTGCGCCCAGCACTAAGCTGGACGGTGAAGAGACATCAACCGAAACATAACCCATCGTTCCAACTGCAACATGAGCGTGGTTCCCTGAAAGCTTAACATCTTCCACTTCACCAACATTAACGCGAGACATGATGATTGGGTTCGCAGGATTTGTTACATCAACAGATGCAACAAATGCATCAACGCCAACCACCACTTTATTACCCTGAGCATCAACAGCCACCACATTCCCAACACCAGCCAATAAACCCACAACAGATGGTTGAGAAGGGACACGGGCATCAATAACCTGCAATCCCTCTAAACCAGCTGCAATGAGTAGATATCCATTAGAAATAGCCAAATCATGCGAATAGCCCGGAACTGTTAGCGAAGCGACAAGAGGAAGAGCAGGTGGATTAGCTACATCATATACTTTTAAACCATTCGCACCATTTGCAACATAAAGATAATTGCCATCAATCAAAACATCACTGGCATCGCCATACGTATCGACCACATTCACCAGCGTTGGGACAACCTTATTCGATATATCAATGACAGAAACACCTGAAGTTCCTGAAGCAAGGTAAGCGTAATTATTTTTGCTTGCAGTGCCTTTGGTCACTCCAGGAAGTGCTAGAAAAGAGACAACATGCGGCGTAAACGCCTTGGTCAGCACATAAGCCATGGCCTGATGTGTTCCGTTGGTAACAGTGATTGTCGCAGTGCCTGTCTGGCCGGCAAATACTAGACCACTTGTCACACCAAAACTGGCAACATTCAAATCACTCGTCGCATAGCTCGTGCCACGGGCCGTAGCGGTCAGGTCAATCGTACTGCCATCAATCAACTGACCAGTCACAGTCAACTGTCTGCTCGCTTCTCCATCAATCGTATTGAATACAATCGTTGCATTGGTCGGTGTAACCGTGATACCGGAGAGTGCTGCGGTAAGGTTGGTGCTTGCGCCATTGGTTGGGTCCGAACCCACCTGAATCTCAAGACTGTCTGACAAGCCATCACCATCCGTATCTTTCAACAGAGGGTTGGTTACAAAACCGTTGGAACCGGATACTTCAACGCCATCCTTAATACCATCACCATCACTGTCTGCATTAAAAATGTCCGTGCCAAGATTATATTCCTCAAGTGCTGTCAAACCATCCGCATCCTGATCTTCAACTGCATCAATCGGATCGTTCGGGTTCAGGCCAAGCAGTATCTCTGCTTCATCAGGAATACCATCGCCATCCGTATCAGCACCAAAAAAACTGACACGGATAGAAGCCAGTGCCACGCGTCCATCCTTCCTCGCTGTGATCACCGCATTGCCATTGGCAATCGCTGTTACCAGACCGTAAGGGTCCACGCTTGCAATCGCAGGGTTACTGCTAAGGTAGTTCATACCCGGATCGGTTGTGATATCTTTGCTTGTTGTATCTGCATATTTCGCAGTGACCTGTAAATTCAAGGTGGTATTTGGGCCTGAGGTGAGAAGAAATGAACTGCTCTGATAAGCAATCGATTTGGGAACCAGTTCAGGATTCAAAAACGTGATCGCGCCAACATCGATTGAAGCATCTGCAACCACAGTGAAATAATCTGTCTGGCCATGATGTATCACGCCATTCTGAGTACATGTAGCACGGGCTCGAATCTTACCCATCGTGCTCGGTACATTCGGCATCGCCCAATCACCATTCTTCTGTACCTGAATATTCCGATTCAAAACATGAACGGTGCAATCCTCATTCAGCGTCACAGAGGGCACAGCAGCCTCTGCACTCACAACTGAAAACAGTAAAGCAACCAGTGAAACAGCCCCTCGATTCAGCATTCCCATCTCATACCCTCCTGTTCCTCTGACATTCCTAATTCTTCTTCCGGCGCATCAGCAGCACGATCACGCCAAGCAACACAATACCGCCACCGATCAGCAGCCAGAGATTCAAACCATTCTTTTCAACCGTCGGCGTTGTGGATTGCTCAACCTGTGGAACCTTCTTCACCACAGCTATCTCTTTTACAACCGCCTTGGGTTCCGGTACGGCATAAACATCCTGCTGGTCTGTGATACCTGCTGCTTCACGGTCTCGCTTCTCTATCGCGACCTCGGCTTGACGCTTATATTCAAGCAGCTCTTCCATCCGGGAAGTGTTTGGAAATCGTTCAATCATTTCATTTATCGTTTCGATATATTTTTCGGGATTCTTCTGATCCGAATAACTTTCAAGAAGAAACTCGTAAGTCGTATACTCATAGTTCTCATTCTCAACATCGGCCTTGCCTGCTTGAGCAAGCTCCAACTGTTTTTTATAGCTACGCTCAACAACATCTGAATCCATCAATGTAGTATTTGTTATAGAGATCAACTCATCAGCACCTAAGTGTACAGGCGCATCAGGGTTATCATCGGCATCTATTGCATTACGATAGTAAAATGAATATTTTTTTACTAAAGCTTGTGACTCAGGGTTAGCTGGTGAATATGTCCCAAGGTGTTTAGCTTTCTTATAATAATCACCAAACTGCCGTTTGCTATAAATACCTAATACATACCAAAAAACAGGATTATCTGATCCCTCCTTAACGATAGGATCGGCAATTTTTAAAAACTCTTCAATTTCACTTATTGTATGAGGTTCATCACCTTCTGATTGCTGCGTTTTTTTGAGCCATTCTTCAGCAGGCCCAGCATGAGCAATAGAAAATCCAGCTATCGAAAGCAAAACCAAAAGAACAGCTGAGTACCTTGTCTTCATAGATGACCTCCTTGGTTTGGATTATCCTGTATATGCAAATGGCCTGTAGCTTCGTAACCATCAAGAACACCATCTTGATTAATGTCTTCCGCATAGAACGTATCATCATATTGTTTTGTGACCTTATTATACACCTGCGTCACCCACCCCGAATTATTAACTAATATATCTTTAGCATTTCCCGTTTCCAGCGCCCACCTGTCTGCCCATGGTACACTTGTCGATGTGCCTGGAGTCCCCGGTGTTCCCGGTGTTCCTGTAATTCGTATTGGGTTATATCCCCCCGCTGGTAAAGGGGTTAAGCGATGAATCGTTTCCCATGCTTTATAAAAAGCAGCGCCGCGTGACTGTGTTCCATAACCGCCAATATTATTCACACTGACATCCAACGCACGGCCTAACATATGCCTGCTTGCTGAGGCTGTGGAGAAAAACTCATTCCGTTCAGGGTTACGATAGGCACTGGTCACCCTTGCGGTCTGATTTGCCTCAAGTGTGATTGACCCAGGGAATGGCGGAGGATTGGGGCCATTCGGATCTCTTATCCCAGCATAAGGATCACTCAAAGGCACAACCTTGGGAATACCTTCAAATTCCGATTTATAAAAGGTCCACATGTGTTGCATTCCATCATTCACAACATATTGATAGGGATAAGGGTATCCAACACCATTACTGCCCCACTCAATGCCACCCAATGATGCCCAGCTCACAATCTGTGCACGCGTTGGAACCTTCACATCGTTCGCAGAGGCAGGTGCCGATGCAAGATGTGTAATATACTCTTGTCGGATCATATCTTTCTCATCCATCCGAACAATTATCGATACAAGCGGTTTGACTGTAGGCAAAATCGTTGCTGAAATCTTATAGGCAAGCTGTGGATTGCGCTGATATTTATCTATTCCTTTTGTGCCGGCAACGGAAGCATTTTGTAAACCACCAGTATAAGATGCAGGCAAATGCAGCGGCGGTTTCGGCAAAAATTTAACCGTAGTCACGATATTGCTCAGGTCACTCTTCCATGGAGCACCAAAATACCCGGAGCCGCTACCCGTTACACCTGTACCACCAAGCGCTAGGGGCAACACTTCAACACCACCATAGCCTCTGAACAGAGGAGCCTTTGAATCATTGCTCTGCATCGCCTCAACTTTCCAGACAATAGACTCACCGGGGCCAAGTGTTCCAGGATATTTTACTATAATAGGATCCCAGCCAAGGTTTCTTCCACCAGTCGTCGCCACAGTTGTCGATGGTGCAACAACAAACGAACCCACAGCATTACTAACAGGGTCACTTGAAGACTTAACTTCAAGTTCACTCACTGTCACAGTTATTGTTTGAAGCGACTCTACCGGACATTTACAGCTTCCCTTCACTATCGCCGTGATTTTATGAGTTCCGGGACGGTTAAAGGTATGCGTTGTCGTTGCCCCTCTCCTAGGCAGTTTATAATCATGGAAATCCCATGAATAATTAATATTTGGTGAACAACTTTCAGGGGTTTTTCCTTTGATTTCAGCGCTCGTGCTAAATTCAACCGTCTTGCCTCTTGAGAGTGTGATGTTGCCCCCAATCGCGGCTGGCACAGTATCCAGCACATGATTAATGATGCTACCCTCTGGAACACATGCACCGCCTACATCGCCACCCCCCGCAGGCTGAGAACCACAGTGCCAGCCGGCCTTGACCACACCCACGCCGGGATTGGACTCAATCACCGAGCCATCCGCACTCACTGTACCCAGACCAATGGCGACAAACTCCTCCAAATCGTGGTCAAAAGAGTACATCTCAACCTCAGCACCCGGAGCATGGCATCCACGTTCGGTAGTGTCAGTGGTGCTGGTGGATCAAACACTGCACCGGTTGGCTGAATCGTCACAATCAACTGCGGCTGCATACCATTCGGTGGTGACATCGGTACTTTTGAAGCATTCACGGCTGTTACTGATAACTGACCTGTCTTCGAACCATCCGGGAAGGTCACTGAACCGGCTTTGACACTCAGTTTGAAACCGGGGACTTCAGCCAGTGTATAATCCACATCCACACCGCCCACCGTCACCGCATTCGAAATATCCAGTTTGATCATGTAGATCGGGGCTGGCAGTGGATTATCTGCTCCGGCAACCGTGATGATGTTCTGACTTAGCGTTGGCCACTCACCCACTGCCGTGGTGGTTGAACCATCGGCAATCAGATGCACAGGCCCAACCGGAACCTGGGTGATGGTGAAGTGACCATAGGGATCAGTAACACCGACTCGCTGGATGCCATCCACACGAACTGTGACAAATGGAAGGGCTATCGCCACACCCGCGGCACCGCGCTGGTTGTTACGCGAATTCAGCCTAACCACTTTAGGACAAGTCGTTGTCTGGGTAAAATTCATCAATCGCCCTGCCCATCCGAACGTTTTCGGCGGCCACGAACAAACATAATCACTGCGATTAATAAGAAAATTCCAATTAACAGATATTGCCAAACAGGCATATCTGAAGTGACTTTTTCGGAACCTACCGCTAAAGGATCATCTTCAGCCCATAGACCCCAATGAACGCTTGTAATAGCAGGGTCGGTTACAAGTTTAACAGGTTCACTCAAATGATCTTTCTGAATTTGTGCTTTATAGAGCGTATCGCCAGCTCGATACAAAATCCAACCTTCATCATCAATATCAAACACCTCACTATCTTGCCCAACTTGTGCTTTGAACATGTCATTTTTAGTTATATTATAAAATACAAAATTGCCTGTTTGAGCTTGATCATTTCCAATTCCCTTTAACTCCTGAAAAACAACGAACTCTCCAACAGCAAGTACTAAAGCAGGAGGCATCGTTGGAATCCAATTATAAACCCACAGATCCTTTATCTTATCCCATATAATCAAACCAACCGTATCCTTCTCGGAGTTATAATCATACATCGTCATTTCCATAATTGATGGCGTATTTCTTATGATGTCTATTGTTCCAGATGCATTATCGAAAAAACCATTAAGTCTATCTTTAAGCGCAAATTGGGCCGATGTTTTTTTAAACCAATGCTTCGCTTCTCCCGAAGGTTCTATACTCAGATAAGCCGGATTTACATCACCAAGAGACTGAAAAAAAGCATGCAATCCAACCAATTCATCCCAATAGAATTCTTTATTAGTGATTATTTCACCCTTATCATTTTCAACTTCTGGATCAATCAGCAGCCACTCCCAAGGATGAGATAGTCGTAAAGCAACTTTCCCACTTTGATGAAAATACAATTCAAACAGGCGATTTAAGTCAAACATGTAAAGTTGCTTGATAATTTTTCCTTTTTGAAATTTCAGCACTGTCAACGGAGCCTTATTTAATTCGGGAGACCAACCTCCAATGACTGCAAACAGCCGCTGATCATGAAGTATCCCTAACTCATATATTCCGCCAATGCCAGTTCTTGGAAACTCAATTTTTTCTTCGAGTTTTAGGTTTTTCTTGTCTTTCTGCCACCGAAAAATTCGTAAATCATTGGTAGGGTTTTCAGCACCTACACCCTGTCCTGATACTACGAAAGCATCCCCTCCCCATGAAAACAAAGGGAAACATATTAAGCTAATTACCAACAACAATGACTTATTCACGGTAATTCTCCTGCCTTTACTTCATCACTAATTTTGTCCACGTATTTGTTTATATTGGTAGAAGGATTATCAACTCGCCATTTTTTACTAGCTCTCTGCCAACCAATAAGAGATTTTCCTGTAGATGTTCCTCCATTAAAAGCCAGAATGGTTGATGCATCAATTACATTTGGAGAATTAGCTGCAAGTTCGCTTACTGAGAAATAATTATTGATATCTGGCCCAACTCTCGTCGCCTTATAAGTAATTTTTCCCCATTTAAGATTTTCTAAGAACAACTCTTTATTAGGAGCATCCATCATCTGCTGCGTGACTTGACGATTCACCCATCGCTTCGTTCCCCAAGCCGTTGCTGTATAGCCATTCGCTAGAACATTTGAAGGAAGACCTTTATCTCCATTTCTTTTCAAGTTCAAAACATTAATTCCATGCCTCACATTGGTCTTCCAGTCCCAAACTTGAACAGGTGTAGGGGGTGGATTCGTCGCCTGCATAATGCCCCAACCAATTTGATCCGAAGATCGATTAGGTTCTCCTGGAGAAATCACTGAAGTAAGCGTATTAAACTGCATATATGTTCGCCCTTGTGTCGCGCTTCGAGATTCATGTCTAGCAATCGCAGGCGCATACCAATGCCCCCCTTTTTGTATATTAACATATGCTAGAGCATCAGGCTCCGATGGGTTTTTGCCATAAATCTTAATCGATTTCGTGCTATTTTTTCCATTCACCGTTGCTAGCACTGTTAAATCACCACCTCTTACCGAGCCAATTACTGCTCTAAGATCCAATTTTTGATCACCAGTCAAAGTAACTGCCTTTCCTAAACTTTGACCAGCTCTAGCGTAATCCAGAGCAATGCCCCAAATTACTGAATCTGTTAAATCCCCACCCACAAGACGCGCTGTAAGTGCTGGCATAGCAGGCGCAGCATCAATAAATGCCTTACCGTTATTCGCCATCACATTTACTCCATTGTATATTTCAACGTATTGAGATTCACATACGCCTTGCTGACAAACCCCTGTATACGGTGCGCCATTGGCTGTTGCCCCTCTGCAAGTCGAATTATTTTGCGCGGCCTGTGTGCCGCCTTTTCCATCACATACCTGACATGCTGTCGGAGTTACTGATCCAGCGTTCAGGTTCCAGGGGTTCCCTTTTTTGCAAGCAACACAGTCGCTTTGCATTTCGTTATTCATATCCACACACCCATCGCCTGCACACTTTTTACAGACAGAGCAACTACAGGTATTACCATCCCCCGCAGGTTGAGAACCACAGTGCCAGCCGGCCTTGACCACACCCACACCGGGGTTCGACTCGATCACAGCACCATCCGCACTCACTGTACCCAGACCAATGGCGACAAACTCTTCAAGATCGTGATCAAAAGAGTACATCTCAACCTCAGCACCCGGGGCATGGGCATCTACGTTGGGCAACGTCAGCGGTGCAGGCGGATCAAACACTGCGCCTGTTGGTTGAATCGTCACGATCAACTGCGGCTGCATACCATTCGGTGGTGACATCGGTACTTTCGATGCATTCACAGCTGTCACCGATAACTGACCTGTCTTCGAACCATCCGGGAAGGTCACTGAACCGGCTTTGACACTCAGCTTGAAGCCTGGAACCGCAGCCAGTGTATAATCCACATCAACACCGCCCACCGTCACCGCATTCGCAGTATCGAGTTTGATCATATAGATCGGAGCAGGCAGTGGATTATCTGCACCGGCAACCGTGATAACATTTTGGCTCAATGTCGGCCACTCACCCACTGCCGTGGTGGTCGAGCCATCGGCTATCAGATGTACCGGACCAACCGGCACCTGTGTGATGGTGAAGTGACCATAGGGATCAGTGACAGCGGAACGTTGTATGCCATCCACACGAACAGTGACCGCTGGCAATGGATTATCCTGATTATCGAGTACCACACCTGAAATGCTGGTTGCTCCCGGAGCACCTGCTATAAGGGCAGAGGCTGTAAACCCGGCTGTATGCGGTGTGCCTACAAGCGTGGCAGTGACACGGTGATTATCAAAACCCGGCTCAAATCCCAACGTAAACCTGGCCGACACACGGCCATCGCTATCGGTAAGAGCACTGTGCAAAGCCGTACCATTATCAAACGTGCCGCCACCGGCCACCACATTGAAATCAACCGCAGCACCGGCCACCACATTGCCACCATCATCGGTCACCACGGCAACAAATGGCAATCCAACCGCCATGCCTGCCGCTCCGCGTTGATTGTTACCTGAATTAACGCTCAGTTTATTGCCCGGATTTGGCAAGGCAGATGCGGTAAAGATGATTTCACCGTCATAACCCACGGCCGTGGCACGCACCCGCTGATTACCACTGCCTGCCCGTGAACCCAGCATAAAATAGCTTGAAGCCACACCGAAACTGTCTGTTTTAGCCACAATCGCCTGACCACTGCATGTGCCCGGCGCAGCACCCATCTTGCCATCACCCTGCACCACCCTGAATACCACATCTTTCAGCGCAGCAGGCAGACCTGCTGCATCCACAAGACGAACCTGTAGCGGCTGTGCCAATGCTGTACGGATATTGGCATATTGATCATGCCCGGCAACACTCGCTATTTTCGCGCCGACAACAGGCTCATAACGCACCGTAATTGATGCTGTGCCGGTATTGCCCACCTGATCGGAACCGGAAACCGTGATCACATTATCACCGGGGATAAGCGCAACACCTCTGGCCTCATAACTGCGATTGCTCACGGTGGCTGTCACGCCATTGACCACCACATTGGCCTGAGATGCAGAGACTGTACCGCGCACAATATCGTTCACCAGACCGCCCACGGAGATGGTCGGCGTACGCACAACCTGCCCTGCTGTTGGTGTCGTAATCGTCATATGAGGCGGTGTCTGATCCAGATAGACACTAATCGAATCGGTTACTTCATGGCCCGCCGTATCCACTGCACGCGCCACAATGATATTGCTGCCATCAACAAGCGTAACCGCCGCCTGAAATGTTCCGGAAGCATTGGGCAATACCGGAGCGCCATTAATCGTCAGGATCGCAGTCGGATCATCCAGCGTGCCTGAAACCTGCACAGGAGAGCTCGCAACCGTAACCAACGTCTGCGGCGTGGTAATTCTCAGATTTGGCAACACAAATGAACGATACGGGTCAGTCGGGAAAGCATCGGCACCATTGAGTACGCCATCCCCGTCAATATCGGGGTCAAGCAGGTCGGGGATGCCGTCGCCATCAAGATCGGCAGGCACACTCAATGCACTGTTCGGATCAGTACCCACCTGAATCTCAATATCATTGTTAAAACCATCGCCATCACGATCAAGATCGGCGTTGTCACCAATCCCGTCACCATCCAGATCAGACCACTCTGTCGGATCAGTCGGGAAAGCATCGGCAGCGTTGAGTACGCCATCCCCGTCAATATCCGGGTCAAGCTGGTCGGGGATGCCATCACCATCAAGGTCGGCAGGCACGCTTAACGGATCATTCGGGTCAGTGCCCACCTGAATCTCAATATCGTTGTTAAAACCATCACCGTCACGATCCAGATCGGCGTTGTCACCGATGCCATCACCATCCAGGTCAGACCACTCCGTTGGATCGGTCGGGAAAACATCTAAAACCAAAGGTGGAACAGTGGTTGAATCGGCTGCTGTCATGCCCACATTCCATGTATCGGGGAAACCGTCACCATCGCTATCTAATGATGCTGCCGGATCAAGCGGGAACGCATCCTGTATATCAACAACACCATCCCCATCGCTGTCTATCAGTATCACCGTAACAAGCTGAATCGCGGTTGCGCTGTTGCCACTGGCATCCGTTGCGGTCCAAATCACCGTTGTCACACCAATCGGGAATGTCGCAGGCGCATCACTTGTAATCGTCACTGCAAATATATCTGTGGCTGTCGCCGTACCAATCGCGACCGCAACAGGTATCAAATCAAGCACATTCGCAGTCACTGCTGCAGGTGCCGTGATGACCGGCGGTGTGGTATCCTGGACAGTAACCGTTTGAGTCGCTGTTGATGCATTGCCGTTGGTGTCGGTCGCTGTCCATGTCACAACCGTTGTGCCCAACGGATAAGACACGGGTGCATTATGGGTGATTGATACTGGCCCGAACAGATCCGTCGCGGTCGCCGTGCCAATCGTAACTGTTGTCGCAGCACCGGTTGCTTCCGCAGTCACTGCTGCTGGTGCGGTGATCACCGGCGGTGTGGTGTCCTGCACAACCACGTTTTGCGTGGCTGTTGAAACATTGCCGTTGGTATCCGTTGCCGTCCAGGTCACAACCGTTGTACCCAGCGGATAAGACACGGGTGCATTATGGGTGATCGACACCGGTCCAAACAGGTCTGTTGCAGTCGCCATACCAATCGCAACTGTCGTCGCAACACCGGTTGCTTCTGCCGCCACTGCTGCAGGTGCCGTAATCACCGGCGGTATGGTGTCCTGCACAGTAACCGTTTGAGTCGCTGTTCCTGTATTGCCTGTTGCATCTGTTGCTGTATACGTCACTGTCGTTACGCCTAGCGAAAAACCACCCACAGGGGCGTCACTACTCACCGTAACCGTACCATCCACGATGTCTGTCGCAGTTGCCGTACCAATCGTAACTGTCGTCGCAACACCGGTTGCTTCCGCAGTCACTGCTGCTGGAGCCGTAATCACCGGCGGTATGGTGTCCTGCACAACCACGTTTTGCGTGGCTGTTGATGCATTACCGTTGGTATCGGTTGCCGTCCAGGTCACAACCGTTGTGCCCAACGGATAAGATGCCGGTGCATTGTTTGTAACCGATACAGGACCAAACAAATCCGTCGCGACAGGCGTTGTCAATGCAAGCGGCGTATTTGCACCTGTCGCCTCAGCAATCACATCCAACAGCGGTGTACCGCTGATCACCGGGGCAGTCGTATCCTGCACCGTGACGCTTTGTGTTGCAGTGGCTGTGTTACCGGCTGTATCTGTAGCTGTGTATGTCACAATCGTAACACCCAGCGGAAATCCGCCTGCCGGAGCATCACTGCTCACCGTAACCGTGCCATCTACAAGATCTGTCGCAGTGGCTGTGCCAAGGGCCACGACCGTCATAACACCCGTCGCTTCCGCACTCACTGCCGCAGGTGGCGTCACCACCGGAGCCGTTGTATCAGTCACCGTCACCGTCTGAACTGCCGTGCCCGTGTTACCCGCTGCATCCGTCGCAGACCAGGTGATCGTGTGCACACCCACTGCAAACGGACCGGTTACATCCGGTGTTGCAGTCACAACACCATCCACAAGATCTGTCGCTGATGCAGTTCCCAGCGTCACCGCTGTCAAT